>NZ_JABFFR010000021.1 GCF_013423485.1 Azospirillum oleiclasticum
TCCGAATGTGTCAAACCAGTTGGCGCGCTACACGCCCGCGCGCTGGCCGCCGGCTACACGCCACGGCATGTGTCGGAGACGCTGGGCATCGGCATGGACGCCCTGCGCAACGCCTGGAAGGAGGCGGAGGATTTCCGCTACCGGACCTATTGGGAATACCAGTCCATGATCGCCGAAGCCCGCGCTCGGCTCCGGCGCAACAACGCCTATGTGCTGCCGGCGGCGCTGGTGCCGGACTGGCAGAAAGCCATGTGGGAGCGGATGGAGGCGGCGGTGTCGCGCCCGGCCCCCACCCCGACCCTCCCCCATCTGACGACGGGGAAGGGAGAAGAAAAGGCCCTCCCCCGCGCAGTGGGGAGGGGTTTGGGTGGGGGCCCGACGCGACCACTCCCCTCAACCCCGTGCGACACCCCCGTCGCACGTCCGTCCACGAACGATTCTAACCAACCCACTGAAAACACGGAAAAATCCCCCGCTCACACCCATGCGACACCCCGGCACCCCCGCCGAAAAGCGTCGCACGATGTCGCACGGAGCCCGACCGCCTCACTCCCACTCGATGGTGCCGGGCGGCTTGCTGGTGATGTCGTAGACCACCCGGTTCACGCCCCGCACCTCGTTGACGATGCGGTTCGAGACGCGGGCCAGGAACTCGTGCGGAAAATGGTACCAGTCGGCGGTCATGCCGTCGGTCGAGGTGACGGCGCGCAGCGCCAGCACATGGTCGTAGGTCCGGCCGTCGCCCATCACCCCCACGGTGCGCACCGGCAGCAGCACGGCGAAGGCCTGCCAGATGGCGTCGTAGAGGCCCGCGTTGCGGATCTCCTCCAGATAGATGGTGTCCGCCTTGCGCAGGATCTCCAGCTTCTCCGGGGTGATGTCGCCGGGGATGCGGATGGCGAGGCCGGGGCCGGGGAACGGGTGGCGCTTCACGAAGCTCTCGGGCAGCCCCAGCTCGCGCCCCAGCGCGCGGACCTCGTCCTTGAACAGCTCGCGCAGCGGCTCGACCAGCTTCAGCTTCATCCGCTCGGGCAGGCCGCCGACGTTGTGGTGGGACTTGATGGTGACGCTGGGACCGCCGGTGAAGGACACGCTCTCGATCACATCGGGGTACAGCGTGCCCTGGGCCAGGAAGCCGGCGCCGCCGACCTTGTGCGCCTCCTCGTCGAACACGTCGATGAAGGTGGCGCCGATGATCTTGCGCTTGGTCTCCGGATCGGTGACGCCGGCCAGCTTGCCGAGGAACAGGTCGGCGGCGTTCCGGTGCACCAGCGGGATGTTGTAGTGGTTGCGGAACAGGCTCACCACCTCCTCCGACTCGCCCGCCCGCATCAGGCCGGTGTCGACGAAGATGCAGGTGAGCTGGTCGCCGATCGCCTCGTGGATCAGCACCGCGGCGACCGAGCTGTCGACGCCGCCGGACAGGCCGCAGATCACCCGTTCCTTGCCGACCTGCTCGCGGATGCGGGCGATGGCGGCCTCGCGGAAGGCGGCCATGGTCCAGTCGCTGGTGCAGCCGGCGACCCGGTGCACGAAGTTGGCGAGGAGCTGGGCGCCGTGGGTGGTGTGCACCACCTCCGGATGGAACATCGTTCCATAGAACTGCCGGGCCTCGTCGGCGCAGACGGCGAAGGGCGCGCCCTCGCTGGTGGCGACCACGCGGAAGCCGGGGGGAAGCTCGGTGACCCGGTCGCCGTGGCTCATCCACACCTGCTCGCGGGCACCCACCACCCACAGCCCGTCGAACAGGGCGCAGGGCTCCTTCACCTCCAGATAGGCGCGGCCGAACTCCTTGTGCTCGGAGGCGGAGACGGTGCCGCCGAGCTGGTGGCACATGGTCTGCTGCCCGTAGCAGATGCCCAGCACCGGCACGCCCAGCGTGAACACCGCGTCGTCCGCCCGCGGCGCCCCCGGCTCCAGCACCGAGGCGGGGCCGCCGGACAGGATCACCGCCTTCGGCGCGAAGGCCCGGATACGCTCCGCCGTCATGGCATAGGGGTGGATCTCGCAATAGACCCCGGCCTCGCGCACACGGCGGGCGATGAGCTGGGTGACCTGCGACCCGAAATCGAGAATGAGGACGCGTTCCGCGGACATGGCTCGGCACCGGCTTTTTGTGAAGCCGGTTTCATGGCCCCAAGACCAGACGGGGTCAACCCGAAAAAACCCCCGCCACGGCGGGGGCGCCATGCGGGCATCACGCCCCGCCCCATCACGCTCCAGCCGACATCCGCGCCAGCGGGTGCAGATCCTGCCAGCCATAGGCGATCTCAACCAGCGACGAGCCGGCGAACTGGATCGGCCGCTCGGCCGCCCGCGCCCCGCCCATCCGCTCGTAGAACCAGCGCGCCGGGTTGTCGCGGAGACACCAGACGCAGGCGGTCCGCGTGCCGTGCTCCAGAAGCCGGTCGGCCATGGCCGCCATCAGCCGGCGGCCGATGCCGGTGCCCTGCACCTCGTCCAGCAGGTAGATGGCGTAGAACTCACCGCCGAAATCCGGAAAACCGCCCCGGCGCGGTCCGCAGGTGGCGAATCCGACCACCGCCCCGCGCGCGTCCACCGCCACGAAGGTGCCGTGGCCGGGCTCGCGCGTCAGCAGCAGCCCCGACCAGCGGCGCGCCGCCTGATCCTCCGACATGCCGACCAGGAAGCTGGCCGGCACCAGGCCGGGGTAGGTGGTGCGCCAGGTCGCCACATGCACATGCGCGATGCCCGGCGCGTCGGTCGGCTGTGCTTCCCGGATCACCGTGTCGGATGCGCTCATCGCTGCCCTCCCGACTGGAACAGGAACCACCATGATCCCGCCCGCCGCCCCGCTTGTCCAGCCGCCCGCAAGCTCCACTGGACAGCACCCCCCGACTCCCCTAAATCTCGGACAAAAGCGTCACAGGGTCACAAGGGAAGAGGGACAACATGGCCAGCGTCACCCACACCGACAGCGCCCAATCCGACGAGCTGCTGCGCGAGCACCGGGCGGACTGGATCGCCTTCACGCAGTTCGTGAAGTACGGCTCCGTCGCCGTCGCCGTGCTGCTCGTGCTGATGGCGTTCTTCCTGCTGTAACGGCAGGATCACGCGTAGGGCAGCGCCTCGCCGTCGTCGGCCGGGGCGCGCCCGAGCAGCAGATCGCGCATATCGATCGTCAACTCCTCCATCATGCCCTCCCATTCCGGCTGGGGCTGCTGGACACCCAGCATGATCTGGGTCGCCAGATGGACGAGCGACGCACGCACGCACTCGCCCGGCGGGAAGTCCAGATCCAGCGTGTCGCGCAGGAACACACCGAGCTGGTCGGCGGCGTTCCAGGGATGGACGGTCAGCGTGTGGAAGCCGCTGGTGCCGAGGAACACGGCGTTCAGCGCGCTGGCGAGCTGGTAGATGTCATCCACCGCGTCGTCCTGCGAGACCCGCCCCTCCGCCGCGTCGCGGAAGGCGGCCAGGCAACGGTCGACATAGCCGCGCACCAGAAGCTCCACCACCCGTTCGTCGGCCAGGTCGTTGGCACCCTGCAGCGGCTTCAGGAAGGAGATGACGATCGGCTGCGAGTCGAAGGAAGCCATGGGCCGGGTGTCCTGGAAACTGTTCGTCCGGCAATCGGCACCGGCACCGCCCCACCCGAATACTCCACAAAGCCGGCACTGTCCACGCCGCGGCGGACACCCCGCAAACGACGAAGGCCGCCCCTTCCCAGGAGCGGCCCTCACCGGAACGGCGTCGGTGCGGCGAAGCGTCAGCCCACCAGCTCCAGGCCGCTGAAGAAGAAGCGGATCTCCTCGGCGGCCGTCTCCGGCGCGTCGGAGCCGTGCACCGAGTTGGCCTCGATCGACTCCGCGAAATCCTTGCGGATGGTTCCGGCCGCGGCGTTGGCCGGGTTGGTGGCGCCCATGATCTCGCGGTTGCGGGCGATGGCGTTCTCGCCTTCTAGCACCTGCACGACGACCGGGCCGGAGATCATGAACTCGACGAGGTCCTTGAAGAAGGCGCGCTCGGCGTGGACGGCGTAGAACCGCTCGGCCTGCTCCCGGCTCAGCCGGATGCGCTTCTGCGCGACGATGCGCAGGCCGCCGTCTTCGAACCGGGCGTTGATCTTGCCGGTCAGGTTGCGGCGGGTCGCGTCGGGCTTGATGATCGAGAGGGTGCGTTCGACGGCCATGGACGTGTGCTCCTTGCGGAAGGCGCCCCGTGTTGGGTTGACGATGGCATCGGGGGCGCCGAATTGCGCGGCGTTATATCCGCGGTCTTGCCCCGCGTCTACCCGACAATGGCGACATTCGGTGGACGCAGGGGCCAATTCCGGCGGCAACCCTTCAAAACCGCCGCGTCCTCTGCTACATCGGCCGGTGATATGCTTCACATAAACGATCTGACGTTCCGCTACGGCGGACGGGTGCTCTTCGACCAGGCCACCGCCGTCGTGCCCAAGGGGCACCGGGTGGCGCTGGTGGGCCGCAACGGCACGGGCAAGAGCACGCTGCTGAAGCTGATCGCCGGCCAGCTCACGGCCGACGGCGGCTCCATCACCCTGCCCTCGGGGATGAGGATGGGCATGGTGGCGCAGGAGGCGCCGTCGGGCGCCACCAGCCTGATCGACACCGTGCTGGCCGCCGATACCGAACGCACCACCCTGCTGGCGGAGGCGGAGACCACCACCGACCCGCTGCGCATCGGGGAGATCCATACGCGGCTGGCCGACATCGAGGCGCATTCGGCCCCCGCGCGGGCCGCCCAGATCCTGTCCGGCCTCGGCTTCGACCACGAGGCGCAGCAGCGCCCCTGCTCCGACTTCTCCGGCGGCTGGCGCATGCGCGTGGCCCTGGCCGGCGTGCTGTTCGCACGGCCCGACCTGCTGCTGCTGGACGAGCCGACCAACCACCTCGACCTCGAAGCCACGCTGTGGCTGGAGAGCTATCTGAAGAACTACCCGCACACGATCCTGATCGTCAGCCACGACCGCGACCTGCTGAACTCGGTGCCGACCACGACCATCCACGTCGATAACGGCAAGCTGGTCAGCTACGCCGGCGGCTACGACCAGTTCCTGCGCACCCGACAGGCCAACATCGAGCGGCTGCAGTCGATGGCCGCCAAGCAGGAGGCGGCGCGCAAGCACATGCAGTCCTACGTGGACCGCTTCCGCTTCAAGGCCAGCAAGGCCCGGCAGGCGCAGAGCCGCCTGAAGGCGCTGGAGCGGCTGGAGCCGATCGCGCTGGTGCAGGACGACGACACCATCGCCTTCAACTTCCCGCAGCCCGATGCGCTCGCCCCGCCGCTGATCGCACTTGAGGACGTGGCGGTCGGCTATGACGGCAAGCCGGTGCTGAAGCGCGTGTCGCTGCGCATCGACATGGACGACCGCATCGCCATGCTGGGCGCCAACGGCAACGGCAAGTCCACGCTGGTCAAGCTGCTCGCCGGGCGGCTGGAGGCGATGGGCGGCACCATGCGCCGGTCCGGCAAGCTCAAGGTCGGCTATTTCGCCCAGCACCAGCAGGACGAGCTGGACCTGTCCATCACCCCGATCCAGCAGATGCAGCGCATCCTGCGCGACGTGCCGGAAACCAAGGTCCGCGCCCATCTCGGCCGTTTCGGCTTCCCGCAGACCAAGGCGGAAACGCGCATCGGCGACCTGTCCGGCGGCGAGAAGGCGCGGCTGCTGCTGGCGCTGATGAGCCGCGAGGCGCCGCACATCCTGATGCTGGACGAGCCGACCAACCATCTGGACGTGGACAGTCGAGAGGCGCTGATCGAGGCGATCAACGGCTACGAGGGTGCCGTCATCCTGATCAGCCACGACCCGCACCTGATCGAGCTGACCGCCGACCGGCTGTGGCTGGTCAACGGCGGCACCTGCAAGCCTTACGACGGCGACCTCGACGACTACCGCCGCATGCTGCTGGAAGCGGCCCGCGCTGATCGGGCGGACGCCCGCGGCGACACCGGTCCCAGCCGCAAGGACCAACGCCGCGCCGCGGCGGAGGCGCGCGCCCAGCTCGCCCCCCTCAAGCGCAAGGCGACCGACGCGGAGTCGCAGGTCACCCGGCTGGCCGCCGACCGGAAGACGATCGAGGCGAAGCTGGCCGACCCCGCCCTCTACGACGGGCCGCCGGACGCGCTCAAGAAGCTCCAGATCGATCTGGGCGCCATCGACAAGCGCCTTTCGGCTGCTGAGGAGGCCTGGTTGGAAGCACTCGAAGCCTACGAGTCGGCCGCCGCGGACGCGGGGGTGCCCGCGTGACCGCCCCGGTCCCCGGCGATGGCGTCTTCTACGACGAGCCCGCCGCCGCCAGCCGTCCCGGCCCGGAACGCACCTCCGACGTGCTCACCCGCTTCCTGGCGGAGTTGCCGGACGGGCGGGTGACCATCGGCGATCTGATGCGGGCGCTGGGCGACCGCTCGCTCGGCACCGTGCTGCTCGCCCTGTCGATTCCCACCGTGTCGCCGGTGCCGCTCGGCGTGTCGGTGCTGTTCAACCTGCCGGTCCTGCTGTTCAGCATCCAGCTTCTGTTCGGCCATGGGGACGCGGGGCTGCCCGGCTGGCTCAGCCGGCGCTCGGTGGCGCGCTCCACGGCGGCACGCATGATCACCGCGGTGCTGCCGCGGCTGACCGGGATCGAGCGGACGCTGCAGCCGCGCCTGCCGGCCCTGGCGCGGATCGACGGCCAGCCCTGGTTCCCGCTGCTGATCTTCGTGCTGGCCCTGGTCGCCTTCGTGCCGTTGCCGCTGATGGGCTGGCTGCCCGGATTCGCGCTGGTCTTCCTGGCGCTGGGGCTGATCGAGCGCGACGGCGCCGCCGTCGGGTTCGGGCTGGCGCTCGCGGCCGGGGCCGTGCTGTTCGCCAGCGTGCTGGTCAGCGGCCTGTCCTACGCCGGGCACGAGCTTCTGACGGGGACGACCGATCCATGACGGTTCCGTGACCGGCACCGGTTGCGAGGCTCCGAGTATTCATCCATAAGACGTGTGGGTATCAGCGGTTCGGGACTACGGAGGGGTTTTGCGTGTTCACCCCGCGTGGCAATCGATCAACAACCTGCGGCGAAAGGCCGGACATGACGCGATCGGAACTCACCACCGCCATCAAGAAGCGGAAAGTGGGCAAGAAGCCCCCGGCGGCCTGGATCTTCCTGCAGCGCTGGGCGGCCAACCCGGTGACGATGGGGTCGGTCTGTCCGTCCGGCCCCGGCCTGCAGAAGCTGGTGCGTGAGAATCTGATCTGCGGTGCGGACGAGGTGGTGGTGGAGTTCGGCGGCGGCACGGGCGCCCTGACCAAGGCGATCCTCGACGGCGGCATTCCGGACGAGCGCGTCTACACGGTGGAGATCGACAGCAAGCTCGCCGGTTACCTGCGCGGCATCTACCCCCGCGTCAACGTGCTGCACGGCGATTGCCGCCACATCGACCGCATGCTCCCGACGAACCTGATCGGCAAGGTCGGCACGCTGCTGGTCGGGCTGCCCATGGTGATCCTGCCCAAGCGCATGCAGGCGGAGATCGTGGACGCCATCTTCCGCGTGATCCCGGAGGGGCGGCGCTTCCTCCTCTTCACCTACTCCTTCACCTCGCCGCTCGACATGAAGGCGCTGGGCCTGAAGGGCACGCGGCTCGGCTGGACTCCGGTCAACTTCCCGCCGGCCTATCTGTGGGGCTACAGCCGGGCCTGATCCCACCCCCGGTCACGGCTTCTTCGGTGCAGCCCGGAGAAGCCGGTCGGTCAGCCCCGGCGGCAGCGCGGCGAGCAGCCACACCGCCGCCGCGGTCGGCCATGGGAAGGCGATCCGCCCCCGGTTGCGGGCAAGGCGCGAGCGGATGATCCGCGCCGCCGTCTCCCCGTCCATCAGGAAGGGCATCGGGAACGGGTTGCGGGCGGTCATCCGGCTGCGCACGAATCCGGGGCAGACGACCGAGACCTCAACCCCGTCGGCGGCCAGTTCGCCGCGCAGCGCCTCCCCATAGACCCGTACCGCCGCCTTGCTGGCGCTGTAGGCCGGCGCCCCCGGCATGCCGCGGAACCCCGCCAGCGACGACACGATGGCGATCTGCCCGCGCCGCCGCTGCCGCATGGCCGGCAGCAGCGGGTGGATGCTGTTCAGCACACCGGTGAGGTTCACGTCGAAGATGAAGCGCGCCTGCTCCTCGGTCTCGCCGGCCCGTCCGGTGCCGGCCGACACCCCGGCGTTGGCGATCAGCAGATCCACCGGCGCCGCTTGGTCGACCCCGAGCAGCCACTCCGCCATGCCCTCCCGGTCGGTCACGTCGATGACTGCGGCCGTCACCGCGGCCCCCTGCCCCCGGCACGCGGCCGCCACCGCCTCCAGCCGGTCCCGGTCCCGCCCGGTCAGCGCCAGCGCGATGCCCCGTGCGGCGTAGAGACGCGCCAGCGACTCGCCGATGCCGCTCGACGCCCCGGTGATGACGATCGACCCAGGCTCCCGCATGACGATCCCCCCGCTCCCCTTGTTGCTCAGACGATGGGCAGACTGTAAGTTGCCGCTCCATCGCTCCCCAAGACCTTGTTGCCGAGGCCGACCGTGACCGCCAAACGCCCTGTCGCCAGCATGACCGGATTCGCTCGGACCGACGGCCATGGGGACGGCTATTCCTGGACGCTGGAAGCCAAGAGCGTCAACGGACGCGGTCTGGACATCCGCTGCCGCATGCCGACCGGCTTCGACGGGATCGAGGCGATCGCCCGCGCCGAGATGCCCAAGCGCCTCGCGCGCGGCAATGTCAACCTGACCCTGTCGGTGACCCGCACCGCCGGCGTGTCCCAAGTCCGCATCAACCGCCCGCTGCTGGCCGAAGTCATCGCGCTCGCCCGGGAGATCGAGGGCGCCGGTGCCGCCCCGCCCCGGCTCGACGCGCTGCTCGCCATCCGCGGCATCATCGAGCCGGTGGAGGAGGACGAGACCGAGGCCCGCGGCCGCATGGAGGAGTCGGTCCGCGCCGACCTCGCGCGCCTCATCGACGAGCTCGCCGCCGCCCGCGTTGCCGAGGGCAAGCGGCTGGCCGAGGTCCTCGCCGGGCATCTCGCGGAGATCGAGCGGCTGGTCGGGCTGGCCGCCTCCTGCGCCTCGACCCAGCCGGCCGCGCTGCGCGATAAGTTGCGGGCCCAGGTGATGGCCCTGCTCGACGCCATCCCCGCCATGGCGGAGGAGCGGCTGGCGCAGGAGGCAGCCCTGCTGATCGGCAAGGCCGACGTGCGGGAGGAACTGGACCGGCTGCGCGCCCACATCCAGGCGGCCCGCGACATGCTGGCGGAGGGTGGGGCCATCGGCCGCCGTCTCGATTTCCTGTGCCAGGAGTTCAACCGCGAAGCCAACACCCTCTGCTCCAAGTCGGCCGACGTCGAGCTGACGCGAATCGGGCTGTCGCTGAAAGCGTCGATCGAGCAGTTCCGCGAGCAGGTCCAGAACATCGAGTGAGCGAGCGCATCATGGCCATCCCCACCTCCCCCTTCGCCGCCGTCCCACGGCACATCGGCCGCCGCGGCCTGATGCTGGTGCTGTCCTCGCCGTCGGGCGCGGGCAAGACGACCATCTCGCGCCGTCTGCTCGACCGCGACCCGGGCATCACCATGTCGGTGTCGGTGACCACCCGCCCCATGCGGCCGGGGGAGGTGCCGGGCACCGATTACTACTTCGTGGACCAGCCGGAGTTCAAACGGATGGCCGAGGGGCGCGAGTTGCTGGAATGGGCCAACGTCTTCGGCAATTTCTACGGCACCCCCCGCGGCCCGGTGGAAGGCGCCCTGCGGGAGGGGCGCGACGTGCTGTTCGACATCGACTGGCAGGGTACGCAGCAACTCGCGGAGAACGCCCGCGACGACCTCGTCAGCATCTTTGTCCTGCCACCGTCGGCGGCGGAGCTGGAGCGCCGTCTGCGCGCCCGAGCACAGGATTCGGCCGAGGTCATCGCCCACCGTATGGCGAAAGCCAGTGACGAGATGAGCCACTGGGCGGAGTACGATTACGTCATCGTCAACCACGACGTGGACGAGAGCGTGCTGTCCGTGCAGTCCATCCTGCGCGCGGAGCGGCTGCGCCGCCGACGGCAGATCGGCCTGTCCGACTACGTCAAGACGCTCCAGTCCGGGCACTGACCGCCCGCGCCAGGGCGGCGAATCCGGCCACCGGCACCTCTTCCGCCCGCGCGGTGCCGTCCAGCCCGGCTTCGGCCAGCAGCGCCTCCGCGTCGCCCAGTGGCTTCAGGCTCTGCCGCAGCATCTTGCGGCGCTGGCCGAAGGCGGCGGCGGTGACCCGCTCCATGGTCTTCCAATCGGCCGGCTCCGGGTCGGGACGGGCGGTGAACTGCACGACGGTGGACTCGACCTTCGGCGGCGGCGTGAAGGCCTTCGCCGGCAGGTTGAACAGCACCTTCGCCTGCGCCCGCCATTGGGCGATCACCGACAAACGGCCGTAGCTCTTGCTTCCCGGCTGCGCCACCAGCCGGTCGGCGACCTCCTTCTGGAACATCAGCGTCAGCCCGGCGAACGCATCGATGCGCTTCAGCCAGCCGAGCAGAAGGGGCGTCGCCACGTTGTACGGGAGATTGGCGACGATCGCCCGCGGGGCAGGAACAAGCTCGACCGGGTCCACCTCAAGCGCGTCGGCCTCCACGATGGTCAATCGGCCGGCGGACGCCTCGACAACATCCTGAAGGGCCCTGACAAAGCGGCTGTCCCGTTCCACCGCCACCACCGCTGCGGCGTCGGTCGCCAGCAACGCGCGGGTGAGCCCGCCCGGACCGGGCCCGACCTCCACCACCGTCACGCCGCGCAGATCCCCGGCCGAGCGCGCGATTCGGCCGGTCAGGTTCAGGTCGAGCAGGAAGTTCTGGCCCAGCGACTTGCGGGCATCGAGACCGTGCCGGGCGATCACGTCGCGCAGTGGCGGCAGGGCGTGCGGGTCGAACACGACGATGATCTCAGCCCTCCGCGTTCAGGAACTGGGTGACGACGCCGATCTGCGAGTCATCCATGAGGGCCGGCGCATGGCCGACATGAGCGAATTCCGCCACGCGCGCCTTCGGACCCCGGGTCGCCATCTCCTCCGCCGTCTCCGCCAGCAGGATGTCCGAATCGGCGCCGCGCAGCACCAGCACCGGGCAGGTGATGCGATCCCACAGCGGCCACAGATCCACATTGCCGATCGGCTGTGCCTTGAAGGGTACGGCGATGCCGGGATCATAAGCGAGGCCGAAGCGCCCGTCCGGCCGCCGTCGGGCGCTGTGCTCCGCCAGATGGCGCCAGCATTCGTCGCTCAGCCTCCCGAACCCCATCAGCACGAAGCGCAGATAGGCCTCGACTCCCGCAATGTCCTCCAGCACCGGGTCGCGACCAACGTAATCGGCGATCCGCTCCAACCCCTCCTTCGGGACGAGTGGACCGACGTCGTTGATGACGAGGCGGCGGATCGGGGAGTTCGGCTGTGCCGCCAGCATCATGCCGATCAGCCCGCCCATGGAGGTGCCCACCCAATCGACCTGCTCCACCCCAAGCCGCCCGATCAGCACCGCCATGTCGGCAAGATACTGCGGGTAACCATAGAGCGCCGGGTTCGCAAGCCAGTCGCTCTTGCCGCGCCCGACCACGTCCGGGCATGCGACCCGGTGTGTGTCCGCGAGCTTCAGCGCCAGCGCATCGAAGTCGCGGCCGTTCCGGGTCAGCCCATGCGCGCAGACCACCGTGCGGTCGGCATTCTCGCGCCCCCACTGGGTGTAGGCGATCCTGTGGAAGCCCACGGCGCTGAGCCCGAGCACGCTGCGCTGCGAATAGGGCATCCCTGACTCCTCCCCGACCATGCGGACCATCGATCGGCACCATGATAGGGATGGTGCACGCCGCGGTACAGCCTGTGGCAATCGGTCCACGCATCTCCATCTATCAGGGCCGGCGGAATGGATGGGATCAGAGGAGCCCCGACAGCATGACCAGGCGGACATTGACCGTGACCGCGGCTCTGCTGGGCACCCTGTTGTTTCTGGCCGTCGCGGTTCCCTGCGCCTTGCTGCTGTGGATGCGCGCCGAGGTTCCGTCCGGCCGGGGCACACTGTCCATGCCGGGCCTGTCGGCGCCGGTGGAGGTGCTGCGCGACCGCAATGGCGTGCCCCACATCGTGGCATCAAACCTCGGCGATGCGTACTTCGCGCTCGGACATGCGCACGCTCAGGACCGCCTGTTCCAGATGGAGTTCATGCGGCGGGTCGGGGCCGGCCGGGTCGCGGAGGTTGTGGGCACACGCTTCGGCAGTTGGGCGGTCGATATCGACCGCATGATGCGGACGCTCGGCCTGTACCGCCGCACCGAGTCCAGCCTCGGCGCGCTGCCGCCGGAAACACGCACCGCGCTCGACCGCTACGCCGCCGGCATCAACGCGTATCTCACCACGCGACGCGAGGCCCTGCCCATCGAGTTCCAACTCCTGCGGCTGGAGCCGGAGCCATGGAGTCCGGCCGACAGCCTGGTGTGGGGCAAGCTGATGGCGCTCCAGCTCTCCGGCAACTACCGGGAGGAGTTGCGCAACGCCCGTCTCCTCCGGACGCTTCCGCCCGAGCGGATCCGCGACCTCTACCCCGAAGCCCCGGCCGACTCGCCGGTGACGCTCGCATCCGAGCTGCGCGGACTGTCCTTCGACCACGCGCTGGCAACCCTGCCCGACCTTGGGCCGGATCTGGCGTCCAACGAGTGGCTGGTCGATGGGCGTGGTACGGCGACGGGCAAACCGATCCTTGCCAACGACCCGCATCTGGGGTTGGAAGCGCCCATCCTCTGGTACCTCGCGCGCATCGTCACACCGGAGCTGACCATCGCCGGGGCCACCGTGCCCGGCGTGCCGATGCATGTGCTCGGCCACAACGGCCATATAGCGTGGGGCTTCACGACCACCCACAGCGACACACAGGACCTGTTCATCGAGCGCATCGATCCGCTGGATCCCGCCCGCTACCTGACGCCTGACGGGTCGGAACCCTTCCGCACGCGGCAAGAGGTGATCCGCGTTGCCGGACAGCCGGACCTGACGATCACCGTGCGGGAGACTCGCCACGGTCCGGTGATCTCCGACGTGGATGGCAGCGCCGGGGCACCGGCCGGGCATGTGATCGCTCTTGCCTTCACCGGGCTGGCGGACGACGACACCACGGCCGGCGGTCTGCACCGCCTGAACCTCGCCCGCAACGTGGCGGAGGCGTCCGCTGCGCTGTCCCTGCACAAGGCTCCCCAGCAGAACGTCGTCTACACCGACAGCAAAGGCACCACCGCCTTCATGGCTCCGGCGCTGGTGCCGATCCGCCGAAAAGGCGACGGCCGCACCCCGGTGCCGGGATGGACCGGGGAGTATGATTGGATCGGCACAATCCCCTACGACGAGTTGCCCCGCGCCCTCGACCCACCATCCGGTCGGATCGTCAACGCCAACAACCGGGTGGTCGGCCCCGACTATCCCCACCGGCTGGCGAGTGAGTGGCCGGACCCCGTGCGTGCCCGCCGGATCGGCCAGATGCTCGACAGCGATACGCCGCTGTCGGTCGAACGTGCAGCCATCCAGCAGATGGACGCCGTTTCCCTGCACGCCCGCGCGATCCTCCCGGTGCTCCTGACCACCAGGCCCGGCAACGAGCGGGAGGCGCAGGCGCTCGCTTTGCTGCGGTCGTGGGATGGCACCATGGCCCGCGACCGCGCGGAGCCGCTGATCTACGCGTGGTGGCTGCGCGAGCTGGTCCGACGCCTGACCGCCGACGAGTTGGGCGAGCTGTTCCCAGCCTACTGGGACTTGCGCGCCGAAGCGGCGCGCCACATGCTGACGGAGGCGCAAGGCTGGTGCGACGATGTGTCCACGTCGGCGAGTGAGACCTGCGCCGACGCGCTGTCGGCATCCCTCGCCACGGCGCTGGCGGCAATCACGAAAAGGCATGGGAACGACATGTCCGGCTGGTCCTGGGGGCTGGAGCACAAGGCGGCCCTGAACCATCGCCTTCTCGGGCGCGTTCCCGTTCTCGGGTCGCTGTTCGATCTGTCCGTCGCCACCGACGGCGATGCCCACACGGTCAACCGTGGGACCACGAAGGTTGCCTCGAGCGATGCTCCCTTCTCCCACGTCCACGGTCCGGGTTTCCGCGCGGTCTACGACCTCGCCGATCTCGACAACTCCCGCTTCGTGATCGCCACGGGCCAGTCGGGCAATCCTTTGTCCCCGCATTGGGGCGATTTCGTAACGCTGTGGGCCAATGGCGGAGCGGTGACGCTCGCGGGCGACGCCAACCAACTGCGCGCCAGCGGCGCCACGCGCCTCCTTCTCACCCCGGAACCGCAGCAATGACCGTAACACTTGCCGACATCGAGTCGGCGGCCCGCCGGATCGACGGCCACCTGCCGCTCACCCCGGCGGAAGAGGCACCGCGCCTGTCGGAAGCAGCCGGCTGCTCGGTCTTTCTGAAGCTGGAAACGCAGCACCGCACGGGGGCCTTCAAGGAGCGCGGCGCGCTCAACAAGCTGCTGTCGCTCGGCCCCGACGAGCGCGCGGCCGGCGTGGTCGCCATGTCGGCCGGCAACCATGCCCAGGCGGTGGCCTGCCATGCGACACGGCTCGGCATCCGCTCGACCATCGTGATGCCGGCCTTCACCCCTTTCACCAAGGTGGAACGGACGGAGGCGCTGGGCGCCACCGTGCTGCTGAAGGGCGAGACGTTGAGCGACGCGGAGGCCTTCGCGCATGAGCTGGCGGCGCGCGAGGGCTGCCTGTTCGTCCATCCCTACGACGATCCTCTCATCATCGCGGGTCAGGGCACCGCGGGACTGGAATTCCTGCAGCAGGTGCCGGACCTCGATGCGCTCGTGATTCCGGTCGGCGGGGGCGGCCTGATCGGCGGAGTCGCGGTAGCCGCCAAGGCGCTGCGACCGGGCATCACGGTCATCGGCGTGGAATGCGCCTTCTACCCCTCCATGCGTCAGGCGCTGGCGGGGGAGCCGGTTCGGTGCAGCGGAGCCACCATCGCCGAGGGCATCGCGGTCAAGGCACCGGGCCGTCACACTCTGGAGATCGCAAGACGGCTGGTGGATGAGATCCTGCTTGTGGACGAGGTGGCGCTGGAGCAGGCCGTCTATCAGCTCGCCACCGTGCAGAAGCTGGTGGTGGAGGGAGCCGGGGCCGCCGGCCTCGCGGCCGTCATGGCCGAACACGCGCGCTTTGCCGGACAGCGCGTCGGCATCGTGATCAGCGGCGGCAACATCGACGCCCGCATCCTGTCCCAGGTGCTGGTGCGCGGGCTGGTGCGTGAAGGGCGCGTGGTGCGGCTGCGCATCGGCCTTGCCGACGTACCCGGCGCCCTCGCCACCGTTACCCGGCTGATCGCCGATGTCGGAGCGAACGTCGTGGAGGTCCACCACCAGCGCCTGTTCCAGGATGTGCCCGTCAAGATGGCCGAGATCGACGTTATCCTGGAGACCCGCGGCACCCGCCACCTCGCCCAGATCACGGACACGCTGACGACCGCCGGCTTCCCGACGGAACTGATGTCGGACGTGTCGTAGGTCCTTACGAGGCCAGTTCGGCGTAGGCGCCCCGGTAGTACAGCAGCGGGCGCCCGTCACGCGACGTCAATCCCTGCACCCGCCCGACGATGATGATATGGTCACCGGCGTCGTGCATCGCCTCGCGCGTGCAATCCAGTGTGGCGAGGCAGCCGTCGAGGATTGGCGCACCGGTCACGCCGGTGGTGACCGACAGCCCTGCGAAACGATCCTGCAGCGCACTGCGCGAGAAGCGCACCGACAGTTCTTTCTGGTCCTCCGCCAGCACATTCACGGCGAAGCTGTCGGCGGATGCCAGCGCATCGAAGGACTGCGCCGCCTTGCCCAGGCAATAGAGCACCAGTGGCGGATCGAGCGAGACGGAGGAGAAGGAATTCACGGTGACGCCCACGGCGTGACCATCCGCCGATACAGCCGTGATCACCGCGATGCCCGTCGCGAAGCAGCCCAGCGCGCTGCGGAATTCCCGCGAATCGAAGTCCATCCTGCCCACGCCCATCGCAGCCATCGAAGTCAATGGCGGGATTAAAGCAAGGGTCCGGAGGGCGCAAGCCGAATCCAGGCGCGACGCATCCCGGTCTCCGGTGCAAGCAGTGTTAAAGGGATATTAATCAACACAGCCAATCATCACGCCACCAATACCGACCTCAGGGCCGCGCGTTCCGACCATGGCAGCCAATCCGGGCGGCACCGAGCAGCCGATCATCATCAAGAAGAAGAAGGGCGGTCACGGCGGCCATCACGGCGGTGCGTGGAAGGTGGCCTACGCCGATTTCGTGACGGCCATGATGGCCTTCTTCCTGCTGCTCTGGCTCCTGAACGTCACGACGTCGGACCAGCGCAAGGGCATCGCCGATTATTTCGCCCCGGTCAGCGTCAGCCGCGAGAGCTCGGGTTCCGGCGGCGTCTTGGGAGGGCAGACCATCACCTCCCCTGGCGCGCAGATTTCCCCCTCCTCGCCGGTGTCGGCGGACGTTCCGGTGCAGGGTCAGCCGGGCTTCGCATCGCGCACCACCGACGATCCGCTCGACCCGACCGAAGAGAACACCCCGAAGCCCGGCGAGGGTCCGGGCCAGAATTCCGCCCAGGGCCAGGCGGAGCAGAGCGGCAGCGAGACGCGCCGCGCGTATCAGGAGCGTCTGGAGGCGACGGCCAAGCAATTGGGCATTCCCGGCCAGAAGCCCGGCGAGCGGCTGTCCGATTTCGCCGAGCGGGTCGAGGAAGCCAAGGACAAGCTGATCGACGCGCAGACGGAGGCGAAACGGTTCCAACAGACCGCGACCGAGATCCGGCAGGCCATCCAGTCCGTGCCCGAGCTTGCTCCGCTCGCCCAGAACCTGATCATCGACCAGACGCCGGATGGTTTGCGCATCCAGATCGTCGACCAGGATCGCGTGTCGATGTTCCCCGGCGGCTCCAGCCAGATGTTTCCCCAAACCCGCCAGCTCATCTCCCAGCTCGCCAAGGCATTGGGTAAATTGCCCAACAAGCTCTCCATCAGCGGGCACACGGACGCGACCCCGTTCCCGGCCGGATCCAACCGCGACAACTGGGATCTTTCGGCCGAGCGGGCCAACGCTATGCGCCGTGCGCTGGTTACCGACGGCATTCCCGAGTCCCGCATACAGGACGTGGTCGGCAAAGCGAGCCGCGATCTCCTCGTTCCCGATCAGCCGGGATCACCGCGCAATCGCCGCATCTCCATTGTGCTTTTGCGCGAAGCGCAGGCACCGGCTGCACAGCCGGGACGCAGTTGAGCGACGATGCGTGCAACCAACGTCAAAGTGCCGTTGCGTCGCACAATGGCGCCTGTTTGGACCTGTTCAAACCCGACGAAATCTGGTTCATACTCGCCGTCTCGTCATTGCCCGGAACGCAAGCGGAGCCGGGTCGGACAGCGGGGGGATCGGTGAGCGCAACCGCGTCAAGGCCTAACGATATCCTGGCCGATTACGATCAGGGTCTGTATTATGATGAATTGTTCGGTCTCCGCGACGCCCCGGTCGATCATACGGCTTTGATCAGGCAGCGGCTGTCATCCCTGGACTTCGAGGATTTGCGTCGTCGCCTGCAGGATGCCGAACGTGAACTCTACAATCTCGGCATCACCTTCCTCGTCTATTCGAACAAGGATGCGGTCGATCGCATCCTTCCCTTCGACGTCATTCCGCGCGTCATCTCGGCGAAGGAGTGGGCGCATCTGGAAGCGGGCATCAACCAGCGCGTGACCGCGTTGAACCTCTTCCTCAAAGATGTCTATCACGACCAGAAGATCCTGAAGGACGGCGTCATTCCGGCGGAACTGGTGCTCGGCAACGCCAACTACCGCCCGCAGATGATCGGGCTGGACGTGCCCTTCGACACCTACATCCACATCATGGGCGTGGATTTGGTGCGCGACCGGCACGGCACCTTCCGGGTGCTGGAGGACAATGGGCGCGTTCCGTCCGGCGTGTCCTATGTGGTCGAGAACCGGCACATGATGCAGCGGGTGTTCCCCGACCTGATGCAGGACATCGGCATCCGCCCGGTGGACAATTACGGCCACAAGCTGCTCGAGGCGATGTACGAGATCGCCCCCCACCAGAACGATCCGCAGGTGGCGCTGCTGTCGCCGGGCACCTACAACTCAGCCTATTTCGAACACATCTTCCTTGCGCGCGAGATGGGCGTACCGCTGGTGGAGGGTCGCGACCTTGTGGTCGATAACGACCGCGTCTACATGCGGACCACCGACGGGTTGGCGCGGGTCGATTCCATCTACCGCCGCATCGGCGATGACTTCCTCGACCCCAAGGCCTTCAATCCGGACAGCCTCCTCGGCGTGCCAGGCATCATGGAGGCCTACCGCAAGGGCAACATCGCGCTGGCGAACGCCATCGGCACCGGTGTGGCTGACGACAAGGCCGTCTATTGCTACGTGCCGCGGATGATCAAGTACTACCTGGATCAGGAGGCGATCATCCCGAATGTTGACACCCGCATCTGCCGCGAGGGCGACGCGTTGCAATACACCCTCGATCACCTCGAAGAGCTGGTGATCAAGCCGGTTGGCGAAGCCGGCGGCTACGGCATCACCATCGGGCCCCGCGCCACCAAGGCGGAACTCGATGACTGCCGCGCCAAACTGCTGGCGGACCCGTCCAACTACATCAGCCAGCCGGTGGTGGATCTGTCGGTATGCCCCACCGTCACGCCGGACGGGATCGAGCCGCGCCATGTGGACCTGAGGCCGTTCGCGATCACGGGAAAGAGCACCTGGGTGCTTCCCGGCGGACTCTCGCGGGTGGCCATGAAGAAGGGCACGCTGATCGTCAACTCGTCCCAGGGGGGCGGGTCCAAGGATACCTGGGTCCTGGAGGGAACCGCGCCGTGAGCCTGCTTGCCCGCTATGCCGAGTGCATCTTCTGGATGGCGCGCTACATGGAGCGCGCCGAGAACCTCGCGCGCATCCTCGACGTCCAGGAGACCTTCGCCCGCGACACCCGTGGGGCCACCAATTGGCTGTCGGTGGTGCAGCTCAACGGCGACGAGAAGAATTTTTTCAGCCGGTACGACAAGGCGAATGCGGAAAGCGTCCTGCATTTCTATATGCTCGACCCGCAGAACATGAACTCGCTCATCTTCAACATCCGGGCGGCGCGCGAGAACGCGCGGACGCTGCGCCCTTGGATCTCGACGGAGATGTGGGCGCAGATCAACGTCTTCTACAACCGCCTGAACGAGCTTTCGCCACGTGACGTGCAGATGCCGAACCTGAGTCGCGCCTGTTCCTGGATCAAGGAGGCATGCCAGACCCACACCGGCATCACGGAGGGCACCTTCTACCGTGACCAGGGTTGGTATTTTTATCAGCTCGGCAAATACATCGAAAGGGCGGACCAGACGACCCGGCTGCTGGACATCAAATACCACACGCTTCTGCCGTCCCCGATGGACGTCGGCTCGACGCTCGACGTCAGTCAGTGGACGACCGTGCTCCGCTCGGCGGCAGGCTATCACGCTTTCCGTCGTGTCTACCCGCGCGGCATGACGCCGGCGACGGTTGCCGGCTTCATGCTGTTCAATGAAGGCTTCCCCCGATCGGTGGTGATGTGCGTCCGGCAGATCGACGGCGTGCTGACTCGCCTGCGTTCGCGGTACAACCTGCGCCGTGGATCGGAAGCGATGGAGCGCCTTGACGAGCTGCAGGCGGCCCTGCTCTCCCGCCCGATCGAAGCCGTCATCCGGGATGGTCTGCACGAATACCTGGACTGGATCCAGCAACAGCTCAGCGGGGTCACGGACGGGATCGGCCGCGCCTTCTTTGGTCAGGACGACCTGATCCCTTCCGATGCGCTGGACGTCGTGAACGGGCCGGCCCAAACTCAAGTCCAGACGCAGTCAAACATCTGACGGACCATACCCCGAGGGTTAAGGGGCCAGAGAGACCACGGCATGTCGATCATCCAGCCGCTCCACCGCCCTCTCCAGCAGTTCTACCGCTCGGGGCCGATGCCTTGCCCCTACCTGCCAGGGCGGGTGGAGCGCAAGCTGTTCACGCGGCTGTCCAACCCCTTCGCGGCAGAGGTGAACTCCACCCTGTCGCGAGCCGGCTTCCGGCGCAGCCATGATATCGTGTACCGGCCGGTGTGCCCGTCCTGCAGCGCCTGCGTGCCGGTGCGAATTCCTACCGCCGCCTTCCAGCCGTCCCGATCCCAGCGCCGGGTGGACCGCGAGAATCAGGGCCTGTCCTTCACCGAAGTCGCCGCCCATGCCACCACCGAACAGTTCCGGCTGTTCACTGCCTATCAGAACTCCCGCCACGGTGATTCCGACATGGCGCGGATGTCGATGGCGGACTTTGCCGCAATGATCGATGAAGGACGCGCCGAGACCAGCCTCTTCGAGTTGCGGGAGGCCAGCGGACGTCTGATCGGTTGCATGCTGGTCGATCGGCTGGGTGACGGCTTCTCAGCCGTATACAGCTTCTACGATCCTCGTCAGCCCCGACGGAGCCTTGGAACCTTCCTGATCATGAGCCTGATTCGGCGGGCCTGCGCCGTCGGGCTTCCATATGTCTATCTTGGCTATTGGATCGCCCACAGTCGGAAGATGGCCTACAAGGCCAAATTCAGGCCGTTGGAAGCGCTGGGAACCGAAGGTTGGTTCATCATGCCGGACGATAGCGCACGATAGCCGGCGGCTTTCTCACGACCTCATACAAACGCTTGCATCTTACGTGTGGCCAGCCGAATATCCGCGCCAGCTGCCAACGTTCGGCGCTGCAACCATGCGCTGTACGAACCGGTTGGGAGACCGGCGGTTGCTCAACGAAACGAACAGGGAGACGGACGGCTGCGGCCGCTCCGGAGCGTCACGGAGGTTTCTTTGGGAATCCTGCTCAAGGTGAGCGGGCTTATCGATGCGCTCAATGAGGCGGTCGGCAAGCTCGTGTACTGGCTCGTCCTGGTGGCCGTCTTGGTCAGCGCCGGCAACGCCACCATTCGTTATACCCTCGACACGAGTTCGAATGCCTGGCTCGAATTGCAGTGGTACCTGTTCTCGGCCGTGTTCCTTCTTTGCGCCGGCTACACGTTGCTGCGCAATGAGCACATTCGCATCGACATCGTCATCAGCCGCTTCTCCAAACGCACGCAGGTCTGGGTCGATATCATCGGCACCATTTTCTTCCTGATGCCGATGGCGATCTTGATCATGGTGCTGGCGTGGCCGCTGTTCATGGACAGCTATCGCATCCATGAGCTGTCGAGCAACGCGGGCGGCCTGTTGCGCTGGCCGGTCAAGCTGCTGTTGCCGGCCGGCTTCCTCCTTCTGGTGCTCCAGGGTGTCTCCGAGCTCATCAAGCGCGTCGCGTTCCTGATGGGACTGCGCGATGAGCCTGGCGAGAAGATGCACGGGCATTCCTGAAGGGGGGAGGACGATACCGATGACGGCATTCCTGATCGAGAACATGGCGCCACTGATGTTCGTGGCGCTGGTCTTCTTCCTGCTCTTCGGCTACCCCGTGGCCTTCGCGCTGGCCGCCAATGGGCTGCTCTTCGGCTTCATCGGCATGGAGCTGGGGCTGCTGCGCCCGGAGCTGTTCCAAGCGTTGCCCGAACGCGTGTTCGGGATCATGTTCAACGACACGCTTCTTGCCATCCCATTCTTCACCTTCATGGGGCTGATCCTCGAACGCAGCGGCATGGCCGAGGATTTGCTGGACACCATTGGACAGCTATTCGGCCCGTTGCGCGGTGGTCTCGCCTACGCCGTCATCTTCGTCGGTGCGCTGCTGGCCGCCACGACGGGCGTGGTGGCGGCGTCGGTCATCTCCATGGGCCTGATCTCGCTGCCGATCATGCTGCGCTACGGCTATGACCGGCGTGTGGCGACGGGCGTGATCGCGGCGTCCGGAACGCTGGCGCAGATCATCCCGCCGTCGCTTGTGCTCATCGTTTTGGCCGATCAGCTCGGCCGTTCCGTTGGCGACATGTATGCCGGCGCGCTCCTGCCGGGTCTGGTTCTCACCGGTCTCTACACGGGCTACATCCTGCTGGTCACCCTCATCCGCCCGAGCTACGCGCCGGCGCTCCCGCTGGAAGCACGGTCGTTGCGGGGCATGAAGCTGGTCACGCGGGTGGTGGTGTCGCTGGTGCCGCCACTGGTGCTGATCTTCCTGGTGCTCGGCACCATCTTCCTCGGCATCGCCACGCCGACCGAAGGCGGAGCCATGGGTGCCGTCGGCGCGCTGCTGTTGGCCCTGTTCAAGGGCAAGCTCAGCATGGCGTTGATGCGTCAGGCGATGGACACGACGGCGAAGCTGTCCACCTTCGTGGTCTTCATTCTAATTGGGTCCACTGTCTTCGGCCTCGTGTTCCGCGCGGTCAACGGCGACCTTTGGGTCGAGCATCTTCTGACCGGCCTACCTGGCGGTGAGTTGGGCTTCCTCATCGTCGTCAATATCATGGTCTTCCTGCTGGCCTTTTTCCTCGATTTCTTTGAGCTGGCCTTCATCATCGTTCCGCTTCTGGCACCGGTGGCGGACAAGCTGGGGATCGACCTGATCTGGTTCGGCGTATTGCTGGGCGTGAACATGCAGACGTCCTTCATGCACCCGCCCTTCGGATTTGCGCTCTTCTATCTGCGCAGCGTGGCGCCGCGAACCGCCTATCTCGACAAGGTAACAAATCTGCGCACGGAGGGGATCTCCACGGGCCAGATTTACTGGGGTGCGGTGCCGTTCGTGTGCATCCAGTTGATCATGGTGGCCATCGTCATCATGTTCCCCGGGCTGGTTCTGGACAGCGTCCATCACGGGCCGGCGGTGGACATCGACACGATCCAGATCGAAATCCCGCAGACCGACTATGCTCCGGCACCTCCGCTGACGTTCCCTGGTGCCGATCAGCCCGCCGCTCCGGCGGATGATCCGGGTGCCGACATCATGCGCCAGTTGCAGCAAAATCAGTAACCACCTCGGCCGGCCCGTGACCACTCGGGCCGGCCGGCCATTACTGAAGGCGGCGGTACCTGCGTCAGCCTTCGTTTGGGTCTTCCTTGCGGGTAAGCACGGTGAAGCTGCTCAGATCCTGCTTGATCCGCTCTTCGCCAGGCAATGCTCCCTTGACCAGGAAGCAGACATTCTCCGCGACGTTGGTCGCGTGATCGCCGATCCGCTCGATCGCTTTGGCCATGAACAGCAGATGCGTGCAGCCGCCGATCTGTTGCGGCGATTCCATCATGTAGGTGAGCAACTCGCGAAACAGCGCCGTGTAGGCCGCATCCACTTCGCCATCGCGGTTTCGCACGGCCATGGCGAGATCAGGATCCTGTTTGACGTAGGCGGTCGTAACGTCCCGAACCATGGTCACAACGCTTTGGCCCATCCAGGTCAGCGAACGGACCGGCGGTGGCGTAGGAAGGTCCGCCAGAACGGCGGCCCGACGTGCGATGCCACGGGCGAAATCGCCGATGCGTTCCATGTTGCCGGCGATCTTGAGGGACGCCACAACCTCGCGGAGGTCGCGAGCCATCGGCTGGCGGAGCGCCAACAAGCGGACAGCCATCATCTGAACGCGATGTTCCAGTTGGTCGATCTCCGCATCGCCGGCGACGACCTGATCAGCCAGTTGCAGCTCGCCATCGATGACCACCTTGAGAGCCATTTCGAGCTGGCGTTCGGCAATCCGGCCCATGCTTTCGACCGTCGCCTGGAGCTCTCGCATCTCCGCGTCGAAGGCGGCGACGGTGTGCCCAATGGCCATTCCTCGTCCTTTCCATGTCCGTGTCACCGTAGGATAAGCTCACCGCGGCAGTTCGTCATCCCATGCCGCGCTTCGCCGAAGGGATTATCGCTCTTAACGATTGATGGAGACTATTTTAGCAAACTGCCGCATGTTGCAACGGATCAGGCACCCTCTGGCCGCCGGACTACGGATCGGGACATGACGCCTCACGAGTTGGTCGCCGTGCTGGAGAAGCATGAGCGCTGGCTGAAAAACAAGGGCGGCGGAAGCCGTGCCAACCTGACCATGTTGAATCTGGAAGGCTCCAACCTGTCCGGCGTCGATCTGACGTCCGGCAAGCTCTCCGGTGCCAACCTCTCGCATTGCGACCTGTCCAACGCCAATCTGAGCCACGCGGACCTGTTCGCCGCTCATCTGACCAAGGCGGACCTGTCCGGCTGCAACCTGTACCGTGCCGACCTGCGCGGCGCCCATATGCGCGGCGCGAAGCTCCGCCGGGCGATTCTCAAGGAGGCGGACCTCCGCGGTGGCGCCCTGCTCTATGGCAATGGCAGGAACAGCGGCAAAGGGCTTGATTTCGTCCGATCCGACCTGACCGGAAGCAATTTCGACGAGGCGATGCTGTCCAACGCCAACCTGAGCGGCGCGGATCTGACGGACGTCACGATGAATGGAGCCGATTGTGAAGGCGCGCTCCTGGCCGGCGCCACGCTTTTGCGATCCACCATGAAGAATTGCAACCTCACTCGCGCCGATCTCCGCGGATGCAATCTCTCTGGTGTCAACCTGACGGGTGCGGTTCTGCGGGATGCCAACCTGTCCAGCTGTGTCCTAGCGGGTGCTAATCTGCGCAATGCCGACCTGCAGGGCGCCCGCCTCGAGGGTGCCGATCTCGCTGGTGCCGACACCACGGGCGCCAATCTGGCTCGTTCGGCGGAAAACTTCTCCATCCAGATCCAGGAGTCGCTTCACCACCACTATACCTGGATCAACACGAACGGTGCCATGGGCGCGCGCGCCGATCTGACCGGTGCCGATCTGTCCCACATCGACCTTCACGGCGTGAACCTTTCCGGGGCAAATCTCAGGAAGGTGACACTGGTGGGGGCCAAGATGCGCGACAGCCTGCTGATCATGTGCGACATGTCGGAAGCGGACCTTCGCAACGCCGACTTCAGCGGAGCGATCCTCGACGGCGTCAACTTGCGGGGTGCCGATCTGACAGGAGCACGCCTCGACGGAACCGGCATTGGCTGGGTCGATATAAAAGGACCGGAAGGGAATCCGACCGGTCGCCTTTGGGCGGCGAATCTCACGGGATGCAAGCTGAACGCAGCGTCGCTGGTGCGCGCGAACATGCGCGGCGCCAATCTTGCGAGTGCCGATTTCTCGGATGCGGATCTCACAGGCGCCGTACTGAGCGATGCCAACACGCGCGATGCACGTTTCACCGGTGCCAACCTTACCGGCACCAGCATGCCGAAAGCGTCCGAGCCTGACGATTGATCAGCAGCTACGGGACGACTCCCACGTGACGCAATATCCAGTCGCAACGTACGTCGGGCTCGTTCATATGGGCGGGCATGAAGTGCAGCCGCGGCATGGGAACGTAGCGACGACAGAGGCCCTCGATCACCGTCTGCGCGTGAAGCTGGTGCCACCGGTTCGGGTAACGGACACCATCATCCAACAGGGGGAGCACACCCCAGGGCAACACGATCACCGCGTCCCAGGCCTCGGTCGCGGCAATGGCACGCTCCAGCAGCGCTCCGGTGCCATCCGGCTCGTCGGCCGCATAACCATTGCAGAGCCAGAACGCCACGAAATCCAGCGGCGTACGGTCCGACACGAACCCATCATCGCAAGCCGTAGCGGCGTCGATCAGATCTTCGGAATCGTCACGAAGCAGATCCCGGTGCTCGTCCCGTGTCATTGCGTGAAGACTGAACCCCGCCAGCAATCGGGCGCGCATCCGCTCCTCCAGCACCGGCACGCCCAGTGCGTCGGCGACGGTGAGCGCCAACGTTGTCTTCCCCACTCCGGCACTGCCGGTCAGGCCGATACGGGGCCTGCGCATGTCTCGTGCTGCCACCATGATGCGGTACATTAGCTCCCAAAGGTTCTGCTTGCCAGATGCCCTTGGTAATCCTTAGTGTCGCAACCGCACAACGGCTCCTTCAGGGGATGACAACGGAACAGGGTGGCGCGCCGCGGCGCAATTCTGTGGCTAGCCCAGTAACCGCTGACGGCGAACCGGCCAGCGCGAAGGACCACTGGAATGCTCCGACGGTCCGGCCATGACCCGAAGAGAGGAGACTTGCCGTTGTGTAGGGCGCGTCCACCAACCGAAGGGCGGGGTGTGCCACCGGCGTGGTCGTCCGCGGGCGGAGCGATGGATTCCGGTAACCCTCTCAAGGCGATGCGCGTAAATGTTCTCCTGATACTGTTCATAAGCATCGTCTCCACGCCGGCGTTCGGTGAGCCTCGCCGGGTGGTATCGATGAACCTGTGTGCCGACCAGCTGCTGGTGCTGCTGGCTGACCGACCGGCGATCCTGTCGCTGTCCCCGCTGTCGCGCGACCCGGTGCTGTCCTACGTGGCGCCGCTTGTCAAAGACCTTCCACAGAACCATGGAATGGCTGAGGAGATCTATCCCCTCAAGCCGGATTTGGTACTGGCCGGCTCCCACACGGCCCGGCCGACGGTGGCGTTCCTGAAGTCCAGAGGAATCCCAGTTCTGGAACTTTCGATTCCCAGGGACTTCAATGAAATCCGCGATCAGCTGCGTCGGGTAGCCGACGCGTTGGGCCGGACTGCCAGGGGAGAGGAATTGATCACCGCAATGGATCGTCTTCTCGACGAGGTACCGGCACGCGCCGGCTCCCGTCCTCTCGCACTCGCATGGCAGGCAGGCGGATTCACAGCCGGTACGGGAACCCTGACCGATGCCGTCTTCGAAGCGGCCGGGGTGGAGAACCTGGCTGCCCGCAGCGGATTGGCTGGATACGGATACATCGGTCTGGAGACCGTTGTGGCCGGACGACCGGACCTGCTTGTTTCGGAGCATGCCATGCCTGGTCGCCCGTCCCTGCAACAGGCTTTGCTCCAACATCCGGCTCTTGCGGACGGAAGTGGGATCGGGCACCGGATCGATGTGCCAAGCGCACTTACGGCTTGCGGAGGACCTTTCACGGCCGAAGCCGTTCGCATTATCCGCCAAGCATCGGAACCATGACCGCTCGCGTTCTCAATGCCGCTCTTGCCGTGCTTTGCGCCGCGCTGTTCGGTGCTTCGCTGTCCGTCGGTCCCAGCCCCGTCGGCGTGTCGACCGCCCTCGCCGATCTGATGGCCGGTAACGGAAGCACCGCGGCCGTCATCTTCACCGAGATTCGTGTGCCGCGGGCGATGCTTGGCCTCGCCGTCGGGGCCAGCCTTGGCTTGGCGGGCGCTGCCTTGCAGGGCTGGTTGCGCAATCCGCTGGCGGAACCTGGTGTCGTCGGGGTGTCGCCGTTCGCGGCCCTGGGCGCCGTGATCGCGTTCTACAGCGGCTGGTCCACCGCCCTCCCTCTGGCGTTGCCATTGGGCGGTATAGCCGGAGCGCTGTTTGGCGTCGCCATCCTCTACGGACTTGCGGGCCGGGCCGCGGGTGTTTTGACGATGGTGCTCGCTGGTACGGCACTGTCCAGCTTGGCGTCGGCGCTGACATCCCTTGCGCTGAGTCTGTCACCGAATCCGTTCGCACTGACGGAAATCGTGTTCTGGCTCCTGGGATCGCTGGCCGACCGTAGTCTGTCCCATGTGGGCCTGACACTCCCCTTCATGATCATGGGCTGGATGTTGCTGCTGAGTCTCGGCAAGCCGCTTGACGCGTTGACGCTGGGGGAGGCGACGGCACGCTCGTTGGGCATCGACCTCGCCCGCCTGCGATTCCGACTGGTTCTGGGAACCGCCCTTGCCGTCGGGGCTGCTGTGGCGGTGACAGGCGCTATCGGCTTTGTCGGGTTGATCGTTCCGCATTTGCTGCGCCCTCTGGTCGGGTGGCAACCGGGACGGCTTCTTCTGCCGAGCGCGCTCGGAGGGGCGGCGCTCACCGTTGCCGCCGATATAGCGGTTCGTATGCCGGCATCCGGCAATGAACTGAAGCTCGGTGTGGTCACGGCGTTGCTCGGCGCGCCGTTCTTCCTGGCTCTTGTCCTGCGAATGCGGGGCACAGTGCCATGAAACCATTGCCGGCCCCTCCTGCCGAGCACGGCAGTCCGTCACAGGC
The DNA here is from genome assembly GCF_013423485.1 of Azospirillum oleiclasticum. Taxonomy (GTDB): domain Bacteria; phylum Pseudomonadota; class Alphaproteobacteria; order Azospirillales; family Azospirillaceae; genus Azospirillum; species Azospirillum oleiclasticum. The sequence continues at coordinate 28,022 of NZ_JABFFR010000021.1, forward strand.
CGGCATGATCATCCGAGGAGGGCCGTATATGGGCGCCGCGGCTCGGATCTCCAGGATGACCCACGGGCAGTGGCGCTTCCATTCCGCATCGCACAACAGAACAGCCATAGACATCCGGCTCGAGTTCCCGACACGAATCCAGTCGATTGAGGATTAATCCTCCGTCAGCGGATCACTTCCACCGTCCGCTTCCTCCCCTCCTGCATTCAGCTCGCGCAAATTCTCGATCATGCGCTGCATCAGCTCCATCGTACGCGTCAGATCATCGTCCGCAAGACCACGCATCGCCAGCTGGTTGATCTCCATCGCGCATGGAAGGAGGACGTCACGAAGCGACCGCCCTTTCGGCGTCAGAAAAATGTTCACTTTGCGCCGATCATGAGGGTTCCGGACGCGCTGCACCAAGTCGCGCCGCTCCATGCCATTGAGGGCAGTGACGGTTGTCGGCTCCATCATGCCGACCCGCTGGCTCAACTCCCGCTGCGTGATGCCATCCTCGTGCCAGAGCGCACGCAGAAAGAGCCATTGCCCCATGGTTACGCCATGGCTTGCGATCCGCGATTGAAGGGCCCTGGTGAAGGAGCGGTGAACATCCCGCAAAAGCTGGGAGAATCCATACTCCAGGTCACCATGCTTCGGCGCGCTGCCGTGAGCAGGCGTTCCTGGTGCAGCGCCGGGTTTGTAGGAAGGTGGGTGCATCAAGGCGATCTCATGACATCCGGGAGCAGGGTGAGAGATGGAACCGGCATCCGCAACCTCAAGTGCGCGGTGGATGATGGATCATATCCATTGAAATGCTTGACGCAAAGGAAACCATCGCGGCGTTTCGCCTCGCATGCAAGGATATGTGTCCTCTTCCTCCTTTTTCCGTCACCAGACGGCTGAAAGTTCTATGATGAATGAAAGATTACCCCGGCCCGGATTTCTCAGCTACCAGCGTCATTCAGAAGAATGCCATCCATATCCACGTATGTTAGATTTGTGCGCATCCGGATTTTAGCCGGTTTTCCTTTGGATGTCACGATCGCAGGATCATCCGGTAAACCACAGCCTCGATGAAGTTTCCGGGACAAGGGGTTGCCAGTCCGGCAATGAAGAGCACATACAGGGTCCGCCTGCCACCTATGCCGTCCCGGAGATCGTTTTCAGGTGGCGACATGTCTGGGAGAGGGGTCGTCATGCGCAACATAACTGTCGCCGCCACGCAGTTCGCCTGCAGTTGGGACCGGGAAGCGAACGTGGATAAAGCCGAGGCCCTGGTGCGCCGCGCCGCCACCGATGGGGCCCAGGTGATCCTGCTTCAGGAGTTGTTCGAGACTCCCTACTTCTGCAAGGAGCAGAGGCAAAAACTCTTTTCGCTGGCCATGGAAGCCGAAGGTCATCCAGTGCTGGCCAGAATGTCAGCGCTGGCTCGAGCCCTTGAAGTGGTTCTTCCCGTGAGCTTCTTCGAACGGGCAAACAATGCCTTTTACAATTCCCTGGCCATGATCGATGCGGATGGATCGATCCTTGGCATCTACCGCAAATCCCACATTCCAGACGGACCGGGATATCAGGAGAAATATTACTTCAATCCCGGTGACACCGGCTTTCGCGTGTTCACCACACGGTATGCCACCATCGGCGCTGCGATCTGCTGGGATCAGTGGTTTCCGGAAAGCGCCCGCGCCATGGCGCTCATGGGGGCGGAGCTTCTGCTCTACCCGACGGCGATCGGATCGGAACCGCAGGATGCGGAAATCGACAGCCAGGCGCATTGGACGCGGGTCATGCAGGGTCACGCTGGCGCCAATCTGATGCCCCTCGTTGCTTCCAACCGCATCGGACGTGAAATCGAGGAAAGCTGCGGCATCACCTTCTATGGCTCCTCCTTCATCGCCGGCCCGACCGGCGAGATTGTGGCGCAGGCCGACAGGACGTCCGAGTGCATTCTGACCGCCACCTTCGATCTCGACCGGATCGCTCTGCAGCGCGCGTCGTGGGGCATCTTCAGGGACCGCAGGCCCGATCTCTACGGAGCCTTGCTGACCTCAGATGGGCGACGTCGGGGCTGACCCGGCACCCGGGGGGCATCAGACGCTGACCGAGACGGCCCTGACCCTTGACGTCTTCCCAATGGCCGCTGCGGAACCATAGGCAGCGGCCCCTCGTTCAGCCGCGGCATTGCGAACGCCGTTGGTCCCCCCGCCCTCCTCCTCCGCCTGCTGCCGCCGCTGCTCGGATCGAGCCTGTGCGCCGGCGGCATCGGCCTGCTGGGCCACGCGAAGATCCTGGGGGGAAGGATCCGGAGGTGCCAACGCCGCGCGTTTGACCGTTTCCATCTTGCGGATGGTGGCTGCCGGATCCCGCTCCGGGCTGGCGTCGATCGGCACCTCGCCAGCAACCGCGTAATTCTTGTTATCGGGCCCCCGCGTGAACTGATAGCTCGGCGCCCCTGCGTGTGGCCCACCCGCGGAGACATGCGCCTGCTCATGCTGGCGGACTTTCTGGTCCGTTGCGCGAAGCTGCTGGATTTGCCGTTGAACCTCGGGATTCGTCAGATCCGTGCCACCGGCGGCCGATGGCCCCGAATCGGAGTCCGACCGGTCAGCGCGCCGGCCAGCACGCTGCGGCTGCCACCCGTTGCTCCCCGAGACGCTGTCGATCAAGGTCGTTCGGCCCAATCGATGTTCGATCGTCGGATTTTACGACGATTGCCGGCGACTCGGCAACGCCCCCCGACCAATTGCAAGGAATCGTGATCCGTCAGCGTCCCTCAAAACCGGTCAGGACATTCACGATGTTCACACCGAGGGCATCGACGGCGTAGCCGCCCTCCATGACGAAACAGGTCGGGAGCCCGATGCGTTCGATCATCGCGCCAATCCGCGGGAAATCCTCCATCGTCAACCGAAAGCGGGAGATCGGGTCGCCTTCGTACGTGTCCGCACCCAAGGACACGACGAGCGCGTCCGGCGTGAACTCCTGGATGCGCGATGCCGCAATGGACAGCGCCTCGGCATAGGCGGGCCAGTCCGTCCCCCAGGGCAGTGGCAGATTCAGCGTGAACCCCTCACCACGCCCGCCGCCGCGCTCGTCGGCGTGACCACTGTAGTATGGGAATTCCTGGCGCGGGTCGGCGTGCACGCACACGAAGAGAACATCGTCGCGTTCCCAGAAAATCTCCTGGGTACCATTTCCGTGATGGTAATCGACGTCGAGGATGGCGATCCGCTCTGCTCCTCCATCGAGCATACGCTGGGCCGCCACCGCTGCGTTGTTGACGAAGCAATAGCCCCCATAGAAGGCCTGCCCGGCATGATGACCCGGCGGACGGACCAGCGCGAAGGACGCCCGATCGCCGCTGGACACGAGATCCGCGGCCGTCACGGCACAAGAAGCCGCGGCAAGGGCGGCCCGCCACGTCCCCTCTGTGATCGGCGTGCCTGCATCGAAGGAGTAATAACCCAGTTTTCCATCGATCGACTCCGGCACCACCCGCCTGTGCATGTTCGGAGCCAACCAATTGAGTGGCAGGGCATCCCAATCGCCGTGCTCGACCACCCACTGATCCCACGCGGTCTTGAGGAACTCGACATAGGCTTTGTCATGAACGCGCAGAATTGGTGCTTCATCGAGCAGCGACGGCGGGCGCAAGGGACCCAGCGCCATCTGCCGTGCCCGTGCCAGTACCATCTCCGCCCGTTCCGGACGTTCATGACAAGGCACCAGCCGGCCGTCGTTCAACTCGGCCCGTCCGGCCTGCTGCCGATGGTCGTCGCTGTACAGGATGATCATGCGTTCATTCCACGTGGTGGGGAGCCGCCAAAGCCGTCAGCGAACCCTTCACGGCCAGAAATCACCTTGGCGTGCTGGACGCCAGCCTTCAAGCCCCCATCCTGCCGGTGGCCCGGCATGCGCGGGCATGACTGGACCTCTCCTCGTCAGCGGATTCTCACGCTAAAGACGCTGACCATCGCAGAAACCCTGTTGTCACGCGATTCCATGCCATTGTATTCTATCTTCCGGTTGTCAACTCCGCGGCGTTAAACCGCCTTTGGGGAAGAAGCATGTTTTTTGCCGCGCGCGAATTGAGGGTGTTCGCGGCTTATGCGGCGCCGATGTGGGTGTATGCCTGCATCATATGGGGGTTGGGCCTCATCGGTCAGGCCGCGGCAGCATCGCCGTCGCCCATCGAACAGGCCTATTCCACCCGCGCCGGCTCCGAACTCAAGCAGTTCGGATATGAACTTTTTGCCACTAAATCGCCTCCGGCGCAGGGGCGTGAACCGATTGGCGCCGTACACGGTGACTATGTGCTTGGCGTTGGTGACGAATTGGCCGTCACACTGCGCGGCCAGATTAATTCGACTCGGCGTTACCGCGTCGATGGCGACGGTCGCCTGCTGATCGACGAGCTTCGGCCACTGCGCGCCGATGGTCGCACCCTCGATGAGTTCCGCAGGGAGTTGGCGATCGCCATCTCCGCAGCACATCTCGATGTGGAAACCTTCGTCTCGGTCACGGAGATCCGGCAAATCGGCGTCCTTGTCCTGGGCGCCGTCGGCAGACCTGGGCGGCAGGAATTGATCAGTCAAGCCACGGTGTTCGATGCGTTGATCGTGGCCGGCGGCGTCACGCGCAGCGGGTCGCTGCGGAGGATCAAGCTGCTTCGCGGCGCAACGGAACGCGTCGTCGACGTCTATGAACTTGTTCAAACGGGCGGTGGCGGGACGACGGAGCGCCTGCGCGACGGTGATCGCATCCTGGTTCCGCCCTTGGGACCGACCGTCGCTGTGGCTGGCCCGGTCAAGCACCCCGGCATCTTCGAACTGCCCGCCGGCGTCGATCGTGCGTCCGTTGCGGCCATGCGCGACCTCGCGGGAGGCCTTATCCGTCCGGCCACCCAGCAGGCGATGCGGCTCGGCCTGAAGGCCGACGGCGGCGAATTGGCGGAGGAGGTCAGGGACAGCACCGCGCCCCTGCTGGGTGACGGTGACATCCTGATGCTCGCCCCGCTGCGGGAAGACCGGCAGGGCGTCGTGCGCCTGGAGGGGCACGTCCTGCGCCCTGGTCCACGCTCGATCCGCGACAATCGGACACTGATCGATCTCGTGGGAGAACGCGATCTTCGTCCAGGGCATTATCGGCCCTTCGCCGCACTCGCGTCGACGGACCGCGCCACCGGGATGACGACCCACACGGCCATCGATCTTGCCGGGGTCTTGGACGGCCGCACCGACCGCCGGCTTGCCGAAGGGGACACGCTGATCATCTTCAGCACCGCCGATGTGGATTTTCTGACATCCGACGCCGTCCTCCGACTGTTGCGCGGCGACCGCTCGTTGCCCGAAGGCGCCTGCCGTGGCCTGGTGGTGCTCGCGCGGACGATTGCAGGATCGCCCGACGGACCGTTCGCCCGCGGACCACAGGCCCAGGCCGCCGCTGAATTGACCGGCAGCCGGCAGCCTTGCCCACCCATATTCGACGAAAATCCGGATTTGCTGGCCTTCGCGCTTCAGCAATCCGTGCTTGTCCGCTCCGGCGTCACCCGTCCGGGATTCTTCCCGGTCGCCGGTAAGGCCGGCACGCAGGCGATCGCCCGATCGACCGGCCAAGCGAGGGACAAGCCGGCAACGCGCGCGGTCGCTGCCATCGAGCCGGAGGGAAGCCTTGGCCGCGACGACATCATGGATCGGGCGGAGCCCGTGTTCGAACTCATCGGACATGTGAGATTTCCAGGCGTGCGGAGGCTGGCCGGCGGGACGACGCTCCGTGCGGCACTCGAGCAGGGGCGTGCCTTGCGCGACGGTGTCTACCCATTGATGGGGGTGATCGAGCGGGTGAACCGACGCTCCCTGTCTCAGACCTTGATCGCCTTCTCGCCGCAGGAGGTCGTGCGCGGCCGGGCCGATCGCGTGCTGGAGGATGGGGACCGCGTGCATCTGATTGCCCGTACCCACATCCGGTTGCTCACGGCCCACCCTCCGGCACACGACAGTCTGCCCCCCTCGGTCGAGGAATTGGGGCTGGATCCGCTGATCGCCTCTCTGTTGAACGAGCACGCTGTGCAGGTGCGCGGCGCGGTGCGCCAGCCTGGCGCCTACCCGGTGGCCGACCGTACAGCGGTCGAATCAGTGATTACCGAAGCGGGTGGAGTCTCCGCCTCGGGAGATCCGGCAAGCGTGGAGCTCACCTTCGGAAGCGGTGCCACCCGACGCGAGACCATCGACCTTACCAAGGCCGACGGCCAACGGGCATTCGTCGGGATCGGCGATGCGGTGCGGGTCAATCCGACCTTCGCGCGGATGGAACCGCGTACGGTCAACATCGTGGGGGAAGTCCGCCGGCCCGGCCGCTACGACGTTCTGCGCGGGGAGCGGCTGTCCGCGCTCATCGCGCGAGCTGGCGGCCTGACCGACGATGCCTATCCCGCCGGTGCGTTCTTCAGCCGCGAAAGCGAACGCCGCCGCAAGAAGGAGGAGTTCAACAATCACGCGCGCGCGATCGATGCCGCCATCGTGCGGCTGCGTCAGAAGGGCGAACCGATCCGCGACGAACAGGAATCCCACGCCCGGCAGCTCGCCGCGGAACTGCGTGGGATCGATCCTCCCGGCAGGATCGTCGTCGAGGCCGATCCCATCGTGCTCCGGAAGCGACCGGAACTCGACATCCTGCTGGAAGCGGATGACCAGATCGTCATTCCCAAACGCCCGCTCACCGTCGTCGTGTCCGGTGAACTCATGGCTCCGGCAGCCCTTCAGTTCGTGTCGGGCAAGACCGCCGACGACTACATCCACGAGGGCGGCGGAACCACCCGGGATGCCGACACGGGGCGCAGCTTCCTGGTTCTTCCCGATGGGCGCGCGGAGCCGCTGTCCATCTCATCCTGGAACCACACGGTCACCGCCGTGCCGCCTGGAGCGATGATTGTGATCCCACGCGACGTCCGCCCCTATGGATTCCTCGAGCTGGCCAAGGACATCGGGGGAATCGTCAGCCAGCTCGCCCTGACCGCGGCATCGATCACGGTGATTTCACGATGAGCACCAGGCCGCTCGCCATCATCACCGTGATCCGCAACGACTTTGCCGGCTTCCTGGCCACACGGACCAGCCTGAGATCGCAAAGCCGGCAGGATTTCGACTGGATCGTGGTGGATGGCGGCTCAACCGACGGAACCGCGGAATGGCTGGCCGATCATACCGTCGAAGCCACCTGGTGGCGCTCCGGTCCGGACCGCGGTCCCTATCATGCCATGAACCTGGGCTTGACCGCGACCACGGCGCCGGTCGTGCTGTTCCTCAACGCCGGTGACTGCCTGGCCGGCCCGCAGGTCGTGGAACGGCTCTTGGCCGCGCTTGAAACCCATCACGAGGCGGATGTGCTGTACGGCGACGCGCTTGAACGGCTTGCTGATGGTCAGGTGGTTCTGAAGCCCGCCCGAGACCACAAGGCGGTCGCGTTCGGCATGTTCACCCACCACCCGGCCATCCTCTACCGCATCCCACAGCTCGGCAGCCCGCGATACGAAGAGCGCTTCACGGTCGGCGCGGACTATGCCTTCACGCTACGGGCGCTTGCCGCCGCGCGGTCGGTCGTGCGTTTGCAGGACCCGGTCTGTCTGGTCGAGCCGGCCGGCCTGTCGGCCCGCGACGCCGCAACCGGACGGCGGGATCAGGCGCGGATCCGCTACGAAATCTTGGGTTACGGCCGCCTCCGCAACGGCACCATCGCGGCGCTCCAACGCGTCAGCATGGCGGTTCGGCGGCGCTTTCCAGAGACATACAAGCGCTTGCGGTTTATCTCGAGAGAAAGAATATGTCTTTTTGAAATGTATGATCCCCGGAACGCAACAAAGTGTTGATACCGGGCTACGGATTCATACAATTTAGTTTTTGAACTAATCATCAACTGCGGCGGATGCCGTGTTGCTCCTGTGTGCCCGAGGGTTGCTCGATGTCTCCTCAAAAAACCAAGCTTTCCGCACCTCATACCCTCTCGCGCCGAGGAGAGGGGCCGAACCCGATCGATGTGCACGTGGGCGCCAGGCTGCGGCTACGGCGAACGCTTCTCGGTCTCAGCCAGGAGAAGCTGGGTGAAGCGGTCGGCATCACATTCCAGCAGTTGCAGAAATACGAGCGCGGATCGAACCGTATCAGCGCCAGCCGTCTCTACAATCTGTCGCAGGTGTTGGGGGTGCCCGTCAGCTTCTTCTTCGACGATATGCCCCCGCCCGAGTCGGAGACGATCCTGGTGGCCGAAGGTCAAGTGAGCGAAACGGACGAGTTCGAGTCCATGGCACGGCGGGAGACGCTCGAGTTGGTGCGTGCCTACTACCGCATCTCCGAGCCGTCGGTGCGCAAGCGAACGTTCGATCTCGTCAAGGCGCTTGGCGGCGAGAAGGACGGCGGTCCGTCGGCGGACTGACGCAGGTCAACCGTTTCACGTCCACCTGCCAGTGATAGAAGGCGCGGGCCAACGCGTGGTGAAAGCCCGCCCTTCCGTCCAGCAAGCCGAGTTTCAGCACATAGGCGTGCAGGAACACCATCAGAGGCCGCATCGGCGTGTTCGACCGGATGTGTTTGAGGACGCGGCGTAACCCCCGTTCGCGATCGACCAAAGTCGCCATCCTCCCGTCGTTACACAGGGCGGCTTCCCAGTCCGAATAGCGGTTGTGCCGGTCGAACCACGTCGACAGCGGTTTCCGGTCCTCGTGCAACAACGGGTGTTTCAACCGTCCGATGCGACCATCCACGACCGGCTGGTAGTGGCCTTCCACCTCCCACATGGTCGCAACGTCCAGGTCGGGCACGACAGGAAAGGAAGCGCGGTGTCGGTCCATCATGATGAGCTTGTGGTTCGCCGCGCCGAACCGCAGTCTCTGCCCGAGGAACACAGGACGGCCGGTCACGAAGTAGCCGGCGTGTCGCGGCCCATCCCGCATCAGCGCCGCCAGCTCACGCACCAACGCGGGTGTCAACCGCTCATCGGCGTCGAGATACAGCACCCAATCCCCGATGAAGGGCAGCCGCTCCAGGCACCATTGCTTCTTTTTCGGGTAGCCGCCGTCCCACATGAAGGGCACCACCACCGCGCCCATATCGGCCGCAATGTCCGGCGTGCCGTCGGTACTGCCGGAATCGACGACGAACACCTCGCGGAACTCGCGAACCGACTCCAGGCACGCACGCAGGTTCACCGCTTCGTTTCTGGTCATCACGATGACGGACACCGGAATCATCAATCGCGCGCCCAGGAGCGCCGGGTTGCGCCGAATGCGGCGGCCATCACCCCTACGGACAGACCGGCCGCCAGCGCCACGGTCAACACCATCGTTGGATCGGGCCAGTCCGGCAGTGCGTCGGCACTCGGCGCCTCCAACATGTCCGCGGCAAAGGGAAGCCCCACATCCAGCATGACGAGAACCCGCTGCTGCTCGTTCCGAAGTTCGGCGAAAACCTTGCGGTGTTCGTTCTGGGTAACCGTCGTGGCCAGGGCATCGGCAAATTCGAGTTGTGCGGCCGTGCGGCGTCGTGCCTCTGCCCGGAGATGGGCATCGGCCTGCTCCCCCAATGTCCGCAAAAAGGCAAGCGCGAAGCCGCGGTCGGAATGACGGAAACGGACTCGGCGCATTGCGCTTGTTCCAACCGGCTCGACCACGATGCGGCGCTTCAGATACTGCGCGACCGCAGTCACATCAGGCACCACCCAATCCTCACGACCCGCAAGCCTGAAAAGAAGCCGGCGCAGCGCCGAGGCAGCACCCGCCGGCTCCTCCCACGCGCCAGCCTGCGCGTCCCACCGCTCCTGAAACATGCGCTGAAGGAGACGCGGATCGGCCATCAGTCGTTCGGCCACCGGCACGGACGTCAGAAGGTGGAGATATCGGGCGAAGTCGGACAGAGCTTCCGAGCCGACTCCCTGCTCCGCCGCGCTCGCCGCTTCCCGTCCCGGCTGGGGAATGCGCGCGCCCATGGCCGCGAAGCCGGAAGTGGAGGTCGGACCGACCACCATGACCGCTGTGAATTCAGGCTGAACGGACCACAACAGTGCCAAACCGCCCGTCAGTGTCATCAGTGGCAGTACGAGAACCAGCCGCCACCCACGCAGGACATCACGCAGGATCGTCACTGCGGCATCCTGTTCGGCCCGCCGCTCCGTAATCGCCGCCAGACCGTCAACCACAGCCCCGGCTCCCGATCTCGAAACCCGCAGGCATCGTGGTGTTCCTGGCAAGCGCGTCGATGACCCCGGCGAAACGCACGGCCGCCAGATCGGCTGTCCATTCCGCCGCTGCCAGACCTGCCCGCCGGCCTTCCTCCGCACGGCGCTGATGATCGTTCCGATAACCCACGATCGCTGCGGCCAATCCGGCTGCGTCCCCCGGGTCCAACACCATTCCACAGCGGCGCTCCGTGATGCGTCGTGCGGCTTCCGAACCCGCCGGCCCCAGGAACAGGCAGGGCCGGTGCGTCGCCAGGGCACCGGTCGCCTTGCAGGGCACCAGCATCCCCTCCACCGTCGGATTCATCGTGACGAGGTGCAGGTCTGCGGCCCCGAGCAGCGCGCCGATGCGCTCCTTCGGCTGAAACGGCAGCGTGAGCAGATTGCCCAGACCGATTTCCGCCGCCCGGGCGACCATCGCGCCATGCGCACGCCCGTCGCCGACCATCAGGAACAGCACCTCCGGGCAGTCCCGCGCCAGCAACGCCGCCGCGTCGAGGATGGTGCCCAATGGATGGGCAAGACCGAAATTCCCCGCGTAGGTGACGACGAACCGCCCGTCGAGGCCGAGGTCGCGCCGTGCCGAAGCTGCCGCACCGGAGTCTTGGTGGATGGCAGGGTCCGGCCAATTGGGCAGGACGGTGATACGGGCGCCGGTGATACCCATCCGTGACAACCGTTCGCTCATGCAGCGCCCGATGGCCACGACACCGTCATGCGCGCGCAGAGCCCGCCGCATCCACCGCCCCAAATGACCGGCAAGCAACCGGGGCGTGACCACGCCGAGTGCCGGCAGAAGATCCGGATACAGATCGTGGCACCAATGTATGACCGCCGCACGATGCCAAGCGGCCAGCATGGGACCAGACAGGGCAAGAAGCGGCGGATCGGTCATGGTCACGATCACATCCTGCCGCGGCACGCGAAGGGCCCCGAACGCGAGGCGCGCCAGCGAGCGCAGGTACGCCCGTGCCGACAGCCGCCCATCGTCCTCGATCGACCGACCGGTGCGCAACACAATCACGCCCTGCGGCGCGTCGGCAGGGCCATCCCCGTCGCACAGCACGGTGACCCGCCAGCCAGCGGCGGCCAAGCGTTCCGACAGGTCCGCAAGGCATCGGCCGGTTGCACCTCTCTGCGGAGGGAAAACTCGGTTCACGAACAAAATGGAGCGCACGCGACCGCACCGCGATTGTGTCGCACCACAATACATTCATTGGTATTCCATTTCAACGCGCCGCTGGCCCAGCGTTGCGGCAGCCAGCCGCGGCAACCACTGCCAGCAGCAATCCGGTATCCAGGTACTTGAAGCTGGTGTGCAGGCCGAAGGGGACCAGCAGTGGCGGGAGGCACACCAGGGCCAACACCGGATCGTTGCGCAGCAGCCGCCACGCCAACCACGCCATGGCGCCCGCCCAGCCGGCAAAAGCGGCGAGCCCCAGCACACCGGTCTTCAGCAGGACGTAGGTCAGGAAGGTGTGGCTGTAGGAAACCCGCCACTCCCCGACCGCCGGGTTCGCCAGCAGGGCACCCCAGCCCTCGCCGAAGAGAAGGGACGGAAGGGAGGCGGAAACCACCCGCAGCACCGCCTCCGCTTCCTCCACACGGGCGTTTGCACCGGCGAGCCGTGTCTTCTCGATCAGACGGTCCAAGGTGCCGACGGCAACCTCGTGGAACGCCACGAGCAACGCGCACGCCAGGAGAACGAGGACGGCGGACACCCGCGGTGCCCGCGCCGCCTGGATCGAACAGATCGCCAGCAGCGCCACCATCGCAATGCCCAACGCCAATCTGTGGGCCGCACCGGCGAGCGCGGTCAGGCAGACCGCACCGGCCAAGCCGGCCGCGATGGCTACGGCCCAGCTTGCCGCCCCTCCCCGGCCGGCAAGCCGCAACGACAATGCCGGAAGGCCGATGGCGGCGACCAGCACCGCTGGCGCATTCAGTAGGTAGGTTCGACCATCGCCGAGCGTTCGTTCCCCAAAGGCTCCGAACTCCCACCCCTGCTGCCGCCACCAACGCAGCGCGAACAACAGCCCGGCCAACATCAGAGCACCGCACAGTGCCTCGGCCGCTCCGTCGCCTTCGCGCGAGAGGATCGGCACCAGAAGCAGCGGCAGGAACAGGAAGAACAGCGGCACCACATCGCGCAGGATGTCCGTCGGCTCCCAGCCCTGCCAGACGCCGCGCAACAGCGGCACCCATGTCAGCCACAGCAGCGCCAGCGTTCCCGCCATCGCCCATGCAGGGCCATCGCGGAAGCCGCTGCCGGCCGCCGCCAACAATGGCTGCCGCAACCCGACGGCCACCAGCAGCAGCACCGCGATGCCGAGCTCGATCCAACGCAGGGACGGCGGGGCCGGTGCCCCCAGCGCGCCATACAGCCCGACGGCTCCGCACAGCGCGCCGATCCGCATGCGGTCGATCGTGACAGGACTGGGCGTTAAGGTCGCCATGCCCATATGGTAGCGGCCGACAGGCCAAAGCAGCGAGGGATTCCGCCATGCCGCACACGGTTCAGGAGATTGCCCTCCCCTCAGATCGCACAGGCACTCGCCGAGCCTTGACCGTCCATCGCTTCGGTACTCCGGGAGCACGACCGAAAGCCTATGTTCAGGGTGGGCTTCATGCTGACGAGATCCCCGGCATGATCGTTGCCAGTCGCCTGATCGGCATGTTGGAAACGGCGAATGTCACGGGCGAGATCGTGGTGGTGCCGCTCTGCAACCCGATCGGTCTGGCTCAGTCCGTCTCCAGCTCCGCCATCGGACGGTATGCCCTGCCGAGCGGGGAAAACTTCAACCGGGGATTCGCCGCTCTGGCGGACGGTGCGGCCGAACGGCTGCAGGGCCGAATCGGCCATGATCCGCAAGCCAATGTCGTAGCGGTGCGCGCCGCCCTGGCCGCCGCCCACGCGGCGCGGACTCCGGTCTCGGAACTCGCGGCGTTGCGCCATGCCCTGCTCGGCCTTGCTCTGGACGCCGACATCGTGCTGGACCTTCATTGCGACATGGAGGCGGTCGTCCACGTATACACCGGCGATGCGCTGTGGCCGGACGCCGCCGATCTGGCGGCCGAGATCGGAGCGCGGGCCGTGCTCCTGGCCAGCGACTCGGGCGGCGATCCGTTCGATGAGGCGTGCTCGGCGCCCTGGTGGCGCTTGGCCGAGCGCTTCTCGGGCGATGGTCCGATCCCACCCGCCTGTCTTGCGGCAACCGTGGAGCTTCGTGGCAAAGCCGACGTCTCGGACGCGTTGGCACGCGCCGACGCCGAAGCGCTGATCCGTTTCCTTGCCCGCCGCGGGGTGGTACAGGCGCCCGTTGCCGATCCGCCCGCCCCGTTGTGCGAGGCCACGCCACTGGCGGCGTTGGAGCGGATCACCGCCCCCGTTCCCGGCATCATCCTGTTTCACGCGCAGCCCGGCGCACAGCTCCGCACCGGGGATCCGGTGGCCGACATCGCCGATCCTACCGACCCTGCATCCCGCCGGTCGCTGCACGCCGGCACGGATGGTCTGCTGATGGCGCGCAGCAATCTGCGATTCGCCGGTGTCGGCGACCTGATCGCCAGCATCGCCGGCACGGTTCCGCAAGCGGAATCGGACCGCGGGCTGCTGTTCGATTGAACGGACGGAGGCTCAACCGAGCGCGATATCCGCCCTGTCCAGGCGATAGAACAGCCCCTCGAAAGGTTTCAGCCTGAGGATGCCCGTGACGACGACCGGTTCGCGGTGGGCTGCCACGGCCTCGCGGGACTGGACCTGGACCATGGTGGCCGGTTGCGGGCTCTGGCAGGCCGAGCAGGAAACCGGGTTGGCGCACAGGATAAAGCGGCTGTGCACCGCTCCTTCGGACAGGGGGGCCAGGAAACCGCGGAGCGTCACCGTCCTGCCGTCGAGCGCCAGGACGAGTTCCGGAAAAGCGGGTTCCGATGCCGGTCCAACGAAGCGGGTTTGCGCAAGATCGCGCCACAGCGCGGTGGTCTCGTCGAGCGGCAAGTGGAACGGGCCGACGGGGTGCGGTGGCTCCTGCGCCCCCGACGCCCAGACCGCCCAACCAGCGACGGGAATTACGGCAAGCGGGGCCAGGAACTGTCTGCGAGTGGTCATGGCGTCCTCCCGGATGGCCAAGCATAGCTCCGCCTGGCTCAAGACGTCCTTCTTCTTATCCGGAGATTGTCGCCGGGCCGGCGGCTCACGTCAACAGCCCATAGAACATCCGCGCCGAGGTGATGCCCAAGAACAGTGCGAAGGCCCGCCGCAACATGCGGGGGTTGATCGTGTGGGCCATGCGCGCACCCAGCGGCGCCGTCAGCATGCTTGTGGGTGCGACCAACAGCAGACCGAGAAGGCTGACATAGCCGAGGGAAAAGGGTGGCAGGTCCTCCGCCCTCAAGCCACCGATCACGAAGCCGATCGCTCCCGGCACCGCGATGATCAGGCCGAGCGCAGACGACGTCGCCACCGCGCGCCGGATCGGATAGTTGCACAGCACCAGGGTCGGCACGGTCAGCGTGCCGCCACCGATCCCCATCATCGACGAGAACATGCCGATGAAGCCGGCGATCAGGTTCTTCAGCCACCCCGTCGGCGGGTGATCGGACAACCGCAAGTTCTCCGTGGTGAATGCCATGTGCACGGCTACCGCCAGCGCTACCGTGGCGAACACTCCGGTCAGCACGGCGCCGCGCACAACGCCAGCCAGTATGGTGCCCACGACCACGCCCAGCGCCACCGCCCAAGCCCAGCGCTTCAGCAGATCCTTGTCCACGGCGTCGCGTTTCAGGTGTGAGCGGATCGAGGAGATCGAGGTCGGGATGATGGACGCGAGCGAGGTGCCGACCGCCAGATGCATCTTCACGTCGCCATCCACGCCGACGACTCCGAACAGGTGGAACAACACGGGCACAATGACGATGCCGCCGCCGACCCCCAGCAATCCCGCCAGGACACCGGCGCACAGCCCGGCGAAAAGGAGAACAGCGGCCAGCAGGCCCAGCGAGACGGGATCGAAGGTCACAGGTGCACTTCCGGTGAAACAATGGGGCGGCTTTCGCACTGCGGCAGCCGGCAAACGCCCTTTCTATAGCCGCATTGGATTCCGTATACCATAGGAACCGACGGGGCGGCTGCCATGCACAGCCCCTGATGGCGGCGATGCCGTGGGCCGGTGACGATTTGACAAATCTGTAACAATGTTTGCATCACCGGGTTCGGATCGCCATAGTCCATGCGCATGCTGCGGCGCACCCGCCCCGCGCCGCCCGTTGGAGTGACGCATGGACACCTTCCGATTCCAACCCGGCGAGACTCCGGTCCTTCTCAGCATTCCGCATGTGGGAACCGAGATTCCGCCGGACATTGCTGCCACGATGACCGACGACGCGCGTGCCGTTCCCGACACGGACTGGCATCTCGACCGCCTCTACCACTTCGCGCCAGCGCACGGGGTCGGCTTCCTGAAGGCGGTGCAGTCGCGCTATGTGGCGGACCTCAATCGGAATCCCGCTGGCACGGCGCTTTACCCGGGGGCTGACAACACGGAGATCTGCCCCACCCGGACCTTCGACCAGGCGCCGGTCTACAAGCCGGGAATGGAACCCGACGCGGCCGAGGTGGAGCGGCGGGTGGAGGTCTACTGGCGCCCCTATCACGACCAACTCGCGCGGGAATTGCGGGCTTTGCGCGACCGATTCGGGGTCGCGGTGCTGTTCGATGCCCATTCCATCCGATCGGAGGTACCGCGTTTCTTCCAAGGGCGCCTGCCGGACTTCAATCTCGGCACCGGCGACGGCGCCACCGCGTCCCCCGCCCTGGTCGGGCGTCTGATGAACGTCGTGGAGGCGATGGACACGCACAGCCATGTGCTGAACGGTCGCTTCAAGGGTGGCTTCATCACCCGGCATTACGGCCATCCGGACGAGAACATCCACGCCGTGCAACTCGAGCTGAGCCAAGTCACCTACATGGACGAGTCGCCGCCCTACGGGTTCCGCCCCGATCTGGCGCAACAGGTGCGGCCGGCACTGGAGCGGCTGGTGGCCGTGCTCGTGGAATGGGCTTGGCAGAATGGCAGCAGCCGCCGACGCCCCGTCTTTGGCTGACGGGTACCGGGTTAAAGCCAGACACCGCGGACGTAGGGGGTGAGCTGGGTGTCTTCCATGATGATGTGACGGACCAGCCAATCGGCGGTGAACGAATAGATGTGCTCGCCGCTGGCGCGTGACGGATTCTTCGTGAACTCCTGCGACAACGCGGCGATCTTGGACACACACTCCCGGTGCTGGCGGATGTGCTCCTCCAGCCGTGGGTAGTGCGCCATGCGCATCAGCTTCTCCTCCCGCCCGAAATGCTCCTTCGTGTACTCGAGCAACTTGACGAGGATCTTCGCGACACGCGACGGCAGGTAGACCTGCGCGTTCAGCGCGGTGTCGAGCTGGTTCAGGTATTCGATGAGGTGCTTGTGGTCCTCATCGATAGCGGGCTGGCCGACGCTCAGCTGCCGCCTCCAGGTTATGACGCCCATGGCGCCTCCGGCCTTCCTTATCGGCCGGGATTATGAAGCGGCTTTCGTTTGCAAAGAATGACCACGAGGGTTGGAGGGCGATTTGACGCAGCTTCGACCGGGAGTGGGTGTTGCCCCACTCCCGGCCGCACCCGCATCAACCCATGATATTGTACCCGGCGTCGATGTACACGCAGGAGCCGGTCAGGGCCTTGGCCGCGTCCGACGCCAGGAAGCCGGAGTAGGCACCCACGTCATCCACCGAGACCAGACGGTGCTGCGGCGCGCGCTCGGCGGTGCGCTCCATCAGCTCGTCGAAATGGTCGATGCCCGAGGCCGCGCGCGTCGCCAGCGGTCCCGGCGACAAGGTGTGCACGCGGATGCCTTTGGGCGCCAGCTCGTAGGCCATGTAACGGGTGACGCTTTCCAGCGCCGCCTTGACCGGGCCCATCAGGTTGTAATGCTCGACGACCTTGTCGGCACCGTAAAAGCTGACCGTCTGCAGGCATCCACCGTCCGTCATCAGCGGTTCAGCCAGTTTGGCGGTGCGAATGAAGGAATGGCAGGACACGTCCATCGCCAGCATGAAGCCGTCGCGGGTGGAATCCACCACGCGCCCGTGCAGATCATCCTTCGGCGCAAAGGCAATGGAATGCAGCACGAAATCCAATTTGCCCCAGCGTTCCTTGATGGTGGCGAACACGCGCTCCAGGTCGCCCTCGACCCGCACGTCCAGAGGCAGGAAGAGACCGGCGCCCAGGTCTTCGGCGATCGGACGGACGTGCGGCTCGGCCTTGGCGTTCAGGTAGGTGACCGCGAGGTCCGCCGCCCCCATGTCCTTGTAGGCGCGCGCGCAGCCGTAGGCGATGCTGCTCTTGTTGGCAATGCCGATGACAAGCCCGCGCTTGCCTTCCAGGGAGATCAGAGACATGACGGAAGCCCTCTTGGATACTTAGCTGCGATGCAGCATAATGCCTATCCGATAGAGGTGCAACGTCTGGATGGTGTAATAAAATAGACATTATGCGGCGTTGTATGCTCACGCCCGTCACTTTGACTTCCGCATTGACGTGAATCAATTGACGTCGTCGCTGGAAACCTTGATCGGACACGTCGGGCATGCGGCTGAAACCGGGCTTTCTCCGCCCGGCTTCGCTTTGCGGACGGTCAGTGTGCGACGCCCGGTGTGAAGGAGGGAGGATCACTCGCGGGGAAGGATTCCTGCGATGCCTCGTCCACCAGATCCTTCTCATCCGGCTGGCTGTAAATGTCGCCGGGATGGCGGGAATAGGGATCTCGCCCCGAGTCCACATCCTGGTTCGGCACGGCGGCACCGTTGCCGCTCCAGTCCTCCACCATCCCCTTCACCGGACAATAGCCGGTAAGGCCACGGGCCACCAACGCCCCGCCGACCAGCGCCATCGCGGCACCCGCGACGGAGGGGCGGCGCATACCCAGCACGGCCAGGACACCGCCGCCGACCAACGACGCCAGCCGCTCGGTATGACCGACATTGATCATGCGGTCGAAATCATGTTTGAACAGGGACTGCCCCATGGTTGCCCTCTCCCTCTTTCGGTCCTATCGGCGTTCACGGATTGCCCGACTGCGGCGCCGCTTGCGGCTGAGGAGAATCGCCGGAGTTGCCGGCGGCCCCGGGAACCGGCGGCGCGCCCGACCCGCCGGACGCGCGCATCCGCATCAACTCCTCGTTCAACCGCGACACCTCCGCCTTCAGGCGCTCGATCTCCTGCGCATCCCCGGCGGTCTGGCTCCCGGCTCCACTCGAAACGAGAGCGCCCAGCACGGCACTGCTCTCCAACCAGGGCGGCACAACCCCATAATAGGTGTGCAGCGCCTGCGCCCATTGGCGGTCGGCCATGTTGGGGCGGTTGTCACGAGCGAATTGGGGTGCCGCGGTCAGCCGTTCCTTCGCCACATTCAGGACGAAGGCGTCCCCGTCCGGTGCCGGCCGCACCAAAGACCATGGAACCGGGAAATATCGCTCGCCGAGGCCAAGGAAGCCCCCCAGCTCGACGACGGCGTAGACGATCTGCCCACGGACCGGATCGACGATCAATTCGCCGATCTCGCCCAACTCCTCACCCTGCGGATTGCGCAGTTTCCGGTCGTCGAACTCATCGGCGGGCAGAACGCGCGGACTCTCGACCGCCTGCACCACGGCGATGGAATCGTTCAGCACCGCGGCGCAGGCTTGCGGCGTCCCGTTCTTTGCCACCATCTCGAGCGCGCGCCGGTGGGCGTCCAGCGCTTCCAGCTCCGCACGGCTGGCTGGTGGTGACAGGTTCCCGCGCACCGCCTCGATCCGGCGGTCGAGCCCGGCGAGCTGCTGGTCGCACGGCGGCGGCGACTGTGCCGCCACCGGTGCGGCGCCCAGGCCGGCCGACAAGACAGCACCCAGGAGGAGGCCGCGGAAGGACGTGATGGTCATGCGTGCGGGCTCCGGCGTGGTTCGCTCTCACGTCGTAGAACAGCACGGTCAAGACGGAGGTTCCGCACCCCTTTTGGGAGTCGGTGGCCTCAGCCCGGCAGCGGCAACCCGCCCCTCTCCACGATGAAGCGGATCACATCGTCCAGCCCCTGGCCGGCCTTGATGTTGGTGAACAGGAAGGGCCGTTCGCCGCGCATCTTCTTCGAATCGCGGTCCATCACCTCCAGGCTGGCGCCGACCAGCGGGGCGAGGTCGATCTTGTTGATCACCAGCAGGTCCGAGCGGGTGATGCCCGGCCCGCCCTTGCGCGGGATCTTGTCGCCCGCCGACACGTCGATGACGTAGATGGTGATGTCCGCCAGTTCCGGCGAGAAGGTGGCGGCCAGGTTGTCGCCGCCCGATTCGATGAAGATCAGATCCAGATCCGGGAAGCGGATGTTCATCTGCTCCACGGCGGCGAGGTTGATCGACGCGTCCTCGCGGATCGCCGTGTGCGGACAGCCGCCGGTCTCCACCCCCATGATGCGCGCCGGGTCGAGCGCGCCGGAGCGGGTCAGGAACTCCGCATCCTCCTTGGTGTAGATGTCGTTGGTGATCGCCGCGACCTCCCAACCTTCCCGCATGCGCTTGCACAGCGCATCGACCAGCGCGGTCTTGCCGGACCCGACCGGCCCGCCGACGCCGACGCGCAAGGGGCCGGCATGGCTCTTCTCGATGGGGGAGGTCATGAGCGGAACAGCCTCGTGTACTGGGTTTCGTGGATCATGGACGTCCAATCGACCATCGCGGAGCGGCCGCCGAGATCGTCGATGGGGGTGAGCAGCGCAACCTCGGCCGCATGGTGGACCAGCGGGTCGAGCGCGGCCAGCGCCTTCTGCCCGTCGGTCTGGCCCAGCGGCACCAGCCGCACCCCAGCGGAAACGAGGTTGGCGACGAACGCGTGCAGGAAGGCCGCCAACGCCGGCCACACGCCAACACCGGCAAGCGCCGCCGCCATCGCCACCCCCACCGCGTAGGCCGGTGGTCGTCCCGTGCCGGCGATCACGCCGCGCCAACGCTCCAGCCCATCCAGCGGCCATGCGTTGCGGATGGTGGTCAGGAAGGCCTGCCCCTGCGCCCGGCTTTCCAGCGCCATCTCGGAGGAGACGCGCAGCACGTCGGCCCGCTCCACCGCCCAGGCGAAGCCAGCCTCGTCCCCGGCCAGCACGGCGGCATGGGCGTGGGCGAACAGCATGGCGTCGGTGCGCCCGGCCCCATGCTCCAGCACACCGCCGATCCAGCGGATCAGCGTGGCGCGGTCGCGCACGAACCCCTGCTCCACCGCCGCCTCGATGCCGTGGCTGTAGGAGAAGGCGCCGACCGGGAAGGACGGCGACAGCCAGGCGAGAAGAAGGGTGAGGTGCTCCACATCCCCGCTCGGCTCATCCATGCGAATGCCCGTGGTCATGGCTGTGCCCATGATCGTGGCTGTGACCATGCTCATGCGAATGCCCCTGCGCGGAGCCATGCCCGGCGTACGCCCCGCCCTCCGGCTGGAACGGCGCCCGGATGGCGTGTACGTGCGCGCCCAGCCCGCGCAGCATGTCCTCGATCACATGATCGCGGCGGATGCGTACGGTCTCCCCCACCACCTGCACCGGCAGGTGCCGGTTGCCCAGGTGCCAGGCGACGCGGCCGAAATGCTCCATGCCGTGGCAATGCACCTCGGCCAGATCCTCGTCCGCGGCCACCACACGCAGATAGGTGCCGTCCGGCAGCTCCAGCCCGTCGCCGTCATCCAGCGCCACCGCGCGCGGCAGGTCGAGCAGGAAGGCACCACCGGCGTCGTCCGCCATCATCATGCGCCGCCGGTGGCGGTCGTCGAAGGCCAGCGTCACGGTGCCGGCCTGCCGGTCGGCCGGCCAGTGATCGCGGGCGTGCACGCGGGTGGCGCGGCGGGAAAGATCGTCAGCCATGGGTGATCCGTTGAAAAGGCGTGGTCCCGCCGAAGAAGCGGCCGGCCAGCGCACCGACCCGCTCCGCGTCGCCGGTGGTCAGGAAGCGCAGCGGCGCCGGATGAGTGTGCAGCTCCGGCGCGTAGTCCGGATGCCGCTCCAGGTAATGCTCCAGGCTGCGCGCGGTCAGCGCCGGCTGGTCGAAGATCTCGGCACCCGCCGGCAGCGCCTCGGCAAAGAGATGGGCGACCAGCGGGTAATGCGTGCAGCCCAGCACGAAGGCGTCGGGCACGCCATCCGCCCGCTCCAGCATCTCGGCCACATAGCCGCGCACGACGGGGCCAAGCACGGCGTCCGGCGCCCCCTCCTCGATCAGCGGCACCAGCTCGGGGCAGGCCTGTTGCACCACCCGCACATGCGGCGCCCGCTTGCCGATCTCCCGCGGGAAGGAGCCGGAGCTGACGGTCGGCACGGTGGCGAAGACGCCGACCGTGCGCGGCTCGTGCATGCGGTCCACCGGCGGCTCCTGCACCATCCAGGGCACCCGCGTGATCGCCTCCACCATCGGCACCAGCACCCCCAGCACGTTGCGGCCGGGGTAGGCGTGCGGCAGCCATTCCTGTTGCAACCGGCGCAACGCCACCGCGGCGGCGGTGTTGCAGGCCACCACCACCAGCCGGCAGCCCTGCGCGAACAACGCCTCCACCCCCGCCCGCGTCAGCCCGTGGATGTCCTCGTTGCTGCGCCGGCCATAGGGGGCGTGGGCGTGGTCGCCGAGGAAGACGAAGGGCCGTCGCGGCTGGGCATCGACAAGCGCGCGCAGCACCGTCAGCCCGCCGTGGCCGGAATCGAACACACCGATGGAAGACAACAGACCAGACCTCAGAACAGGAAATACCGCTGCGCCATGGGCAGCACCGCCGCCGGCTCGCAGGTCAGCAACTGCCCGTCGGCGCGCACCTCGTAGGTTTCCGGATCGACCTCGATCACCGGGGTGTAGTCGTTCAGCACCATTTGCTTCTTGCCGACGGCGCGCACGTTCTTCACCGGCATCAGCAGGCGGGAGAGGCCGAGCGTACGCCCCACCTCCAGCTCCATCGCCTTCTGGCTGACGAAGGTGACGCTCGACGCCTGGAGCGCACGGCCGTACGCGCCGAACATCGGGCGGTAATGCACGGGCTGCGGCGTGGGGATGGAGGCGTTGGGATCGCCCATCAGCGCCGCCGCGATGGTGCCGCACTTCAACACCATGTCCGGCTTCACCCCGAAGAAGGCCGGGCTCCACACCACCAGATCGGCCAGCTTGCCGACCTCCAGAGATCCCACCGCGTGAGCGATGCCGTGGGAGAGCGCCGGGTTGATGGTGTATTTGGCGATGTAGCGGCGGACGCGGAAGTTGTCGTTGTCCCCCGTCTCCTCCGGCAGCCGGCCGCGCTGGACCTTCATCTTGTGGGCGGTCTGCCAAGTCCGGATGATCACCTCGCCCAGCCGGCCCATGGCCTGGCTGTCGGAACTGATCATGGAGAAGGCGCCGAGGTCGTGCAGGATGTCCTCAGCCGCGATGGTCTCGCGGCGGATTCGGCTTTCGGCGAAGGCGACGTCCTCGGGGATGCGCGGGCTCAGGTGGTGGCAGACCATGAGCATGTCGAGATGCTCGTCCACCGTGTTCACCGTGAAGGGCCGCGTCGGGTTGGTCGAGCTGGGCAGCACGTTGGCCAGCCCGGCCAGCTTGATGATGTCCGGCGCGTGGCCGCCGCCCGCCCCTTCCGTGTGGAAGGCGTGAATGTTGCGGCCCTTGAAGGCGGCGACCGTGTCCTCGACGAAGCCCGACTCGTTCAGCGTGTCGGTGTGGATGGCGACCTGGATGTCCATGTCCTCGGCGATCGACAGGCAAGTGTCGATGGCCGACGGCGTGGTCCCCCAGTCCTCGTGCAGCTTCAGGCCGCAGGCCCCGGCGGCGATCTGCTCCGCCAGCGGCCCCGGCTGGCTGGCGTTGCCCTTGCCGAAGAAGCCGAGGTTGATCGGGATGCCCTCCGCCGCCTGGAGCATGCGCGCCATGTGCCATGGCCCCGGCGTGCAGGTGGTGGCCGAGGTACCGGCCGCCGGGCCGGTGCCGCCGCCCAGCATGGTGGTGACGCCGCTGTACAGCGCCTCGTCCACCTGCTGCGGGCAGATGAAATGGATGTGCGCGTCGATGCCGCCCGCGGTGACGATCTTGCCCTCGCCGGCGATCACCTCGGTGCCGGGGCCGACGACGATGTCCACGCCGGGCTGGACGTCCGGATTGCCGGCCTTGCCGATGCCGGCGATCTTGCCGTCGCGGATGCCGATGTCGGCTTTGACGATGCCCCAATGGTCGATGATCAGCGCGTTGGTGATCACCGTGTCCACGGCCCCGCCGGCGCGGCTGATCTGGCTCTGACCCATGCCGTCACGGATCACCTTACCGCCGCCGAACTTCACCTCGTCGCCATAGACGGTGTGGTCCTGCTCGACCTCGATGATCAGGTCGGTGTCGGCCAGCCGCACACGGTCGCCCACGGTGGGGCCGTAGAGGGCCGCGTATTCGGCCCGGTCGATGCGATGCGCCATGGTCCCCCTCCTCGTTCTCTGCACCGGCCCGTCAGAGGGGGCCGTCGACCTTGCCGTTGAAGCCCTGCACCACCCGCGCGCCGGCGTAGGCGACGAGGCGGACGCTGCGCGTCTGCCCCGGCTCGAAGCGCACGGCGGTGCCGGCCGGAATGTCCAGCCGGAAGCCGCGCGCCTTCTCGCGGTCGAAGCTGAGCGCCCCGTTGGTCTCGTAGAAATGATAGTGGGAGCCGACCTGGATGGGGCGGTCGCCGCTGTTCGCGACCTCCAGCTCCACCGTCTCGCGGCCGGCGTTCAGCTCGATCTCGCCCGCGGCGGGCAGGATTTCACCGGGAATCATGGGCGTCACCCTCAGCGGATCGGTTGATGGACGGTGACGAGCTTGGTGCCGTCGGGGAAGGTGGCCTCCACCTGGATCTCATGGATCATCTCGGCCACGCCATCCATCACCTGGGCTCGGGTGATCACCGTGGCGCCGTCGCGCATCAACTCGGCGACCGTGCGCCCGTCGCGGGCCCCTTCCACCACGAAGTCGGTGATGAGCGCCACCGCTTCCGGGTGATTCAGCTTCACGCCGCGCTCCAACCGCCGCCGCGCCACCACCGCCGCCATGGCGACCAGCAGCTTGTCCTTCTCCCGCGGTGTCAGATTCATACGACCCACCCCCTGCCCTGTCTTTCCGGGCGATTATGCCACGTTGCGATGCGGCGTGAAGGGGGCAGCAGCAGGTAAGATCGGCAGCCGACCTGAAAAAACGAAACCGCCCTGGAAAAGTATTCCAAAGCGCTTGCCATGATCGATGGTTGGGGATGTTATCGCCACGATGCACGGAAACGTGCTGAAAAGATGGTGGGCGCGACAGGGATTGAACCTGTGACCCCTCCCGTGTGAAGGGAGTGCTCTCCCGCTGAGCTACGCGCCCGCTCCGTCGCGGTGGAGCGGTCTTTTAAGGGGCGGATCGCAGGGTGTCAAGCGGCGTTTGCGCACCATATTGCATTTCATTCCCGGACCGGTTCCGGGCGGCGTCCATCGCTGACAAGAGGGTCGGATGAAGCTTGCGATTCCAGCCATGGCACTGGCCGCATCACTGCTGGTGGGCATCGCGCCGACCCATGCGGCCGACGGGGTGCGCCTTCTGTATCGCGTGCATGTTGGCGGGATCGCAGTGCTGGACGCGTCGGCGGACGTGGCGGTCGCGCCAGGGCGCTACACCGTGACGGTCCAAGCGGCGACGGACGGCCTGATCGGCCGGTTTGCGGCATGGCGCACCCAGTCGACCGTTGCCGGCGCGCTCGCCGGCACGTCGGCGACGCCGGAGAGTTTCCGGGCGTCAAGCCTGTGGCGCGGAGAACCTCGCAGCGTGCGCATCGATTACGGCCCTGGTGGCGTCCTGTCCGCGGTGGCCGATCCGCCCGCGGACGGGGTGGAGCGCGATCCGGTCCCGGCGGACCTTCAGAGGGGCACGCTGGATCCGCTCTCCGCCGTGGTCGCCACCATGCTCGGCGTCCGCAGCGATGGCACCTGCGGGCGCAGTCTTCCGGTGTTCGATGGCCGTCATCGTTACGACCTCAGTTTCGTGCCCTTCGGCGGCCGGACACTGGAGCGGACGCGCTACTCCGTCTTCGCAGGCGACACCCTGCACTGCCGCGCCTCGTACCGGTCCATCGCCGGGCAGTGGAAGAACCGCAGTTCCGGCTGGTTCCGCCCGAGTGCCGACGATGCGGAGCGCCCCCCGGTTGACGTCTTCATCGCGCCAGTGCGCGAGGGCGTGCCCCCCGTTCCGGTGCGCGTGGAGATGGACAGTCCCTTCGGCAGCGTCGTTGCGCATCTGGTGGAGGTTGCCGGCCTGCCCTCACCGCCGGCCGCGGATGGCGGCGGCCCCTGACATTGCCGTTCAGCGTGCAAGCTCGCTCACACCCTCGGCCAGCCAGGTGAGCGCGCCCAGCGCTGGATCGTCGGTCGCCAGCACCTTGCCCTTCGGCACCACGACGCGCCCGGCATTGTCGAGGATCGGCCCGCGGAACACGGCGGCGTTGCCGTTCGCAAGCTGGAAGCGCGCGGCTTCCGCATGGGCACGAGCCTCGGCCGAAACCGCGGGTCCGAAGGATCCGCAGCGAACCAGACCGGCACCCAGCCCACCGCGCAACGTCCGTGGCCATGGATTTCCGCCACGCAGGGCCTGAACGAACATCATATCCGCCCGCGCCCAGTCCCACTCCGCCCCGGTCAGATAACCGGTTGGCGCCAGGGCGGACAGATCGGTGTGCAGGCCGCAGCAGAAGGCGCCGGCCTCCTCGGCCACCACGCAGAGCGGACGCACGGTGGGCAGATGCCCGGCCAGCGTGTCGGCACCCGCCGCCAACAGTGCACGGCCGGCGTCCGCAGCCTCCGCCTCGCCCGCGCCGGGTTCCAGAAATGCGACGCGCAAGGTCGCGCCCGGATCGGCCCGGCGGGCACCGAGTGCGAGAGCGTTGAGGCTGCGCAACACGCCCGGCCCCCGTCCGGCACCGACAAATCCCAGCCGCTTGCTGCGGCTGACATAACCGGCGACCAGGCCGGCCACATGCTGCGCTTCGTCGATGAAGGCACTGCAGAGCGCCACATTGGCCGGAAGCCGGTCCCCCATGGACACCCCGCCGAACAGCACGAAGAGCGTGTCCGGCGTCTCCATCGCTCCGGCGAGCAGTGCCGGCATCGACAGGTCGGGCGCGGTCACGAAAACGATGCGGCATTCGTCCTTGGCGGCAAGTCGGCCGGCGACGGCGTCGAACCCGCCACCCTCCGCCTCCCGCTCCAGCACCTGAACGCCGGGCAAGGCCGCGATCGAACGGATGGCAAGAGCATGCGACTGGTTGTAGCCGCCATCATCGCGCGATCCGGCATACACCACCCCGACTCGTAGGTCGCCACTGCCCGCGGCGGCAGCCCGCGCGAATCCGACCGGCGCTCCGGCGGTCGTCACGAACGCCGCTGCACCGAGGCCGGCCAGAACGGCGCGGCGGTCGCAGCCCGTGCCCATCATGGTGGTCGCCTCCCGTCCACCTTCGGACTATCGCCCAAGGGCGGCGCGAGCGCGACAGCGAATTCGTGCGTATGGGGCGCGACCGGATGCCCCGCCCGTGAACAACCGTGCACCCTGCGGTGTTTGCATGGTGTCAGGAAACCAGTTCCGATCTCAGGAGGATCGACCATGCGAACCGCAACGCTCTCCAGCCTGGCGCTCGCCGCCCTCATGGCGGCCACCAGCGCGCCGGCCATCGCGCAGAGCGGCTACACCAACACCGAGCAGCTCCGTCGCGAAGCGCAGCGCAGCTTCTCGTCGTTGGACCGCAACCGCGACGGCTGGCTCTCCGACACCGAGATGTCATCCTATGGCGGCACCTCCGCCTCGATGATGGACGGCGACGGCGATGGTCGCGTCTCCCGGCAGGAATTCATCGAGACGCACCGGCAGTTCAGCGCGGCCAACCCGACCGCCCCGGTCGACCGTGCGGCCCCGCCGCAGACCATCGTCCATTCGCCCGGCAGCGCGATGTCCGGCACCACCGGCACCGGCATGGGCACCAACCCCGCCATGGGCGGCACCGACATGCGGAGTGGCGCCGCGGCCCAGACCGTACCCGGCACGCCGGGATACACCTACACCACACGCAGCGCACCGGCCGGCGACGACCGCAGCATGAGCCGAGGCGGCGGGCAGACCGGGCCGAGTGCCGCCACGACGATCGAGCCGGGCACCACCGTCCGCCCCGGAACCTCGTTCGACCGGATGGACCTGAACGGTGACGGAATCGTCAGCCGCAGCGAGTACGAAATGCATATGCGGCAGTAACCCCCAGGCGCCGGGACCGGACAGCGCCCGCCACCCGTCGGGTGCGTCCGTCTCCCGTCGTTGAATTCCCTCCAGGGTCCTGATAAGCAGCGGGCGGACCCGGACGCAGCGCCGGCCATTCACGGTTTCCGGTCGGACGGCCCCGCCCCCCATGATAGCTCCGTCATCGCGCCGCCAACGGTCGGACGACCTCATCGGCCGGATGTGCGCCACGCTGGCCGCGATCGGCTGCGGGTCGCTCGGGCCTGTCGCGGCGCTGGCACCGCGCGGGCTGCCGGTGTGGGCGATCGTCATGACGGTGATTGCGGCGGCCGGTCTCCGGCACAGCGGAGCGGGCGGCATGCGTCGTGGCGTGAGCGTGCAAACCGTCACGGTCGGTGGCTTGTTGCTGCTGGCCTGCGTCAGCACCCTCTGGAGCCCGTCCTCCCGCGCCGTCGCCACGGTCGTGGAACTCGGGTACATCGCGCTTGGCGCCGCGGTCATTGGCCGCTGGGCGACCGCGCTCGATGCGCAGGAAGCAGACCGTGCCATTGGCTGGCTTCTCTCTGGCCTGGCGGCCGGCACTCTCGTCTTCAGCGTCGAGGCCGCGTTCGACCACCCTCTGCACCGGTGGTGGAACACCGTGCCCGATGACCTGGATATGGACATGACCAACGTCCCCAAGCGGACGGCGGCCGTGTTGAGCCTTCTGGCCTGGGCCGGGGGGCTGGCGCTGCATCGGCGCGTCGGTGGCTGGGCAGGCCCGGCGCTGCTGGTTGTCTGCACCGCGGGGTCCATGCTGTTGAGCAGTCGGTCGGCCACGCTGGGACTGGTGGCGGGGCTCGCCGCCTTCGGGCTGGCCACCCTGTCCCCGTTGTGGTCGCGGCGCGCCGTCGGCGGTGTGCTCATCGCCGGTTTCGTGCTCGCGGTGCCTCTGGGTCTGGCCGCCGGTCAAACGCTGGACGCGGGCTATGCGGACTGGCTTTTCCCCTCCGCCCGCCATCGATTGGAAATCTGGGGCCACGCCGCGTGGAGGGTGCTGGAGGCGCCGTTGTTCGGCCACGGCATCGACGCGTCGCGTGCCCTCCGGCCGGAAGCCGGGGAATGGTCACGGTTCGGCACCCTGACCGACAGCCTGCTGCCGTTGCACCCGCACAACGGCTTCCTCCAGGTTTGGCTCGAACTCGGGCTGGCGGGGTCGACGCTGGTGGTGGTCGCGTCCTTGCTGATGCTGTCCGCCACGCGGCGGTTGGGAACCGAGGCGCAGCCCTACGCCCTCGGCCTCTTTGCTGCCGGGCTGGCCATGGCGAACACCGCTTACGGGCTCTGGCAGGCTTGGTGGATGGCCGGATACCTCGCCGCCGGAACCATGCTGCTGGCGGCGCAGTGCGCCGGGAACCGGCGATGAGCCGCCGCATCCTCGTCATCAAGCTGGGGGCGCTGGGCGACTTCTTCCTGGCGCAGACCGCCTTCCAGGCCATCCGCGCCCACCACCGCGGCGACCGGTTGAGCCTGCTCACCATTCCATCCCTGGCCCCGCTCGCCCGGCGCAGCGGCCTGTTCGACGAGGTGCTGGAGGACCCGCGTGGCCGCTCCCCCCTGGCCTACCTCGCAGTGCGGCGGCTGTTGCGCGCCGGACGTTTCGACCGCGTCTACGATCTCCAGGGACAGACGCGGACGGAGCGGTACTTCTGGCTGATCGCTCCCGGCCCGTGGCCGGAGTGGTCGGGACCGGCGCGCGGGGCCAGCCACTCCGACCGTTATCCAGGCCGCAAGTCCATGCCGGCGGTCGAGCGGCACTCACGCCAGCTCCGCGCATTCGGGATCGAGCTGCCACCCGACCCCGACCTTTCCTGGCTCGACGGCGAGGCTGGCCTCGGACCCATCGAACCCTATGCCATGCTGATTCCCGGCTCCGCGCCGCATCGTCCCGAAAAGCGCTGGCCCGCGGAGCGTTACGGCGCCCTGGCACGACTTCTGCTGACGGAGGGGCTTCGCCCGGTCATCGCCGGGGGCAAGGCGGAGATGCCGCTGGCGGCCGCCATCCATGCGGTGTGTCCGGAGGCAGCGGACCTCACCGGACGCACCGACCTGTTCGGTCTGGCGGCCCTGGCGCGTCGCGCTGCGGTGGCGGTCGGCAACGACACCGGCCCGACCCACATGGCGGCCGCCCTCGGCACCCCAACCCTGGCGCTCTTCGTCGACCAGCCCACCCCGATCCAGGTGACCGGGCCGCACGTGCTGGTCCACCATCGCCCCGACTTCGCCACCATGACCGCGGAAGGGGTGATGGACGACCTGCGACGCCTGCGCGCGTCGTGACCCGGCGGTCGCACCATGCTAAGCAGCCGTCCATGACCGTCCCGGATGCCAGCGCAGCCCTGCCCGAAGCCCCGCCCCGCACCTGGCGCGGACGGTTGGCACTGGCCGCCAAGCTGGCGGTGACGGTGGGCGTGCTGGTGCTGCTGGCCGTCCGCGCGGACTGGAGCGGGGTGGCGGCACGATTCGCTGATCTCTCGCCCGGCTGGCTCGCGCTTGGTGTGTTGCTGAAGGCGGCCGGCATCCTCTTCGCGGGGGAGCGTTGGCGGTGGGCGGCGGCGTCCTGTGGCGCGGTGATCAGCTCGTGGACCGCGCTGCGTCTGATGCTGGCCGGGCTGTTCCTTGGGCAGATGCTGCCCGGCGCGCTGGGTGGTGACGTGGCGCGGGGCTGGCTGACCTACCGCGCCGGCTGCCCGGCCGCGTCGGTGGTGACGGCAATGATCCTCGACCGGCTGCTGGCGCTGGTGGGGGTGGTCGTTATCATGTTCGTCGGCCTGCCGCACCTTGTCACGGCTTCGCCGCCGTCGGTCGCCTGGGCACCGCCGCTGGCGACGTTGGCGCTCGCCGTCGGTGTGGCGGTCGGGCTGCAGATCGACCGGGTTCCGTTGCCGGCCGTGCTTCTGCGCCCACCGGTCACCGCCCTGCTGGATCAGGTCGGCCGCCTGCGCAACGCTCTGTTCACGCGGGCGGCGCTGGTCAGCGGGTTCCACGCCGCCGGCGTCCACATCACCACCATCGCCGCGGTCGTCGCCTTCGCCCGCGCGCTTGACCTGCCGGTGTCGCCGATGGACGCGCTGTCCGTGGTTCCGGTGGCGATCTTCGCGGCGGCCCTGCCGATCTCGCTGAACGGCTGGGGCGTGCGCG
Source organism: Azospirillum oleiclasticum (assembly GCF_013423485.1). GTDB lineage: Bacteria > Pseudomonadota > Alphaproteobacteria > Azospirillales > Azospirillaceae > Azospirillum > Azospirillum oleiclasticum. Next base: position 58,700 of record NZ_JABFFR010000021.1, read on the forward strand.
AAGGCGCCATGGCCGCCGGCCTCGCCCTGTTCGGCATCGGCTCGGCGGAGGCGGTGGTCCTGTCACTGCTGATCGGCGTGTCGGTCACGCTGCTGACCCTTCCCGGCGGCCTCCTCTGGCTCACCCTCAAGGCCGAAGCTCCTCAGCGCTGACAGAAGGGGAACCCCTCCACCTGCTTCATGTAGACGGGGATCCACTCGCAATGCGGTCTCGGGTCGCCGCGGCGCAGTTCGAAGACGACCGGCCACACATGGGCGAGCGCCACGTAGAGCGCCATGCCGCCAAACAGCCACCGCCGCGACCGGACACCGTCCAGGATGCCGCGGAACCGCACCAGCACCAGCGCCGCGGCCAGCACCGCCAGCGGATCGGTGTAGATGGCGTAGGCGCGCTGGAAGCCGCGCAGCGAGAACAGCGTCTCCAACCCCCAGGCGGCACCGAGCAGAAGCGCCACCCGCAGCGGCATCAGCCGGTCGCCGCGGCGCCACGCCACCAAGGCCCCGGCGATGGCGAACCATTCCACAATCAACGTCTGTGGAATCCGATCGGGGTGAAGCACCACCGTGCGGATGGCGAAGGTCCGCCACAGCCCCTCCAGCAGCAGCCCGACCAGCGACCCGCTGAGCACCTGCCCCTCCGCCTGCAGTTCGCCGGGATGGCGCCAGGTGGTGAAGACGAACATGTGCTCGATGAAGTTGGCGACGGCGATGGCGTTCTGTTCGTGCCAGCGGATCAGCAACGACAGCAGCCCGACCGCGGCCCCGAGGGCGACGGCGGCCAGCGCCTGGGCGGCCCAGGCCGGGCGCAGCCGCCACACCGCGGCGTGCGCCAGAACCCCCAGCACCACCCAGCCGGCGATGATCCCCTGATAGACGCCGGACAGTCCGCCGCCAACCGGCCGGTACGGGTAGAGCGCCCGTCCCGAGCCCTCGATGCCGAACCGCAGAAGCTCCACCGCCGGGACCAGCGCCGCGGCGGCCAGCAGCGCCAGCAGCGCCGCCCGCCCCCAGCCGCCCGGGGCCGGCTCCCGCCAGGAGCGCCCGAAGACGACCGTGATGGCCGGCGTCGCCAACAATGGGAAGATCGCCTGCACCTTGCTGGCCATGGCCAGCGACGCGCAGCCGCCGGCCAGCGTCAACAGCCCCAGCGGCCCGGCTCCCGGCCGCCGTCGCACCGCCAGGATGGCCAGCAGCAGCGCCAGCCCTGCGAAAATGCCCGACAGCAGATCGGTGCGCATTTGCCGGGCCTGCGTCATCACCCCCATGGCGAAGGCGACCGCCAGCCCCGACAGGAAGCCGATCAGCCTGTCTTCCAGGATGAAGCGCGCCAGCGTCGCCACCACCATGACAAATCCGGCGCACAGCAGGATCGACAGCCCGCGCCCGGCCTGAACGAGCTGTTGCCATGCCGCGTCGTACGCGACGGCATCGGCCAGCGGCGGCAGATCGGACAGCCGCGCCACCTCCAACAGCCCGAGCGCGTGCAGCAGCCGGTACCAACCGGCGACGACCAGGAAATAGAGATAGCCGGGGTGGTCGAAATACTCCTGAGGCAGCCCGTCGTTCAGCAGCAGCCCATGGTAGGCCAGCACCAGATCCTGGTCGGCGTTCCGCCAATAGGGCAGCCGGAATCCCAGCGCCAAGCAGGAGGCGGCGAGCACCACCCCCAGCAACAGGCACAGCGCCCACCACGGCAGCCTCCCGAGGTCGAGACGTCGGGGCACGGCGGTGTCGGCGCGGTCGGCGGCGGTCATCGGGCGGGGGCTCGGCGTTGCGGGTGGCGTCCAGGCCGCCTTGTGGCACGAAACCGCTGGCCCTGTGAACCGAAACGGGCGCCGGCGTCCGCGGTTGTAACGGCAGACGCCCAAGGAGACCGGAGACACCGCCATGCCCGACGACCGCACCGACCGCATCCGTCAACGCGCCCACGAGATCTGGGAGCGCGAGGGCCGCGCCGACGGCCGCGACGCCGAACACTGGTCCCGCGCCGAAGCGGAGATCGCGGCGGAGGAGGCCAACGGCGGCCCCAGCGAACTCGCCGCACCGGCCGCCGCCTGTTCGGTCGAGGCCGGCCCCGTGCAGGACAGCCGCCGCCGGACACGCGCGGCTCCGAAAGCCCGTCGGAAGGACGCGACCCCACCGCCCGGCTGAGCCGGCAACCCAGCCATCCCTCGTCACGACGCGTGGGGGCTGGCTTCGTTGCGTTGGGATTGCTAAGTTGACGCGCCTATTCGCGCCATTTTCTTTCCACTTGAGGTCGTCCCATGCCGCACTACCGTTCCCGCACCTCCACCCACGGCCGCAACATGGCGGGCGCGCGCGGCCTGTGGCGCGCCACGGGCATGAAGGACGGCGACTTCGGCAAGCCGATCATCGCGATCGCCAACTCCTTCACCCAGTTCGTCCCCGGCCACGTCCACCTGAAGGACCTGGGCCAGCTCGTCGCGCGCGAGATCGAGAAGGCCGGCGGCGTGGCAAAGGAGTTCAACACCATCGCCGTGGACGACGGCATCGCCATGGGCCACGACGGCATGCTCTACAGCCTGCCGTCCCGCGAGCTGATCGCCGACGCGGTGGAGTACATGGCGAACGCCCATTGCGCCGACGCGCTGGTGTGCATCTCCAACTGCGACAAGATCACGCCGGGCATGCTGATGGCCGCCATGCGCCTCAACATTCCCGCCGTCTTCGTCTCCGGCGGACCGATGGAGGCCGGCAAGGTGAACTGGCGCGGCAAGACCAAGGCCGTTGACCTGATCGACGCGATGGTCGCCGCCGCCGATCCCACCGTCTCGGACGAGGAGGCGGAGAGCATGGAGCGCAGCGCCTGCCCGACCTGCGGCTCCTGCTCCGGCATGTTCACCGCCAATTCGATGAATTGCCTGACCGAGGCGCTGGGTCTGTCACTGCCGGGCAACGGCACCATCGTCGCCACCCACGCCGACCGCGAGGAGCTGTTCCGCGCCGCCGGCCGCGTGGCGGTCGAGCTGTGCCGCCGCTGGTACCAGGAGGAGGACGGAACCGCCCTGCCCCGCGGCATCGCCACCAAGGCGGCCTTCGAGAACGCGATGACGCTGGACATCGCCATGGGCGGTTCCACCAACACCGTCCTGCACATCCTCGCCGCCGCGCAGGAAGGCGAGGTGGATTTCACCATGGCCGACATCGACGCGCTGTCGCGCCGCGTGCCGGTGCTGTGCAAGGTCGCCCCCGCGGTGTCGAACGTCCACATCGAGGATGTGCACCGCGCCGGCGGCATCATGGGCATCCTGGGCGAGCTGGACCGCGCCGGCCTGCTGAACAGCGACTGCGCCACCGTGCACGCCCCCACCCTGGCCGCGGCTCTGGAGCGCTGGGACATCCGCCGCACAGCCGACGAAGGCGCGCACACCATGTTCCGCGCCGCACCCGGTGGCATTCCCACCATCGTGCCCTTCAGCCAGTCCAAGCGTTGGCCGGAGCTGGACACCGACCGCGCGGCGGGCGTGATCCGTGACGCGCAGCACCCGTTCAGCAAGGATGGCGGACTGGCTGTGCTGTTCGGCAACATCGCGGAGAACGGTTGCATCGTGAAGACCGCGGGTGTGGACGAATCGATCCTCGTTTTCTCCGGTCCGGCCCGCGTGTTCGAAAGCCAGGACGCCGCGGTGGAGGCGATCCTGGGCGACCGCATCCAGGCGGGCGACGTGGTGCTGATCCGCTACGAAGGCCCCAAGGGCGGCCCCGGCATGCAGGAGATGCTCTACCCGACCAGCTACCTGAAGTCCAAGGGGCTCGGTAAGGCCTGTGCCCTGGTCACGGACGGCCGCTTCTCCGGTGGCACCTCCGGCCTGTCGATCGGCCATTGCTCACCGGAGGCGGCGGCCGGTGGTTCCATCGGGCTGGTCCAGGAAGGCGACCGGATCGAGATCGACATCCCCGGTCGTTCGATCCGTCTTGCCGTGTCCGATGACGAGCTGGCCCGCCGTCGGGAGGCGATGAACGCGCTGGGTGCGGCCGGCTGGAAGCCGTCGGGACGCAACCGTAACGTGTCTCCCGCCCTACGGGCGTATGCGGCCCTGACCACCAGCGCCGATCGTGGCGCGGTGCGGGATGTGTCGCAGGTCGAGGGCATCGCGATCCGGCGTTGACGTTACGTACACCGTGTATGCATCGGACCTATCGCCTTGTATGTTCACACATATCTACGTTGCGGCCGACGAGCAATCGTCGGCCGCAGGCGTTTAGAACGAACAAATTCCATAGGCGTATCAACAATAAGAGTCCGAAAATCCGGCTGAACGCATACCATGGTATGCAGCTAGCGCGCGAATTTGCCAAGATTTTCGAGAGATTGTTTTTCAAGCCTGTACAACCGGTCGAATGCATGCGCTAATATGCAGGTATGTCGTCGGGGGTGCTGCCGACGGCGGGCAGGATGCTTCGAACCACCCAACCTCTGGTTCAGCCGCTTGTACCCGACGTCGCTGGAACGGGTTCCCATCTCCCGACGGCGGGAGCCGATTCATGCCGCCGCACGCGGACGCCACGTCAGCCAGCCGGAAGACCGCGGCCGAGCGCAAGCTCGTCACCGTGCTGTTCGCCGACATCGTGGCGTCGTCGGCGCTTGTGTCGGAGCGTGATCCGGAAGAGGCGGACGAGATCCTGCGCTCCGTGATTCAGGTGATGACGGCCTCGGTCGTGCGCTACCAAGGGATGGTGGCGCAGGAGCTGGGCGACGGCATCATGGCGATGTTCGGGGCACCGGCCGCGCAAGAGGACCACGCACTGCGCGCCTGCCTCGCGGCGCAGGACATGCTGCGCGCCGCGCGGGTGGCCGATGGTGGGGCGGATGGTGGCGCTGCGGCCTGCTCGATCCGCGTGGGGATCGCCTCGGGCGAGGTGGTGACGCAGACGGTCGAGAACGCCGCCCGCCACGACCAGCGCGCCGTCGGCGAAAGCGTGCATCTGGCCGCCAAGCTCCAGCAACGCGCCGATCCCGATTCGGTCCTGATCTCGGCGGATACGGCGGCACTGGCGGGTGCAGGGCTGAGCAGCCGCGAGGTCGGGTCGCTGCGGCTGGCCGCGGCGGCGCGGCCGGTCGCCTATCATGAATTGGTGGAAGCGCGCTCGGAGCGCCGCTCGGCGTTGGATATCCTGTCGGGCGCTCCGTCGCGCTTCGTGGGTCGCCACGCCGAACTGGCCACTCTGACGCATGCGTGGCGCGAAGCCGCGGCCGGCAGCGGTCGGGTGGTCGTGCTCCGCGGCGAGGCCGGCATCGGAAAATCGCGGCTGGCCGGCGAGTTCCTGGACCGCCATGCGCTGGAGCCGGCGTCCATCGTGCAGTGGCCGCAGGCGCCGATCCGCCGGCTGGGCGAGCCGGACGGGCTGGAGGCGGCAGCGGCCACCCTGCTGGCGCTCGCCGGCCGCCGCCACGCCGAGGGTGCGGCGGAGCGGGTGGCGGAGGCGGCGGCGCGCGGGGCCGGGGCACTGGCCGGGTGCGCCATTCGCGACCTGCTGGGCCTGCCGGTGTCCGACGGGCTGTGGAAGGGTCTGGACCCGGCACAGCGACTGACCTTCGGGATCGAGGGGGTTGCGGGCGCGCTTCGGGACATGGCGCGGCTCTGCCCCATCATCCTCCTGGTGGAGGACACGCATTGGGCCAGCGGCGTGATGGCACGCCTGCTCGACCATCTGGCGTCGGTGGTGGCGGGATCGCGCGTTCTCCTGCTGGTGACGCGGCGGCCCGGCGACGGGGGGTGGGAAGCGCCGGCCGAGGCTCGCGTGGTTTCCATGGACGCGCTCGGCACCGCGCAGATCTCCGAGTTCCTGGACCATTGGCTTGGTCGCGACCGGTCGCTGGAGCCGCTGAAGGCGCGGGTGTCGCGGCAAAGCCAGGGGGTGCCGCTCTATCTCGAGGAATCGCTGCGTGCGTTGGAGACGGGCGGGGCGATCGAAGGCGCACCGGGGGCTTACCGGGTCCTGGACGCCGATCGCGTGGTCAATCTGCCGCCGACCATCCATGGCCTGATCGCCTCGCGCATCGACACGCTGGCGGAGGAGCCGAGGCGAACATTGCTGCACGCCGCGGTGATCGGTGCGACCTTCGACGCGGGCCTGCTGACCGCCGTCGCCCCGGTGGGCGAAGCGCAGCTTCCGTCCCTGCTGGCGCGTTTGGAAGCCGCCGGTTTCCTGGAGCGGGCGCGGGTCCTGCCCAACCTGGAATACCGTTTCCGCCACGCGCTGATGCAGGAGGTCGCCTGCAACACCCTGACGCGGCGCGAACGTCGTGGCCTGCATGAGCGCATTCTGCGCGCCCTGCGCCGGCGCAGCGACCGCGATCTGCCCGGCCGCACGGAGCTCCTCGCCCACCACGCCTATCAGGCGGAAAACTGGGATCTGGCCTACGCCTACGGCCGCGCCGCCGGACGGCGCGCCGAGGCACGCTCACGGCTCGTCGAAGCGACGCGGCTCTATGAGAACGGCCTGTCGGCCATCGAGAAGCTGGCCGAGACCCGGCGCAACCTGCAGCGGCGCGTCGATCTGGGCATCGCGCTTCCCCGCATCTATCTGCCGCGCGGCATCTCGGACGCGGACACGCACCTGTCGCGAGCAGCGGGCTTGGCCCGGCAGTTGAGCGATTCCGTGCGCCATGCCCGCGCCGCCTCCATGATGGCGTCGTTCCGTTGGGCGCATGGCGCCCTGGACGAGGCGGTGCACCTGTGCCGGGAGGGGCTTCGGTCGCTGGGCGGGTCCGGGGAGAACGAGATCCGAATCCAGCTGCTCGTGCGGCTCTGCGGGTCGTTGGCGGAAATGGGAGCTTTCGACGAGGCCCTGGCCATCGCGCGCACGGTGGAGTCGATCACCGACGTCGAGAATCCGGCCACCCATGGAATGACCGCCAGCCCGAATGTCGGGGCCATGAGCCTGCGGGCACGGATTTGCGCCGAGATGGGGATGCGCGACGAGGCGATCCGGTCCGGCGCGACGGCCGTCGACCGCGCCGTCGCATCGGGCCATGCCTTCACCCAGATCTTCGCGCAGGTCCATCTCGGTTGGTCCCTGTCGATCCTCGGCCATCACGACCGCTGCATCCCCGCATTCGACGCGGCACTCACCCTGTCCGACGCCATTCGCTCGCGTCTTTGGGTCCCGCTGGTGCAGTCGGGATTGGGCCATGCCCACGCCGTTCTCGGCAATCTCGCCCAGGCGGTCGAGCTGACCGAGCGCGGTTTCGAGACCTATCGCGCGAACAAGTTCCATCCGCGGATCAACGCCCCGCAGATGGAACTCTGGCGGACCGAGACCCTGATGCTCGCCGGCCGGACGTCCGAGGCCCGCAACTGCGTCGCGTCCGCCCTGTCGGCGGCCCGTCAAACCCGGCAATCGGCGCACGAGCAACGCGCCCTCCGGCTGGCCGAACGGCTGGCCAGGGAAAGCCTGCCGGCCTGACCGCCGCGGTTCCCCGCAGCACCCCGCCCTGCCCCCGCTCCACGGCGGGGTGGAGGGGGTCGAGCGGCTGGCGTTGCCGCCGGCGCGGGCGGGGCTGGTCTTCCGCACGCCGTTGCACCTGCGCCGCGAGGGCACCAGCGTCGCCGTGGGGCCGGGGCGTTACGAGCGGGTCGCCGGACAGGGGGCGGCACCGACGGATGACCGCACCACACCGGATACCGTGCACGCCGGTGTGATCGGCCTATCCGCAGGTGCGAGGACGAAGCCGCACAGGATCGGACCCATCGGTCGGGATCCGCGAATCCTGGTATCAATTCTTTACGAGCGGGCACCTGGACGTGGAAAGCGGCTGGAAAGCCTCCTCGGCCGGAATGGTGTTGATCAGTCTGTAATAGTCCCATGGGCCTTTCGAGTCGCTCGGTTGCTTGACCTCGAACAGATGCATGTCATGCACCATGCGGCCATCCTTGCGGATGTAGCCGTTCTTGAAGAAGACGTCATTGACCGGGATTTCCCGCATCTTCCGCATCACCGCGTCCGTCTCGTCCGTACCCGCCGCCTGCACGGCCCTGAGATAGTGGCGCACCGAGGAATAGACGCCGGCCTGCAGCATGTTCGGCATGGCCTTGACGCGCTGGAAGAAGCGTTGCGACCACGCGCGTGTCTCATCGTTCATGTCCCAGTAGACGGCCTCGGTGATGATCAGCCCACGTGCCCCCAGCAGCCCGAGACCATGGACGTCGTTGATCATGCCCGCCAGCGCGGCAAGCCTTTGCCCCCCGTCCGTAAGGCCGAATTCGGTGGCCTGCTTGATGGCGTTCATGGTGTCGCCACCCGCATTCGCCAACGCCACGACCTTGGCCTTCGATGCCTGCACCTGGAGCAGGGCCGACGCGAAATCGTTGGTCCCCACCGGGTGCCGGATGGAGCCCAGCACCTTGCCGCCGCTGGCCGTCACGAAATCGCCGGCATCCTTCTCCAGGCTGTGTCCGAACGCGTAATCGGCCGTGACGAAGTACCAGGAGTCCAACCCCTGCTTCACCAGCGTGTTGCCGGTTCCGTGGGCGACGGCGTAGGAATCATAGGCCCAGTGGGCGACATAGGGGCCGCAGGCTTCGTTGGTGATGCGCATCGAGCCCGGCGAACTCAAGGTGAGGATCTTCTTTTTCGCCTTGGCGATCTCGAGGACGGCCAGCGCCGGCGAGGACGTCGCGACGTCGAGGATGGCGTCGACCTTGTCCTCGTCGAACCATTTCCGGGCGGTCGCGGCACCGATGTCTGCTTTGTTCTGGTGGTCGGCGTGAAGAAGCTCGACCGGGAGCCCCAGCACCTTGCCACCGAATTCCTCGATCGCCATGGCCGCAGCCGTGACCGCACCCTGCCCGGTGATGCTGGCGAAGACACCGGACATGTCCTCGATCACGCCCACCCGCACGACACCGTCGGACACCGCCGCCGGTTGGGCGTGGGCTTGGGGTGCCGACATCCACAGGCACAGCGCTGCCGCCGACAGCGCGCCGACATGGTTTCTCATGACGTTCCTCCGTTTTCTGTTTCTAGGCGCCCGCGGCAGGGCCGCCACGCGCACGTGTGTGGTGTTTGAAGCTGATCCGGTGAGTGCGCTGAATGAGATGAGCTCTTACAATCGGTATGATCAGCACTGTGGCGGACGGTCGGCATTGTCCGCAATGTGCGGAACACACACGAATTGTCCACCGATGTGTATGGCTGGCCCAAAGCCGACCCGCCGTTCTGCGGTGACGGACCGCGGGTGGCCGCAAGGCGGCTACGCCCGTCGCTTCAGGATGCCGGCGATCTCGCCGACGATGCCTTTGCGGAAGAGAAGGACGCAGAAGACGAAGATCGCGCCGATCACCACCGGAACCGGCAGCGACGTTTCGGCAAGGTAGCTCTCCAGCGCGACCACCAGCGCCGCTCCCACCACCGGCCCCAGCAGCGTGCCCATGCCGCCGAGAAGCGTCATCAGCACCACCTCGCCCGACATCTGCCACGTCACGTCGGTCAAGGTTGCGAGTTGGAAGACCAGCGCCTTGACGCTGCCGGCAAGCCCGGCCAGCGACGCCGACAGCACGAAGGCCAGCAGCTTGTAGCGCTCGGTCCGGTAGCCGAGCGAGACCGCGCGCGGCTCGTTCTCGCGGATCGCTTTGAGGACCTGGCCAAAGGGCGAGTGCACCGCGCGCCGGATCACCAGGAAGCCGGACAGGAACAGCGCCAGCACGGCGTAGTACATCGCCAGCGGGTCGGTCAGGTCGACCAGCCCGAAGAGCCGTCCCCGCGGCACACCCTGGATGCCGTCCTCGCCCCCGGTGAAGGGGAGTTGGAGCGCCAGGAAGAACACCATCTGGCTAAGCGCCAGGGTGATCATGGCGAAGTAGATGCCCTGCCGGCGGATCGCCAGGGCGCCGAAGACCAGCCCCAGCAGCGTCGCGGTGCCCACCCCCGCGAGGATCGCGAATTCGGGCGGCAGCGCCCACACCTTGGCCGCGTGCGCCGTGACGTAGGCCGCCCCGCCGAAGAACGCGGCATGGCCGAAACTCATCAGGCCGGCGAAGCCGATCAAAAGGTTGAAGGCGCAAGCGAACAGCGCGAAGCACAACACCTTCATCAGGAACACGGGATAGAGGGCGAAGGGCGCCAGCACCGCCAGCAGCAGGGCCGCCGCCCACAGGACAGCGCCCGGGATGACGGCGGGGGTCGGCGTGCCCAGGCCGCTGCGGCCATGGACGGTCGATTGGGTGGACATTGACTATCTCTCCCGCCCGAACAGGCCGGCGGGCTTGATCACCAGCACCACCGCCATGATGACGAACACAACGATGTTGGCCGCTTCCGGATAGAGCAGCTTGGTCAGCCCTTCCAGCAGCCCGAGCGACAATCCCGTCACGATGGCGCCGAGGATCGAGCCCATGCCGCCGATGACGACGACGGCGAACACCACGATGATCAGGTTGGAGCCCATCAGGGGATTGACCTGGTAGATCGGTGCGGCCAGCACCCCGGCCAGCCCCGCCAGCGCCACCCCGAAGCCGTAGGTGAGCGAGACCATCACCGGCACGTTGATCCCGAACGCCTGCACCAGCACGGGGTTCTCCGTGGCGGCGCGCAGGTACGCGCCGAGCCGCGTCCGCTCGATCGCGAACCAGGTCCCCAGGCAGACCATCGCCGAGAACACGACAACCCAGCCGCGGTAGACCGGCAGGACCATGAAGCCCAGGTTGCTGCCACCCCTCAGCAACTCCGGCGTCGGGTAGGGTTGTCCGGAGACGCCGAACTGGTGACGGAACGCCCCCTCGAAGATCAGGGCCAGTCCGAAGGTCAGCAGCAGACCGTAGAGATGATCGACCTTGTACAGCCGCCGCAGCATCGTGCGCTCCAGGACCAGCCCCAGGGCACCCACCGCGAGCGGTGCCAGCACCAACGCCCACCAGTATCCGATACCGGCATGCGCCAGCAGCAGCCAGGCCACGAAGGCGCCGATCATGTAGAACGCGCCGTGCGCCATGTTGACGACGTTGAGCATGCCGAAGATGACGGCCAGACCAAGGCTGAGAAGCGCATAGAAGGAACCGTTGATCAGCCCGAGCAGGAGCTGACCGAACAGCGCCTGCGGTGGGATTCCGAGGAATTCGAACATTGCGGGTGGTCTCCCGCTCACACGCCGAGATAATCGTGGAGCTTGTCCATGCTGGCGTGGAGCCGGTGGTTGGGGATCATGTCCACGACGCGGCCCGCCTCCATGACGTAGTGGCGGTCGGCGATGGTGGCGGCGAAGCGGAAGTTCTGCTCCACCAGGACGATGGTGAAGCCGCGCTCCTTCAGCGCCCGCACCGCGACGCCGATCTGCTCGATGATGACCGGGGCGAGGCCCTCGGTCGGCTCGTCGAGCAGGATCAGGTCGGCACCGGTCCGAAGGACGCGGGCGATGGCCAGCATCTGCTGCTCGCCGCCCGAAAGCCGCGTGCCCTGGGTGGCACCGCGGCCCTTCAGGTTGGGGAACAGTGCGTGGATCTGCTCCACCGTCATGCCGCCGTCCCGGACGACCGGCGGCAGGGTGAGGTTCTCGTCGACGCTGAGCGAGGCGAAGATGCCGCGCTCCTCGGGCACATAGCCGATGCCGAGCCGCGGGATGCGGTGCGGCGCCATGCCGACCAGCTCCGCGCCGCGGAACCGGATGGCGCCGGTCCGCTTGGGCAGAATGCCCATGATGGCGCGCATGGTGGTGGTCTTGCCGGCGCCGTTGCGGCCCAGCAGGGTCACCACCTCGCCGCGCCGGACCTCCAGCGACACCCCGTGCAGGACATGACTTTCGCCGTAGAAGCCATGCAGGTCGGCGATCTCCAGCATCGCGGGCTCAGCCATGGCCGGCCCCCATGTAGGCCTCGCGGACCTCGGGGTCGCGCGACACCGTGTCGTAGGGCCCCTCCGCCAACACCTCGCCGCGGCGGAGCACCGTGATGGTGTCGGACAGATCGGCGACGACCGACAGGTTGTGTTCGACCATCAGCACCGTACGGCCGGCGGCGACCCGCCGGATCAGGGCGGCGGTGTGCCCGATGTCCTCGTGCCCCATGCCGGCGAGCGGCTCGTCGAGCAGCATCACTTCGGGATCGAGGGCGAGCGTGGTGGCGATCTCCAGCGCCCGCTTGCGGCCATAGGGAAGCTCCACGGCGGCGCGGTCGGCCCAGGCGGCGAGGTTCACCGCGTCGATCAGGTCGCGCGCCCGCTCGTGCAGCCCATGCAGGCTGGCTTCCGGCTTCCAGAAGTGGAAGCTCGTGCCCAGCGGGCGCTGGAGCGCCACGCGCACATTCTCCAGGACGCTGAGATGCGGAAAGACCGCCGAAATCTGGAAGGAGCGGACCAGCCCCATCCGCGCGACGTCGGCCGGTCTGGCCCGGGTGATGTCCCGGCCCTTGTAGAGGATCCGGCCGCGCGTCGGCGGCAGGAAGCGGGTGATCAGGTTGAACACCGTGCTCTTGCCGGCCCCATTGGGGCCGATCAGCGCGTGGATGGTGCCGCGGCGGACCTGGAGGTTCACCCCCTTCACCGCGGTGAAGCCCTTGAACTCCTTGGAGAGGTCGCGGGCTTCGAGAACGATTTCGGCCATCGGCTGCCGGCGCCCCGCGGGTCAGGCCGACAGGTCGAGGACGACCCGGCCGCGGATCCGCCCGGCCAGGATCCGCTCGGCCAGCTCCGGCAGGTCACCGAACGGATGGACCTCGTACATCGCCGCGAGATGCGCCGGGTCGAGGTCGCGGGCCAGCCGGTCCCAGGCCGCCGCCCGCCGCGACGCCGGCGCCATGACGGAATCGATGCCGAGCAGCGCCACGCTGCGCAGGATGTGCGGCAGGACGGTGCCCGGCAGGCCAGGCGAGCCGGCCAGCCCGCAGGCGGTGATGGCGCCACCCCAGACCATCTGGGCCAGGGCGTTCACCAGGGTCTGGCCGCCGACCGGGTCCACGCCGCCGGCCCAGCGCTCCTTCTGCAACGGGGGACCGTTCTCCAACAGCGCCGCACGGTCGATGAAGCCGGTGGCGCCAAGCCCGCGCAGGTAGTCGTGGGTCTCCGGCCGTCCCGTGGAGGCGGTCACCGCGTATCCCCGCTTCGCCAGCAGGGCCACCGCCACCGAACCGACGCCGCCCGCCGCTCCGGTGACCAGAACCTCCTTCCCACCCGGCTCGATGGCACCCCACCGCTCCAGCGCGTCGACGCACAGGGCGGCGGTGTAGCCGGCGGTACCGATGCCCATCACCTGCTCCAGGGAAAAAGCGTCGGGCAGACGCACCAGCCATTCCGGCCGGACGCGCTGGAAGCGCGCGTAGCCGCCCCACTGGGTTTCCGAAAGTCCCCAGCCGTTGACGACCACGCGGTCGCCGGTCCGCCAGTCGGGCGAGCGCGACTCCACCACGGTCCCGGCGAGGTCGATGCCGGCCACCATCGGCAGCTTGCGGGCGATCCTCCCCTTGCCGGTAACGGCGAGGCCGTCCTTGTAGTTGACGGTCGAATAGGCGACCTCGACCAGAACATCGTGGTCCGGCAGTTCGGACAGCGCGACCGGCTTGAAGGCACCCTTGGGCTTGCCGCCCTGGTCCTCGATGACGAACGCGGTGAAGGCGCTGGACATTGTGACTGAACCCTTTCAGCGGATGTGTCGACGGACGGATCCGGCGCGCTCAGAAGGCGACCTGGTCCCCGCCCTTCAGGGCCAGCATCGCCCGCGCCTCGGCGGGGGTGGCTACCCGGTGGCCGAGTTCCTCGACGATGCGGCGGATCTTGGCGACCTGCTCGGCGTTGTCGCGGGCTGGCTGGCGCGGCCCGATGTACAGGCTGTCCTCCAGCCCGACGCGCACGTTGCCGCCCATGATCGCGGCCTGGGTCGCGAACGGCATCTGGTGGCGGCCGGCGGCCAGCACCGACCAGAGGTAGCCAGTGCCGAACAGGCGGTCGGCCGTCCGCTTCATGACCATCAGGTTCTCGACGTCGGCGCCGATGCCGCCCAGCACCCCGAACACGAACTGCAGGAAGAGCGGCGGCTTGAACCAGCCCTCGTCCAGGCAATGGGCGAGGTTGTAGAGATGGCCGACGTCGTAGCACTCGTGCTCGAACTTCGTTCCGTGCCCCTCGCCGAGCAACCGGTGGATTTTCTCGATATCGGCGAAGGTGTTGCGGAAGATGAAGTCCCTGGTGCCGGTCAGGTAGGGCTCCTCCCAGGCGTGCTTCCACACCGTGTGCCGCCGGGCCAGCGGGTGCAGCGCGAAATTCATCGAGCCCATGTTGAGCGAGCACATCTCGGGCGACAGCAGCAACGGCGCCGCCAGACGCTCCTCCACCGACATGTCGAGGCCACCGCCGGTGGTGATGTTGAGCACCGCGTCGCAGCTCTGTTTGATGCGTGGCAGGAAGGCCCGGAACACCGCGGGATCGGGCGTCGGGCGGCCGTCCTGCGGATCGCGGGCGTGCAGGTGGAGGATCGCCGCTCCCGCCCCGGCCGCGGCGACCGCCTGCTCGGCGATCTGGTCCGGGGTGACCGGCAGGGCGTCGGACATGGTCGGCGTGTGGATGGCGCCGGTGACGGCACAGGTGATGATGACCGTGCTCATGACCGGTCCCCGGCGCCGCCTGCACGGCGCAGTGCGTGGAAGTCCGGCTTGCGCTTTTCGCCGAACGCGCGCAGCCCTTCGCGCGCGTCCGCGCTGGTGAAGGTGCGCTGGCCCAGCCGCGCCTCGGCGGCGAAGGCTTGCGCCCAGTCCAGGTGCCGCAGGTCGAGTGCCGCCTCCTTGATCGTCCGCAGCGCCTGCCCGCTGTTGGCGCGGAGGCGGGTGGCGATGCGCAGGGCTTCCGGCATCAGCGCGTCGGGCGGGACCACCCGGTTCACCACCCCGACCCGCTCCATGTGCGCGGCGTCGAACCGGTCGCCGGTCAACATGATCTCCATGGCGTGGGCATAGCCGATCTGGCGCACCAGGCGGACCAGCGTCCCGCCGGCGGGGACGAAACCCAGCCCCGGCTCCGGCAGAGCGAAGGACGCGGCCGTGGAGGCGATGCGGATGTCGGTGGCGAGCATGATCTCGAATCCGCCGCCCAGGCACAGGCCGTTGACCGCGGCGATGACCGGCTTGTGCAGGGGCTTTGCCTTGATGTGGGCGTCGTCCCATTCGGAGATGTCGAAGCGGTCGCTCGCCAGTGCCGGGATCGATTCGGTGAGGTCCGCGCCGACGCAGAAGGCGCGGTCGCCGGCACCGGTGAGGACGACGACCTCGACCGCATCGTCGCGTCCCACCGCGTTGAAGGCGTCGCCCAGGTCGCGGTACATGGCGAGCGTCAGCGCGTTGAGCTTCTCCGGGCGGTCGATCGTGACGGTGGCGATGCCGTCGTTCACGGACAGGGTGATGCCCATGGTCAGATGGCCTTCGCGTCGCGCAATGCCGCCACGCCGGCGGCGTCCAGACCGAGCAGCCGCTCCAGGACCAGGTCGGTGTGCTCGCCGAGCTTCGGCGCCATCCCGCGCGGGTTGCCCGGCGTGCGCGACAGCTTGATCGGCAGCCCGAACATGCCGACCTCGCCACCGGGATAGGCGACGCGCGCGATCATGTCGCGGGCGGCGATGTGCGGGTCGTTGACCACCTCGTCGATGGTCTTGATCCCGCACAGCGGCACGCGGTCGCCGGCCATCGTCTCCAGCTCGGCCTTCGTGTGTCCGGCGAACCAGCGTTCCAGCAGCGGCCGGACCCGCTCCTCGTACACAGCGGTGTCGAACCGCTTGTCCATCGTGTCGATGGCGGGATCCTCCGCCATGACGGGCTCGCCGAACATGGCGCAGGTCTCGCGCCAGAACTTGTCGGTGTAGCCGCCGAAGAAGACGTGCCCGTCCTTGCACGCGAACCGCCCGTAGGGCCGGACGAAGGGGTGGTCGCTGCCCAGCGGGCCCGCCACCTCGCCATCGACCGTGTAACGCACGACCGCGTTCTCGGTGAGCGCCAGGGTGGAGTCCTGCAGCGACACATCGACGAACTGCCCGCGGCCGGTGCGCTCGGCCTCGCGCAGGGCGCCCAGCACGCCGATGGTGGCGAACAGCGTGGCGGAGAGGTCGCCGATGATCGTGCCCACCCGCAGTGGCGGCTCGCCCGGCATGCCGTTCATCGACCACAGTCCGCCGGTGGCCTGGCCGCTGTTGTCGAAGCCGGGGCGCCGCGAGTAGGGACCGGTGGCGCCGAAGCCGCTGATCGCGGCGTAGACCAGGGCCGGATTCTCCCGCGCCAGCACCTCGTAGCCGAGCTGGAGCTTGTCCATGGTGCCGGGCCGGAAATTCTCGACCAGGATGTGGCTCTGCCGCACGAGCTGCTTGAGCAGGGCCTTTCCGGCCGCCGACTTCAGGTCGATGGTGAGGCCGTATTTGTTTCGGTTGTACTGGGCGAAGAAGGCGCTGAACCGGGTGTCGTCGGTGCCGACGAAGGGCGGAAAGGTGCGCGTGTAGTCGGCATCGTCCGGATGCTCGACCTTGAGCACGGTGGCACCGAGGTCCGCCAGCAGCATCGTACAGTACGGCCCGGCCACCACCCGCGTCACGTCGAGGACGACGACGCCCGCCAATGGCCCCGTTCCGGCCAGGCCGGGCAGGTCGGACGGGATGGTGCTGGTGGATTCCATGGGGGCACTCCTGGGTTCATGGGGTCGGATCGGCGCGTCCAGGCAAGGCGCGGGCGTGGCGCCGGCGCTGCGGAAACGCGGGATGGCTGTCGAAACAAGGGGCCGCCGGAGCGGCTGGCGCCGCGCGGCGGCTGGTGTCTGATGGGACGTTAGCGCCGGTGCCGCCGCAGCGACAATGTTTGAAAGCTATACAATCCCGTCATCTGTATGTGCGTTGACGCAGCGAATGAAGCGCGTGTCCGGCAAGGATCAACCGCCGGCGGCCTCGCGCAGGAATTCCACCAGGGCACGAACCGGCGCCGGCGTGCAGCGTTGCCGGGGGTAGTAGAGGTGCCAGCCCGGAAAGCCGGGGCAGAACGCCTCCAGCACCGGCACCAGCCGGCCCTGCTCGATCAGCGGGCGCATCCACCGCTCCGACCAGTAGGCGAAGGCGATCCCGACACCCTGCGCGGCGGCCTCCAGCGCCAGATCGCGGTGGGAGACGATCAGGGGGCCGTCGACCGCCACCGAGATCCACCGGCCATCCTGAAAGAACTCCCAATTGTAGAGCTTGCCGCTGCCGGGCTTGCGCCAGTTGATGCAGCGGTGGGCGTGCAGGTCGGCCGGTGTCTCCGGCCGGCCGTGGCGCGCCAGATAGACCGGCGACGCCACCGCGAGCTGGCGCAGTTCGCCACCGAGCCGGACCGCGATCATGTCCTTCTGCAGAAGCTCGCCCAGGGTGATGCCGGCGTCGAAGCCAGCGTCCACGATGTCGACCACCGCGTCGTCGATCGCCACCTCCAGCACGATGTCGGGATAGCGTTCCTGGAAGCGGCCGAGCAGCGGCTCCAGCAGCGCAGCCGACGCCGGACGCGGAAGGTGCAGGCGCACCGTCCCGGTCGGTGTGTCGCGGAAGGTGCCGACATCCTTCACCGCCGCCTCCATCTCCTCCATGGCCGGCCTGAAGCGCGCCAACAGGCGGGTACCGGCCTCGGTCAGCGACAGGCTGCGGGTTGTGCGGTTCAGCAGCCGCACGCCCAGCCGCTCCTCCAACTCGCGGATGGTCTGGCTGAGCGTGGAGGGGGAGATGCGAAGCTGGGCGGCGGCGCGCGCGAAGCTGCCGTGCTCGGCGATCATCGCGAAGGCGCGGAGATCCGCATATTCGTGGCCGCGCATTCTGCACCAGAATCCAATGAGCTTATTCCATTTATAGAGGATAGTTCAAAGGATCGGCGTCGCGCTACCATCCACGCCGCTCGGCCCGCGCGAACGCGGTGCTGCGAACATCGGCCAATCACAGGATCATCGAAATGAGCGGACGCAGGATCTTCCTGATCACCGGCGTGGGTTCCGGCTTCGGTCGGGCCTTCGCGGAGGCGGCGCTGGCCGCCGGCCATACGGTCGTCGGAACGGTGCGCAGCGACGACGCCCGCGCGGCCTTCGAGACCGCGGCTCCGGAACGCGCGAAGGGCATTGTTCTCGACGTGACGGACACAGCGGCGATAGCACCCGCGGTCGCGGCGGTCGAGCGGGACATCGGCCCCATCGACGTGCTGGTGAACAACGCCGGCTACGGCCACGAGGGCGTGCTGGAGGAATCGCCGCTGGACGAGATGCGGCGGCAGTTCGAGGTCAACGTCTTCGGCGCGGTGGCGATGATCCAGGCGGTGCTCCCCGGCATGCGCGGGCGGCGGCGCGGCCACATCGTCAACATCACGTCGATGGGCGGCTTCATCACGATGCCGGGCATCGCCTACTACTGCGGCAGCAAGTTCGCCCTGGAAGGGGTGTCCGAGGTGCTGGCCAAGGAGGTCGCCGGGCTCGGCATCAAGGTGACCGCCGTCGCGCCGGGGTCGTTCCGCACGGACTGGGCCGGACGGTCAATGGTGCGCTCGGATCGCAGCATCGCCGACTACGACGCCCTGTTCGACCCCATCCGCAAGGCACGGCAGGACAAGAACGGCCGCCAGGCCGGCGATCCGGCCAAGGCGGCGCAGGCGCTTCTGGCGATCGTGGAGGCGGAGAACCCGCCGGTGCACCTCCTTCTTGGCAGCGACGCCCTTGCCCTGGTGCGCCAGAAGATCGATGCGCTCACCGCCGAGATCGCCGCCTGGGAAGACCTCAGCCGCTCCACCGATTTCTGACGAATCGAGGGACGGTCCATTCGGTCAGGTTAAGGCGCCGCA
Source organism: Azospirillum oleiclasticum (assembly GCF_013423485.1). GTDB lineage: Bacteria > Pseudomonadota > Alphaproteobacteria > Azospirillales > Azospirillaceae > Azospirillum > Azospirillum oleiclasticum. The sequence continues at coordinate 77,460 of NZ_JABFFR010000021.1, forward strand.
CGCACGCGGACAATGTTGGAAATCTATACAATCAGTACGCTTCTATGTATTGTTCCGCTCCCGGACGATGAGGGAGCACGACACATGCCGGACACCCGAGCGACGGTGGCCGATGACGGGGCTGCCATTCTCCGGAAGGCGCTCCGGCTGCTGGAAGGCAACGCCACACCCGCGGATTTCGAGCCGCTGGCGCGCGAAGCCGCCGTTTCCGGGGCTTCGGGGCTGGAGGAGGACATCGCCAGGGCGGCCCACGTCGCCGAGCAACTCGTCCACCACCGCAAGCGGGAGGGCGAACTGCTCGCCCTCTACGACACGGCCCGCGACATCACGGCGCTGCGGGCGACGGACGTGCTGCTGCGCGCCATCGTGCAGCGGGGCCGCCGTTTGGCGACGGCCGATGTGGCCTACATCTCGTCGCTGGAGGATGGCGCGGACGAGTTCATCGTGCGCGCCACGGAAGGCTGCCTCTATCACGACCTGGAAGCGATGAAGGTGCCGCGCGGCTATGGACTGTGCGGCCAAGTCCTGGCGACCCGGCGTCCCTGCCACTCCGTCAACTATCTGTCCGATTACGCCTTCGACCGGCACGACGAGATCGACCGGATGGTGCGGACTGAGGGCATCGTGTCGCTGCTGGGGATTCCGCTGGAGATCGATGAGCGGGTGATCGGCGTGCTGTTCGTCGGCAACCGCTTCGTGCGCGGCTACACGCCGCAGGAGATCGCCATCCTCTCGTCGCTGGCGGCGCTGGCGGCGCTGGCCATCCACAATTCCCGCCTGTTCGAGAACGCGCGCCGCTCCCTTGCGAACGAGCGCGCGGTGAACGAGCAGCTCAACCAGAAGGCGGCGGAGATTCAGGCGGCGGGCGACGCGCACGAGCGGATGGTCGATCTGATCGCCCGCGGCGGAAGCCTTGAGGATCTGGCCGCCCTGGTGGCCGGGCAGCTCGGCGGACGCGTCTGCATCACGGACGACCGGCTCCGGGCGCGCTGCGCCGCCGGCCGGGTGGGTGCCGGTGAGGCCGATCCCGACATCGACACTCCCCAATGGCGCGGGCCGGTGCGTGACGCACTGCGCGAGAGTGTGGCGACGGGCCGATCCACCGTGGCGCAGGGCCCGGACGGGTTGTCCTGCCGCATCGCGGCCATCTTCGGCGGGTCCGACCTGTTCGGCGGCGTGCTGATCTGGCACCACCACGCGCTTGCCGACACGGAGGTGCTGACGCTGGAGCGCAGCGCCATCGTGTCGGCCATCGTCCTGCTGTCGAACGAGCGCCTGGCCCACGCCGCCACCCGCGACACCTACGACCTGGTGTCCGGCCTGCTGCGCGGCCCCACCGACGCGCTGCCCGGCTACGCGCGCGGCGGAACCAAGGGTCCGTCGCTGCGCTGGCCGCTGACGGTGTTCCTGCTGGAGCTGGGAGGCCTGCGCTCCGGCCAAGCGATTCCGGCCGCGAAGGCGGCCCTGGCCCATCAGGGTGGGATCGTCTCCGAGTACAACGGCGATCTGGTCGCGCTGTCCCCGGCGCCGAACCCGGAGGACACCGCGGTCGCCCTTCAGGACGCCATCGAGGAGGAAACCGGCGTCCGGATCAACGTCGCGGTGTCCGAGCCGGCTGCGAACCCGGCGCAGGTCCCGGCCCGCTACCAGCTCGCCCGACGGTCGCTGCGGATGCTGCGCGCGCTGGGGCACCGAGGCCGGGTGGCGCACGAGCGCCTGTTCGCCGTTTACGCCCCGCTTTTTCACGGCAAGGAGGAGGACGAGATCGGCCTGTTCCTCGACCGCGCGATCGGGCCGCTCCGGCGCTACGACGAGAAGCGGCAGGCCAGCCTGACCGCGACGCTGCTCGTGTATCTGGACCATGGGATGAAGCTGCAGCGCACCGCCGAAGCGCTCGACATCCACATCAACACCCTGCGGCAGCGGTTGACGACGATCCGTGGCCTGAGCCGCGATTGGGACGACCCGTCGCGGCTGCTGGAGACGCACCTCGCACTGAAGCTGCATGCGCTGACGGTCGGCCTGTCGTCGTGACACCCCCGGCACCGGGACGGCACGCCGCCGTCCCGATCCCTCCCGGTATGGTCAGGGCGAATGGGCGGCCACGGCCTTGCGGAAGGCCTCCAGCGTCGCCGTTCCCGGCAGGCCGCGTGAGCTGGTCCCCATCCCCCGGACAGCTTGGCGGCTGGAATAAGCCTGGCCCGCATCCTTCCTTCAAAGCCAAGCCGGTCAAGGTAAGATCCAACATGAGGGGCGATAGCGTTCGACCGGGATGAAGAGAAGCACGAGCGACAAGGCGAGCATTGATCCGCCGATCCAAAGGCGCAGATGGTGCCTGCACAGTCGTCCGGCGAGCCGCCTCACGGCAGGTACCGCCTGCCGACCACGCTGTCGGTCAGGTCGCCGCAGCGCGGGTCGAAGTTGTCGGGGTCTCGGACATGCCGCGCGTAGCAGCGGAACGGCAGGGGTGATTTGGGGATCACCCGCCGCCGCTGTTCGGGCGTCAGATCCTCCACCCGGATCATCGCCGCGCGCATCACCTCGCAGTCGCTGAACGGGTCCAGGTCGACCTCGGCGTTCGGCCCCACCCGCGCCGCCAGGCCGCGCAAGAGGGCCGGTGGTTCGCCTCGTGTCTTGTCCGGCCGATAGCCCAACACGACGTTGCGGACGTATCGCCACTGGACGTTGTCGAGAAAATCAAATTGACCATGGTAAAGACTGCGATCATCCAGATCGCGGAGAATTTGGATGGCTTTCACATATATATCGTCTCCGAACAGCAAGTATGGAAATTTTTGCTCTTCCAGCCCGTGAAGGATCCATGCGCGATACTCCTCACGAAGGGGGCCTTCGAAATAAAGGTCCCCGCGGGTAAACGTACAATATGGCTGGTAACGGATGATGGGAACGAAGAGGAGGACCAACACCGCCGCCACCAGCCCGATGGCCGACCACCGCCAGGGAAATGGTGGGAACCGCCTCCTGCGCCGCTTCCTGCGGTTCCCCCCACCGATCATCGCAATGGCCCCCATGTTGCGCCGAGCAACGTCAAGATCTCTCTCTCGGCATCGTCTGGATCACGATCATAACGGAGGGTGGCGTTAACGTCCTGAAGACGATCATAGCGCATCTGGAAGGGCTGCGCCTCGCCCCCTGGGCTCAAGCGTCGCGGCCTCATAGTGGCCGGGCTGCCCGTCGTTGAAATCGTACGGCTCCTCCTCTCGTTCCGAGTTTCCGAAGCGATTGCGTACGGTACCGCTGATACGCAACAGATCGCCTTTACGCTCGGCATTGAAACCGCCTCTTGAAAAGCCTTCGTCACGAAGTCGATCGGTCAGCCATGCTATGCAGTCCTCCCGCATCCTTCCTTCGAAGCCAAGCCGGTCAAGGTGGATCCAACATGAGGGACGATAGCGCTCAACCGGGATGAAGAGGGCGATGAGCGACAAGGCGAGCATCGATCCGCCGATCCAACAGCACCGATGGTGCCTGGCACAGTCGTCCAGCGAGCCGCCTCACGGCAGGTACCGCCCGCCGACCACGCTGTCGGTCAGGTCGCCGCAGCGCGGGTCGAAGTCCTCGGGGTCCCGGACATGGCGCGCGTAACAGCCGGATGGCAGGGGTGTCTTTGGGATCACGCGCCGCCGCTGCTCGGGCGTCAGATCCTCCACCCGGATCATGGCTGCGCGCATCACCTCGCAGTCGCTATAGGGAGCGAGATCGATTCTGCCGGAGTCCTTCAGTCGTATCGACAGTCCCCGCAACACCTGCGGAGGGTCACCGCGCGTCCCATCGGCACGGTGTCCATGAATGATGTTGTCCACGAAACGCCATTCATGATTGATCAGGTAGTCATCGAGGGATGAAAATAGTTTTCGCACGCCAATTATTCGGAGAGGGTAAAATGTTCGAACGAATATATCGTCACCGATGCGCAGATGCGGGAACTCATCCTCGCGCAATCCTTTGGTCAGCCAAGCGATGTAATCCTCCCTCATTGGGCCGGAGATCGGGACATTCTCCCGCATAGCCGGACATGAGGGGTGGTAGCGCTCGATTGGAACGAACAGGATGAAAAGCAACACGGTGAGCATTGCAGAGATTCCATATCGAAACCAGCGAGCGCTCCGCCGAATCATCGTATGGGTCCCCACGTCGAGCGAACAAGGGTCAGAATCGAGCGAGATGGATTTCGTGGATCGGGAACATACCGCAATTCCGCATTCACATCCTGTTCCTGGCTATAGCGCATATTGAATGGTCGGGCTTGGCCTCTCCGTTCCAGCGTAGTTCCTTCATAATGGCCTGGTTGTCCTTCATTGAAGTCGAATGTCTCGAAGTCGTCTTTCCTGCTACCGAGACGGTTGGTCACACGTCCTTGAACCAGCAACCGGTCGCCAGCCCGTTGAGCATCGAAGCCGCCCGTCGAGTGAACGCCAGACCGGCCAAATGCAAGATATGTTGATGGTCGTGAGTATGCAATGTCATGATCATAGTGATCGGAAAATTGAAAATTCTGACCGTCACCAAGCTCAAGAAGACCTTTATTGATGCTGTCGTCCCTGGTTCTTCCGGTGAAAGTCGTGGATTCGAATCTCGATCGGTTGATGTCAATGCTATCATCATAGGCCGGGTGCCCGGCCATCTCCTCGGCGGAGTAGGTGTAGTCGCCACCGACGCCGCTGCGATAGCGGCGCAGGTTGTCGGCGGCCGTCCGGAAGCCGAGCAGGTCGAATGCGCTTTGGGTGACGTCGAAGAATCCGCGCGACCATGCAGCGCCCACCTCGTCCGCGGCGTCGCCGATGCCGTCGAGCAGGCTGTCGAGGAAACTCATCGCCCGGTCCTCCCCAGAAGGCGCGCCAGCTCGACACACAGGGTGCATTCCGTCTCCCCGCCGGGAGCCAGGAAGCCGTCGCGGCGCAGGCCGCGGTCGCGCTGGTAGCCCTGGATGGCGTCGTGCAGCGCGCGGTCGATGATCGGGTTGGGCGGGCCGGCGTGGTTGTAGCGGCCGAGGTGGCGCAGCACCTCCTTGACCCAGAGAATGTCTTGCGGCCGGTTGGTCATGCCGTTCCCGACCCGGTCTCCCAGGTTCGAGCTGCGGTCGGACGGTGAGGACATCACAGACATGAACAGGCTCCTCCATCGTTGCGATGAAGGCTTATAAGCCGCTTATAGGAATATTGTCAATAAGCTCTCCCCATGAGAAACGGGCGGGGGATCGCTCCCCCGCCCGTTTCGTTCACAGCAGATCCGGCAGCCCTCAGCGGCGGGCGACCATCAGCTTCTTGATTTCGGCGATGGCTTTCGCCGGGTTCAGACCCTTGGGGCAGGTCTGGGTGCAGTTCATGATGGTGTGGCAGCGGTAGAGGCGGAACGGGTCCTCGAGATTGTCGAGGCGCTCGCCGGTCATCTCGTCGCGGCTATCGGCGATCCAGCGGTAGGCCTGGAGCAGTACGGCGGGGCCGAGGTAGCGGTCGCCGTTCCACCAGTAGCTGGGGCAGCTCGTCGAGCAGCAGAAGCACAGGATGCATTCGTAGAGGCCGTCGAGCCGCGCCCGGTCCTCCGGCGACTGCAGCCGCTCGCGGTCGGGCGGGGCCGGCGACTGCGTCTGCAGCCAGGGCTTCACCGAGGCGAGCTGGGCGTAGATGTGGTTGACGTCGGGGACGAGGTCCTTCACCACCGGCAGATGCGGCAGCGGGTAGATCTTGACGTCGCCGGCCACATCCTCGATCGCCTTCAGGCAGGCGAGCGTGTTGGTGCCGTCGATGTTCATCGCGCAGGACCCGCAGATCCCCTCGCGGCAGGAGCGCCGGAAGGTCAGCGTCGAGTCCAGCTCGTTCTTGATGTAGATGATCGCGTCCAGGACCATCGGGCCGAACTTGTCGAGATCGACCACATAGGTGTCGACCCGCGGGTTCTGTCCGTCGTCCGGGCTCCAGCGGTAGATCTTGAAGGTCTTGGTCCGCTTGGCCCCGCCTGCGGCGTTGACCGTCTTGCCGACGCCGACCTTGGAGTTCGCGGGAAGGGAAAACTCGGCCATGGTCTTCGTCCTCGGGTCAGTACACGCGGGCCTTGGGCGGGAACACCTGGACCTCGTTGGTCAGGGTGTAGAGGTGCACCGGGCGGTAGTCGATGGTCGTCTCGCCCTTCTCCGACACCCAGATGGCCGTGTGCTTCATCCAGTTCTCGTCGTCGCGGTCGGCGTAGTCCTCGCGGGCGTGGGCGCCGCGGCTCTCCAGCCGGTTGCGGGCGGAATGCAGCGTGGCGACCGCCTGATAGAGCAGGTTGTCCAGCTCGATCGCCTCGACCAGATCGGAGTTCCACACCAGCGTGCGGTCGCTGATCGCCACGTCGCCGCGCTTGGCGAAGGCCTGATCGATGAGCTGGCAGCCCTCCTCCAGCACCTCGCCGGTGCGGAAGACGGCGCAGTTGTTCTGCATCACCCGCTGCATCTCGCCGCGGAGCGCCGAGGTCTTGATGCTGCCCTTGGCGTTGCGCAGACGATCCAGCCGGTCCAGCGCCAAGTCGGAGCTGTCGGACGGCAGCGGCTTGTGCGACGACCCCTTCTCCACCACCTGCGAGGCGCGGATGGCGGCGGCGCGGCCGAACACCACGAGGTCGAGCAGCGAGTTGGAGCCGAGCCGGTTGGCGCCGTGCACCGACACGCAGGCCGCCTCGCCGATGGCCATCAGGCCGGGCACGATGGCGTCCGGGTTCTCGGCCGTCGGGCGCACCACCTCGCAGTGAACGTTGGTCGGGATGCCGCCCATGTTGTAGTGGACGGTCGGCAGAACCGGGATCGGCTCCTTCGTCACGTCCACGCCGGCGAAGATCTTCGCCGTCTCGGCGATGCCGGGCAGCCGCTGGTGGATGATGTCCGCCGGCAGATGCTCCAGATGCAGGTGGATGTGGTCCTTCTGCGGGCCGACGCCGCGGCCCTCGCGGATCTCGATGGTCATCGAGCGGCTGACCACGTCGCGGCTCGCCAGATCCTTGGCCGACGGGGCGTAGCGCTCCATGAAGCGCTCGCCCTGCGAGTTGGTGAGGTAGCCGCCCTCGCCGCGCACACCCTCGGTGATCAGGCAGCCCGAGCCGTAGATGCCGGTGGGGTGGAACTGCACGAACTCCATGTCCTGGAGCGGCAGCCCGGCGCGCGCCACCATGCCGCCGCCGTCGCCGGTGCAGGTGTGGGCCGAGGTGCAGGAGAAGTAGGCGCGGCCGTAACCGCCGGTCGCCAGCACCGTCTCCTGCGCGCGGAAGCGGTGGATGGTGCCGTCGTCCAGGTTCCAGGCCATCACGCCGCGGCAGGCGCCGTCGGCGTCCATGATCAGGTCGAGCGCGAAGTATTCGATGAAGAACTCCGCCTCGTGCTTGAGCGCCTGCTGGTAGAGGGTGTGCAGCATGGCGTGGCCGGTGCGGTCGGCCGCCGCGCAGGTGCGGTAGGCCTGCTTCTTGCCGTATTCCGCGGTCATGCCGCCGAAGGCGCGCTGGTAGATCTTGCCCTCCGGCGTGCGCGAGAAGGGCACGCCGTAATGCTCCAGCTCGATGATGGCCGGGATCGCCTCGCGGCACATGTACTCGATGGCGTCCTGGTCGCCCAGCCAGTCCGACCCCTTGACGGTGTCGTACATGTGGAAACGCCAGTCGTCCTCGCTCATGTTGCCGAGAGCCGCCGAGATGCCGCCCTGCGCCGCCACGGTGTGGCTGCGGGTGGGGAACACCTTGGTGATGCAGGCGGTCTTCAGCCCCTTCTCCGCCATGCCGAAGGTGGCGCGCAGGCCGGCGCCGCCGGCACCGACGACGACGACGTCATAGGTGTGGTCGATGATCTGGTAGGCGTTCGCCATGGCGCGTCAGGCTCCGAACGAAAGCTTGAGGACGGACACGATGCAGGCCGCGGCCAGCCCGTAGCACAGGAACTTGGTGACGATGTCGGCGGCCAGCTTCTGCCACTCGACATGCAGGTAGTCCTCGTAGACGACCTGCATGCCACTGGCGGCGTGATGGAAGGTGACGGCGACCGTCAGGATCATCATGGCCGCGGTGACCGGCGAGCGCATCCAGGCCTGGAAGGCGGCGTGGTCGGCGCCGAGATGGCCGATGACGCCCAGCACGAACCACAGGGTCAGCGGGATCAGCGCCAGCGAGGTGAGGCGCTGGCCCCACCAGTGCTCCGCACCATGCTTGGCCGAACCCAGGCCGCGGGCCTTCTGGAGGGGGTTGCGCAGTTGCTTGGCGGTGTCGTTCGCCATGGTCTCTCTCCTCACCACACGGCCAGGCCGATGATCCAGGACATGATCGTCAATCCGACGGCCGCCCCGATCACGATGTAGGCGCCACGCTGGGCGTACTGCAGCTCGAACCCGTAACCCGCGTCCCACACCAGGTGACGGATGCCCGCGCACAGATGGTAGTAGAGCGCGAAGGTCCAGCCGAACAGCATCAGCATGCCGAGCCCCGACCCGATGAAGCCCTGCGCGCGTGCGAAGGCTGCGGGGCCGGCCGCGGCGGCGATCAGCCACCAAGCGAGCAGCAGCGTGCCGACGGTCAGCGCGATGCCGGTCGCCCTGTGGAGGATCGACAGGGCCATGGTCCACTGCCAGCGATAGACTTGAAGGTGCGGGGAAAGCGGCCTGCTGCTGCCGTTTGCCATTCTTGTCGTCCTCTGTTCGGCGACCGCGCGGCATGGAGGCCACCGCGTCGGCGGGGAGAGCTGCAACGGACGGAACGTGCATCCGAAAATCGGGGGATCAATTACGCCTCTGCAAACCCCCCTGTCAACGACGGGGGTCATACCGTGACATCATGTCGGTATACGAGGCGAAAAGTCAGTCAGATCACGGACTTCCCGGAAAATGGTATGACCATTCCGATACGGATGCTGCGGCGCACCCTCAAGACCGCTCAGCGGTCCGCGGCGTGCAGCAGCGAACCCCGTCCCGGCACGGCGGAAACCGCGTGGGAAGCCCGTCCGGCAACGGTTCCGGCGGCGTCCGCGGGGGCTTCGAATTTGTAGCCGCGGCCGTAGACGGTTTCGATGTATTTGCCGCCGCCGGTCGATCCGGCGATCTTTTTGCGAAGTTTGCAAATGTAGACGTCGATCACCTTGTCGATCGGATCGGCCCCGGACAGGCCGTAGACCGCCTCGTAGATGCACTCCTTGGACACCACGCGGCGGTGGTTCAAAGCCAGGACGCCGAGGATGGCGTGCTCGCGCTGGCTCAGCCGCAGCCGTTCCCCGTCCACCTCCGGATCGCGGCCGTCCAGGAACACGGTCAGCCGGCCGGCGCGCACCGCGTTGGTGGTGAAGCCATGGACGCGCCGCCGGGTGGCCTCGATCCGCGCCCGGATCTCCGCGCTGGCCACCGGCTTGACGATCACATCGTCCGCCCCGGCGCGCAGCAACTCCACCGTGGTCGCGGTGCAGCGCCGGTCGATCAGGCAGAGCACGATGGTGCGCACGCCATGGTTGCGCAACGCCGCCACGAATCCGCCGGCATCCTCCATGCTGCCGATGATGACGGCGTCATACGCGTCGAACTCGCGTCCAGGGGCAAGCATCGCGTCGTCGAGCGCCGCCGCGACGGCACGATGATGCGCAACATCGGCTCCATCCAATTGCCGGCCGATCGCCGCGGCGATACCATCATCCGGCTCGATCAGAAGAGCGCGCATCCACAATCTCCGTTCCGAATATCACGGCAGGATCTTCTAAAGATTTAGAAAATTACTTTCTTTCTCCACTCTCCCGTGACAGTCAGCAAACAGCGATTGCAGTCGCCTGTCAATCGAAAGACTTACCACCAATGAGGAATGACGACAGCGTTGAACCAGGCCGCGACTTTGGTCAACAACAGGAGAATGGCGGTTTGGCCTTCCGAATTTTACCGTGAACGCACGACCACGCGGCAAAACGGCGGGTTGCGCCGGATCCGTCGCATCAACGGCCGGTTAACCGGTTGCGCCGACTCTGTGAGGGCATGGAAACCAAGGGGGAGAGGCCGATGATCCGCCTGCCGTCCCTGCTCGCCGTCGCGGTCCTGACACTGGCGGCGGTGGGCTGCACCACCTCCGCGCCGACCACGGCGGACGCGGCCTACCGGCAGGCGCTTGCCGCCGCCCTCGCGGACGGCCGCTGCACCGGCCCGGCCATCGGCGAGGTCTGGGCCGCCTACGACAACTGGTACATCGCCACGGGCGGTGATGTCGTCGCCCGCAGCGGGCTGGAGGCGGACGTGCTGCTGCTCCAGGCGGAGGTGTTCCGTGCGCGTGGGTGCGACACTGTGGCGCGGGACAGCTACGACGAGCTGCTGCGCCGCTTCACCAGCGACGCCTACGCCTTCCAGCGCGCCCAGGCCCTGCGCGGCCTCGACGAGCTTCCCCCGCCCTTCCCCGCCCCGGCCCCCACCACCCGGGTGGCCGCGGTGCCGTGGCGGTGACGCGGAACCCCCCGCACAACGACGAAGGGCCGCCCGAAGGCGGCCCCGCATCCGAAAATCAACGCCGGGTCAGCCGAGAACGGCGAGCGCCACGCCGCCGAGACCAACCGCGGCACCCGCGCCGCGCACCGCGAACGAGCCCAGCTCGCCACGGATGGAGCGCAGCAGAGACGATGCGGCGACGATGCCGCCGGTGTGGAGCAGCGCGGTGGCCAGCACGAATCCCGCCGCGTAGAGCATCGGCTGCGCGGCTTCCGGCATCTCCATGCCGTGGGCATGGCCGTGGAACACGCCGAACAGGGCGACCACCGCGGCGGCGGCCGGCAGCGGCATCGCGACGGCGAAGGTGATCAGCGCGCCGAACACCAGGACCGACAGCAGGATGCCGGTTTCCACCGCCGGCAGCTCCAGGCCAACCATGCCGAGCGAACCGCCGGCGACCATGGCGCCGACGAAGGCCAGGGGAAGCGCCCACAGCGCCCGGCCGCCGCGCTGGGCCGCCCACAACCCCACGGCCACCATGGCCAGCAGATGGTCCCACCCGCCGATCGGGTGAAGGAAGCCATGGGCAAAGCCGGCGTCATGGGCGCCGAAGGTGTGAGCCAGCGCCGCCTGCGGCAGCGCGGAGATCGCGGTCGCCAACGCGAGTACCAGAAACTTCATTCGTATCTCCTGCACCGACGGTTGCCTCGCGCCGTGACCGGTGGTGAACCGCCGGCACCGGGTCGCCGCAACAGGCCGTCCTCAATGGTGACACGATCTTGCGGAGATTCGCCCCTGCGTGCAAGGCGGACGCGGTATCCAGCCCTGCGGCGATGCGTCATGGCGTCACGCCCGCCCGGCCATCCGCCCGCGCCACCGCAGCCACCGTCGGAACAGGGTCTTCATGGCGAGCCCGAGTGCGGCGGGCAGCAGCCCGGCGGCGGCAGCCATAGCGGCCGCGCGGGCATAGCCGGCCAGCGAATCGGCCAGCGGGGCCGTGACGAGAGCCGCCCCGCCGGCCCACAGCGCGGCCCCCGCGAGCAACCACCGGGCCGCCTGCCGGGCGTGCGCGAGCCCGGCGGCGATGCCCCCCAGCTCGCTCCGCACCTTCCGCAAATGGGCGTCCAGCAGCGCCCGCCGCTGCCGGTCGTCCGCGGCCTTCAGCCAGGACGGCCGCACCGCCATCACCAGATCACCATCGACCTGCAGGATGGTGATGGCATATGGCCGCTCACCCGCCGCCGGGTCGCTGGAGGCCACGCGGATCTCGTTGTGGACGATCAGATCGCGGAGCCGGCCGAGCCCCGCCGCACGCTCCGCCCACTCGGTCAGCCGTCCGAGCATGCACGGGTCAGCGCTTGAAGAGCGCGTCGGCGGCCGTGCCTGCGATGTGCCCGAGCACCTCCAGCAGGTAGCGCCAGCTCGACACCGCGACATCGACGCTCTGCCGGTGCACGTGGAGCAGCACATCGCCGCCGGGCTGGCGGGACAGGTCGCGCACGCGGGTCACCACATCGCCGTCGAGATGGATGACGGTCTGGGCCACCACCTCCTCCGTCCCGACCTCCCAGATCTTGCGGAGTGCCAGCAGGTCCTCGACGGGCAGGTCGGCTTGCGTGTTGGAGTCGTCGTTGCGGCGGGCGAGCAGGTCGGCGCGGGTGGCGCCGAGCGGGATCGCCTTCGCCGCGTCCGGGCGCTTCAGGATTTCCTTCAGCGTGTCGGCGTTGTTGCAGATGCGGTCGAGGATGGATTTCTGCACGGCGGTCAGGCCATCCGGCGCCGCGGCGGCGTTGCCCCATGCCGATTTGGCCGCCCAGCGCAGCCGGTCGAAGGTCTCCACGCTGATGGTCAGGGCGGCGCTGTCGAAAGCCCGGCTCGCCCGCCAGCCGGACACCACGGCCGACGCGTCGGCGGCCCCCCCGGCGAAGTAGGGATCGAGGTCGTAGCCCACGTCGCACAGGAAGCGGGCGTATTCGCCGGCAATGTCCAGCAGGGTGTGCCCCACGGCGGGCATCCGCTCCGCCGTGATGTTCTCCTTCAGGATGGTGTTGACCTCGAGGCTCAGCAGGTTGCGCGCCAGCTCGCGCAGCCGGTCCGCCACGTCCGCCGCCATGCCGCGCCCCCCTGCCCGGCCCGGAGCGCCCGGTCAGCCGCCGTTGGACGGCGGCGTCGGCAGATCCTTGCCGGCGAGCCAGTCGGCGAGGTCCTTCAGCATGGTGACGTTGCGTTCCACCACCGACTGCGCCTTGGCGACCATGTCGTTGTGCAGGGTGCGCAGGTCGGCGTAGCCCGCATCGACGAAGGGCTGGCTCATGATCGTGCTGATGTCGCCACCGGCCAGGTTGATGTTGGTCACCATGGCTGGACCGGCCGCCGGCATCTCGACCGTCGGCGATTCCACCTTGCCGGTCACCGCCGCGTCGCCCACCAGCGTGATCACGCGCAGGTTCATGGCGCCCTGGACGGCGGTTCCAAGCGTCTCGAGGATGTTCATGCGGATCGCCTCCCTTCGACCACCACCGGCGCTGTCCGGCGGGTCACGAATTTATCGGGAGACGAATATCATGCGTTCACTTCGCGCTGCAAGAGCATTGGGCGGTCGGAGGGCGGCCCTGGCGGGCCGCCCCCGCCGGGATCACAACGCGGCGCGCCACACCACCGGATCGAGCGCGTAGCCCTTGCCGTCACGCCCGATGAATCCGGTCGCCGGGAACGGGAAGTGGTAGCCGGCCACCTGCATCCCCTCCGAAGCCGCCATGTCGAGCAGGCGGCGGCGGTTCGACCGGGCCAGCTCCGGATCCATGTCGAACATCACCTGCCATTCCGGATAGCGCACGAACAGGTACGGCACGTTGGTGGTGTCGGACAGCACCAGCAGCTTGCCGCCACCCGTGGTCACCGCGAAGGCGGTGTGGCCGGGGGTGTGGCCGGACGCCTCCACCGCGGTGATGCCGGGCAGCACCTCCTTGCCCCAGGCGAAGCGGCGCACGCTGGGCGCCATCGGCGCGAAGACGCGGCGGACGGCGGAGAAGTTGCCCTTCAACCCCTCCGGCGCCTGCGCCATCTTGCCGTCGTCCATCCAGTAGGCCCACTCCGGCTCCGGCACCAGGACCTCGGCGTTGGGGAAGGTCGCTGTGCCGTCCTTGCGGCGCAGGCCGGCGATGTGGTCGCCGTGGAAATGGCTGATCAGAACATGGGTGATGTCGGCCGGCTTCAACCCGGCCATCTCCATCGCCGACAGCATCCGCCCGGCGGTCGGCGGCCCGTTGTCGGCGAAGCCGGCGTCGATGAGGATCTTGCTGGAGCCGGTCTCGACGACCAGCGTGGTGAAGGAGATCTGCAGCGTGTCGGTGGGCAGATGCGCGTCGGCCAGCGCCTTCTTCACCTCCTCCACCGTGGCGTTGCGGACGAAGGATGCGTCCACCGGACGTGAAAAGGCGCCATCGCTGAAGGCGGTCACCATGGCGTCGCCCACCTTGTAACGGTAGGCGGACGGAAGCTGGCCGACCGGCGGAGCCGCCGGGCTCGGGGCCGGCTGCGCCTGCGCCCGACCGGCGGCAAGGGGGAGGCTTGCCGCGGCGCCGGCCAGCATGGCGCCGGTCGCGAAGAGATGCCGCCTGGAAATCGTCATGTGGTCCGCTCCTCCGTTCTCGTCCTTGCGCCCCCGCCCCCGGGAGCGACAGGCAATAGATAGGACGTGCGGAGGATCGATGAACAGGGCGGGTTACCAAGTTTTCGTGAACGGGTTGATCACGTCGCGTCGAAATCCACCACCACCCGGTCGGTCAGCGGGCGCGATTGGCAGGTGAGGATGTAGCCGGCCTCCACCTCCCAGGGCTGGAGCGCGTAGTTCTTCGCCATCTCGACCTGCCCTTCCACAAGCTTGGCGCGGCAGGTGCAGCACACCCCGCTCTTGCAGGAATAGGGCAGATCGGCCCCGGCCTTGTGGGCGGCGTCCAGGATCGCCTCGCCGTCGAAGGGCAGCGCGAATTCCTTGCGCTTGCCGTCGAGCAGGACGGTGATGTGGGCCGCGTCGCCGGAATGCTCGACCACCGGGTGCGGCACGGGGGCCGGTGCACGGGTGGGGTCGATGCCGGTGGTGAACAGCTCGGCGTGGATGGCGTGGGGATCGACGCCGCGATCCAGCAGTTCGGCGCGCGCGTCCTCGATCATCCCCTGCGGGCCGCACAGGAACCAGGCGTGCACTCCGGCCGGATCGACCAGCGTCCCGCACAGCTCGGCGACGCCGGCGCGGTCGATGCGGCCGGTCAGAAGGCCGGACTCGTCGGGCTCCCGGCTCAGCACATGATGGATCGACAGGCGGCCGAGATGGGCGTCCTTCAGATCCTCCAGCGTCTCGCGGAAGATGATGGAGTCCACCGTCCGGTTGCCGTAGACCAGGATGAAGCGGCTCTTCGGCTCCCGTCGCAGCACCGTCTTCAGGATCGACAGCACCGGGGTGATGCCGCTGCCCGCCGCCATGGCCACATAGGTGCGCGCCGCCTCGGGATCGAGCGGCACGGTGAAGCGGCCCATCGGGGTCATCACCTCCACCCGGTCGCCGGGCTTCAGGTTGCCGTTGGCGTAGGCGGAGAAGAGCCCGCCCGGCACCCGCTTGATGGCGACGCGCAATTCCCCGTCGTCGCAGCCGGCGCAGATGGAATAGGACCGCCGCACCTCCGCCCCGTCAATGACGGTGCGCAGCGTCAGATACTGGCCGTGGGCGAAGCGGTAGGCCGCGGCCAGATCGGCCGGGACGTCGAAGGCGATCGACACGGTGTCGTCGGTCTCGCGGCGCACGTCGCGCACGGTCAGCGCGTGGAAGGAGGGCGTCATCGTTCGCCTCAGATGCACTTGAAGGAGTCGAAGGGTTCCAGGCAGGCGTTGCAGCGGTGCAGGGCCTTGCAGGCGGTGGAGCCGAAGACGCTGATCACCCGCGTGTCGCCGGAGCCGCAGCGCGGGCAGGCCGGCACCTCGTCCGGGGCCGTCAGCGCCCGCTTGCCGGCCCCGCGCGGCGGGGGTGCGATGCCATAGGCCCGCAGCTTCTCCAGCCCGGACTGGCTGATCCAGTCGGTGGTCCAGGGCGGGAAGACGGCGCTGTCGAGCACCGCGTCCGTCAACCCCGCCTCGTCCAGCGCCCGGCGGATCTCGAAGGTGATCACGCCGGTCGCCGGGCAGCCGGAATAGGTGGGGGTGATCGTCACCCTGAGCCGCCCGTCGGCGTCGCGCCCGACGCGGCGGATCATGCCCAGATCGACCACGGTCAGAACCGGGATCTCGGGGTCGTTGACACGGGCCAGCGCGTCCCAGGCGGCGCGCACCGCGGCGTCGGCCCCCGGCTCCGGTCCCCAGCAGCTTCCGCCGTCCGGCATGGCGCCCTCCCCGCCCCTACCAGGTGGCGCCGGGATAGGCGCGCTGGAGGAACTGCATCTCGGCCAGCAGATGGCCCAGATGCTCGGTGTGGCGGCCGCTGCGCCCACCGGTCTGGCGGCCATGGATCGCCGGGCGGGACAGGGTGGCTTCGGCCAGGACCGCGTCGACCCGTGCCTCCCACCCCGCCCGCAGCTCCTCCGGATCGGGGGCGATGCCGGCGGCGGTCAGCGTGCGCTCCACGCCGTCGGCCTCGAACATCTCGTCGGTGTAGCGCGACAGCCGGTCGAAGGCGTCGGCCATGATGGCGCGGCTCTTCTCCGTGCCGTCGCCCAGCCGCACCACCCACTCCCCGCTATGACGCAGGTGGTAGCGCACCTCCTTCACGGCCTTGGCGGCGATGCCGGCGACCTCCGGGTTGGCCGAGGAGGCCAGCCGCTCGTAGAGGCCGACAGACCACGCGTCGTGCAGGAACTGCCGCGCGATGGTGTGGCCGAAGTCGCGGTTGGGCTGCTCGACCAGCAGATGGTTGCGGTAATCGAAGCCATCGCGGTGATAAGCCAGCCGGTCCTCGTCGCGCCCCTTCCCCTCCGTCTCCCCGGCAAAGGCCAACCACATGCGGGCGTGGCCGACGAGGTCGAGCGCCATGTTGGCGAGCGCCAGATCCTCCTCCAGCTCCGGCGCGTGCCCGCACCATTCGGACAGCCGGTGCCCGAGTACAAGGCTGGTGTCGCCGAGGCGCAGCGCGTAGTCGACGAGGGCGGATCGGAGGGTGTCGTCGGTCATCGGCCGTCTCCCGTCAGATGTTCTTCACGTCCTCGGGGATCGTGTAGAAGGTGGGGTGGCGGTAGATCTTGTCGTCAGCCGGGTCGAAGAAGGACTCCTTCTCCCCCGGCTCCGACGCGGTGATGGCCGCCGACGGCACCACCCACAGGCTCACCCCCTCGCCGCGGCGGGTGTAGACGTCGCGGGCGTTCTCCACCGCCATGCGGGCGTCGGCGGCGTGCAGGCTGCCGACATGCTTGTGGCTCAGGCCGTTCTTCGGCCGGATGAAGACCTCGTAGAGCGGCCATTCGTTGCGGGCCATGGTGCGTGTCCTCCCGATGGAACCCGGCGCCGGGCCGGGTCCCAGTGCTCGATGGTGTCAGGGTGTCGGGCGCATGACGCCGTTGGCGTCGCGCTTCAATGGGGCGGTCTGGGTGGGCAGCGGGGCGCCGGGCGCGTCGGCCACCGTCACGCCGTGCGGCCAGTCGGCCGGGGCGATGGCGATGTAGCGGGCGTAGCCGCCGGTGCCGCCCAGCGGCTTGGCGTAGCCGATGGCGATCAGGGCGCCCGCTTCCGGCACGAGGTCGAGATTGGCGACCCCCTCCGCCTGGGCGAAGTTGTTGTGCATCAGCCAGGCCTCGCCCTCCAGAGTCGGCGTGGTGTCGGTGTCCAGCGGCTCATGGCCGTGGAACAGGATCTTGCGTTCCAGATGCAGGAACTTCAGCGCGTCCAGGCTGACGCCGGGGAAGGGCTTCTGGTTGAAGCGGGCGATGTCCTTCCAGCCCTTGTACCAGTCCGACCGAACCATCACGACCGACCCCTCGGGGATGCGGCCGTGCTTCGCCTCCCACGCCTGGATGTCGGCGATCTGGAGATGGTAGCCGGGGTCGCGGGCCGCCTGCTCGTGGATGCCGATGACCACCAGCGGACGCACGGCGTAAGTCGGCGGCAGGTCGCTGATGGTGGCGCCCTTGGGGTTCCAGTGGGCGGGCGGGTCGAGCTGCGTGCCGTACTGGTCGGTGGTCAGCTCGTAGGCCGTCGCGACGAAGCCGTGCTTCTCGTAGGTGTAGACCTGCCCCTTCTCCACATAGCCCGGAATGTCCGCCCCCGCGGTGGCCGGCTTGAAGGTGGCGTTGCCGAAACCCGGCCACACCGCCTGCACCGGCTCGAACGGGTGGGTCAGGTCGACGTGCTTGGCGCCCTTGATGCTCTGCTCGTAGACGGCCCACAGGCCGGGCGACGGCGATTGGGCGGCTACAGGGACCACGGCCAGGGCGGCCAGGACGACAGCGGCGGACAGAACGATGCGCATGAACCCTCCTTGCGTGTTCGCAACGTGGAGCGCCGCCGGGGGCGACGCCATACCACAGTCTCGGTCACGCACGGCCGCGCGCTCCAGCCTGATTTTGCGCAGCAGCGCGGCTCTCCCGCTTGCGGGCGTGGGCGAGCGCCGCCTCGCGCACCCAGGCGCCGTCGTCCCACGCCTTGTTGCGGGCTTCCAAACGCTCGCGGTTGCAGGGGCCGTCGCCCTTCAGCACCCGCTCGAACTCGCTCCAATCAATGGTGCCGAACTCGTAATGGCCTGTCTCCGCGTTGAAGCGCAGATCCGGGTCCGGGATGGTGAGGCCGAGATACTCGGCCTGCGGCACCGTGGCATCGACGAACTTCTGGCGCAGCTCGTCGTTGGAGAAGCGCTTGATCTTCCAGCGCATGTTCTGGGCGGAGTGGGCGGAAGCATCGTCGGAGGGGCCGAACATCATCAGCGCCGGCCACCACCAGCGGTCCAGGCTGTCCTGCGCCATCCGCTTCTGCTCGGGCGTGCCTTGCGCCAGCGTCATCACGATCTCGTAGCCCTGACGCTGGTGGAAGCTCTCCTCCCGGCAGATGCGGATCATAGCGCGGGCGTAGGGGCCGTAGGAGCAGCGGCAGAGCGGCACCTGGTTCATGATCGCCGCCCCGTCCACCAGCCAGCCGATCGTGCCGATGTCCGCCCAGGTCAGGGTCGGGTAGTTGAAGATGCTGGAGTATTTGGCCTTCCCCGACAGGAGCTGCTCGACCAGCTCGTCGCGCGACACGCCCAACGTCTCCGCCGCGCTGTAGAGGTAGAGGCCGTGCCCGCCCTCGTCCTGCACCTTGGCGAGCAGCGCGATCTTGCGGCGCAGTGTCGGGGCGCGGGTGATCCAGTTCCCCTCCGGCAGCATGCCGACGATCTCGGAATGGGCGTGCTGGGAGATCTGGCGGACCAGCGTGCGGCGGTAGCCGTCCGGCATCCAGTCCCGCGGCTCGATCTTCTCCTCCGCGTCCACCCGCTCCTGAAAGCGACGCTCCAGCTCCGGGTCGGTGCGGTTGAACGGTATCGTGTTGTCCGCCGGCTTGGCGTCGAGACCCTGCGTGTACATGCCCGAACCCCTCTCCAAAGCGGTGCGGAGGCAACCATCCGCCGCCCGATCAATATGACACAGAATTTTCCGTTTTCCAGATTTTTCTGTAACGCTTTACAAAAGCCCCGGCGGCCGACGGTGTGGCGGCGACACTGGCCGCGCGCGCGGCGTGACCGGATGTTTCCAAGACGCCGCATCGGCTAAAGCCCCAGATACGCCTGCCGCACCCCTTCGTCGGCCAGCAGCGCCGCACCCGTGCCGCGCAACGTGACGGACCCGGTTTCCAGCACATAGGCACGGTCGGCGATGGCGAGTGCCGCCGTGGCGTTCTGTTCGACCAGCAGGATGGTGGTGCCCTGCTCCTTCAGCGCCTGGACGGCCTTGAAGATCTCGGCGACCAGCAGGGGGGCGAGGCCCATGCTGGGCTCGTCGAGCAGCAGCAGCCGCGGGTTCGCCATCAGCGCGCGGCCCATCGCCACCATCTGCTGCTGGCCGCCCGACAGGGTGCCGGCCGGCTGCCGCCGCCGCTGCCCCAGCGCCGGGAACATGGCGTAGACACGCCCGAGGTCCTCCTCCGGCCGGTGGCGGCGGCGGAAGGCGCCGAGGCGCAGGTTGTCCTCCACCGACAAAGGCCCGAAGAGCTGCCGCCCTTCCGGCACCTGGACGATGCCGGCGGCGACGCGGGCGTGCGCGCTGAGCCGCGTGATGTCGCCGCCGTCGAAGCGGATGGTCCCGGCGCTGGCCGGGTGCACGCCGGACAGCGTACGCAGCAGCGTCGTCTTGCCGGCACCGTTGGCGCCGACGATGGCGACCAGCTCCCCCTCCCCGACCGCCACATCGACGGAGGACAGCGCGCGGATGCGGCCGTAATGGGCGTCGAGCCCGGTGATCTCCAACAGCATGGCGGTCACCCGTGGGAGCCGAGATAGGCGGCGACCACGTCCGGATCGCGGGCGACCTCCTCCGGCCGCCCCTCCGCCAGCTTGCGGCCGTAGTTGAGCGCCAGGATGTGGTCGGACAGGCCCATCACCATCTTCATGTCGTGCTCCACCAGCACCACGGTGATCCCGGTGTCGGCGATGCGGCGGATGACGGCGCCGATCTCCTTCTTCTCGGTGGCGTTCAGCCCGGCGGCCGGCTCGTCGAGCAGCAGCAGCTTCGGCTCCGCCGCCAGCGCGCGGGCGATTTCCAGCCGTTTCAGGGCGCCATAGGGCATGGAGGCGGCGTCGGTGCCGACGTAGCGCTCCAGCCCCACCGCGCGCATCAGCTCCGCCGCCCGATCCGCCGCCGCGTGGTCGCGGCGCACCAGCGACGGCAGCCGCAGCAGCGCCGGCAGCAGCCGCGTGTCGAGATGGCGGTGGCGGCCCACCATCACATTCTCGACCGCCGTCATGTTCATGAAGATCTGCAGGTTCTGGAAGGTGCGCGACAGGCCGAGCGCCGCCAGCCGGTAGGGCGCCATCCCCGTCACGTCGCGGCCGTCGAACAGCACCCGCCCGCCGCTCGGCCGGTAGACGCCGGTGATCAGGTTGAACAGCGTGGTCTTGCCGGCCCCGTTCGGGCCGATGATGGAATGCACCGTGCCGGCGGCGATGGTGAAGGACAGGTCGGCGACCGCCAGCACCCCGCCGAACTCCCGGCTCAACCCCTCCACCCGCAGCAGCGGGGCGGCGGCGCGCGGTGCGGAGGCGGGCGGTTCCTCGGGCAGCGCGTCGGTCCTATGGCGATGCAGCGCGCTCACCGGCGCCCCCCAAGGGAGGTACGAGCCTGGACGAGGCCGGCGAGGGTGGGCAGCAACCCCTTGGGCATGAACACCATGGTCAGCATGAGGATGAGGCCGAGCATCATGTGCTGGTAATCCTGGAACACGGTCAGAAGCTGCGGCAGCACGGTCAGGATCGCCGCCCCCACCACCGCCCCGAAGGTGGAGGCCATGCCGCCGAACACGACCATGGTCACCAGCTCCACCGATTTGAGGAAATCCGCCTTGGCCGGGGTGATCAGCCCGGCGTAATGGGCGAACAGGCTGCCCGCCACGCTGGCGAAGACCGCCGACAGCACGAAGACCATCGCCTTGAAGCGTGCGGTGTCCACGCCCAGCGTCTCGGCCGCCACCTCCGAACCGTGGAGCGCGCGCAGCGCGCGGCCGACCGGGCTGTCGATCAGGTTCAGCGCCAGCCACACCGTGACCAGCAGCAGCCCGGCGACCACCCAGTACCAGACCCGCTCGCCATAGACCTCGAACCCGAAGACGTTGAGCGGATCCACGATCATACCGTCGGGGCCGCCGGTGATCCGCGTCTCCGTCCGCAGCACGATGGAGATGATGATGCCGATGCCGAGAGTCGCCATGGCCAGGTAATGGCCCTTCAGCCGCAGGATGGGACGTGCCACGGCGAAGGCGATCACCGCCGACAGCAGCGCGCCGGCCGCCAGCGCCAGCAGCGCCGGCCATTTGTGGGTGCTGACCAGCACGGCCGTGGCGTAGGCGCCGATGCCGAAGAAGCCGGCATGGCCCAGGCTGACCTGCCCCGCGAAGCCCACCAGCAGGTTCAGGCCGACGCAGACGATGGCGTTAAGCCCGGCCAGGATCGCCATGTCGAGGTAGAAGTTGTTGGGCAGGCCCAGCGGCAGCAACGCCAGCACCACGGCCAGCAGGCCCAACCCGAGGAGGCGATGGGTCATCTCCGGCCCCCTACACGCGCTCGGTGCCAGCGCGGCCGAACAGCCCGCCGGGCATGAAGACCAGCACCGCCACGATGATCACGAAGGCCACCGCATCCTTGTAGGCGGAGGAGATGTAGCCAGCCGACAGGCTCTCCGCGATGCCGACGATCAGGCCGCCGGCCACCGCCCCCACCCCGTTGCCCAGCCCGCCGAGTGCGGCCGCCGCGAAGCCCTTCAGCCCCAGCATGATGCCCATCTCGGTGTAGCTGTAGGTGATCGGCGCCACGACCGCACCGCCCATCGCCCCCAGCGCCGCCGACAGGGCGAAGGCCGCCAGCACCACATGCCGCACATTGACGCCCACGAGCTGCGCCGCCAGCCGGTTGTGGGAGGTGGCGAGCATCGCCTTGCCCGCCATGGTCCGGTTGAAGAACAGGCCGGTCGCCAGGATCAGCGCCGCCGTGACCCCCAGCACCCACAGCGACTGCGTCGTCACCACCGCCCCGCCCAGCATCAGGGGCGCGTTGCCGCTGAAGGAGTCCAGGCGGTGGAACTCCTTCCCCCACACCACCTCGGCCAGCCCGCGCAGGAAGATGGAGGCGCCGATGGTGATGATGATCAGGGTGACGACCGACGCGTTGCGCGCCCGCTCCACCGCGAATTTGGCGATCAGCACGCCGACCAGCATGGCGCCGGCGATGCCGGCCAGGATGGCGAGCGGCAGCGGCACGCCGGCCGCCGTCAGCGTCGCCGTCGCCATGCCGCCGATCATGATGAACTCGCCCTGGGCGAAGTTGATGACGTGGCTGGCGTTGTAGACGATGGCGAAACCCAGCGCCGCCAGCGCGTAGATCGACCCGATGGTGACCCCGGTCACCAGATATTGCAGGAACTCGGCCATGGGGGCTCCGGGGAGTGTTGCGGGGAGTGGTCGAGCTGTGCCCCCACCCAACCCTCCCCCACTGCGCGCGGGAGGGCTTCTTTTCTTCCCCCTCCCCCGTCGAAGATGGGGGAGGGTCGGGGTGGGGGCCCTCGGCGACCACCCACCCCTTCGCCCGTCACTTCACCAGCGCCCAATCCCCCTTCTTCACCTCCACCATGTGGAAGGCGTCGAGGCCCAGGCCCATGTGGTCGGTGGCGCTCATGTTCACCACGCCGCCGGTGCCGACATAGCCCTTGGTCTGCTCGATGGCGTCGCGGACCTTGGCCTTGTCGGTGCCGCCGGCGCGCTTGACGGCGTCGGTGTAGATCATCAGCGCGTCATAGGCATGGCCGGCGAAGGTGGACACCTCGCTCTTGAAGGCCTCCTCGTAGGTCTTGGTGAACTCGGTCGCGACCTTCTTCTGCGGGTCGCTGTCGGGAAGCTGTGCCGCGACCACCAGACCGGCGGCCGGCAGCCGCACGCCCTCCGCGGCGTCGCCGGCCAGCCGGATGAACTCCTTCGAGGCCACGCCGTGCAGGTGGTAGAGCGGGGCCGACACGCCGAGCTTGCGGTAATCGCGCGTCACCATCGCCGGCCCCTGGCCGAGGCCGGAGACCAGCACCGCCTGCACGCCTTCGGCCCCGCGGATCTTGGTGACCTGCGCGGAGACGTCGGCGTCCTTGGCGCCGTAGGTCTCGTCGGCGACGACGGTCATGCCGACCAGCTTGGCGACCGTCAGCGCCTGGTCGCGACCGGACTTTCCGAAGCCGGAATCCTCCGACAGCAGCGCCACGCGGGTGAAGCCGCGCTTCTTCATGTCCCCGTAGACCTTCTCCACCGCCATGCGGTCGGTGTGCGGGGTCTTGAAGACCCAGGTCTTCACCGGCTCGGTGATCACCACCGCACCGGCCAGCGAGATGAAGGGCACACCGGCCCGCTCCACCAGCGGCACCGCGGCCATGGTCGCCGCCGTGGTGGTACCGCCCAGGATCGCGTCCACCCCGTCGCTTTCCAGCAAACGCTTGGTGAAGGAGGCCGCCTTGTCCGCCGCCCCGCCGTCGTCGTAGACGGTGAGCTGGATCGGCCGGCCGGCCACGCCGCCCGCCTTGTTGATGCGGTCGACATACAGCTCCAGCACCTTCTTCTCCGGCTCACCCAGGAAGGAGGCGGGACCGGTGACGGACAGGATGGAGCCGATCTTGATCGGCTGCCCCGACTGGGCCAGCGCGCTCATTGCGCCGAGGGCGACGGCCGATGCGGTCATGACCGCGCAAAGCAGGCGTTTCCGGAACACGGACGGTCCTCCCCAGTTGGCGTTCGCCGGGCCTGGAGCCCATGCGACACATTATTCTCGATTTATCGAGACGTTACTGTATCATATTGTCCGGTGTCAAACAGTTTCTACAACGAGCAAATCCAGCGCGGTGATGCGCATCGCGGCGCCGGACGTGATACAAGACAGCAGCCGATCCGGCGGCTGCGGTGTCGCGGAGCCGGCCGGTCGGGAATGAACGCGTTTGTGAGAGAGATTGGCGGATGGCACGATCCCGCAAGGCCGAGGGGCTGGTCGCGTCGCTGACGGTGGCGGTGGCGCCGCGCGCCAAGTCGCTCATCGTCACCATCTACGGCGACGCGGTGCTGCCGCATGGCGGGTCGGTGTGGCTGGGCAGCCTGATCGAGCTGATGGGCGAGTTCGGCATGGGGGAGCGGATCGTCCGCACCTCCGTCTTCCGGCTGTGCCGCGACGATCTGCTGACCAACACCCAGGTCGGCCGGCGCAGCTATTACCGCATCACCGAGGGCGGGCTGGAGCGTTTCCACGCCGCCGAGCGCCGCATCTACGCCCCGCAGGACCGGCCATGGGACGGCGGCTGGCACATGCTGCTGATCGGCGCCTCCACCATCGAACCGGAGACGCGGGAGCGGCTGAAGAGCGAGCTGGTATGGCTCGGCTTCGGCACCGTGTCGCCCACCGTCCTCACCCACCCCTGCTGCGACGAGCCGGCGGTGCGCCGCCTGCTGGCCGACCTCGGCGTCGCCGACCGTGTCGTGCTGATGAAGGCCAGCCAGGACCAGGGCGGCGGCCTTCCGGCCCTGCGCGAGTTGGTGCGCGGCTGCTGGGACCTCGACCGGCTGGAGACCGACTACGCCGCCTATCTCGCCCGCTACCGCCCCGTCTGGCAGGCGCTGGACGGTGCCGAGCCGGAGCCGCGCGCCGCCTTCCTGCTGCGCACCCTGCTGATCCATGACTTCCGCCGCATCCTGCTGCGCGACCCCATGCTGCCTGCCCCCCTGCTCCCCCCCGACTGGTCCGGCAACGCGGCCCGCACCCTGACCCGCAACCTCTACCGCCTGCTGAAGCGCCCGTCGGAGGCGTTCGTCATGGCGACCCTGAAGACGGCGGACGGGCCGTTGCCGGAGGTCGAGCCGGGCTTCGAGGAGCGGTTCGGGGGACTGGGCGAAGCGGAGGGGTGGACGCGGGCGGCGGAGTAGCGGGGGTGGTCTTCACATCCCGGATGGGGCTTCGTCGGCGATGTTCCGGATTGCGCTGATAAGCGAAATCATGGTGTCCGACCCTTCGGCGCCTCGCCATTGTTGATCGGTTGCACACACCGGATCGCTTCGAAGACCGCCCACGGCGTGACCTGCGCCGCCTGGATGTGCCCCGCGTCGGTCAATTCCTGAACGATGAAGAGATCTTGCGCGGGCGGTCATAAACGGCGAATATCTCGGCGATGGTACATATCTCAGGGCTTTGCCGACAATGGGAACAGAAAAGCCATTCTGGATAATAATTGCCTTGGGATCTTTGCTTCTGACGCCCTTGATATTTATTATTGGGTTGATTTTCGGCACAAGCATCCCAGGAGAAATAGGTCTCTCCGCTGATTCTCTCTCCTCCTGGGTAAGTGCTGTTGCTACACTCGCAATTGCTATTTTGACATTTGTTCTAGCGAAAGAGACTTGGAGTCTTCGCATCGTACAGATGAAGCAGGTCGAGGAGATCAGGAAGGAAGCGATTCGGCCAGGAGTTGACATTTACTTGCTCTCTTCGCCTGCCGCAATCAATTTTATGAATGTACATGTTGAGAATAATGGAAAAGGTGTGGCGCGCAATATTTCGTTTAAATTTATGCCCGAAGGAAAAAATGAATTCACAGAATATGAACGTCTTGTGATCGATAATCTGCTGAAATTGAACATGCTTTCGAATGGGATATCGTCTCTCGGATCGGGCAAACAGAGGACAAGCTTCGCCTTCAGCTTCCATGAATTGTCAGGCAAGGCTGGAGACGAAATGTTTAACGTGCGATTTTCGGTGAAAATCTCTTGCCTAGACTTGGATGGACGCCCCCATACTGTTGATTCGGTTGTGGATTTCTCGGAGTACAAAGGGATTAAAATGATCGGCGGGGGCGATCCGACATACCAGCTCTACAAAGAAACAGAAAAAATACGACTTGTTCTAGAGAAACTCCAGAGTGGAAATTCCAGGCCAAGCCAACAATGGCAACCAGAATTTAACGAACGTTAGAAAGCGATAAATTTATAAGACAACTGCGCACTGCAATGCAATTAAAGAATAATTTCCGTTATTTTTCTTGATATGACATGATTTTCAACCCAAAGCCGGCCATGGCAACCAAAGCGAATGCTCTGGCGACGATCTCATTATCTGGAAATCCCAATGATTATTTCTGTTCTTGAAAATCATAGTTTGATTTATCAATTTATGAATCTTCTGTCCCACTTAAGCCCTTGATAGATTTTCATCTTCCTTTTACCACCAATCGCCGCGCCTCGTCCCCCGGCACCCCCTCGCCGCGGTCGAGTTGCGCCAAACCCTCGTCGATGCGTTCGTTCAGCAACTCGATGCCGTGCGCCCGCTCCTCGTCGTAGCGGAAGAGCAGGTGGAGGGCCTCGCGCATCACCTCGCTGGGAGAGCCGTAGCGGCCGCTCGCCACCCGCTCTTCGATCTGGCGTTCGAGATCCGGGGTCAGGGACACGTTCATGGATCGCCTCCTGCCGGCAGGATATGGCGATCCGCGTGGCCCGGTCCACCCCTACCCCTTCACCTTGAACAGCGGCTGCACCTCGCCGCCGTCCACCTTCGGCCGGTTCTCCTCGACCTCCGTCAGCGGGTCGCACTCGACCATGCTGGCGAGGGAGCGGCGGGTGAGCTGCTGGTAGGTGTCGGTGCCCTCGCGCTTCCAGGTGATCTCCTGTTCCGACAGCTCGCGCAGGATTCTGGCGGGCAGGCCGGCGGCCAGGGTGCGCGGGGGCACCACGAAGCCGGCCTTGACGAAGGCCATGGCGGCAACGATGGAGCACTCGCCGATCACCGCACCGTCCATGATCACGGCGTTCATGCCGACCAGCGCATCGCGCTTGACGATGCCGCCGTGCAGCACGGCGCCGTGGCCGACATGGCCGTTCACCTCCACCACCGCGTCCATGCCGGGGAAGGCGTGGAGCGTGCAGTTGTCCTGCACGTTGCTGCCCTCCTCCAGCACGCAGCGGCCGAAATCGCCGCGCAAGCTCGCGCAGGGGCCGACGTAGCAGCCGGGGCCGACGATCACGTCGCCGATCAGCACGGCGGTGGGGTGGACGAAAGCGGTGGGGTGGATCACCGGCACCACCCCCTCGATGGCCCAGACGCGCGGGCGCAGCGGCGTGTGCATCGTCGGTTCCCCCGTCACGCCGCCGCCGGGATGCGGCTCTGCACCACGCGGAAACGGTTCGCCACGAAGGCGAGGTCGCAGAGGGCGGCGTTGCAGGCCGGGTTGGCCCCGGTGCCGTGGAAATCGCTGAAGGCCGCCGACTGGTTGACGAACACGCCCCCCGTCAGGTTGACCGACAGCGCCACCCCGGCCTCCACGAACGCCTCCCGCGCCGCCTCGATGGTGGCCGGGTCGGTGGAGTAGAGCCCGGCGGTCAGGGCACCGCGGGTGCGGGCGAGACCGGTGGCGCGGCGGATGGCGTCGGCGGTGTCGGCGGCCGGCACAACCATCGCGATGGGGCCGAACATCTCCCGCCCATAGACGTCCTCCCGGTCGGCCTCCACCACCAGCAGGATGGGGGTGCGCACGCGGGCGTCGGGGAACTTGGGGTGCTGGATGGCGCGCGACGGCAGGGCGACACGGCCGAGCGACGCCGCCTGCTCGATGCGCGCCAGGGTGGCCTCGGACTGGATGCAGCCGAGAACCTCCACCGCCCGTTCCGGGTCGGACAGGAACTTGTCCACCCCCTGGGCCAGCGCCGACACCACCTCGTCGAAGGACATGCGCCCCTCGCCCGCCGCGATCCCGTCCTTCGGCACGAAGAACACCTGCGTGGTCGTGCACATCTGGCCGGAATAGAGGCTGAGGGTGAAGGCGAGGTTGCGGACCATGCCCTTGGGATCATCGGTGCCGTCGATGACCACGGTGTTGACGCCGGCCTTCTCGGTGAAGACCTGCGCCTGCCGGGCGTTCTGCTCCAGCCAGTCGCCAAATTCGCTGGAGCCGGTGTAGTCGATCAGCGCCACCTCCGGCCGCAGCGCCAGCTCCTTGGTGATGGGGGCGTTGGCGGTGTCGGGCACCAGCGCCACCAGCGCGGGGTCGAGCCCGGCCTCGGCCAGAACCTCGCGGCAGACCTCCACCGTGATGGCGAGCGGCAGGATGGCGGCGGGGTGCGGCTTCACCAGCACCGCGTTTCCGGTGACGAGGCTGGCGAACAAACCTGGAAAGCCGTTCCATGTTGGAAAGGTGGCGCAGCCGATCACCAGACCGATGCCGCGCCCCACCACGTCGAAGGTCTTGTCCATCACCAGCGGCGGGTTCTTGCCCTGCGGCTTCTCCCAGCGGGCGGAGGGCACCTGGTCGGCCATCGCCTTCCAGCCATAGGCCACCGCCTCCAACCCGCGGTCCTGGGCGTGCGGGCCGCCGGCCTGGAAGGCCATCATGAAGGCCTGCCCGGTGGTGTGCATCACCGCGTTGGCGATCTCGAAGCTGCGGCGGTTGAGGCGGGTCAGGATTTCCAGGCAGACGCCGGCGCGGCCGTCCACCCCGGCCTTGCGCCAGCCGGGCAGCGCCGCCTTCGCCGCCGCGATCACCGCGTCCACATCGGCCGTCGGGTAGGTGACGCCAAGGTCGAAGCCGAAGGGGGAGCGCTCGTTGCCGGCGAAGCCCGGACCGGCCGGCTGGTGCAGGTCGAACCGTGTGTTCAGCCGCGCCTTGAAGGCGGTCTCGCCGTCCGCCGCCGCGGTCTCGCCATAGGCGCGGGGGCTCGGCATCTCCGTGAAGGGGGACCAGTAGCCGCGGGCGCGGGTCGCGGCCACCGCGGCGTCGAGCGTCGGGCGGTGGCGGGCGAACAGGGTGTCCGGCGTCATCGGGAAAGCGTCCTCCTGCATCGTTCGTTCTTCTCGCACGCCGCGTGGGGCGCACCATTTTCATGGCAATGGGGGCGGGCCTGACCGATCGCCCGCAGGATGGTAGGATACACCAACGAAATCCTTTTGTGATACGAATTTCTATGATAGAAGGAAAATTATGTATCCTTTTCAGAGCGTTGGATAAAAACTAGAACCCCAGGGAAGGGGTCGTCGCGGCTCAGAACAGGGCGGCCAATCAACAAGAACTGTATCACATCGGCGCGGCACCGGACGGGGCGCGCCGCGGAGGGACCGACAGAGATGAGGCAGCGACAGCACCCCGCCATGATTCCGCCCGCGAGGCCCGCGGCATGACCGGCTCCACCATCCTTCTGGACGTGGCGG
This sequence comes from Azospirillum oleiclasticum, assembly GCF_013423485.1. Taxonomy (GTDB): domain Bacteria; phylum Pseudomonadota; class Alphaproteobacteria; order Azospirillales; family Azospirillaceae; genus Azospirillum; species Azospirillum oleiclasticum. The sequence continues at coordinate 106,743 of NZ_JABFFR010000021.1, forward strand.
AGGGGGTGGCGACCATCACCCTCAACCGTCCGGACCGGCTGAACAGCTTCACGTCGGCCATGCACGCGGAGCTGCGTGCCGCTCTCGCCACCGTCCAGCGGCGGGCGGAGGTGCGCTGCCTGCTGCTCACCGGAGCCGGCCGCGGCTTCTGCGCCGGGCAGGATCTGGGCGACCGCGCCGTCGCCCCCGGCGAGCACCGGCCGGACCTGGGAGAGTCACTGGAGACCAACTACAACCCGCTGGTGCGCACGCTGCGCGAGCTGGAGATGCCGGTGGTGGTCGCCGTCAACGGCGTGGCCGCGGGTGCCGGGGCCAATCTGGCGCTGGCCGGCGACATCGTGCTGGCCGCCCGCTCGGCCAGCTTCATCCAGTCCTTCGCCAGGATCGGGCTGGTGCCGGACAGCGGCGGCACCTGGATCCTGCCGCGCCTCGTCGGCCCGGCCCGCGCCGCCGGCCTCGCCCTGCTCGGCGACAAGCTGGACGCGGCGACCGCCGAAAGCTGGGGCCTGATCTGGAAGTGCCTGGACGACGAGGCGCTGATGCCGGAGGCCACCGCTCTCGCCCGCCGCCTCGCCGCCGGACCCACCCGCGGGCTGGCGCTGACCAAGCGGGCGCTCAACCAGTCCGCCGCCAACACGCTGGACGCCCAGCTCAACCTGGAGCGCGACTTCCAGCGGCTCGCCGGCAGCAGCGACGACTACCAGGAGGGCGTGGCCGCCTTCGCGGCCAAGCGTCCGCCGGCCTTCAAGGGGCGCTGACATGGCCGCCAACGACGACACCCCCCCGACCGACACCGCCCAACGCCTCGCCGAGACCGTCGGGCGGGCCATGTACGCGCGCGACCACTGCGCCCGCGCCCATGGCATCGAGCTGCTGGAGATCGGCCCCGGCTACGCGCGCATGGGCATGGTGGTGCGCCAGGACATGGTGAACGGCCACGACATCGGGCATGGCGGCATGACCTTCACGCTGGCCGACACGGCCTTCGCCTACGCCTGCAACGCGGGCAACGAGGTGACGGTGGCGCAGGCCTGCAACATCGTCTTCCTCGCCCCCACCCGCCTTGGCGACGTGCTGACGGCCGAATGCCGGGAAGCGCACCGCAAGGGGCGGAGCGGCGTCTACGACGTCACCGTGGCCAAGCCCGACGGCACCATCGTCGGCCTGTTCCGCGGCCATTCCGCCCGCCTGAAGGGCGAGGTGGTGCCGCCCGAGGAGCTTCCATCATGACCGACGCCTTCCTGTGCGACGCCGTGCGCACCCCCTTCGGCCGCTACGGCGGGGCGCTCTCGGGCGTGCGCACCGACGATCTGGGCGCGATCCCCATCCGGGCGCTGGTGGAGCGCAACCCGTCCGTCGAATGGTCCGCCGTCGATGACGTGATCTACGGCTGCGCCAACCAGGCGGGGGAGGACAACCGCAACGTTGCCCGCATGGCGGCGCTGCTGGCCGGTCTGCCCACCGACGTGCCGGGGGTGACGCTCAACCGCCTTTGCGGCTCCGGTCTCGACGCCATCGGGCAGGCGGCCCGCGCCATCCGCAGCGGCGAGGCCGACCTGATCATCGCCGGCGGGGTGGAGAGCATGACCCGCGCCCCCTTCGTCATGCCGAAGGCGGAGAGCGGCTTCTCCCGCGACAACGCCGTCTACGACACCACCATCGGATGGCGCTTCGTCAACCCGCGCATGAAGGCGGAGCACGGCATCGATTCCATGCCCGAGACGGGGGAGAACGTCGCCCGCGAATTCGGGGTGAGCCGGGAGGACCAGGACGCCTTCGCGCTGCGCTCCCAGCGCCGGGCGGGTGCGGCGCTGGCGAATGGCCGGCTGGCGAAGGAGATCGTTCCGGTCACCATCGCCGGCCGCAAGAGTGCCGCCACCGTGGTGGACACCGACGAGCACCCGCGCCCCGACGTGACGCTCGACCAGCTTGCCAAGCTGAAGCCGCTGTTCCCCAACGGCACCGTCACCGCCGGCAACGCGTCGGGCGTCAACGACGGGGCGGCGGCGGTGCTGGTGGCCTCGGCCGCGGCCGTGAAGCGGTATGGCCTGATGCCGCGCGCCCGTGTGCTCGGCATGGCGGCCGCCGGGGTGACGCCGCGCATCATGGGCATCGGCCCGGCACCGGCCTCCAAGAAGCTGCTGGAGCGGCTGGGCATTCCCATCGGCCGCATCGACGTGGTGGAGCTGAACGAGGCCTTCGCCAGCCAGGGCATCCAGGTGCTGCGCATGCTGGGCCTGCCGGAGGACGCGGAGCACGTGAACCCCAACGGCGGCGCCATCGCGCTCGGCCACCCTCTCGGCGCATCGGGTGCGCGGCTCGCCGGCACGGCCCTGCGGGAGCTGGAGGAGCGCGGGGCGAAGCTGGCGCTCTGCACCATGTGCATCGGGGTCGGCCAGGGCATCGCGCTGGTGATGGAGCGGGTGTAAGGCGCTGGAAAACGGTACGGGGAGGAAACGAGAATGCTGATGAACGCAGCACCGCGGACGCAGGACCTCGACCATTACGAGACGGCCAGCCGCGACGAGATCACGGCCATGCAGACGGAACGGCTGCGCTGGACGCTCAACCACGCCCACGCCAACGTCGCACCGTTCCGCGCGAAATGCGAGGCGAAGGGTGTCCACCCCGACGACTTCAAGGAGCTGAAGGACCTCGCGAAGTTCCCCTTCGCCGGCAAGGAGGATCTGCGCAACGCCTACCCCTTCGGCCTGTTCGCCGTGCCCATGGAGCGGATCGTTCGGCTGCACGCCTCCTCCGGCACCACGGGCAAACCGACGGTGGTCGGCTACACCCAGCGCGACATCGACAACTGGGCGGATCTGGTCGCCCGCTCCATTCGCGCGGCCGGCGGGCGGCGGCACCACAAGGTGCATGTCGCCTACGGCTACGGGCTGTTCACCGGCGGGCTCGGCGCGCATTACGGGGCGGAGCGGCTGGGCTGCACCGTCATTCCCTTCGGCGGCGGCCAGACGGAGCGGCAGGTCCAGCTCATCCAGGACTTCGAGCCGGACATCATCATGGTCACCCCTTCTTACATGCTGGCGATCGCGGAGGAGATGCGGCGCCAGGGCATCGACCCGGCCGGCACCTCGCTGAAGATCGGCATCTTCGGCGCGGAGCCCTGGACCAACGCCATGCGGGCGGAGATCGAGCAGGTCATGGGCATCGACGCGGTGGACATCTATGGCCTGTCGGAGATCATGGGCCCAGGCGTCGCCAACGAGTGCGTGGAGACCAAGGATGGGCCGGTGATCTGGGAGGACCATTTCTACCCCGAGATCATCAACCCCGAAACCGGCGAACCGGTGGCGGACGGCGAATACGGGGAGCTGGTCTTCACCACCCTGACCAAGGAGGCGTTGCCGATGGTGCGATACCGCACCCGCGACCTGACGCGCCTGCTGCCCCCCACCGCGCGCAGCATGCGCCGGATGGACAAGATCACCGGCCGTTCCGACGACATGCTCATCATCCGCGGCGTCAACGTCTTCCCCACCCAGGTGGAGGAGATCATCTGCAAGGCGGAGAACCTGTCCCCGCATTACGAGCTGGTGCTGACCCGGCAAGCGCATCTGGATTGCCTGACCGTGCGCGTGGAGCGGGCGCCGGGCACCGGCCGCATGGACATGGGGGCCGAGGCGTCGCAGCTCCAGCACCGCATCAAATCCTTCATCGGCATCACCGCCGATATCGAGATCGTCGAGCCAGGCGGCATCGAGCGCTCGATCGGCAAGGCCAAGCGGGTGCGCGACCTACGCCCGAAGTCGGCGTAACTCCGGCTCACCAGGGAGTGTCCACCTCCCCCGGTCGACGTGGGAGACGGCCGTTCGCTCAGTCACGAAAACGACACAAGGATAGAGCCTATGTCGCGTGGCATTCCGATGGATAAGTGACTACATCTTTTTCGGAGTGCCCCACCCGACAGGAACGTCCCCATGACCGAACAGCGATCCCCCGCCTGCGGCGGCCAGTGCCGGGAGGGCCTCGCGTTCACGATCAGCATGGCCTTCCAGCCGATCGTCGACATCGCGACCCACAGCGTCTGGGCGCATGAGGCGCTGGTGCGGGGGACCGAGGGGCAGCCAGCCGGCTGGGTGCTCGCCCAGGTGACCGACGCCAACCGCTACGCCTTCGACCAGACCTGCCGCATCCGGGCCATCGAGCTGGCGCAGCGGTTGGGCATCGACACCAAGCTGAGCATCAACTTCCTGCCCAACGCGGTCTACCACCCCGCCGCCTGCATCCGCGCGACGCTGGATGCCGCCGATCGCACCGGCCTCCAGCTCGACCGGCTGATCTTCGAAGTGACGGAGGCGGAGCAGACGCTGGACCGGGTGCATCTGCGCTCGATCATGGAGGAGTACAAGCGCCAGGGCTTCACCACCGCCATCGATGATTTCGGGGCCGGCTTCTCCGGCCTCAACCTGCTGGCGGACTTCCAGCCCGACGTGATCAAGCTGGACATGGACCTGATCCGCAACATCGACAGCAACCGCACCCGCCACGCCATCGTGACCGGCGTTCTGGCGACCTGCCGCGAGTTGGGCATCGCCGTGGTGGCGGAGGGGGTGGAAACCGTGGCGGAGGCCAAGGTGCTCGCCGGGCTGGGGGTGTCGCTGATGCAGGGTTACCTGTTCGCCAAGCCCGCCTTCGAGGCGCTGACACCCGCCGGCCGCATCGCGTGGCCCACGCTGGCCGATGCAGGAACGGGCGGCACATCGCTCCCCGAGTCCGCGTTCTCGCAGCCCCAGGCGTGAGGGCCGGAACGGTCTTCGACCCTTCTCCCCGGCGCGAGGGTGGTCTATGAAGGCACGCATGGACGCGACCGACCACCCTTCCCTGCGCCACATCCACTTGGCCGAGCGGATCGCCCGCACCGGCATCGACGAGGCCATGGTGGAGCGCCTGGTGCGCGGCTTCTACGACCGGGTCCGCACGGACCCGCTGCTCGGCCCGATCTTCGCCGCCAGGGTCGATGAGTGGGAGCCGCACCTGCGCACGCTGATGGACTTCTGGTCGTCGGTGGCGCTGCAGACCGCGCGCTATGCCGGCCGGCCCATGCCGGTCCATGTCCGGCTGGATGTCGGGCCGGAGCATTTCGGCCGCTGGCTGGAGCTGTTCCGCACCACGGCGGCGGAGGTCTGCACGCCCGAGGCCGCCGTCTTCTTCGTCGGCAAGGCCGAGCAGATCGCCCGCAGCTTCCAGATGGGCATCGACGCCCACCGGAGCGTGATGCGGCCGTCCGGAATCCCCGCCGCCCGCTGACCCGCCCGGGGACGGTGCGTTGCAATCTGCGTGTATATTCGCATTTCGCGTCACAAGGCGACCACATCCCGCGCATCGGCCGTCCACCAATACCCCTGTAACCGTTGCGGTGACTGCGAACCATCGACCGGCCGGTCGCGACCGCATCTGGCACGGCGTGTGCTCTTTACCGATCCGAACATTTGCGGCCTGCGTATCACATACGCCGATATGCCGCTTGGTCGCAGAGGTATCGCCATGGACGAGCGCTGTGACGGTTCCGCGAAGGAACCGAAAGGAACTGACACGAAGGACGCGATGCGGATCATCGCGGCGCTCCGCTCGGGGCTGCTGGCCGTTGCGGCCCTGATGGCTATCGTTCTGGGGATCGCCGTGTGGCCGCTCGCCGACCCGGGTGCCGGCCTGGATCCGCTGACGTTCGGCAGTGCGCTGGTGGGGCTTGCGGGGCTGGCGTCCGGATGCGCCATGCTGATCCTGTGGTGGGCGACCCACAGTGTGGCAGGGCTTCAGCGGTCCGTGGCCGCGCTGGAACAGTCGCGCGCGACCGCGGAAGACGCGAACCACACCAAGTCCGAGTTTCTCGGCGACTTGGCGCTCGGCCTGCGGGCACCGCTCAACACCGTCCTCGGCTATGGGCAGCTTCTGCTGAGCAACCACAGGAACCACCCCGACGACCCGGAGGTCGACCATGTCCGGCAGATCATCCAGGCCGGCGACCAGATGCTGGCCCTGGTCAACGACATAAACGACCTGTCGCGGATCGACACCGGTCGCCTGTCGCTGGCAGAGACGGAGATCGATGTGGTCGAGCTGTTGGGTGACCTTGCGCGCATGGCGGAGCGTCCGGCACGGGACGCATCGGTTTCGCTGGATGTGGACGCGGCGGGGGCCATCGGTGTCCGCGTCCGGGGCGATTACACCCGCATCAAGCAGTGCCTGTTCAATCTTGCCTCCGCCGCAATCACGCTGGAAGAGGCCGGTGGCTGGGTGGGGGTGACCGCGGATCCGAAGGATGACGCCGTGCGCTTCACCGTGTCCTGCAGCGCCGCCGTGCCTGCGGCCCGCATGGCGATGCTGTTCCGGCCCTGCCTGCACCATGGCGTCGAGCGATCCGCCATCGGCTTCGCCCTCAGCGAACGCCTCGCGGCCTTGATGGGTGGTCGCGTCGGGGTGGAGGGCGACATCGGCCAAGCCGGCCGCCTCTGGGTCGAACTGCCGTTGGGCAACGCGATCCCGCATCCCCCCGGACGTCCCTGTGCCCGTGGCAAGGCTGCCGCCGACACCCGAGCCGCTTACCGGACCGACGCGCCGACCATCGGCACCGTCCCTCGGTGGTCCTGATGGCAGCCTTTACACACTGCGGCATGGTCGGGTCCGGGCCACTGGAGGAGCGGGAGAAGGCTCCGATCCTTCCCGGCCGGTTGACCGACGCGCGCATCCTGGTGATCGACGTCGATCCGGGCAGCGCGAAGGCCCTTCTCCACACGCTCCACGGCGCCGGCTATCGGGCGTGCGACGGGGAAACGGACCTTGCGAAGGCGCCCGCCCGCGCGCTTTCCGGCAACTACGCGCTCATCCTGCTCGACATCGGACGGTCGGGGCTGAGCGGCCTGCGCTTCCTGCGCGGGTACATGGACGGGCGGGACGGTGACCGCGCGCCCGTCATCATACTGTCCAACCTCGCCGACCGTGAAATCCGCCTCGCGGCGCTGGAGCTTGGGGCGCACGATTTCATCATCAGGCCCTGCGACCGCGTCGAAATTCTGCACCGCGTCCGCGACACGCTGACCACGCGGTTGCTCCTGCGCGAGCAGTTGCACCTTGCCGAGCGGCTGGACCGCGAGGTGGCGGTGCGCACGGTGGAGCTGGAGAGCCGGCGGCACTTCCTGCAGGGCATCATGGACAGTGCCGGCGAGGGCATCCTGGTCATCGACCGCTCCGGTCGCCTGACCGAATGCAACCAGGCCGGCACCGCGATGCTGGGCCTTGAAAGCGACAAGGCGGTGGGGCGACGCGTCGGCTCTTTCCTTCCCGAACTGGAAACGCACTTCACCGGATCACGGGAAACCATGGCGCGACGCGCCGACGGCGACGGTTTCCCGGCGGACATCACGGTGACGGCCGCGCCCGATCACGGCAGCATCGTGATCATGCGCGACGCCACGGAACGCAAGGTGGCGGAACAATCCTTCTGGCGGCTTGCGAACATGGACGAGGTCACCCGCCTGCCGAACCGCCGCGTCGCCCTGGACCGGCTCGCCACCTGCATCTACGACGGCGGCGAGGGGCATATCCTCTTCCTGCGCCTGAGCGGCCTCGACCGCCACGCCGACCTGTTCGGCGATCACAGCGCCGAGCGGGCGCTGTTCCAGGTGGCCGAGCGGCTCGGCGAATGCACGGAGCGTGTGGCGTCGGTCTACGCATGGGACAGCCAATGCTTCCTGCTGGTCGGGGAAATCGAACCGGAACCTCTGTTCGAAGGCATCCTGAAGGCATTGCAAGGCCCATTTGACGACGACGAACGCGTCCTCGCCATGGAGCTTACGGCCGGTTCGGCCCGTTTTCCCGGCGACGGACTGTCGGCGACCGACCTCGTGCGCCGCGCCAGGCTGGCCGAATCCTGCGCGCGCGCCGCCGAGACGGGCCACCTGCCCTTCACCGCCGCCATGGAATCGGCGCGGGTCCGCCGACACGCCGTCGAGGACCAGATCCGCCACGCGCTGCGCGACTGCGGGCTCGACGTGTACTACCAGCCCAAGGTGTCTCTCCTGGACAACAGCGTGGTCGGGATGGAGGCGCTGGTGCGCATGAACAGCCCGACGCTGGGTCCCGTCTCGCCGATGGAGTTCATCCCGATCTGCGAGGAGTCCGGCGCCATCGTGCCGGTCGGGTTGTTCGTGCTGCGCCGGGCCTGCCGCGACACCGTCCAATGGCGCAGCGGCGGCCGGGTTCCGCTGACGGTGGCGGTCAACCTGTCGCCGCGCCAGCTCGACACACCCGGCTTCGCCGACGAGGCGCTGGCGATTCTCGATGACGAGGGCCTGCCACCCCAGGCGCTGGAGCTGGAAGTGACCGAAACCCTGCTGATGCAGGAGCGGCAGCGGGTGGATGAGGAGCTGTTGCGTCTGCGCGATGCCGGTGTGTCCATCGCCATCGACGATTTCGGCACCGGCCACAGCTCGCTGGCCCGGCTGACACGCCTGCGCGCCGACACGCTCAAGATCGACCGCAGTTTCATCAAGAACCTGCTGCGCAGCCGCGAGGACGAATCGATCGCGCGCTCCATCATCGACCTCGCGCGCATCCTCGACCTGAAGGTCGTGGCGGAGGGTGTCGAGACCACGGCCCACGCGGCCCGGCTGATGGACTTCCGCTGCCACATGGGACAGGGGTACCTGTACGCCCCGCCGCTGCCCCGGGCAGGCTTCCAGGACTGGCTCGACGCGGCGATGGTCCACGCCTAACCGCTGAACACCTCGTCGAAGGCCGCCCGCATCGCCGAATCGACCTCCGCCATGGTCACGAGGTGCCCGAGCGCCACCATCGAGGTGACGCCATGCTCGGCGATGCCGCAGGGCACGATGCCGCCGAAATGCGACAGCTCCGGCTCGACGTTCAGCGCCACCCCGTGGAAGCTGACCCAGTGGCGCACGCGCACGCCGATGGCCGCGATCTTGTCCTCCTGCCCCGGCAGGCCGCCGTGGTTGCGCTTGTCCACCCAGATGCCGACGCGGCCGTCCCGGCGCTCGCCACGGATGTTGAAGGCCGCCAGCGTTCGGATCAGCCATTCCTCCAGATCGCGGACGAAACGCCGGATGTCGGCGCCGCGCGCCTTCAGGTCCAGCATCACATAGCCAACCCGCTGCCCCGGCCCGTGATAGGTGAACTGGCCGCCGCGCCCGGTGCGATGGACGGGAAAGCGGCCGGGATCGAGCAGGTCCTCGTCGCGCGCGCTGGTGCCGGCCGTGTAGAGCGGGGGATGCTCCAGCAGCCAGACCATCTCCGGCGCGGTGCCGGCGCGGATGGCGGCCACCCGCTCCTCCATCACCGCCATGGCGTGCTCGTAGGCGACCGGCTCGTCGCTGATCCGCCACTCCACCCGCCGCTTCTCCAGGCCGCCCGCAGCGGCGTCGTCCACGCTCAGCATTTTTCGTCCGAAAGGTCCATTGCGCCGCTTGATCCGGCGTCAGGGATCGGGTATACCCCGCCCACTTCGGACGCAAGCCCGGAGTTGCTACCTTGCCTCGTGCGGTCGTGGCGGAATTGGTAGACGCGCAGCGTTGAGGTCGCTGTGGCCGAAAGGCCGTGGAAGTTCGAGTCTTCTCGACCGCACCATCAAGGTTCAAGCCGGCAGGGTCCCGTTCAGGTGACCGCCGGCTTTTCCTTTTTCTCACTTCAGCAACAGATACTGGTCGAGCGAGGCCCGCTTCAGGGTCTGCACGATGTTGGCCTGGGCGTTGGTCACCACGGCGTAACCGCCGGCGTCCCGGCAGCGGGTCGCCAGAAGGTACAACATCCCGATGGCTGTGGAGTCGAGGAAGGTCAGATAGCGTGCGTCGATGTTCAGCGTCGCTTTCGCCGCGAAGTCCCAATCTTCGAGTAACTGGTGGAACTTCCCGCTGTCTTCGTAGGTGAATCGGCCCGAGAGCAGCACTCCCTCCCGCCCGGCCACCTCGACATATGCGTATTCCATGGCGGCGCCCCCGTTACTCGCACCGCGAGAGGGAACCATGAAGAGGACGCGGGAGCAAGCCAAAGCCCGGTCGCTGCGCTGGACAAAGCGACACGCCGCCTCTATGTCGTGTTCGCCCCGGTGCCTTCCGCCAGGGATTCCCGCCTCCCCTGCCCCGGTGCACCATGGCCGACCGCCCCACACGTCGCGCGTCCATCGTCCGCCGCCCGGCCCGACAGGAGCGGACACCATGAGCCTGCACGACCAGGACGGCGGGGAACCCCGGCCGCCGCACCAGCTCCGCACGGAGGAGGACGAGGAGGAGCGCGCCTACGGCGTCGATCCCGACTTCGTCGACTCGGTCGTCGATCTGCTGGACGCGAACCGCGTCGGCGAGGTGCGCGCCGTCACCGACGACCTGCACGCCGCCGACGTCGCCGACCTGATCGAACAGATCGACCCCGACCATCGCGAAGCGCTGGTCGAGGTCCTGAAGCCCGGCTTCGACGCGGAGGTTCTGTCCTATCTCAACCCCGACCTGCGCGAGGAGGTGGTCGAGGCCTTCGAGCCGAAGGAGCTGGCCGCCGCGGTCGCGGAGCTTGAGACCGACGACGCCGTCGACCTGATCCAGGACCTGGACGAGGAGCAGCAGCGCGAAATCCTGGAGAACCTGCCGCCCGAGACGCGCGCGCTGGTCCAGGAGAACCTGACCTACGAGGAATACACCGCCGGCCGCCTGATGCAGCGCGATCTGGTGGCGGTGCCGCAGTTCTGGACGGTGGGGCGCACCATCGACTATCTGCGCAGCGGGGCCGAGGACCTGCCGGAGACCTTCTACGACCTGTTCGTGGTCGATCCCATGCACCGGGTGATCGGCACGGTGCCGCTGTCGCGCATCCTGCGCGCCCGGCGGTCGGTCGCCATGGCGGAGCTGCAGAACGACGATTTCCACACCATCCCCGCCACCATGGACCAGGAGGAGGTCGCCAACCTCTTCCGGCAGTACGCGCTGGTGTCCGCCCCGGTGGTGGATGCCGGCGACCGGCTGATCGGCGTGATCACCGTGGACGACGTGGTGCACATCATCGACGAGGAAGCGGAGGACGACTTCTTCAAGCTGGGCGGCGTGGGCGATGCCAGCATCTACCGCACGGTGATCGACACCGCACGCTCGCGGCTGAAATGGCTGGGTCTGAACCTGGTCACCGCCTTCCTGGCGGCCGGCGTCATCTCGCTGTTCTCGGCGACCATCGAGAAGGTGGTGGCGCTGGCGGTGCTGATGCCGATCGTCGCCTCCATGGGCGGCAACGCCGGCACCCAGGCCCTGACCGTGGCGGTGCGGGCGCTGGCGACCCGCGAGCTGTCCTCCTCCAACGCCCCGCGGGTGGTCGGCAAGGAGGTGCTGGTCGGGCTGTTCAACGGGGTGGTCTTCGCCACCCTGGTCGGGCTGATCGCCGGCTTCTGGTTCGGCCCGGCCATCGGTGTCGTCATCGCCTGCGCCATGACCATAAACCTGTTCGTCGCCGGGCTGTTCGGCGTGATGATCCCGCTGGCGCTCGACCGTTTCGGCGTCGATCCCGCGGTCGCCAGCGGCGTGTTCCTGACCACCGTCACCGACGTGGTCGGTTTCTTCGCCTTCCTCGGCCTCGCCGCCGCCTTCCTGCTGTGAGGAGTAGCATGACCGCCTTCAAGCCCCGCAACCCCGACTGGGAAGCCATCACCCGCGCCACCATCGACCGCCAGCCGATCGTCCACACCATGGGCATGCGCCTCACTGCCATCGAGCCCGGCTTCGTGGAGCTGCGGATGAGGGTGGATCCGCGCTACGCGCAGCACCACGGGTACACGCACGCCGGCGTCGTGTCGATGCTGGCCGACAATGCCGGCGGCTTCGCGGCGCTGACGCTGATGCCGGCGGGGGCGGAGGTGCTGGCGGTGGAGTTCAAGATCAACCTGATGGCCCCGGCCAAGGGCGAGGAGATGATCGCACGGGCCCGCGTGGTGAAGTCGGGCCGCACCCTGACCGTCAGCAGCATCGAGGTGGCGATGGTGGACGGCGGACGCGAGGTGGACAACGCCCTGATGCAGCAGACCTGCATCGCCCTGATGCCGGAGTGACCGGGAGCCCGGCCCATCACGGCGTCGGCTCCCACCCGCCGCCAAGGGCTTTGAACAGGGCGACCGCAGCGGTGGCAAGCGCCGCGTCGCTCTGCACCAGCGTGTCGCGCGCGGTCGCCAGCGACCGCTGCGCGTCGAGCACATCGAGATAGGCCGCCAGACCCGCCCGGTACTGCACCTGGGCCAATGCCAGCGCGTCGGCGTAGGCGGCGACCGTGCGGGTCAACGCGGCGTTGTGCGCCTTTTCGCGGTCGAGCGCGGTCAAGGCGTTCTCCACCTCCTCGATGGCGGTCAGCACCGTGGCCCGCCACGCCGCGATGCGCTCGTCGCGGATCGCGGTCTTCTCGGTCACAACGGCCTCGCGACGCCCCGCATCGAACAGGGGCAGGTCGACCTGCGGACCGAAGGACCAGACGGAAGCGGTTGACAGCGTCGTCATCGACCGGAGACGGCTGGCGTTGAGCCCCACCGTCCCCGCCAAACTCACCGCCGGCAGCCGGTCGGCCTCGGCGACGCCGATGTCGGCGGTGGCGACGGCGATACGCCGTTCGGCCGCACGCACGTCCGGCCGCCGGTCGAGCACCGACAGCACCGGATCCGGCGTGATGGTACCGGCCAGCCGCGGGACCCGTCCACCGGTTCCCACCGCCGCGCGAACCGTCGCCGGGGTCTCCCCCGTGAGCACCGCCAGGCGGTGCATGGCCTGGCGGGCCCCGTCCTCCAACGGTGGGATGGTGGCCTCCGCGCTTTCCAGCTCCGCCCGTGCCCGCATCGCGTCGAGGGTCGTCCCGGTGCCGGCACGGGCCATGGCCTCGGTGAGCCGCAGTGTGTCGCGGCGGCTGTCCACCGTCTCGCGCGCGACGGTCAGCCGCGCCTGATAGGCGCGGAGATCCACATAGGACCGGGCGACGTCGCCGCACAGCGTCAGCATCGTGTCGGCGAGGTCGGCCCGCGTCGCCTGCACCTCGGCGGAGGAGGACTCCACCGCCCGCCGCGCTCCACCAAACACATCGAGCTCGAAGGTCGCGTCGAACCCGGCCTGGAAGCTGTTCCCGACAACCGCTCCGTCGCCCGCCACCGACGACCGGCCGTCCGCCCCGGTCTGCCGCTGCCGCGTGGCGCTGGCCGAGCCGTCGAGTGTCGGGCGGGTCCCCGCCTGCTGCTGCCCCAGTAGGGCGCGGGCCTGACGCAGCCGCGCGGCGGCCTGTGCCACATCGGCGTTGCCGCGGGCGGCGCGCTCCATCAGGTCGGTCAACACCGGATCGTCGAAACGGCGCCACCATCCAGCCAGCGACTCCACCCGCTCCGCGCTTGCCGATGGGCTCTCCCAAGCCGCCGGAAGCGATGCCGTGGGCGGCGTGTAGTCGGGGCCGACCATGCAGGCGGACAGCAGGACGAGCAGCGCCAATGCCGGAAGACGCATCACGGCGCGCCCCGCTCGGCCACCGCCGCATGCGGATCGGCGGACAGCGGTGGAGCCTCGATGAAGACGTCGAGGATCTGGCCGGCATAGACCGGCAGGGACGGGTCCTCCACCGCATACACGACCTGGAGCACGCGCGTGTCCACCCGCTCGCTGCTGTCACCGGTGAGCGATGTCTTCGGCGTGACGTAGGGCTCCATATGCACGAAGCGCAGCGCCGACGACAGATTGCGGTTGCCGCGCAGATAGGCCTTGGCCGCGGCGCCGGCGCGAAGGCGCCAAGCGTCGTTCTCGTCGATCTCGACCCGCACATGCAGCGCCCCGGTCCGGCCGAGCATCACCAGCGGCGTGCTGAGCGCGCTCGCCGACGCGTATTCGCCGGGTCGTAGATTGACCTGGAGCACCTCGGCGTCGAACGGAGCGGCGACCGTCAGCCGGGCGAGCGCGGTGTCCGCCTGGGCGAGCAGCGCCTTCGCCGACTCGGTCGCCGCCCGCGCCGACGCCAGCTTCGCCTCCGCCACCTTCACGGCGTACCGGCGCTTGGCGAGGTCCTCCACGCTGACGGCGCGCCGATCCGACACCGTGTCCGCGAGCCTGAGCTGGTTGCGGTAATCGGCCAGGCTCGCCTCCATCTCCGCCACCTGCGCCTCCGCCTCGGCGAGCTCCGCCACGCGCTGGTCGCGTGTCGCCCGCTCGACCCGGTCATCCAGTTGGAACAGCGTGTCTCCGGCACGCACCCGGTCGCCGGGCGCCACCGCGACCAGGGTCACGATGCCGCCGACCGCCGACCCGATGGCAACCGTGCGGCCCGGCGGTTCCGTCTGGCCGGTGCCACCGATGTAATTGGCGAAGGGCGCGATGGCCGGCTCGGCGATGGGCTGGGCGATCGGCGCCGGCTTGCTTGCCGACAGGACCGCGGCCACGGCAATGAGCATCCCGGACAGCGCAAGGGCCGGCAGCAGAAGCCGCCGGAAGGTGGCGATCATGGAACCGTGCTCCCGTCATTCGGCCGCGGTGCGCCGACCCGCAGGATGCGGCCGTCGTCCATCTCGGCGATGCGATCGGCGAACTCGTAGATGCGATGGTCATGGGTGACGACGAGCAGCGTGCTGTCCCGCTCGTGCGCGAGGCGGCGGAGCAGCCGCATCACCTCCATGCCCGTGTGGTGGTCGAGCGCGCTGGTCGGCTCGTCGCACACCACCAGGGCCGGGCCGTGGACGATGGCGCGGGCCAGAGCCACCCGCTGCTGCTGCCCGCCGGACAGTTGCGACGGCCGCTTCGCCGCGTGGGCACCCAGTTCCACCGCCTCCAGCGCCTCCAGCGCCGCGCGGCGCGCCGCGGACCTTGCGGCTCCGTTGAGCAGCATGGGCACCGCCACGTTCTCCTGGGCGGTCAGTGTCGGGATCAGGTTGAAGGCCTGGAACACGAAACCGATGTGACGCCGGCGGAAAGCGGACGCGGCTGCCGGGGCCAGGGTATCCAGATCGGTACCGAGGATCCGGCACTCCCCGGTGTCGCGCCGCAGAACCCCGGCTATGATCGAAATCAGCGTGGTCTTGCCGCAGCCGGACGGCCCGACGAGGAACATGACCTCTCCCGCCCGCACCTCCAGGTCGGCGCCGCTGACCGCCTGGACCCGTCCGGCGGCGGACGGATAGGACTTGCCGACGCCACGGCAGAGCACCGCGGCACCCGTCATTTGAACACCACCGCCGGATCGAGCGTCAGCACGCGACGCAGTCCGAAGGAGCCGGATACGCCGCCCACCAGAACCACCACCGCCGCCGAGGCGCCGATCATCGACCAAGTCAGGGTCAGCGTGATTTCGCTGCCGGCCATGGCGAAGGCGAACAGGGCGATCGCACCGATGCCGATCCCATAGCCGATCAGGGTGACGCCGGCGGCCTGCAGAGCCACCATCGCGATCAGCGTGCCCGATCCGGCGCCCATGGCGCGCAGCACCGCGAAATGCCGCTGGTTATCGAGCATGAAGTTGTGGAAGGTCATTCCGGCGATGCCGCCACCGATGACGAAGGCGATCACCGTGGACAGTCCGAAATTCATCAACACACCGGTGTTGGCGATGAACCAACGCAGCGACTCCTCGGAGAACTCCCGCGTGGTGCGCCCCTTCAGCCCGGTCAGGCGGGCGATGTCGCGCGACACCGCGGCGCTGTCGGCTCCCGGCTTGAGCTTGACGAGGACATAGGAGAGGAGCTTGCGCTCGCTCGGCACGAAGGCCTTGGCGCGTTCGTAGGTGGTGTAGATGACGGGCTGGGACTGGAAGTTCTTGCGGCCGCGGTAGATGCCCATCACCCGCGCGTGATGGTCGTTGAGCTCCAGCGTGTCACCGGGTGCCAGCGGCCGCGTTCCGCCGCCCGACAGCGGATAGGCGAGCCGGCCGCCGGCGGCGTCCACATCCACCAGAATTCCGTCGGCGACGCGCAGGTCTGCCAGCGTTCCCGCCACCATGTCCCCCGGTCCGCCGATCAGCGTGGCATCGTCCAGCCCTATGAACTGGCTGTTCTGCGAACTGCCGTCCGGCAAGCGGGCGCGGATCGATCCCTTGTAGAGCGGCACCGCCCAGGCGACCCCCGGCACGCCGCGCACGCGGTTCACCTGGGTGTCGGTCATCGCCTTGATGTCGTCGATGTAGGCCGACCGCGGGTCGGTCACCCACATGTCGATTCCACCAATGGAATCGACGAAACTGGTCGTACTCGACAGGATGGATTGCAGCATCGCCCCCTGCTGGGTGATCAGCAGCGTGGTGAAGGCGAGCGAGAGGACGATCCCGAGACACTTGGCGCGGTCTCCGGCAAGCATCGTCCAGGCAACGGACAACATGACGGCGGTGTGACTCCCTGCTCCGGAACCATCCCCGTGGGCCGGGGCCGGAGCCGCAGTCGGGGAGGTTGCGGCCCTTCGACGGATCGACGGCGCCATGTCCTGCGACCGCCGGCCGGAACCTGCCATGCGTTCCGGGAACAGGGTGCCTGTTCACGAGGTGGAAAGTCTTGTGCACCATACTGCCCGGAACCGGCGCCAGCCGGCGGCATCGAGTGGAGTTCAGGGGATGAAAGGGTTTTGTCTGGGCATGCTCACGCTGGTCATGGCGGGCATGACGGCGGCGACGGCAGCCGAAGCGGCGACCAAGAAGGAGCCGCCGGCCTGCGCGGCCATCTCCTTCCGGCCGGTCGCGGCGGGCACGCCGGACGGCGAACAGGAGGCGGGCTCCTACAAGTCGCGCTTCGGCCGGATCGAGATCAGGGCCGACGTGAAGGGCGGCATGGCCTCCAACTACTACATGGTCATCAATGGCAAGCGCGCCGACGCCATGCCGACCCCGCCCGCCGCGTCGGAGACGTGCCTGACCTCCAAGAGCGTCAAGCTGCCCTTCGAGAAGCAGGCGCAGGGTGCCTGCACCGGCGAACGCTTCCGCGTGGTCATCGACCGCTCCGGCGCCAAGCCGATGGCCCTGTTCTTCGGCCTGCGCGGCAACGCCTGGGCCTACTGCAACGCCGCCGCCGTGTAGGCGGGAGGGCCGCCGGGTCCGGGGGGCCGGGCCCGGCGGCGTTCAGCCCCCCTACTCCACCGTCACGCTCTTCGCCAGGTTCCGCGGCTGGTCCACGTCCGTGCCCTTCAGCACCGCGGTGTGGTAGGCGAGGAGCTGCACCGGGATGGCGTAGAGGATCGGGGCCACGATGGGGTCGCAGGCCGGGAGTTCGACGGACCAGCGGACGCGGTCGGACAGGCGGTCGATGCCCTTGCGGTCGGCGATCAGCAGGACCTTGCCGGAGCGGGCGCAGACCTCCTGCACGTTGCTGACCACCTTCTCGAACAGGTTGTCGGAGGGGACCAGCACGATCACCGGGACGGCGTCGTCGATCAGCGCGATGGGCCCGTGCTTCAGTTCGCCGGCGGCGTAGCCTTCGGCGTGGATGTAGCTGATCTCCTTCAGCTTCAGCGCCCCTTCCATGGCCAGCGGGTACATGGCGCCGCGGCCGAGATAGAGCACGTCGCGGGCTTCCGACACCTCGGCGGCGAGGTCCTTCAGGCGCTCGTCGTGGGCCAGCACCTCGGCGGCGCGGGCGGGGACCTCGCGCAGGGAGCGGGCGACCGACATCAGCCGCTCGTCGTCGATGGCGCCGCGGGCGTGCGCCACCTGGGCGGCGAGGCAGGCGAGCGTGGTGAGCTGGGTGGTGAAGGCCTTGGTCGAGGCGACGCCGATCTCCGGCCCGGCCATGGTGTAGAGCACGGCGTCGCTCTCGCGCGCGATGGTGCTTTCCGGCGCGTTGACCACGGACAGGATGCGCTGGCCCTGGCGCTTGCAGTAGCGCAGCGCCTCCAGCGTATCCAGCGTCTCGCCGGACTGCGAGATGAAGAGCGCCACGCCGTTCTCCGGCATCGGCGCCTCGCGGTAGCGGAACTCCGACGCGATGTCGATCTCGACCGGCAGGCGGGCCAGCGTCTCGAACCAGTATTTCGCCACCAGACCCGCGTAAAAGGCCGTACCGCAGGCGACGATGGTCAGCCGGCTCGCCCGCGCCAGATCGAAGGGCAGATCCGGCATGGTGATGCGCGAGGTCTCCGGGTTGATGTAGCTGTTGACCGTGTCGCCGATCACCTGCGGCTGCTCGTAGATCTCCTTCAGCATGTAGTGGCGGTAGCCGTCCTTGCCGATCAGGGCGCCCGACACCGCGGTGGTCTTCACCGGACGATCGACGACGGCGCCGCCGGCGTCGTGGATGACCGCACCGGCGCGCGTCACCTCGGCCCAGTCGCCGTCCTCCAGATAGCAGATGCGGTTGGTCAGCGGCGCCAGCGCGAAGGCGTCCGACGCCAGATACATCTCGCCGTCGCCGAAACCCACCGCCAGCGGCGTGCCGTGCCGGGCGCCGATCAGCAGGTCGTGCTCGCCGGCGAAGACCAGCACCAGCGCGAAGGCTCCGGTGAAGCGCTGGAAGGCGGCGTGCGCGGCTTCCGCCGGGGCCATGCCGCGGTCCATGTTGAGGGTGACGAGATGGGCGATGACCTCGGTGTCGGTGGCGCTCTCGAAGACGCAGCCGGCCTCGATCAGCTCGTCCTTCAGCTCCTGGTAGTTCTCGATGATGCCGTTGTGGACGACCGCCACGCGCTTGGTGGCGTGCGGGTGGGCGTTGTTCTCGGTGGGGCCGCCGTGGGTCGCCCAGCGGGTGTGACCGATGCCGACGGTGCCGGCCAGCGGCTGCTCGCGCAGGCGGGCGTCCAGGTTCAGCAGCTTGCCCTCGGCACGGCGCCGGTCGATGTGGCCGTTGACCAGCGTCGCCACGCCGGCACTGTCATAGCCGCGGTATTCGAGCCGGCGCAGCCCCTCAACGAGACGGGGAGCCGCGTCGTTCACGCCGACGATACCGATGATGCCGCACATGGGGATGATTCTCCGGATGGGATGGGGATGCGAGGGTCGGGCCGGTGCGCCGGTCAGCGCTTCCTGGCCTTCTCCTCCGCCTTCACGGCGCGGAAGCGGCCGGCCCAGCCGGCGTGGCTGGCCTGCTTGCCGCGGGCGACCGCCATGGCGTCGGCCTCCACGTCGCGGGTGATGACACTGCCGGCGGCGATCATGGCGCCGTCGCCGACCTTCACCGGAGCGACCAGCGCGGTGTTGGAGCCGATGAAGGCCCCGGCGCCGATGTCCGTCCGGTGCTTGTTGAAACCGTCGTAGTTGCAGGTGATGGTGCCGGCGCCGACGTTGGCCTTCGCCCCCACCCGCGCGTCGCCGATGTAGGTGAGGTGGTTGACCTTCGCCCCCGCCTCGATGCGGGCGTTCTTGACCTCGACGAAATTGCCGATGTGCACGTCCGGCCCGATCTCGGCGCCGGGACGCAGCCGGGCGTAGGGGCCGATGATGGCGCCGCTGTCGATCCGCACCTGCTCCAGATGGCAGAAGGACTTGATCTCCACGCGATCGGCCACCGACACGCCGGGACCGAACACGACGTAAGGGGCGACGGTCACGTCGCGGCCGAGGCGGGTGTCGTGGCTGAAGGTGACGGTGTTGGGGTCGGTCAGGGTGGCGCCGTTGTCCATGGCCGCCTTGCGCAGGCGGCGCTGCACCACGCGCTCGGCCTCCGCCAGCTCCTCGCGGCTGTTGACGCCCATCACCTCGGCCGGGGCCGCCTCCACCACCGCGCAGGGCATGGACTCGCTGCGGGCGATCTGGACGACGTCGGTCAGGTAGAATTCGCCCTTGGCGTTGCTGTTGCCGATGCGGTTGATCAGCCCGGTCATGCGGGCGCCGTCGAAGGCCATCAGCCCGGCGTTGCAGAGGGTGACGCGCCGCTCGTCCTCCGTGGCGTCGAGATACTCGACGATCTTCTCCAGCCCGCCGCGGGCGTTCAGGATCAGCCGGCCATAGGCACCGGGATCGTCGGGCCGCATGCCCAGCACGACGACCGCCGGATCGCTCGGCTGGCGCCGCGCCTGGATCATGGCGCGCAGCGTGTCGGGGGTGACCAGCGGCGTGTCGCCGTAGAGCACCACCACGTCGCCGCGGAACCCCTCCAGCAGCCCGAAGGCCGACCGCACCGCGTCGGCGGTGCCCTGCTGGCGCTCCTGCACGGCCGTGGGGTAGGGATGGACGACGGCGGCCACATCCTCCATGCCCGGCCCGACGACGACCACCACGTGGTCGGGATCCAGCTCCCGCACGGTGGCCAGCACATGCCCGATCATCGGACGGCCGGCCACCTTGTGGAGGACCTTCGGCAGGTCGGACTTCATGCGGGAGCCTTTGCCGGCGGCAAGGATCACGCAGGCGAGCGGGCGGTGGTTCATGCCATTCCCTGAGTTGGTGTTCGCGCCGAATTCGTGCCGTGATATTGAGTGCCACAGAGCAGCGGCGAACCCCAAGTCAACTTTTGTGTCATCGCGTAGGGGTTTCGTGAAGCCAAGAGGTTACGCCGGGCGATTGCACAGGCGAAGGCGGTGCCGTCATTGGTCGTCGTCTGAACGGGCCCCAGGCGCCGCCGGAGGTGCCGCGGCCGGACCACCCGTCTCCCTTTCGGGTGTGGCGCAATTGCCATGGGGAGGGGAATTTGCGGTCCGCCCGGCGAACAGAGCCGTCAAGCCGGTGGCGGTTCCGCGGGCGACGCGGTAGCTTCCATCCAAGCAAAAAAAGACCGCGCCCGGTGAGGGGCGCGGCAGGCGTGGCAAATAGGGGTTATGAGTCTAAAATGGACTGTCGCGCCGGTCGTTTCAAGGTTGAAAAAGAGGTAATGCGCGCTGACCGGCGTGCGTTTTCGTCATGACTCCGTTGTCGGCGGGTCACGAAGAAGCCGTTCGGCAAGGGTGATCAGCGCGTCCGACCACTGAAGACGGAACGCCGCCTCCTGCATGGTGACAGGCCGGACATAGACCGCCCGCTCGATACGACCAGCGGCGGCCAGCAGGCGGGCGGCAAGGACTTTACGATCGGCTTCGGTCGTCGGGCACATGTCGGGCTGGTTCCGGAGTGACGTTTCGCTGGCCCGCCCCTCTCCGCAAGCGTCATGCCAAGGCATCATGACCGTCGGATGACCCGCGCAGCCCGCTCCCGGCTTGCCATTTAGCGCAATCCGCCCCTGACGAGCCTGCCGACAGGCACTCCGTGCCGTCGCCGCGTCGCAGAATGCGATGCCGGGCGTCGCCAATTGCGGCGAACAAATGGTTAACGGCAGGCCGGCAAGCCTTGTGGCGACCGTGGCGCGGGTGCTATCGACCGGGTCGGCGTTCCGCCGCAACCACCAGGAGCCCCGCCATGCCGATGTCGCCCGTTCCCTTCGAGTGCGTCGTGTTCGACCTCGACGGGACGCTGATCGACAGCGCGCCGGACATCGCACGGGCGCTCAACCGCACCCTGGGAGACCTGGCCCGCGCGCCGCTGGGCCTCGACCAGGTGATCTCCATGGTCGGAGACGGCTCCACCGCCCTGCTGCGGCGCGCCCTGCTCGCCACCGGCCCGGAACTGGCGGGGCCGGAGTTCCAGGACGCCCTCGGCCGGTTCCTCGACGTCTATTACGAGGAATCCGAAAACCCCTCCTGCCTGTATCCGGGCGTGACCGAAACCTTGGCCGAACTGTCGGTGCGCGGCGTGGCGCTCGGGCTCTGCACCAACAAGCCGGAACGGATCACCCGCCGGCTTCTCGGGTTCCTGGGGCTTGAGGCGCTGTTCGCGGCGGTGGCCGGCGGCGACACGTTGCCGGTGAAGAAGCCGGACGGGCGGCACCTGGGCTGGGTGATCGAGACGCTGGGCGGCGGCCGTGCGGCCATGGTCGGCGACAACGCCAACGACGTGCAGGCGGCCCGCTCGGCCGGCGTGCCGGTGGTCGCCGTCAGCTACGGCTACCCGCGGATGCCCGTCGGAGAGCTGGGGGCGGACGTGGTGATCGACCGTTTCCCGGACCTGCCGGAGGCTCTGGCACGGCTGCCGCGGGCGTAGGACCGCCGGTGCCGGGAACGGCGCGGAACACGCCCTGCCCTGTCCGTGTTCATCGAGCATCCGATCCGCCGCCCGGCGTGGAACGCCCGGCCGGCATCGCCCCTTCGCTGGAGACAAGCATGAACAACGTCATCTACATCGTCGGTCTGGTCGTCGTGGTGATCGCCGTTCTGAGCTTCGCCGGGATCGTCTGACGCCGGTGCGCCACCCATGGATCACTGGACATCGCAGCGCGTCGACGTTCACTATCCTCCCATCGATGGGGGTAGGGAGTGTCTGTGATGAGGCGGGGTGCAGTGGCCACCGTGTTCCTGGCGGCGGTCGCGCTTGGGGGGTGTCAGACATCGGGGAACGACAGCGGCTGGTACAGCAGCCCGTCCTCGAGCTATTCGAGCAGCAGCCGCTCGGACGATGACGACTCGCCCAGCGTCCACAACCTCTCGGGCGGTGCGCGCGAGGCGTTGAAGGCCGGGTGCCGGGAGCGTTACGACAACGACCGCAAGTACCGCGAGTGCCTGAACGGCGACCGGCACAGCGAGGAGGCCCTGGCCGTCGGCTGCGCCAAGCGTTACCCCAACGACGGCGCCAAGATGCGCCGTTGCCTCGCCGGAAACTGATGACGAGCAGCCCGCCCGCGCCACCATGGCGTTGGGCTGGCGCCCGCCGGGCGCACGTTCAGTGCGGGCGCCCGTCGGCGACCCAGCGGGCCACGATCTCGGCCGCCTCGGGCGGCGGGACTTCGGGGTGATGCCATCGCATGACGACGAGCGCCGCCTCCAGGGCGTGCGCCATCGGCTGGCCGCGGCCCACCAGTTCGCGGAAGGCCCGCTCCACCATCGGGCGGCACCCGCAGGCCGCGGCCTCGCAGGCGGCCAGACGCTGCGTTTCCTCGTCGTGCTCGTGCACCATCAACGCTCCTCCGCCGGCTTGTCGCGCCGCACGCCGAACAGGGCGAGCCGGGTTCCGACGAGCGAGTAGCCCAGATCGCGCGCGATGCGTTGGAGGATCGCATCGACATCGGCGCTGGTGAACTCGGCCACCGACCCCGTTTCCACGTCGATCAGATGGTGGTGCTGGTCGCCGCGCGCCTCCTCGTAGTGGGCGCGGCCGTCGCCGACGTCGATCCGCTCGACGATGCCGGCGTCCTCGAACATCCGCATGGCCCGGTAGACCGTGGCGAGGCTGATCCCGGCGTCATGGGCCGAGGCCCGCCGGTACACCTCCTCCACGTCCGGGTGATCGTCGGCCTCGGACAGAACGCGCGCGATCACGCGGCGCTGCTCCGTCATCTTCAGCCCCTTTTCGGCACACAGCCGTTCCAGCCGCGTGGGTTCTTCCTTGGCTTGAGCTTGCGACACGCGCGTCTCCGGTTCCAGCGGACCTCGCTCTGAAGATGGTGCCGGCCCGTCGGGCGGGCCAGCCCACCACGCGGGAGATCATGCCGGCGTCGGGATCTTTTCGACCGTCCCGTCGAGCGCCATGAGGAGCAGCTCCACCTCCAGATCCGGGTGCTTGCCCTTGATCATCTGAGCGAGCTTCTGGAGATGCTCGGCGTGCACCGCCGTCTCCTTCGCCCGGTCGTCCTTCAGGTCGAGCCCCAGGAACACCTTATACGCTCCGCAATCGCGATGATCCATGATCATGACGCGGCGGATGTGGTGGAGCTGCTTGGCGACGTCCACATGCTGGAAGAAGGTGACGCCCCAGTCCTTCCGGTGGTCGGTGAGTGCGCCCAGGCTGGCTCCGGCCAGGATGATCTGGTCGTAGTTGTCCTTCAGGCCGCGGCCGGTCATGTAGGCGGTGACGTCGTCCACCAGCCGGTAATCCATGCAGCACAGCAGCAGCGCATCGATGGAGCCGGCGGCCTTCGCCGAACCCGGCAGAATTGGCGCGAGCAACGCCACCCCGGCGCCGAGCGTCGCCAGCGTCAGGAAATTACGCCGCGTATTTTCCGGAATTACGCAGCAACATCCATCATGTTTCCCGTGGTGATCCGTCATAGCTCCCCCACATATTCAGATCGAATATTCCACGCGCGCCTTCACGCGCCGTGGTTGTCAGTATAGCGGAATGCTGATCTTTGACTACCCCTTTTGGGATTCTCTGTTTGTGACAATTGGTTCGCCGGACGTGTGATCGCACGGGGTTGGGATGACCGCCGATCGGTGCTATGACCACGCCGATCCAGAGCCCCTGCCCGGAACCGCGCCATGCCCGCCGTGAAGATCGCCCCATCCATCCTCTCCGCCGATTTCGCCCGCCTGGGCGAGGAGGTCCGCGCCGTGGACGCGGCGGGGGCCGACTACATCCACATCGATGTGATGGACGGGCATTTCGTGCCCAACATCACCATCGGCCCGGCGGTCGTGAAGGCGCTGCGCCCGCACAGCGCCAAGCCCTTCGACGTGCATCTGATGATCGCGCCGGTCGATCCCTACATCGCCGATTTCGCCAAGGCCGGGGCCGACATCATCACCGTCCACCCGGAGGCGGGGGCGCATCTGCACCGCACCATCCAGCTCATCAAGGCGCAGGGGAAGAAGGCCGGGGTGTCGCTGAACCCCGCGACTCCGCTGTCCGCCATCGAATGGGTGCTGCACGAGTTGGATCTGGTGCTGGTGATGACCGTCAACCCCGGCTTCGGCGGCCAGAGCTTCATCGACAGCCAGCTCCCCAAGATCCGCGAGCTGCGCCGCCGCATCGACACGCTGGGCAAGCCCATTGATCTGGAGATCGACGGCGGCATCAACACCGACACGGCGCCGCTCGCCATCGCGGCGGGGGCCGATGTGCTGGTGGCCGGCACCGCCACCTTCACCGGCGGGGCGGAGCGCTACGCCGCCAACATGCAGGGCTTGCGCGGCTGACCACCGCGGCTCCTCCTTGGCGGTTTCGCGGCACCGGACGATAATCCGGTCCCGAACGAACGCGCCGCGCCACAGCGGCCAGGGAGGACACCGGTGAGAGACTTCCAGAAGCCCGGCCGCTCGCCGGCTTACGGCGAGCACGGCATGGCCGCGACCTCGCACCCGCTGGCGACACTGACGGCGCTCGACGTGCTGCGCGCCGGCGGCAAGGCGGTCGACGCGGCGCTGGCGGCCAGCGCCATGCTGTGCGTGGTGGAGCCGCACATGACCGGTGTCGGCGGCGACTGCTTCGCGCTCTACGCCCCGGCCGGCGGCACCGGGGACGGCCCGGTGCTGGCGCTCAACGGCTCCGGCATGGCGCCGGCCGCGGCGACGGTGGACGCGCTGCGGGCGCTGGGCCTCGACTCCATCGGGCCGGAGAGCCCGCACGCCGTCACCGTGCCCGGCGCGGTGGACGCCTGGTGCCGGCTCCAGGAGGAGCACGGCACCCGCGGGCTGGACGAGCTGTTCGCCCCCGCCATCCGCCGCGCGGAGGAGGGCTACGCCATCCATCCCCGCGTCGCCTATGATTGGGCGAAGCACTATCAGCGGGTGTGCGGCGACGCCAACGCGCGGGCCGTCTTCGGGCTCGACGGCCGTCCCCCCTCCCCCGGCGACCGGCACAGCCAGCCGGCGCTGGCCGCCACGCTGCGCGCCATCACCGCCCAGGGCCGCGCCGGCTTCTACGAGGGTGCGGTGGCGGAGGACATGGTGGACACGCTGCGCGGGCTCGGCGGGCTGCACACGCTCGACGATTTCGCCGCCCAGCGCGCCGACTGGGTGACGCCGATCCGCACCGCCTACCGCGACCACGAGGTCTATGAATGCCCGCCCAACGGCCAGGGGCTGGCGGCGCTGGTCATCCTGAACATCCTGCGCGGCGTGCCCCGATTCGCGGAGCTGCCGCCGGCCGACCGCATCCATTGGCTGGCCGAGGCGTCCAAGCTCGCCTACCACCTGCGCGACACGCGATTCTGCGACCCGCGGCACGGCGCGGTCGATGTCGAAGGGCTGCTGTCCGACGCGATGGCGGAGCGGCTGCGCGGTGCCATCGACCCGCAGGCCGCCGGCCCCGGAATCCCTCCGGATGGGCCGGAGCACCGGCACACGGTCTATCTCTGCGTGGTCGACCGCGACGGCAACGCCATCTCCTTCATCAACTCCATCTTCGACCTGTTCGGCAGCACCCGCATGGCGCCGAAGAGCGGCGTGATGCTGCACAACCGCGGCCAGTCCTTCCGCCTGGACCCCGCCCACCCCAACGCCATCGCGCCCCGCAAGCGCCCGCTGCACACCATCATCCCCGGCATGCTGGTGAAGGACGGGCGCGCGGTGATGCCCTTCGGCGTGATGGGCGGCCAGTACCAGGCGGTGGGGCACGCCGACCTGATCACCGGCATCCTCGACCACGGCCTCGACCCCCAGGCCGCCATGGACCGCCCCCGCAGCTTCGCCCACGCCGGCATCCTGAAAATGGAAGCCACCCACGACCCCGCCCTCATCGCCGACCTCCGCCGCCGCGGCCACACCGTGGAGATCACCCCCGATCCCCTCGGCGGCTCCCAGGCCATCCACATCGACCACGCGCGAGGCGTGCTGATCGGCGGGTCCGATCCGCGGAAGGACGGGTGCGCGATGGGGTATTGAGGGAGATGGGGAGGCCCGGCTTGGGGGGCTGGGCCAGCTTCCATTAGCGAATTGACGCCGCTTTGTCGATAACTGGTATTTTTCTAATCGTTTTTACCACCTCTGAAATTGCCGCATCACGAAGTTGATCAACGCTAACGGCTGAGCTCCCGCCATTGCACATCTGTTGCATGTGCGAATTTGCGACAAAAGATGCCGGCTGAACGCCACCAAACACATTCTGAATTCTTGCATTGCTGCAAATTTTCCATTCTCTTACGATCTTATTTCTTATAAGATCATCGAAAGGCTTTTCATTTTTCATTGCGGCTTTCACCTCAAAGGCGTAGTTGATCTGCACTCCCCCAGTCGAGACATCATAAATATACGTAGCATTTTTTGGCATTAGCAGTACCGCCGACAGCAGATCGACCTCATGTTGAGCATACATGACTGGTTGCACCATTGATGGCGCTTGGCGTTCCTCCCATTGAAGTTTTTTCACGAAAATGGATACCGTGGCTTGTTCGCTACCAGATACCAGAGATATGTTCGGGGATATATCGCGGAGCTTCGACGACAGGTCTTCATACAATAGGCGATCTTCGGGGGAGACAAAAAGACGAACAGAAACACTGCGATCAGCAAGAATTTTCCGCGCCTGCTCAGGAAACAATGGCGCCACAACTTCTTGCATTTGCGCTTTGCTAATGCGCATTTCTGGAAGGGATTGAAGAACCAATTTTGATTTTGGAGAATTTTTCCCTTCATTTGCTACTACCGAGAATATAGATTTCACCAAATAAGGATCTGGAGCGCTGTCTCCCTTTGCTTTTTCCAATGATGCAAGAAATATTTCACTGCCTATCTCTGGAGATTGAAGAGATGGATACAAAGAAATGTCATGCGACAGATCAACCTTGTACCTGCCGTTTCGGTATGATTCTAGGGCATACTGGTCCGCATATCGCAGAAGCTCAGTCTCAGCGTCCTTTCCAATTAATCCAAACTGCGCCATTGCGGGTATTTGGCGACCAACTTCTGACAATCGAGCGATGGAATAAGCTGAATTCAACAGTTCTTTATAATATCTTGGTATTGTAGCTTTCAGTTTTTCATTAGAATTTATTGTCTTTCTCGCTCTCTCACCATATGGCGTCTGTTGCGTGACGTAATAATTCATTTTACCCAGAGCCAGAGTGTAGCGACCCGCCGTCACGTCTGCCTCAGCATCATTTAGTTGATCTGCCGCATAGTCTGCAGTACGGCACGACGCAAGCGCGATTGCACCAAGGACAAACGCCGTTCCAATAATACGATTAAACATCTGCATTTCTCCGCTTATTTGTTTAGGATCGTGCACGGCAACTCGCATAATGAGCATACACACGCAGCTCACTTGGCAGCAAGCTGTCATTGCAGAGCGGATAACCACATATTACAGCATGCGGCATAACACTTTGACACGTAAGGTAAGCGATAATCCGTAGTGGATAGGGTTTTGATGAACCCCTCCATTTTGGACAACTCTGAGGAAATGGCAGCGTGAACCGGCGTGGCATCACAGCCAAATGTTCCGCACCTTGTAAGGACGGCAACGTCGGGATATTGAGCAAAAATCCCAAAACAGAAAAGGCCCAGCCAAGCGGCTGGGCCTTCTCGAACTCGGTGCCGAACCATTGGATGGTTGGCGTCCCCTAGGGGAGGGGACAGGCCATTACCGGGCAAGCGTCTGTCAACAAATGCACTTTCTGTCGAGAAGCGATAACCGGATCAGCCTTGGTCCACGAGACTGGTACACACGATGCTTAGAGACGTCAACCAAATATGATCGCTCCCGTATGGACAAGGCATCGCATCTCGTCGATTGCGGAATGATCCAATTTCCAAATGTCGCCAAGGAAATTTGTTCACTTGATCCACATATCAGCGGAGAAATTTCATGATAGATGAACGAACATCTGATGTGTAATGCGTAACTCCTTACCCTGGTTTAACAATCTGTTGGGGAAAATTTTCTTTCAATGTCGAGTAGGTACGTGTAAGGAGAAGTCCGACGAGTTTTTCTTCGTGCAAGGTGTGTCTTTACAGAAACGTCAGTGACTGCCAATACTGCTCCAGCAGCCAAAAGCGCTTGACCACTAAATCCTGTAAAATAGGCAAGAGCACCTCCGGCTGGAACAGAAACAGTCACCGCACGGTACATGCCCTCCCAAAGAGATTGAATCGAATTCTCTTTAAGTTCCTGCTTCAATGCCTCAAGCTTCGGCCGAACTCTGTTAGCGTATACAATACGAACTTTTTCCTCAAGCTCCTGAGCTGTCTCACAACTTGATATTTTTGAAGAAATGTCGTCGAATTGAGCGGACAACTCAGCAAGTTGATTGGTTCGAGACCGCTTAAAATTAAGCAGCTTGTCGATTCGTGTATTTGGATCAATCCGAATTGATTCCATGATGAAAGATACAAGCGCGCCTTTTTTATCAGACTGCTGTGAAGCTTTTACATCTTCAAGAATGGTGTGCAGATTAACAGCCATAGACGGCTCTTCATTAGTAAGAGCTGCAGTATCGGTTTCTTTCGCTAGCATAGCTGCGAGGGCTGACATATAAACTTCCGCAAAGCGGCTATCCAAAAGCAGCCACTCCCCATCGCGATCTTGAAAGCGTTCAGAGCGCCAAAGAAATCGACTTAGGCTAGGAGACATCTTTTCTGGGTGAATGCTAGCGTATTCGATTTCATCGAATAGATCCCGTATTCTAGGTGATAGCTTCTCAGGATGCATGCGCGCCACAGCAGCGCGCATCGCCCAATCCCTCAGTTCCGGTGACAGCTTTTCAGGGTGAATTCGTGCGCGATGAAATTGACGTCGGATATCTGTTCCAACCTTCTCAGCATGCATCAGAGTTCTTGAATTTGGATCGCTCTGATTCAAATTGCATCCGGGACCAAATTCATTTCGATCCATCAGAGCGACAACACGCTTCCCAAGTGTATCAAGTAGTTCTGGATGAAGATCACACCTTAGCGGCTCGAGAAATCCTTCCTTCCATAGAATCTTTGTGTCCAAACTCTTGTATGGATCTTT
Source organism: Azospirillum oleiclasticum (assembly GCF_013423485.1). Classification (GTDB taxonomy): domain Bacteria; phylum Pseudomonadota; class Alphaproteobacteria; order Azospirillales; family Azospirillaceae; genus Azospirillum; species Azospirillum oleiclasticum. Next base: position 136,302 of record NZ_JABFFR010000021.1, read on the forward strand.
CACTGATCGCGGCGCAATCGTTTGGAGAGAGTCCCAAAACAATACCGCGGCGCGAAGCCAATCAGAGTCTTTTATGTCTATATATGGATAGTAAAGAGCCGAGCCGAGCATCTTTCACCTCGCGAATTGATGATTATTGTCACATTTTTATTATGCTCAGTCATTACTAATTTCACGCGAGCACATTATAGTATCAAGCGCCTTCTTATCGTCTTGACATACATGGGTATGCTCCTGCGTAAATCACAAAATCTCCCGAAAACTGCTTCGCACGACAGCGTCAATCCTGCTTGTATCGCTCTCCTTTAGCAGTAGCTCCGCTTATTAGGTGATGGCAAGTGTATTTGGGGCTCCCCTATCTGACAGGGCCCACCCTTCGATGGAGAAGCTGCCAGCCCGACGATATCCGGCCGGGTAGGCATGTGGAAACGGAAGTGGCATTCATCGGCCCGGAGGTTCACTTCCCGAGACAGCGATTGCAGATGCCTTTGGACGTGCTGCGACATGATATAGTCGGTAGCAATTGGCGGCACCAACAGCGCACATTCCAATGCCACAGCGTCCTTGAACTCCCTTGATCCCGTCAGCACCACCGACGTCCACCCATGCCGGGCTGCTGCGGCGGCGATTTCGGCGGCGGCAGTGCGGGTGATCGGGCCGTGAAAGGTGATTTGGTCGCCGTAGTCCACGAATTGGCTGCCGTCGTACAGGGTGATGATGGCCCGATGTTGTTCCGGGTCGAGGTGCACGGAGCGAACGTTCGCGGCCACCGACTCGGGCATCCACACCGTGTCGTAGTGCTGGCGGATCAGCCCGGCCAGAACGCGGCGGCGGCGTTCCTCCCGAGTCGCTCTGTCGCTGGGTGCGACGCCGGGTGTCCGGCGGCGGGCTTCCCGGGACAGCGCGGCCACCTCGGCCTTGGCGGCCTCGGCCATAGCAAGGGCCGCACGGTGCTGGTGTCGGAGGCGGCGGACGTCCTGCACCGCATGCACCGGAGCGGCTGCCGATGAGGTTGGATCAACTTTCCATGCGGCCCATGCCGCCCGGGGTACATTCCTTTCCGGCGGCGCGTGCTCTGGTTCAGCTGCGGCGCGACGATGGTCCACAGTGGACACGATCCCGTGGCCCTCGAAGAACGCGTTCATTTGGTCGGCCAGCAGGCCGCGCATCGCTCGCCCAGCGTTCTCCGTGAAGGCGGCGTTCCACTGCCGCTTCTTCTCGCTGAAGCCGTCACCCTCAAAGGCGCGCAGAGTGAGGAGAGCATGAGCGTGCGGCTGCTCCTCGCCGTCCGAAGCGGGCGGACAGTGGAGATCGACCTGCATCGCCATTCCCCGCGCTCGCAAGGGCTCGAGGACAGCTCGGGCGAAAGCCTCTCGCAGATGGGATGGGACGGTGCGCGGGATGCTGAACTCGATGGTCCGCGCGAGTTGCGCATCGCAACGACGCTCCACTGCCTCGGCCTCGCGCCACAGGCGGGCCGGGTCCGTCGCCCAATCCGGCGCGCCGTCTGGCAATAGCATGAATCCGCCGACCCACTCGCCGCGCTTCCTCCGCCAATCGTAGACGCGGCCCCCGCCGTCCTCCCGGCGGGCGCAAGCTTGGTAGGCACTTCGTTTGACGGCGGAGTGCCCGGCGGAGCGCGCAACAATGCCGAACTGAACATGGTACAGAACGGCGGTCATGCTGTGCCTCCGAGCCACGTTCCCGAAGGGAATGTATAGGCGAGACTGCTGAGGATCTCCGGAGGGAAAATATCTCCGGGACGGTGGAAACGACGAAAAGCTTGTTCCTTGCTTCGGCAAGTGCGGTGCTGACTCGGTTCATCACTGCCGGGAGGGAGCAATGTCGCGCGCACTGTCGAACGAACAGCTGAGAGAGCGCCTCACCGAAGCACAGGACCGTGAGCGCCGGGCACGGGAGGCGGCGGCCCGGCTCAAGCGCACGATGGTGAAACGTGATCGGCACGTGACGGCGCAGCAGAAGTTCATTCTCGGTTCCGCGGTGTTGGCGTGGGCCGATACCGACACACGCATCATCCCGCACCTGCGGCGCTTCCTCGGGGGCTTCATCCGGCGCGAGGCCGATTGGGCGGCACTGGACGGGACACCCTTCGCGCGGGATATCCCGGCGGAAGGAGAGAAGCCATGACGATCGCACAGTTGCGGCCGGGCGGCCGAGACACCAGCCACGATGAAGGACGGAGGCGATGCCGATGTCTGCGCATCGCTATTGCACGGGCGCGAGAAGCCGAGCGCCGTCTCCTCCGGCGGCGAGGGCCGGGCGTAGTGGCCGCAATGGTCGGTAAGGTGGTGTTCACGGTGACGTTGACGGTGCATGTGATGTTTGCCCTGTTCCGCCTTCAAGGCGTCCTCAATGCGACGTTCCGCCGATCCAGCGGTGAGGTGGCACATGCGGCTTTCGAGGCACCTTTTCCGGGGCCGCGTCCAGCTCCGCCCCCTTCCCGGTACGAAGGGACCGGGACCACTGTGAACGGGGTCCCACGTCACCGCATGGCACGCGCGTTCCGGAAGTACGCAGCGTGGAAGGCGGCGGGCGACACCATCAGCCGCGGCGGGATCATCATCGGGCGCACTGGCACCGCTACCCGGCCTCCGCCGGAGGTGCGGTTCCTGCCTCCAACCCTGCTCGCCGCGGTCAACGCAGCGGACAAGGCGACGCTGGGGGAATGGAGCGTGGCGGGCGATGCCATCATCCGCCAACTTCCGGCGATTGAGAGGATCGGGGCGCAGGTGCTGCTCGCTCTGCCCACAGCTGGGAAACCGGAGGTAGGGCCGCCCCGGGACGTGCTCCGGTTGTTGGGGATCATCGACGGCCACGAGGCCGCAGCACCAGACGACGATGGAGGACTCGCCGTCCCCGACGTCCACGGGGAAGGTCGGCAATAGCCGACCAGGTGGATGGGCGCGCCCCCGGCGCGCTAGCCCATCCACCGTTTCCCGATGGGTGCTCGGGGGCGGCGCCGCGCGGGGACCCGGCCGGGAAGCAGCTCATTCCGGCAATCGCGCAACAAAATTACGCGACCTTTTGGCCGTAGGATGCCCTCGGCGGGATGTCCGCTATCCTGATACCCTCCGAAATGGCAGGGATCGCGGTCAACTTGGCCCACGACCGCCCCAACCCGACAGCGCGACGCGCGCCCACCTTGCCCCGGCAGGCCCTTCGGACTGTGTGTGTGGAGGTGGGGCCGACCGGCCCGTTCGTCCCGACGCCTCGTGTGCCTATACACGACAGGTCGCGGCCAGCGGAACGTCAGCCGCATTCAGCAATTGACCAACCGTGTCTGGTTCTGGCGTTTGTCGCCAGCCTTGGACGCGACAGCCCTTGCGCCGCGCGCTGAGGTCGTCCAAAAGGTCTGTCCACTGTGGACAGGGTCAGTTCCGTGGATCGTTCCGCTTATCGACGTGCCTATCGCACCGCCAAACAAAGGGAATACAGGGATAACAGCTCGCGTCGCTTGACCGCAGAATCGATAGATCGCGCGTTGATTGAGGCAGTGTCGAGCCTCGCGCGCGACGACGATCAGACCTTCCTTCGCGTCGTCGCAAGGGCGGCCACAGCGTTCGCCGGGCTGCCTGAGGCAGAGGTGCGGATCTCAGAGCGGTTGCGCGGGATGGAACGCCGCGTCGTCGAACCTTCCATGCTCGACCACTTCCGTATAGACGGTCCTGCCGTGGTGAGTTTTTCCGGCGGCCGCAGTAGCGCCTACATGATGCGCAAGATGTTGGACGCGTTTGGCTGCTCACTGCCTGATTGGATTACAGTTTGTTTCGCTAATACTGGACTAGAGCATGCAGAAACTTTGGATTTTGTGCGCCGCTGTGAGGAGGAATGGGGCGTAAACGTACATTGGCTCGAATACGACCCTGATGCACCACACCGGACGCGTATCGTTGACTATCATTCGGCGTCCCGTAATGGCGAACCCTTTGCAGCCCTAAACCAAAAGCGGACCTACCTTCCGAACGTCGTCTCCAGATACTGCACGGTTGAATTGAAGGTGCGGCGCATTATGATGTTTGCTAAGCACACACTCGGTTTGTCTCGATGGTACTCGGTGGTTGGACTTCGGGCGGATGAACCGCGCCGGGTCGAGCGACAGTTGCGCCGGGCGGCGGAACGACGAGACGAGGGGATTCCAGTGATGCCTATGGCGGATGCGGGCATAAACAAAGCAGATGTCGCCCGATTTTGGGCTGGTAACTCGTTCGATCTGAAACTGCCTGCGGTGGAAGGCGCGACACTACTTGGAAACTGCGTCGGCTGCTACCTAAAAGGCAAGCGCAAGCTTGTGGACATTTTCCGCCAGTATCCGCAGGCCGCCAACTGGTGGATAGAGCAAGAGAAGCGATTCCCAAGCACCGTGCGTCCGGGAGATTATTGCAGATTTTCATCAAGATGGACGTACAGCGATCTTCTGAACCTTTCAAATCTTACCATTGCGGATGAAATAGGAAATGAAGAGACGGAGCTCGAAAGTATTGACTGCGCCTGCACCGATTGAACCACCACCTGAGCCATCAAAGGATCGACGAGCGCAACTTGAGGATATTGCTCGTGCTGCCATCCTATGGGTCTATGATCAGCAGTGCGGCAATGCTTTGGCGACTCTTGAAGACGCGGTCGTCGCCTATACAGGGCGCCCGGTTGATTGATGCTGACCAACGGGAACGCACCGTCCGGCGGGAGCGACAATATTCTAGTGCAGCTGAGGTGAGAGTTTGGTTCCATAACGGAACGGCGTCATTGTGACCGCCGGGCGAATGATGAGCGGCCAACATCGTGGACGTCGCTAATTGTGGCCGCCAGCCTCGGCATTCCTGACGTTCGCGGGGAAGCTCGGCACCAGCCGACCCAGTGGGTGGTAGCACCTCCTGGTGCACTGACCCATACACCATTTCTCGATGGACGTTCGGAGGCGCCCCGGCCAGGAAGGTCGACCGAAAAGCGACTCATTTTAACACTACGCAACAAAATTACGCGACCTTTTGGCCGCAGGATGCCTTCGCAGGGACATCCGATATCATGATACCCGCAAAATGGAAGGGATCGTGGTGAATGCGGCCCCCGGCCACCCCCGGCGCGAAGCGCCCGGAATTCGAACCAGGCGGCCCACGACCGCCTGGTTCGAGCGCGCGAAGCGCGCCCATGTGGCCCCCGGCAGGGCCGTTCCGATCTGGGGGTGTGGGGGGTGGAGCGAAGCGGCCCCCCCACGCCTACGGGTCATGCTGGCCTTTGTCCGGCGGGCGTTGGCGGACGCCACCGTCCGGCGGGGCGCCCCTTGGGTAACTGGTGACAATTGAAAGAGCGTTCCCAATCAATACGTTGGTGATCTTTCGAATCGCCCACCGGACGGGTTGCCGAGCGAGGGAATGCTTCCCGGTCCGCGCGTTGCACCAACCGATCGTGTGCCGGACGTCCTCGCCCCAGCAGTTGACGCGGATCTCTCGCTCGGGCCGGAACCGCGGAGTGACCGACCACGCTCCCAACAGCGCCAGCGCGGTCGCCCACCGCTTCCGGCGCATCGCCCGGTACACCGCCCGGGCGCGAGGCTCGGCGGGCGGCGTGTCGCTCTTTGTTGTCCGGTACGCCGCCCGGAACAGCCCGATAGTGCCTTGCCGAAGGCCCACAAGCGACAACCGCCGTACGCCCACGTGGCTGGCCCACGCGCGGAATCGCCGCGTCTCCTCGTCATCCGCCGGGCCGACGCATTTGAGAACGTAGTGCATCACGTAGCTCGTCGGAGCCGCGGTGCCGCCGTTGATCAGGCGGACCTTGAGGGCCGCATTGGCATCGCCTCCGTCGGCAGGGAAGTGCTGACGGAGGGAGGCTTCGAGGTCACCCAATTCATCCGGTGCGACATAGAGGAGCGCGTGGGCGTGCGGGCATCCATCGGTGTGCGGCTCCACCGTACGCACCCCAAACGGATTGACTCCCCGTTGCCGGGCAAGGCACAAGGCCGCATGCCAGCGCCTCGCCAGTTCCTGCGCGCCGATCCACGGCGAGAGGGCAGGATCACCGTGTTCCGCATCGCCGTGCCGCGGGTTGAGATGGTAACGGGGAGGTAACGTCGCGGTCACGAAGACGGCCACGTATCCCACCCGTCTGGCGCGCTCCTCCATCCCCAGCACGATGGCGTACCACGAGGCCGCCGCGGCCTTGACCGACTCGTTCGCGACCATGGCGAGGTTCACCACCTTTCCGACCTCGCTCACCGCCTCCCGCTCGGCGAGGAAGGCTTCGTTCTTCGCTTGGACCTGCTCCCAGCGGCCAAGGCTCCAGTTGGTGACGAACTTCGCGCCCCCTCCGCCCGGCCGCCCGCCGACCAGCCCAAGGACCGCCGCGGCGTGGGCGTCGGCTCTCCCGATCCAGCGGCGAAGCCGCCGCCGCAGGGATGGCATGTCGCCCTCCCGCGGGTGGGGCATCATGTCTACGGCGTCGTCGCCCTGCCAGAAGATGATTTGCCGCCGGGCGAAGCCGACGTCGGCCAAGCGTCGGGCTTCTTCGGTCAAGCGTTCCTCGTCGTCGTCGAGGAACCGCAAGGCCCCGGCATCGACGTGCTCCAGCCGGGCGGCGCGGCGCTCGACGGCGCTCGCCAGATCGTGCAGCGGCCGGGCCTCTTCCCATGCCCGGACCTCGGCACGCCACAGTGCGACATCGACGGCCAGGGCGTCCGCATGGGCCTGCGCCTTCGGGCTGAGCCTGCTTCCATCATTTCCCAGCCGCCCCAAGATGAAGGCGGCCTCGGGTGGCTGAGGCGCTTCTTCCAACGCCCATTCGAGTGCTCCGACGTCCTCTTCTCCAGTGCCGCCGCACGCCTGCTGCACCCGGACTCGCCACGCCAGTGGCAACTGCCGAAATCGTTCGAGCTTTCGTCCAGGGGCAAGTGGCGGGGCAGAGGCCGCGGCGGCCTCCGGCCTGTCGCGCTCTGCTGAGGCCGGGGCGACCAGCAACGGAACCGTGCTGGTGGCAATCTTGACGTCCCCGGTAGGAAGCGACCGCCGACGTGCGGCACGGGTGGCGGGCTTCCGGGTGGTCGTGGTCGTGACGGAATGCTGTCCCCGGCGGGCGAACGCCGGAAGCGGGACGGAGAGGCCAAATTTGTTGACGTCTTGGGGTGCAGTGTTGGGTTGACCGGCCGCTTGACTATGCGGCCGGGCCGTCACCTACCCGGGAGGGTGGCGGCAACGCTATTGTTGACGGCGCGGAAAAGGTCAGACATCCTGTCCGAACTCCTGCGAATGCGCCTCGCCGAGGGTTGCCGCCCTGTGACAGCGAGGCGCGTTCCTTCCAAGGTGTTCGCCCTTGTGGAGAGCGTCAACCCCCATCGAATCACATGTCGTGCCGATTCGTTGACAGGCGCTTCGACTCTGAAGTGGTGCAGAAGGAAAAATTCTGATCCTGGGGAGAGGCTGCCTACTGACGGAGGTGGCTGAGGTCGAGGCCGGGATACGCCACGGTTTCGATGACCTCCGACTCCCGGTGGAGCCGCTTGCGTTTGTCGCCGTAGCGTGGTCCGGTGCCGTCATGGTGGTGACCAAGTATCCGATCAACCGATTCGTCACTCTCCGTTGCTTCCCGCAACGCGTCACGGAACGTGTGGCGGAATGAGTGGAAGACCAGTGCGTCTTCCTTCAAGCCCCGCCGGACAAGAAACACTTGGTTCCACCAATTGCTATATCGGTAGTCTGGAAAAATTCTCCCAACGTTCGGCTCGGACTCGCGTCGCTTTATGTAATCAAAGAAACCGCATCTCTCCAATTCTTTATGGATCGGAACAAAGCGGATCGAGCTTTCCGTCTTGGTTGTTTTCTTGTGTCCGTGAAGGGACTTACGGTTCACGCTGAAGTGCGGACGGCCATTGTGCTCGACGATGTCGTCAAACTCAAGTTGAGCGATTTCGGATAGGCGCATTCCCGAAAATAGGGCAACCAGCGGAAAGTAGGTCTTGTGATTTCGCAGTATGAATTCTCCCGGTTCGTCGATTCGGCGCTCGGATTTGCATCCACGATAGAGAGGAGCATCGAAGATGATGGTCAATTCGTCGATGGTGTATGGGCGCCGGGATGGGTTGTCTTCGTCGCTGTCACTATCTTTATCCGGAAGAACCACAACCCGCCGTGTTGGATTGTCATTCGCCAAATGGTTTGGAATAGCAAATTCATCAAAGAAGCAACTGACGTTGCTGATGTAGCGATAGATGGTGTCATGCTTTAGAAAATTTCCATCACCCTTATCGCTCGGTGTGTCCATCAGCAACTCGTGAAACTTCTGCAAATCGCGGGTATCGATCAAGCCGACAGACTTGTTCCCAAGACACTCTGTCAGCATTCGGAAACAGCGTTTATAGTTGTACACGCTGCTTCTGCTGAGGCGTTTCTTTGCGAGGAACGCATCGAGGAAGTTGGAAATCGGGAGCTTAGCCTTGTCGTCCAGGCCTTTGAACGGATCGGGAGTGGCCTGCGCCGCGATCGCCTCCATCCGCTCGACAATGACGCTGATCTCCTCCGCCGGGACACCCGGCCCCGCGCCCCGGGCAAGAGCTCGTTGCAGGCCGCGGTTGACCTCCTCAAGCTCCGCCACCTTCACATGCGCCCTGGCCCCGGCCAGCGCCGTCCGGATCGTGGCGGCGTGGTGGCGGAACTCGGCCTGCTGATCCGGCGGAAGGTGGTCGAGGTGCTCGATGAGCATCGCCTCGGACCACTCGGTGGCCCGTTTCATGAATTCGAGAAACGCTTCGGCATCCGCCGGGAGGCTGGTCATCCGCAGTCTCGCGATCAGGGTCTGAACCGCCGCATGAATGACGGCGGCGCGGGACTTTGCCGTGACCGGACATGCGGTGCCAAGCGCCTTCTTCAGCTCCCGCCGTCCGCCCAGCAACGGCACAAGGTCACGGGGAACGCGCACGCGGTAGGAGTACGTCGCGCCACGTCGGAGGAGGAATGACTGCAAGCCCACGTCGGCCCCACTGGTACACACGAGTGGTACACAGGGCCGTTCCGGCTTCCGTAAGTGCTTGAGCTGATTGACGCACGGTAAGTGGCGTCCCCTAGGGGATTCGAACCCCTGTTACCGCCGTGAGAGGGCGGTGTCCTAGGCCTCTAGACGAAGGGGACGTCGTCGGCGTGGGCGGTTAGATAGCCGACGGTTTCCGGGGGATCAAGCGGTTTTTTTCGCGGTGCGCACGATTTCGATGAAGTCGTCCACCGCGGCCTGCGGCGTGTCGAAGGAGGTGACGAGGCGCAGCAGCGGGCCGTCCCAGCGGTAGAAGCCGAAGCCCGTCCGCTCCAGCACGGCGATGGCGGGTTCGGGCAGGCGCACGAAGATCTCGTTGGCCTGGACCGGGAAGATCAGCTCCGCCCCCTCGATGCCGGCGAGGCCGCGGGCGAGGCGGGTGGCCATGGCGTTGGCGTGTCTGGCGAGCCGCAGCCACAGGTCGTCCTGCAGCCACGCCTCCAGCTGCACCGACAGGAAGCGCATCTTGGAGAACAGGTGCCCCGCGCGCTTGCGGCGGAAGGCGAAGTCGCGCGCCAACTCGGGGCGGAAGAACACCACCGCCTCGGCGGCGAGGCAGCCGCCCTTGGTGGCGCCCAGCGTCAGCACGTCCACCCCCGCCCGCCAGGTCGCGTCGGCCGGGCTGCAGCCCAGCGTCACCAGCGCGTTGGCGAAGCGGGCGCCGTCCATGTGCACGGCCAGCCCATGGGCCCGGGCGACGGCGGTGATGGCCTTCACCTCCTCCACGCTGTAGACGGTGCCGGCCTCGGTCGCCTGGGTCAGGCTGACCGACGCCGGCTGGATGCGGTGGACCGAGCCAGCGCCGGTGTCGGCGATGGCGGTGTCGAGGATGGCAGGGTCGAGCTTGCCGTCGGCACCGGGCAGGTCGATCAGCTTGGCCCCGCCGGTTTGCAGCTCCGGCGCGCCACACTCGTCGCCCTGGATGTGGCTGTCGGTGTGGCAGTAGACGGCGCCCCAGGGCGGCGTCAGCGCCGCCAGGGCCAGGGAGTTGGCGGCGGTGCCGGTGGCGACGGGGAAGACCGCCACCTCCGTCTCGAACAGGGCGGCGATCCGCTCCTGCACCCGCGCGGTCCAGGGGTCGGCGCCGTAGGACGGCGCGCCGCCGCTGGAGGCGCGGGCGAGCGCGTCCAGGATCTCGGGCGCGGCACCGGCGGTGTTGTCGCTGCGGAAATCGTGTGTGACGGCCATCACTGCGCGGTCCCTACGCGTTGCGGAATTCTGGTCGTGCTCACGGTCGCGGTCACGGCGCCGTTCTTCGGGTCGATGAGGTACACGCGGTCACCGCCCTGCGGCATGGTGACGCGGATCGCCAGTCGGTTGCCCACGACCACCATCTCGGAGATGGCCGCGTCGTCGGGCAGGCCCAGGTCGGTTTCGGCGATGCGGCCGGGGTCGTCGCCTCCGGCGCGGCGGTCGGGGTCGCGGTTTCGGTTGGCAAGCTCCATGATCAGGATGGTCACACCGACCACGATCAGGAGGCCCATGATGACCACGGCGGCCTTGAGTGCCTTCACGGTATGAGGTCCACTTCGGGTGCACGAATGTTCGACGGGGAAAGCGGCGCAACGATGCCCGACCATCACGAGATCGGCAACCCGCAAGACGGCGGAAGCCTTGACGCCGGCGGCCCCGCGCGCGTGGTGATCGGCGAGGCGCTGGCCGGCGAACGGCTGGACAAGGCGCTGGCCGTCTCGATCCCCGACCTGTCGCGGTCGCGGGTGCAGGCGCTGCTGGAGTCGGGCTGCGTGAGCGCGGACGGCCGGCCGGTGGCCGACGCGTCGCTGCGGGTGCGCGCCGGCGACCGCTACGAGGTGACGGTGCCCGACGCCGAACCGGCCGAGCCGGTGGCGCAGGACATCCCGCTCACCGTGGTGCACGAGGATGAGGACGTGGTGGTACTGGACAAGCCGGCCGGCCTCGTCGTCCACCCCGCGGCGGGCAACGCCGACGGCACGCTGGTCAACGCGCTGCTCGCCCATTGCGGCGACAGCCTGTCGGGCATCGGCGGCGTGCGCCGGCCCGGCATCGTGCACCGGCTGGACAAGGACACCAGCGGCCTTATGGTTGTGGCGAAGAACGACCGTGCGCACCACGCGCTGACCGCCCAGTTCGCCGACCGTTCGCTCAGCCGCACCTATCTGGCGCTGGTGTGGGGCGTGCCCTCGCCGCGCGAGGGGCGGATCGAGGGCAACATCGGGCGCAGCAGCGCCGACCGTAAGAAGATGGCGGTGGTCGCGAGCGGCGGAAAGCACGCCGCCACCCGCTACCGCGTGCGCTCCAGCTACGGCCTGTCGGCGGCGCTGGTGGAGTGCAAGCTGGAGACCGGCCGCACCCATCAGATCCGGGTGCACATGACGCACGCCGGCCACCCGCTGGTCGGCGACGCCGTCTATGGCCGCGGGCGCACGGCCCGGCCGACCGGGTCGAAGACGGCGGCGCTGCCGGAACCGGTGCGCCGGGCCCTTGTTGAGTTTCCGCGTCAGGCCCTGCACGCGGCGGCGATCGAATTCGTCCATCCAGGCACGGGCAAGCCGATGCGGTTCGAGGCCGCTCTGCCGGCCGACATGGCCGCGCTGATCGCAAGGCTGGATGGAACGTAAAACTCTATGACCGACCGCCGGACTCGGTTATTCTGGGGGTGGCGGTGGATCATGGGCGTGGCATAGTGGTGGCGATGGCCTCCGAGGCAACGAGGGGTGAACAGCCGCCGGGAGAGGGTGAGCATGGCGACGACACTTCCGAGCATTCCCGTCATCAGCGCTGAGAGCAACCTGTCGCGCTACCTGCAGGAAATCCGCAAATTTCCGATGCTGGAGCCGAACGAGGAGTTCATGCTGGCCAAGGCTTGGCGCGAACACGGCGATTCGGAGGCGGCCCACCGTCTGGTGACCAGCCACCTGCGGCTGGTGGCGAAGATCGCCATGGGGTATCGCGGCTACGGCCTGCCGCTGTCGGAGCTGATCTCCGAAGGCAATGTCGGCATGATGCAGGCGGTGAAGCGATTCGATCCCGACCGCGGCTTCCGCCTCGCCACCTACGCCATGTGGTGGATCCGGGCGGCGATCCAGGAATACATCCTGCATTCCTGGTCGCTGGTGAAGATGGGCACCACGGCCGCGCAGAAGAAGCTGTTCTTCAACCTGCGCAAGCTGAAGGGCCAGATGCAGGCGATCGACGAGGGCGACCTGTCGCCCGAGCATGTCGCCGCCATCGCCACCAAGCTGGAGGTGCCGGAGCAGGACGTGATCGCGATGAACCGCCGTCTCGCCAGCCCCGACCACTCGCTCAACGCGCCGCTGCGCGCCGACAGCGAGGGCGAATGGCAGGACTGGCTGGTCGACGAGAGCTCCAACCAGGAGATCACGCTGGCCGAGCAGGAAGAGATGGGCAAGCGCCGCAAGCTGCTGGTCCAGGCCATGAAAGGCCTGAACGACCGCGAGCGCGACATCCTCACCGAACGCCGGCTGCGCGACAACCCCACCACCCTGGAGGACCTGTCGCAGAAATACGGCATCAGCCGCGAGCGCGTGCGCCAGATCGAGGTGCGCGCCTTCGAGAAGCTGCAGAAGTCGATCAAGAACGCGGCGCTGGAGGCGAAGCTGGCGGGCTGACGGCCCGCCGGCCCTCCCGCGGTCAGGCGCCCCGCCCCATCTGCGCCAGGGTGGAGAGCGGGTCGCCCTCCTCCGCCTCGAAGCAGGCGGCGAAGTCGTCGCAGACCTCGCAGTTGGGCGATTTGCAAATCAGCATGCCCACGCGCAGGCAGAGCTGGCGGTAGAAGAACTTCTTCCACTTCATGTCGCCGCTGTTGAGGGCCACCAGCGCCGGGAAGTGGCGGCGGAAGAAGGCGTTCAGCTCCCGCCGGTTGGTGAAGCCCATGTCCTGCCAGAGATGGTTGGGCGCCAGGCTGCGCCGGGCCACGATGGCGGCCAGCCACTCCTCCACGGCGCCGCGCCCGGCCCGGTGCTCCAACAGGAAAGCGCGCAGGTCCGCCTCCTCGATCGCGTCCTCGCCGGTATCCCCGACGGCTCCGTCGAGCAGTTGGACCGCGTCCGGCCGAAGCTGGTGGACCAGTCCTGCCAGCGGGCCGGGCGGCAGCCCCAGCGCCTCGGTGAGCGGCCGGTCCTCACGGGCGGCCTGCGCCAGGATCAGTCCGGCCAGATAACCGTCGAGCGCGTCCCCGTCCAGTCCGTCCAGCGGCTGCGGCGCGATGGTGAATGCCTCCGGGGGCATGGTGGTGTCGGTCATGGCGGAGCGGCTCCCTGAGCGAGCGGACGCGTGCCGGTCGGGCCATGGTGGCAAAATATCCCGCATGTGCGAAGTGGTTTTTCCATCGCCCCCTTTGATCAGGATCATGGCACGACGGTCCGCGGTATGATCACAAGCTGGTCACAATGCCGGCCCATCATTCATGACGATCACACGCCAACCGGAGTGGGAGTGTGCCGGAAAGGGCATCGGCGAAAGCCGCGGCGACTTGCCCGATGACCCACCGTCGGATACCGATTTGTGCCCCATACCAAGAACGATTGTTTCGGACTTGTGCGTTCCGCGACAACGCCCTAACATTATGGACTGGTGCAGTGCGATTTGCCTGCATCGCTCATAAATTACAATCTGTTGAAGAAGGAATAGACCTTTGGAACGGACAACCGTATTGCCCAAAGAGGTTTCCAGGCTCTTTTACAAAGAAGAACGCTTGGCCATGTTCATCGATGGAGCGAATCTCTACGCGGCGGCACGTTCACTGGGCTTCGATATCGATTACAAGCGCTTGCGCGACGGTTTTGCCAATGAGGGGCGGCTGATGCGCGCATTCTATTATACGGCATTGGTGGAGGATCAGGAATACTCGCCGATCCGGCCGCTGGTGGACTGGTTGGATTACAACGGCTACACCATGGTGACCAAGCCGACGAAGGAATTCACCGACGCGTCCGGCCGGCGCAAGATCAAGGGCAACATGGACATCGAGCTCGCCATCGACGTGATGGAGATGGCCGACCATGTGGACCACATCCTGCTGTTTTCCGGTGACGGCGACTTCCGGCGGCTGGTGGAGGCCGTGCAGCGCAAGGGCGTGCGGGTCAGCGTGATCAGCACCGTCCGGTCCCAGCCGCCCATGGTGGCGGATGAGTTGCGCCGTCAGGCCGACAATTTTGTCGAACTCCAGGAGCTCGCCGGCACCATCGCCCGCGTCCATCACCACCGCGAGCCCCCTCCCCCGCCCGTGCAGGGCCCCCTGGGGTCGGGCGGCGACGGAAATGGCGGGGGCTTTTTCGAGAGTCCCTGACCCGCGTCCACTCATCCCCGCAGATCACAATCGAACAGCACGTCGCGCCCGAGGCGGACCACCTCCGCCACGGGCCGAAGTGCTGCGTTCAGCCGTTCGATGGGCGGCAAGGTGATCCCGGTCGGGCCCGATCCGATCAGGATCGGCGCTACGCACATGTGCAGCCGGTCAAGCGCCTCCGCCGCGAGGAAGGCTGATACGGTCTGCGCCCCGCCCTCCACCAGCAGCCGGTGCACGCCGCGCGCGGCGAGCGCCTGCACGACGTCGCGCGGCGCGATCTGCCCGCCGCGCTCCGCCACGGTGACCGGTTCGACCCGCGGCGGACGGCGGACGTTGGCGCACTGGACGACGATGACGCGGCAGCCGTCGTCGGCGAGCAGGGCCGCATCTTCCGGCAGCCGACCGCGCGGGTCGATGACGATGCGCGCCGGGCTGCGGCCGGGCACATGGCGCACGGTCAGCCGCGGGTCGTCGGCCACCGCCGTGCCCACCCCCACCAGCACCCCGTCCACCAACGCGCGCAGGCGATGCAGATGGGTGATCGCCTCGGGTCCGTTGACGTAATGCGAATGGCCGGACGGCGTCGCGATGCGCCCGTCCAGCGACTGGCCCAGCTGCCCGATGACGAAGGGCCGATGATCCGGGGCGGCGACGCCGGCGTACAAGCGCCAGAAAACACAGGCCGCTTCGCCATCCGCCTCGAACGTCGGTGCCGCTGCGGGTCGCCCCGCGGCCCGGTCCAGAAGTTGCCCCCAAAGTTCCGGGTGGGTGCCGACCGGTGTCATCGCCGCTCCGTGGTTCGCTGATTGGCCGAACGATATGCCGCTTGATCTGGGCGCCGCGGCCGCAATCTCAATGTCGGCGACCAAGCGCAAGAGGCCCAAGGCGGAGGATAGAGACCATAATGCGTTCCAACAGCCAGCCGACGCCGTTCGCACATCTTTTCCGCGACGGCGTTCAGGTCACCGTGGATCGGGCCGTGGCCGAGTTGCGCGCCGGCCGGCCGGTGGTGATCGAAGGTGACACGGGCGCCACGCTCGTGGCGACGATCGACACCATCTCCCCCGCCACCTTCGACGCCTTCGCGACACTGGCCGGCGGTGGCGCCGTTCTCACGCTGCCGGAACCGCGCGCCCGCGTGCTGGGGCTTCCCGCCGACGGTGCGGTCGCCGTCCCGCTGTCGGGCATGGGGCATGACGCCGCCTGCCGGCTCGCCGGCGGCATCGACGCTCCCGGACCGGCCGTCTGGCACCCGGCCGACAGGATCGCGGAGGCCGCGATCGGTCTGGCGAAGCTGGCCCTGCTGTTGCCGGCGGTGCTGATGGTCCCGGCCGGGCTGTGCGGCCCGGTGCCGGCCGGCGTCCACCGCGTGCCTCTTGCCGCCCTGACGGAGGGGGCGGACGGCGCGCCCCACCCGCTCCAAATCGTCTCGCGCGCACGGGTTCCGTTGGCGGAGAGCGTGGAGACCGTCTTCGTGGTGTTCCGCGGCGGCGCCGGGCTGCGCGACCAGGTGGCGATCATCGTCGGCAGTCCGGACCCGGACCGCCCGGTTCCGGTGCGGCTGCACTCGGCCTGCCTGACCGGGGACCTGTTCGCGTCGCTGCGTTGCGACTGCGGCGACCAGCTGCGGCAGGCGGTGGCCCGGCTTGCCGACGAGGGCGGCGGCGTTCTCGTCTATCTCGACCAGGAGGGGCGCGGCACGGGGATTGCCAACAAGATGCGCGCCTACGACCTCCAGGACCACGGGCTCGACACGATCGATGCCGACGCGGTGCTGGGGTACGGCGCCGACGAGCGGCGCTACGACCTCGCCGCCACCATGCTGCTGCGGTTGGGGTTCGGGCGCGTGCGCCTGTTCACGAACAACCCCGACAAGATCGCCGCCCTTGCCCGGGCCGGCATCGAGGTGGTGGGTCGCAGCGCCCTCATCGGTCTGGTGACCGTGGAGAACCGCCGCTATCTCGCGGCCAAGGCGACCCGGGCCGGCCATCTTCTGGACGGGCTGGGCATGGATGGCACGCGCGCCGTCAAAGCCGACGGGTAAGCGGCCGACCGCCGGTCCGGCGGCCGGTGATCCTAGGGCCGGCGAATCGCCTCCAGTTCGATGATGACCTCGACCTCGTCCCCGACCAGATCGCCCTCAAGCCCGTAGGTCATGCCGAAATCGCTGCGTTTCAGCGTTGTCCGGGCAGAAATGCCGACAACGTAGTTCTCTCCCCACGGGTAAGGCCCCATCTTGTTGCGCGTGACCGCGATCTCGACCGGCCGGGCGGTGCCGCGAACCGTCAGTTCGCCGTACACGCGGCCGGTGGCGTCACCGGTCGGTTCGGCGCGCGTTCCGACGAATCGGATGACGGGGTTCCGCCCGGAATCCAGGAAGTCGGGGCCGCGGACATGCTCGTCGCGGGCGGCATGGTTGGAGAACACACTGCGCGCGTCGATGGACACGACCAGATCGTCCAGCGTCCGCGCGTCGTGATCATAGGTGAAGGCACCCTCCAGCTTCAGGAAGCTGGCCAGGACCGAGGCGTAGCCGATGTGACGGACGAGGAAGGCGACGGTGGCGTGCTCGGGATCGATGACGTAGCGCCTCGGCTCGGCCGCCGCGGCGCCCGACCAGAGGATCAGAAGGACCAAGGGAATCGGGAGGATGCGCATGGGTTGGCTCCTGGGCGATGCGGCGTGCCGGCGGACGGCTCCGGCAATGACATGTCGCGGCCGGCCGCGACCGCCAGGGGGCCCGGTGCGCGCGTTCCGCCCGCAATGACCGTCCATGGCGTCAGCACACCGGAACAGCAGAGGGAAAGATCCATGATGTGGCACATCGGCGTGGGCGTGCGGAGCGGCGTCGCCGCCTTGACGTTCCGCGGTATGTCGCCCCGCTCGCGCGAAGGGCGGCGACCATGACCGAGCCGCTGCCCCCCTTGATCCGCCGCGTCCTCGCGCTGGTCCTGGACAGCACCGAGCGCACGCCGCATCCGGCCCTGCCCCGCCGGCTTACAGCCCTGTTCCATCGGCTCCGTCAGGACAACGGCGTGCTCGACGCGGGGGAGACGGAAGATCTGATCTGGGCGATCTGGACCAGCCATTCCCGGCCGGATCTGGAAAAGGCCATGCACGCGGCCATCGCGTCCCTGGCACTGCGCGACTTCACCACCGCCGCCACACGGTTCGACGCCATCCTCGACCACGATCCGGATTGGGCGGAGGCCTGGAACAAGCGGGCGACGCTGCATTTCCTGCGCGGCAACGACACCGCGTCGCTGCTCGACATCGAGCAGACGTTAAGCAGGGAGCCGCGGCATTTCGGCGCCATCGCGGGGTTCGCCCACATCTGCGAGCGCAACGGCGCGCTCGCGGAGGCCGACGCCGCCGCCGAGATGGCCCTGCGCCACAACCCGCACCTTCACGGGCTGCGCCTGCGGCTGGCGCACCGCGCCCGGCCGACGGGACGGAGCAACTGATCGGATCGTCGGACGCGCGGGTCAGGACCCGCGCCGGGCCACCCACTCCGGTGCCAGGGCCGCCACCGCGACCGCCACCCATCCCAGGATGAGGGCCATGCCGCCGGCCGGGGCCGCCATGGGAAGCGGAAGCGGGCGTTCGAACGCCAAGCCGTACAGAGACCCGCAGAACAACAGACCGCCGACGAGGAACAGCCAGCCGGCCGCACGCAGCGCGATGCGGGCCACACCGTGGGCGTACCCGCAGCAGAGCGCGGCCGCGATCAGGGCGAGCGCGTGCCACAGCTGCATCTGGCTGGCGGTGCGCGCCCAGTCCTGCGCCTGCGGCACACCGGCCAGCCCGTGGCTGGCGTACGCGGCGGCGGCCACCGCGACCGCGCCCTGCAGCCCCGCCCACGCGATCCACACCCGATCCACGCCGCCCATCATTCTTCCTTCCGCCGACGCCGCTTGGCCCGACCTTTGCAGTTAAGAGCGCGTTAACGGCAACGTGCCGCAGGTTGCAAGACTGTTCCGCCTCGCCGCCTCGCAAAGCGCGTTGCATTCTGCAACTCATTTCGGGATTCGACCATGGCTTTCCTCAACCCGCACGTCACCGCGCCGGCAGCTCCTCTCCGTTCGGATCGGTTGTCCCTGTTGGTGAACTGGGCAAGGGAGCGGGGTGGGCACATCCTGGTGGTGGACGACAGCCCGACCAACCTGTTGGTGACCGAAGCCATCCTGTCCAGCGTCGGTTTCACCGTCTCCCTGGCAACCGGGGGTACGGAGGCGCTGGATGTCATGCGCGATTCGGAAAGGGCCCCGGATGCCGTTCTGATGGATCTCGCGATGCCGGACATGGATGGCGCCATGACCACCGCCGCGATCCGCGCGCTGCCGCCGCCGCACGGGCGGGTCGTGATCATCGCGCTCACCGCCAACGGCCAGCCGGAGGACCGCATGCGCTGCATCGAAGCGGGTATGGACGATTTCCTGACCAAGCCGGCGGGAAAGGCCACCCTTCTGACCACCCTGCACCAGTGGATGTGCGACGGCTGACCCTCAGCCCAGACTGTCGCGCCCGTGCGGCGCGTCGAGGTCGAGGGCCGGCCCCTTGGGCACGATCCCCGTGGGGTTGATCGTGGCGTGGCTTCCATAATAGTGCCGCTTGATGTGGTCGAAGCGCACCGTATCGCGCACGCCCGGGACCTGGAAAAGGTCACGAAGATAGCCGGACAGGTTGGGATAGTCGGCGATCCGCCGCAGATTGCACTTGAAGTGCCCGACATACACCGCGTCGAAGCGGACGAGGGTGGTGAAGAGGCGCCAATCCGCTTCCGTCAGCCGGTTGCCGACCAGCCAGCGCTGCGTCGCCAGCCGCGCGTCGAGCTCGTCCAGGGCAGCGAACAGCGCGTCAAAGGCCTGCTCGTACTTGTCCTGGCTGGTGGCGAAGCCGGCCTTGTAGACGCCGTTGTTCACCGCATCGTACACGAAGGCGTTCACCCGGTCGATTTCCTCACGCAGCTCCTCCGGACAGAAATCGAGCGACGCGTCACCGAACGCGTCGAACTCCCGGTTCAGCATGCGGATGATCTCGGCCGATTCGTTGCTGACGATCGTCCCGGTCGCGCGGTCCCACAGCACCGGCACCGTCACGCGGCCGGTGTAGGCCGGGTCGGCGCGGGTGTAGACCTCGTGCAGGAAGCGCGCGCCGTTGATGGGATCGGCGCCCTCGGCCAATTCCCAGCCGTTCTCCAGCATCAACGGCTCGACGACCGACAGGCCGATCACATCCTCCAGCTTCTTCAGTGCGCGGAAGATCAGCGTACGGTGCGCCCATGGGCAGGCGTACGAGACGTACAGGTGGTAGCGTCCGGCTTCCGGCGCGAAGCGGGTGGACCCGTCCGCCGCCACCCGGTCGCGGAACCGCGACTCGGAGCGGACGAAGGCACCCCCCGTCGATTTCGTGTCGTACCACCGGTCGCTCCAACGCCCCTCGATCAGCAGGCCCATGGGATCGCCCTCCGTTCGTGCCGCGCGGTCAGCCGTGCAGCTTCTTCGTGATCTCCGCCACATGGCGGCCCTGGAAGCGCGCGCCGTCCAGCTCCACCGCGCTCGGCTGGCGGGAGCCGTCGCCGGCGGCGATGGTGCTGGCGCCATAGGGCGAGTTGCCCATCACTTCGGACACGCCCATCTGCCCCTGGAAGGAATAGGGTAGCCCGACGATCACGAAGCCCAGATGCAGCATGACGATGTGGGTGGACAGGATGGTGCTCTCCTGGCCGCCATGCTGCGTGGCGGTTGACGTGAACACGCTGCCGACCTTGCCGTTCAGCGCGCCGCGCATCCACAGGCCGCCGGTCTGGTCCAGGAAGTTCTTCATCTGCGACGCCATGTTGCCGTAGCGGGTCGGCGTGCCGATGATGATGGCGTCGTATTCGGCCAGCTCCGCCACCGTGGCGACCGGCACATCGGGCTCCGGCTTGAAGTGGGACTTCACGGCGACCTCCTCGGGCACCAGCTCGGGCACCCGCTTCACCGCGACCTCCACGCCATCCACCGCGCGTGCGCCCTCCGCGACCGCCTGGGCCATCTGCGAAACGTGTCCGTAGCTGCTGTAATAGAGCACCAGGATCTTCGCCATGTCTCTCACTCCTCATCCCGTGACGGCGGGACCATCCGTCCCTTGCCTCCTGGGAGATAGCACGTTGCTCGCCTGCGGGAAGCCGGCGGAGATGGCACTTCATCGTTGTGCGGTGTAGAACAATCCCATGGACCGCCTCGATGACATGCTGGCCTTCATAAAGGTCGTGGACGCGAAAAGTTTCACCGCCGCCGCCGATCGGCTGGGGCTTTCCAAATCCGTGGTGTCGCGCCGCATCACCGAACTGGAAAACCGGCTGGGCGCGCGGCTGCTGAACCGCACCACACGGCGGCTCAGCCTGACCGAGGTGGGGCAGGCCTTCTACGAGCGCTGCACCCGCATCATCGCCGACCTGGAGGAGGCGGAGATGGCGGTGGCGGACCTGCACGCGGCACCGCGCGGACGGCTGAAGGTGAACGCCCCCGTTTCCTTCGGGCTGCTGCACCTCGCGCCCGCCATTGCCGGTTTCCTGGAGCGCAACCCGGCGATCGAGATCGACATCGATCTGAACGACCGCTACGTGGATCTGGTGGACGAGGGCTACGACGTCGCCGTGCGCATCGGACGGCTGCGCGACAGCACCCTGATCGCGCGGCGGCTGGCCCCGGCGAACCGGGTGGTCTGCGCTTCGCCCGGCTATCTCGCCCGCAATGGCAGCCCGGTGACGCCGGAAGACCTGATGCGGCACAACTGCCTGCTCTACACCAACGTTCCGGCTGCGGAACAATGGTCCTTCCAGGTGGACGGGGAGACGCGGACGGTGCGGGTGTCCGGCAATCTGCGGACGAGCAACGGCGACCTGCTGCGCGCCGCCGCGATCGCCGGCGTCGGCATCACCGTGCTGCCGACCTTCCTGATCGGCGACGCCCTGCAATCGGGGGCCGTGCGCTGCCTGTTGCCGGAATATTACGGGGGCGGATCGACCGTTTACGCGGTGTACCCGCAGAACCGTCACCTGTCGCCGAAGGTGCGTGCCTTCGTCGATTTCCTCGCCGGCCGATTCGGCCCCGAGCCCTACTGGGACACGGCGCTCACGCCTCCTTCGGCCGGCGGCGGGCCCTGAGGTTCAGGGCGTTCAGGAAGGTGGTGGACTGTTGCGGCGCCTGCGCCCGCCGCGGCGGCGTGGACAGGAAGCCGCCGACCCGACCGCGCAGGCCGACTGCGTCGTGCGCCGCGTCGTCGGCGTCCGCCGCCACCTGGCGCCGCACCTGCGGGTCCAACGTGTTGAAGGCCTTGGCCGCGAACTCGAAGGCGGGCTGCGATTTGGTGGCGATCACCTGGCGCAACGCCTTGGACACCAGTACGGTGTCGAGCCCACCATGCTCCGTCACGCCATCCAGCACATCGGCCAGGATGCCGATCGCTTCGAGCGTCTGGTTGTCGTCGAGCGAAATCGTATCCATGCCGTCCCGTCCACCGGTCACCGGCCGCCCGATCGCGGCCTTCCCGCACGGAATGGTACAAGCTGCAACAAAGGAAGTCACGCTGTCGGCTTGCCGTTGCCCCGACGGACGCGTGCGCCATAATGGTTTTGCGCCGATTGTCCGGCGTGCGGGATGAAGGCGGCGATGAAGGAACTGCGGACGATCATCTTCGACGAGACGGAAGCCGCCGCCGCCGTCGTCACCTTCTGTCGCAAGAACAAGCGGTCGCTGCCGAGCGGCACGCTGAAGGGCTTCGGCATTCGCGAGGGGGAGGGGGTGACCGGCGTGCTGTCGGTGACCGACGACTATGGTGCGGTGCACGAGATGGTGCTGACACAGGAGGAGGTCGCCGCCGCCCTCGTCGCGCACTGCATGACCCGCAGCATCCCCCTGCCCAAGGACGCGTCCAAGGTCATAACGGCCGTCGACAACCAGATCGTCCTCGCCTTCGAGATCGGCCACATCGACGCCAAGAAGATGGTCCGCGCCAGCCGCATGCGCGGCTGACCATCAACGTTTGACCCTCAGCGATTGACCGTCAGCGATTGACCAGGGCCACCCCGGCCGAGGCGACCGCCATGCCCACCAGCGCCACCACGCCCAGCCGCTCGTCGAACACCGCCCAGGCGATCACCGCGGTGACGGCCGGTGTCAGGTAGAAGAGGCTGGCGACACGGGCCGCGGCCCCACGGCGGATCAGCGCGAAGAGCAGAAAGACGGCCCCGACCGACAGCACAAGCGTCAGCCATGCCAGGGCGAAGACGAACTCCCCGGTCCAGACGACGCGCATGGTCTCGGTCAGCGGCGCCAGCACGGCCAGCGCGGCGCTCGTCGCCAGATACTGGATGGCGGTGCCGGTGCGCAGATCCATGCCGGTGCAATGGCGCTTCTGGTAGAGCGTGCCGAAGGTGATCCCCAGCAGCGCCCCGAGCGCCAGCAGCAGTGCCAGCGGCGGGATGGTGCCGACCGTCAGCTTCTCCCACAGCACCATGACCACGCCGGCAAGGCCGAGCGCCAGCCCCATCCACTGGCGCCCGGTCACCCGCTCGCCCAGCAACGGCCCGACCAGCGCCGCGGTCAGCAACGGCTGCATACCGGCGATCAGCGCCGCCATGCCCGCCGGCAGACCGATGGCGATGGCCGAGAAGACCCCGCCGAGATAGGCCCCGTGCACCAGCAGCCCGGCCAGCGCGATCCGCCCGACCTCCACCCGGCTGCGCGGCCAGGGCGCACCGGTCACCAGGGCCAGGGCGGTGAGGACGACCGCCACCAGCCCCAGCCGGATCAGCAGGAAGGTCAGCGGCTCGACGTAGGGAAGCCCGTATTTGGCGCCGATGAAGCCGGTGCTCCACAGCACGACGAACACCGCCGGCATGGCGCGGACCCAGCCCAGCCGCGCGGCGGACCCGGCGGCGCTGTCGGTGGTCATGGGTGTTCCGATTCCTTCCCGTCGATCAGCCCCGTCGATCGGCCCCGTCGATCCGCCCTACTCCGCCGCCGCGGCGGGCTTGGCGGGGGATTTGCGGCGCTCGGCGACCGCTTGGATGTGTGCCCGCAGTTCCGGGTCGCGCTGGACCATGCGGCGGAAATCCCGCTCGTCCAGCACCAGCACCTGGCAATAGCCGAGCGCCCGCACGTCCGCGTTGCGCGGCTGGCGCGTCAACAGGGCCATTTCGCCGAAGAAATCACCGCTGCCCAGCTTGATCGGTTGTTCCAGTCCCGGAACCATCACCTCCACGGCACCGGAGGCGATGAAGAACATGGCGTCGCCGCGATCGCCGCGCCGCACCACCCGGTCGTCCGGCAGGTAGAGACGCGGCTTGAGCAGCCAGCCGATCTGCGCCAGCCGCGCGGTGGGCAGGCCGGCGAACATCGGCACCTTGGCCACCATCTCCGCCGTGTCGAGCCGGAGATCCAGCTTCGGCAGCTTTTCCACCTGGTTGCGGCGCTTGCCCAGCCCACGCTCCAGGTCGTTCAGGATTTCCTGGCTGATGATGCTGTCGGTGTGCATGGCGCGGAAGTCCGCCTCCTCCAACCGCAGCGCCGCACGACCGAGATATTGGTTCTGCAGGATGATGGCGTATTCCGGGTATTGCAGCTTCAGCGCCTCGAGCGCGCGCTCCACGCTGCCCTGCCGCATGCGCAGCAGCTCCTCCAGCTCCGCCGCGATGCCGGGGCCGAAGACCTGGGAGAGGCGGGTCTGGGTGAACAGCATCAGCTCGCCCAGGACCATGCGCACCGCGACCAGCATCTCGAACCGCATGGACAGGCGCTGCGCCAACGGCCCATGGATGCCGAAGCGGCGGTGCAGCCAGTTCGCGCCGCGCATCCAGGGACTGTAGACGGCGAAGGCCTCCGCCGCCCGGCGGTAACCCTCCGCCCCCTGTCCCTTGGCGGCGTCCAGCACGCCCACCGCCCGGCTCGCCAGGAACTCCACCACCGCGCGGGAGACGATGCCCTCCGTGAAATGCTGGTAGTACAGCTCCTCCTCCCGGCTCACCAGGATGGCGAGGCCGATGGCGACGCGGTCGCGGTCGTGCAGCGCCGCCTCCGCCTGCCGCTCGCGGTCGATCGCCTCGATCCGCTCGCCATACTGGGCGACCAGCGGATCGACCGCGGCCGGATCCATCTGGTAGCGGTTGGCCACGTCCACCACCCGCTCCCGCACGCCGGTGAGCGACAGGGCCAGCGCGCGGTTGCGCATGGCGTGCTCGACCGGGCTCAGCCGGTCCAGCCCCAGCAGGTGGATGAGCGGCCGCAGGGTCGTTCCGTTCACGAATAGGGAGAAGAACACGAAGCCGACGACCAGGATCGCCACCATGCTCTGGACGCCGTTCGGCACGTTGTGGTTCTCGGTGACGGCCAGCGCCAGCGTCAGCGACACGGCACCGCGCAACCCACCCCACAGCATCACCGCCTTGTAGGCGTGGCTGACCCGCTGTGCGGCGCCGAAGGCGGAGAGGAGCGGCAGCATGCCGAACAGCACCGCCGCCCTTGCGGCCAGCGCCGCGACGACGATGACCATCAGGTAGAACAGATGCTCCCACCCCACGCCGCTCAGCAGCCGCGGAACCATCAGCGCCGTCATCAGGAAGATCAGGGAGTTGGCCCAGAAGCCGAGCTGCCGCCACACATGCTCCAGCGCGCCCCAGGTGGTGGGGGAGATGCGCGTGCGCCCGACCGAGCCGATCACCAGAGCCGCGGTGACCACCGCCACCACACCCGATACGCCAACGTAATGATCAGCCACCACAAAGCATAGATACGCAAGCGCAACGGTCAGCGTGATCTCGGCCAGCGGCTGGTCGTGCACCGGCATCACCAGAACGCAGGCGATGCGCGCCAGCACGAAGCCGACCAGCGCCCCGCCGGTGAAGGAGATCAGGAAGGAGGATGCCGCCTCCAGCGCCCCGCCGTCGGTGCGGTAGGTCAGCATGCCCAGCAGCAGCGTGAACAGCGCGATGGCCGCCGCGTCGTTCAGCAGGCTCTCGCCCTCGACCAGCATGGTCAGCCGGCGCGGCGCGCCAAGGTCGCGGAACACGCCGATCACCGCCGCCGGGTCGGTGGTCGCCAGGATGGATCCGAGCAGCAGGCAGGGCACGAGTGCGAGCGGGCTGACCAGATGCAGCGCATAGCCGACGGCGAAGGTGCAGACCAGGACCGCCACCACCGCCAGCATCAGGATCGGCGCGATGTCGTCCATCAGCCGCCGCACCTGCACCGCCAGCGCGGTTTCGAACAGCAGCACGGGCAGGAACAGGTAGAGCAGCGTCTCCGACGAGACCTCCAGCTCCGCCAGGCTGTCCACGAAGTCGCTGATCACCCCCAGCCCGTCGAAGGTGCTGAAGCCCTGCAGCAGCAGGCCCAGCGTCACGCCGACGGCGGCGAGCAGCACCGTGTAGGGAAGACGCAGCCGGGCGGCCAGCGGCGGCAGGAAGCTGACCAGGACGAGAAGCCCCGAGACGCTCAGGACATAGACGAATACGCCGTGCATGATCTCCGCCGCCGACCCGGAAACGCGGGGCCAACCCTATCGCCCCCCTTCGGGGGCGGCAAGGCCGGCCACGGAAATCTTACGAACGGAACCGGTTGGTTCCGGTGCCTCGCCCGAAGCCGGTCAGCCCTGCCGGTAGTTGGGCGACTCGTTGGTGATCGTGATGTCGTGCACGTGGCTTTCGCGCAGCCCGGCGTTGGTGATGCGCACGAAATTGCAGCGGCTCTGCATGTCCGGGATCGTGGCGTTGCCGGTGTAGCCCATGGCCGCGCGCAGGCCGCCGACGAGCTGGTGGATGACGGCGGACACCGGCCCCTTGTAGGGAACACGGCCCTCGACCCCTTCCGGAACCAGCTTCATGGTCGATACTTCCTGCTGGAAGTAGCGGTCGGCGGAGCCGCGCGCCATGGCACCCACGGAGCCCATGCCACGGTAGGTCTTGTAGGAGCGGCCCTGGTACAGGATCACCTCGCCGGGGCTTTCGTCGGTGCCGGCGAACAGGCTGCCCAGCATGGCGCAGTCGGCACCGGCGGCGATCGCCTTGGCGAGGTCGCCCGAATATTTGATGCCGCCGTCGGCGATCACCGGAATGCCCTGCTTGTGGCACTCCTCGACCACGTCCATGACGGCGGTGAGCTGGGGAACGCCGACGCCGGCGATGATGCGGGTGGTGCAGATGGAGCCCGGCCCGATGCCGACCTTCACCGCGTCCGCCCCGGCGTCGATCAGCGCCTTGGCCGCCTCGCCGGTGGCGATGTTGCCAGCCACGAGCTGGGTGTAGTTGGAAAGCTTGCGCGCCGCGGCGATCTGATCGACCACCTTCATGGAATGGCCGTGCGCGGTGTCCACCACCAGCACATCGACGCCGGCGTCGAACAGCGCTTCGGCCCGGCGCAGCCCGTCCGGCCCGGTGCCGGTGGCGGCGGCCACGCGCAGCCGGCCGCGCTCGTCCTTGCAGGCGTTGGGGTAGGCCTGCGCCTTCTCGATGTCCTTGACGGTGACGAGACCGATGCAGCGGTAGGCGTCGTCCACCACCAGCAGCTTCTCGATGCGATGCTGGTGCAGCAGGCGCTTGGCCTCCGCCTGGCTGACGCCTTCGGGTACGGTGACCAGCCGCTCGCGGGTCATCAGTTCGGCCACCGGCTGGTTGGGGTCGGTGGCGAAGCGCACGTCGCGGTTGGTCAGGATGCCGACCAGCCGGCCGCTGCCGCGGCTGTCCACCCCCTCCACCACCGGAATGCCGGAGATGCGGTAGTCGGCCATCAGCCGCAGCGCGTCGGCCAGCGTGGCGTCGGGCGCGATGGTGATGGGGTTGACCACCATGCCGGATTCGTAGCGCTTGACCTTGCGCACCTCCTCCGCCTGGCGCTCGATGTCCATGTTGCGGTGGATGGTGCCGATGCCGCCGGCCTGCGCCAGGGCGATGGCCAGCCCGCTTTCGGTGACCGTGTCCATCGCCGCCGACATCAACGGGATGCCGAGCTCGATGGATTTGGTCAGGCGCGTCTTGGTCTCGACCTCGTTCGGCAGCACGGCGCTCTCGGCCGGCACCAGAAGCACGTCGTCGAAGGTGAGGGCTTCGCGGATCGCGATGTCGCGGGCCATGGCGGGCCTCCTGCAAAAATTTGCGCCGCACTATACACAAGGAGATGGGCTTGTGAAGGCGCATCACCCACAATGGATCGTTGGGGCAGCTCTGCGCACACCCCACGCCCGCAGCGCCAGCAGGGCCGGATCGTCACCGGCCCCGCGCAGCACCGCCCAAGCCTCCGCCCGCACCCGGTCGGCCAGCGCCGCCAACACTCGGTCGTGCGAGCAGGCCAGCGTCAGCCCCTGCGGATCGAACAGGCCGAACCGCTCCGCCTCCGTCCAGAAGCGCGGGTCGGCGCGGTTGCGCCGCCGCTGCCGGTCGAGCGCCACCACGGCGCGCACGAAACGCTCCTCGCGGCCCGCGCCCTGATGAAAGCGGCGGTGCAGGC
Source organism: Azospirillum oleiclasticum (assembly GCF_013423485.1). Lineage (GTDB taxonomy): Bacteria > Pseudomonadota > Alphaproteobacteria > Azospirillales > Azospirillaceae > Azospirillum > Azospirillum oleiclasticum. The sequence goes on from NZ_JABFFR010000021.1 coordinate 164,109, forward strand.
CGAGCGCCCCGATGCCGGCGGCCTCCCTCTCCGACAACCCGGCCACCGCGACCAGCCGCAGCGCCCGCCCGGCGCGCACCGGCCATTCCACACGACGCGCCAGCCCCAGCACCGCCGGCACAGCACCGGCGCCCAGCATCCCGACCAGATCGTCCGCCGCCTCATCCCGGCGACGCCACAGCCACCCGCCCATGACCAGCCCTCCTACCCCGCCGACGCTACGCGCGGGGGTGAAAGGGGGCCACGAATAAAGAATACGCGTCAGCAGGGCGATGCACGCAGCAGCCGGCGGTCGGGGTAGAGCGCGTCGAGACGGTCCGGCTCCACCGTGGTGCACAGGCGCACCGCCGTCCCGTCGGCCAGAACCATGCGCTCCCACACCATCAGGCCGGGCAGGATGCGCATGACCGGGTGCCCGTTCGCCCCGTGCCAGCTCGCCACGGGAACGGCCGCCGGGTCGTACCAGCCGATATCGGGCAGGCGCGCCTCCGCCTCGCGGATCTCGTCGCAGGCGTAGGGCCAGACCGTGTCGCCGATGAAGGTGTCGGCACCGCGGGTCCATTCCCGCTCGCGCCCGGCCGAGGCGGCGAACAGTCGGTGCGTCACGTCGCAGATCAGGTGCACGGGAAGTGCCGACGTCTCCACCAGCCGCTTCAGCGCCCGCTCCGCCACGCCGTCGAGCCGGGCCTGGAGGAACGCGGTGAGGCGAAGCGCCTGCTCCGGGTCCGGCCGGTGGCTGCCCGCCTCCCAGCGCGACACCGTCGCCTGGGTGACGCCGGCGAGTTCCGCCACATGGCTCTGCTTCATGCCGCGCAGGCGCCGCATGCGGCGCAGGGCGGGACCGAGATGGGTCATTCCCGTCTCCTGCTTCTCCGACGCGTGAAATTCACTCCGTCGGCTTCGGCCCTCCCCGGAAGCCGGTGGCGACCACGTAGGTCTCCGACGAGTCCTGCCGGCTGGAGGGGGGCTTGGCGTGGCGCACGGTGGCGAAGGCGCGCTTCAGGCGGTCGAGAAGCTCGCGCTCCGCCCCGCCCTGGAACAGCTTGCACACGAAGGCGCCGCCGGGGGCCAGCACCTCCTCCGCGAAATCGAGGGCGGCCTCGGCCAGACCCATGATGCGCAGGTGGTCGGTCTGCTGGTGGCCGGTGGTGGGGGCCGCCATGTCGCTGAGCACGAGGTCGGCGGGGCCGCCGAGCGCATCCTTCAGGCGCTGCGGCGCCGTCTCGTCCAGGAAGTCGGCCTGGAAGGTGACGGCGCCGGCAACCGGCTCCATCTCCAGGATATCAAGCCCGACCACCTGCCCGCCGGTGGTCTCCGGCTTCACCCGCTCAACCGCCACCTGGGTCCAGCCGCCGGGAGCCGCGCCCAGATCGACGACACGCTTGCCGGGCGCCAGCAGCCGGTACTTCTCGTCGAGCTGCAGCAACTTGAAGGCGGCGCGCGAGCGGAAGCCGCGCTTGCGCGCCTCCGCCACGTAGGGGTCGTTGAGCTGGCGCTCCAGCCAGCGGGTGGAGGAGAGCGAGCGCCTGCGCGCGGTCTTCACCCGGACCGCGACGTTGCGGCCGCCCGGCCTCGTGGTGGGTGGCTTACCGGCCATGATCCTGTCTCGTCCCCAATGCGGCGGGCACGGAGCCCATCAGCTCCACGAGGATCCCCTCGCGCAGCCCGCGGTCGGCGATGCGCAGCCTCTCGGCCGGCCAACAGTCGCAGATCGCTTCCAGCACGGCGCAGCCGCCGATCACCAGATCCGCCCGCTCCGTGCCGATGCAGGGATGCGCCGCACGGCCGCAGAAGTCCAGTGCCAAGAGCCGCCGGATCACCGCGCGGGCGTGGTCCACCCGCAGGAAGCTGCCGTCCACGAGCCGCCGGTCGTAACGGGGCAGCCCCAGATGGATGCCGGCCAGCGTCGTCACCGTGCCCGACGTGCCGAGGAGTTGCACCTCACCCGCCTCCATACGGCTGCGGATGTCGTTGCGCGCCTCGAACGGCTCGATGGCGTCCGCCACCTCGTCCAGCATCCGCCGGTAGGTCGCGCGGTCGATGCGGTCGCCGCCGTACTGCTCGGTCAGACCGATGACGCCGCAACGCACCGACACCTGGTCGAGGATGCGCGGGCGCCCGCCGGGCTCCACCGCCAGCCACATCAATTCCGTCGAGCCGCCACCGATGTCGAAGATCAGCGCGTAGGGGTGGGAGGCGTCGAGCAACGGTGCGCAGCCGACCAGCGCCAGCCGCCCTTCCTCCTGGCTGGTGATGATCTCGATGGCGATGCCGGTCTCCCGCTCCACCGCGTCCACGAACTCGCCGCAGTTGACGGCACGGCGGCATGCTTCGGTGCCCACCGCGCGCACCGCCGTGACGCCACGCCGCCGTATCTTGGCACCGCACACGCGCAGCGCGGACAGGGCGCGGGCCATGGCGGGGTCGGACAGCCGCTCGGTGCGGCAGACGCCCTCCCCCAGCCGGACGATCCGCGAAAAGGCGTCGATCACCCGGTAACCGCCCAGTGTCGGGCGCGCCACCAGCAATCGACAGTTGTTGGTTCCCAGGTCGAGCGCGGCGAAGATCGGACGCGCGGGGTTCGCCACCCGGATCCGCCCGATGTCGTCCTGCCGGTCGCTGTGCACCTGAAGGTCCACGCCGCCTCCCTTCCGGCCCGGGCACCAAGCCCACCCCGGAATCGGCATCATAGCCCGAATCACGGTGGAAACGAACAGCGTTGGCCGGTGGCGTACCGCCGCGGATCCCGGAAAACCGCCGCTGCGCGTTGTCACCGCCGCGTCCATGTGCCGCAGGGTTGCAACAGGTCGGAACGACCGTCGCCGGGGCGACACAGTTCCATGTATGCGGGTGCGGGCGTATGCGGTAAGCTTATGTCCTCGCCACGACATAGTTGCACCCGCGTGGAGCACATCCGAACCGGCGGCCGGGCAGCCGCTATCAATCATTGCGTCGCCGCGCGCCCGTCCACCCGCCGACCGTCTCACCCGGCCGCGGGCGGCCCATCGCTTGCATGTATGATGGTCGCGCCGATCAAACCGAGCACCCCGTCGCGACCGGCCATGGTCGCGGATGCGTTCCCAGCGGAGCCGTTGCATGAATCTTGAGTTGCAAGACCTCCTGTGGCTGGCAACGGCCACCAGTCTGGTCATGATCATGCAGGCGGGGTTTCTATGCCTGGAAACCGGTCTTACCCGATCGAAGAACAACATCAATGTGGCGATGAAGAATGTCGCCGACTTCGTCATCTCCATCGTTGCCTTCTGGGTGGTCGGCTACGCCTTGATGTTTGGATACAGCGAGGGCGGCTGGATAGGAACCAGCAACTTCCTGCTGGATGGTGCATCGAGCCCCGCCCATTCGATCTTCTTCCTGTTCCAGGCGATGTTCTGCGCCACGGCCGTCACCATCATCTCCGGCGCGCTGGCGGAGCGTATGACCTTTTCCGGATACATCCTGGTGTCACTGGTCATCGCCGGATTCGTCTATCCGCTGTTCGGCCACTGGGCGTGGAACGGGCTGGAAACCGGCAAGCTCGCCGGGTGGCTGGGCGCCGCCGGCTATGTGGACTGGGCCGGTTCCAGCGTGGTGCACCAGACCGGCGGCTGGGCCGCGCTCGCCCTGCTGATCCTGGTCGGCCCGCGCCTTGGGCGTTTCGATGAAAAAACCGGCACTCCACGGCCGGTCGCCATGTCCAACCTGCCGCTCGCGGCAATGGGTGTGCTGCTGCTCTGCTTCGGCTGGATCGGCTTCAACGGCGGCTCCACGCTGAAGCTCGAGCTGCGCATCGCGACGATCATCGCGAACACCTGCCTGGGGGCATCGACCGGCGGGATCGCCGCGCTGTTGCTCGCCTGGATGCGTCTCGGCAAGGCCGACGTGGGCGCGCTGCTCAACGGGATCCTGGCCGGGATGGTGGCGGTCACGGCGAACTGCCACGCCGTCAGCTTCGCCAGCGCGGCGGCGATCGGCGCGATCGGCGGACTCATCGCCGTCGTGCTCGAACAGCTTCTGCTGCGGTTGCGCATCGACGACGCGGTGGGCGCCATTCCCGTGCATCTCGGTGCCGGCGTCTGGGGCATCGTCGCTGTCGCCCTGTTCGGGCGGCCCGAGCTGCTCGGCACCGGGCTGACCTTCTGGGAGCAGCTCGCCGTACAGCTCCAGGGCATCGCCGCCTGCTTCGCGGTGGCCTTCCTGCTGCCGCTCACCCTGTTCTGGCTGTGCTCGCGGGTGCTGCCCTTTCGCGTTCCGCCGGATGCGGAGACGGTCGGCCTGAACGTGTCGGAGCATGGCGCCAAGAACGAGATGCACGACCTCTACGAGGGGTTCCACGAACAGGCGCGCACCGGCGACATGTCGCTGCGCATCACCGCCGACCCCTTCACCGAGGCCGGCCAGATCGCCGTCCGCTACAATTTCGTGATGGACCGGCTGGAGGAGGCCGTCGCCAGGACCGACGCCATCGTCCGTGTCGCCACCGACGCCATCTTCATCTTCTCCGCCGAGGGGCACCCGCTGTTCCACAACCAGGCCGCCGCGGAGATGTTCGGCTACCACGACGAGGACCTGAAGCTCCTCGGGCTGAAGGACCTGCTGCTCGGCGGTGCCGCTTTCAACGACGAGTCGGGCATCGTGGAGGCGCTGGCCCTGCACGCCGACGGCAGCACCTTCCCGGTGGAGGTGACGTCCGGCATCACGGTCAGCCATGTCGGCCGCCTGCGCATCTTCACCTTCCGCAACATCGCCGAGCGCAAGCGGGCCGAGCGCGCCGTCCGCGACAGCGAAGCGCGTTTCCGCGCCGTGTTCAACGAAGCCGCCATGGGCATGGTGATGATCGCCCGCAACGGCGAGGTGCTGGACGCCAACGCGACCTTCACCACCATGCTGGACCGGCCGTTCGATGGCTTGGTCGGCATTCAGTTCTGGCAGGTCGGTCACCCCAACGACCGCGCCACACTGCAGATCGCGGTCGAGCATGTGGCGGGCGGCGTGCGGATGAAGGACGCGGTGGAGGCGCGGCTGCTGTGCGGCAGCGGTGCGGTGATCTGGGGGCGCCTGTCGCTGACCCACGCCCGGGTGACCGGGCACCCCGACCCGGTGGCCCTGGCGGTGGTCGAGGACATCACCCAGGCCCGCCGCAACGCCGAGGCGCTGCGACTGGCGGCCTCGGTGTTCGAGAACACGACCGAGGCGATCGCCATCTTCGACGGCCATGACGGCATCGAAACCGTCAACGTCGCCTTCACCCAGATCCTCGGCTACGCGGAGCGGGAGGCCAAGGGACTGTCGCTGGCGCAGCTCGGCAGCGCGCGCTACAGCCGCAGCCATTTCGACGCGATCTCGCGCTCGGTCGCCTCCGCCGGTTCCTGGAGCGGGGAGATCCTGCTGCGCCGCAAGGACGGCGAGCTGGTGCCGATGTGGGTGTCGATCTCCAGCGTCCGCGGCATCGACGGCACGCTGAAGAACCGCATCGCGCTGTTCAACGACCTGACCGAGCGCAAGGAGCAGGAGGAGGCGGTCTGGCGCCACGCCAACTTCGATGCCGTCACCGGGCTGCCGAACCGCCGGCTGTTCCTCGACCGGCTGCACCAGGCCATCGAGCAGGCGCGGCGCACCGGGTCGATGATCGCGCTGATGTTCCTCGATCTCGACCGCTTCAAGGCGGTCAACGACACGTTGGGCCACAAGGCGGGTGACGAGCTGCTGTCGGTCGTCGCCCACCGGCTCGGCAGTTGCCTGCGCGCGTCGGACACGGTGGCGCGGCTTGGCGGCGACGAGTTCACGGTGATCGCCACCAACCTGGCGGAGGTGCAGGCGCTGGACCAGGTCGCGCGCAAGATCATCGGGACGGTGGCGCAGCCGATCACGCTGGACGGGGCGGAGATCGGGGTGTCCACCTCGATCGGCATCGCCGTGTTCCCGCACGACGCCGACAACGCCGACGACCTGCTGCGCAAGGCCGACGCGGCGCTCTACCACGCCAAGGCGGTCGGCCGGAACAACCATCAGTTCTTCACCGAGGAGCTGAACCGCCGCACCGAGCAGCGCGCCCAGTTCGAGCGGAATTTCGTCCGCGGGCTGCAGGCCGGCGAGCTGTTCATGATGTACCAGCCGCAGGCCCGGTTGGACGACCGCAGCGTCTTCGGCTTCGAGGCGCTGGTGCGCTGGATGACCCCCGACCGCGGCATGGTCGGACCCGACGAGTTCATCCCGCTGACCGAGGAGACGGGGCACGCCATCACGCTCGGCAACTTCGTCATCCGCCGCGTCTGCGCCGACATGCGGCTGCTGAGGGAGGCCGGGCTGGTGGTGCCGCGGGTGTCCATCAACGTGTCCGCCCGCCAGCTCGCCAGCGACGTGCCGCTGGAGCAGACGATCCTGGATGCCTGCGCCGAGGAAGGGATCGATCCCGCCTGCCTCGCCATCGAGGTGACGGAGAACAGCCTGCTGGCCTCCGACGAGCACGCGGCGTCGCTTCTGGTCCGCCTGAACGACGCCGGACTGACCGTGTCGCTGGACGATTTCGGCAAGGGCTATTCGTCCCTGTCGCGCCTGAAGAAGCTGCCGGTCCAGACCATCAAGATCGACCGGGAGTTCATCCGCAACCTGCCGGGCGACGAGGACGACGTGGCGCTTGTCTCCGCCGTGATCGCCATGGGCCGCGGGATGGAGCTGGACGTCATCGCCGAGGGCGTGGAGACGGAGGAGCAGGCCGCCTGCCTGACGGCACTCGGCTGCGTGAAGGCGCAGGGCTGGCTGCTCGGGCGGCCGATGCCGCTGGAGAAGATGATGGATCTGCTGCGCGACCTGCAGCCCGCCAGCCACCGCCCACGGCCGCTGGCGGAGGTCGAGGTGGCGTGAGGGGTCGCACCCCGGTCAGATTTCGATCTGCGTTCCAAGCTCGACCACACGGCCGGGCGGCAGGCAGAAATACTCCGTGGCCGACAGGGCCGTCTTCGACATGCCGATGAACAACGGCTCCCGCCACGCCGGCAGCCCTTCGCGCCGTGACGGTATCAGCGTCTCGCGGCCGAGGAAGAAGGACGTCTCCATCAGGTCGAAGTGAAGACCGAAGCGGCGGCAGCGCTCCAGTGCGCGCGGGATGTGCTGCTCGTCCAGGTAGCCATAGTGCAGGATCACCCGGAAGAAGCCCTTGCCCAACTTCTCCACCTCCACCGACCGGTCGGGATCGACGCGGGGCACATCGGCGACGCGCACGCTGGCGACCACCACACGCTCGTGCAGCACGCGGTTGTGCTTGATGTTGTGCAGCAGGGCGTGCGGCACGACATCGGGGTTGCCGGTCATGAAGACCGCGGTGCCGGCGACGCGCTGCGGCCCCTGCGGGCTCAACCGCTCCAGGAACTGCGTGAGGGGCAGCGCGTCGCCGTAAAGCCGCCGCGCCAGCAGCGCGCGACCGCGCCGCCAGGTGGTCATGGCGATGAAGATGGCCACGGCCACCAGCAGCGGGAACCATCCGCCCGAGGGCACCTTCAGCAGCGTGGCCCCGAACAGCGCGGCGTCGATGATGAAGAACAGGGTGAAGACGCCCGCCAGCAGCGGCCAGGACCAGCCCCACAGGCGTGCGGCGACCACGGCCGCCAGCAGTGTGTCGATCAGCATGGCCCCGGTCACCGACACGCCATAGGCCGACGCGAGGCTGCTCGACGAACCGAAGCCGATCACCAGCACCGTCACCCCGACCAGCAGCATCCAGTTGTTGCGGGGGATGTAGACCTGCCCCACCTCGTGCTCGGAGGTGTGGCGGATCTCGCGCCGGGGGAGGTAGCCGAGCTGGACCGCCTGCCGCGTCAGCGAGAAGGCGCCGGAGATCACCGCCTGGGAGGCGATCACCGTCGCCAGCGTCGCCAGCCCCACCAGCGGCAACAGCGCCCAGTCCGGGGCCATATGGTAGAAGGGATGCGCCAACGCGCCCGGCTCGTGGAGCAGCAGCGCGCCCTGGCCGAAGTAATTGAGCAGAAGCGCCGGCAGCACCAGGAACAGCCACGCGATGCGGATCGGCCGCCGGCCGAAATGCCCCATGTCGGCGTAGAGCGCCTCGGCACCGGTCACCGACAGGACCACGGCTCCAAGCACCACGAAGGCGGCGAAGCCGTGGTCGGCGAACAGGGCGACGCCGTACAGCGGATTCACCGCCCGCAGCACGTCCGGCCAGCGCACCACCTGCACGATGCCCAGCACCGCCAGCACGGCGAACCACAGCAGCATCACCGGCCCGAAATAGCGGCCGACCGCGCCTGTGCCCTGCCGCTGGAACAGGAACAGCACGGCGATGACCAGCAGCGTCAGCGGCAGAACGAAGCGCTGGAACACCGGCGTGGCGACGTTCAGCCCCTCCACCGCGCTCAGCACCGAGATGGCCGGGGTGATCATGCTGTCGCCATAGAACAGCGCCATGCCCAAGATCGCGAGCCCCACCACCAGCCTCTGCCCGCGCGGTGATCCGATCACGCGGTTGGCGACGGAGCCCAGCGCCAGCACGCCGCCCTCGCCGCGGTTGTCGGCCAGCATGACGACCATCACGTACTTGACGGTGACCACGAGCAGCAGCGCCCAGAACACCAGCGACAGGATGCCGAGGATGGTCCCCTCCCCCAGCGCCATGCCGGTCTCGCCGAACGCCTCGCGCATCGTGTAGAGCGGGCTGGTGCCGATGTCGCCGTAGACGACGCCCACCGCCCCGACCACCAGGCCGGGCAGACGGTTGGGCGTACCGCCCTGCGGCTCGTGCCCGGTTTGGGGCTCCCCCTGCGGCTCGCTGGCACTGCTCATGGAATTCCCGTTCCCCCGTGACGGGCCGCCCCGGCCCCATTGCCTCAGTACACGTTAGATATCCCGGCGGACAGCCACAGGCCACGGCGTAGAACGGCCGACCCTCCGCACCTGTTGCATGGTGGGCACGGCAGGCGCCAACCACGTCGTCAGCCGAGATGGAGAACCATAGGGAGGGCCATGGGGAGGCCATGGGGAGGGCCATAGGGAGGGCCGTGGGGAGAGGGCCCGGAGGGCCGTGGGGAGAGGGCCCGCAACACGAAAGAACATATACAGAACTTTCCGCTTGTCGTTCCCGTTTCGTTCAGGCATCGTGTGATCAGACGGCGCCCGCCCCCGCACCGATCCGGGATCGGAACGCCCCAGCGACAGACGCAAGCACTCCGCGACCCTGCAACGCCGGTCCGGCCGAGCGCCCGACCGCCAGCGACACGAAGGAGACCGCCATGCCGTTCCTGACCTTCCTGCGCGAGCTGTTCACCTTCACCGCCATGCTCGGCACGCTGTTCGTATGGACCTTCCTCGGCTACGCCGTCGGACTTTGACACCGGCCGATCCGGCGGAATCCCGCCCGACGGTCTAGGTCCCCGACCTTTTGCCAGTGGCGGACGGGGACCGGCGGCGCAAAAGAACCGCCGCAAGGGGATACTATCCGAAATCCCAGAAGCCGCGCCGCGGACGCCTGATTAAATGCGGGGTGCAGCCGGTCGGCGACCAAACCGCCGTCGGCGCAGACGTCTGGCACCGGGGGAAAGCAACGAACAGCCGGCCCCGGCGCCTCATCGGGATTTGCCGGGATACGGATTCCATGCGGAACTTCTTCAAGAAACGGCGCATGGCCGCCGTCGCCGACGATGGCCCCACCATGACCCCCGCCGCACCGGTGCGCGCACCGGCGGCGGAACGGACCGTCGGCGGGCCACCCAAACTCCGGCCGATCGGCGGGCTGGCGGTGGCCGCCGCCAACCCGGCCCGCGGCGAACCGCCGGCCGGCCGTGCCGGTGTTGAAACGGCGGCACCCGCCGACACCGAACTGCCGCGCTTCAGCATTCCCGTGGCCGGCGGGCTGCGCAGCGCCGCTGGACGCGAGCCGGCCCTGCTGAAGGGCCTGTCACCCGAAGTCAACGGCCTGCTGCGGGAGGCCTTCACCCCGACCCGGCCGAAGCAGCGCCTCAACTCGCTGTTCATTGGCCGCACCGCCACCCTGCGCCGCATCATCTCCGCCATCGAGGAGGAGCGGGCGCATGTGATCCTGTTCGGCGACCGCGGACGCGGCAAGACCTCGCTTGCCAACGCGGTCGAGCAGATCGCGGCGCAGGCCGGCTACATGGCGCTGAAGCAGACCTGCAGCTCCGAGCTGACCTTCGAGGAGATCTTCCGCCATTTCCTGAAGAAGATCCCTTCCACCTACTACCGCGCGACCTCCGGCCACGCCTTCACCCAGATCAACACCTTCCAGAGCTTCGCCGAGCTGCTGCCCCGCGAATCCTTCAGCGTGACCGAGCTGAACGAGGTGCTGGGCAGCATTCACGGCACGCATGTGCTGATGATCCTCGACGAGTACGACCGCGTCACCGACGAGGATTTCCGCAACAAGCTGGCCGAGCTGTTCAAGAACCTGTCGGACAGCTCGATCAACGTGACCCTGCTGGTGGTCGGCGTGGCGGAGAACCTGGACCAGCTCCTGGGCAAGCACCCGTCCATCCAGCGCGCGCTGGTGCCGGTGCATCTGCCCCTGATGAGCGACCGCGAGGTGGAGCGGCTGCTCCAGGCCGGGGCAGACAACGCCAAGATCGCCTTCGCCACCGAGGTGTCGCGGCGGATCGTCGATTTCGCCCGCGGCCTCCCCTACTACGCGCAGCTTCTGGGCCTGCACTCCGCGCGCAGCGCGGTCAGCCGGCGGTCGGACACGGTGGAGCGGGACGACCTCGTCTACGCGGTGTCCCGCTGCCTCCAGGAGGCGGAGCGCGGCGTGGTCGTCTCCTACGCCCGCGCGCTGGCGCCCGAGCACCGGTCGGAGCTGGAGGATGTGCTGCTTGCCGCCGCCCTCTGCCCGTCGGACGAGTTCGGCATCTTCGATCCGATGGATCTGGCAGCACCCGGCGGCACGGTGTCGCCGACCTTCACCGAGCGGCTGCGCCGCCTGGTCGATGACGAGTATGGGGCGGTGCTGGTCCCGGTCCTGGAACCAGGGCGTATCCGCTACCGCTTCCAGAACCAGATGATGCGCCAGTACGTCCTGATGCGGCAGGCGCAGGAGCGCGGCCAGATCTGACCGTCGGCCAGCCACGCCCGTGACGGCCTCCGACAAAACCGGCCGGGGGCCGTCAACGCAGGCCAAAACTCGCCGCCGCCCACACCGCGGCGGCGATGGAGCCGATCAGTGCGGCCACGACGGCGAGGCTGGCCATGAACTGGCGGAACTCGCCCTGCTTCCAGGCGCTGCGCGCGAGAAGCGCCAGATAGGCGGCGGTGACGAACCCGACCGCCTGCATCGCCGACATTCCCCTGCCCTCCGCCCGACACCCCCGACGTGCGATACCCCACACCCGCCGCGACGTCCGGTCAAGCCGTCACCATGGCCGGTGGGGCGATGGGCTTGCCACCTTGGTGGCTGCCGGGACGCCTCTCCGAAGTCTATGACATTCGACATAAAGGCATAGACCCCAACACCGGCGACGATGCACGTTCTGGCGGTGTGCACTGCACAAAATCCGCCCCCGGTTGTCACCACAAACGCCCGACACGCTACCTCAACGGGCTTAGATAACAAATAAATCAGCTTTAGGACTAGATTTGTCACGATAAAGTGTCGGCAATATCCTTCTGCCACCACTCCAAAGTGACGATGCTGTAAAGAAACCGTACAGAAGTTTCCACGTCACAGAGACCGCTTTACGCATATGTCTATTGCGTTGTTAATTTAATACCACGGAGAGGTATCGCATTCCACGCCACATGGTTATCCTCATCCAAAATATCGGCATAACAATACCATGAGTGGAGCGCATACGAGAGAGCTGAGCCTATTGCTGAACAGTCGACTTGGCCGGTGTCTGTCGTTGCAACATCCAAAAAAGCGGGAGCTGACCATGGAACCAGTGCGAGCCTTTCTGATCGATGCGAACAAGCTGTTCCGGGAGGGCCTGAAGCGCCTTCTGGATGACTCCCCGTTCCAGATCGTTGCCGAGGCCAGCAATCTCAGGGAAGCCACCGCTATTGCGGAAAGCGGACTGCGACCCCAGCTCGTCCTGCTCGATCTGGTGAGCGGTGGCGAGGAGGAGGCCGAGGGCATGCGCCGCCTGCGCGGCATGCTGCCCGACACCCGCATGGTGATCCTGACGAGCGAGCTGTGCACCCGACGTCTGGCCAACGCGCTGGAAGCCGGCGCCGACGGTTACCTGATGAAGGACCTGTCGTCGGACGCGCTGGCGCAGTCGCTGAAGCTGGTGATGATGGGGGAGAAGGTGTTCCCCACCCATCTGGCCGCGCTTCTGATCAGCGGCCGGGTCAACGGCAACGGGACGGACATGCCGGTGTCGCGCAAGGGCCTGTCCCAACGCGAGGTGCAGATCCTCCGCTGCCTGCTGAACGGCGACAGCAACAAGATGATCGCCAACCACCTGAACATCACGGAAGCGACCGTGAAGGTCCACCTGAAGAGCCTTCTGCGCAAGATCAACGCGTCCAACCGCACGCAGGCGGCCATCTGGGCGCTCAACAACGGCATCGGCGGCGAGCTGGCCGGCGCGGTCCCGGCCGTAGCCGCCAACCAATGAACCGGGGCGGATTATGGTCCGACGCTCCCCGGCTCCCCGCGATGGAGGGGACGCCGGCGGGTCGCAACGGGTCTGACATCACCGGACACACGGAAATCGCCGCAGCGGTGCTGCGGCGATCTTGCGTTTCAGGGACGTCCGGTGCCGGTCAGGCACGCGACCGCGGAACGGCCCGGGCGGCGTCCCCGGCACCTTGAGGGTCACGCGCACCCTGCAACGCCCCCTGCTGACGCGCGGCGAAGACGCCCGCTTCGGTGCGGTTGCGGAAGTGCAGCTTGGACAGCACGCTGCGGACCATCGACTTGATCACCGCCTCGGAGAGGTCGAGCTGGTTGGCGATCGTGCGGTTGTTGAGCCCCTGCCCAAGAAGGCGCAGCGTCTCGAACTCCGCCTCCGACAGGCGCGGCAGCAGCGTCAGCCGGATCTCATCGACACCGAGACGCGACAGGAACTGCTTGGGCATGAGGCAATGCCCTTCGAGCCCGAGGTCGAGCAGTTCGTTGATCCGGTCGACATTGATGTCCTCGAACACCCAGGCGTCCGCGAATGCCAGGATGTGGGCGGCATCGAGCAGCTCGCGGGAGGACAGCACCACGACGATCCGGCTGCGGCGTGACAACCGCAAATAGACCATCGGCTCGTTCTCGCGCAGCGCGGTGAACTGCTGCAACCCGATCAGGATGGCGTCCGGGGTCAGGCTGCTCTGGGTCAGCTCGGAGATGTCGTGGAACACCGTGATGCGATGGCGCCCCTCCTTCTCCAGCGCCGGCACAACCGACTCCGTCAGGGCGGGGTTGTCGAGTATCAGGCAAACATGCATGGGGTTCACCGCGTTGCGGGTCTGGTGCGATGCCGTCTCGGGCACGAGATCACGGTACGGAGTCATGGGTCTGCTCTGGTTGGACGAGGCATCCACGCCCTTCCCGTCTCCGGGTGCGCGTAACCGCCGTCGGTGTGAGAAAGTTCCGTCGTTGTCGACAGTGTGCCGGGACTATCCATCGTATTTTCTAGCCACCCCATGAAATTCTGCAAAAAAAATTGACAATGTATCGATGATCTTATATATTGTCGGTTCTATCTGTAAATCGAACGATAGATTATCATGCGAGATCGCCAAGCGTCACCATTCGGTGACGGAGGAACGCTGCGTGATAACACTTCCGAGATAGGTTTTACCGTTCGGGATTGCAACGGATCGTGCAACTCCCAGCGCGTATTCTGGCGAAAATCCACCATAATTCAATGTTCTCGTCATCATCACGCCCCGCCGTCCAACAGAGGGAGTAACAACGCGGGAGCCTGCAAGTCACTCGTGCGACACGGTGAATGGAACGCTTTTCCGGAGCACATCCGGCCGACTGTGGCACGGACCACATGTGGACCCCTTCGTTCTTCCCGCGCAACCGCTCCACCGAAGGGAGTAACGTGGCACCCGAACGGTTTCTGGCCTAAGGTCATAGGACCGGAAAATGACCTATAGCGCATGCTGGTATACGGCACGCACACACAATGTGTTACCTGTACTTTAATATTTCGGCATCACCGGTTCGAGTTGCACCCTCGGCAATCCGGTCGCCGATATCGGCTTCAACCGATGGTGGGAGGTAGGGGAAAAATGAAGATCCTGATTGGCGACGACCATCTGCTGTTCCGCGAAGGCCTTCGCCGCCTTCTGGAACAGATGCACAACGGTGCGGTCTTCGTCGAGGCCGGCACCTTCGGCGAAGTTCTCGACCGCTGCCGTTCCGGCGACCGCTTCGACGTGATCCTGATGGATCTCCATATGCCGGGCTGGGAAGGCTTCAGCGGTCTCGACGAGATCCTCGCGGCGCAGCCGGGCGTTCCGGTGGTGATCGTGTCCGCCTCCGAAGCGCTGAACGACATCCGCGGCGCGCTCGACCAGGGCGCCACCGGCTACATTCCCAAGTCGAGCAGCGTCAAGGTTATGATGGGCGCGCTCAACCTCATCCTCCAGGGCGGCATCTATGTCCCGCCGGGTGCGCTGGCCTTCGGCAGCGGCGACAACGGCCAGCGTCGCCGCAACGGCGACGGCCAGTCCGACCGCGCCAGCGCCTTCGGCCTGACCCAGCGGCAGCGCGAGGTGCTCGACTGCCTGCGCGCCGGCAAGTCCAACAAGCAGATCGCCTACGAGCTGGGCCTGTCCGAGGGCACGGTGAAGATCCACGTCACCGCGATCTTCAAGTCGCTCGGCGTCCGCAACCGCACGCAGGCGGTCATCGCCGCCGCGTCGATGGCGGGCTGACGCGCCCTCCGACGCCTTCCACCGGCAGCAAGGCCGCGCCATCCCCGGCGCGGCCTTTTCCGTTCCGGCACCCCTGCCGCTCAGAGCACGACGCGGATGGGGCGGTCGAAGACGGTCAGCGCGTCGCGCAGCGTGGTGGCGCGGGCGAGTTTTTGGCGGCCGGTGAACACCGTGTATTCCGCCCCGCCCTTTCCCGTTCCGTGAGTCTTGACGATGGCGAACAGCGGCCGTTCCAACGTGTGGCGGAAGATCGAGAAGACGGCCATGCCCACCCCATGGTCGATGGCGTAATCACGCCATTCGCCGGTCGCCACGCGGCTGGAATAGAGTTGCAGCAACTGCGAGAGTTCCACCCGGTCGAAATAGATCCGACGGGACGCCTTCCGGCGTTCGGAAAGCGGGATCAGATTGGAAACGGATTCCGCGGTCATTGGCTGTCGGCGTCCAACCCCGTATGCTTCGTGCACCACAACTGTCACCCAACTCGGCGGAACCGTCCAGGGCTGCGAGCGTGGCGGCGCCGAACACATTGGTCCTATGCCCCGGAGGAGGAAACCGACCATGGCGGCAGAAACCCCCATCTGCGATTTCGGCAGGCCCGCGGCCGACTTCGACCTTCCCGGCGTCGATGGCCGCAACTGGTCGCTCGCCGACGTGCGCGGCCCGCGGGGCACGCTGGTGATGTTCCTGTGCAACCACTGCCCCTATGTGCGGGCAGCGATCACCCGCATCGTCCGCGATGCCGAGGATCTGAAGGCGCACGGGATCGGCGCTGTGGCGATCATGCCCAACGACACCGCCGCCTACCCCCAGGACGGGTTCGAGGCCATGAAGTCCTTCGCCGCCCAGCACGGATTCGGCTTTCCCTATCTGCTCGACGAGTCGCAGGCGGTGGCGCGCGCCTATGGCGCCGTCTGCACGCCGGACTTCTTCGGCTTCAACGCCGATCTGCAGCTGCAGTACCGCGGGCGGCTGGACATCGGTCGCACCCAGCCGGTTCCGGACGCCCCGCGCGAGCTGTACCACGCCATGTGCCGCATCGCCGATTGCGGCACCGGCCCGGCCGATCAGGTTCCCAGCATGGGCTGCGCCATCAAGTGGAAGCCGGGCGCGTGACCACCGAATCAAAAATCCAGCCAACAATACGGGAGAGGATATCCATGACGATCCGGCTCTATGATCTTGCGGGCGCAGACGAGCGCTGCCGCTTCAGCCCCTTCTGCTGGCGGACGCGGCTGGCCCTCGCCCACAAGGGGCTGGAGGTCGAGACCATCCCCTGGCGCTTCACCGACAAGGCCAAGCTGCCTGAGCCGTCCAACGGCCGCGTCCCGGTCATCGTCGATGGCGACCGCGTGGTGCACGACAGTTGGGCCATCGCCGAGTATCTGGAGGACCAGTACCCCGACAGTCCCTCCCTGTTCCCGGCGGGGGCCGGGCGGCCGGTCGCCCTGTTCCTGAACACCTGGGCCGACACGGTGCTGAACCCGGCGGTGGCCAAGCTGGTGGTCAGCGACATCACCGATCGTCTGCACGCGGCGGATCTGACCTACTTCCGCATGTCGCGCGAGAAGCGCTTCGGCATGCCGCTGGAACAGGTGACGGCCGAACGGGACGCGGCGCTGCCCGGCTTCCGCAAGCTGCTGGAGCCCTTGCGCCAGCCGCTGCGCCGGGTCCCCTTCCTGGGCGGCGAGGCGCCGGCCTATGCGGACATGATCGTCTTCGGTGCCTTCCAGTGGGCGCGGGTGGTCAGCCCCTTCGAGCTGCTGGCGGCGGACGACCCGGTCGCCGCGTGGCGGGAGCGCATGCTCGACCTCCACGGCGGCCTTGCCCGCGCGGTGCCCGGTCGGGGCTGACAGCCCCCCCCGGCCCGCGATCAGCGCCCCTGCCCGGTCCACATGCTGAGCAGGCGGCGCTCGTCGGCCGTGATGCCGGTGATGTTGCCGGGCGGCATGGCGTCCGACAGAACGGCCTGGAGCCGGATGGGGTCGGCGTGGCGACGGATCTCGTCGGCCGTGTCGAGCCGCACGCCGCGCGGCGGGGCGGCGATGCCGTCCCAGACCGGCGTCGCCGCATGGCACATGCTGCAGCGGGAGATCACCACCTCCTCCACCGCGGCGAAATCGACCGTCGAGCCGGCGGTGGCCGAGGCCACCGCCTCGCGCGGGCCGGCCGACGCCAGCCAGACGACGAGGCCCCCCCCCGCCGCGGCCACCGCCCAGGTCCACCAGGGGCTGCCCCGGCCGGCGTGGCGGCTGTTGAAGAAATGGCGGATCACCGCCCCCATCACGATGACCACCGCGACGATCACCCAGTTGTAGCGGGTGCCGAAGCTGGTCGGGTAATGGTTGCTCAGCATCAGGAAGACGACGGGCAGCGTCAGGTAGTTGTTGTGCAGCGACCGCTGTTTCGCCGTCCGGCCATAGGCGGGGTCCGGGGTGCGCCCGGCGAGGAGGTCGCCCACCACGATCTTCTGGTTGGGAATGATCACCAGGAAGACGTTGGCCGCCATGATCGTGCCGATCAGCGCCCCGACCTGGAGCATCGCCCCGCGCCCGCTGAACAGATGGGCGAAGACGAAGGCCGCCGCCACCAGGAAGGCGAAACCCACCAGCGCCAGCCGCAAATCGGAGTCGGCCAGCGAGGAGCGGCACAGCCGGTCGTAGACGTACCAACCCACGACCAGCGATCCGGCGCTCACCGCGATCGCCGCCCACACCGGCATCTCCATGACCGCCGGATCGATCAGGAACAGGTCGGCCCCGCGGTAGTAGAGGACGCAGAGCAGGAAGAAGCCGCTCATCCAGGTGGCGTAGCTCTCCCACTTGAACCAGGTCAGCTTCTCCGGCAACGCCACCGGGGCCACCGTGTACTTCATCATGTGGTAGAAGCCGCCGCCATGCACCTGCCAGGCGTCGCCCGACACGCCGGCCGGCAGCCCCTCGCGCTTGGTCAGGCTGGCGTCGAGATGAATGAAGTAGAAGGAGGAGCCGATCCACGCGATGGCGGTCACCACGTGCAGCCAGCGCACCGCGAAGTTGATCCACTCCCAAACCAATGGGTCCATGCCGCCCCCGCCTTCCCCGTCGTGATGCCGTCCGCATCCCAACGGTAGCCGAACCGGGGACGCTGGCAAGCCTCGTGCGAACGGGATCGTCCCGTTCCCGCAGTTTGGGGAAGCGGGTCACCCGCGCGCGGGCTATTCTGGCGGCATGACGACGCACCCGCCCCCCGCCCCCGCCGCCGCGCTCATGCAGCAGCTCGCCGACTTCGCCGGATTCAGCGACGAGGAGGGGGCGCTCACGCGCCTCTACCTGTCCCCCGCCCACCGCGAGGCGGTGGCGTGGCTACGCGACCGGATGACCGAGGCCGGCATGTCCGTCCGGCTGGACCCGGCGGCCACACTGATCGGCCGCTACGAGGGGACACGGCCCGGCCTGCCCGCCGTGCTGATCGGGTCGCACATCGACACGGTGCGCAACGCCGGTCGCTACGACGGCAACTTCGGCGTGCTGGCCGGCGTGCAGGCGGTGGCCGAGCTGAACCGCCGAGGCGAGCGGCTGCCCTTCGCCATCGAGGTGCTGGCCTTCGGCGACGAGGAGGGGGTGCGCTTCCCGGTGACGCTGACGGGCAGCCGCGCCATCGCCGGCACCGTCACCCCCGGCGCTTTCGACGTGGCGGACCGCGACGGGGTACGCCACGGCGACGCGCTGCGTGCCTTCGGCGGCGATCCCGACCGCGTCGGCGAGGCCGCGAAGCGGCCGGAGGATGTGCTGGCCTATCTGGAGCTGCACATCGAGCAGGGCCCGGTGCTGGAGTCGGAAGGGCTGCCCGTCGGCGTGGTGACCGCCATCAACGGCGCGCGCCGCTTTCGCATCACCGTCGGCGGCATGGCCGGACATGCGGGCACCGTACCGATGGAGATGCGCCGCGACGCGCTGACCGCCGCCGCCGAGATGATCCTGGCCATCGAGCGCCGCGCCCTTGCCGAGCCCGATCTGGTGGCCACGGTCGGCACCATCGAGGCGCTGCCCGGTGCGGTGAACGTGATCCCCGGCCGGGCCCGCTTCACCATCGATCTGCGCGCACCGCAGGATTCGCAGCGGGACAAGGCGGCAGAGGACATCCGCGCGGCGCTGGACGGCATCGCCGCCTACCGCCGGGTGACGCTGGCGGTGGAGCCGATCCACGCGGCGCCGGCGGCGCAGTGCGATCCCACCCTGATGGACGCGTTCGCGGCGGCGATCGAGCGCGCCGGGATAAGGCCCTTCCGTCTGCCAAGCGGGGCCGGGCACGACGCCATGGCGCTGGCGACGCTCTGCCCGGTCGCCATGCTGTTCGTCCGCTGCAAGGGCGGCGTCAGCCACAATCCGGCGGAATCCATCACGGTGGACGACGCCGCTGTTGCCCTGGACGTGCTGCTGGATATGCTGCGCACCCTCAAGCCTTAGCCACTGACGCCCTGGGGAGGGCCCGGACCCGTGATTGCCGACACCGCAGCCGCCGCCATCGGCGACTTCGTCGCGAAAAACCGCGACCGCCAGCTCCGCTTCCTGGCCGAACTGGTCAAGGTGCCCTCCGACAACCCGCCCGGCGACTGCGCGCCGCACGCCCTGCGCACCGCCGAGCTGCTGGAGGAGCTGGGCTTCACGGTGGAGCGGCACCCGGTGCCGGAGGCGACGGTGCGCGCCGCCGGCATGCTGACGGCCACCAACGTGATCGCCCGCCGCCGCTTCGGCGACGGCCCGACCATCGCGCTGAACGCGCACGGCGACGTGGTGCCGCCCGGCGAGGGCTGGACGCATGATCCCTACGGCGCCGAGATCGTCGATGGCTGGATGTACGGGCGCGGGGCGGCGGTCTCCAAGTCGGACTTCGCCACCTATGCCTTCGCCATCCTGGCACTGGAGGCGCTGGGCCAGCCGCTCAAGGGCACCATCGAGCTGCACGGCACCTGGGACGAGGAGATCGGCGGCGAGATCGGGCCGCAATGGCTGCTGGAGCAGGGCATCACCAAGCCCGACCTGTGCATCGCCGCCGGCTTCTCCTACGCCGTGGTCAACGCCCACAACGGCTGCCTGCATCTGGAGGTGGAGGTCATCGGCCGCTCCGCCCACGCCGCCCGTCCGAGCACCGGGGTGGACGCGCTGGAGACCGCCAACGCCATCCTCACCCGCCTCTACGCCCACCGGAAGAGCTACGCGGCGAAGCCGTCGGCGGTGCCGGGCATCGGTTGCCCGCAGCTCACCGTCGGGCTGATCAAGGGCGGCATCAACACCAACGTGGTGCCCGACCGCATCACCTTCCGCCTCGACCGCCGGCTGGTGCCGGAGGAGACGGGGGCGACGGTGGAGCAGGAGCTGCGCGCTCTGATCGCGGAGGCCGCCGCGGCCTTCCCCGAGGCGCGGGTGGAGGTGCGCCGCATCCTGCTGGCCCAGCCGCTCACCCCGCTGCCCGGCACCGAGCGGCTGGCGTCCACGCTGGCGGAGCACGCCAGCGCCGTGTTCGGGGAGCCGGTGGGCACGGTCGGCGTGCCGCTCTACACCGACGCCCGGCACTACGCCGCCGCCGGCATCCCCATCGTGCTGTACGGCGCCGGCCCGCGCAGCATCGAGGAGGCCAACGCACACCGCGCCGACGAGCGCCTGCCCGTCGCCGACCTGTTCAGAGCGACAGAAGTGGTCGCGCGGGCTCTGCTGGAGCTTCTTTCGTAGCCGCTGGCGCCGGGGTGGCGGGCGTCGACGCTGCCGGAGCTGCGGTTTCCGGTGCCGCGGCTCCCGGCGCCGGGTCGGCCGCCGGCGCTGTCGTCGCGGCCGGGGCGGGGCTGGCCGCGGGCGGCTCCGGCAACGGGGTCACGGTCGGGGCCGCGGCGGCGGGCGCCGGATTGCCCGCGTTCTCCGACCGCAGGGAGAGCGGTGCCTGCACCGCCGGTGCGGCACCGGCGTCCTTCGCCGCCTCCCCCGCCGATGGATTGGCCGGCGGTGGGGTTGTCGCGGCGGGCGCATCCTTGGCCGGGGCATCCTTGGGTGGCGTCCCCGACGCCGGGGGGGCGGATTTGCCCGGCTCCTCAACGGCGACCGAGTAGTCGGGTACGATGCGCGCCTGGTTGCCGGTGATCACCAGCACCTTCTGGCCGATGGCGATGGGCTTCTCCTCCCGCTGGGTCAGCGAGAGCAGGTCACCGTTCGGCTTGCGCACGATGTATTCCCAGCCCGTGGTGTCGCCGGTCACCCGCTCGATGGTGGTGCCGAGGATGGTGCCGACCGCCGTGCCCCCCACCGCGCCCAGCGCCGAATTGAAGCCCCCCGGCCCCACCTGAGCGCCGAGGATGCCGCCCGCCGCCCCGCCGGTGACCGCGCCCACGGTGCCGCTGGCGCTGATCACCACCTGCCGGAAGCCGACGACGACCGCCGGCTCGACCTTGTTGGCCTGCTGGACGGCGTTGCTGGCGTAGGAGTCGGGGGAGTAGGTGGAGGACGAGGTGCAGCCCGCAAGGCCGATCAGGACGGCGGCGGACAGGCCGATCGCGATGGAGCGTGACAAGGCGGAATCCCTTGGCCGATGCTTCAAACCGGTGTGATAGGGGATCGCGCCGCCGGAGTCACCCGGCGTTTTCCGCAATCCGCCCCCGACCGGAACAGGCGTTGTTGCGATGCAACATAATGCCGCGGTCGCGGCACCCGGCCGCGCCTACCGCCCCCGCGACCGGTCCACGGAATTGATCGCGGGGGTGGCGCGGAGCGCCGCGATGATGTTGGTCAGGTGCTTGGCGTCCTTCACGTCGATGTCGATCAGCAGCTCGAAGAAGTCCTGGTTGCGGCTGGTGATCTTCAGGTTCGTGATGTTGCCGCCGTTCTTGCCGATCACGGTGGACAGGGTGCCGAGCGACCCCGGTTCGTTGGCGACCACGAGGCTGATGCGGCCGACGTGATCCTCCGGCGTGTCGGGGCCGACATCCCACGCCACGTCGATCCAACGCTCCGGCGATTCGTGGAAGCTCTCCAGCGTCTCGCAGTCGATGGTGTGGATGGTCACGCCCTTACCGGTGGTGACGATGCCGACGATGCGGTCGCCAGGCAGCGGGTGGCAGCAGCGGGCGTAATGCACGGCCATGCCGGGGATCAGGCCGCGGATGGGCAGCGCCGATTCGCGGCCCTTCGGCTTCGGCCTGGTCTTGACGGTGACGGTGCCGTCCGCCTCCTTCGGCGTGGTCTGCGCCTTGTGGCCGGGGAAGACGGCGTGGAAGACCTCGCGCCCCGAATGCAGGCCGGACCCGACGGCGGCCAGAAGATCGTCCGCCGACGGCTGTTGGAAGATCTTGATGACTCCGTCCAGCGCCTTGTCCGAGAACTCGTAGCCTTCCGCCTTGAACTGGCGCTGCAGTATGGCGCGGCCGAGCTCGATGTATTGCGAGCGCTGCTGGGTGCGCAGGAACTTGCGGATGCGCGCCCGCGCCTTGCCGGTGACGACGAAGCGCTCCCACCCCGGCACCGGCGACTGCGCTTTGGAGGTGATGACCTCCACCTGATCGCCGTTCTGGAGCTGGGTCCGCAGCGGCAGCATGCGGCCGTTGATCTTGGCGCCCACGCAATGGTCGCCGACCTCCGAATGGACGGCGTAGGCGAAATCCACCGGCGTCGCCCCGCGCGGCAGGGCGATCAGGTCGCCCTTGGGGGTGAAGCAGAAGACCTGGTCCTGGAACAGCTCCAGCTTGGTGTGCTCCAGGAACTCCTCGGGCTTCTGGGCGTGCTCCAGGATGTCCAGAAGCTCGCGCAGCCAGCGGTATTCGCGCCCCTTGGCGACCGCCTGCGGGTCCTGCTTGTAGGCCCAGTGGGCGGCGACGCCCAGCTCGGCGATCTCGTGCATGTCGCGGGTGCGGATCTGAACCTCGATCCGGTTGCGCTCCGGCCCGATCACACCGGTGTGCAGGCTCTTGTAGCCGTTGGGCTTGGGCGTCGAGATGTAGTCCTTGAAGCGGCCGGGAACCACCGGATACTTCGCGTGGATCAGCCCCAGCGCCATGTAGCAGCTCGGCAGCGAGTCCACGATGATGCGGAACGCCATGATGTCCGAGAGCTGCTCGAAGCTGACGTTCTTCATTTGGAGCTTGCGCCAGATCGAATAGGCCGACTTCTCGCGCCCGGTCACCTGGGCGTCCGGCAGGCCCTCGGCCGCCAGCGTTTGCTTCAACTCGCCGATGATGCGCTGGATCTGGCTCTGCCCCTCGGTGCGCAGGCGGGCGAGCTGGGCCAGGATGCTGTCGCGGGCGTCGGGGTTGAGCTGGGCGAAGGCGAGATCCTCCAGCTCGTCCTTCACCTGATGCATGCCGATGCGCTCGGCCAGTGGCGCGTAGATCTCCAGCGTCTCCCGGGCGATGCGCTTGCGCTTGTCCGGGTTCTTCAGGTGGTGGAGCGTGCGCATGTTGTGGAGGCGGTCGGCGAGCTTGACCAGGAGGACGCGGATGTCCTCCGACATGGCCAGCACCAGCTTGCGGAAATTCTCCGCCTGCTTGGTCTGCTCGCTGTGCATCTCCAGGCGCGACAGCTTGGTCACGCCGTCCACCAGCCGGGCGATGTCCTTGCCGAACAGCCGCTCGATGTCCTCCAGCGTCGCCACGGTGTCCTCGACCGTGTCGTGCAGCAGGGCGGTGGCGATGGTGCCGGCGTCCAGCTTGAGCTGGGTGAGGATGCCGGCGACCTCCAGCGGGTGCGAGAAGTAGGGGTCGCCGGAGGCGCGCGTCTGCGTGCCGTGCGCCTTCATCGAGAAGACGTAGGCCTTGTTGAGCAGATCCTCGTCGGCCGACGGATCGTAGGCCCGGACCCGCTCCACCAGCTCATATTGCCGGATCATGCCGACCGGCCCCGCGCCCGTGGCGCCCGCTTCGGGGAAGGACCGCCGCGCGCCGCTCGGGGGCGCGAGGGGGATGGAAGGGACCGCGGCGCCCGCACCGGCGCCCCGTTCCCGGAAAACGACCGGCCGGGGTTAGAGATCGCCCTCGGCGTCGCGCCCGACCACGTCATCTTCGGTCATATCGAACGCCGCATCGGGGTCGCCCTCGACCTCGGACATCATGTCGTCCTCGCCCGACAGCTCCTCGGCGTCGCCCATGGCGTCGTCGTCGGCGAGCGACGCGTCGCGGCCCTGCCGCGCCCAGTCGTTCTCGCCGGCCATCAGCTCGACGATCTCCTCCTCGGGCTCGTCCGGCTCGACGTGCTTCTGGTGGCCCTTGATCAGCGAGTTCTGGAGGGTGTCGAGCGACACGGTCTCATCCGCGATCTCGCGCAGCGCCACGACGGGGTTCTTGTCGTTGTCGCGGTCGATCGACAAGGGCGCGCCGGACGCGATCTCGCGCGCCCGCTGAGCCGCCATCATCACCAGATCGAACCGGTTGGGCACCTTGAGGACGCAATCTTCAACGGTAACGCGGGCCATTCCGAACCAACTCCAGTGTCGCCTGAACGATCAATATATTGGCAGGACGCCGGTCAAGCAAGCACGGCAAGCGCGCCGCCCACCCATGCGCGCCCGTTCTGCGGCACCGGTCGGCGCAGGATCACCCCGCCATCGCCTCCGTGAACCGCTCGAAGAAGCGGTCGATGTGGGTCTGGGCCTTCGCCTGCATCAGCTTTGCGGCCATCTGGCCGACGCGCCCGCCGATCTCGGCGGTCAGGCGGTAGGAGAGGAGCGTGTGGCCGGAGAGGTCGGCGAGGCGGATTTCGACCACCCCCTTGGCGAAGCCGAGCAACCCCGTCCCCTCCCCGTTCAGCACGTAGAAGCCCGGCGGGTCCACCGGCTCCACCTCCACGCGCCCTTCGAAGCGCGCCTTCAGCGGGCCGACGGAGAGGCGGACGCGGGCCGCGTATTCCACGTCAGACCGCCGCTCCATGGCTTCCAGCGCGGAGATGCAGCGCATCAGCACCGCCTCGTCGCACAGCGCGTGGAAAACCCGCTCGCGGTCGGCGGGGATGCGGTGGTCGCCTTGAAGTTCCACGTGCCACTCCCGATCGCCCCGACGTTGGCGGCGAATGTGGGGGGCCCCCCGCGGTGGGTCCAGGGTCAGCCATGAACAATTTGACACTTGAGCTTGTCGAGCTGCGGCGCTACGCCGCTTCCTGCGCTTTCCAGCTCCCGAACGAGCCGGAAAGCCGCATCGACGCCATAGGAGCAGGGAGGCAGGATCGCGCCATGCGAGTCTGTGCAGGGAACCTGCCGTGCCGGTGCCGGAGGGCCGCGGCATGGCGATGATCGACATCCGACAGCTTGTGAAGCGCTTCGGCACCTTCACCGCCGTGGACGGGGTGAGCTTCTCCGTCGAGCGCGGCACGGTGCTGGGCTTCCTCGGCCCCAACGGGGCCGGCAAATCCACCACCATGAAGACCATCACCGGCTTCCTGGCCCCGACCTCGGGCAGCGTGTCGGTGTGCGGCTTCGACGTCGAGAAGGCGCCGCTGGAGGCCAAGCGCCGCATCGGCTACCTGCCGGAGGGGGCGCCCACCTACCCCGACATGACGCCAGCCGGCTTCCTCGACTTCATCGCCGACGTGCGCGGCATGACGCGCGCGCAGCGCACGCAGGCCGTGGCAGGGGCGGTCGAGCGGGTGGAACTGGGGGCGGTGCTGCACCAGCCCATCGAGACGCTGTCCAAGGGCTTCAAGCGGCGCGTCGGGCTGGCCCAGGCCATCCTGCACGACCCGGAGGTGCTGATCCTGGACGAGCCGACCGACGGGCTGGACCCCAACCAGAAGCACCAGGTGCGCCGCCTGATCGCGTCCATGGCCGCCGACAAGGCCATCGTCATCTCCACCCACATCCTGGAGGAGGTGGAGGCGGTGTGCACCCGCGCCCTGATCATCGGCCGCGGCAAGGTGCTGGCCGAGGGGCATCCGGCCGAGGGCGGCTGGCGCTTCGGCGATCTGGTGGCCGCCCCCGGCCGCATGGACGCCCTGTTCCGCCGCATCACCACCGGGGCCAGCGATCTGGGGGAGGCCGCCTGATGACCGGGACCCTGTCCGTCTTCCGGCGCGAGCTGGCGGGCTATTTCGCCACGCCCGTCGCCTATGTCTTCATCGTCGGCTTCCTGCTGCTGGCCGGCATCTTCACCTTCTACGTCGGCGGGCTGTTCGAGCGCGGGCAGGCCGACCTGAAGCCCTTCTTCATGTTCCATCCCTGGCTCTACGTCGTGATGATGCCGGCCATCGCCATGCGGTTGTGGGCGGAGGAGCGGCGCTCCGGCACCATCGAGCTGCTGCTGACGCTGCCGGTCGGGCTGGGCGGCGTGGTGCTGGGCAAGTTCCTGGCGGCCTGGGCCTTCACCGCGATCGCGCTCGCCCTGACCTTCCCGGTGTGGATCACCGTCAACCTGCTGGGCGATCCGGACAACGGGGTGATCGTCGCCAGCTACATCGGCAGCCTGCTGATGGCCGGCGGCTATCTGGCGATCTGCGCCTGCCTGTCGGCGGCGACGCGCAACCAGGTGGTGGCCTTCGTCGTCGGGGTGGTGGTCTGCCTGCTGTTCACGGTGGCGGGCAGCCCGATCGTGCTGGACGCGGTGGCCGGATGGGCGCCGTCGGTGCTTGTGGACGCGCTGGCGTCCTTCAGCTTCCTGACGCGCTTCTCCGCCATCATGAACGGCGTCATCGACGCCCGCGACGCCGTGTTCTTCGCCTCGCTGATCGCCGTGTGGCTGTTCGCCAACACGGTGGTGGTCGATGCCAACAAGGCCGGCTGAGGGAGGACGGATCATGAACCGCAAAAACACGGCCGTCGTCGGGCTCGGCCTCGCCGCCGTCCTGTTCGTCGCCGTCAACGTGCTGGCGCAGGCCGGGCTGAAGGGGGCGCGGCTGGATCTGACCGCCGACCACCTCTACACCCTGTCGCCCGGCACGCAGAAAGTCATCGGGAGCTTGCGCGAGCCGGTGACGCTGCGCCTGTTCTTCTCCGACACGCTTGCGGCCGAGGTGCCGGCCATGCGCACCTACGGCACCCGCGTGCGCGAACTGCTGGAGGAATACGCCGGCCGCGCCAACGGAAAAATCCGGCTGGAGATCATCGACCCCGAGCCCTACTCCGACGCGGAGGACCGCGCCGTCGCCGCCGGCGTGCAGGGGGTGCCGCTCGACCGCACGAGCGGCCGGCAATTCTATTTCGGCCTGGTCGGCACCAACAGCACCGACAAACAGGAGGTCATTCCCTTCTTCCAGCAGGACCGTGAAGCCTTCCTGGAATACGACCTGACCAAGCTGGTGCACGCGCTGGGCGACCCGAAGAAGCCCATGGTCGGCGTGCTGACCGACATCCCGCTGGAGTACGGCCCAGGCGGCATGATGATGGCGATGCGCGGGCAATCGCAGCCCTACGCCATCCTGACCCAGCTCCGCAGCTTCTTCGACGTGCGGATGCTCGACCCGTCCGCTCCCAGCATCGGCGAGGACGTGCGCGTGCTGGTGGTCGCCCGGCCGCGCGGGCTGTCCGACGCGGCGCAATACGCCATCGACCAGTTCGTCATGCGCGGCGGCCACGCGCTGTTCCTGGTCGATCCCTATGCGGAGAGCCAGACCAACCCGCAGACCGGCATGCCCGATCCTGGACCGGAAAAGGCGGCGGCCCTGCCCCGGCTGTTCGACGCCTGGGGCATCGCCATGGCGGCCGACCGTTTCGTGGCCGACCCGCGCCTTGCGCTCAATGTCAGCGCCGGGGATCAGGCGCGCCGCCGCACCGTCCCCTACCCCGCCTGGCTGTCGGTGGGCGAGGCGAACCAGGACCGCGGCGATGTGGTGACCGCGCAGATCGGTGCCGTCAACATCGCGTCGGCCGGCGGCCTGTCGAAGAAGGATGGCGCCGCCATCACCCTGACGCCGCTGATCACCTCCTCCCCCGCCGCCCAGCTCGTGCCGACGACGGAGATGCGGGCGCGGCCGGAGCCGGAGAAGCTGATGGCCATGCTGAAGGCCGGCGACGGGGCCACCCAGGTGCTCGCCGCCCGCGTCACAGGCCCGCTGAAGAGCGCCTTCCCCGACGGCCCGCCGCCGGTCAAGGAGGGCGAGGCCGCCCCGCCCGCCGGCCAGCATCTGGCGGAGAGCCGCCAGCCGGCCAACCTGATCATCATCGCCGACAGCGACCTGATCGAGGACCGCTTCTGGGTCGAGGACCAGTCGATGTTCGGGCAGCGGGTGCTGGCACCCTTCGCCGGCAACGGCGACCTGATCGTCAACGCGGTGGAGAACCTGACCGGCAGCTCCGACCTGATCGGGCTGCGCGGGCGCGCCGGCTCCACCCGCCCCTTCACGCTGGTGGAGGATCTCCGCCGCTCCGCCGGGCAGCAGATGCTGGCGCGGGAGCAGGAGCTTCAGACCCGCCTGAAGGAGGCGGAACGCCAGCTCGCCGACCTTCAGGGCAAGCAGAAGGCCGGCGCGTCCGCCATGCTGTCGGCGGAGGAGACGCAGGCCATCGAGCGGTTCCGGCAGGAGGCCGTGCGCATCCGCAAGGAGCTGCGCGACGTGCAGCACAGCCTGAACAAGGACATCGAGGGGCTGTCCGCCGCGGTCAAGGCGGTGAACATCGTCGCCGTGCCACTGGTGGTGGCGCTGGCCGCGGCGGGTGTCGCCGGCGTGCGTTCGCGCCGCCGGCAGCGCCGCAGCGACCCGGAGTGAGGAGGGACGATCCCATGCAGACCAAGACCCTGCTGGTTCTGGGGCTGGCCACCGCGGCGGCGGTGGCCGGTGCCGGCTGGGCGCTCAACCACCAGCCGGAGGTGCGGACGGAGATCGCGACCGGCGGTCCGCTCTTCCCCGCCCTGATGAACCAGGTGAACGATGTGACGCGCATCGATCTCGTGTCGGCCAAGGGCGTGGCGACGTTGGCGCGCGATGGCGAGCGGTGGATCGTCCTCCAGAAGGACGGTTACCCGGCCGACGCGAACCTCGTGAAGGCCGCGGTCGTGGGCGTGGCGCAGGCCACCATCGTGGACGCGCGCACCGCACTCCCCGACCTCTACGACCGCATCGGCGTGCAGGACCCGGACGCCAAGGGGGCGACCTCCACCCGGCTGACGCTCGGTGCCGGAGACGCACCGCTGGCGTCGCTGATCCTGGGCAACGAGGCGGCGCGCGGCGGCCCCGGTCAGGCGTCCACCCTCTATGTCCGCAAGGCCGGCGAGGCGCAGTCCTGGCTGGTGCGCGGACCGGCCGAGCGGCTGGAGGCGGACCCCATGCGCTGGGTGGACCGGACGGTGCCCCGCTTGCCGCGGGAGCGGCTGGCCTCGGTGGAGATCCGGCAGCCGGACGGGACGGAGCTCCGGCTGTCGCGCGCCTCCCCCACCGAGCCGGCCTTCACCGCCACCGGCCTGCCGGAGGGCGCACAGCCCAAGGCTTCCGCCATCGACGAGACGACGGGAGCGCTCGGCTACCTGAGCTTCGAGGATGTCGGCAAGACCGACCCGGCCTGGTTCAAGGACGGCACGACGGCGGTGTTCCGCAGCTTCGACGGGATGGTGCTGACGGTGCGTCAGGCCAGGCGCGAGGACGCCCGCTGGCTGACCTTCGATGCCGCCTTCGACGGCGAGGCCGCCAAGGCGCACGCCGGTGCCGCGGGGCTGTTGAAGCCGGAGGAGGTGGAGGCGCAGGCAAAGGACTGGCACGCCCGCTTCGCCGGCTGGTCCTTCAAGGTCTACGACGCGCTGGGCGAGAACTTCGCCCGCAAACCCGACGACGTCGTGCAGAAGGAGTCGTGAACGCCGTGCCCGGACGCACCCGCGACTCGCGGGTGCGTCCGGGCTCATGTCGGAGAGCGGCCGGCCGCGTCAGCCGCGGGCGAACCACAGAAGCAGACGCAGGCCGAGCACCAGGACACCACTTGCGACGATGCCCATCAGCGCATCCGCAGCCCCCATGTCGCTGCCGTTCCAGATCATCCAGCCGACCAGGACCAGACCGATCAGCAGCCCGATGAAGAACCACCGGACCAGGCTGTTCTCGATCAGCACGTCCCACAACGCTTCCATCAGGTCGATCATCGCCATTCCGGAATCAGTCCGCGAGCCCGCGCCGGGCATCGACCGGAACATTGAAGCCACGACAGGATTGCGCGAAGCCGGCAAACCGGAAAGCCCTTTCTTGCCCTTGGGCCCCTGGCTGCCAAGGCGCCGCTCGGCATGGTTCCGACCTCATGCGGGCGGACTGGTGAGGCTCACCCCGCGACGGGGCGCCACGCCGCGGCGCAGGCCAAAAGGTCCTGGAGCCGGTCCACCGGCCCGGCGAAGGCCGGGGCCAGCAGCGGGAATTCGACGGTCGCGAGGTTGACCGCGTGCACCCGCTCCGGCGGTTCGAATGCGTGGCGGTGGCGGTCCAGCAGCCGAGAGAAGTTGCGGCGCGCGGCGTCGGCGAACAACCGCCGCCGCCCGTCCGCGTCGTCGTAGAGATGGGCGCTGCCGCCGCCGAACCGACCGAACTGCGGGATCATCGTGAAGGCCACCGTCAGCCCGGCGGCACGTGCCCGCATGCAGTAGTCCATGTCGTCGTACATCAACGGCGCGTAATCCTCGTCCAGCGGCCCGAGGCGGTCGAGCGCCCGGCGGGACAGGATCCAGGGCGAGCGGACGGCCATCTGGCAGGTGGTCAGATGGGTGCGCAGACTCCGGCCGACATCGCCGACGAACGTCTTCGTCAGGTTCAGCAGGTACAGCCGCGACTTGCCGTCCGCCACCGGGCCATCGATGACGTTCACCAACCGCTCCGGCGGGGCACCCGCGCTCGCCCATTGCCGCGTGACCGGCACCTCCTCCGGCCGGCAGCGCACACCGTAGCCGCCGGTTCCCCGCCCACCCAATATGTCGATCCCCAGCGCGTCCATGATCGACGCGCAGCCCGCCAGCCAGTTGGCCGCCAGGATCAGATCGTCGTCCTGCACGATGGCGATGTGATCGCCACCCGCCGCCGCCAGTCCGGCGTTGTTGGCCCGCACCTCCCACACATCGTCAGTCACCAGCAGGCGGTCGGCGTAACGCTCCATGATGGCGCGCGTGCCGTCGGTGCTGCCATCGTCCACCAGCACCAACTCGGCCTTGGGCGCCGAGCGGCGGAGCTGATGCAGCAGGACGTCGAGGTAATGCGCCTTGTTGTGGGCGCTAAGCACGATGCTGAGACGCATGGGCGGGTGGTCCTGCGGTGGGGAGCCAGGCGCGAGCCCGCGGCTCCGGCTCGTCCCGGTGATCGTCCGCAAATCCCGCCGGCGGTCAACCGCCGCGTTCGACCTCCAGCACCGTCAGGGTCCTGGCCTCCCCCTGCCGGTCGTACCAGCGGATGGACCGGCCTTCCGCGACACCGATCAGGGCGGCGCCGATGGGCGTCAGGATCGACAGCCTGCCGTTCTCCAGATCGGCTTCCCCCGGGTAGACGAGCGTGATGCGCCGGCATTGCCCCGTGCTCTCATCGCGGAAAGTCACCTCGGCGTTCATGGTGACGATCGACGGAGCGATGTCCGGCACCTCCGTCACAGCGGCCCGGTCCAGCTCGCGGGAGAGGTAATCGTAGACGTCGGGGGCGGTGTCGGCCACCGTCTCGACCAGAGCGGACAAGCGGCTGTGGTCGGCGGCGGTCAAGGTGATTGCGGGAAACGGTTCGGCGGATCGCATGGCGGTCCCCTTTTGAAAGTCATGGATCGTCCCGTCCACCGGCCGTGGCGCGGCGGGGTGCGGGCACTTGGGATGGGCGAAGGGGATTGGGTGCGGCCCCGGCCGGTGCAGGCGTCCTGGTTCAGACGGCCGGATCCGGGGCGAACCGGCGCGC
Organism: Azospirillum oleiclasticum; assembly: GCF_013423485.1. GTDB lineage: Bacteria > Pseudomonadota > Alphaproteobacteria > Azospirillales > Azospirillaceae > Azospirillum > Azospirillum oleiclasticum. The sequence continues at coordinate 195,722 of NZ_JABFFR010000021.1, forward strand.
TTGGCGGCGGTCCCCAGGGAACGGACCGAAGACGGTACGGATCGGGTGCGTCATGACCCCTTCAGGATGCGCACCGCCGGCAGCGAAATCAAGGGCCGGCGATCCAGGCACCACAGGCGGACAGCCATCGGCGGTCGGCCCGAGCCTGCCGTCTGGCGAGATCGCGCCGAAAGGCGTGGAACCAGCGTGATCCGCGTTCCGCGACCAGCAATTTCGATGGGAGAACGGGGACGGGCGTTCAAGACGCCGAAGGTCAAGGCTGAGTAATGGTGCTGCGAGAGAGGATTGAACTCTCGACCTCTCCCTTACCAAGGGAGTGCTCTACCACTGAGCTACCGCAGCGCCGCCCTGAAGTGGCGCGGGTTATGCCACAGGGATCCGGGTCGCGCAAGCCGAAAACACTGGAAAATATTCATACCTGCACTCCGGCGGGAGCGGGTGCTTCGGCGCGCTGGTAATCGGGCACGATGGTGGACAACAGCGCCAGCACGCGCGCCTCGTCGCCACCACGGGCGGTCGCCTCCAGCTCCGCCAGGGTGCGGTTGATCAGCGCGTGATCGATGGCGCGGGGAGCGGCCAGGAACACGCCGTCGGCCTCCGTGCGCGTCGGCGCCTCGGCGGCGGACAGGATCTCCTCGAACAGCTTCTCGCCGGGGCGCAGGCCGGTGAACTCGATCTTCACGTCGTGATCGGGCCGCAGCCCCATCAGGCGGATCATCTGGCGGGCAAGGTCCACGATCTTCACCGGCTCGCCCATGTCGAGCACCAGGATCTTGCCGCGCTCCTCCGCCCGGTCGGCGCCATGGGCCGAGGCCTGGAGCACCAGCTCCACCGCCTCGCGCACCGTCATGAAATAGCGGCGCATGTCGGGGTGGGTCACGGTCAGCGGGCCGCCGCGGGCGAGCTGGCGCTGGAACAGCGGCACCACCGACCCGGACGAGCCGAGCACGTTGCCGAAGCGTACGGTCATGAAGCGGGTGCGCACCTCCGCCCCGTCGCGCGGCGGCAGCAGGTCCAACGCCTGGCAATAGGCTTCCGCGCAGCGCTTGGTTGCGCCCATGGCGCTGGTCGGGCGGATCGCCTTGTCGGTGGAAATCAGCACCATGGCGACGCAGCCGGCGGCGCGCGCCGCGTCGGCCACGTTGCGGGTGCCGATGACGTTGGTCAGCGCGCCCTCGGCCGGGTTGGCCTCGACCAGCGGCACATGCTTCAACGCGGCGGCGTGGAACACCAGCGCCGGCCGGTGCTCCTGGAACAGGCGGGCGACGCGGTCGCGGTCGCGCACGTCGGCCAGCGCGGCGTGCAGGTGCACCTCCGGGTGCCGCTCGCGGATTTCCATGTCGATGCTGTAGAGGTTGAACTCCCCGCTATCGACCAGCACCAGCTCGGACGGGCCGAGTGCCGCGATCTGACGGGTCAGCTCCGCACCGATGGTGCCGCCGGCACCGGTCACCAGCACACGCCGGCCGCCGATCAGCCCCTCGATGGCGCCGCGGTTCAGCACCGCCTGCGGCCGGCCCAGCAGATCCTCCAGCGCGATCGGGCGCACCTCGATCTTGCCCTCGCCCAGCGCCGACTTGAACTCCGTCAGGCTGGGCAGGCGGGCGAGCGACAGACCCAGCGCCTCCGCCCCATCCAGCAGGCTGCGGATGACGGCGCCGGAAATTTCGGCCTGACCCTTGGCGACGATCAGGCGTTGCGGGCGGTCGCCCTGCCCTTCCAGGCGCTCCACCACGGCAGCGAGCTCGTCCGGCCCGCCCAGCACCGGCACGCCGCGGATGGAATGGCCGACGCGGCGTCCCTTCTCGTCGATGATGCCGACCACGCGGTAGGTCGCGCGCGCATCGCGGGCCAGGGAGCGGATGAACAGCTCGGCCCCGTCCCCCACCCCGACCAGAAGCACCGGGATCGCCGGCATGCCGGGATCACGGAAGCCGACCTTGCCGTCCTTGGCCAGCCGGTAAAGGAAGCGCGGCGCTCCAAGCAGCCCCAACTGCACCAGCCACAGGATCGGCGGCACCGAGCGCGGCAGCGCGTCCAACCGGGTCAGCAGGAACATCACCAGCACCAGCGTCAGCACCGCCACGGTCACCGCGCGGATGAGCTGGAGCAGATCGGGGATGGACGCGTAGCGCCAGATGCCCTTGTAGAGACCGAACACCCGGAACACGACGGCGGAGATCGCCACCATGATGGGCAGTCCGACGAGCAGCGGGTCGCGGAACTGGCCGAAGGCGTCGTCGCCCACGCGCAGATACAGCGCCAGCACGAAGGCGACGGCGGTCATCGCCAGATCGTGCAGGTAGACGAGGACGCCGCGCGGCGTGAACAGACGTTTTCTCATGAACCGGACTCTCGTGAAACCGGTCCTCGTGGACCGGACTGCCTCTGTCAGCCTTGTGGCCGTGCTTTGAACCATTCGGCGGTCGCCTGCAAACCTTGCGCGCGGTCATGGGGCGGCGCCCATTCCAACGCGCTGCGGATACCGCGGTCATCCACCACCAGCGAGCCACCAACGCGGTCCCAGGTCGCCGACCGACCGGCCAGCCGCGCCGCCAGCGCCAGCGCGCCGGCCGGCATGGGGATCAGGCGCGCCGGCAGGCCGAGCGCGCCGGCAATGTCGCGGATCAGCGTCGGCGTGGATGGCGGATCGCCGTCGTGCAGGAGAAAGGTGCCGCCGGAAGCACCGGGGTGATTCAGGCACCGTTCGATGGCGTCGGCGAGGTTGCCGACGTACAGCAGGCTGCGGCGGTTGTCCACCGCGCCCAGCGGCAGCGGAACGCCGCGCCGCACCAATTCCATCAGCGTGCGGAAGTTGCCACCCACACCGGGGCCGTAGACCAGAGGCGGGCGCAGCACGCAAACCTGCATGCCCGAGCGCGCCGCGATCTCCGCCAGCGCCAGCTCCGCCTCCCGCTTGGAGACGCCGTAGGGGCTGTGCGGGTCGGGGGGCGTGCGGTCGCTCACCGGCTCGGGCCGGCTCTCGTTGCAGACCGCCTTGATGCTGCTGACGAACACGAAGCGCGCCACGCCGGCCGCCGCCGCGAACTCGGCAAGGCGGGCGGTGCCGTCGCGGTTGACGGCGCGGAATTCGGCGAGCGGGTCGGCAGCCGTGTCACGCATGACGTGGACACGGGCGGCCAGATGCACCACGGCATCGATCCCGCCCAACGCCGCCGACCAGTCGGTGTGCGCGTCGATTCCCGCGATCAACGCCGTCTCCACCTGCGGCGGAAGGCTGTGCGTGCCGCGTACGGCCGCGCGCACCGCATGCCCCCGCTCCAGCAGAAGCGGCACGAGGTGGCGTCCGACGAAACCGGTCGCACCGGTGACCAGCACCCGGCTCATGCCGCCGCCGTCCGTGCCGGGCGCGCGAGATGGGCGAGCAGCAGCAGAACCACCGCCGCCCCCGCCGGCACGACCGGCCAGCCCAGCGGCACCGACAGCACGGAAAGCGCCGCCAGTGCGGCGTTCGCCGCGATCACCGCGCGCACGACCTGGGCGTGGCTGCGGCCGCGCCGGGTGGCGCGCTGGTAGAAATGCTCGCGGTGCGCCTCCCACACCCGCTTGCCCTCCGCCGCGCGGCGCAGCAGCGTGATCGTCGCGTCGGCCAGGAAATAGGCCGGCAGCAGCAGCGCCGCCTCCCACCGCCCGGATGCCGCCAGCGCCAGCAGCAGCCAGCCGAGCGCGTAGCCCAGCGGCACGCTGCCCACATCGCCCATGAAGAGCTTGGCCGGGTGCCAGTTCCAGGCAAGGAAGCCCAGCGCCGCTCCCGCCGCCGCCAGCCCGTAGCCGCCCAGAGACAGGCCGAGCCCGCCGGCCACGGCGACCAGCGCCGCGCCGAGGCCGACGCTCGCCGCCTCGCTGCCCGCCAGCCCGTCGATGCCGTCCATGAAGTTGAACAGGTTGACGAACCACAGCCAGGCGAAGCCCGCGGCCAGCCGGTCCAGCCAGACCGGCACCAGCCCCTGGAAGACCGACGCGTCGGCCGGCAGTGCCGACAGGCCGGCCGCCACCGCCGCGATCTGCGCCAGGAAGCGTGGCGCCGCCCCAAGCCCTCGCCGGTCGTCCGCCCAGGACACCGCCATCAGCGCCGCGGCACCCAGCAGGACCGGCAACAGCGGCATCAGGTCACCGGTCGCCGCGGCGAGCAGCGCCCACGCGGGCAGCAACGTCAGCATCAGGCCCCAACCGCCGCCGCGTGGCGTCGGCGTCGTGTGGCTCGACCGCTCGTTCGGCCGGTCGAGGATGGCGCGCTGCCGCAGCCAGACCAGCACCCGGCCGGTCAGCGCCTTCGATGCGACCGCCGTGGCGGCCAGCAGCCCCGCCCCGGCCAGCAGCTCAGCCCACACCGAGATACTCCTTGTACCAGGCGACGAAGCGGGGGATGCCGACGTCGATGGGGGTGGTCGGCTCGAAGCCCAGGTCGCGGCGGCTGGCCTCGATGTCGGCGTAGGTGGCGGGCACGTCGCCGGGCTGGATCGGTTCGAGCTGCTTGATCGCCGTGCGACCGAGCGCCTGCTCCAGCACGGCGATGAAGCGCAGGAGATCCTCCGCCTGATGGTTGCCGAGATTGTAGACGGCGTGCGGTGCGCCCTGCGCGTCCGGGCCGGCGGGGCGGTCGAGCGTCGCCAGCACACCGGCGACGATGTCGTCGATGTAGGTGAAGTCGCGCCGCATGCGACCCTCGTTGAACACCCGGATCGGGCGCCCGGCCAGGATGGCGTCGGCGAACAGATAGGCGGCCATGTCCGGCCGGCCCCAGGGCCCGTAGACGGTGAAGAAGCGCAGCCCCGTCGCCGGCATGCGGTAGAGGTGGCTGTAGGTGCGGGCGATCAGCTCCCCCGCCTTCTTTGTGGCCGCGTACAGCGACACCGGGCTGTCCACCCGGTCCTCCACCGAGAAGGGCAGCTCGGTGTTGCCGCCATAGACCGACGAGCTGGACGCGTACACGAAATGGCGCAGGTCCGGCAGGCGGCGCGCCGCCTCCAGCATGACCGTGTGGCCCATGACGTTGGCGTCGATGTAGGCGTACGGGTTCTCCAGCGAGTAGCGTACGCCCGCCTGCGCGGCGAGGTGGACGATGCCGGTCACGCCGTCCGCCGCGGCCAGCAGCGCGGGTATCGCCTCGCGATCCTCGACATTGACGCGGGCGAAGGTGAAGCCGGGGCGGCCCTCCAGCCGGGCGAGCCGCGCGTGCTTCAGCGCCACCGGGTAATAATCGTTTAGGTTGTCGATCCCCAGCACCGGCTGACCCCGGTCCAGCAGCGCAGCCGCCACGTGGGAGCCGATGAATCCGGCCGCGCCGGTAACAACAATCGTCATGTGCGTCCGCCGTTGCAAAGCGCCAGGAATCCCCGGCCGGTTATGCCCGAGCCGGGGGCGCGATGCCAGTCCGCATGTGGTACCGGCGTTGCGCTTGACACCGCGCCGCAGCGCCCGGTCTACTCCTGTGCCCCAAACCCGTTCGAACCTTCACGACAGCGGTCCGATGCCTCCCAAGAAGAATCCCCTCGGTCTCAATCCCCTGCAACTGAAGACGCTGACGCTGGTGCAGGAACTGGCCCGCGTCGCCGGCAACCCGGTGGAGGGCGAGCCGGGCGCGGTCGCCGTCGGCCGCATGCCGCACCCGCACGGCAACCATTTCCACCTCGGTGACGCGGTGGTGGCCAGCAAGGACGCCACCGGCCTGTCCAACCCGGCCGTGTGGACGGCGCTGGAGCGCAAGGGCCTCGTCCATTCCGGCAGCCCGATGGGCTGCGTGGTGACGCCGGAGGGGCTGGACTACGACACCGGCCTGCGCGACGCGATCCTGCACCGCTCCGACCACTGACGGGCCAACGGGCGCGCCATGGACGAGCTGCCCCGCCCCCCGAAGCGCCCCGACCCGGCCAGCCGTGACGAGCGGCTGGCCGCGCGGCTGCGCGAGAATCTGAAGCGCCGCAAGGAGCAGGCGCGGGGGCGTGTGGCGGCCGACGAGCCGGCGGAACCGGATTCCGGCTCTCCCTCGTCCTGATTCCATCCCTTGAGCGGGCGCAAGCGACGGGCTACAACGCGGTGACGGGCGACGCCGCCCGGTCGTCCATTCCTGGAGGGAGCACCGCGACCATGGGCATCATGCCGGACACCTGGATCCGCGACATGGCGCAGACCAAGGGCATGATCGAGCCGTTCGTGGACCGGCAGGAGCGCGAGGGCGTGATCTCCTACGGGCTCAGCTCCTACGGCTACGACGCCCGGGTCGCCGACGAGTTCAAGATCTTCACCAACGTCTACAACGCCGTGGTCGACCCCAAGGCGTTCGACCCGTCCGGCTTCGTGGACGTGAAGACGCCGGTCTGCGTCATCCCGCCCAACAGCTTCGTGCTGGCCCGCACGGTGGAGTATTTCCGGGTGCCGCGCGACGTTCTGGTGATCTGCCTGGGCAAGTCCACCTACGCGCGCTGCGGCCTGATCGTGAACGTCACGCCGCTGGAGCCGGAGTGGGAGGGCCATGTGACGGTGGAGGTGTCCAACACCACGCCGCTGCCCGCCAAGGTCTACGCCAACGAAGGTCTCTGCCAGTTCCTGTTCCTCAAGGGGGACTCCCCCTGCGAGACCAGCTACGCCGACAAGGCGGGGAAATACATGCGTCAGACGGGCGTGACGCTGCCTCGGCTGTAACCATCCCTTCCACGCACCTCACCAGAGCCGAACCCCCATGGACAAGATCCGCATCCGCGGCGGCAACGCGCTTCGCGGCAGCATCGCGGTGGGCGGGGCGAAGAACGCCGCCCTGCCGCTGATGACCGCCGCGTTGCTGACCGACGAGACGCTGACCCTTACGAACGTTCCCGATCTGGCCGACATCAAGACGCTGATGCGCCTCCTCGACCAGCACGGCGTGGCGCAGCACCTGAATGGTGCCGGTTCCTGCGCGGGGCGGCAGCTCGACCTGACGGCGGAGCGGATCGCGAGCACCACGGCGCCCTACGACCTCGTCCGCAAGATGCGGGCGAGCGTGCTGGTGCTGGGGCCGCTGGTGGCGCGCTGCGGCGAGGCGCGGGTGTCGCTGCCCGGCGGCTGCGCCATCGGCGCGCGCCCGGTCGATCTGCACATCAAGGGCCTACAGGCCATGGGGGCGGAGATCGACATCGACGGCGGCTACATCGTCGCCCGCGCGCCCAAGGGGCTGGTCGGGGCCGAGGTGGTGTTCCCCAAGGTCTCCGTCGGCGCCACCGAGAATCTGCTGATGGCGGCCACGCTCGCCCGCGGCGAGACGGTGCTGGTCAACGCCGCCCGCGAGCCGGAGGTGTCGGACCTCGCCCACTGCCTCGTCGCCATGGGTGCCGACATCAGCGGCATCGGCACCGACCGGCTGCGCATCCGCGGCAAGGACCGGCTGCATGGTGCCCGGCACATGGTGGTGGCCGACCGCATCGAGACCGGCACCTACGCCATGGCGGCGGCGATCACCGGCGGCGATGTCACGCTGCTCAACACCCGGCTGGAGCTGATCCAGGCCGCCGCCACCGTACTGGCGCAGGCCGGCGTGGAGTTCACCGAGGTGGAGGGGGGCGTGCGCGTGTCGCGCACCGGCCGCGACCTGATCGGCGTGGACGCGATGACCGAGCCCTTCCCCGGTTTCCCCACCGACCTGCAGGCCCAGATGATGGCGCTCATGTGCACGGCGCGGGGTGCGGCGATGATCACCGAGACCATATTCGAGAACAGGTTCATGCACGCGCCGGAGCTGGCGCGCATGGGGGCACGCATCACGGTGCACGGCGCCTCCGCCCTGGTCCGCGGGGTGGAGCGGCTGACCGGCGCGCCGGTGATGGCGACCGACCTGCGCGCCTCGGTGTCGCTGGTGCTCGCCGGCCTCGCGGCTGCGGGGGAGACGACGGTCAGCCGCGTCTACCACCTCGACCGCGGCTACGAACGGCTGGAGGAGAAGCTGGCGGCCTGCGGTGCCGACATCGAACGGGTACGCGAATCCGACTAGACCGCCGGGGGCCACGATGACCACGCCGATCCGCCTGCGCGCCGAGGACGAGGACGACCTGAAGATCGTCTCCGCCTGCCTTCAGGACGCCATCGTCCCGATCGGCGAGATGTGCTTCCTGCCCGAGGACCGGCGCTTCGTGCTGGTCGTCAACCGCTTCAAGTGGGAGACGGTCGGCGCCGACCACGCGGCGCGGCCGGGGCCGACCGCCGACGACGACCACCTCTTCCCCTTCGAGCGCACCCATTGCGGCGTGCGCTTCGAGAACGTCACCGCCGTGCGCACCCGCGGCCTCGACATCAAGGACCGCGCGCGGATCCTGGAGCTGCTGACGCTGGAGGCGGCCGGCGACGGGGTGGAGCTGCATTTCGCCGGCGGCGCCTGCATCCGCGTGGAAGGGGCCGGCTGGCGCTGCATGGTGGAGGATCTGGGCGAGCCCTGGCCCACCGCCTGCCGCCCCTGCCACCCGCTGGAGGGCGAGGAGCAGAGCGGCGCCTGAGGCCCGGAACCTTACGGGCGGGATGCGGTTGCTGCGGCAAACCCGCAACCGACGAGGATTCCCACATGGCACAGTCGCTGAACGGGAAGACGGTCGCTTGCATGATGATGAGCGTCACCGCCGGTCTTGCACCTTGGTAGCCCGCCCCGGCCGCTCGGGCCTGGGCGGACTTGTCCAGGTCGTCGCCCCCATCCGCGATGATCGGCCCCCACGCAATCGCTGCAGCAACGCCATCGACGTCACCCCGGCACGCTGTCCCCGGGATCGCCAAAGCAGCCAAGCGCCGAACGCGGCCAAGGTGAGGTCGATCACCGGGATCGGCGGGCATTCCCACCAGGGCCCGTCCGGAAGCATCAGCTGACGCGCGAGCGGCAGCGCGGCATAGGTCAGCGCGATCACCGGCGTGAGCGCTCCGACCAGCCGATTGCGCGCATCGTCCGCGAAAGGCATGCAATGCAGCGCGACGACGCCACCCGTCAACGCTGCCAGCAATCCCCAATGGGTGGTCCCTGCGAGCAGATTATCCAGCAGCAGAAGCAGCGGCAGGCAGACGTACAGGGTGTTGTTGGCGGCGTAAATTCGGAACGACCACGGGACCCGGCCCATGGCCGGCGCGGCGGCGCCGGTCCCGTCCCGCAGCCACAGCAGGCGCATCCCGGTGTCGATGTTCCACAGGCACAGCAGGGCCAGGACACAGTAGATCAGGCCGGTGCCCAGCCCGCCGAAACGGCCGTAATGGATCGGCCGCAGCGCGCTCTCGACCACACCCGGACCGCCGTCCTCGCGGGCGTCGTGGACCGCGACGATCTCCCCCGTGGCAAGGGCGCAGTCGCTCCGCAACGCCCCCGCCCCCTCGCCCGCCCAGCTCAGACGGCCGAAGGGGATGCCTTCCACCATCAGGATCCCCTCGTCGCGCCGCAGGCGGCCAAGGCGGGTGTCGGGGAAGCGGTCGAGAAAACTCCGCACGCAGCGGTCGATCCCGGCTGACACCGCGTCGCGCGCCACCGGGGGCGCGTTGCCACGCGCCGTCTCCCCCGACTCGCGGACGAGGGCCGCGGCCACGCGCGCGTCGCCACCGCTCCACAGGATTGCGCCGATCGGGACGCTCGCCACCTTCATGCCCAGGACCGCGCCGGTCAGGCCGAGCAGCAGGAGATAGGGCGTCAGCCAGAACCCGAACCGCTTGTGCCCGTCGCTCAGGTTCAGCACCGGCGACCGCCGGCGCCATGCCCAGGCGTCGCGGATCATCTTGCCATGGATGAACAGCCCGCCGAGCGTCAGCATGACGATCAGCACGCCCGCGATTCCCATCAGCAGCCGGCCCCACGGCTTGGGCAGCAGGAGGTCCGTGTGGATGCGCCGGAACAGCCCGTCCGCCAGCGATCCGTTCCAGGGCGCCATCAGCCCGGTGTCCGGGTGAACCATCAGGTTGCTGAGCGGCGTATTGCCGGCGGTGGGTTCGTCCTTGGCGATGATCCGGCCGGAGAAGATGAAGAAGGGCCGCAGATCGTTGGGCGCCATCATCGTCCAGTGCGACCCGACCTCGTGACGCACCGCCACGTGATCGTAGGTGCGCGACGCCTCCGGCGGCGCCCCGCCAGCCGACAACACCGCCGCTCGGGCGACCTCCGGCATCATCCAGGGGCGGATGAAATCGGCGTAGAACGCCAGGATCCCCGTCCATATCGACCAGGAGATCAGGAGGCAGAACACCAGCCCGACAAAGCGATGCACGGCGAGCAGGCGCTCGGAGGCGTTCGGGCCGGACGCGGTGGCATCAGGCATGGGCAGACCCCCGTCGCGACCGGCCGGGCAACACCCGCCACAGCACGGCGAAGCAAAGACCGCTCCAGATCGCCGGGGCGAGCAACATCACGCCCAGCAGCCGATCCTCCCCCCGCCACCCGAAGGCGCCACCCATCGCCAGCGAGAGCGCCACGCTGGCGGGAAACCCCACCAGCGTGGCCAGCGCAAGGGACAGCCACACGCGCCCGCTCCCACCGGTCACGGCCCGCGTGGTGACGCGATCCGGAGTCCGTGGTTCGGTTCCCGCCCGGACCGGCTCGCGCAACCACAAGGTCAGGGCGCCGCCGGTCAGGCCGGTTTCCATGAGGGCCAGGGTCAACCCCGCTTCGGTGCCCACCGTTTCGACCGCAACGACCGCGCACAGGACCTGAAGACCGGCAAAGAGCCCCCAGACGACCCGGCGGTCACGCCGGTTCGACGGGCGTGGCTTAGAAATCGACACTGATCCCACCATAGAAGGTCCGGGGGGACCCCACCGCCACGCGATAACTGCCGCCGGACGCCGTCAGGTAATCCTCATCCGTGACGTTCTTGACCCCCACGTCGAAGCGGACCTGGCGGTCCTTACCGATCGGCAGATAGTACCAGGCGCCGAGATCGACCAACGTGTAGCGTCCCAGTTCGAAGCTGTGTTCGGCATCGCCGTAGCGGTTGCCGACCAGCGTCACGCCGGCGCCCAGCCCAAGCCCGTTGAGGGGGCTGGCCGGGTCCTTGAACTCGTAGCTCGACCACAGGCTGGCGTTGTGGGTGGGCACGTTGGTCGGACGGTTGCCGTCGATGGCGGCATCGTCACTCACATACTCCGCGTCCACATAGCCGAACGCGGCGCGGATGTTCCATCCCTCCGACGGGTTGCCGACCATCGCAACCTCGAAGCCCCGCGACGTCTGCCCGCCGGTCAGCCGGGCCACGCCGTTGACGGTCTCGACCACGTTCTCCTGCTTGATGTCGAACACCGCACCGGTCAGGAAGAGGCGCTCCCCCATCAGGTTGACCTTGGTGCCGACCTCGTACTGGCGCCCCTCCTCGGCCGGGAAGACCGTGGTGTCGCCGTTGTAGAAATTGTGCGGCTGGAACGTATCGGCGTATGACACGTACAGCGAAACGTTCCCGGTCGCCTTCCACATCAGGCCGGCGGTCTTGGTCAACTTCTGGTCGGTGGGATAGGAACCGCTGGTGACCGACGAATTCTGGAGGTTCCGCACGACGGCACTGCCGCGATAAAACTCGTAGCGGGCGCCCATCGTCAGCGTCAGCGTCGGCAGCAGATCGATGTCCGCCTGGATGAAGGGCCCGAAATCGGCCTGCTCCACGCGGCGATGGGTCCGGCTGGCGGTGGCGCTGTCGTTCACAAGCCGGCTGGACGCGGGGTTCTGGACCGTGCCGCCGGTCTGGTTGGCGCCGACGAAGTTGATCCAGCTCTCCTCCTGGTACCGGTATTCGACGCCGGTGGCGATCCGGAGCGGAAGCCCCGCATCAAGGCTGCCCTTCGCCTGGAGACGGGTGAAGAAGGTGCTCAGCTTGCGGTCGTCGTTGCCTTCGACACGCCGGACCAGCGTCCCGTTGGCGAGCACGCTCCGAACCTCCGAATGGATCTCGTCGGTCTGTTCGTTGGAGTAGAACAGCTTGCCTTCGAGCTTCCAGTCCCGGAAGCCGACCGGGACCGAGGCGTCGACCTCGCCCAGATGCGAGCGTGAATCCCGGTCGGAGAATGGCGCGTCGTACCGGACGGAGCGGCCCGGATCGGCCACGCTGCGGGACCCCGACCCTGTCGCGGTCGTGATCGTGCCGCGGTCCAGTGGCCGCTGGTCCCGGTTGTACTCGTAGCCGATGGTCACCGTGGCGTCGTTGGCGCCCATCCAGGTCAGGGTGGGGGCGAAGAACTGACGCTTGATCGTGGTGTCGTCGCGGAACGTTTCGCTGTTCTCGGTGCTGCCGACGATCCGGTACGCCCATTGTTCCGACAGGGCACCGGTGGAATCGATCATCCCCTGGCGTTCGCCGTGCTCGTCGAAATTCAGCTCGGCGTGGTTGCGCGATGTCCAGCTCGGCTTCTTGGTGGTGATGTTGACCAGTCCACCGGGCGTCATCTGGCCGATGTCCGACACCGGCCCCTTGAAGATCTGGATGCTTTCGATGGTCGCCGGATCGATGCGGCTGTTGGACTTCAAGCGTACGCCGTTGCGATAGACGTCGTCCCGCCGCCGGAAGCCGCGGATGATGTAATCCTCGCGGGTGCCGCCGTACCCGTCGTTGTTCACGACGTTGGGAAAGTAGCGGTAGACCTCGTCCATCTCCCGCGCGTGCTGGTCTTGCAGCAGCTGCTCGGGGATCACATCGATGGAACGGGGGATTTCCGTGATGTCGTTGGTCAGACGGCCGCCCACATCGGTAAAGCGACTGTCATAACGGGATTGCACCGTCCCCTGCACCTGGATCGCGTCCAGCACGACCGAGCCGTCGCCGTCGGGAGGCGCTTCCGGTGCCGTCTGCGCGACAGCTGATGCCGATAGTACAACGGAAAGCGCTGTGCTAGCGGACAGGGCACACACCAGTCGCAAGACACCGCCAGAACGCCCAACTGCAACCCTCATGCTCTCCGGCCCCTTGTTGTTTGTTGGATCCTTGCGCCGAGGCCCCGGTGCCTCGCGCGCGCAACAGCAATCCGAATGAAGGCGCGATCAGCGGCCACCGGACCGGCGTCCGGCGCATCGCGACGCCCCTTGGAAATTCATCTGGAATGATCGGTCCGGCTTCGTGCCTGTGCGTGTTATCCGCCTCGGTCCTGGCGCCGTGCCGGCTTGAAGGGTCGCCCGTGGGCCTTGTTCTTGTTGGTCGCCTCGGCGCGTTGGCCATCGGGTGCCGGCCTGGACATCGATCACAAGAGACCATGCTCCTCATCGTTCATGCAGTCGGCCAGCGTCCGGGCCGGGCCGCTTCGCGCCATTTCCCCACCCCGTTCGCGAGTGCCGGGCGATATGCCCTCCCTGCGGTTGGCCTGGATAATATAGTGACACTCATAAACTTCAATAATGAAAATCATTCGCATTTTTATAACCGGTGAGAGGATGGAGTCGTCATGACAGCGCGGCCATCACCCGGATTGGCCCCTGAAGTCCGCGAGCGCGCGGTTCGGGTGGTGCTCGGGCACGAAGGCGGACACGCCTCGCAGTGGGCGGCGATCAGCTCGATCGCGGGGAGGCTTGGCCGCAATCCGTAGGCGCTGCGGAACTGGGTCCGGCAGGCCGCGCGCGACCAGGGCAAACGGCCGGAGCCGACAACGGACGGGCCGGAACGGACCAAGGCGCTCGCGATGTCCTGGAGCAGGTGCTGCACGAGCGCCGGCCGTCGTCACCAGGGTGGAGGCACCGGTAGCGATCGGCTCTTTGAGGCGGCGGCTGGTGGCCGCCTTTCCAGCGAGATCGGCATGGGCCTCCTTGCCGCCGCCGCTCGCGCCTCAGCAACAGGACAACTCCCGGAGGCGGTCCATTTCCACCCTGCGAAGGCCCTCGACCTGGGCCAGCATGCGCCGGGGGCGTCGTAGACCCCGCCGAGGCCCAGCCGGAGCGGCCTTGGCGGTTCGGCCACCCGCAGGCCCCACCCTGTTGCGCATGGGCCCCTTCCCTCTCCCGCCGGAGGCGGGCGAGGGAGGTCACATCACATCCCGCCGGGGTAGTTCGGACCGCCGCCGCCTTCGGGGACCACCCAGTTGATGTTCTGGGTGGGGTCCTTGATGTCGCAGGTCTTGCAGTGCACGCAGTTCTGGGCGTTGATCTGCAGCCGCGGGTTGGTGCCGTCCTCGTTGCGGACGATCTCGTAGACGCCGGCCGGGCAGTAGCGGGTCTCCGGCGCGTCGTAGAGGGCGAGGTTGACGCGGATCGGCGTCTCCTGGTCCTTCAGCGTCAGATGCGCCGGCTGGTTCTCCTCGTGGTTGGTGTTCGAGATGAACACCGAGGACAGGCGGTCGAAGCTGATCTTGCCGTCGGGCTTGGGGTACTCGATCCGCGGCGCCTCGCTGGCCTTCTTCAGGGTGGCGTGGTCGGCGTGGTGGTGGTGCAGCGTCCAGGGGGACTTGCCCTTGACCGCCGTCTCGTAGGCGGCGTTGGCCAGCCCCGCCCACAGCCCCTTCTGGAAGCCGGGGCGGATGTTGCGCACGGCGTGCAGCTCCGACCACAGCCAGGACTGCCTGAGGCGCTCGGGATAGGCCGCGACCTCCTTGCCGCCGGCATCGCCGGTCAGATGGTCGAACAGCGCCTCGGCCGCCACCATGCCGGACTTCATGGCGGTGTGGTTGCCCTTGATCTTCGGCACGTTGAGGAAGCCGGCCGCGTCGCCGACGATCAGGCCGCCGGGGAAGGTCAGCTTGGGGATGGACTGGAAGCCGCCCTCGTTGAGCGCCCGCGCGCCATAGGCGATGCGCCGCCCGCCCTCGAAGGTGGCGCGGATGGCGGGGTGGGTCTTGTAGCGCTGGAACTCCTCGAAGGGGCTCAGATGCGGGTTCCAGTAATCGAGCCCGACCACGAAGCCGACCGACACCAGATTGCCGTCCATGTGGTACAGCCAGGACCCGCCATAGGTCTTCGGGTCCATGGGCCAGCCGATGGTGTGGACGATCAGGCCGGGGTTGGACTTGGCGGGATCGATCTCCCACAGCTCCTTGATGCCGAGGCCGTAGGTCTGCGGGTCCACGCCCTCACGCAGGTTGAAGCGCTGGAACAGGCCCTTGGTCAGCGAGCCGCGGCAGCCCTCGGCGAACACGGTCTGGCGGGCGTGCAGCTCGACGCCCGGCGTGTAGCCCGACGTGCGCTCGCCCTCCTTGGAGATGCCCATGTCGCCGGTGGCCACACCCTTCACCGCACCGGTCTCGTCGTACAGCACCTCGGCCGCCGCGAAGCCGGGGTAGATCTCCACCCCCAGCTCCTCCGCCTGGGTGGCCAGCCAGCGCGCGAGGTTGCCCAGCGAGATGATGTAGTTGCCGTGGTTGTGCATCTGCGGCGGGGTCGGCATCCGCAGCGCGCGGGTGGCGGTGAGGAAGAGGAAGCGGTCCTCCTTCGCCTGGGTCTGGAGGGGGGCGCCCTTCTCCTTCCAGTCGGGGATCAGCTCGGCCAGCGCGTGCGGCTCGAACACCGCGCCCGACAGCAGATGGGCGCCGACCTCCGACCCCTTCTCGATCAGGCAGACGGACAGCTCCTGGCCGCGGTCGTTGGCGAGCTGTTTCAGACGGATCGCCGTCGCAAGGCCCGCGGGGCCGGCGCCGACCACCACGACATCGTATTCCATCGCCTCGCGCGGTTCGCGCTCCATCTCCGTCCTCATGATTTCTTGGTTGCGTCGTCCGTGCCGGCGGGTGCGGCCGGTCCCCCCTGGCCTGCCCCTACGGCTTGTGGTTAAGCTCATGTGAAACCACACATCCCGTGCTAAGGTCAAATTATGAGTGACCTCTGCGACATCCTCGCTGCGCTGCGCTGGCATGCCGACGTCGGGTGCGACGAGGCGGTCGGCGAGGAGCCCATGGACTGGGCAATCGCCTTCGCGTCGCGGGCCGCAACCGCCCGCGCGCCGGCCGGATCCGGGGCACCGCCGCCGGCCCTGCGCGGCGACTCCGCCACCGCGCCGCGGCCCCGCCCGGCCCCCGCCGCGGCACCGTTCCCCGCGGCCGGCCTGCCCGGCATCGAGCCGGCGCAACCGCTCGGCGCCAGCGAGGCCGGCATGGCGGCCCGCGCCCGGGCACGGGAGGCCGCGACGCTGGCGGAGCTGGAGGCGGCACTGCGCGCCTTCGACGGCTGCCCGCTGAAGTTCGGGGCGATGAACACCGTCTTCGCCGACGGCAACCCGCAGGCCCGCGTCATGCTGGTGGGGGAGGCGCCGGGCGAGGACGAGGACCGGCAAGGCAAGCCCTTCGTCGGCGTCAGCGGGCGCCTGCTCGACCGCATGCTGGAACAGATCGGGCTCGACCGCAGTTCCGTCTACATCACCAACATCCTGCCCTGGCGCCCGCCCGGCAACCGCAGCCCGACCCAGGCGGAAATCGCCGCCTGCCTGCCCTTCCTGGAACGCCATGTGGAGCTGATCGGGCCGGAGGTTCTGGTGCCGCTGGGCGGCACTTCGGCCAAGACGCTGCTGAACCGGTCGGAGGGCATCACGCGGCTGCGCGGTCAGTGGTTCGAGTATCCGGTGGGCGCTTCGAACCAGCCGGTACCGGTCCTGCCAATGCTCCATCCGGCGTACCTGCTGCGCAACCCTGTATCCAAGCGCGAAGCTTGGCGGGACATGCTGACGTTGCGGAGCCGACTTGCCCAATCGGGCTAAGCCATCATGGGATCCGGCATCTAAGACATTCCTGACATTGATGTTTCATTTCTGACGTCAGAAATGTAGCATTTTATGGACTTGCAGAATGCTCCCCGGGCAGCTATGTCTCCGCCATGCTCGGGACTTTTTGCAACGCAGCAAAATCGACAAGGCTGCGGCGGAACCTCCTCGGGGCAGCGGTGGTGGTGCTGACGGTCGGCGCCGCCACGGGTCCGCAAGCGGCCGACTGGCCGGTGCGCACCGCCCCCCTGACCGGTCTTCCGGACGTCGGCGCGACCGCGCTGCCGGATTACGCGCGTGTGGACGACCTGCTGGTCCCCGACGCACCGGACGACCCGGGGCAGCTCAATCCGGAACAGGTCGCGCAGTACCGGCGCATCTTCGCCCTGCAGGATCGCGGCGACTGGTCCGCGGCGGACGAGGAGATCCGGAAGCTGTCGGACAAGCGCCTGCTGGGCCATGTGCTGCAGCACCGCTACCTGCACCCCGACCGCAAGGCCAGCTACATCGAGCTGGCGGAATGGCTCCGGCTCTACGCCGATCACGGCGGGGCCGAGCGCATCCATGTGCTCGCCGTGCGGCGCCAGCCTGCCGGCCAGAAGGCACCACGCAGCCCGCGCAGTGGCGATGAACGGCTGAACGGCTCGCTCGAACGCTTCGCCGGCTTCCGCCCGGACATGGAGCCGCCCGAGAGCGGGCTTGAGGACGCCGAACCCGACGAGGCGCTCCTCGACCTGCAGGAGGCGGCGGAGGCGGTGAGCGTCACCCCGCGCAGCCGCGCCAAGCCGCGCTCCCAGACCGACCGTAGCGCCGTGGAGCGGGTCAACGAATTGCTGCGCGCCGGCAAGCCGGCCGCGGCGCTGGGCCTTCTCGGCACCGACGAGGTGGGCGCCAAGCTGGACAGCGTGCAGTACGACACCTCCCGCTCGCGCATCGCGGCCGGCATGTATTACTCCGGGCAGGTCTCCGAAGCGCTGTCGCTCGCCTCGGCCAGTGCGGCGCGCTCCGGCTCCGTCGTCACCCAGGCGCATTGGATCGCCGGGCTGTCGGCGTGGCGGAGCAAGCAGTACGACCGTGCCGCCAAGCATTTCGAGGCGATGGTGGCCGCCCGCCCCTCCTCCGCCTGGCAAGCTTCGGCCGCTGCCTATTGGGCCGCCCGCGCCCACCGCAAGAAGGGTCGGGAGGAGGACGCGCGCGCCTATCTCGCCGCCGCCGCCCTGTTCCCGCACACCTTCTACGGGCTGGTCGCGGAACGCGCGCTGGGCCAGACCAGCCGCCTGCGCTTCACGGTGCCGCACCTGACGCGCGAGCATCTGGCGGCACTGGCCGAGCGGCCGGACGGGCGGCGCGGGATGGCGCTGATCCAGGTCGGCCAGTACGAGGCGGCCGAGCGCGAGCTGCTGCGCATCAACCCCCGCGGCAACCCGCTTCTGGAAGCGGCCTTGATCGCGCTGGCCGAGCGCGGCGGTCTGCCGGAGCTGGCGCTGCGGGTCGGCAACGCGGTGATGGCGCCGGAGGGGGCGCCCTACGACGCGGCGCTGTTCCCGGTGCCGCACTGGCGCCCGCGCGACGGCTTCGCGGTGGACCGGGCGCTGGTTTTCGCCGTGATGCGCCAGGAATCGCGCTTCGACCCGCGGCTCGTCAGTTCGGCCGGAGCCACCGGCCTGATGCAGATCATGCCGATGACCGCGGAGCATGTGCGCGAGCGCAACGAGGACATCAACGACGCCAGCAAGGCCGCGCTGTTCGACCCAGCCACCAACCTGGAGCTGGGCCAGCGCTACATGGCCGAGCTTCTGGCGATGCCGGAGATCGGCAACAACCTGATGCTGATGCTGGCGGCCTACAACGCCGGTCCGGGCACGCTGCAGCGCTGGCGGCGCGAGCTGTCGACGCTCGACAACGACCCGCTGCTGTTCATGGAAAGCCTCCCCTACGCCGAGACGCGCGGCTATGTGGAGAAGGTGATGGCGAACTTCTGGGTGTACCGCTTGCGTCTGGGGCAGGAGACGGCCTCGCTGGACGCCGTTGCGGCCGGCCGCTGGCCGGTCTATAGCTCACGGGACGCCCGCCCCTCCCAGGTGGCGCAGACGGCGCCGGTCGAGGCGTACGCCTACGACCCGCTGGGGGAATGAGGGCGTTCCTCCCCTCCGGCACGCGGACGGCCCCATGCCCAGGATCGACGAGTCCCGCCCCTTCCTTTCCGTGAACATCGCCGTGATGACGGTGTCGGACACCCGCGGCGCGGCCGACGACCGCTCCGGCGACACGCTGGTGGAGCGGCTGACCGCCGCCGGCCACCGGCTGGCCGCCCGCGCCATCGTGAAGGACGACGTGGCCGCCATCCGGGCCCAGGTGCAGGGCTGGATCGCCGATCCGGAGGTGGACGTGGTGCTGACCACCGGCGGCACCGGGGTGACCGGCCGCGACGTGACGCCGGAGGCTGTGGAAGGGCTGTTCGAGAAGCACATCCCCGGCTTCGGCGAGCTGTTCCGCTGGCTGTCCTATGAGAAGATCGGCACCTCGACCATCCAGAGCCGGGCGACCGGCGGGGTCGCCAACGGCACCTACATCTTCGCCCTGCCCGGCTCGCCCAGCGCCTGCCGCGACGCGTGGGACGGCATTCTCGCCCTCCAGCTCGACAACCGCCACCGCCCCTGCAACCTCGTGGAGCTGATGCCGCGCTTGCGCGAGCACCAGACGGGCTGATCGGGCGGAGATGACGGAACGCTGAGGGTGCGCCGCTGACGCCCCCCCTCCTCTCCGCCCTCGCCGCCGCCCTTCCCGAGGCGGGCGCGCTGGAGATGCTGCCACTGCGCGGGGTGGCGCACGACCATGTGCGGCTGGTCGGGCGCGGCCTCGTGGCGCGGGTGCCGCGCTGGAGCCAGGTGGGGCTGGACGCCGCGGCGAACCTTGCGCATCAGGCGGCGGCCTTCCGCCGGGCGGAGGCGTCGGGCCGGACACCGCGCCTGCACCGGGTGATCGCGCCAGCGGACGGGCTGCCGATGGGCGCGCTGTTGGTGGACGAGGTGGTCGGCCGTCCGCCCCGCCTGCCCGGCGACATGGCCGCCATCGCCGTCGCCCTGGCGGCGCTGCACCACCTGCCCCTTCCGCCGATGGCGGCACGCCCACCCCTGGTCAGCCCGCCCGACCCGGTGGCGGCGGCGCTGGCCCAGGTGGAGCGGCAGGCCGCAGCCTTCGACGCGGCTCCGCTGGAACCGCGCACGCGCGCGCTGCTGGCCGCGGAGCTGGCGGCCCTGCGCCCCTCCCTGCCCGACGCGCCGGTTCCGGTCGCGCTGGTCGGCAGCGACGTGCACCCCGGCAACTTCCTGATCGACACCGCCGGTCGTGCGTGGTTCACCGACCTGGAAAAGGCCCAGTACGGGCATCCGGCCATCGACCTCGCCCACGCCAGCCTCCACACCTCCACCCGCTGGGACCCGCAGGTGGACGCCGAGCTGTCGCCCGCCGAGGTCGCGGCCTTCCTGGCGGCGTGGGAGGCGGCGGTGCCGCTGGATCTCGCCGATGCCGTGCGGCCGTGGCTCACGCCGCTGCGGCGGCTGACCTGGCTGCGGACGCTGACCTGGATGGCGCGCTGGGCGGTGGAGGGCGAAGCGCTGTCCGCCGGCATGCCCGCCGCCCTCGCCCGGCATATGCGCCGCTATGTGGAGGACGTGTTCCGACCGGAGGTGGTGGAGCGCGTGCGCGCCGACTTCCGAACTGGTTGTTGAACGGCTTGGCGTTATCGGCATAGGCTGATGGTCACCCAGCCTCCCTTCGACCCTGGATCAGGCATGACGAGATTTCCGAGGATCGGCCGGACGCTTGCCGCGGCTCTTCTGGCGACCGCCGCGGGATTGCCGCCGGCGCTGGCCGCCGGCACCCCGACCGCGAATGGGGCGGTGACGACCGCCATCGGCAGCTATCTCGCCGGCCGGTTCGCCCAGAACCAGGACGACTGGCCGTCGGCCGCCCGCTACATGGAGCAGGCGCTGGCCGCCGATCCCGGCGACCTCGCCCTGATGCGGCGCACCTTCCTGCTGAAACTCGGCGAGGGCAAGGTGGACGAGGCGGTGGTCCTCGCCCGCAAGCTGATGGGCCAGGACACCAGCGGCCCCTTCGCCGTCACCACGGTGATCGCCGACGACCTCAAGGCGGGCCGCACCGACGACGCGCGGGCGCTCGCCCAGAAGATGCCGCGCGACGGCATGGCACGCTACGTGACGCCGCTGGTCGAGGCGTGGCTGCTGGCCGCCGGCCGGCAGACCGACGCGGCGCTCGCCGCCCTGACGCCGCTGCTGTCGGTTCCCGGCTTCAAGGCGCTGCACGACCTGCACGCCGGGCTGATCCTGGACATGGCCGGACGCAACGACGCGGCGGCGGAGACCTACGCCGGCGTGACCAGCGACGACGCGCCGCTGCGCGTGGTTCAGATCGTCGGCGGCTTCTACGAGCGCACCGGCCGCCAGGACCAGGCGCGCGCCCTTTACGAGGGCTTCCGGGAGCGCAACCCCGACAGCGTGATGATCGAACCGAACCTTGCGGCCATGGCCTCCGGCGCCAAGCCGCCGCCCGCGGTGGCCGACGCGCGGGAGGGGCTGGCGGAGGCGTTGTTCGACCTGGGCAGCGCCATCCAGCACGAAGGCTCCGCCGACACGGCGATGCTGTTCGGCCGCATCGCGCTGCATCTGCGCCCCGACTTCGCTCTGGCCCGCCTGATGATCGGCGACATCCAGGCGACGCGCGACCATGGCGAGGAGGCGATCGCCACCTACGCCTCCCTGCAGGAGCACCCCGTGCTCGGCTGGGCGGTGCGGCTGCGCACGGCGGACACGCTGGCGTCCATGGAGCGCACGGACGAGGCCGCGGCGATGCTGCGCCGTCTGGCGGACGAGCGGCCGGAACGGGTGGACGCCGCCGTACGCCTGGGTGACGTGCTGCGCACCGCCAAGCGCTGGGACGAGGCCGTCGAGGCGTACGACACCGCCGTAAAGCGCGTCGGCACGCCGGCGGAGCGGCACTGGCCGATCCTGTACGCGCGCGCCATCGCCTATGACCGCACCAACCGTTGGCCGCAGGCGGAGGCCGACCTTAAGGCCGCCCTGGCGCTCAGGCCGGAGGAGCCGTACCTGCTGAATTATCTCGGCTACAGCTGGGTGGACAAGGGCCAGAACCTGGCCGAGGCGCGGCGGATGATCGAGCGGGCGGTCGAGCTGCGCCCGCGCGACGGCTACATCATCGACAGTCTGGGCTGGGCGCTCTACCGGCTGGAGGATTACGAGGCCGCCGTGGCGAAGCTGGAGCGCGCGGTCGAGCTGAAGCCGGTGGATGCCACCATCAACGACCATCTGGGCGACGCGTACTGGCGCGTCGGCCGCCGCAACGAGGCCCGTTTCCAGTGGCAGCGCGCGCTGCGCACCGCCGAGGAGGACGACCTCAAGGAACAGATCCGCGAGAAGCTGGAGAAGGGCCTGCCCGAGCGCCGGACGGCGGGGGCGGAGGCGCCGAAACCGAAATGACCGACCCCGTGCGCATCGAACGGGCGCCGGCCAAGCTGAACCTGTATCTGCACGTCGTCGGACGGCGTGACGACGGGTATCACGAGCTGGACAGCCTCGTCGCCTTTGCCGACATCGCCGACACCGTGACCGTGCGGCCGGGCATCGCCCGGGTTGCCCTGCGGGGCGCCGACCTGCCGCCGGCCGGGCCGCGGCTGGTCATCTCCGGCCCGTTCGGCCCGGCGCTGATGGCGGAGGATCCGGCCGGCAATCTGGTGCTGCGCGCCGCGCACGCTCTGGCGGGACGCATCGGGGTGCCGGCGGAAGCGCTGCTGACCCTGGAAAAGGCGCTGCCCATCGCGTCCGGCATCGGCGGCGGCTCGGCCGATGCCGCGGCGGCGTTGCGCGGGCTGGCATCCCTGTGGGGGGTGGAGCCGGGGGACGTACGCTTGTTCGAGGTAGGGGCGTCGCTGGGTGCCGATGTGCCGGTCTGTCTGGCCGGCCGCCCCTGCTTCTTCGGCGGCGTCGGCGAGAAGCTGGACGAGGCCCCGCCCCTGCCGGAGACGCACGTCGTTCTGGTCAATCCCGGCGTGCCGGTACCGACCCCGGCCGTGTTCAAGGCGCGCTCCGGCGACTTCTCGCAGCCGGCGCGTTTCACGCAGGCGCCGGCGAGCGCGGACGAACTGGCGGCACTGCTGGCGGAGCGCCGCAACGATCTGACCGCGCCGGCGCTGTCGGTGGCGCCGGTGATCGCCGATGCGCTCGACGCCATCGGACGGACGGCCGGATGCCTTCTGGCGCGGCTGTCGGGCAGCGGGGCGACCTGTTTCGGGCTGTACGCGTCGGCGGAGGATGCCCGCCGCGCCGCGGACGCCCTCACCGCGGACGCGCGCGGCTGGTGGATTAAGGCCGCCCGGCTGCTTCCGCCCGCCGCCGACGCCCCGCCCCTGCCCCGCGACATCCCCGCACCCGGCCGGCGCATGGGCGCCGCCCCGCCCCCTCCGGTGCCGTTTCCGGACACGGGCGGCTGGGGTGTGGGATAAGGGCGCGCTCCGCACCCGCGTACGCCGCGCGAACCACCGCACCGCACCCGGCAGCACCCGCGCCGCGGCGATCGCCGCGGCGGGGAGGAGCGGCACCGCCAAGGCGCGGGACAGGGTGTGCGCCAGCCCCACCTGGGCGCTGTAGACGGCGGCATCCGCGGGCGGTTGCCCGGCCAGGACGCGCCCTGCGGCCCGCCAGCCGGAATCCAGCGCGATCGCCATGCCGTCGCCGCAGAAGCTGGGGATGACGGCGAGCTGGTCGCCCAGCCGGTGCGGCCCCTCGCCGCCCCGATGGCGAAAGCCATAGGGAATGCCCGCCACCGCCAGCGGCTTCGACCAGCAGGGCTCGCCGCCGGACAGCCTTGCGGCCAGCAGCGGCGATCCCCGCCCGGCATGGGCCAGCAACGCCGGCCAGTCGCGCCCCAGCGCGGCGTAGCGCGCCGCGTCAACGACGAGGCAGAGGTTCGCGCACCCACCCGCCGCCGGTTGCAGCCCGGCGTAGCCGCCGACGAACAGATGCACCTCCACATGGCCGTCAAGCGCAAGCGCCTGAGCCGGGGCCAGCCGCCAATACTGCTTGAAGCCGATCACCGCCTCCCGACCGGAGTCGGGCCGCTTGTGGTCGCGCAGGTCGTGCTTGCCGGTGGCGAGCAGCGCCGTGCCGGCGTCCACCGCGTCGCCGTCCAGGAACCCGCGCGCGCAACCCGCACGCATCTCCAGCCCGCGCACGGTCACCCCGCGCCGCACCACCGCGCCATGATTGCGGGCGGCTCCCAGCAGCGCCTCGTCCATGCGGTCACGGCCCAGGCTCCAGGCAGGGAACGGCAGGGACGCGGCGGCCTCGACCCCGCGCGTCGCCAGCCGGACACGCTCCACCTGCAGCGCCCCCAGCGCTGGCGGATCAACGCCCAGCCGGCGGAGCAGAGCCGCCGCCTCGTGGCTCAGGAACTCCCCGCAGACCGACTGGTGCGGCCCGCTGGTGCGCTCCGCGACCAGCACGCGGGCGCCGCCCGCCGCCAGGACCGCGGCGGCAGCGGCACCGGCCGGGCCGCCGCCCGCCACCAGCGCGTCCCAGCTCACCGCAGCCGCCCGACGCACAGGCGGAAGGGCAGCATCCACCGCACCTCCGCCTGCCCCGCCAATCCCGCTTCGGCCAGGCGCCCTTCCCAGTCGCGGCGGGTGAAGGAGCGGGCGACCGAGACGGGAGCGTCGTGCACCACCAGCCGGTTGAACGGCAGCACCCGCACCGCCGCGGCGACGAAGCGGTGCGGAACGGCGTGCCGGTGCAGGTCGTTGACGAACCAGCCCAGCCGCGCCCGCCCCTCCATCCAGCGCAGGAAGCGGACGAGTTGCGGATCGTCCAGATGGTGGGTGAAGAGGGAACTGATGATCACGTCCGGCCGCTCGTGGTCCGGCAGCGCGAAACAGTCCGCCGTCACGTAGCGGATGGCTTCCCCTGGCTCCGCCGCCTCCGTGGCAGCCTTGGCCGACCAGGGGTTCAGGTCGACGCCCGTCAGCTCCACCGGCCGACCGGTCCGCCGCGCCCAGCCGGCGATCCGCCGCAGCATGTCGCCGTAACCCGAACCGACGTCCAGCACACGCAGCGGCCGTGCCTCGGGATGGCGGGCCGCCACCCGCTCCAGCCAGCGCAGCGTCGGGCGATAGGCGCCGCTCACCCGGTTGATGCCGGCGAGGTGGCGCAGGCACTCCCGGAACTCCTCGTAGGGCACCGGCTCGCCGTCCATCAGTTCGGGCACGAGGCGGCGCCGGGGCAGGTCGAGCCACGCCATGACCGGCCTCACGCGGCCATGCGAAAGGTCATCGTCTCCGCCGTCAGGCCGGGACCGAAGGCCATGGCGACGCCATCCCCGTTGCCGCCGTAACCGGTCCGCCGGAAGCGGTCGAGCATCCGCTTCAGCACGAACATCACCGTGGCCGACGACATGTTGCCGAAGTCGCGCAGCACGGCGCGCGACTCCTCCAGCCGTTCCGGATCGAGCGCCAGCGCCTGCTCCACCGCGTCCAGGATCGACCGGCCGCCGGGATGGACGGCCCACAGCTCGATGGCATCGGCCGGACGCCCGCCGAGGATCGCCGGCAGGGCGCGCGGCAGGCCAGCCGCCAGCGTCAGCGGCACCGCGCCGGACAGATGCATGTCGTAGCCGCTCTCCCCGATGCGCCAGGTGATCTGGTCGGCGGTCCCGGGCACCACCACGGCGCGGAAACCGTCCAGCGCGATGCCCGACGGCTCGGCGGAGACCAGCCCGGCGGCGCAGCCGTCGCCGAAGATCAGGAAGCTCAGCACCGTCTCCAGATCCGGCCGCTCCTGAAGGTGCAGGGTGCACAGCTCCAGGTTCACCGTCAGCACCACCGACTCCGGCTCGGAACGGACGATGTGCCGGGCCAGCTTCAACGCGTTGATGGCGGCGTAGCAGCCCATGAAGCCGACCACCGTGCGCTCCACCGACGGGGACAGCCCGAAACGCTCGACGAGCTGGTGGTCGAGGCCCGGCGCGTAGAAGCCGGTGCAGGTGGCGACGATCAGGTGGGTGATGCGGCTGCGCAACGCGCCGATCTCCAGCCGTTCCACAGCTTGCGCGGCGAGATCCGGCGCGTGCTGCTCGTACAGCGCCATGCGGCTGGCGGTGCCGGGAAAGGCCCCCCAGCGGTAGAAGCCGCCGCGGTCCAGGCCACCGCCGCCGGCCGCCTCGAAGACCGACCAGCGCCGCTCGATGCCGCAACGCTCCGCCATCCGCCGCAGCAGGCGGCGCGACCGCTCGTCCGGCAGCAGATGCTGCGCCGTCTCGACGAACGCGGCGTGGATGTCGAAGGGTGGTACCGCGGTTCCGATGCGGTTCAGGAAGGCGGTCATCAGGTGCTCCGGCTGCGTGGCATGCACAGAGAACATGGTGCCGCGGCGCCGGTTTCACGAACGCGGCCCATCAATCGGCAGGGCGGCACGCGCTCGCGTGCGACGTAGCGTCATGCTCGCGTCTTATTGCTGTGGTTGAATGTCGCCGCGCCGCCATCTACCATTTGGGCTGCCCAGCTCCCGGACGACGCATGCCGCAGCACGACACGGACAACGACAAGGGCCTGCCGGCCCCCGCCGATCCGACGCCGACCGCCGGCCCGGCCATCTTCCGGCGGGCGTGGAAGATCCTCGTCATCGATCCGGACCCCGCGCTGGCCCAGACGAGCCGGATGGTGCTGGCCGATTTCCGTCACAACGGGCTGGCGACGGTGGTGATCGCCGCCGCCAGCACGGCGGAGGCCCGCGAGGCGCTGGAGGAGCATCCGGACGTCGCCGTGGTCCTGCTGGAACCGGATCTGGAGACGCCGAAGGCGGGGATCGAGCTGATCAACCACATCCGGCGCGACCTCAACAACCTGCGCACGCGCCTGGTCATCTGCACCGGCAACCCCGCCCTGCTGCCCGAGCGCTCGACCATCGACGCGTACGAGATCAGCGATTACCGCCTTAAGGACGGCCTGACGGCCGAAGCGTTGCGGACCCGCATCATCGCGTCCCTGCGGACCTACGCCGGGCTTCAGGCCCAGTCTGCCGGGCGCATGAATCTGGCCCGGATGATGGTGTCCACCGCCGGCCTGCTGGAGATGCGGCAGCCCGACCTGCTGTTCGCCAATCTGCTGCCGCGGGTCTCCGGGCTGCTCAACCTCGGCCGCGACGGGGTGCTCTGCACCCTCGACCGGCCGGACCAGCCACCGCGCGTGCGGGCGGCGACCGGCCGTTTCGCCGCCTTGGAGGGGGGGGAGCTCGGCCCGGATGCACCGGTGGAGGTGCTCGCCGCGTTCCGACACCTTCAGGACGGCACCGAGACGATCCTGGAGCCCGACTACTGCGCGATCCGGCTGCGCCCGGCCAGCGGCGGGGTGTCGGCCCTGGTCTATGTCGCCGGTGTGGGGCGGCACGGTTGCACCTCGCAGGACTGGCAACTGCTGGAAGTGTTCCGGAACCACGCGTCGATCGCCTTCGAGAACGCGCTGTTGGTGGACGAGCTGACCCGCTCGCAGACCGCCATCGTGGAGGCGCTGGGGACGATCGCCGAGATGAAGGACGACGGGCAGCCCGGTGACCTACGGCGGGTGCAGCGGCTGGTCGACGGAATCGCCCGCGAACTGCACCGACGGGGCGAGTTCGCCGACGAACTCACGGCGGATTTCCTGGCGAAGATCGGCTTGGCCAGCACACTGCACGACGTCGGCATGATCAGCGTGTCGGACGAGACGCTGAACATTCCCGGCGACCTCGGCGATGAGGACCGCGCCCTGATCCGTCATCACACGGAGATCGGCCATCGCCTGCTGGCCGGCGCCTCCTCCGGACTGCGCGGCCGCACCCTGATATCGCTGGCGGCGGAGATCGCGCGCCATCACCATGAACGTTTCGACGGGTCGGGCTATCCAGACGGGCTGAAAGGCGAGGCGATCCCGCTGGCGGCCCGAATCACCGCAGTGGCCGACGTGTTCCACGCCCTGGTGTCCGACCGTCAACACCGCCCCGCATGGGAGGTCGATTCCGCAATCGACTGGATCCGCGGGCGTGCGGGATGCGATTTCGATCCGCGCGTCGTCGATGCCTTCGACACCGTCATCCACTACATCCTGCGCGACGATCCGCATTGGATCCCCGCGCCCCGGTCGCGGGCGAACCTGCTGCAGCGGATGATCGCGCGCGGCCTGCGATCGCTGCTGCCACGCCGCGCTGCGCAGCCGGCGGGCGTCCACGACTCCACCCCACCTCCACCGCGCTGAGCCGCGGTCCGGCCCGGAACCGGTACCGGTCGGTTCCCCCCACTGGCACCCGCCGTACCGGAAAGTTCCCGCCAGGATCATACGAAGGTCCTTGGTGGGGGCTGAATGGTTGCATTATAGTCTTTTCTTGCAAAAACCTGGTCGAAAGGGGTCGGCACGATGCTTGCGCCGTTCATGACGCTGCTGACTCTCTTCGTAACGATGATCGGCGGACCGGCCGCCGCCGCGTTTCCCGATCGGCCCGTAACGCTGATCGTGCCATTCGCCGCCGGCGGATCGACCGACGTCACGGCACGGATGATCGCCCCCTACATCGAGAAGAACCTGCACGCCGGTGCGCGGGTGGTGGTCAGCAACATCCAGGGCGGCGGCGGCGACGTCGGGTTCGCCACCATCTCCGGGGCCATTCCCGACGGCCACACCATCGGTTTCATCAACACCCCCAGCTTCCTGACCATCCCGCTGGAGCGCCAGGCGCGCTTCGATCCCAAGCTGTTCGACCCGCTGGTCGCCATCGTGGACGATCCGAGCACCGTCGTCGTGCCGGCCGGATCGGCCATCGCCACGCCCGTCGACCTCGTCGCCTTCGCCCGCACCACCCCCCAAAAGGCCAGCTTCGCCACCACCGGGGTCGGCTCGGACGAGCAGCTGTCGATGCTGAAGCTGCAGGAACTCGGCGGGGTGCGCTTCGTCCATATTCCCTTCCCCGGCGGTGCGCACATCTACCGCGCGCTCCGCAACGGCAACGTCATGGTCGCCGGGATGAATCTGAGCGAGGCGCTGCGCGCGCGCGAGGAGGGGCGGATCACCATCCTCGGCCAGATGTCCCGCAACCGGCACCCGGTGGCCCCCGACCTTCCGACCTTCCGCGAGATGGGGTTCGACATCGCCATGGGCGCCATGCGCGGCATCGCCGCCCCCCGCGGCCTTCCCGACGACGTGCGGCAGGTGCTGGTGGACGCGATCACCGCGGCAGCGGCCGACCCCGACTTTCAGGCGAAGGCGAAGGCAACCTATCAGCCTCTGCGCATCCTGGGGCCGGACGCCTTCGCCGACGAGCTGACCGCCATGGACCGCGACTACCGCGCCCTTTGGGCGGTCAGCCCCTGGAGCGACCGCTAGCGCGGCGCGGCACGGGGCCGGACATCGGCCTCACAGCTCGATGCCCGCCGCCCTCAGACAGCCGTCAAGCTTCAGCAGCTCGATCGTCGTGCGCCCGGCCATCAGCGCCGCCCGCAACTCCTCCTCGCGCGCAGTGCGTTCACGGGCCTTGGACAGAGTCCCGCCGGCTTCGCCCAGCGGCACGACGACCACGCCATCCCCGTCACCGACCACAATGTCGCCAGGCTCCACCAGCGCGCCGCCGCAGGTCACGGGCAGATTCACATCGCCGTCGGTCGCCACCTTGGTGGTGCCCTTCATGCAGGTGCCGCGGCAGAAGACGGGGAAACCCATGCCCCGGATCACCTCCCCGTCGCGCACACACCCGTCGATGACCAGGCCGGCGATCCCCCGGGCGATGGCGGACGCGGTCATGAGATCGCCCCAGGGGCCGAACTCGACCATCGCCTTGTAATCGACCACCAGAACATCGCCCGGCCGGGCCAGGGCGAGCGCGATGTGGATCATCAGGTTGTCGGACGGGCGGGCGTTCACCGTCACCGCCGGGCCGACGACGCGCATGCCCGCGTGCAGAGGCTTGATGGCGGCGGCCATGGCGCCGCGCCGTCCCAAGGCTTCGTGCAGCGTGGCGGCGGCCTCGTCGGCGAAGGCGTCCAAGAGATCGCGGTCGGGACGCGGAATGTCCTTGATGACGGTCATGCGGATCGGTCCTTCGATGGGTGGACGGAAAGCCGTGGGATGATGGCCACCGCCCCCTCCTCCCGGCCCGCCTTCACCGCAGCCAGGGCGCTTCCGCCCACAAGGCGCGCAACTCGGTGGACATGGCGTGCAGGCGTGCGGCGAACGGATCGGGCGGAAGCACGCGGAGCGGCAGTCCGGCGTCGGCCGCCCGGCGGTTGAGATCGGGATCGTCGGCCGCCTCCAGGATCGCCGCCACCAGCTTCTCCCGGACGCTGCGCGGCAGACCGGCCGGAGCCGCGATGCCGAGCATGGCCGATACCGAAAGATCGATCCGCTCCTCGCGGAAGGTCGGCACATCCACGGCCATGCCGGACCGTTCCTCACCGGTCTGGCCGAGGATGCGGACCGTACCGCAATCCCGCTGCCGAACCGCATCGCCCAGCATCATGGTGCTGACCGCCACCGTGTTCGACAGCAGGGCCCGCTGGTTGGGTTGGGCGCCCGGAAACGGAACATGAGTGAAGCGCACCATCGCCCGCCGCTGCATCATCAGCAGTGCCAGATGATCACCGGAACCGACCCCGGAGGTACCGACCGACACGGCGGCCGGGTTTTCCCCCGCATAGGCCAACAGATCGTGAAGCGTCCGGAACCGGCTGCCGGCTGGCACCGCCAGCGAATAGGTTTCTTCCGTCAGGCCGACCAGCGGATCGATCCGTCCGGGATCGAAACGCGTCTGCCGCTCGATGGGCATCGCCAGGATGTTCGGCGTATTCACGAACCCGATCGTGTAACCGTCCGGCGGCGCCTCCGCCAGAAGGGCGAAGCCGATCTCTCCGGCCGCCCCGCCACGATTAACGACATCCACATCCGTGCCGAGAGCGCGCGCGATGCCGGGTGCCAGCGACCGCGCCAGCCGGTCGGCGCCGCTGCCGGGTCCTTGCGGGGTGATCAGCGTGATCGGCCGCTCCGGAAACCCACCGGCGCACGCAACGCCGGTGGACAGCGCCGTCAGCAACAGGACCAGCATGGCGGTGATGCGCATCAATCCCCCGTCAGCCGCGGTTCCGGCGACACCATGTCCACGCCGCTTGCCGGACCATTCGCCGGCTCCGGGGCCCGCGGACGGCTCCCACCGTCCGGTCAGCCGACTGACCTTGCGAAATTTCCGTAACCCGTTCAACCCTTTTGTTTCAGAACTTTGAACGGTACAGCTTAACAGGGAAAATCTTCCGTCATTCCCCGGCAAATTTCGCGGCGAGCGTGATGGACACAGGAGAACAGACCGTGGACATCAGCAGGGCCAACGCCACCGGTCCTTGCGACAGATTGTTGCGCTCGGCGAACAGATAAGCCGTCATGCCGATCGGCAGAGCCGCCATCGTCACCGCGATGCCGGCCCAGGGCTGCGGAATCCCGAACACGTGCAGTGCCAGGACCCAGGTCAGCGCCGGATGCACCACGAGTTTCAGCACCGTCAGGACCACGGCCGGCCCGACGCTGCCACGGACCGTTCCCAACGCGAAGGAGGCGCCGATGGCGAAGCTGGAGCAGGGAAGCAGGGATTGGCCGATCAGCCCCGTCGTGGTCGGCACCACCGGCGGCAGGGACCATGCCCAGATGTTGACCGCCAGCCCGATCCCGATGGCGGCGACCGCCGGGCTGGTCAGCGTGGCCCGGAACACCCCGAAAAGCGCTGCGACCAGCCGGCGGCCATCCGCCCGCCCCGCCTCCGCAAGCACCGTGGCGATGGTGATGAGCAACGGCGATTGGAGC
Organism: Azospirillum oleiclasticum; assembly: GCF_013423485.1. Taxonomy (GTDB): domain Bacteria; phylum Pseudomonadota; class Alphaproteobacteria; order Azospirillales; family Azospirillaceae; genus Azospirillum; species Azospirillum oleiclasticum. The sequence goes on from NZ_JABFFR010000021.1 coordinate 227,219, forward strand.
GTGAGCAGCAGCATCACCGGCACCGCACCCGCGCTGCCGTAGGCGCCAAGCACCAGCGGCACGCCGATGGCCCCGATGTTCGCGTAGCACCCCGCCAGCCCCACCGACGCCAGTTCCGATGGCCGTCGCGAGACGGCCAGCCAACCAATGGCCCCGATCACGAAGACGGCCAGAGCCGACAGGTAGAAGGAGAGCAGGTAGCCCCATTCCAGGCGGTCGGGGAGATCGGCGCGGCTGACGGACGTGAAGAGCAGCGCCGGCAGCGCGTAGTGGGTGACGTACCGCGACAGCCCCTGCACCATCGTGTTCGTCAGGACATGCGTCCGCCCGGCGTGATAGCCCACCGCCATCAGCGCGAAGATCGGCAGGACGATGTCGACGATGGCCGGCATGGATCAGCCATGGACACCGGCGCCGGAGCGCCGGTCGCGTCGTGTCACGCGGCGCCGATGCGCTGTTCCGCCCGAAGCTCTTCCGCCGGTTCCATACCGAGCACATCGATGAGGGTACGGCCGGACTCGATCTGGCTGGTCCATTCCTTCTCGCGCTGGAGCAGGGCGAGCGCGGTCTTCAGCACCTCGGCCGCCTGCGACAGCGGCACCACCACCACGCCGTCGTCATCGCCGATCACGATGTCCCCCGGCTGCACGGGCGTGTTGCCGACCGACGCCGTGACGTCCATGCGACCGCCGAAATTCTTGTGCGGGCCGCGCGGGACCGCTCCCCGCGCGAAGATCGGAAAGCCGATCTGCCGGATGTCGCGCACGTCGCGCACCGATCCGTCGATGACCACGCCGCCCAGCCCGCGCCGCTTGCCGCAACGGGCCACCCATTCGCCGGCGAGCGCCACATCATCCAGCCCACCGCCGGCGACCACCACCACCTGCCCCGGTTCGGCAAGGCTGACGGCGTGCAGCAGCATGCTGTTGTCGCCCGGCATGGGCATGACGGTACGCGCCTGCCCACAGAGCCGCATCCCTTCCGCACAGGGCTTGATGCGCGCGTCCATGCTCTGGCACCGGTTGAGCGAATCCGACACGACGGAGGTCGGAATGGAGGCCCAGAGCTCCAGTTCCGACGGGTCGAGACGGGGAAACTCCACGATGTAACGCTGCATGGCCATGGCTCAGGATCCTCGAACGGAAGGCGTCGGCGGTGCGGCCGGGCCTTGTGGTTCCGTCGGCCGGCTGCGTGTGCGTCAGGCGAACGGACCCGACGCACCTGAGGGCACGACGGACCGGACACCACGGAAACAAGACAAGCGCCGAGCAGGCCGCCATTTCGTGACAGCCACCCCAACGCCCACCTTTGATTGAAGTGTTTATTAAATTTCTCGAACATCTTATACAGTGTTGTTCCAACGCATGCAAGTGGGTTGCTATTCAGAAACACCCCCGCGCGCTTCCGGCCATTTCATGGCAACGATGCAACAGCGTCGTGTCCAACCTTTGGTTTTCATCCGGACGGTTGTCTCGGAGCGGCCCCACCCCCGTCGCCGCGGGAGTTTTCATGCGTTCGCATGCGCGATTTCCTGATGCCCATATGGTTACGCATAAGAATATCTCCGTGGACAATCGCATGATGCGGGCATAGCGTCCGCCATGTCGGGCCGAACATGCGACTTTTGGCCCGCCGATGACCCGTTACACGGCAGGAGACCCCGCGCATGCTCGTCGACACCCAGGACCTGACCGCGTTCTGCGCGGACATCTTCCGCGGCGCCGGTGTCCCGGCGGAGGTGGCAGGGGTGGTCGCCGACAGCCTCGTCTACGCCGATCTGCGCGGGGTTGGTTCGCACGGGGTGCTGAGGACCGAAATCTATCTCCGCCGGGCGGCCGAGGGCATGGTCGATCCTCACGCGGAGGTCCGGATCGAACGTGACGGCGGCTCCACGCTGCTCGTGGACGGCAGCAACAATTTCGGCGCCTGGGTGGGCGTCGTGGCGGTGGATCATGCCATCGCCCGCGCCAAGCAGACGGGCGCCTGCGTCGTCGGAGTCCGGCGCTCCAATCATTTCGGCACCGCGGCCTATTTCGTGGAGCGTGCGATCCGGCAGGGATGCGCGGCCATGGTGATGAGCAACGCGTCGCAGACCATGGCCGTGACCGGCGGCATGACGCCCTTCGTCGGGACCAATCCCGTGGCCTTCGGCTTCCCGACCGGCCGTGAGGCGCCCTTCATCCTGGACATGGCGACCAGCGTGGTGGCGAAGGGGAAGATCCTGGCGAAGGCGAAGCTGGGCGGCAGCATCCCCGAGGGCTGGGCCATCGACGTCGACGGCAACCCCACGACGGACGCGCAGGCCGCCGTTGCCGGCACTGTGCTGCCCCTGGGCGGAGCCAAGGGATCGGGGCTGTCGATGGTGATCGACATCCTGTCCGGCGTGCTGACCGGAGCCGGCTACGGACCGTCCATCAAGAGCATGTACGACAATTGGGAGGAGCCGCAGGACGTCGGCCATTTCATGCTGGTCGTGGACATCGATCGCTTCCTGCCCCTGTCGGCCTTCACCGACCGGCTGGCGGACTACATCGACACCCTGAAGCGCCAGCCGCGCGCGCCCGGCGTGGACGAGATCCTGCACGCGGGCGAGCCCGAGTTCCGCCTGCAATCGGCGGCCTCGGCAAGCGGCCTCGATCTGCCCGATCCGCTCGTCGCCGACCTGAAGTCCATGGGCGCCCGCTACGGCCTCCGCTGGCCGGAGGGCTGACGGAAAGAGCCGGAACGGTAATGTCCGCGTCCGCAAGCGCCGGTCATCCGTATCCCCAGGTGGCAATCCACCGGCGCCATCCCATCTAACGAAGGCGGCATTCCCTGGGAAGGGACGGACATGACCCACCGCGCCGGAATGACGGCAGCCGCGTCGCACGCCCACGTCGAGCAACCCGGAGGATGGATCATGCCCAGCCCGTTCACGACCTTCGAAGGAACCAGCCCCGCCGGAGTCGACATCCTCCGGGAGCGGGCGCGCTGGGCGGCGGCCGAGCGGCGCTGGCACCACCCGGCGGTCCTTCCCGTTCCGGACGGCCCGCCCCCACCTCCCTACCGGGGGGCCCTGCAGGACGGAGCCAAGCTCACCCGCTTCACCGACGCTCAGGCCGCACGCTCCCCGTAAACGGACCGCAGCGGGGGAGGACCGGGAGCGCGGCCGTCGGCGAAGCCCGGTGACCGCCCTCCCCTCAGCGGGCTGTTTCCAGCACGACCGCAGTGATGCGTGAGAAAAATTCCTAATGAAGGCGAATGACTTCAAAGGAAAGACTTCGGGATTTTTCCGAAGGACGGCAGGATTCTCACCTGAATTTTCCGGCATGCGACCTTATATGACGGTTCGGACCGGATATTCCATGGGAGGGCGGCATGCCGCTGCGGGCCGAATACACCCTGCACCAGTCCGACCTGGCCGAGTTCCTGGCCGCCCCGGTTTGGGAGGAGACGAACGGAGGTCCGCTCAGCGTGCTCTCGGCACTGGCGCGGCTCGACGTCGATCCCTGGGCGGAGGCCGCCCGTTTGGCGGCTTTGCCACGCGACGCGGCGGCATCGGCGCTCTCGGCCATTCTCCGCCGGCTTCCCGGCGACACGCCGGATGCCGCCGACGTCGGGATGATCGCCAATCGCTTGGTGGAACTGCTGCCCAGCGGCGGGTCCGCCACGACGACCGATGACGGCGAGGCCGGACGGGTCCGCAGCAGGATCCCTGCCGGCAACCGACTCCGCGTCAAGGGCGCGGCCCGTTACTGGCTGATCCTGATCCTCCTGGTGCTCCTCATCGTCTCGATGAGGAGCGGGTTCTGGTCCTGATGCGAGCCGCGGCGCTGGAGCGCAAGAACGGTTGGCATCTGGCCGGAAAACGGGGGCCAGTTCAGTCAGCATCGGCCCGGACGGTGCGGCTGTTCCTAAACCGCGGGGCCTGGGGATCGGCGCGCGGGGTCCGGGAACTGCGCCTCTTCTCCCCCGCGTCCGGGCGCGTCATCCGCGGCCGAACCGTCACCAGCGGCCTCGGCCCTGTACCGCTCGGCCATGGAACACTCCGACTGTAAGTCGATCCGTCCGGGGCTGGTGAAGGCATAGCCGCAGCCGTAGATCACCTTGATCGGCGACGGAAGATCGGTGGATTTGGCGATCTTGCGACGCAGGCGGCTGACCACCGCGTCAAGGTGGCGGTTGTCGAAGGTGGTGTAACGGCGGGCCATGGCGCTGACCAGATCGTCGCGCTGGCAGGTCTCGTTGATGGCGCTCATCAGCACGTTCAGAAAAGCCACCTCGGTGGCGGTCAGCTTCACCGCGCTGAGATCAGGGGCGATCAGGCTCCAGCTCGGCCGGTGAAGGACCCAGGGCTGAGGGGCGGGCGGTTGCGTCCGGTGGGACGATTCCTGCATACGGCGGAGCAGGCTGTTGATCGCCGCCTCGATCTCCCGCAACGAGGTGTGCTTGACCATGTAGATGTCCGCACCGCTGTCATAGCCGCGCACCCGCTCATCGGCTTCGCGCAGGGCGGTGAGCATGATGATCGCGCAGGAACGTTCCGCGCGCAGCCGGCGCGCGAGCTCCCGCCCGTCAGCGTCGGGCAGCCCGATGTCGAGGATCACCACGGCCGGATCCTGGCGCGTCGCCATCAGTTCGGCCATACCCGCCGCGGATCCGGTCCCCTCGGCGGTGAAGCCCCGCATGCCGAGATAAGTGACGAGATCGGCGCGCAGCGCCGGCTCATCCTCCACCACCAGAATCCAGCTCATGACGCATCGACCTTCCGCGCAATGTCCATACCGGCGTTCGGGCCAGGCAGGGGAAGCCTGACCGTGGCGATCGTTCCCCCACCGTCATGCTGGAGCCGTTGGCGCCGATGCTTACCGACCCGGCGACCACCTGCCCGCCGGTCGGCAGGGCGGTGGCGGCGGGCTCGGCCCTCGCGGAGCCGGCGGCGGCGATCAGGCCGGCAAGCGCCACGGCCCCGACGACCACGACCCCGACGGCCCCGCCCCCCCGTCGCGTCGCCTCGGGTGCGACGACCCATCGCCCCTTGGCGCGGTTCCAGATCAGCCGGTAGGCCCGGTTCATGCCGCCGTGATCGTACATGGTCGCCTCGCGCCTAGAACATCGTGGTGACGGAGAACCAGACCCAAGGGCCGGTCCGGCTTCCGTCCTGGTTTTAGCCCGCGGTGGCCGCACCCTGGTTCGCCCCGACCGGCACCGCGGCGGTCACGGTGACCCCGAGGCGTCCCGACACCGCGTAGGAGGCGCCGACGCCGGCACCGAACAGCGGGTAGCTGTTGGGGATGTCGCTGCCGGCGTCCCAGCCATCCCACCGGTCGGCATGCTGGCGGATCGCGCCGGCGTCGACGAAACCGAACAGGTCGAGACCGGAAGCCCAGCCGTCGGCGAAGGGCCGGTGCAGCTCCAGGGTGGCAAGGAGACCGCTGTCCCCCGGCGCCTCGTTGACCGGATAGGCCCGGACCCCGCCCGGACCGCCCAGGGAGAACTGCTCGGAGCTGTCGAGATTGCCGCCGGACCATTGACCGGCGATCCGGGCGCGGAGAAACAGGTCGGTGGCGAGCGCCTGATCGCGCTGGAACTCGAAGGTGAGCTTCGTGAAACGGCCGTCGCTGCGGGTCGAGAGCTCGTCGAGCGCCAGATCGCCGTCCAGCCGCGACAGATCGAGGACGCCACTGGTCAGCACGAGCTGATAGCTGCTCAGACCGCCGCCGCCCCAGCCGTCCGACCGGTCGCCCACGAGTGCCAGCCTGCCCTTGTTGATCCGCTTGCGATGGAGGGGTTCGCCGAGGATGTCGTCGTCGAAACGGCCATGCTCGTAGGCGGCACGCAGCCGCAGCGTCTCCGTCGAGCTGCGGATCAACGGATAGGTGATGGACGCGCTCTGCGTGATCGCGACGCCGCGCCCGTCGGTGTCCTCGTACGAGCCGCCGAGCCGGTAACGGAGCGCCGTCATCAGCAGCCCGGCCTGCCAGCCGTCCGGCCCCAGCGGAACGCTCCACCCCGCCTGGCCATAGGTCAACCGGGTCGATGCGATCGTCCTGACCGCCAGCTGGTCGCCATATCCGGTCAGGCCGTTCAGCGACAGCCCTGCGTTGGCGCGGTACAGGCTGGTGCTGCGCGTGCCGGCGTTGTCGGCGCCGATCTGGGCAGTGGCGACCGGCGTGTCGCGGACGGCCAGCGTCAGATCACTGGTGCCCGGCGCGGCCCCGGCCTTCAAGGTGCCATCGGCGGAGATGCCCGGCAGGTCGTTGGCCAGCAGAAGACCGCGTTCGAGGTCCGCCAGGGAATAGGGTTCCCCTGGTTTCAGGCGGGCGGCGACCACGGATTCGACGAAGGTCCCGTCGGCACGGGTCGGCTCGTCCTGCCGGATCACCCGCCCGAAGCGGCCCTCGACCACCTGGATGCGCACGATGCCGTCGGTGACATCCTGGGCCGGGAGAAAGGCGCGGGCGAAATAGCCGCGAACGCGGTAGGCGTCGGCGATGCTCCGCGCCGCGTCCTGGAGATCGCGCAGGCTCTGCTCCTTGCCGACACGCCCGCTCAGCAGCGTTTGCAGTTCGGCCTGCGGGATCAGCGTCGCGCCATCGATCACGAAGCCTTTCACCAGCAGACGGGGGCCGGTGTCCGGCGGCGCTTCCGGTTCGGCCGGTGCCGCCGGCGGCCGCTGCGGGGCGAGGTCGGGCACGCCATCCCGCAGCATCCGCTGCAAGGAGCCGGCGTTGGGCGGCACCTGCCCCATGGCCGGAACCATCGGCAACACGACACCCGCGAGCGATAGGAACAGCGCAAGAGCGCGGGTGGCTGCGGTTCTTTCCGGCATCTTCAACAAGAACCCTCTGCCACTCACCGAGTTGATGATCAGCTTGATTGTAACGGTCTGCATATTTCTAAAGTGAAACCATCAATACCGACTTAAGAACTGTCATATCCATGACGTTCATATACTAGATTTTCAATCAATGCGGCTCAACACATCAAGTGTGATCAAACCTGACCAATTCTGATCATGGAGAATATTCCAAGGTTGCGGCGGACGGAGGCCGCAACATGCCGGACATGGCGTCAATGCGTCACGGATCGTGTCCCATCCGGTGGTGTAGCAACCGTGCTTGATGAAGAAAGTCGATGAACCGGGAGTGCTCCGCGTCAAGGCGCGCGCTGACGCGCGCCCGCCCTTTGGGCGGCTTCGGCCTTGACTCGTCCGCTCCCCCGGTTCGCTTGGCTTGGCATGCGGTCGGCGACGAGCGCCGACCGTCGGCGTTTTCAGGCGGGCTGAGCCTCCCAGGTGGCTCCTTTGGCCAGCATGGCGTTGAGACGGACGATCAGTTTGCGCATGCAGGCGGTCACGGCGACTTTGAAGGGTTTTCCGCGTTGGATCAGGGTGTTGTGGAAGTGGGCGATGACGCCTTTGGTGTTGATGGCGGCGGACAGAGCCGCCAGAGAGAGGGCACGGCGGACATCGGCGCGCCCTCCGGCGATATGGCGGCGCCCCCGCATCTTTCCGCTGTCGTGATCGAAAGGGGCCACGCCGACGAGCGCGGCGATCTTCTCGCCGGACGTCCGTCCCAGTTCGGGCCGCAGGACGGCCAAGGTCGTCGCCGTGACCGGACCGATGCCGGGCGCGGTCCGGAGGGCCTGGAGCGTCTGCGACAGGGCGGGCTGCGCTTTGGTCGCTTGGCCGATGGCGGCGTCCAACACGGCCACCTCGCGAGCCAGATGCTCGACGGCACGGGTCAACGCCTCCCGCGCCGCGATCGGAGCCTGGGTGATGCTCTTGCTCAGATCGGCCCGTTTGTCGACGAGCAGACGGCGCGCTTTGAGCAGGCCGGCCACTTCTTCGCGGGCCGGATCGGCGGGAATGGCCGGGACGGTCGTCTGGGCGGCGGTGAAGTCGGCGATCACCGCGGCGTCGAGATTATCGGTTTTGGCTCGCTGCCCCTTGGCTTTGGCAAAGAAACGCACCCGCGCCGGATCGAAGACCCGAACCGAAACCCCAGCCGCGCGCAGGGCGTCGCGGATCGGCCGTGCATAGCCACCGCTGGCATCCAGACCCTCCAGGATGATCCTGCGTGCGGCAATCCACGCCACCACTTCGCGGTGCCCCTCCGGGGTGTTGGCGACCCGCCGTTTATCGGCACCGGGAAACAGACCTATGTCCAGAAACGCTTTGCCGCAATCGATACCGGCCACCTGCGTTGATTCAGACATCCTCGGCATCCTTCCTTGTGGTGCGAACTCAGGCTCACGCAACCGTTCGGACTGCAAGGAAGATTGGCCGCCCTCATGCTACACCACGGCCTTCCAGCCAAGGAGCGGTCGGGGTCGGCCAACCTGGGCGGTTGGTCATCACACCAGCCGTCCAGGTCTCAACATGGGTGCTCCCGGACACACAAGGAGCTGTGGGGAACCGGCCCGCCGAAGCGCCCTTTATCGCTGGCGTAGGCGGGCCGGTTATCCACAGCGGGGCGGTCACCGTGGATCTTCGGTAGAGTCTGGTCACCACACCTCAACCCGACCGAAGGGTGAGCACGATGCTTGAGAAGGGCACGGATGCCGACGTGCTGCGCGAGATGATCGGCTTTGCCGCCGAGCGCCTGATGGAACTGGAAGTCCAGGGGCTGACCGGCGCCGGCCATGGCGAACGCTCGGCCGAGCGGCTGGCCCAGCGCAACGGCTACCGGAATCGCGACTAGGAAACCCGGGCCGGCACCGTCGAACGGCGCATCCCCAAGCTGCGCAAGGGGAGCTACTTCCCCGGATTCCTGGAGCGGCGGCGAATGTGGCTGAGAAGGCGCTCGCCGCGGTGATCCAGGAAACCTACATCCAGGGCGCCTCGACGCGCTCGGTGGACGACCTGGTCCAGGCCATGGAGATGTCGGGCATCTCCAAGAGCCAGGTCAGCCGGTTGTGCGCCGGGATCGGAGCCGACGGCGCAGCCGGCAATGGCCCGAAGGGGCATTGAGGCGGAGATGACTCCCGAGACTTGCGAGGGTGGCTCGACGAGCGGGTGAAGACCTTCCTCGGCCGCCCCATCGAGGGCGACTGGCCCTACCTGTGGCTCGACACCACCTACGTGAAGGTCCGCCGGAATGGCCGCATCGTCTCGGTCGCCGTCACCATCGCGGTGGCGGTGAACACTGATGGCCGGCGCGAGGTGCTGGGCATGGACATCGGTCCGTCGGAGGCTGAGACCTTCTGGATGGAGTTCCTGCGCAAGCTGAAACGTCGTGGTCTGAGCGGCGTCAAGCTGGTCATCTCCGACGCCCATGGCGGTGTTGCCATCGGCTGGAAAACTGACCCGGGTTCATCGGGTGAAAACTGACCCACCGCTTCTAATAACACTGTGTCATAAGCTGCGGGTTTGGTGGCAGCAGGGGCATCTCTGGAGGGCTTGTGCCAGGGTGCGGGCGATTGCGACGCGCATCCTGGTGATGGAGATCGGGATGTGGCGCTCA
>NZ_JABFFR010000022.1 GCF_013423485.1 Azospirillum oleiclasticum
CCTGGTGATGGAGATCGGGATGTGGCGCTCAGGGCGGAGCGGTCGCGCCGCGGGGTCGGAAGCCTTGGGGAAGCTCAGTTGCTTGGAGGCGCCCGGCCGGCGTTGGGCCTGAGGGGGGAATCGCGGCCCGTTCCCGGATCAGGAACCCGTAGGCGGCGATGCACAGCGTGGCGTGGTGGTGGAATCCTCGCCAGCCCCGGCCCTCGTAATGGCCGAGGCCGAGTTCCTGTTTGACTTCGAGGTAATCGCGCTCGATGCGCCAGCGCAGCTTGGCGGTTTCCACCAGGGCGTCGAGCGGAGTCGCCTCCGGCAGCGTCGACAGCCAGTATCTGGTCGGCTTCTCCTCGCTCTCGGGCCACTCGATCAGCAGCCATTCCTCGGCGCGCGGTTCGTTTCGCCAGTAGTCCCGATGCGCCGGCCGGACGCGCACCGCGGCAAACCGCGAGGCCAGAGGAGCGTTCGTGCCTTCGCGCCATGTGACCGGGCGCCACTCCCCCGGAGCCAAGCTCTCGGCCAACGCCTTCACCGCGACGGGGCCATGACCGGGGGCGCGGCGCAGGAGCTTCGGCGGCCGTCCCTTGCCGCTCCACGGCTTGGGCGACAGCGGCTTCACGCCGGGCGGCCAGACCGTCAGCGAGGACTGGACCCCGGCGACGTAGGTCAGACCCGACGCGCTCACTCCGTCGCGCAGATCGGTGTCGTTGCCGTATCCCGCGTCCATCAGGACCACTCCCGGCGGCACGCCCGCCTCCACGGCCGCGCGGATCTGGTCCAGCGCGATGGCGGGCTTGGTCTGGAAGACCACGTCGCCGGGAATGCCGGCCCGCGCCCGGCGCTCGGCATCGGCTGCCCACACGTCGGGGAGGTACAGCCGGAACGCGATGGGCAGGCTGGCGTGGTCGGTCGCGATCGACAGCGACACGGCGACCTGGCAGTTGTCCTGTTTGCCGCTCTGGCCGCAGTATTGCCGGGCCACGCCGACCGAGTGGCGCCCTTTCTTGGGCATTCCGGTGTCGTCGATGATCCAGGCGCGAACCGGGCCGCGCTCCAGCAGCGCCGGCAGCACCAGAGCGCACACCGCCCCCAGAACCACAGCGTCGTCCCACGCCGCCTTGGCGACGAAATGATGCAGCGACTGATGGGCGGCGCCGACCCGCCCGGGGGCCACCCGCGCCGCCATCGGTTCCACGCTCTTGCGCTCGCCCGGCAGGATCAGCCCGGTGCAATACGCGCGAAACGGCGCCGAGCGATCGGCGTGGCCCAGAACCGGCCCGAGGCGATCGACATAGGCCGCGAACCGTGAGTCGATGCCACTCGACGTTCGAAGGGATGCCATGCCGTCTCCTTGAACGAAGCATGAATCCCCTTCCTACAACGAGCCACCAATCAATGCCAATTTTCATGACACAGTAGCACTAATGGCTGTCCGGCGAATGCAACAGCAAGCAACCATCGAGCCGCAATCGCACGACCGTCTACCCGGTTCTGCTCCAACCAGCACTGATCATCGGGTGTGTTCGGGACAGGTTCGGAACAGCGACGCAGCGGAGCGAACCGCTCCAGACATGGTGAAGGCCGCCAAGTGGTTGACTTGGCGGCCTTCGTGGATGGTGGGCGCGACAGGGATTGAACCTGTGACCCCTACGATGTCAACGTAGTGCTCTCCCGCTGAGCTACGCGCCCATCCGATGGTCGGCCGGTGCGGGGCCGGCGTGGAGCGGGGGTTTAGCACCATCCGACGGGGGGTGCAACACCCTTGTCGGGAAAAAATGAAGGTGCCTTCCTGAGGGCGCCGATCGCGTGCGCGATGGGGGTGCAGGTGGCGCGTGACAGGGGCGGCGGGGTCCACTACATCAATCGTCATGGATGCGCATGGTTCCTCCCCCGACCCGTCACGGGTGTTCGAGATCCGGCGGCCCGAGGTGGCCCGGCTGCCGCTGGTGCTGGCATCCCCGCACAGCGGCTCGGTCTATCCGGCGGAGTTCCTGGCGGCCACCCGCCTCACGGGGGAGGCGATGCGCAAGTCGGAGGACTGTTTCGTCGATGAGATCTTCGCGGCGGGGCCGGAGCTGGGTGCGCCGCTGATCCGGGCGCTCTTCCCGCGCGCCTTCCTCGACCTGAACCGCGAGGCGTACGAACTCGACCCCGACATGTTCGAGGACACGCTCCCGCCCTACGTCAACACCCGCTCGCCGCGGGTCGCGGCGGGGCTGGGCACCATCGCGCGCATCGTCGGGACGGGCGAGGAGATCTACCCCGGCAAGCTGCGCTTCGCCGACGCGGTGCGCCGGATCGAGGGCTTCTACGAGCCCTACCACCGCACGCTGCGCGCGCTGGTGGACGAGACGCGCACCCGCTTCGGACACTGCGTGCTGGTGGATTGCCATTCCATGCCATCGGGCTGGAGCGGCGAGCGGACGCGCGACCAGCGCAAGGTCGACATGGTGCTGGGGGATTGTTTCGGCACCTCCTGCGCGCCCGCGGTGATCGAGGCGGCGGAGCGGACGCTGCGCGACCGCGGCTACACCGTGAACCGCAACGCGCCCTACGCCGGCGGCTTCACCACCCGCCACTACGGCCGTCCGCGCCAGGGCGTGCACGCCTTGCAGATCGAGATCAACCGCGACCTCTACATGGACGAGGCGCGGCTGGAGCGGCGACCGTTCCTGACCGTGCTCGCCGGACACATGACGCATCTGATCCAGGTGCTGGGGGCGCTGTCCCCCGGCGTCTGACCGGACCAGGGTTCGGCAGGGTTTCCGAGCCGGCCCACCGGCGGGCGCCGAGCGGGTGAGCGTCCAGGGTTCGCGCACGACCGGTGCGCGAACCCTGCGACGGGTTCGACGGTGGTCAGGAGCCCGGCTTCAGCGCCTCGACGAACAGCCGGGTGTTGTGACGCATCATCGCGACATAGCTCGGGGCCGGCCCCTCCGGCCCGGAGAGCGCGTCGGAGTAGACCCGGCCACCGATGCGCGCGCCCGTCTCCCGTGCGATCTGCTCCAGCAGGCGGGGATCGGCGATCGACTCCACGAAGACGGCCCTGGCCTTCTCCTTCTTCATCTGCCGGATCAGCCTGGCAACGTCGCCGGCCGACGGTTCCGCTTCCGTGGAGATGCCGACCGGGGCAAGGAAGGTCACGCCATAGGCTCGCGCGTAATACCCAAAAGCGTCGTGCGAGGTGACGATCCGCCGGTCGACCTTGGGAACGGGGGCGAGCGCCGCCTTGATGTCCCGGTCCAGCGCGTTGAGCTCGGAGGTGTAGGCGGCGTGCCCGGCGCGCAACCCGTCCGCCATGGCCGGGGCGGCATCGACCAGCCCCGCCACGATGTTGTCAGCGTAGATGCGGGCATTGCCGACGGACTGCCAGGCATGCGGATCCTCGCCATGGTCGTGCCCGTGATCATGGTCGCCCTTGATGGGCTTGATGCCCCTGGTGGCGAACACCACCGGCCCCTTGTAGCCGGCCGCCTTGACCAGCCGGCCCATCCAGCCCTCGAAGCCCAGCCCGTTCACCACCACCACATCGGCGGCGGCGACGGCGCGCGCGTCGGCGGGCGTCGGCTCGTAGACATGCGCATCGCCGTCCGCCCCGACCAGGGTGGTCACCGCAACCGCGTCACCGCCGATCTGGCGGACCATGTCGCCCAGGATGGAAAAGCTGGTCACCACCTTCAGCGGTTCGGCCAGCGCCGGCAGTGCCGCCAGCGCGACGGCGACCGCGGCCAACGCGGCGACAAGGGTGCGTCTCATCGAACTCTCCTTATTTCGAGTCAGGCTTCGTGTCAGGCTTCCAGGTGCCGTCCGGGGAACCAGCGCACCCGCAGACTGCCGACCGGCCCGACCGCCATCGACAGCAGGTAGACCGCCCCGGCGACCAGGATGATCGACGGCCCGGACGGCAGATCGAGGTGATAGGACAGCAGCAGCCCGCCCCATCCGGAGCCGAAGGCGACCGCCACGGCGACGGCGGCGAGCGTCCACACCCGCTCCGCCCAGAAGCGCGCGGCGGCGGCTGGCAGCATCATCAGCCCCACCGCCATCAACGTGCCCAGGGCCTGGAACCCGCCCACGAGGTTGAGGACGACCAGCACCATGAAGACGAGATGGCCGAGCGCCCCCGGACCGCCGACCGCCCGCAGGAAGCCGGGATCGAAGCACTCCACCACCAGCGGCCGGTACAGCAGCGCCAGCGCCGGCAGGGTGACGGTGGCGATGGCGGCGACCAGCAGCAGCCCGGCGTCGTCCACGGCCAGGATGGTGCCGAACAGCACATGCATCAGATCGACGTTGCTGCCCTTCAGCGACACGATCAGCACGCCCGCCGCCAGCGAGATCAGGTAGAAGGCGGCGAAGCTGGCGTCTTCGCGCTGGACGGTGGCGCGCGACACCAGACCGGCCAGCACCGCGACCGTCAGCCCGGCCAGGAAGCCGCCGGCGCTCATCGCCCACAGCGACAGGCCGGCGGCCAGGAAACCGATGGCGGCACCGGGCAGCACGGCGTGGGACATCGCGTCGCCCACCAGACTCATGCGCCGCAGCACCAGCAGCACGCCCACCGGGCCGCAACCCAGCGCCAGCGCCAGGCAGGCCACCAGCGCCCGGCGCATGAAGGCGAACTCCAGGAAGGGCGCGACGAGGGCGTCGTACACGGTCATGCGGCGCTCCGGGGCGGGCGCCGGCAGGCGGGGGCGTCGTCGTCCCAGGCCTCCGCCATGGCGCGGGCGCGCAGCAGGTTGGCGGGTCCCAGAGCCTCGGCGCTGGGTCCCCAGGCCACCGGCTCGCGGGCCAGCAGCAGGGTCTCGGGGAAATGGGCGCGCACCTGCTCCAGGTCGTGGAGGACGGCGACCACCGTGCGGCGCTCCCCGTGCCAGCGCCGCACCACCGCCAGCAGGTCGGCGGTGGTGCGGGCGTCGATGGCGGTGAAGGGCTCGTCGAGCAGGATCAGGCGGGCGTCCTGCAGCAGCATGCGGGCGAACAGCACGCGCTGGAACTGGCCGGCCGAGAGCGCGCCGATCGGCCGCCGCTCGAAACCCGCGAGTCCCACGGCGGCGAGCGCCGCCAGCGCCTCCTCGTGCCGGCGGCGCCCGATGCCGCCGAAGACGCCGACGCGCCGCCAGTGGCCCAGCAGAACCGTGTCGAGCACGCCGATGGGGAAGGACCGATCGACCTCCGCCTGCTGCGGCAGGTAGGCGATGTCGCGCCGGTCGATGCCGTCGAGCGCGATGCGGCCCTCCAGTGGCTTGAGCGTGCCGACGATGGCCTTCAGCAGCGTGCTCTTGCCGGCGCCGTTCGGCCCGACCACGGCGGTCAGCGAGCCCTCCCGCACGGCGCCCGACAGGTGGTGGACGGCGGGGTGGCGGCGGTAGCCCAACGTCAGGTCGTCGAAGCGCAGGAGTGCCGTCACGGCGCGCTCCCGCCGAACCAGTCGAGCGCCCAGGCAACCGCCAGCCACAGGCCGGTGCACAGCAGGAGCGCCACGGCAAGGCGGACGGTGGCCGGCATGGCGACCACCGTCGGTTGGTATGGCGCGGCTTGCATCCTATCCTTCCGCATGATCGAAGCAGAGCAGCAGGCGGGGTCCATGGCGCGGGTCGGCGGGCGGCGAGCGGTGGACGAGGCCGCGCCCACGGTTGCGCGGCCACGCCTCGCCCTTCATCAGGCCGACATGGCCGCAGGCCAGGGCGCGGATCCGCGACGGGTCGGGTGCGACGGCCGCGTTGTCGCCGCGGCCGAGCGCCTTGCGGACCACCGCGTCGTCGGGCAGCCACAGGGTGCCGGCGCCGCGATAGGTGCACAGCAGCCGGATGCCGACGCTGTCGGCGTGGAAATAGCGGCAGCCATGCCCCGCCACGGTCTCCAGCCGGACGGCCACCTTGCGGGTCGCGGTGAGGTCCGCGTACAGCCGGACGAGATGGACGATGTCGGCGGTCAACGCGTCGGGCAGCGGGTCCGGCCATGCGGCCGCAAGGTCGCCGCGCACCCGCGCCGCCGTCGTCTCGACGCGCAGCGAAGGCCACCCCGCCGCCGGCATACGGTCGAGGCCGGCCCCAATTTCCGGCGGCAAGGACCGTTCCCACACCGCCAGGGTGACGTCCGGCTCCAGGATCGCGCGCAGTCCCCCGCCGGTGGTGCACCGCACGGCATGTTCCCGAACGGGAGGAAGCGCCAACGTTGGGGTGAAGCCGTTCACCTTCCCTGCTCCTTCCACGGCGGACCCGGGGCTTGCCACCCCGGCGGTTAGGTTATGTTATAACGTAACCTGTCTGGGTTTAGCGCCGGAGCGACCGGTGGTCAAGCCCCTCCCCTCCTCCGTCGCCGGCGATGCCGGCGGAGACCGGACCTGCGCCCGGTCCCGGCCGGGCCGGTCAGATGATCGCGTCGCCGTTCCGGATGGCGGCGTATCGGCGGCCCACCGCCGCCCAATCGACCACGTTCCACCACGCGTTCAGATATTCGGCGCGGCGGTTCTGGTACTTCAGGTAATAGGCGTGCTCCCAGACGTCGTTGCCCATCAGCACCGGGCGCCCTTCCATCAGCGGCGTGTCCTGGTTCGGCAGGCTGAGGATCTCGAGCCGGCCCGAGGACGGATCGACCGTCACGAAGACCCAGCCGCTTCCGAAGCGCCCGGTGCCGGCGGCGTTGAAGCGCGTCTTGAACGCGTCGAAGCCGCCGAAATCCCGGTCGATGGCGGTCGCCACGTCGCCCGTCGGCGCCCCGCCCGCCTTCGGTCCCATGATGGACCAGAACATGGAGTGGTTCGCGTGACCGCCTCCGTTGTTGCGCACCGTCGTGCGGATGGCCTCCGGCAGTTCCGACATTCGCTTCAGCAGGTCGCGCAGCGGCATCGCCCGCACGGCGTCGTGGTCGGCAACGGCCTTGTTCAGGTTGTCCACATAGGCCTGGTGGTGCTTGCCGTGGTGCAGCGCCATGGTCTGCGCGTCGATGTGCGGTTCCAGGGCGGCGGGATCGTAGGGCAGCGGGGGCAGCGCGTGCGGCATTCCTGCCGCCTGCGCCAGGGCGAAACGGGGAGCGGCCGCCACGGCGAACACGGCCGTGAGGCCGGTCAACACGCTGCGGCGGTCCGGGCGAATGGTCATCGATCCCTCCAGTCTCTTGCACGGCGTCTGTGCGCCGTGACCGGAGCATGACGCCAGCCGGCGCCACGCTCAAGCCGGTCTCGGGATCGTGAACCAGGCGAGGCAACCGACCGGCAGGAGCGAATTGCTCACCAGCATCGCACCGTGCCGGTAAAGTCGCATCGGATCCCCGGCCACCCCCAGGTCAATGGCCCAGAGCTGGCCGGAAGGATCCTGCCAGATGGTCCGCCCATCAACGGCCGCTACGGCGTCGAACACGTCCGGCAGCGTCGTTCCCGGCTTGAACAGCACCATCACCGTGGTGACGCCGGGGGGCGGCAGGGCGGCAACCGGACCGGCGATCAGGACGGCAAGGGCCAGGGTGGCAGGCGTGGCGGTCCGCCGGGATCCGCCACAGGCTGTCCCGCCGCCGCGCCGCAGCCACCACCCCGCCGCCACGAAGGCCACACCGAAGACGACGAACCAGAGCAGGTCCCAGAACAGCGGGTTCTCCACGCCCATGCGGATGCGGTGGATGCCGAGGATCCAATGGGACAGAACGCCGTCGAGCATGTGCCAGACGCCGAATCCGATCAGCGCATCCGCCAGCAGCCGGCGGTCTGCGCCCGGTTCGGCGAAGGCGCGCCGGCTGCGCCAGAGCAGCCACAGCCCCCCCACCGAAAGGACGTACATGAGCAGGTGGAACAGACCGTCGGCGAGGACCTGCATACGGAGGTCCTGGAGGGCGGACGTCTCCACCGCGCTCAGCAGATGGTGCCATTGCAGCACCTGGTGCAGCAGGATGCCATCGAAGAAGCCGCCAAGGCCGAAGCCCAGCAGGCATCCCGCCCAAGGAAGCCATGCTCCGGGCGTCGTCGATGGCGTGTTCTGCGCTGCGGCGGTGGACATGCCGGAACAACCGCCGCTGCGCAGGCACGTTCCCTCGGCCGGTCCTGCGATCCGGCCCGCGACGCCGCGTGCCGTGGCCAGGCGACGACCGTGCCGGCCGACACGGTGCCGCAGCCCCGTGGACAGGCCCCCCCCTTTCGGGCATGAACGGGGCAGTTCCCCGCCGCCTGGACCAGCCCTCTCCATGACTCTCACCGAGACCCCGTCCGCCACCGGACGCCGCATCCCCGCGGTGGACGTCGCGCGCGGCGGTGCCATCGTCGCCATGGCCGTCTATCACGCGGTGTGGGACCTCGCCTTTCTGCGGCTGCTGAGGATCGACCTGTTCGACGATCCGCTGTGGCTGACGGCGCGCACGCTGATCCTCGGCTCCTTCCTGTTCCTGGCGGGGCTCAGTCTTTCCCTGGCCGCCACGGATGGCCTCGACCGCCGCCGCTATCTGCGCCGGCTGGGGCTGCTCGCGGCGGCGGCGGCGGGGGTGTCGGCCATGTCCTACACCCTGTTCCCCGCCAGCCCGATCTTCTTCGGCGTGCTCCATCACCTGACGGTGGCGAGCGTGCTCGGCCTCGCCGTCCTGCGCCTGCCGCCGCTGCTGACGGCGGCGCTGGGCGTCGCCGTCCTCGTGGCGGGCGATACGCTGGCGCTGCCGCTGTTCGACCTTCCCTGGCTGCGTTGGGTCGGGCTGATGACCTTCGAGCCGGACTCCAACGATTATGTTCCGATCTTTCCGTGGTTCGGGATCGTGCTGGTCGGCATCGCGGCCGGACGTCTGTTTCCACGCGCTGGCACGGTGGCGGGTTGGCAGCCGGTCGCGGGGGGTGGCCGTGCGCTCGCCTGGATGGGCCGGCGGGCGCTCGCCATCTACCTGATCCACCAGCCGCTTTTGTTCGGCGCCGCGTGGCTGCTGGCCCAGGCGCTGGGAAGCCCCGTCAGCGGCCCGGTCGGCGCACCCGCCGGCGGCACCGCCGGCGAAGGCGGCGCCTTTCTGGCAAGCTGCATCAGCACCTGTGCCCGCGGCGGCACCGCCCCCGCGGTGTGCGAACGCAGCTGCCGTTGCATCGCCGACGGCTTCCACAGGGAGGGGCTGTGGGATCAGGTCCTGAAGGATTACATCCGGCCGGAGGACCAGCCCCGTGCCAACGCCGTGGTGCGGGGCTGCCTGTAGGCGCCCGCAGGATTCCGCCTTACGCCTGCTTCCGCCCCACCGTGTCGGCGACGTAGGCGTCGCGGTGGCCGAGCGGCTTGGGCGGCCCCTCGGTGGTGTCGCGGGCCGTCTGGTGCTCGATCTCCGAGTTCAGCTCGGCCCCCATCAGCACGACGTAGGCGGTAAGGTTCATCCACAGCAGCAGCACGACCACCGCGCCGACCGATCCGTAGGTTTCGTTGTAGCTGCCGAAGTTGGAGACGTAGAGCGAGAACCCCGCCGAGCCGGCGAGCCAGATCAGCGTCGCGACCCCGGCCCCCCAGCTCACCCACTGCCAGCGCGGCCGGTTGCGACAGGGGGCGTAGCGGTAGAGCAGCGCCAGAACCAGCATCACCACGCCGCCCAGGATCGGCCAGCGCGCCAGCGACAGCACCCAGGCGATCGGCCCGGTCAGGCCCAGCGCCGCGATCACCGCCGGCACCGCCACGATCAACGCCAGCGTCAGCACCAGGAAGGCCAGCCCGGCCAGGGTGAAGCCGACGGACAGGATGGCGAGCTTGATGAAGCCGCGCTTCTCCGGTTCGTCGTAGGCGATGTTCAGCGCGGCGATCAGCGCATTGGTCCCGCGCGACGCGCTCCACAGCGTCAGCAGCAGACCGAACACCACGCCCAGCGTCAGCCCCTGCTGCGGCGTGCTGGCGACCTTGCCCGCCTGGTCGCGCATGATCGACAGGACATCGCCGGGAAGCACGCCCGAAAGCTGCTCGAACTGGCTTTCCACCCCCGCGGGATCAAGCACCAGGCCGTAGATCGACACCAGCGTCGCCACCGCCGGGAACAGCGCCAGCATGCCGTAATAGGCGACCCCGGCGGCGATCATGCCGATGTTGTCGGTGGATTGCTGCTCGTAGGTCCGCCAGAGGATGTCCTTCCAGCCGAGCGCCGGGATCTCGCCAGGATGGCCGGCGGAGCGCCCGCGGCCGGATGGCTGGCGGGGAAACCGGTCATGGTGGCGCCGCGACAGTCCCAGCATCGACCGCGGTCCCCTACGCCGCGGCGTCGACGAGGGCGCCGACCCGGTGGCCGACGGTCTCCATCTCGTGGAAATGCGCGCCGACCACGACCCGAAGCTCCGCGGGCAAATCCTCGTGCAGCGCCTCGCGGAACAGGTCGAGCGTACCCTGCACGCCGCGCTCGACGGCGACCAGCAGGTCCCTGCGGTGCCGCTCGCCGGCCAGCGCGTCGTTCAGGTCGTTCCACACCGGGTGCGGCGGGGCGTCGGGCTCCAGGCGCCCGCCGTGCCGGTGGAGTTCCTCCTCCAGGGCGGCGGCCGATCGGGCGAGCTGGCGGTCCACCTCGTGCAGCCGGCCGCTCAGCTCCGGATCGGCGATGCTCCGGTCCGCCTTGTGGATGGCGGCGGAGCCCTGGCGGGTGGCGGCGACGAGCCCGGTCAGGATGATGCGGATGCGCTGGTCGGAGAGCGTGGGATGGTCGCCGGGAATGCGTCGGCCCTCGATGGCCGGGGTGCGCGAGATGGCCCAGGCCAGCCACAGCACGCCGATGCCGATGAGAGCCACCGGGATCGGGTTGTCGCGGATGGCGCGGGCCGTGCGGTTCGGCTTGCCCTGCACCACGTCGCGCACGAGATCCGCCACCCCGCCCGTGAGCTGCCCCGGCGAAAGCCGGTATTCGAGTTCGTCGAGGGTGCTGTCCATGCGGGCGCGTATGGAGCGGATGTCATCCTCGAGATCCGCAGTGGTGCGCGACCCGTTGGCGTTCGGTGCCGTGCGGTCGTTGGCGGCGGTCATGCCGGAACCCTCCCTCGTCTGGATGCGGGTCAGCAACACGCGGGCGTGGCGAAGGTTCCGGTTGCGGTGCGGCGGGCGCTTGACCGCGGTCAAGAGGGCGGGCAGCGGGGGCGTCTATGGTCCGCCCGCGATCCGCAACGGAAACGAGCGACCGATGCCAGACGGCAGCCTGTACAAGCCCGCGAAGGCCAGCCTGTGGGAAACCCACGCGACCATCCACCCCAAGGCGGTGAGCGGGCGCTTCCGCCGCCTGAAATGGGCGGTCATGACGGTGCTGATGGGGATGTTCTGGCTGGTGCCCTGGCTGCGCTGGGACCGCGGGCCGGACGCGCCGGGGCAGGCGGTGCTGGTCGACCTGGAACAGGGGCGGTTCTTCCTGTTCCACGTCGAAATCTGGCCGCAGGAGATTTATTACCTGACGGGATTGATGGTGCTGGGTGCGATCGGGCTGTTCCTGGTGACGGCGCTGGCGGGCCGCGTGTGGTGCGGCTTCGCCTGCCCGCACACGGTGTGGAGCGACGTGTTCATCCGCATCGAGCGGGCCTTCGAGGGCGACCGGGCCGAGCGCATCCGGCTGGAGCGGGCGCCGTGGAGCACGTCGAAGCTGCTGCGGAAGGGGGGCAAGCACGCCGGATGGCTGCTGGTGTCCTTCGCCTCCGCCTTCGCCATCGTGGCGTGGTTCACCGACGCACCGACGCTGCTGGCCGACCTCGCGCACGCCCGCGCCTCCTGGGATGCGCTGACCTTCCTCGGGCTGTTCGGCGGCTCCACCTACCTGATGGCCGGCTTCGCGCGCGAGCAGATGTGCAAATACGCCTGCCCCTGGCCGCGCATCCAGACCGCCATGCTGGACGAGCACAGCCTGATCGTCACCTACCAGTCCTGGCGCGGCGAGCGCCGCGCGCCCAAGCGCAAGTCGGAGAGCTGGGAGGAGCGCCAGGCCCGCGGCTTCGGCGACTGCATCGACTGCACCCAGTGCGTCCAGGTCTGCCCGATGGGCATCGACGTGCGCACCGGCGCCCAGGCGGACTGCATCAACTGCGGCCTGTGCATCGACGCCTGCGACGGCATCATGGCGGGCCAGGGCCGGCCGAGCGGTCTGATCGCCTTCGACACGCTGGCCGCCGAGGCGGCCCGCAGCGCCGCAACGCCCTACCGCGTGCCGCTGGTGCGGGCGCGCACGCTGGTCTATGTGGGACTTATGGTCGCCATCGCCGGTTTCATGGCGATCGTCTTCGCCGACCGCTCCGCCGTCGAGGCGACGGTGCAGCGCGAGCGCGCGCCCCTGTTCGTAACGCTGGCCGACGGCAGCATCCGCAACACCTACACGGTGAAGATCGTCAACAAGCGGCACGAGCCGCGGCGCTACACGTTGACCGCGGAGGGCGTCACCGGTGCGGCGCTGTCGGTCACCGGGGCGGACGGTGCCGGCCCTTCCCTTCGGCTGGACGCGGAAGCCGACAGCGTCGGCGCCCACCGGGTCCATGTGACCGTTCCGCCGGGGACGCCGGCCGCCGCCTCCGCGCCGCTGCAATTCGTGGTGCGCGAGGAGGGGGGCGGGGAGCGGACGGCGGTGGAGTCGGTGTTCCTCGGCCCTCCCTGACGGATGCTCCTGTCCGGCGGCCCTGACGGGCAGCCGCCCGTGAACAATCCTTCACCATCGGTTGATCGACACGAAGACCCCTGGTCCCGCCGCGCCGCACGCTCCAAATGAGTCATGAGACTGTGGGTCACACGACACGGAGCCCCGGCGGAGCGGGCAAGGCATGCTGTTCGATTTCGAGCCTTCGGGCATCAACGACACCTATCTGCGGCTGACCCGCAACGGCGTCGGCTGCGTCATGGCGCCGGCCGGCGCCTGGAACGGTCTTCTGCGCCTCAATTACGTGATCGCCGGCAACCCCGGCGGGCGCGAGGCTTTCCTGATCTTCCGCGCGCTGGACGTCGGATTCGACGATGGCCGCTTCTATTGGAAGGGCCGCGCCGCCCCGGTGCTGGCCACCGGTACCATGGTGGATGTGCTGCTGGAACGCGGCCTCGCCAGCGAGCCGGAGGCGGAACGGCTTCTGGCCGGTGGCTCCGGCGGTATCGGCGGCGGCGGGGACGAGGCGCTGATGCTGCGCGCCGTGCTGGGCGGGGCGGACTTCACGCCCGTCTACGAGGACACCGCCCCCGGCGGCGGCGCGCCCCGCGTCACCGGCTACGCCCTGCGCACGCTGGGGGAGACCGACGTGCATGTGCTGAAGGTTCGCAACGGCCTGCCGACACTTGACCCGAAGGCACGGGCGGCGCTGAAGCGGCAGGTGGAGGCGGCGTAGAGCCGCCTCAGATCCCCCCGTCCACCGGCACGGCCGCCGAGGGCTGCTGCTGGGTGATGCAGTGGATGCCGCCGCCGCCGCGCACGATGTCCAGCGCGGCGATCTGGATGACCTCGCGGTCGGGGAACAGGCGGCGGACGGTGCGCAGGGCCTCGTCGTCGGCCGGGTCCTCGAAGGCGGGCATGACGATGCCGCCGTTGGCGATGTAGAGGTTGGTGTAGGACAGCGTCAGCCGCACGCCGTTCTGGTCCTGGCGGGCGGGCTGGCGGACCGGGATCACCTCCAGCTCGCGGCCCTTGGCGTCGCGGGCGAGCTTCAGCCGGTCCAGATTGTCCTCGAACACCTTGAAGTTGGCGTCGCCGGGATCGTCGGTGGTGAGGGCCATAACCACGCCGGGGCGGACGAACATGGCGATCTCGTCCACATGCCCGTCCGTCTCGTCCTCCTGATAGCCCTGGCCGAGCCAGATGACGCTGCGGATGCCGAGATAGTCGCGCAGATGCCGCTCGATGTCGTCCTTGGACAGGTCGGGGTTGCGGTTGGGGTTGAGCAGGCACTGCTCGGTGGTCAGCAGCGTGCCCTCACCGTCCACATGGAAGGCACCGCCCTCCAGCACCAGCGGGGCCTCGTAGTCGGGCACTCCCAGATGCTCCAGGATCAGACGGCCGACCTCACGGTCACGGGCGCAGTCGGCGTAGTTGCCGCCCCAGGCGTTGAAGCGCCAGTGCGCACCGGCCAGCCCGCCCTTCCCGTCCACCAGGAAGCTGGGCCCGGTGTCGCGGATCCAGGAATCACTGATCGGGAAGGGCATGAGCTGGATGCCGGGGCCGCAGGCGAGCGACGCTTCCGCCACGTCGTCGGGATCGCAGACCATGGTCACCGGCTCGAACGTCGCGATGGCGCGGGCGACCTCCACATAGGCCTCCCGCGCGGCGTCGATTCCGTCGGCGGGCCAGGTCTCCGGGCGGCACGGCCACGCCATCCAGCAGCGCGTGTGCGGCGCCCATTCCGCGGGCATGTGGAAACCGTCGCTCGCCGGAGTCGTCATCCCCTCGTCCCTCTCGTTGTCCCGCCGGCCGGTCGTTGCGGCCGGTCCATGGCTCTCGTCCCCGCGGGCACCCTAACCACCGTTCGGGCGGTTTGGCAACGGGGCGATCCAATGGCGGTCCGGATGGGATAGGTCCGGGGATGATGAAATCGGAGGAAGCTCAGCCCCCGTAAGCGGAGCCGGGATGGCGGCGCCGGGCTGGCATGAAAAGCGTTGACAGAGGATTGGAAAAGCCAAGGCGAATCATCGGAAACCACAGAAGAGTACGCATGACACCGCTCCATCATTGTTGACGATGGCGCCAATGTAACCCTTCACGGAACCGGAAACCAGCCACAGCGCGGCGGCCATGCGTGGCGAGCATGCTTCCCCGTCGCCAATTGCAGGATCGCACCGCAAGATCCGGAATGCGCCCCTCCCCGGTTCCGGGGTAGCCAGGGCAATCGGAACCACGGCGGACAGACACCCATGACCACGGCGAACCGAGCGATGACTCCGGGGGAATGGGGCCTGCTTCTGGCGCTGTCCCTGCTGTGGGGCGGCTCCTTCTTCTTCGTGGCGGTCGCGCTCAGCGAGTTGCCGCCCTTCACCCTGGTGCTTCTCCGGGTGTCGCTGGCCGCCGCGGCCCTGCACATCGTCCTGCGGCTGGCCGGGCTGCGACTGCCCGGCGACCGGGAGACGCTGGTGGCTCTGGCCGGCATGTCGGTCCTCAACAACGTGATCCCCTTCTCGCTGATCGTCTGGGGCCAGACCCAGGTGGCGAGCGGGCTCGCCTCCATCCTGAACGCGGCGACGCCGCTGTTCACCGTGGTGATCGCCCATGTCTGGACCGCCGACGAACGGATGACCGGCGGACGGGCGGGCGGCGTGCTGATCGGGCTGGCCGGAGTCGCGGCGATGGTGGGGGTGGACGCGCTGCGCGCGGCCGGCGGATCGCTCGCCGGCCAACTCGCCTGCCTCGGTGCCGCCCTGTCCTACGCCATCGCGGGCGTCTACGGCCGTCGTTTCCGGGCGATGGGGGTGCCGCCGCTGGTCACCGCGACCGGGCAGGTCACGGTATCCAGCCTGTTGCTGCTGCCGGTGGCGATGGCGGTGGATGCGCCCTGGACACTGCCGCTGCCGTCCGCGACCGTGATGGCGGCGCTGCTGGGGCTCGGGCTGCTGTCGACCGCGCTGGCCTACCTGCTGTTCTTCCGCCTGCTCGCCAGCGCCGGTGCCACCAACATCGCCCTGGTCACCTTCCTGATCCCGGTCATGGCGATCGCGCTGGGGGTCGCGGTCCTCGGCGAGCGGCTGGAGCCCCGGCATCTGCTCGGCATGGCGATGATCGGGCTGGGCCTCGCCGCCATCGACGGCCGGCCGCTGCGCGCGGTGGCCCGTCGGCTCGGGCGGGCGGCGCCCTGAGCGGTCACCCGCCCTGAAGCGCCATCTGCTCGTCGCGTTTGCGCTGCCGTTCCTGCCGGGCCAGGACCAGCGTGGCGACGAAGATGCCGGTGGCGACCAGCAGCACGATGACCGTCGCCAGAGCATTGATCTGCGGTGACACGCCGAGCCGGACGGAGGAGAAGATCACCATCGGCAGCGTCGTGGAGCCCGGGCCAGACACGAAGCTGGCGATCACCAGGTCATCCAGCGACAGGGTGAAGGCGAGCAGCCAGCCCGACACGATGGCCGGCGAGATGATCGGCAGGGTGATGACGAAGAAGACCTTGGCCGGCCGGGCGCCGAGATCCATCGCGGCCTCCTCCAGGCTGTCGTCCATGCTGGACAGGCGCGACTGCACGATCACCGCGACATAGGCCATGGCGAAGGTGGTGTGGGCGATGGTGATGGTGGTCACCCCGCGCCCGTCCGGCCAGCCGACCAGCCCCTCCAGCGCCACGAACAGCAGCAGCAGCGACAGGCCGGTGATCACCTCCGGCATCACCAGGGGTGCCGTGATCATGCCGCCGAACAGCATCCGCCCGCGGAAGCGCCCGAAACGCGCCAGCGCCAGCCCGGCCAGCGTGCCCAGCACCACCGCGAAGCTCGCGGATATCGCCGCCACCTTGAGCGACAAATAGGCGGCGTCGAGAAGCTGCGTGTTCTCCAGCAGCTCCCCGTACCACTTCGTCGAGAAGCCGCTCCACACCGTGACCAACCGGTTCTCGTTGAAGGAGTAGAGCATCAGGAGGAAGATCGGCACATACAGGAAGGCGTAGCCGAACCACAGCGCCCAGCCGAGCGGACCACCGAACCTTTTCATCGCCGCTCCTCCCCATCCTGCTGACGGGCCTGCACGTACTGGAAGACCATGATGGGGACCACCAGGAACAGCAGCAACGCGATGGCGACGGCCGACGCCACCGGCCAGTCGCGGTTGGAGAAGAACTCGTTCCACAGCACGCGGCCGATCATCAGCGTGTCCGGCCCGCCGAGCAGCTCGGGGATGACGAACTCGCCCACCGCCGGGATGAAGACCAGCAGCGAGCCGGCGACGATGCCGGGCAGCGACAGCGGCAGCGTCACCTTCAGGAAGGCTTCCCACGGCTTGCAGCCGAGATCGGCCGCCGCCTCCAGCAGAACCGGGTCCAGCTTCTCCAGCGTCGCGTAGAGCGGCAGGATCATGAAGGGAAGGTAGGAGTAGGTGATGCCGATGTAGACGGCGACGTCGGAGTACAGAAGCTCCCAGTTGCTGTCGACCAGCCCCACCGCACCCAGCATGTTGGCCAGCACGCCGTTGGCCTTGAGGATGCCGATCCACGCGTACACCCGGATCAGGAAGGAGGTCCAGAAGGGCAGGATGATCAGCATCATCAGCGGCCCGCGCATGGACGGCTTCGCCCGCGCGATGGCGTAGGCCATGGGATAGCCCAGCAGCAGGCACAGCAGCGTCGACACCGCCGCCATCTTCAGCGAGGACAGGTACGCATAGATGTACAGGTCGTCGGTGAGGAGGCGCAGGTAGGTGGACAGGTTCAGCGTGATCTGGAGCTTCCACTGCTCCAGGTCGGTGTCCTCCAGCAGCTGGACGATGTCGGAATAGGGAGGCTGCGCGATCACCGCGTCGGAGAAGCTGATGCGGAAGACGATCAGGAAGGGGACGAGGAAGAACAGGAACAGCCAGAGATAGGGGGCGGCGATCACCAGTCCCCGGCCCCACAGGCCGACGCGGCGCAGCAACGCCACGACGGCCGCGGCGGCGGTGGACAGGAAGGCGGGAACGCCCGGCGGGTTGCCGCCGCTCATGCGGTCGCCCAGGGGAAGGAAGCCGTTGCGGCTCATCGTACGGCCCCCGTCACTGCGCCAGCACGACGCCGGCGAAGGGGCGCCAGCTCAGATGCACCTCGTCGTCCCAGGTCAACGGCATGTCAACCCGGCGGGTCACGTTGGGCGCGGTCACCCGCACCGTCTTCCCGGTGTGGAGCTGGATGATGTAGATGGATGCGTCGCCGAGATAGGCGATCTCGCGCACGATGCCGCGGGTGGCGTTGCGCCCGCCCCCGTCCGGCGGCGGGTCCTTGGACAGCAGCACCTTCTCCGGCCGCACCGCGACCGAGACCTGCGTCCCGATGGGCATGGGCACGCCGTGATTGATGTAGAGGTCGCAGCCGGCCTCGTCCGAGCGGATCAGCACATGGTCCGGCTCGTCCTCCACCACCCGGCCCTCGAACATGTTCACGTCGCCGATGAACTCCGCCACGAAGCGGCTGCCCGGATACTCGTACACCTCGGTCGGCGTGCCGGTCTGGACGATGTAGCCCTGGTTCATCACGGCGATGCGGCTGGACATGGTCATCGCCTCCTCCTGGTCGTGGGTGACCACGATGAAGGTGATGCCCAGCTTCTCCTGCAGGTTCACCAGCTCGAACTGCGTCTTCTCGCGCAGCCGCTTGTCCAAGGCTCCCAGCGGCTCGTCCAGCAGCAGCAGCTTCGGCCGCTTGACCAGCGCGCGGGCGAGGGCCACGCGCTGGCGCTGGCCGCCGGAAAGCTGGTGCGGCCGGCGCTTGGCGAAGCGGTCGAGCTGCACCAGAGCCAGCATCTCCGCCACACGGTCGCGGATCTGCGCCGCCGGCATGCGGTCCTGCTTCAGGCCGAAGGCGACGTTCTGCTCCACCGACATGTGCGGGAACAGGGCGTAGGATTGGAACATCATGTTGACCGGCCGCTCGTAGGGCGGCACCTCGGTCATATCGACGCCATCGATGAAGATGCGCCCCTCGCTCGGCCGTTCGAAGCCGGCCAGCATGCGCAGCAGCGTCGTCTTGCCGGAGCCGGAGCCGCCGAGCAGGGCGAAGAACTCGTTGCGGTAGATCGACAGGCTGACGTCGTCCACGGCCACGAAGTCGCCGAACCGCTTGGTCACCTTCTCGATCCGCACATAGGGGACCGCCTTGGGGTCCTGCCACGGCTCCAGCCGTGCCGGATTGCGAATCACCTGGGCCGTGGCCATCGTCGTCGGTCTCCCCTTTCCCCTCCCCGGCCGCGCAGGAACCGACGGCCGGTCATGAAAACGCCCCGCCCGCCGTCCGCTGGGATGGCCGGGCGGGGCGTGCCCGCGTCACATCGCCGGACGACTCAGCGCCCGGTCTTCACCTTGGTCCAGATGCGCGTGCGCATGCGGTCGACCTGCGGCTTCACCGCGCTGATGGTGAACAGGCGAACGCCCTCCGCCTCCGTCGGGAAGACGGCGCTGTCGGTGCGGATGCTTTCCTCCACCATCGGCAGCGAGCCGGGGATGGCGTTGCCGTACTGCACGGAGTTGGTGATCGCCGCCATCTGCTTGGGGTCGAGCACATGGTTGATCAGGGCGTGCGCGCCGTCCTTGTTGGGGGCGTCGGCCGGGATCGCCATGGTGTCCCACCAGGCCTGCGCGCCCTCCTTCGGGATCACGTATTCGACCTTCAGGCCCTGCCCGGCCTCCTTGGCACGCGCCTTGGCCTGCTTCACATCGCCGGAGTAGCCCACCACCACGCAGGCGTCGCCGCCGGCCAGCAGGTTGATGTTCTGCCCGGTGACGAACTGCTTCACGTAGGGGCGGATCGACATCAGGACCTTCTCGGCCTCGTCGTGGTCCGCCTTCTTCTCTGAGTTCGGGTCGATGCCGAGGTAGTGGAAGACGGTCGGGATCACATCGACCGCCGAATCGAGGATGGTGATTCCGCAGGGCGCCAGCTTCTTCGCCACCTCCGGCTTGAACACCAAATCCCAGGAATTGAGCGGCGCGTCGGGCATCAGCGCCTTGATCTTGTCCGGCAGGATGCCGATGCCGATGGTGCCGCCGAGATAGGGAACGGCGAACTTGTTGCCGGGGTCGGAGCTTTCCAGCAGCTTGAGGATCGCCGGGTTGACGTTCGCCAGGTTCGGGATCTTCGCTTTGTCGAGCGGCGCCACCACCTTCGCCTGGATCAGGCGCGACAGCGCCGGCTCGGCGGTCGGCACGATGATGTCGTACCCGGACTTGCCCACCAGCACCTTCTGCTCCAGCAACTCGAGGCTGTCGTAGAGGTCCACCTTCGTGGGGTAGCCGGTGGCCTTGGTGAAGTCCGGCAGCGTGCTCTCGGCCAGATAGTCGTTCCAGATGTAGATGTTGACCGGCTTCTTGTCCTGCGCCGAGGCGGTGCCGACAAGGGCCGTGATCGCCGCCGCCGCGGCGAGACCGAGCGCGATTCGTGTTTTCATGACGCTGTTCCCCACCGGAATTCAACACGGACGCGCCCCGCCGGCACCGTGGCCGCGGCACGCGCCCGTATTGCATCGGCGGGCGCGGCGAATGTCAACGAAAAGGGGGCAGTCTCTGAAATCCCTCGCCCGCCACCGGCGGACGAGGGAGTTGCTACACGTTCAGCAGCAGGTTCTCCCGCTCCCAGGAGCTGATGACGCGGTGGTAGGCCTCGTACTCCGCCTGCTTGACGCAGGTGACGGCGTCCAGGAACTTCTCGCCCAGCACCTCCTTCAGCGGCTTGCAGGCGTTGAACTTGGACAGGGCGTCGCCCTGGTGGCGCGGCAGTGTGAAGGCGAGGCGGTAGGCGGAGCCCTTCACCGGGTCCGACGGCTCCATCCCCTGCACCATGCCGATGTACCCGCAGGCGAGCGACGCGGCGATGGCGAGGTAGGGGTTGGCGTCGGCCCCCGCCACCCGATTCTCCACCCGGCGCGCGTCGGGCGGCGACACCGGCACGCGCAGGCCGGTGGTCCGGTTGTCGCGCCCCCAGTGCACGTTGATCGGCGCGTCGGAGTTGGGCACCAGCCGGCGGTAGGAGTTCACGTTGGGCGCCAGCAGCGGCATCGCGTAGGGCAGGAACTTCTGCAACCCGGCCAGATGGGCCATGAACAGCGGGCTGTCGGTGCCGTCGGGGTTGGCGAACAGGTTGCGGCCGCTTTCCTTGTCCACCACCGACTGGTGGATGTGCATGGCGCTGCCCGGCTCGTTCTGCATGGGCTTGGCCATGAAGGTGGCGTAGACCTGATGGCGGATCGCCGCCTCGCGCGCCGTGCGTTTGAACAGGAAGGCCTGGTCGGCCAGCTCCAGCGGGTCGCCGTGGTTGAAGTTGATCTCGATCTGCGCGGCCCCGGCCTCGTGGGTCAGGGTGTCGATGTCGATGTCCTGCGTCTCGCAGAAGTCGTAGATGTCCTCGAAGATCGGGTCGAACTCGTTGACCGCGTCGATTCCGAAGGCCTGCCGGCCGCTTTCCACCCGTCCGTTGCGCCCGACCGGCGGCACCAGCGGGTAGTCGGGGTCCTTGTTGACCTGGACCAGGAAGAACTCCAGCTCCGGCGCCACCATCGGCTTCCAGCCGCGCTCGTCGTAGAGCGACAGCACCCGCTTCAGCACATGGCGGGGCGAGATGTCGACGGGGCTGCCGTCGGCGTAGACGCAATCGGTGATGACCTGCGCCGTCGGCTCCTTGTACCAGGGGACGAAGCGGATCGTCCGTTCGTCGGGGATCATGTAGATGTCGGAATTCTCGTCCGACGTGACGTCCTCGTCGTCCGGGAACTCGCCGGTGACCGTCTGTACGAAGATCGCCTCGGGCAGCCTCAGCCCGCGGTCGCGCAGGATGCGCAGGAACTTCTCGGCGGGAACGATCTTCCCCCGCGCGATGCCCGACATGTCGGGCACGAGGCATTCCACCTCGGTAATGCGGTTCTTCTTGATGAAGTCATCCATGAATCCCATGCAGTGTTCAGTCCGCTCCGACCGGTGGGCAGACCCCTCCATGCTGTTTCCGATGCCGACACTATGATGCCGAAAGGGTGTCCTGCGCCAGAGCGCAAAGCGATCCGGCCCATCAACGCATTGACGGCGCCCGCACGGCACCGTATCCGGTGCCCATGCAGCCGCCCGTCCACACCCGGTCCTGGTACGCCGAGACCGCCAACCCGCACCCCCGCCACCCGGCGCTGGAGGGCGAGACGGTGTGCGACGTCTGCGTGGTCGGCGGCGGCTACACCGGGCTGATGACGGCGCTGGAGCTGGCGGAGCGCGGCTACGATGTGGTGCTGCTGGAAGCGGAGCGCGTGGGCTGGGGTGCCTCCGGGCGCAACGGCGGCCAGCTCATCACCGGCTACAACAAGCCGATGTCCACCATCGAATCCTGGGTGGGCGCGGAGGATGCGCGACGGCTGTGGGACCTGAACGTCGAGGCGACGGACCTGCTGCGCCGGCGCGTCGAGGCGCACGCCATCGCCTGCGACCTGACCTGGGGCTTCCTCTACGCCGCGGTGAAACCGCGACACCTGGACGACATCGCCGCCATCGAGGCGGATCTGGGGGAACGTTACGATTACCGGCTGCTGACGCGGCTGGACCGGGCGGGCGTCGCCACGGTGGTGCGGTCGGATGCCTATCTCGGCGGTCTGTTCGACGCCGGCAGCGGCCACCTGCACCCGCTGAACTACGCGCTGGGCCTTGCCGGTGCGGCGGTCGCCGCGAGGGTGCGGCTGTTCGAGGGGAGCCGGGCGCTGGCGGTGGACACCGGGCCGGCGCCGCGGGTGACGACGGCGGGCGGGTCGGTGCGGGCGCGCTGGCTGGTGTTGGGCTGCAACGCCTACATCGACGGGCTGGCGCCGCGGCTGGAAGGCTGGATCATGCCGGTCGCCACCTACATGATGGCCACCGAACCGCTGGGCCGCGCCGCCGCAGCGACGCTGCTGCCGGCCGGTGCCGCGGTCAGCGACATGAACTTCGTGCTGAACTATTTCCGCCGCTCGCCGGACCACCGGCTGCTGTTCGGCGGCGGCGTCAGCTATTCGGGGCTGGACCGGCCAGGTCTGCAACTGGCGCTGCGCCGCAAGATGCTGCGCGTCTTCCCGGAGCTGGACAACGCCCGCATCGACCATGTCTGGGGCGGGCATGTGGCGATCACCATGAACCGCATGCCGCAGGTCGGCCGGCTGTCGCCCACCAGCTTCTACGCCCACGGCTATTCCGGGCATGGCGTGGCGCTGGCCGGCATGGCCGGGCGCACCATCGCCGAGGCGGTGGCCGGCACGGCGGAGCGTTTCGACGTCTTCGCCCGCATCCCACACCATCCGTTTCCCGGCGGACGCTGGTTGCGCACTCCTGCGCTGGTCTTGGCGATGCTTTGGTTCCGGCTGCGCGATCTTTTGTGACGAAAGTGCCGCCGCGACGTCCCGCGCCTACAATCGCAACGTGGATGCTATACCTTAAGTGGGCTCGTCCGCCCACAACGCCCCGGTCCTCGCGCGCATGAACGACACCCCTCCGCTAGACGGCGCCGACACCATCGCTCCGGCCCCCGCGCCGGAGCCCGCTCCGTCGTCTCCCGAGCCGGAACCGGCGGCGCCGTCGGAGCAGGCCGTGCCCATGCGCGACACCCATTTCGACTTCCAGCACAAGGTCTTCCGCATGCCGGGGGCCTTCTTCAACATCGAGCCGACCTCGAAGGAACCGGTCCTGAACATCGAGCTGGGCGACCTGAAGGCGGCCCTGCCCTTCAACACGCTGCGCGAATCCTTCGAACTCCCAGCCGAAGGCACCGACTTCAAGCTGCTGGACACCGTCACGAAGAGCCTGCGCTACGTGAAGGTGATCCGTCCGGGCGAGCAGATTCCGGGCGAACTTCTCGACGGCCGCGCCTCCTGGTCGGTGGAGGAAAAGCACCGCGCCATCGCTCGCGGCCGGCTGACGGTGCAGCTCGTCTCCTGGATCACCGGAAGCGAGATGATCGTCGTGGACATGGAGGAACTCGACCAGCTCGTCGAGGACCCGCAGACCAAGACACGTCTGAAGACCGCCTTCCGCGAGATCGCCAGCAAGCTGGGCATCACCGAGAACGCCGAACAGTTCGTGCACGACCGTGTCGAGGACTTGGCGCAGGAACTGTCCTACATCGAGGCCTTGCGCGACCGCTTCAAGCAGATCCGACAGATCGCCGACAGTCTGACCAAGCTGACGCAGATCTATCGCACCGACCGGACCTTCGTGGCGGAGCTGATGCGGATGCAGGGGCTGATCCGCAAACCGCTGAAGGAGTATGATTCCATCTTCGAGCAGGCGGACGCCCAGACCGGCGAGATCTTCGGGGCGCTGAAGTCCTTCGACAGCACGGTGACCTTCATCCGCAAGATCCGCGACGATCTGCGCGCCCGGCTGCTGGAATGGGAGGAGCTGCTGGCGCTTTGGAAGGATGTGCCGGTCGAACGGTCGATGCAGATCGAACACATCCAGAAGCAGACCTACCGCTTCCTCGCCAGCCGCTACATCGACACCAAGGTGTGGGAGCGGAAGTGACGCGGGGGCAACCCCATCGAATCGTCTCGCAAACGCGAAAATCTGTCACCATGTCCAGTGGCAAACAGGGGATCTTTCGATAAGGAGGCAGGGTGGTTTTCGGCTTCGCGCGCTGGCAGAAGGCGGAACCCGCGGCGGCGGCCGTGCCGCGGGGTGTGCGTGTCTACGCCGTCGGCGACGTGCATGGACGGCTCGACCTGCTCGACCAGCTGCTCGACCGGATCGAGGCCGACGCCCGCACGGCCGGCGATCGTGCCCGCTATCTGGTGTTCCTCGGCGACTATGTGGACCGCGGTCCGCAGTCGCGCGGCGTCATCGAACGGCTGATCGCCGGCCCGCCGCCGGGCTTCGGCGCCATCCACCTGAAAGGCAACCACGAGGCGTCGTTCCTTGGGTTCCTGGAGGATGTCCGAGTCGGCCCTGGCTGGTTCCGCTACGGCGGGCTGGCAACGCTGGCCAGCTACGGCGTGACGCCACCGCCCGAGGACGCGCCGGTGGAACGGCTGCTCCAAGTGCAGGGCGACCTCCGCGAAGCGGTCCCCCCCCATCACCAGCGCTTCCTGGAGCGGCTGAAACCCAGCGTGACCATCGGCGACTACGTCTTCGTGCACGCCGGCGTGCGCCCTGGCGTGCCGCTGCCGCGCCAGAAGGAAACCGACCTCCTGTGGATCCGGGAGGAGTTCCTGAAGTCGAACGTCGACCACGGCAAGGTGGTGGTGCACGGCCACACCATCAGCATCGAGCCGGAGCTGCGCGGCAACCGCATCGGCATCGACACCGGTGCCTACGCCACCCACCGCCTGACCTGCGTGGTGCTGGAGGACACGGACCGGCGCTTCCTCACCACGGCGTGAGCGGGCGGAGCCGGCGGCATCCCTCACCCAATCCCCAGCCGATCGGCCGTCCGCGTTGCCGTGCGCGCCGCGCGGCGCCACAGGCGGTTGACGATCCGGCGCCGGTTGGCGTGGCGGCGGAGTGCCGCCTCCGGCAGGCGGCGGGCCAAGCCCTCCTCGATGGTGTAGGTGCAGGGGTTGCAGACGCCGCAGGGCTGCCCGTCCGCGGTCGGGCTGTGGCAGAACCAGGTGCGGTCCATGATGTCGAGGAAGCCGCGGGTGCGCGCCTCCTCCTCCATGTCGAGCTTGGTCAGGTCGAGCAGCGGGAAGCGGAAGTTGGCGAAGAGGCGTGCGGTGTCGCTGTCGCCGGGCGGCACCACATGCACGGCGTCGCCATCCTCCTCCACCAGCGTGGCGAGGGGGGCGATGAACTGGCGGGACTTGTCGCCGTCATGGACACAGAGCTCGAGGCCGTCCACCCCTTTCCAGCGGACATAGCGGGCCAGCCAGCCGTTCTGGTCACCCAGATGCGCCGTCTCCCAAAGCCGGCCGAAGGCGGCGTCGATGGCGGGGTCCGGCGGTATGTCGGTGCGCTCGGTCAGGACCGGCGGCGCAATGCGGGCGTAGGGGTAGCGGGTCGTGATCATCTGCGTCAGCAGGGTGATGGTCAGCACCTCCACCGCGTGCGACGCCCGGCGCCGATCGATGATGTAATGCGGCTGGATCGCAAACCGCTTGGTTACGGCGGCGTCCAGGACACGGAACGTCGAATCCCATCCCGACGTCCACAGGACGTTGATCGTCTTCACGGCATCCTCCCGTCTTTTCGTTCGTTCAGGGAGGGGGAACGTACCGCAAAGCCGGTCGGTGCCGCCCCTTGTCGGATGGGGGATGGCGCGACCCCGACGGAGGGTCCGTCAGCCGGATGCACCGCTCTGGGTGAACAGGGTGGTCAGCCAGCGCACATCCATGGCCGGCGCCCCGCTGAGCGTGTGCCGGACCACCGCGTCGGCCCCGTCCGCGGCGGTGGATGAGGAGCCGGCCGCCGCGGCGTCGCCACCCTGCGCGAACAGCGACACGGCCCCCAGCGACACCTTCGTCTCCGCGGAGACGCGCCCGACCGGAGTCGCGGCCCCGGTCTGGTCCGGGGCGCCCGCCACGCCGTTGAGCTGCTCCAGCATCGCGGCGAAGCGGCCGGCCAGCTCCCCGGCCGAACGCGACGTTCCGTTGCCGCGATCCAGGGCCTCTTCGGCCCGGATCCGCGTCAGCGCGGCGTTGTCGGCGTTAACCGGGGTGGTCACAGGAGGAGCCCTTCGTCGGACGGCAATCCTTGCCGGGTCAAGCAAGGAGCGGGCCACCACGAAAGGTCACGGAAATGCCAGAACCGGCACGCCCGACCCGGCAGATTTTTCCGCGCGGGGTGGGCAAAAGTTACCCGGACGCGGCAGGCTTTGCCGCCCGTCGGCCGGATGTCCGAACGAGTCCTCAGTCGCGGAAATTCACGTACTGAAGCGGCTGCTCCACCTTCAGCCCGCGCACATGCTGGATGGCGGCCTGGAGGTCGTCGCGCTTCTTGCCGGTGACTCGCAGCTCGTCGCCCTGGATGGCGACCTGCACCTTGATCTTGCTGTCCTTGACCGCCTTGACGATGGTCTTGGCGAGGTCCTGGGCGATGCCCTGGCGGATCGGCACGGTCTGGCGGACGGTGTTGCCCGTGGCCTTCTCCACCTTCTGCGAGAAGTCGAGGAAGCCGGGATCGAGCTTGCGGCGGGTGACGTGGACTTTCAGCAGCTCGTGGATCTGCTTCAGCTTCAGATCGTCATCGGCGGCGATGACGATCTCCTCCCCCACCCGCTCGACCGTGCATTTCGAACCCTTGAAGTCGAATCGCTGCTCGATCTCGCGCACCACGCCGGCGACGGCGTTGTCCATCTCGTGCACGTCGGTCTTGGAAACGATGTCGAACGACGGCATGGCCTTCCCCCCGGATCAGGACTGTGACGGTGTGGCCCGCGACCGTAGTTGACGCGGCGGATTCCGTCCACACCTATGGGCCAACCTGAAACCAAGCCGGGAGGCCCGACCATGCCCCATCTCGACCGCGACAGCTTCATCGCCCTTCTCGACCGCCTGGGCGATGCGGATGACGCCGCGGTCCTGGCCGCCGCCAGGGCCATCGACGCGCGCGTCCGGGAAGCCGGGCTCGACTGGAACGACCTGCTGGCGCCCCCGCCGACGGCCGTTGTCGAAGAGCCCGAGCCGGAGGTCGGCGAGGCGCCACCGGAAAAGGGCGGGGAGCCGGATGCGGAGGAGTGCGCCCACGACCTGGTGCTGATCGATGCCCTGCTGGCCCGCCCGACTCTGTCCCCGGAGATGAGGGTCGAGCTGCAGGAGATGCGCGGCCAGATCACCGACGGCAATCACACGCGTCTGGACAGCCGCTATCTGCGCGGGTTGCACGCCCGGCTGGGCGCGGGCGCGCCGGCGGCGTGACGGCGCGTCACGTTGCCTGCCCCGGATGCTGGAATTCCACCCCGCCGCCCGGCATCGGCTTGTCCGGCATCTTCGGCTGCGGCTGCGCGTAGAAGCGCGGCTCGCGGTCGTCCCAGGATTTCTCGAAGGGCAGCCGCATCACCGGGCGCGTGCCGTTTCGCTCGGCGTCCTTCATCGCCTCCTGGAGCTGTTCGGCCATGCGGCGGTCCCAGGGAAGCTGGTAGAGGTTGGGCGCCTCGCGCCACATCAGGGTCAGGTAGATGGCGTCGTTCTCGATCAGCGTGGCGCTCAGCACCTGCGCCTCCTGGACATGGGTGCCGATCCATTCCAGCGTCACCGGCTTCGCCCGGCCCAGCAGGGTTGCCGGGGCGGCGTAGGCGGCCGGCAGCATCAGCGCGAACAGCGCGATGATCAGCGCCCGTGCCTTGCCGCTGCGCGACCAGCGGAGCGCCGCCCATACCATCATCAACAGCAGGATGGCAAAGCACGAGAAAAGGACGGTGAGATTTTCCATGGCGTCACTTCCTGGCTGAGCGGAGGGGTTTGTGTAGGGCGTGCAGACTCCCCGGCTCCAGTTCGCCGCGCTCGGTCAGCTTGAACCGGAAAGCCGTAACCTCCTGTCCTTCGTGGTCGAGCCGGACGCGGGTGGCGGCAATGGTCGCGGCTCCCGACTCATGCTCGGCCTTCACCCGCGCCACCACCCGGACGAAGATCGGGAAAACATTGTCCAGGTTGCGGAACAGGTGGACGTTGATCGCGTATTCGCCGGGCGGAATGCCCCGCGAGAACGCCGTCTCGAAATTGATCTCCGTCGGATCGGCGTAGCTGCCCAGGTCGTCGCGCAGAAGGTTGAAGATCAGTCCCGATTTGTTCGAATAACCGACCGGAACGTCGCCGGGCGCCTGCACCCACAGGTCGACGTCGGTGCGCAGCTTGTCGTCCCAGCGTGCCTCGATGATGACGTTGCCGGGCGGTTCGGTGGCGGCCACACCCTTGCCCTCCTCGCCCGGCGGGTTCACGTGCGGCAGCAGGAGCAGCACCATGCACACGAACCCCGCCAGCGCGAGGGTGATCATGTCGCGGAAGACGGTGCCGCTGTCGTCGGCGTCGTTCCAGGGGTCAAACATGGGCCGTCTCGCCGGCGGGCCCGACCGACGAACCAGCCGGCGGGATGGCGGACGCCGCACGGGAGCGCATCGACGGGCCGACATGGAGCGGGTCCGGGTCGCCGGTGGCGGCATCGATCAGCGCCGCCGTCAGGTTCGCCGTCCCGGTCACCAGGATCTGATAGTTGGCGCCCAGCCACAGGTTCAGCACCGAGCCGACCAGCGTGGTGTAGAGCGCCACCCCCATGCCCTGGATCAGTGTGTTGACCATGCCGCTGACCGAATTGGCGTCATTGGCTCCGGCGGCGTTCACACCGCCCAACGCCATGACGAAGCCGACCACGGTGCCGATCAGCCCCAGCATCACCAGCGCGTTGGCGATGTGGCGGATGAAGGTGATGCGGCCGAACAGCCGCAGTTCCAGCGACCGCGTGGCGTTTCCGCCGGACACCGCCAGCGCGCGGCGGTAGGCGTCGAGTCGTCCGCCCTGCCCCCGCTCGATGTGGTCGAGTTCCGAGGTCACCTTCTCGATCCGCCAGGCGGTGGCGGCGAGGCCGATCACGAACAGGATGAAGATGACGACGCTGATCCGGCTGGTATCCGCGCGGACGACCTCGTCCACCCAACCGTTGATCCAGGCAAGACCGAGCGCCGCGGCTCCGAAGAGGTTGATGGCGGCGAAACGGCTCCACAACATCCACTGATTCATCGGCGTGTCCTCGCCGGGTTGCACGGGAGACGGACCGATGGGCATTCCGTCATGCAGTGAACCCGCCACCTCCGCACAGGTTCCAAGCAGAGGCTGCGGTGGAGCATGGCGCTTTCGGCGACACACCGGTCGACAGAGTGCGGAACGGATGCGGCATGGCGACGGTTGGGCGGGTTACTCCATGCTTCGGCAAGGGCTCGGCCGGTCGCGACGCTGCACCTCCGGTCTATGCCGTAGAGAGGGGCGGCGGCGGGGATCCGTTCGAGGATAGGATGACCCGGTCATGCGGCCACTCTCCCTACTCTTCTGGTCGGCGCTGCTCCTCCCTCCCACGGTCGCCGGACTGATCGCGTGGCGCACGCACGACGCCATGCTCGCCGAGGCGCGGGAACGGGTGCACCACACCGCCCTGATCCTGCGCGAGCACGCGACCCGCGTGCTGGAGGCGCAGGAATCGGTGATCGACGTTATCGACGCGCGCATCGCCGACCTGGACTGGGACACCATCGAACGTTCGCCCGAGGTGCACGCACTTCTTCAGGCGGTGGCGCGGCGGACACCGCATGTGGACGGGCTGTGGCTGGTCCGGCCGGAAGGGCGAACGGTGAACAGCGCCGACATCTTCCCGATGCCGCGATCCATCGTCACCGAACGCGAGTATTTCCAGGTCCTGAAGCGGCAGAACGTCGTGCATGTCGGCCGCATGATGCGGGGGCTGCTGAAGGGCAATCTGAATTTCAACCTGAGCCGCCGCCGCACCAGCCAGAACGGCGATTTCGACGGGCTCATCCTGGTCACCATCTCGCTCGACTATTTCGAATCCTTTTGGACCCGCGTGATCGGCAACGAACCGGAGATCGTGACGCTGCTGCGCGCGGATGGCGAATACCTCGCGCGCTCGCCGATGGTCGATCCACTGCCACCGCGCATACGGTCCGATTCGCCGTTCTTCGCCCTGTCGGCGGGCCGCGACAGCGGCGTGTACGAGAACGCCTCGCTGACGGACGGGGCCGACCGCATCTTCGGCTTCGCCAAGCTCGATGGATTTCCCGCCCATATCCTGGTCGGCATGTCGCGCGACGCCGTGGTGACCGCCTGGATGCGCCAGACCGCCAGCCTGTTCGCCGCGGCGCTGGCCGCCGTGCTGGCGCTCGGCAGCCTGGTGCGCCTCGCCCAGCGCCGCGAGAACCGCCTGTCGGAAGAGATCACCCATCGCCTGCGTGTGGAAAGCACGCTGGTGGCAAAGGAGGAGCATCTGGCGGCCCTGGAGCATTCCGAAGCCGCGCGACGCGAGAGCGAGGGTCGCTTCCGTTCCCTGTTCGAGACGCTGACCCAGGGCGTGATCATCCACGACGCCACCGGCCGCATCGTCTCCGCCAACCGGGCGGCGGAGGAAATCCTGGGCGTGCCGGCGGAGCGGATGATCGGGCGCAGCTCCACCTCCCCGCACTGGGAGCTGTGCGACGGCGACGGGCGCCCGCTGTCCGCCGACGACAGCCCCATCGAGCTGGCCATGCGCTCCGGCGCGCTCGTCCGCGGCCTCACCGTCCGCATCCGCAACGCGGAGACAGGCGAGCACCGCTGGCTGGTGGTGGACGCCATCCCGCGCTTCCACGCGGGCGAGCCACGGCCCTCCGGCGTCTTCGCCCTGTTCAGCGACATCACCGAGCGCCGCCGGGGGGAGGAGGCGCAGCGCCTGCTGGTGCGCGAGGTGGACCACCGCGCCAAGAACGCGCTGGCGGTGGTGCAGGCGGTCGTGCGGCTGTCGCGCGGCGACACGCCGGAGCAGTTCGCCCAGGCCGTGGAGGGCCGCGTCGGCGCGCTCGCCCGCGCCCACACCCTGCTCGCCCGCAGCCGCTGGGAGGGGGCCGACCTGCGCACCCTTATAGAGGACGAGCTGGCGGCCTTCCTCGGCATCCCCTCGCGCATCGCCATCGCCGGCCCGCCGGTGGTGCTGGCCGCCGACGCCGCCCAGCCGGTGGGCATGGTGCTGCACGAGCTGTCCACGAACACGGCGAAATACGGTGCCCTGTCGGTGCCCGACGGGCGGCTGCGCGTGTCCTGGACGCTGGAGGGCGGCACCGGCGCGCTGACCCTGCGGTGGGAGGAAACCGGAGGCCCGCCGGTCAGCGCCCCGACGCGCAGCGGCTTCGGCACCCGGCTGATCCGCACCAGCGTGGAAAGCCAGCTCGACGGCACCGTCGATTACGACTGGGCCGCCGCCGGCCTGCGGGTCACCGTGATCGTCCCCCCCGTCCACATGACCAGCGGCCGCGCCGCCGCCCGCGCCAGCACCGCCGCCGAACCCAGCGTCTCCACCGAACGCCTGCGCCACCGCCGCATCCTGGTGGTGGAGGACAACACCCCCATCGCCCTGGAGCTGGTGAAGACACTCGGCGACCTCGGCTGCGTCGTGGTCGGCCCCGCCGGCACGGTGGAGAGTGCCGCCAAGCTGGCCGCGCTGGAAACCGTGGACGCCGCCGTGCTGGACGTGGACCTGCACGGCCGCTCCGTCCTGCCCGTAGCCGAACTTCTGGAAGCCCGCGGCGTGCCCATCGTCTTCTGCACCGGCTTCGGCGAAATCCAGAGCACCGACGCCCGCTGGGCCGCCGCCCGCATCCTGAAGAAACCAGTCAGCCCGAAGACGCTGGCGGCGACGCTGGCGGGGTTGGCGGCGTAACGGCGAGGCCAACAAAAAGCCCCCCTCCCACTTGGTGGGAGGGGGGCTTTTTGTTGCGGAACAAGTGCTGGTTACGTCCCCTGCGGCTCCGGCTCGATGCCGCCGGTGTCCTTGCTGCCGCTGGTGGGCACCGAGGCGCGGCGGCCGGGGGTGGCGGCGGGCTTGGGCTGAGCGAAGGCTTCGGGCTTTTCGTCGCGGACGATGGGGTCGCCGC
The DNA here is from genome assembly GCF_013423485.1 of Azospirillum oleiclasticum. Taxonomy (GTDB): domain Bacteria; phylum Pseudomonadota; class Alphaproteobacteria; order Azospirillales; family Azospirillaceae; genus Azospirillum; species Azospirillum oleiclasticum. The sequence continues at coordinate 32,075 of NZ_JABFFR010000022.1, forward strand.
GCAGCAGGCTGTTGATGTCCTCGCCCGACAGGGTCTCGTACTCCAGCAGGCCCTTGGCCACCGCGTGCAGCTCGTGGATGTTCTCGGTCAGGATGCGGCGGGCCTCCTCGTAGGACTCGTCGACGATCCGCCGGATCTCCTCGTCCACCGACTGGGCGGTGTGGTCGGACATGTTCTTGTGCTGGGTGACGGAGTGGCCGAGGAAGACCTCCTGCGTCGGCTCGCCGTAGAGCAGCGGCCCGAGCTTGTCGCTCATGCCCCACTCGGTGACCATGCGGCGCGACATCTCGGTCGCCATCTTGATGTCGCCCGAGGCGCCGGTGGTGACCCGCTCGCGGCCGAAGATCAGCTCCTCGGCGATGCGGCCGCCCATGGCGACGCGCAGGTCGGCCATCAGCTTGGCCTTGCTGAGCGAGATGCGGTCGCCCTCCGGCAGGCGCATCACCATGCCCAGCGCGCGACCGCGCGGGATGATGGTGGCCTTGTGGACGGGATCGCTGTCCGGCTGGTGGATGGCGACCACGGCGTGGCCGGCCTCGTGGTAGGCGGTCAGCTTCTTCTCGTCCTCGGTCATGACCATGGAGCGGCGCTCCGCCCCCATCATGACCTTGTCCTTGGCCGCCTCGAACTCGCCCATGGAGACCACGCGCTTGCCGACGCGGGCGGCCAGCAGGGCGGCCTCGTTGACGAGGTTGGCGAGATCGGCGCCCGAGAAGCCGGGGGTGCCGCGGGCGATGATCTTCGGGTCCACGTCGGGCGCCAGCGGCACCTTGCGCATGTGGACCTTCAGGATCTTCTCGCGGCCGAGCACGTCGGGGTTGGGCACCACGACCTGACGGTCGAAGCGGCCCGGACGCAGCAGCGCGGGGTCGAGCACGTCCGGACGGTTGGTCGCGGCGATGAGGATGACGCCCTCGTTCGCCTCGAACCCGTCCATCTCGACCAGCAGCTGGTTCAGGGTCTGCTCGCGCTCGTCGTTGCCGCCGCCCAGGCCGGCGCCGCGGTGGCGGCCGACGGCGTCGATCTCGTCGATGAAGATGATGCAGGGGGCGTTCTTCTTGCCCTGCTCGAACATGTCGCGCACGCGGCTGGCGCCGACGCCCACGAACATCTCCACGAAGTCCGAGCCGGAGATGGTGAAGAAGGGCACGTTCGCCTCACCCGCGACGGCGCGCGCGGTCAGCGTCTTGCCGGTGCCGGGGGGGCCGACGAGCAGCACGCCCTTGGGGATCTTGCCGCCCAGCCGCTGGAACTTCTGCGGGTCCTTCAGGAACTCCACGATCTCCTGGAGCTCCTGCTTGGCCTCGTCGATGCCGGCCACGTCGTCGAAGGTGACGCGGCCCACTTTTTCAGTCAGCAGCCGCGCGCGCGACTTGCCGAAGCCCATCGCCTTGCCGCCGCCAGACTGCATCTGGCGCATGAAGAAGATCCACACGCCGATCAGCAGCAGCATCGGGAACCAGGACAGCAGCACCGAGAACAGGGACGGCACATTGCTGTCGTCCGGAACCGCGCTGATGCGCACGTTCTTGGCCGTCAGGCGCTGGACGAGGTCGGCTTCCGGCGGGATGAAGGTGCTGAAGGAGCGCCCATCGGTGAAGTGGCCGGTGACCTGGTTGCCCTTGATGGTCACGTCCGCGACCTGGCCGCGGTCGACCTCGGCAATCAGTTCGCTGAACGGAACGGTGGTCTGCGGGCTGCGGGTGGACGAGCTCTGGAACAGGTTGAAGAGCGCCACCAGCAGCAGGCCGATGATGATCCAGAGCGCGAGATTTTTGCCGAAGTTGTTCACGTCACACGCCTTTCTGCGACCCCGGGAGTCGATCGTCTGGGATGGACCGTGGCCCTCCCCCAAGCCCCACGGGCACGTCCACCAGATTAAATAATGCCGGCCCCTTTCGAAACAACCGGAAAAGCTGGACCGCCCGGTGGCATCGGCGGGGTAAACAGGGCGTCGGCCCGGAATGCCGTACGGCCTGCCCCGCCCACACGATCCGCGGCCTCGATGGCGGGCGCCAGAACCAGCCGTCCGCCGTCCCAGAGACCGGGCGATGCCTCGCGCACCGGCACCGGAAGATCGCGGCGCCGAAGCTCCGGCCACCGCTCCGCCGCCTGACCCCAGCCCTCCGCCCCCAGCCGCGCCACAACCAGCCCGGCGGGCGCCTCGGGATGCAACCGGACGGTGAAGCGACCATCCCAGATCCCGGTCCCGCCGGGCGGCAGCGGCACCCGCTCCGCCGCCGCGTCCGGCTCCCGCGCCACCAGCAGCCGGCCGCGCCGTGGGGCGACCACGCAACCGCCCAGCGTCCGCGCCACCGTCAGGCCGCCGGCCACGTCGGCCAGCAGCCGCTCCAGCCCCGCCGCCTTCGGCGCGTGGACCTGCCCGCCGACCGCCATCAGGGTCCGCGCCAGCGCGCGCAAGCCCAACTCCTCCGGCGCGGACACCAGCGGTGCCGGGTCGAGCGTCGCCCACCCCTCCGGATGGAAGGCCGATGCCGTGGCCAGCAGGGCGGCCGTTCCCACCTCCAGCGCGCGGCGCGCGCGGGCGGCGCGGTGCGCGGTGTCGGCCAGCCGCTCCGGCGACAATCCCTCCGCCGCCAGCAACCCCGCCGCGGCGCGCAGCCGGCCGCGGGCGTAGGCGGCGCTGGCGTTCGACGGATCCTCGATCCAGGGCTGGGCGAATGCGAGGCAGGTCTCCACCAGCCGTGCGTGCGGCACCGCCAGCAGCGGGCGGAGCAGCCGCACCGCTCCCTCCGGCCGCACGGGGGCCATGCCGCACAGCCCGTCCACGCCGCTGCCGCGGGCGAAGCGCATCAGCACGGTTTCCGCCTGATCGTCGCGGTGATGGGCGAGCGCCAGATGCAGGATGCCCTGCCCTGCGCAATGTTCGATGAGAAGCCGGCGTCGCGCGGCGCGGGCAGCCTCCTGGATGCCGGCGGCGGGCTTGGCGCCCTCCCAGCGCAAGACATGGTGCGCTATGCCGCGGGCGGCGAGCCACGCCCCCACCCGGTCCGCCTCGGCCGCCGACTCCGGCCGCAACCCGTGATCAACGGTGAGCGCCCGCACCGCACCGCCGCGCCGACGCGTCCAGCGGTCGAGCAGCAGCGTCAGCGCGAGGCTGTCCGCCCCACCGGAAACGCCGACGGCCACCAGCGGCTCCCGCTCGAAGCCGCCGATGGCGTCCATGGCGCGCGTGAAGGCGTCGTCGGAAATCGGCGCCGGGGCGCAGTGGGGGGGCGGATCGCCCTCCCCGGTCACGCCGGGCAGTTCAGCTTGCGCTTCTCGGTGTCGGCACGGCGCTTGATGCTGGCCGACGCCTCGGGGAAGCGTTGGAGAAGCTGTTTGTAGGCGGTGCAGGCGTCGTTCTTCTGGTTGAGCTGGCCGAGCGCCATGCCGAGCTTCAGAAGGTTGTCCGGCGCCTTGTTGTTCTTCGGGTACTTCTGCACCCCCTCGGCGAAAGCGACAGCGGCGTCGGCGTATTTGCCGCGGACGTAATAGGTCTCGCCCAGCCAGTACTGGGCGTTGCCGGCCAGCGTGTGGCCCTTGTTCTTGGCGAGGAAGTCCTGGAACGCCTTTTCCGCCTTGACGTAATCGGACTGCTGGAGCAGGCCGAAGGCGTGTTCGTACTGCCGGTCCGGGTTGGCGCCGGCCGGCAGCGCCGCGGCGGCCGCGGCGGGCGGCGGCGTGCCGGGGGCGGTCGACGGCGGCGGATCGTTGCGGGTCGCGGGTGCCGACGGTGCGGCGGCTGCCGTCCGCGCCGCGCCGTCGCCACCCTTCTCGATCTGCGACAGACGGAAATCGACGTCGCCGTTCAGGCGCTCCAGGCGGTCGCGGAGCTGGGTGATCTGGTGCGTGGATTCCTCGACGCGGCCGGTCAACTCGGACAGCACCCGCTCCATGCGCTGGAGCCGCACCTCGAAATCGGCGGCGAGCGACGGCGGGATGGCGTTGGCCTGCGCCAACTGGATGTCGCCACCGAGCGTGGCGGCGAGCGCCGCGGTGCCGGCCTCCAGCCGCTCCAGCCGTTCAACGGGAAGGGTCTGCGCCAGCGCGGAACCGCCGCACAGCAGGCCACCGAGCAGCAGGGCGGCCACGGTCGTCGTCGTCTTCATGTCGGATGCCGTTCCGGTCAGGCGGGTCGAGCGGGAGGATGGTGGTTCAACCCGGCGAAAATATGGCGCGTGCCGCGGGAAGGAAAGCCGATTGTGCACCGTCCTGAAACGGGAACGCCGCCCCCGGGGGACCGGAGGCGGCGCTGTTCCCACCGGTTCCCGGCCGAAGCCGGGCACCGGCCAATCGACGCACGATCAGTCGACGACGGTCACGCCGCGACGGTTCTGCGCCCAGGCGGCCTCGCCCGAGCCCACCACCGCCGGCCGCTCCTTGCCGTAGGAGATGGTCTTCACCCGGTTGGCGCCGACACCACGGGCCACCAGGTAGTTCTTCACCGAGTTGGCGCGACGCTCGCCGAGCGCCAGGTTGTACTCGCGGGTGCCGCGCTCGTCGGCGTGACCTTCGACGGTCACGGTGACGTTGCGGTACTGCTGCAGCCACTGGGCCTGACGGTCCAGGGTGCCCCGCGCCTCCGGCGACAGGTTGTACTGGTCGTAGCCGAAGAACACGCGGTCACCGACGTTGACCGCCAGATCCTCCTGCGAACCCGGACGGATGCTGCTGGTCTGCGCACCGCCGGTGCCGGTCTGGTTGGCGGAGGTGTCGGGCGCCGTCTCGCAGGCGGAGACGAGCAGAACCGCTGCGAACAGGCTCAAGATCTTCATACGCATAATTGTTGACCCCCTAAGCGACACGAGATGTTCCGGCCGGAATATTTCGCAGTACGACATCACGGCCGCCAAGCCCCGACGGACGTGAAATAGACCACCGGCCTTTGTCTTCACTGTCGCGCTGCGGTGCGCAAAATAGGCGTACTCCCCTAGGGAATCAAGGGCGACCAAGCCGGATCCGACGCATCGATGGGGGTGACCACCCGACGCTCGTTAACCCCTGTGACATCGATGGTGTAAAGACGCGCGGAACGCCCGCCACCGGTCGGCGTCTCCTTGAAATAAGCGAGCACGCGACCATTGGGCGCCCAGGTCGGCCCTTCCACGTGGAAGGCCTTGGTCAGGATCCGCTCGCCCGTGCCGTCCGGCCGGATGACGCCGACCGCGAACTCGGAACCCTGCTGGCGGGTGAAGGCGATCAGGTCGCCGCGCGGCGACCATACGGGCGTCGCATAGCGTCCCTGCCCGAAGGTCAGCCGCTTCACGCCCGAGCCGTCGGCGCCCATCACGTACAGCTGCTGGCTGCCGCCGCGGTCCGACTCGAACACGATCTGCGAGCCGTCGGGGGAATAGCTGGGGGCGGTGTCGATGCCCGGGCTGTCGGTGAGCTGGGTCTGGCGCCGGGTGCGCAGGTCGAGCGTGAAGATGTCGGTGTTGCCGTTCAGCGCCATGCTCATGATGACCTTGTTGCCGTCCGGCGAGAAGCGCGGGGCGAAGGTCATGCCAGGGAAGTCGCCCAAGACCTCCTGGCGGCCGCTGTCGATGTTGAACAGGTAGACGCGCGGCCGCTTGTTCACGAAGGACATGTAGGTGATCTCCTGCGCCGTCGGGGAGAAGCGCGGGGTCAGCACCAGATTCTTGCCGTCGGTGAGGAAGGAATGGTTCTCGCCGTCCTGGTCCATGATGGCGAGCCGCTTCAGCCGGGCGTTGGCCGGGCCGGACTCGGCGATGTAGACGATGCGGGTGTCGAAATAGCCGTCCTCGCCGGTCAGCCGCTTGTACACGGCGTCGGCGACGATGTGGGCGATGCGGCGCCAGCTGTCGGGCGTGGCGGTGTAGGACAGCCCCGCCATGTGCTGGCCGGCGGCCACGTCCCACAGGCGGAAATCGACCTTCAGCCGGCCGTCGCCCTGCATGGTGGCGCTGCCGGCGACCAGCGCCTGGGCGCCGATGGCGCGCCAGTCCTGGTAACGCGGCTCGCCCGAGCGGAGCTGTTCGGGCGTCTGCAGGAAGCCCTGCGGGTTGAGCGGGCGGAACAGGCCGGACCGCTCCAGATCGGCGGAGATGACGTTGGACATGTCGCGCCCGATCTGCGCCTCGCGCCCCGCCGCACCGGCGAAGCTGGTGATGGCGATCGGCAGCGGCTCGACCACGCCCCTGGTGATGTCGATGCGCAGTTCGGCCCGCGCCGGCAGGGGAGCCGCCACCCCGAGGGCCAACAGCACCGCGCCGGCCACGCCGGCGATCCCCCGCAGAAGCCTCTTCGTTGCTTTCATGGTCAGAACATATCCCTCGGATCGAATTTGAAGACGATGGTTCGCCACTTCTCGTAGGTATCGGCTGTGAATTCCTGGGGCAGCAACTGCAACGGGCTCGACCGCATGATCGCCCGTATCGCCGCGTCGGCCGACGCGCGGAAGGCGGAATCCGAACGGTAGCGCGGCAGATACTGCGGGTCGATCTCCGCCTTGATGACCTGGTGGTCGCGGGCCACCTCGATCCGGATCTCGACCACCATGCTGTTGGCGTCCTTGCGGCCGCTGTCGAAGTTCCAGTTCTTGCTGACCTGTCCGCGGATCGCGTCGATCGCCTGACCGGACGGCTTGAAGGCACGCTCCGGCCCCTCCGACGCGCGCGCCGCACCGGACGGCGGCGACGGCGGGTTGGCCGCCGCCGTCTGCTGCCGCTGGTTGGACGCGGCCGATGGCTGGCTCGGCTGCGACGGCTTCATGTTCTGCACGCTGCGCAGCAGGTTCTGCAACGGGTCGGCGCTCGGCTTCTCCGGCGCCTTTTCCGGCGCTTTCGCGGGCTGCGGCTTGGCGGGCTCGGGCTTGGCCGGTTGCGGCTTGGCCGGTTCGGGCTTCGGCGGCTCGGGCTTGGCGACCTTCGGCGGTTCCGGCTTGGGCGGCTCAGGCTTCGGCGGCTCCGGCCGCGGCGGCGGCGGAGGGGGGGGTGGTGGTGGCGGCGGCGCCGGCGGAGGCGGCGGTGGGGGCGGCTTCGGCGTCGGCGCGGGTGCGGGGTCCGGCGGCGGCGGCGGTGGAGGC
>NZ_JABFFR010000023.1 GCF_013423485.1 Azospirillum oleiclasticum
CGTGCCCGAGCGCGACACGATGCCGATCTTGCCTCGCTTGTGGATGTGGCCCGGCATGATGCCGATCTTGCACTCGTCCGGCGTGATGATGCCGGGGCAGTTCGGCCCGATCAGCCGCGTGCCCGACGACCCCAGCGCGCGCTTCACCCGCACCATGTCGAGCACCGGGATGCCCTCGGTGATGCACACCACCAGCGGGATCTCGGCGTCGATGGCTTCCAGGATCGCGTCCGCCGCAAACGGCGGCGGCACGTAGATCACGCTGGCGTTGGCGCCGGTCTTGGCGACGGCGTCCGCCACCGTGTCGAAGATGGGGAGGTCGAGATGCGTGCTGCCGCCCTTGCCGGGGGTTACGCCGCCGACCATCCGGGTGCCGTAGGCGATCGCCTGCTCGGAGTGGAAGGTGCCCTGCGCGCCGGTGAAGCCCTGGCAGATGACCTTGGTTTCGGAATTGATCAGGACGGACATCAGGCGGCCTCCTTCACCACGGCGCGGGTGATCTTCTGCGCGGCGTCGGCCAGATTGTCGGCCGACAGGATGGGAAGGCCGGATTCGGCCAGGATCTTCTTGCCAAGCGCCACGTTGGTGCCCTCCAGCCGGACCACCAGCGGCACGTGCAGGGACACCTCGCGCGCGGCGGCGACGACGCCCTCGGCGATCACGTCGCAGCGCATGATGCCGCCGAAGATGTTGACCAGGATGCCCTCGACGTTCGGATCGGACAGGATCAGCTTGAAGGCCGCGGTCACCCGCTCCTTCGTCGCACCGCCGCCGACATCCAGGAAGTTGGCCGGCTCGCCGCCATACAGCTTGATGATGTCCATCGTCGCCATGGCGAGGCCCGCCCCGTTCACCATGCAGCCGATGTTGCCGTCCAGCTTCACGTAGTTCAGGTCGTGCCTGGCGGCTTCCGTCTCCGCCGGGTCCTCCTCGGACTCGTCGCGGAGTGCGGCGACCTCCTTGTGGCGGAACAGTGCGTTGTCGTCGAAAGCCATCTTGGCATCGAGCGCGATCACATCGCCGGCCCCGGTGACGATCAGCGGGTTGATCTCGACGATCGAGCAGTCCAGCTCGACGAAGGCCTTGTAGGCGGCGGTGATGAACTTCGCCGCGGCGCCGATCTGCTTGCCCTCCAGCTTCAGGCCGAAGGCGATCTTGCGGGTGTGGTAGCCCTGCACGCCGGTGATCGGGTCGATGGCGACCTTGATGATCTTCTCGGGCGTGTTGTGGGCGACCTCCTCGATCTCCATGCCGCCTTCGGTGGAGGCGATGATGGTGACCCGGCCGGTCGCGCGGTCGATGAGCAGGCCCAGGTACAGTTCGCGCTTGATGTCCGCACCTTCCTCGATGTAGACGCGCTTGACCTCCTTGCCCGCCGGCCCCGTCTGCTTGGTGACCAGAACATGGCCCAGCATCTGGGCGGCGTTGGCGGCCACATCCTCCACCGACTTGACGACGCGGACGCCGCCCTTGCCCTCGGGGTTGTCCTTGAAGCGCCCGGCGCCGCGGCCGCCAGCGTGGATCTGCGACTTCACGACCCACACCGGGCCGCCCAGCTCGCGCGCCACCGTCTCCGCCTCGTCCGCCGTGTGGGCGACGCCGCCGCGGGGCACCGCGACGCCGTAGGTCTTGAGCAGGGCTTTTGCCTGATACTCGTGGATGTTCATGGGTTTTGTGTCCCTCCCTTGGGACTTTCGCATGTTGGGGTGGGGGCCGGCGCGACGGCTTCAGCATCCGTCGGCGGCGTTTCCGCAATCGGCCCCCTCCCATCCTCCCCCATCCGGCGACGGGGGAGGGGCCTTGGGTGAGGGTTACAGAAGACCGGCCGCGCGGGCCCACTTGTACTTGGCGCCGAGCACCGCGACCGGGGTCTCGGTGTTGTAGGGGTAGGCGACGACACCGTTCTGGTAGAGGAAGTCGGAGGCCTCCTCGACCTGCACGTCACCGGCGAGCGAGGCGACGACCGGCTTGTGGATGCCCTTCGCCTTCATCTCGTTGACCACCTCGATGACCTTGTTCGCGAAGACCATCGGCGGGGTGATGATGGTGTGCCAATAGCCGAGGATCAGGGCGTGGATGCGCTCGTCCTCGAGCCCCAGCCGGATGGTGTTCTGGTAGGTGACGGGCGGCTCGCCGCCGGTGATGTCCACCGGGTTGCCGGCGGCGCCGAAGGGCGGGATGAACTTGCGGAAGGCGGCGTCGAGGTCCGCCGGCATCGCCATCAGCGACAGGCCGTTGTCGGCGCAGGCGTCTGACAGCAGCACGCCGGAGCCGCCCGCACCCGTGATGATGACGACGTTCTCGCCCTTGGGCGTCGGCAGGACCGGAATGCCGCGGGCGAACTGCAGCAGATCCTGCAGGCTGCGGGCGCGCACGACGCCGCTCTGCTTCAGGACGTCCTCGTAGATCTTGTCGTTGCCGGCGAGCGCCCCGGTGTGGGAGCTGGCGGCCCGCGCGCCCAGCGAGGTGCGGCCGGCCTTCAGCACCACGACGGGCTTCTTCTGCGACACCCGCTTGGCGGCCTCGGCGAAGGCGCGGCCGTCCTTCAGATCCTCGCAATGGATGGCGATGACCTGGGTGTTGTCGTCATGCTCGAAGAAGGTGAGCAGATCGTCCTCGTCGATGTCCGACTTGTTGCCGAGACCGACGATGGCCGACACGCCCATCTTGGTGGAGCGGCTGAAGCCGATGATCGCCATGCCGATGCCGCCGGACTGCGACGACAGGGCGGCCTTGCCCTTCACGTCGAACGGCGTGCAGAAGGTGGCGCAGAGGTTCTTCGGCGTGTAGTAGAAGCCGTAGATGTTCGGCCCCATCAGGCGGATGTCGTACTTCCGCGCGATGGCGACCAGCTCCTCCTGGCCCTCGACGTTGCCGGTCTCGGCGAAGCCGGACGGGATCAGCACCGCACCGGGGATGCCCTTCTCGCCGACCTCGGTCAGCGCACCGGCCACGAACTTCGCCGGGATGGCGAAGACCGCCACGTCCACGGTGCCGGGCACGTCCTTGACGCTCTTGTAGGCCTTGTAGCCCAGGATCTCGTCGGCCTTCGGGTGGATCGGGTAGATGCCGCCCTTGTAGCCGCCGTTGATCAGGTTCTTCATCACCGAGTTGCCGATCTTGCCGTCCTCGGCCGAGGCGCCGATCACGGCGACGGCATCGGGCTGCATGATGCGGTTCATCTTGGCGAGGATCTGCTCCTCGTTCGGGCGGTAGCGCGCGGTCTTCGCCTCGAAGTCCAGCACCACGCGCACGTCGGCGGCGGTGGCGCCGTCCTCGCGGGCGAAGACCGGGTTCAGGTCGAGCTCGACGATCTCCGGCACGTCGTTGACGAGGCGGGAGACGTTGACGATCACGTTGGCGAGCGCGTCACGGTCCACCGGCTTGCCGCCGCGCACGCCCTTCAGCATCTCGGCCGCCTGGATGCCGTCCAGCATGGACAGCGCGACCTCCTTGGTGACCGGGGCCAGGCGGAAGGTGATGTCCTTCAGCACCTCCACCAGCACGCCGCCGAGCCCGAAGGCGACCAGCTTGCCGAAGCTGGGGTCGGTGATCGAGCCGACGATGACCTCGGTGCCGCCCTTCAGCATCTGCTGGACCTGCACGCCGATCAGCTCCGCCGAGGCGTCGTAGGCCTTGGCGCGGGTCATGATCGTGTCGAAGCCGGCCTTCACGTCCTCGGCCGTGGTGACGCCGACGATGACGCCGCCGGCCTCGGTCTTGTGCAGGATCTGCGGCGACACGATCTTGAGCACGACCGGGAAGCCCATGCCCTGGGCCAGCTTCACGGCCTCGTCGGCGGTCTTGGCCAGCCCTTCCTGCGGGACCGGGATTTCATACAGGTCGCAGAGCTGCTTGGCTTCCGGGGCGGTCAGGGAGCTGCGGCCCTCGGCCTTCGCCGTGTCGAGAAGCTGGCGGACAACGTCCTGCGGGCTCTGGTTCGGTTCCGCGTATGCAACGCTCATGGTCATTCCCTCGCCTTCTGATGGGCCGCCGTTGGCTTGCGGACGGCGCGTTACGGGGCGTCCGGCGGACGCGTCGGCGTCCCGGTGATGTGGAAATCGGGGTGATCGCGGGCGGCGGCCGGGGGTGGATCGACCGGCCGCCGCTCGTCAGTGCGTTATTCGGCTGCGGCCAGCCGCGGCTGCTCCTTGCCGAGCGCACCGGTGCCGCGGATCTCGGCGATCTGGTCCGGCGAGAACTTCAGCACCTGGGCCAGGATCTCCTCGGTGTGCTCACCCAGCAGCGGCGAGCGGGTCACCTCGGTCGGGCTGTCCGACAGCTTGATCGGGTTGCCGACCGACAGGTACTTGCCGCGGGTGGGGTGGTCCACCTCGACCACCGTGCCGGTGGCGCGCAACGACGGCTCCTCGGCGATCTCCTTCATCGACAGGATGGGACCGCAGGGGATGTCGTACTTGTTGAGGATGTCCATCGCCTCGAACTTGGTCTTGGTCTTCGTCCATTCCTCGATGGTGGCGAAGATCGACATCAGGCGCGGCAGGCGGGCGACCGGGGTGGCGTAGTCGGGATCGGTGACCCACTCCGGCTTGCCGATCACCTCGCAGATCTTGGCCCACACCGGCGCCTGGGTGATGAAGTAGATGTAGGCGTTGGGATCGGTCTCCCAGCCCTTGCACTTCAGGATCCAGCCCGGCTGGCCGCCGCCCGACGCGTTGCCGGCGCGCGGCACCGCCTCGCCGAACTCGCCGTTCGGGTATTGCGGGTATTCCTTCAGGGGCCCGTGGGCCAGGCGCTGCTGGTCGCGCAGCTTGACCCGGCACAGGTTCAGCACGCCGTCCTGCATGGCCGCCAGCACCTTCTGGCCGCGGCCGGTGCTGTTGCGCTGGTAGAGCGCCGTGACGATGCCGAGCGCCAGATGCAGGCCGGTGCCGCTGTCGCCGATCTGGGCGCCGGTGACCAGCGGCGGGCCGTCGTCGAAGCCGGTGGTGGAGGCCGCACCGCCCGCGCACTGGGCGACGTTCTCATAGACCTTGCAGTCCTCGTAGGGGCCGGGGCCGAAGCCCTTCACCGAGGCGACCACCATCCGCGGGTTCAGCGACTGGATGCGCTCCCAGGTCAGCCCCATGCGGTCGAGCACGCCGGGGGCGAAGTTCTCCACCAGCACGTCGCAGATCTTCACCAGCTCTTCCAGAACCTCCTTGCCCTTGGGGTTCTTGGTGTCGATGGTGATGGACCGCTTGTTGTGGTTCAGCATGGTGAAATAGAGGCTGTCCGCGTCGGGGACGTCGCGGAGCTGGCCGCGCGTGATGTCGCCCTCGCCGGGGCGCTCCACCTTGATCACGTCGGCGCCGAACCAGGCCAGGAGCTGCGTGCAGGTCGGACCCGACTGCACATGGGTGAAATCCAGAATTCGCACGCCTTCGAGTGCCTTGCCCATCCAATCCTCCCAGGGGCTCGCGTGGGGGGTGTCCCCGTGTGTCTCGGGTAGCGGCGGCCCGCGTCCAGCGGCGGGCCGCCCGGTGTCGGTCGTCAGGCCGCCGGCTTCTTGCGGACGGCGCTGGTCGGGTTGAGGCTGCCGATGTTGCCGCTCTCGGTGCCGGCGGCGGGGTCGATGACGGCGTTGATCAGGGTCGGCTTGCCGCTGTCCATGGCCTCGCTGACCGCGCGGTACAGCTCGTCGGGCGAGGTGACGTGCATGCCGACGCCGCCGAAGGCTTCCATCATCTTGTCGTAACGGGCACCCGGCACGAAGACCATGGGCGAGGCGTCCTCGCCGCCGGTCGGGTTGACGTCGGTGCCGCGGTAGATGCCGTTGTTGTTGAAGATCACGATGGTGACCGGCAGCCGGTAGCGGCAGATGGTCTCCACCTCCATGCCGGAGAAGCCGAAGGCGCTGTCGCCCTCCACCGCCAGCACGGGCAGGCCGGTCTCGACCGCCGCGGCGACCGCATAGCCCATTCCGATGCCCATCACGCCCCAGGTGCCGACGTCCAGCCGCTTGCGCGGCTTGTGCATGTCGATGATGCCGCGGGCGAGGTCGAGCGTGTTGGCGCCCTCGTTCACCAGGATGGCGTCGGGCCGTTCCTGCACCACGCGGCGGAGCGCGCCGAGTGCGCCGTGGAAGTTCATCGGCACCGCGTTGCTCATCAGCTTCGGCGCCATCTTGGCGACGTTGCCGTCGCGCTTGGCGGCGATGCCGGCCGTCCAGTCCTGCGGCGGCGGCGTCCAGCCCTTGTCGATGCCGGCCAGCAGGGCGGCGATGCAGGAGCCGATGTCGCCGACCACGGGGGCGACGATCTCGACGTTGCTGTCCATCTCCTTCGGCTCGATGTCGATCTGGATGAACTTCTTGCTGCCGGGCTCGCCCCAGCTCTTGCCCTTGCCGTGCGACAGCAGCCAGTTCAGCCGCGCGCCGACCAGCAGCACCACGTCCGACTCCTTCAGCACGTGGGAGCGCGCGGCCCCCGCCGACTGCGGGTGGGTGTCGGGCAGCAGGCCCTTGGCCATGCTCATCTGCAGGAAGGGCAGGCCGCTCTTCTCGATGAAGGCCTTGATCTCGTCGTCGGCCTGGGCGTAGGCGGCCCCCTTGCCAAGGATGACCAGCGGGCGCTTGGCGCCCTTCAGCACGTCCAGCGCGCGGGCCACCGCCGACGGGGCGGGGAGCTGCGCCGGGGCCGGGTCGATGACCTCGACCAGCGAGCGCTTGCCCTCGGCCGCGTCCATCACCTGCGAGAACAGCTTGGCGGGCAGGTCGAGATAGACGCCCCCCGGCCGGCCGGAGACCGCGGCGCGGATGGCGCGCGCGATGCCGATGCCGATGTCGCAGGCGTGCAGCACGCGGAAGGCGGCCTTGCAGAGCGGCTTGGCGATGGCGAGCTGGTCCATCTCCTCGTAGTCGCCCTGCTGGAGATCGACGATCTCCCGCTCCGACGAGCCGGAGATGAGGATCATCGGGAAGCAGTTGGTGGTGGCGTTGGCCAGCGCCGTCAGGCCGTTGAGGAACCCCGGCGCCGACACGGTGATGGCGACGCCCGGCTTCCTGGTGAGGAAACCGGCGATGGCGGCGGCGTTGCCGGCGTTCTGCTCGTGCCGGAAGGAGATGACCCGCATGCCCTCGGCCTGCGCCATGCGCAGCAGGTCCGAGATGGGAATGCCGGGCACGGCGTAGAGGTTGCTGATGCCGTTCAGCTTCAGCGCGTCGATGACGAGCTGGAAGCCGTCGGTGAGCGCCGGTTCCTCCGCCTCGGCTGCGGCGGGCGCCTGATTCTTGAGCATTGTCGCGGCTGACATAAGGGAAACTCCTCCCCGGGGGTTTCTTTTGGGGTTCGAATCGGTCAGTCGAGAAAATCGCAGTGTTTTTCGACGTAATGCGCGAGACCGAGCGTGTGGTTGCGCATGCTGCGCTCGGCCAGATCCGGATCGCGCTGCTGGAAGGCCCGGATGATCTCACCGTGTTCGTGGATGGACTGGTCCGCGCGATCGCCGGTCTGCATCGTGGCGCGCCGGATGGCGCGCATGTGGATGAAGAAGCGGTCGGTGATCTCGCTGATCAGCGCGCAGCCCGACGCCTGGACGACCTTCTGGTGGAAGCTGACGTTGGCGTCGGAATATTCGGGAATGTGCGCCGTCAGCTCGTCTGCCTTGAAGCTGGCGAAGGTGTCGATGATCGCCTGGAGCTCCTCGTCCGACGCCCGCTCCACCACCAGCCGCGCCGCCATGCCTTCCAGCGCTGCGCAGACCATGATCATCTCGATGATCTCGGTCTTGGTCTTGCGCACCACCAGAACGCCGCGCCGCGGCTGGGAGCGGATGAAACCCTCCTGCTCCAGCAGCGCCATGGCCTCGCGGACGGGGGTGCGGCTGACGCCCAGCGCCTCGCAGAGCTGGCGTTCGTCGAGACGGATCTCCTCGGTGTGGCCGTAGATGTCCATCTGCGTGATGGCGTGGCGCAACGCCTGATAGGCCTTGGCCTTGAAGCTCATGCCCTGGTCCAGGCGCTGGACCTCGAAGCTCAGACGATTCATGGCGTTCCCGACCCTGCAAGACGACCCGTGGGATATCCCGTGAGGGCCGTCGTTTGCGCGTCCGGCTTGTGGCGCCGGATTGGATGACTGATACCGTATACCAGATGCCAAATGCCCGCAAGCGCTTTTGTGCGATCAACGAATTGATTGGTGAAAACGCATTTCCGAGTATTGCGCAGTCAAAGCCATACGCCGCCGGCAGTCACCCGCCGGCGGACTAGGGAAGTGGCATGTAATAATCGGCAGCGACGCCGCTCTCCCATGCGGGAGAGCGGCGGGGTGTCACGCCGCGGCGGGAACCGCGACCGGCAGACGGCTGTAAAGGCCGGCGACCTCGGCGCGCAGGCGGGTCAAGCCGAGCACCACATCGATGGTGGGGGTGGGCAGGCCGACCATGCGGCCCATCTCCTGCACGACCGACAGCAGCGCGTCGATCTCCATCGGCCGGCCGCGCTCCAGATCCTGGAGCATCGAGGTCTTGTGGGCGCCGACCGCACCGGCACCGTTGATGCGCCGCTCCACATCGACGCGGAAGCCGACGCCGAGACGGTCGCCGATGGCCTTGGCCTCCAGCATCATCGCCTTGGCCACCGCGCGCACCTCCGGATCGCCGCAGATCACGTCGAGCGTGGCGTGGGTCAGCGCGCTGATCGGGTTGAAGCACAGGTTGCCCCACAGCTTCAGCCAGATCTCGTCGCGGATCTTCTCAAGGACGGGCGCGCGCAGGCCGCCGGCCTCCATCATGCGCGACAGCGCGGTCACCCGCGGGGACAGACTGCCGTCCGGCTCGCCCAGCGGGAACTTGTCGCCGTAGACATGCTGGATCACGCCGGGCTCCACCACCTCGGTGGCGGGGTAGACGACGCAGCCGATGGCGCGCTCCGGCCCCAGCCCGCGCCATTGCACGGCACCGGGGTCGATGGTCTCCAGTGTGCGGCCTTCGACCTCGCCGCCATGCTTGTGGAAGTACCAGTAGGGGATGCCGTTGACGGCGGTGACCACCGCGGTGTCCGGACCCAGCAGCGGGCGCATGGACTCCACCGCACCCGGCACCGAATGCGCCTTCAGCGCGATGATCACGTAATCCTGCGGACCGAGTTCGGCCGGGTTGTCGGTGCAGCGGGGGCGCACGACCTGCCGATCCTCGCCGGCGATCAGCGTCACCCCGTTCTCGCGCATCGCCGCCAGATGCGCCCCGCGCGCGATCAGGCTGACGTCGGCCCCCGCCTGATGCAGGCGGATGCCCATGTAGCCACCGATGGCCCCAGACCCGAAGATGCAGATTTTCATCGTTTCCCCCCGTTTCCGTACCGCCGGGCCGGAAGGGCCGCGACGCGCATGGCCCGCGCCGATACCGGCTGGCGATGATGATTAGTCTGGTATACCATATACCAAGCTGTCAACGGCCAATCGGGGGCAACTCTTTCCGCCATGTGGAAGGACCCGGCAGAATTTATGCTCAATCAAATAATGGTCCATAGGGTTAAGGTGTTATCTTCTGGACGCCGGAGAAAAAATTAAGTTACTTTATGGAATTTTTAGTATTCCGTGTCAATTTCTTTGCGAGCAAGTGTCGACCTTAAAATAGTTTGACGAATAGGTGTCTAAATTTGCATCAATGAATATGGCCTGCTCGGCTAGAAACAGTTCCAGAAAGTATGAAATGAGGTATTTAGCGCCCGTTTGAGAAATCAGGGGTGGGCGATTCTTCGGAGCATGAGTGCACCCATGGTGAGATAGGTCATGCCGCCTGACGCGTCACAGCACCTTTCGTAGTCGCGGACGAGGCGGCGCCATTGCATCATCCATCCGAGGGTCCGTTCGACGACCCAGCGCCGCGGCAACACCTGGAAGCCCTTCTGGTCGGCCATCTTGCGCACGACCTCGCGGGCGAAGTCCTGATAGGCGGCCAGGCTGGCGAGCTTGCCGCGGGCACAGGCTCCGTCAGCGAAGAAGTGCTTGAGCCACGGCCAGCGTTTGCGGATCGCCTTGGCAATGAGTTCGGCCCCGGCGGCGTCCTGAACGTCGGCGGTGGTCAGGTTGAGCATGAGCAGATGCCCGTCGGTGTCCACCGCGATCTGCCGCTTGCGCCCCTTGGTCTTCTTGCCGGCGTCATATCCGCCGCCGCCGGGCGCATTGGGCGCCTTGACCGTCTGGCTGTCCAGCACGCCCGCGCTCGGGCTGGCCTCGCGGCCCTGCAACTCCCCATCGATCATCACCATGATGTCGTGGATCGTCCGGAACAGGAAGCGCTGCAGCAGCTTGCGGAACCACCAATACACCGTCGGCCAGGGCGGGAAATGGATCGGCAGCAGACGCCACCCGCAACCCGACCGCGCCAGATAACGCAACGCGTTCAGAACCTCCCGCATGTCCACTGCGGCCTTCCGGCCGCGCCGGGACGGAGGCGGTAGCAGAGGCTCGATGCCGGCCCATTCCGCGTCACTCAAATCCGTCGGATAGCGCTGCCGTTCGAACCGCTTCTGACGTTCACGATGGTCTTTCGTCCACATCACCTATTGGTGGGAGCCGAGCCCATCTATGCCACCATCCGCCAATTCCCGAACAGGCACTCAGAAGATCAAGGCGAACAGGCCGATCACGACCAGCAGGCCGATGAGAAAGATGACACCGATGGTGCCGCCGAGAAACTTCAGCATGGAACCTCCTGTCGAAGCCGGACGGGCGCATGCGAATCCGGGCTTGCGCTTGTCCGATCATGTGTACGTCGGGGAACGGTGCCGGTCAGCGACCGAGCTTGTCGCGCATCGTATCCTTGGCTCTGCCGATGGTGCTCCGGGCGCCACCCTTGGCGTTGGTCGCGGCGCCTTTCATTCGATCCTCGTCCATGACGGTCCTCTGATTGTCGGTGGGTCCGGCCAGCCCTGGCAGGGCCGATGTTCGGCTGACCTAGTTGGGGCAACTCGGGCCACGGGATTAGGTTCCGGCCAAAGATCGGGCCGGCCCGAAGCCGTGCATATCGAGGAGCACGAACGTCACCCTTCGGCCAAGTCGTTGATTGCGTCCGCCGCCCATCCGATGAACAGCACCACCGCGCCCATCACGCGGACGGCCGGGACGGAAGCGGCGCTTGCGGCCGCCTTGCGGATTCCGTCCATTCCGTGCACGCGGCCGACAACGCCGCCGCTGCAACGCCGGCAATCCGCGGAACGAGCCGATGACGCAACCGGGCGGCGATGGGCATCCCGATCACAGCCTGCGGCCTTTCAACCTCACCGACATGAGCCAGGCTGCCAGCAGGACCAGGCCTGCGCCTGCGGCAAGCCGGCCCGCTGCTTGGCCCGGAGGCTCGAACCAGACGCGAAGCTCGCCAGAGGTGTCGGCGGGCAGAACCACCGACACCAGAACGCCGAGATGAGCCTCGACCGGCAGCGGGCGACCGTCCAGTTCGGCCCGGTAACCCGGATAGGCCGCGCGGGCGAGGACCAGCCGCCCGCCACGCCAGGACGATCCGGCCCGCAGCCGATGCACCTCCTGCTTGTCGGTGACGGACACCGTACTTTCCACCGTGACGCCGGGCGGCAACCATGAGACGTATCCGCCATGCGATGGAAGCGGAGCGCGACGCCGGAACTCCACCATGGAGCGCCCCTCCCCGGTCGCCGCCCACCGATCCGGCTTGTGGGCCCGGAAAGCGTCGAGGTCGTCTCCCCGCTGGACCATGATCCGGCCGAGCCGGGCCAGATCCGCCAGGTCCATGCCGGTTTCCGGATCCGGCCGGAACAGGTTGGCCGCGGCATCCGGGCATGTCCAGCCGAACAGCCCCATGCACAGCCGCTCCGCCAAGCCCTTCGGCATGATCGGCGAGTACCCGTTGATCATCGCACCGCCCTGGAGCAGGAACGTGTTGCCGGACACCGCCTCTTCCATGGCGTCGGCACTCTCGCGGTCCACATACCCGGCCAGCTGGATCGACAACATCCGCGGGTCGCCGCCGCCCGCGTCCATCGCGCCGTGTTCGGGCAGATGGATCTTGCCGAGGACGTTGGTGTGGGGCCAGACAAGATGGGTCGCGGCAACGACGCACAGGGAGGTCGCGACCAGGAAGGCGCCCGTCGCACCGCCATGCCGCCGGATCACCATCGGCAGCAGCAGCGAGAACGCGAGCTGGAGGGCGAGGAAGACGGCATGGACGCGCCAGAGGTCGGGCTGCTGCTGCACCGACAGGCCGAAAATGCCGACCGCCGCCGCAGCCAGGAGCAGAGGCATGCCCGGCCCCGCCTTGGACCCGGCTGATCTGAGGGTGCGGTCCAGCACGGCCAGGCAGGCGAGCGTCACGCAGACATGGAACCAGGGCAGGAACCGGAACGGATAGCGGAACGGGCCGAGCTGGTCGGGCCCCTGGGCCAGCACGCCGAAACAGACCGCCGCGATGAGCGGCAGCAGCAGGGGCGACCAGCGCGGGCCGGCGGACGGCTGGTGCCGCACCGCCAGCGCCGTCACGAGAACGGGCAGGGCGAACCAGGCGGTCAGGTAGATCGGCGGGGTGACCGGCCGGAAGCCCCCATAGGTGTTGAGCAGGCCGACGTGCGAGGGAAAGGAGAATTTCAGGAGATCGCCAAGCAGGGCCGTGTTGAAGCCGGTGTTGGACACTCCTTCGGGGCGTGCCGAGCCTTCGACGAAGGCGGCCACCGGAAGGATGGCGGGCAGCGAGACCAGAATACCGGACAGGGCGCACACCGCCAGCGCGACGACCGGGGCCGGACTCCTGGTCCTGCACCACCGCTCCCCGGCGAGCACGCCGCCCCAGACCGAAAGCGCGACGGCGGCCTGTGGGAAGCCGGAGGTCAGGGTCAGGTGGATGGCGGCGACCGCCGGAACCGCGTAGCGGGGGTTCGTGGCGACCTTGAGCAGGAAGAACATCGCCCAGGTCGACCAGGCGAAGGCGACCAGGTGCGATACCCACGATGAGGCGAACCAGTACACCACGAAGCTGTTGGTTGCGACCGTCACGGACGCGGCGAGCGCCAGATCGTCACGCAGCCCCGCGGTCCGTGCCAGGAAGAAGGTTCCAAGCGCCCCCAGGGCCAGGTGGAACACCGAGAACAGGAACGCGGCCTTCGCCGGATCGGGGATCCGGTGGATGACCCAGTACAGCAGCAGGGATACCGGGTTGTAGAGGGCGTATTGATACTCGCCGACGAGATTGCCCCCGAACCAGCTGCGGAGACTGATCGAGGGCCAGGAGCCGTCTGCCAGCTGCCTGCCGATCTCCATGAACATCGGCATGAAATAATGCTGCATGTCGTCACGGAAGAAGAAACCGGGTTCCGTGAGTTCGGCGATGCCCCCGCCCACCACGGCGAGCAGCACCGCGGCGATCGCCAGGGCCGTTCGCCGCGGCGCGTCGCGACCGGCTTCGGCCGGGATCATGATCGTTTCCTGCTGTGCCATGGCCCGCCAGCGGGTTCCTTTCGTTCGGTTGCCCCGATCCCGGAGGAGTTCTTCCGGTCTTCCCCGATGGACGGACGCCGTTCACCCCCGCGCGCGGAAGCTCCAGAGCGCGTTCGCGAGATAGCTCGCCGGCGGATAGCCGATCGCCACCGCGAACGCCGCCATCCGGTGGTCGACATGCGCCAGGTCGGTGAGGACGACGGTCAGCAGCGTGCTCAACGTCAGCAGGACGGCGGATGTGGCCGCGAAGCGACCGAGGTGGACGTCGTGGCCACCGCGCAATCCGAATGTGAACCGGTGGTGGCCGACGTAGGAGACGGCGAGCGCCGTCAGGATCGCGACGACGTTCGCCGCGGCCGGGGGGATGCCCGTCCCGTCGCTCCCGAGCCCGATGCTGAGAAGAAGGTAGATCAGGGTCGCGCAGGCGCCGACAAGCCCGAAGCGGATCGCGCTGCCGAGCGACAGGGGACCGCGCTCCCCGGTTCCCCCGATGCGGCCCGGCCACCTCACGGCGCTTCCCAGACCGTCACCACGGTCTTGCCGACCGAGCGGCGGAGCAGCGGGTCGAGGCGACGGGACAAGGGCACCATCGCCCGGTCCCACAGCCTGATCTGCCCTTCGGTCGGCATGCCGGATCGCAGCAGCAGCCGGTTCCCGAGGGAGGCCAGCATGCCGACGCTGTCCAGGTAGAAGGCGGCCGCCACCCGCAACCCGGGCGGTTCCAGCCCGAG
This sequence comes from Azospirillum oleiclasticum, assembly GCF_013423485.1. Classification (GTDB taxonomy): domain Bacteria; phylum Pseudomonadota; class Alphaproteobacteria; order Azospirillales; family Azospirillaceae; genus Azospirillum; species Azospirillum oleiclasticum. The sequence goes on from NZ_JABFFR010000023.1 coordinate 14,135, forward strand.
CAGCGAGGCCCGGTCGTAGCGCCGGAAATGGCCGATCGCCTGATCGAACGGCGTGAACAGAAAGCTGTGGGCGGGCGCCAGCACGACGAGGTGCCCGCCCGGCGCCAAATGGGCCGCGGCGCGCGCCAACTCCGCCCGGTCGTCCTCGATGTGCTCCAGCACGTCGATGTACAGGATCGTGTCGAAGCGGTCCGAGGCGGCGACGTCGGTCAGCGTTCCCGTCCGCACCCGGCAGGTCCGCGGCAGCCGGCCCGCCTCGGCCGCCGCGCGCAGCCGGCTTGCCAGTGCGGGGTCCGGCTCAAGGCACACCCACTCGTCCTCCCGCCCCGTCGCGAGCACCCCGGTGGTGCCGCCGATGCCGGCACCGACCTCCAGCACCCGGCCTGACACGTAGGGGCGCAGGCAGGCGGACCAATACTCCTTCCATCGGGTGGCGGCGCGGAACAGTTCCAGCTCGGAGCCGGCGTAGACAATGGTCGTGGTGTCCATGAATGCTAACTCCCGGCGAGCACGGTGCGCTCGCGGATGAAGCGGAGCGCATCGGACGCCGGAACCATGCCCGGGGCCGACCGGCCGGCGAGGGTCAGGAAGGCCGCGACCACCGAGAACATCACCGCCTGGACCAGCAGGATGAACAGTAGCCCCGACACGGTGGAGGCCCAGCCGGGAACCGCCAGTTCGGTGAACAGCCGCACGGCCATCACGCCGAGCAGGCCCACCGCGACCATGCCCGCCATGCCGAGGGACATCAGGAGAAGCCTCACGAACACCGCGTCGCTGAAGGTGGACACCGCGCTCAGGCCGTGCGTCACCAACGCGATCAGGCTCATCTTCGACCGGCCGGCGTACCGGTTGCCGCGGGGCAGTTCCACTTTGCGGATCGGCAGGCGCGATTTGACGAGGGCCGCCGCCAGATGATTCCAGACATCGGGAAAATGGACCACGCGTTCCAGCGCTTTCGCCGGGATCACGCAGAAGTTGCCGAAGTCGATCCGCCTGCCGGTGAGCACGGCGAAGGCCATCTTGTAGACGGTGTAGAAAGCTTGGAACGCCGGACCTTCCGACCGTTCACAGCGGCGGGCGACGATCACGTGGTCGGGATAGGAGAGGTGTTCCCGGATCAGGGAGACGAGATCCTTCGGCCGGTCCTCGCCATCGCCGTCCATCACGCAGACGATGTCGAAAACCTGCCGCCGGTAAGCCTCGGTGAGCGCGGTGGCGATGGCCCGCTGGTGCCCGAGGTTGCACACGAGGCTCAGCAGTTCGACGCGATCCACGTTGCACAGGTCGTCGATGGGCTTGGCCGGGAACGGGATCGGCTCGGTGGAGCCGTCGTCGATCGGGAAGACCTCGACCGCCGCGTTGATTCCCGCAAACACCCGGTCCAGTTCCCGGACCAGGATGATGAAGGAATCCCAGTCGTTGAAGACCGGAATGATGACTGCGATGCGCATGGCTGTCCCATCCATTGGCCGGTGAATGGGCCGGTGCCCAACCTGCTGCGATACCGGGTGCCGGTGATCCGGCAATGTTTCCGATACGCCGGTAACAATGGGCACGGCTGTTGGAGCGCATGTTCGGCGGCGCTATGTCGACTGGGCGCGGTGTCCGTGGCGCTTCGCGTATCGGCCCCTCGTCCGATCCGATTGCCGATCTGGCGGCCTCCCCGACCGGTGCCGGTGCGCATGGCCCATCGCCGCGCGTCCATGCCGCTGGGGCGGAGGAGGCCGGGGGCGGCGTTGCGGGCGGTGCGCTCCGACGCGTCTCCGGTCATGGACGGCCGAACGGCGGATTTGATTGCCGGAAGGGCGCGTTGTTCCAGGCAATGTCTGGTGCCGCCCGTGCGGATTTGTACGGGCACGGACCCGGTGCGGACCGGAAGCCCAGCCTCGCCGACGTCACAACGGGCGTGGCTCGTCGGGGAGGTGCGGAATGACAGGGATCGCGCCGGGCCGTTCCCGCCTCCGGATGCGCCGCATGCGTGTGCTGCCGCAATCCGTTCATCAGGCGGCCGATGGTGCCCTGTGACGCGCTCCGCATCATTCGGATTGCCCGTTCGTGCAGGATTCTCCACCGATGCGCGATGCCGTGCACGGCCGGCCCGCTCGGCTGGAGAACGTCCGGACTCGAGGGCGGAACGCAGCCCGGCGCGGGCGCGGCTCAGTCGCGAACGGACCGTCCCCATGACGATGCCCTGGGCAGCGGACGCCTCCTCGTAGGTGGCGCCATCGATGCACACCATCTCCACCATCTGCCGCTGTTCCGGCGGCAGCCCTTCGATGGCGTCGCCAACCTCGCGCAGCATGATCCGCCATTCCTGCTGCGGCCCGGTGGTGACGGCGTCCTCCACCAGTTCGGTGCAGGGCATTCGGCGCTCGCGCCCGTATGCTGTGAAGTGAAGGTTCTTCATGATCGTGCACAGCCAGGCCTTCAGGTTCGTGCCCGGCTCGAAGCGCCCGCGGTGGCGCAGAGCGCGTTCTAGGCAATCCTGAACGAGGTCGTCGGCCTGTGCCGGACTCCCGGGCAGGCGGCGTGCAAACCTTCCGAGATCCGGAAGACAAGAGACGAGATCACGATCAAATGAAAAACTCATGATGTGCTCCAAAATCGGCTGTAATCAGTCATTGGTTTGTGGCGTAAGAAAGCAAAATGATACGGATCACAGCGAATTCACCGTGCGATGTTCCGTTCCGTATGGGTATCCAGTCGAAACAACCGACCGCGTTCGCCGTCGTCTCGCGGGCGGCGACTTCGGAAACATCTCGTAACAATCGGGAAATGTGGGCGCTGGTCAGACGGCCGGCGTTCGCGGCAGGGTGACGGTGGCTTGGAGGCCGCCCTCGCGCCGGTTGCCCAGCGCGACGTCGCCGCCGTGCGAGCGGATGATCGCCCGTGCGACCGTGAGCCCCAGCCCGAAGCCGCCGGTGTGCCGGCTGCGCGCCTGGTCGCGCCGGTAGAAGGGCGCGAACACCGCCTCCAGCTCGGACTCCGGCAGGCCGGGGCCGTCGTCCATCACCTCGACCCGGTAATGCGAGGCTTCGGCCGACAGCCGCACCTCGACGCACCGGCCATGCTTCACCGCGTTGTCGATGAGGTTACGGAAGGCCCGCTTGAGCGACAGCGGGCGGCAGCGCAGAGGTGCCGCCGACACCTCGCAGCACACGTCCTTGCCCAGGTCGGTCAACATGTCGCAGACCGACTCCAGGATGGTCGCGATGTCGGTCACGCGCGCCTCCTCCTCGTGGAAATCGTCGCGCATGAAGGCGAGTGTGGCCGACACCATCTCTTCCATCTCGTCGAGGTCGGCGACGATCTTCTCCCGCAGCGCGTCGTCCTCCACGAACTCGGAGCGCAGGCGCAGGGTCGTGATCGGGTTGCGCAGGTCGTGACTGATCGCCGCCAGCATCTGGGTGCGGTCGGCGATCAGGCGGCGGATCCGGTCCTGCATCTCGTTGAAGGCGCGGGTGGTGTTCCGGACCTCGCGGGGGCCGGTGACCGGCAGCCCCGGCGCGGCGGTATCGACGCCGAGGCGCAGGCTGGCGCGTTCAAGATCCCGGAACGGCTTGGTCAGCGTCCACGCCAGGAGGATCGACATGGCGAGCGTGGCCGCGCTCATCGCCATGATCGCCATGATGAAACGCGCGCTGAACAGCGGCGGCTTTTCCGGTGGAACCACGACGAAATTGACCCAGCTGCCGTCCTCGATCCTGGCGGAGAGCAGCAGCGCATGATCCAGGGGATTGTCGGGCGGCGAGTCCTTGGCCCCGGCGTAGGTCGCGTGCAACTCGCCGGCGGCAAGCTCGGGCTGCAGACCGCGAAGCCGCTTCTCGAGCGCCAGCAGCGTTTCGTCGGCGGGCGCCGTCACGAAGGGCGTGATGCTCCACTGCACCCGGACGATGCGTCCGGACAACGCCGCCGCCGCCGATTGGCGCCGCTCCGGCGGCTCGTCGGCGATGGACCGGCGGACGATGGCGATCCGCTCGGCCAAGCCCGGTTCGCGCCGGGTGGCGGTGCTGTCTGGCGCGTTCGCGCGGTAGACCAGGGAACTGACGAACTGGGAGGCCAGCAGCGCCAGGAAGATGATGGCCAGGGTGCGGCCGACCAGGGTGTCGGGAACCAGGCGCCTCATGGCCGCCCGACCGGAACCGTGAGCATGTAGCCCACCCCCCGGATGGTCTTGATGAGCGGGTCCGGGCGCGATTCGTCCTCGATCTTGCGGCGCAGCCGGCTGACCTGGACGTCGATGCTGCGGTCGTAGGCGGTGAACACCCGGTTGTGCGAGAGTTCGAGCAGGCGGTCCCGGCTCAGCACGGTCTGCGGATTCTCGGCGAAGGCCAGCAACAGATCGTACTCGCCGGATGTCAGATCGACCGCCACGCCGTCGGGCGACGTGAGATCCCGGCGGACGAGGTCGAGGCGCCAGCCGGCGAACACCAGGGCGTTGCCCTGCGGGCCGGCCGCGGGCCGGTCGGCGGTTCGTCGCAGGACGGCACGGATGCGCGCCAGAAGCTCGCGCGCGTTGAACGGCTTCGGGACATAGTCGTCGGCGCCGACCTCCAGCCCGACGATCCGGTCGGTCTCCTCGCCCATGGCGGTCAGCATGATGACGGGCAAGGACGACGAGCCCCGCAGTTCCCGGCACAGGTCGAGCCCGCTCTCGCCGGGCAACATCAGGTCGAGGACCACCAGATCGACGGTGGCGGACGCCAGGGCGGCGCGCATCCCCTGGCCGTCCGGAACACCGGTGGCCCGGAAGCCGTGCTGGCGCAGGAAGCGTCCGAGCAGATCCCGGATCTCGGCATGGTCATCGACGACCAGGATGTGCGGTGCTGCGTTCATGGCCGGGGCGCGGGCTTCGGTTCGAAACTCTCTCCAGACATAAAGAGCCACGATGGCGGAGGTTCCCCGCGGGTGGGCGGGCCGCAAGAAACCATGGAAACAATCCCGCCCGCGGCGAGTTCGGAGGGCGGGGGCTCATGGCAGCCCCTTCTTCAGCAAGGAGTTTCAACATGACCATCCGATTGATCGGAGCCGCCGCCGCCATCGCGCTGATGTCCAGCGCCGCCTGGGCGCAATCCCCGGCACCCCGGACCGGGAACGCCGCGAACGATGCCTCCCCGTCGGCGACGATGACCGGCCCCGGCACCGCCGGCACGCAGCGGTCCACCGGTACGGAGGACAACGTGCGAGGCGGCATGGCGAGTGTCGACCGGCTGATGGGCAAGGACGTCATCGGCCGGGACGACGAGAAGCTGGGCGAGGTCGAGGACGTCATCCTCGGGCCGGACGGACAGGCGCGGAAACTGGTGCTCGCGCGTGGCGGCTTCCTCGGCATGAACGAGAAGCAGGTCGCCATCGATTTCAACCTGGTGCAGAGCCGGCCGGACGACGACGACCTGCATGTGTCCAGCCTGTCGCGGGACGACGTCCGGAACATGGCGGAGTTCCAGTACGAGGACGGCATGACGTCCCTCAACCGGTCCCGCACCGGCAGCGGCGCGGCGCCGGCCGATGGCGCCGCCCCGTCCGCAACGCCGGACGCCCCGCCGGCTCCGGGTGCCGCCGGCAGCACCCCGGCCCGTTGACCTCCACCGGAGCACGCCGGACGGTCCGATCGCTTCCCCTTCAGGGCATCGCCCTGCGGGGCGAAGCGATCGCGCTGTTCCGGGTTTCGGTGAAGCCGGGTGCCGATCCGCTCCGGGATCAGAAGCCGATGATGCCGGTGATCCACAGCAGGATGACGATGATGCCGGGCACACCGAGCAGCCAAAGAAGCAGAGGCATGACGAATCTCCTGGTCGTGTCGTGGACGGGAGCATGCAGGACGGCATGCCCGCATGCAGAACTCGGTCGAACGCGGTGTGTTCCGGGCGCGCATGAGGGATCATGGATGGCGCGTGTCGGGTTCAGGGTGACGACCGAACCTTTTCAGGGACTATGGCTATGCGCGGAAAAACGTGGTTTGCGGCCCTGATCGTCTCGACCGGCACGGTTTCGGCCCTTCCGGCATGGGCCGAGGGCGTGCGCCTGAGGCCGGACGGCAGCAACCTTGCGGTCATGATTTTCGGCGGCATGGACGGGGTGGCACCGGAAAGCTTCGCCGGCTCGGTGGCCGCCGCGATGCCGGAGGAACTGCTCGACCCGGGCAGGAACTTCGCAAGGCATCCCGCTTACGAGCCGGAGCGGGAGTACACGGTGGTGATCTCCTTCCACGATCCGGCGCAGCCGGTCGAAACCGACCTGTGCAAGGCCGGCTCCCGTTCCGAGGCAGCTCCGCCGCCGCCCGATTTCCGGGGCCTCCACAGCGCCGTGGGCCTCACCGGCGCGCTGTGCGTGGACGATGTGGCGCTGCGCACGACGACGATGCGATCGGCGGGCCGGGTGACGCCGGACCAGCTTTCCTTCCGCTTCCTGATCGCCGACGCGGCGAAGGCCCTGTTCCCCGACGGCTTCGCACGGCTGCCGCGGACCACGACGGGAGCGCGGTGAGGCACCGGGGGGCCGAAGGGCATATCGGGGAACACGATCTTCCAGGCCGAGTTCGGAGGGGTGCATGACCGCGAGCGGCGGCCATAAGGGAGCTCAGATCCAGACCGCCGGACGCGTGAGCTGTTGGAGGTTGCGAGTCCCCGCAACCAAATCAAAAAACCCTTGATGACAACCGTCGTCAGGGGCTTTTCGTTTTCATACCCGGCCGAACCTCCACACCCACAGGCCGTGGGTCACCGGCGATGTCCGATCGCGCGTGACCGGCTGCCCTTGACACCGGGCCGCCCTGTGGCGCATCACCGTGCGGCTGGTTCCTGTCCATGACAGGCGAAGAGGGAATGCGACAGGGGGGCCGATGGTCCTTCAAGCGCAGCCGCCCCCGCGACCGTGACCGGAGAGGGCGCCCCAGCGCCACTGGCCTAGCCCGACGAGGGCGGGGCCGGGAAGGCGGGGCGACCGGCGGAGCCGATGGCTCCGGCATCCGCAAGCCGGGAGACCTGCCAGCACGCTGTGACGCAACCGGACGGGGGATTCCGGCGACGGGTCTGCGCCGTGCTCCGGTCCATCCCGCCTCCGTTCCTCCCGCATCCGCAACACCGATGCCGGAGGACCCGCGTGCCCGATCTGTCGAAAATCCCCGTGACCGTGGTGACCGGCTTCCTCGGCGCCGGGAAGACGACGCTGATCCGCCATCTGCTGCGCAACCCGGAGGGCCGCCGCCTCGCCGTGGTGGTGAACGAGTTCGGCGACGTCGGCGTCGATGGCGAGATCCTGAAATCCTGCGCCATCCCCGAATGCCCGGAGGAGAACATCGTCGAGCTGGCCAACGGCTGCATCTGCTGCACCGTCGCCGACGATTTCATCCCCACCATCGAGCGGCTGATGGCGCTGTCGCCGCGCCCCGACCACATCCTGATCGAGACCTCCGGCCTCGCCCTGCCCAAGCCGCTGCTGAAGGCGTTCGACTGGCCGGACATCCGCTCGCGCATCACGGTGGACGGGGTGATCGCGCTGGCCGACGCGGAAGCCGTGGCCGCCGGCCGCTTCGCCCCCGACCCCGCGCGGGTGGACGCCCAGCGCGCCGCCGACGACAGCCTGGACCACGAGACGCCCCTGTCGGAGGTGTTCGAGGACCAGATCGCCTGCGCCGACCTCGTGCTGCTGACCAAGCCCGACCTGACCGACGCCGCCGGGCTGGAACGCGCCCGCGCCGTGATCGCGGCGGAGGCCCCGCGCCCGCTGCCGGTGGTGGAGGTGCGGGAGGGGGCCGTCGATCCGCGGGTGATCCTCGGCCTCAACGCCGCGGCGGAGGACGACATCGCCGCCCGGCCGTCCCACCATGACGGCGAGGACGACCACGACCACGAGGATTTCGAGAGCGCGGTCATCGACCTGCCCGAACAGACCGACCCCGCCGCCCTGGCCGACCGGCTGGCGTCGGTGTCGGCGGCCCGCGGGCTGCTGCGGGCCAAGGGCTATGTGGCCGTGGCGGGCAAGCCGATGCGGCTGCTGGTCCAGGCGGTGGGCGCGCGGGTGCGCACCCAGTACGACCGGCCCTGGGCGCCGGGCGAGCCGCGCACTGGCCGGCTGGTGGTGATCGCCGAGGCGGGCGGTCTCGACGTGCCGGCGCTGGCCGCGGACCTCGCCGGATAACGCCGCGATGCACGTCGTCTTCCGCGAGCGGCACGGCCTGGAGGAGACCGACACCCCCACCGACCTCGGCCAAGAGCCGGCCGATCTGGTGGTGCTGTCCTTCTCCGACAGCGACCTCGGCGCGTTCGCCGCGGGCTGGCACCGGGCGGGCGGCGCACTGCCGTCGCTGCGGCTTGCCAACCTCGCGGCGCTGCGCCACCCGCTTTCGGTGGACACCTACATCGAGAAGACGCTGGCGGGTGCGAAGGGCATCCTGATCCGGCTGATCGGCGGCGTGCCCTATTGGGCCTATGGTCTGGCGCAGGTGGAGCAGATGGCGCGGCGCCGCGGCATCGCGCTCGCCGTGCTGCCGGGGGACGGGCGGCCGGACCCGCAACTCGACGCCGCCTCCACCCTGCCGCCCTCGACGCTGGCCCGGCTGGCCCGGCTGTGCGAGACCGGCGGCGCGGTGGCGGCGCAGGCGGCGCTGGCGCAGCTCGCACTCGCCGCCGGGCTCTACGCCGGGCCGGTGCCGGGCAGCAAGGCCCTGCCGGAGGTGGGCGGCTGGACACCGGCCGACGCCATTGCATGCCCGGCGGCCTTTGCCGCGGCGCCCGGTGACCGGCCGCGGGTGCTCGTGGTCTTCTACCGCACCTATTTGGCGGCCCACGATCTGGAACCGGTGGAGGCGCTGTTCGCGGCGCTGGAGGCGCGCGGCTTCGCACCCTTCGGGCTGTTCGCGCCGTCGCTGAAGGCGCCGGGGGCGGCCGGTTGGCTGGCCCGCTGGGCGGGGGCGCTGGCCCCGGCCGCGATCGTCAACGTCACCGCTTTTTCCGCCCGCGACGGTGACCGCGGCTCGCCGCTCGACGCGGCCGGCGTACCGGTGTTCCAGGTGGCGCTGGCGACCAGCACCCGCGCGGCGTGGGAGGGGGCGGCGCGCGGCCTGTCCCCCGCCGACCTCGCCATGCATGTGGTGCTGCCGGAGGTGGACGGGCGTCTGTTCGCGGGGGTGGTCAGCTTCAAGGAGGCGACGGAGCGCGACGCGGCGCTCGGCTTCGCGCGCATGGTCCACCGGGCGGAGCCGGAGCGGGTCGGTGCCGTGGCCGACCGGGTGGCGGCTTGGGTGCGGCTGCAGACCCTGCCCGCGGCGGAGACGCGGCTGGCGCTGGTGCTGTCCACCTATCCGGGCAAGGAGCACCGCATGGCCCACGCGGTGGGGCTGGACGCGCTGGCGTCGGCCGACGCGATGCTGGCGGACCTCGCGACGGCGGGCTACGCGACCGGGCCGGCTGGGCCGCTGGCCGACGCCTTGAGCACCGGCAGCCTGTCCTGGCCGCTCGCCGACTACCGGATGGCACTGACCGCCCTGCCACCCGCCCTACGGAGCGATCTTGAGGTGGCGTGGGGCGATCCGGAGGAGGACTCCGACTGTCGGGACGGCATCTTCCGGTTCCGCGCCGTGCGTCGCGGCAACGCGCTGGTGGCCTTGCAGCCGGAGCGTGGGGAGCCGCGGGTGCGCGACGGCGAGTACCACGACCTGTCGCGGGTGCCGCGACACGCCTATGTGGCCTTCTATCTGTGGATGCGCCGGGCGGAGCGCATCGACGCGCTGGTCCACATCGGCGCCCATGGCACGCTGGAATGGCTGCCGGGCAAGGCGGTGGCGCTGTCCGCCGCCTGCTGGCCGGAAGCGCTGACCGGCGACCTGCCCGTCGTCTACCCCTTCATCGTCAACGACCCGGGCGAGGCGGCGCAGGCCAAGCGCCGGCTGGGTGCCGTCACCGTGGGCCACATCCCGCCGCCGCTGCGGCGCGGCGCCGGCAGCGACCGCCTCGCCCGGCTGGAGGCGCTGCTCGACGAATTCTCCAACGCCGACGGGCTCGACCCGAAGCGCCGGGAGCGGCTGCACGCCGACATCCGGGAGGAGGCGCGGGCCGCGGGGGTGGAGGAGGATCTGGGCCTCGGCCCCGAAATGGGCACGGTGGAGGCGATCACCCGCATCGACCGCTTCGTCTGCGATGTGAAGGACAGCCGCTTTGGCGATGGGCTGCACGTGTTCGGGCGTGCGCCAGCCGGCGACTGGCCGGAGGCGGCGCGATGCGCGGAGGCGGAACGCGACGGGCTGCTGGCGGCGCTGGACGGGCGGCGGGTGGCGGCGGGGCCGTCCGGCTCCCCCTGGCGCGGGCGGGCGGACGTGCTGCCCACCGGGCGCAACCTGTTCACGACAGACCCGCGCGCGGTGCCGTCGCGCGCGGCGTACGCGCAGGGTGTACGCCTCGCCGAGGAGCTGCTGCGCCGTCACTTGCAGGATCATGGCGACTGGCCGCGCGGGCTGGTGGTCGATCTCTGGGGTTCCGCCACCATGCGCACGGGCGGAGAGGAGTTCGCCATGGCGCTCCACCTGCTGGGCGCCAAGCCCGTGTGGGACGAGGAGTCGGGCCGGGTGGCTGGTGTGGAGATCCTGCCGCTGGCGGTGCTCGACCGCCCGCGGATCGACGTGACGCTGCGGGTGTCCGGCCTGTTCCGCGACGTGTTCCCCACCCTGTCCACCCTGTTCGGGCAGGCGGTGCGGGCGCTCGGCGCCCGCGACGAGCCGGCCGAGATGAACCCCTACGCGGGGGAGGCGGCGCCGCGGCGGGTCTATGGCCCGGCACCCGGCGGCTACGGGCTGGGGCTGGGCGACGCGGCGGAGGATTTTTCGGAATCCGGTCGGGCGCGGGCCGGAGAGGCGTGGCTCGACGCCAGCCAGTGGGCGCTGAACGGCGCCGACGCCGCCCGCGACCGCGCCGGGATCGAGGCGCGGGTCGCCGGTGCCGACGCCTTCGTCCATCTCCAGGATCTGCCGGAAACCGACCTGCTGCTGGCGGCCGACTACGCGGCGCACGAGGCCGGCTTCGCCGCGGCCAAGGCGCTGACCGGCGGGCGGGCGGCGCTCTACCATCTGGACGCCACCGACGCGCAAGCCCCCCGCGCCCGCAGCCTGGGGGAGGAGGTGGCGCGCGTCGTGCGCGGGCGGGCCGCCAACCCCGCCTGGATCGCCGGCATGATGCGCCACGGTTTCCGCGGGGCTGGGGAGATCGCGGCGACGCTCGACCACATGGCGGCCTTCGCCCATCTGGCGGGTGCCGTGCCGGCGCACCTGTTCGACCTCTACCACGACGCCACGCTGGGGCGCGACGACGTGCGCGCTTTCCTGAAGGCCGAAAATCCCGCAGCACTGGCGGCCATGGAGGAGCGTTTCGCCGCCCTCCACGCCGCCGGCCTGTGGCGCACGCGGCGCAACTCCATCCTCGCCAGCCTGCGGAGCGCCCCATGACGACGACCCTCCGACCACCCGCCAAGGGCTGGTGCCCCGGCGCGTACCGTCCCATGGAATCCGGCGACGGGCTGATCTTGCGCGTCCGTCCGGTGCTGGCGCGGCTGACGGCGGAGCAGGCGTACGGGCTGTGCGACGCGGCACGGACGTACGGCTCCGGCATCATCGACCTGACCAGCCGCGCCAACCTGCAAATCCGCGGCGTGCGGACCGACACGCACGGGCCGCTGCTGGAGCGGCTGGGCGCGCTGGGGCTGCTGGACGCCGACCCGGCGTTGGAATCCCGCCGCAACATCCTGGTCGATCCGTTCTGGCAGACCGGGGACGACACGGCGCTCATCGCCGCCGCCCTCGCGGCGCGGCTGGCCGAGCTGCCGCCGCTGCCCGCCAAGTTCGGCTTCGCGGTCGATGCCGGGGACGCCCGCCGGCTGGCCGCGGCGTCGGCCGACATCCGCGTCGAGCGGGGGGCCAGCGGCGGGCTGATCCTGCGGGCGGACGGGGCACCGCTCGGCCGCCCGGTCGCGGTGGAGGGCGCGGTCGATGCGGTGATCGCGCTTGCCCGCTGGTTCGTCGACAGCGGCGGGGCGGCGGCGGGGCGCATGGCGCGGCATCTGGCTGGGACCGCGCTGCCCGACGCGTTCGCCGGGACCGAGGCGCCGGCTGCGGAAGCGCCGCCCGTGGCCCCCGGCGTGACCTCTCTGGGACTGGCGGTGGGGGTTCCCTTCGGCCAGATCGAGGCGGCGGCGTTCGCCGACTTGCTGCGCGCCAGCGGGGCCGCGGCCTTGCGCACCACCGCTGTGCGGGTGCTGATCCTGGAAGGCGGCGCGCTGGTGGCCGCGGACGGCTTCGTCACCGGTGCCGACGACCCGCGGTTGCGGGTGGAGGCCTGCGCGGGGGTGCCCTTCTGCCCGTCCGCCACGGTGGCGACGCGCGATCTCGCCCTTCGTCTCGCCGCGCGGGCGCCGGGGCGGCTGCACGTCTCCGGCTGCGCCAAGGGCTGCGCCCACGCGGGCGCCGCACCGCTGACGCTGGTTGGCCGCGACGGGCGGTTCGACCTTGTGCGCGACGGCCGGGCGTGGGACATGCCGTTGGAGACCGGCCTCGACCCGGACACTCTTGCCACCCGCTTCGGAGCCGCGTGATGCCGCATCAGTACGAGACCGACGGCGCCGCCATCTACCGCCAGTCCTTCGCCACCATCCGGGCGGAAGCGGACCTCGCCCGCTTCGACGCGGAGGAGGAGCCGGTGGCCGTGCGCATGATCCACGCCTGCGGCATGGTGGAGCTGGCCCCGCGCATCCACTTCTCCCCAGGCTTCGTGTCGGCGGCCCGCGCGGCGTTGGAGGCGGGGGCGGCCATCCTGTGCGACGCGCGGATGGTGAGCGAGGGCATCACCCGCCCGCGCCTGCCGGCCGACAACAGGGTGCTCTGCACGCTGCACGAGCCGGGGGTGCCGGAACTGGCGCGCCGGCTCGGCACCACCCGCAGCGCCGCGGCGCTGGAGCTGTGGCGCCCCCTGCTGGCCGGCGCCGTGGTCGCCATCGGCAACGCGCCGACCGCGCTGTTCCACCTGCTGACCATGCTGGAGGATCCGGACTGCCCGCGCCCCGCCGCCATCGTCGGCTGCCCGGTGGGCTTCGTGGGGGCGGTGGAATCCAAGGCCGCGCTGTGGGAGGCGCAACCCGTGCCCTGCTGCATCGTCGAGGGGCGGCCGGGCGGCAGCGCCATCGCCGTGGCGGCCGTCAACGCGCTGGCGAGCCGCGCGGAATGAGCGGGCCGGGGACCATCCACGGCGTCGGGCTCGGCCCCGGCGACCGCGAGCTGATGACGGTGCGGGCCGACCGGCTGATCCGCACCGCGCGCCACGTCGCCTATTTCCGCAAGGCCGGGCGGCCGGGGCAGGCGCGCACCATCGTGGACGGCATGCTCGGCCCCGACGCCGCCGAGATCGCCATGGAATACCCGGTCACCACCGAGATCCCGGTGGAGGACCCGCGCTACAACGAGCTGTTGTCCGCCTTCTACGCCGATTGCGCGGCGCGTCTGGCGGCGATCGCGGCGGCGGGCGAGGATGTGGTGGTGCTGTGCGAGGGCGACCCGTTCTTCTACGGCTCCTTCATGCATCTGCACGCGCGGCTGGAGGGGCTGGTGCCGGTGCGGGTGGTGCCGGCGGTGACCGGCATGTCGGGCGCCTGGACCGCGACCGGCATCCCCATCACCTGGGGCGACGACGTGATGACCGTGCTGCCCGCCACCCTGCCGGAGGAGGAGCTGTCCCGCCGCATGGCCGATTGCGACGCGCTGGTGGTCATGAAGATCGGTCGCAACATCGGCAAGGTGCGCCGCGCGCTGACCGAATCCGGCCGGCTGGACGCGGCGTGGCTGGTGGAGTTCGCGACCATGGCCACCCAACGGGTGGTCCCGCTGAACGAGGCGGGGGAGCGGGTGACCCCCTATTTCTCCATCGTGCTGGTGCACGGCCGGGGGCGGCGGCCGTGAGCGTCGCGCTGGACGGCGGCTGGCTGGCGGTGGTGGGGCTCGGGCCGGGAGACGCGGCGCTGGTGACGCCGGAGGTGAGCGCCGCTCTGGCCGCCGCCACCGACGCGGTCGGCTACATCCCCTATGTGGCGCGGGTGGCCCCGCGCGACGGGCTGACCCTGCACGCCAGCGACAACCGGGTGGAGCTCGACCGCGCCCGCCACGCGCTGGAGCTGGCCGCGGCCGGGCGGCGGGTGGTGGTGGTGTCGTCGGGCGATCCGGGGGTGTTCGCCATGGCGTCGGCGCTGTTCGAGGCGCTGGAGGCGGGGCCGGCGGCGTGGCGGGCACTCGACATCCGGGTGCTGCCGGGGATCACCGCCATGCTGGCGGCGGCGGCCAGGGTCGGGGCGCCGCTGGGCCATGATTTCTGCGCCATCAACCTGTCGGACAATCTGAAGCCCTGGGCGCTGATCGAGAAGCGCCTGCGCCTCGCGGTCGAGGCGGACTTCGCTATCGCCCTCTACAACCCGCGCAGCAAGGCCCGGCCGGAGGGCTTCGCCCGCGCGCTGGAGCTGCTGCGGGAGGCCTGCGGCGACGCGCGGCCGGTGGTCTTCGCCCGCGCCGTCACCACGCCGGAGGAGACGCTGCGCGTCGTCCCGCTGCCGGACGCGCGGCCGGAGATGGCGGACATGCGCACGGTGGTGCTGGTGGGCTCCAGCCTGACCCGCGTCCTGCCCCGTCCGTCCGGAGCCTTCGTCTACACCCCGCGCGCGGTCCCGGCGGGGGAGGGTGGCGGGCATGGCTAGCGCCCCCTGGCTCACCATCGTCGGGCTTGGCGAGGATGGGGCGGACGGGCTGTCCTCCGCCGCGCTCGCCGCCATCGCCGCCGCTGACGTGGTGACGGGTGCGTCCCGCCATCTGGCGCTGCTGCCGGGGCTGACGGCCGAGGCGATGGAATGGCCGGTGCCCTTCGCGGACGGCATCCCGCGGTTGCTGGCGTTGCGCGGGCGGCGCGTGGTCATGCTGGCGTCGGGCGATCCCTTCTGGTTCGGGGCGGGCACCAGCGTCACCCGCCATCTGGAGCTGGGGGAGTGGTGGGCGCTGCCCGCACCCTCGACCTTCGGGCTGGCCGCGGCGCGGCTGGGCTGGGCGCTGGAGACCACCGTCTGTCTGGGCCTGCACGCCGCCCCGCTGGCGCGGCTGCGCCCGCATCTGGCGCCGGGAGTGCGGGCGCTGCTGCTGCTGCGCGACGGGGCGGCGGTGGCGGAGCTTGCGGCCTGGCTGCGCGACGCCGGCTTCGGCGCCACCGCCATGACGGTGCTGGAGTCTCTCGGCGGCCCGCGCGAGCGGGTGCGCCGGACCAGCGCCGCCGGCTTCGACCTGACCGACGTCGCCCACCCCGTGGCGGTGGGGCTGGAGCCGGCCGGCGACGGCGCGGTGATCACCGCGGCGGCGGGCCGCGCCGATGCCCTGTTCGACCATGACGGCCAGATCACCAAGCGCCCGGTGAGGGCGTTGACCCTGTCCGCGCTCGCCCCGCGGCCGGGCGAGCGGCTGTGGGACATCGGGGCCGGTTCCGGCTCCGTCTCCATCGAATGGCTGCTCGCCCACCCCACCACCCAGGCGACCGCCGTCGAGGCCGACCCGGCGCGCGCCGCCCGCATCCGCGCCAACGCCGACCGTCTCGGCGCCGACCGGCTCCAACTGGTGCAGGGCCGCGCGCTGGACGTGCTGGAGGGGCTGCCGCCACCCGACGCGGTGTTCGTCGGCGGCGGGCTGTCCGAAGCGCTGTTGACGGCCCTGTGGGAGCGGCTGCCCGCCGGCTGCCGCGTGGTCGCCAACGCCGTGACGCTGGAGTCCGAGGCACTGCTGGCCTCCTGGCACGATCGCGTCGGTGGCAGCCTGCTGCGCATCGAATTGGCCGAGGCGTCGCCGCTCGGCGGCCGGCGCGGGTGGAAATCCGCTTATCCGGTGGTGCAGTGGAGCGTGGTGCGATGATCGCCGCCGGCTTCGGCTTCCGTGGTGCCGCCACCGTGGAGTCGCTGCGCGACGCGCTGGAGCGCGCCGCGGTGGGGCATCGGGTCACCCTCCTCGCGGCGCCCGCCGACAAGGCCGACGCCGCGGCGCTGCGGTCGCTCGCCGGGGCGCTGGGCGTGCCGGTGATTGCGGTCGCCGCGGGCGATCTCGCCGCCACCGACACCCCCAGCCGCTCGGCCCGCGTGCTCGCCGCCCGCGGCACCGGCTGCGTGGCGGAGGCCGCGGCGCTGGTCGCCGCCGGGGGTGGCGGGCCGGCGCGGCTGCTGGGGCCGCGCGTGGTGTCCGCCGACCGTCTCGCCACCTGTGCCATCGCTGTGGGCGCCATCGCCGTTACGGGAGCTTCGCCATGACCGTCCACTTCATCGGCGCCGGCCCCGGTGCCGCCGACCTGCTGACGCTGCGCGGGCGCGACCTGATCGCGCGCTGCCCGGTCTGCCTCTACGCCGGCTCGCTGGTGCCGGAGGGGGTGCTGGCCCATTGCCCACCGGGGGCGCGGATCGTCAACACCGCGCCGCTCGACCTCGACGCCATCATCGCCGAATGCGTGGCGGCCCACGCCGCGGGCCAGGACGTGGCGCGGCTGCATTCCGGCGACCTGTCGGTGTGGTCGGCCATGGGGGAGCAGCTTCGTCGCCTGCGGACGGAGGGCATCCCGGTCACCGTCACCCCCGGCGTGCCGTCCTTCGCCGCCGCCGCCGCCGCGCTGGAAACGGAATTGACCCTGCCGGGGCTGGCGCAGTCGGTGGTGCTGACGCGCACCTCCGGCCGCGCGTCGGCCATGCCGGAGGGGGAGCGGCTGGCCGCCTTCGCCGCCACCGGGGCGACGCTCGCCATCCATCTGTCCATCCACAAGCTGGCCGACGTGGTGGCCGAGCTGTCGCCCCACTACGGCGCGGACTGTCCGGCCGCCGTCGTCTACCGGGCGAGCTGGCCCGACCAGCGGGTGGTGCGCGCCACGCTGGCCACGCTGGAGGCGGCGCTGGGCGACGGGGTGGAGCGCACCGCCCTGATCCTGGTCGGCCGCGCGCTGGCGGCGGAGGGGTTCGCCGACAGCCGGCTCTACGCCGCCGACTACGACCGCCGCTTCCGCCCCAACTCGGCACTCTTCCCCTCCGGCGGGGCAAGCTCCGATGGCTGAGCGCCCGCCCGGCCTGCTGATCGCCGCCCCCGCCTCGGGCAGCGGCAAGACCACGGTGACGCTGGGCCTGCTGCGGGCGCTGGCGGAGGACGGGGTGGTCGCGCAACCCTTCAAGAACGGCCCCGACTACATCGACCCGGCCTTCCACCGCGCCGCCTGCGGCCGCGCCTCCTTCAACCTCGACAGCTGGGCGATGGGGCCGGACCTGCTCGACGCCATCGCGGCACGGGCGGACGGGGCCGACCTCGTGGTCGCCGAGGGCTCGATGGGGCTCTACGACGGGGTGGCACGGCCGGGGGCGTCCGGCACCGGCACGGGGGCCGAGCTGGCGGCGGCCTTCGGCTGGCCGGTGGTGCTGGTGCTGGATGTGAGCGGGCAGGCGCAGTCGGCGGCGGCGACGGCGCTGGGCTTCGCGCGGCTGCGGCCCGACCTGCCCTTCGCCGGCGTCATCCTCAACCGCGTCGCCAGCCCGCGGCACGAGCGGCTGACCCGGCTGGGCATGGAGGCGGCGGGCATCCGCGTGCTGGGCGCCCTGCCGCGGCGCAAGGACCTCACCCTGCCCGAACGCCATCTGGGGCTGGTGCAGGCGATGGAGCATCCGGACCTGGAGGCGACGCTGGCGGCGCTCGCCGCCTTCCTGCGGGCGCATGTGGACGTCGCGGCGCTGCGCCGCGCAGCCGGAGGGGGGCGCGCGGGTGCGCCGTCCGGCCCGCTGCCGCGCCCGCCGGCGCAGCGCATCGCGCTGGCGCTGGATGCCGCCTTCTCCTTCCTCTACCCGCATTTGCTGGAGGGCTGGCGGGCGGCGGGGGCGGAGATCCGGCCCTTTTCGCCGCTGGCCGACGAGCCGCCCGACCCCGCGGCCGACCTCGCCTGGCTGCCCGGCGGCTATCCGGAGCTGCACGCCGGCCGGCTGGCGGCGGCGGAGCGGTTCCGCGCCGGACTTCGGCGTTTCGCCGAAAGCCGGCCGGTGCATGGGGAATGCGGCGGCTACATGGCCCTGGGCGACTGGCTGGTGGACGGGCAGGGCGTGCGGCACCGGATGGTCGGGCTGCTCGGCCTCGTCACCAGCTACGAGAAGCGGCGCATGCATCTGGGCTACCGGCGGGCGGAGTTGCTGGCCCCGATGCCGGGCTTTCCCGCCGGGTCGGTGCTGCGCGGGCACGAGTTCCACTACTCCACCATTCTCGACCAGCCCGACCCGCCGCTCGCCCGCGTGACCGACGCCGACGGTGTTGCGGTGCCCGAGTCGGGTGCGCGCCGCGGCCGGGTCACCGGCAGCTTCTTCCACATGATCGCGGAGGACGCCCGATGAACGGGAGACAGACCCCCGGATTCGTGTCCTTCGTCGGTTCCGGCCCCGGCGATCCGGAGCTTCTGACCCTCAAGGCGGTCGCCCGGCTGAAGGCCGCCGACGCCGTGCTGTTCGACGATCTGTCGGCCGGCCCCATCCTCGCCCACGCGCGGGCGGAGGCCGATCTGGTCGCGGTCGGCAAGCGCGCCGGACGGCCCTCGCCCAAGCAGGACCATGTCAGCCGCCTGCTGGTGGATTACGCCCGCACCGGCGCCCGCGTGGTGCGGCTGAAATCCGGCGACCCCGCCCTGTTCGGCCGGCTGGAGGAGGAGATGGACGCGCTGCGCGCCGCCGGCATCGGGTACGAGGTGGTGCCCGGCGTCACCTCCGCCACCGCCGCCGCGGCGGCCGCGCTGATCCCGCTGACCCGCCGGCTGTCGGCGCGTCGCGTGCAGTTCGTCACCGGCCACGACGTGGCGGGCGCGCTGCCGGCGGATCTGAACCTGCCGGCGCTGGCCGACCCGCTGGCGACGACGGTGGTCTTCATGCCCAAGCGCACCTTCCCGGTGCTGGCGGCGCGGCTGATGGAGCATGGGCTGCCAGCCGACACCCCGGCGCTGCTGGCCGAGAATGTCAGCCGGCCGGAGCAGCGGCTGGCCCGCGGCACGCTCGGCGGGCTGGCCCGCGACCTTGCCGGCGATCCGGGGCACGCCCCGGCGCTGATCCTCTACGGTCCGCTGGCCGGCGAAGGAAGCCCGGGCGCGGCTTTTCCCGTTTGACCATGGGTCGGACGGTGTTATTCAGGAAGGGCTGAACGGTGCCCCCGGCCGCAAGGGCGGGGGTGAAACGGGAAGCCGGTGACGGTGCGCCTTGCCCTCTCCACGAGGGTGCTGGCGGACCCAGTCCGGCGCTGCCCCCGCAACGGTAGGCGAGTGAAGGCCCCCCATCATGCCACTGCGCGCGCACGCCGCGTGGGAAGGCGGGACGGCCCCGGGGATACCCCGCTCGCAAGCCCGGAGACCGGCCGCGACGCCAAACCGGGGTGGACCCACGACACCCCACGATCATCCATGCCGCTGCACGGGGTGTATGCGGAGCAAGGAGTTGTTTTCATGCATATGGAACCCGGAATCGTCGACAGCGCGAAGATCGCGCTTTCCTACGCCACTGCCGGCACGGGCGCCGTGTACGGCGCCAAGCTGGCGGTCGATGCCGTGCGTCAGGAGGGGGCCGGCGCCTTCGTCCTGCGCAGCGCCGCGGCCACCGCTCTGGTGTTCAGCTTCTTCGAGGTGCTGCCGCATGTGCCGGTCGGCATCTCGGAAGTGCACCTGATCCTCGGTTCCACGCTGCTGCTGCTGTTCGGGGCCGCCCCGGCGGCGGTCGGTCTGGCGGCGGGCCTTGCCATCCAGGGTCTGTTCTTCGCACCCTACGACCTGCCGCAATACTTCATGAACGTCACCACCCTGCTGGTGCCGCTGTTCGCGATCGAGGCGGTGGCCCGCCGCATCGTTCCGGCCAGGACCGCCTATGTCGATCTGAGCTACGCCCAGGTCGCCAAGCTGTCCTTCACCTATCAGGCCGGCATCGTGTCGTGGGTGGCCTTCTGGGCCTTCTACGGCCAGGGCTTCGGCGCGGAAAACCTCGCCTCGGTGGGCAGCTTCGGGGCCGCCTACATGCTGGTGGTGCTGGTCGAGCCGCTGGTCGATCTGGCCGTGCTCGCCGCCGCCAAGGCGCTGGGCCGTGGCGCCCGCTCGCCGCTGGTCACCGACCGGATGTTCGGCCACGCCTGACGCCCGCTGTCCGGGAGCGCCCTCCCCCCAAAGTGGTGGGCGCCCTCGGAAAGTAGCGGCGGACGGATGGTTGATGCGGCATACTGTTCCCGCCGGTGCGCCACGTGGTGCGCGGTGGGAGGCCATGCCGGGGAACAATGCCCGACGACCACCGTCCTGTTCCGATCGCCGATGCGTGCATCGGCGACCTGGATGTTTCGGATTTGCCCGCGGCCGATCTGGCCGCGTTGAGGGCGGTCGGCACCGCCTTCTCGGGGCGTCCCTTCCGGGCCTCCACCCCGACCTTCCGTCATCACGAGGTCGAGGGACTCGAGCCCTGCCGCGTGTCGCGGCGCTTCCCCGCCTTCTCCATCACCGGCCCTGCCTGCGCGCTGAACTGCCACCATTGCCGGGCGGCGATCCTGGAGCCGATGACCCCCGCCACCACGCCCGCCGATCTCGACCGTCTCGTGCGGGACGGGATCGCCGCGGACGGGCTGGCGGGGTTTCTTTTGTCAGGCGGGTCCAACCGGCGCAACGAGGTGCCCTTCGAACGCTTCCTGTCCACCGTCGCGGCGCTGAAGCGCGACCACCCGGGCCTGGAGGTCGCCGTCCACACCGGGTTGGTGGACCATCGCCGGGCCGGCCTGCTGGCCGATGCCGGGATCGATGTGGCGATGCTCGACATCATCGGCGACGACGACACCATCCGCGAGGTCTACCGGCTCGACCGGCCGGTGGCGGATTTCGCGCGGTCGCTCGACTGCCTGCTCAAGGCCGGTCTGCGCACCGTGCCGCACATCGTGGCCGGGCTGCATTTCGGGGAGCTGCGGGGCGAGGACCGGGCGCTCGGCGTCATCGCCGACAGCGCCGCCGACACGGTGATCCTGGTGGTCGTCATGCCGGCCTTCGCCGAGCCGGGGCGGTTCCGCGCGCCGGACACGACCGACGTCGCGCGCTTCTTCGGGCGGGCGCGGGCGCGTCTGGCCGACCGGACCCTGCTGCTGGGCTGCGCGCGGCCGCATGGCCGGGCGCGGGCGGCGCTGGACGCCGCGGCCCTGCTGGCCGGCTTCGACGGCATCGCCTACCCGTCGGAGGGAATCATGGAGGTAGCCCGCGCGCTGGGCCGGTCGGCGGATCAGGCCATGGCCTGCTGCGGCCTGACCCGCAACCGCTGCGCCGCGGCGGCCTGACCGGGGAGGGGGAGGGGATGGCCGAACGGCGCTCGCCGGAGTTCGTGCAGATGTCCACCGCGGCGGCGATCTCGCTGGGGATCAGCCCGGCGCGCATGCACCGCTGCGCCTGCACCCGCTGCCTGAACCTGCTGCTGACCTACCCGGAGGGCTGTCGCGCCAACTGCGCCTATTGCGGGCTGGCCCGCCACCGCGACGCCGAGCGGCGCTACGCCGACCGCAACTTCATCCGGGTGGACTGGCCGACAGCACCACTGGCCGATGTGATCGACCGGGTGGAGGCGATGGGGGAGGCGGGTCCCTTCCACCGCATGTGCATCAGCATGATCACCCACCCCCGCTCCGACGAGGACACCAAGACGGTGCTGGCGGCCTGGACCGCGCGTATCCCGCGCGGGCGCATCCCGGTCTCGATCCTGTCCAACCCCACCACCATGACGCGGCGGGACGTGCAGGATCTGCACGACCTCGGCGCCGACATCTTCACCGTGGCGCTGGACGCCGCCAACCCCGACGTGTTCGCCGCCACCCGCGGCAAGGGGGTGGGCAGCCCGCACCGCTGGGACGGCTACTGGTCGGTGTTCGAGGACGCGCGCGCCATTTTCGGGCCGGGCCGCATCGGCATGCACCTGATCGTCGGGCTGGGGGAGAGCGACCGCGACATTCTCGGGCTGTCGGCGGACCTCACCCGCATGGGCGGGCACAGCCACCTGTTCTGCTTCTTCCCGGAGGCCGGATCGCTGCTCGACCACCGGCCGGCGCCGCCGCGCGAGCGCTGGCGCCGCGTGCAGCTCGCCCGCTACCTGATCGAGTACCGCGCCCATCCCTTCGAGGCGCTGGGCTTCGACGGGGACGGGGCTCTGGTGGATTTCGGCATGGACCCCGAGGAGCTGGCCGCGGTGGTGGCGACCGGTGTGCCCTTCCGCACGTCGGGCTGTCCGGGGAAGGAGCGCGACGACGTGTCGGCCTGCGACCGCCCCTACGGCGACAGCCCGCCCGGCGACATCGCCAGCTACCCCTTCCAGCCCAACGGCGGCGACCTGCGCCGCATCCGCCGCCAACTCGGCCCAGCGGGAGCCCACCCATGACCCGCCGCCCGATCCGTGTCGTCGATTCCGGCGTTCGCCGGCCGACCTGGCACCTGTCCGCCTCCGCCGCTCTGGCCGAGGGGCACCGCGCCGGCACCACGCCGGACACGTTGCGGCTCCAGAGCTTTCCACCCTGCGCGCTGGTCGGGCGCCATCAGATCCTGGAGCGGGAGGTCGACGGCGCGTGGTGCGCCGCCAACGACGTGACGGTGGCGAGGCGGATCACCGGCGGCGGGGCGATCGTGATGGCGCCGGGGATCCTCGGCTGGGAACTTCTGCTGCCCGCCGCCCTGTTCCCCGGCGGGCTGGGGGAGGCGGCGGAGCGCATCGGCGGCGCGGTCGCCGCCGGCCTGTCGGGCCTCGGCGTCGATGCGCGGTTCCGGCCCCGCAACGATGTCGAGGTGGGTGGTCGCAAGATCAGCGGCATGGGCGGCTGGTTCGACGGGCCGACCCTGCTCTACCAGGGCACGGTGCTGGTCCAGCTTGATCGCAAGCTGATCGGCCGGGCGCTGCGCTGGCCGGGGGAGAAGCTGGGCCGGCACGGCGCCGCCGCCATCGAGGACCGGGTGAGCGACCTGGAAACGCTGCTCGGCGCACCGGTGCCGATGGTGACCGTCGTGGAGGCGCTGGTCGGCGGGCTGGCCGACGGGCTGGGGCTCGATCCCGTTCCCGGCATCCTGAGGGCGGCGGAAGAAGCGTCGGCCGATGCGGTGGAGCGCCATGAGGTGGGAACGCCGGACTTCATCGCCGGCCCCGCCCCGCCCTCCGGAGACGGCGTGCTCAGCCAGACACGGCGCACGCCCGGCGGCCTGCTGCGGGCGCATCTGAAGCCGCGGCCGGGCGGTGATGGGATGATCGAGACGGTGCTGTTCACCGGTGACGGTTTCGTCAACCCGCCGCGCACGTTGGCCGACCTGGAAGCGGCGTTGAAGGACACGTCCATGCAGGGGTGCGTGGAGCGCGCCCGCGCGATGCTGGCGGCGTCCGGGGCCAGCTTTCTCGGCTGCTCGTCCGACGACCTGCTGGCCCTGCTGCAGGAACTTGTCGACGCCCACCGAAACCGGGAGACCGTGTGATGCCGCGCCGCCTGCTGATCGTGTTGGTCAACACCGACGCCCGCAACCACGAGGAGCTGGGCGCGCCCTTCTACCACGCGGCCACCGCCGCCGCGATGGATTACGAGGTGGACGTGGTCTGCACCGCGACCGCCGGCAAGCTGATGCGCCGCGGCGTGGCGGAGACGCTGTTCGCGAAGCCCGGCTCCGGCAAGTCGGTGCATGACTGGATCCGCGACGCCCACGAGCTGGGCGCCCGCTTCTGGGCCTGCCCCGCCAACCTGGAGCTGTTCGGCATGGGCGAAGCCGACCTGATCCCCGAATGCGCCGGCCTGATGGGGGCCGCCACCCTGATCGCCTTGACCATGGACGACGACGTGCGGGTGCTGAGTTACTGAGCCGCCGCCGGGAAGAATGACAAGGGAGGGAGCCGATGACCGAAACCGCTGTCCGCCTCACCGAGCTGGCCCATGGCGGGGGCTGTGGGTGCAAGATCGCGCCGGCGTTGCTTCAGGAGATCCTGGCGACGCTGCCGGGGCAGGTGGTGCCGCCGGAGCTGCTGGTGGACGCGGCCACCGCCGACGACGCCGCGGTCTACCGGCTGAACGACGCGCAGGCCATCGTCGCCACCACCGATTTCTTCATGCCGGTGGTGGACGATCCCTTCGATTTCGGGCGCATCGCCGCGACCAACGCGCTGTCCGACGTCTACGCCATGGGCGGGCGGCCGATCCTGGCGCTGGCGGTGGTCGGCATGCCCATCGACCGGCTGCCGCCGGCCACCATCCGCCGCATCCTGGAAGGCGGGCAGGCGGTGTGCGCGGCGGCCGGGGTGGTGGTGGCGGGCGGCCATTCCATCGATTCGAAGGAGCCCATCTACGGGCTGGTGGCGCTGGGGGTCGTGCACCCCGACCGCATCAAGCGCAACAGCACGGCGCGCGCCGGCGATGTGCTGGTGCTGGGCAAACCGCTGGGCATCGGCGTCTACAGCGCGGCGCTGAAGAAGGGGGTGCTGCAGGCCACCTCCTACGCCGCGATGATCGACAGCACCACGCGGCTCAACACGCCGGGCGCCGACCTCGCGGCGCTGGAGGGCGTGCACGCCGTCACCGACGTCACCGGCTTCGGGCTGCTGGGGCATCTGCTGGAGGTGTGCCGCGGGTCGGGTGTGTCGGCGGATGTCCGCTTCGACGACCTGCCTTTCTTCCCGGACACGGCAGCGCTGGCGGAGGCCGGGCACACCACCGGCGCCTCGACGCGGAACTGGGCCAGCTACGGCGACGGGGTGGTGCTCCCCGGCGGCTGGCCGGAGGTGCGGCGCAAGCTGCTGACCGACCCGCAGACCAGCGGCGGCCTGCTGGTCGCCTGCGCCCCCGGTTCGGTGGACGAGGTGCTGGGCGTGTTCCGCGCGCACGGCCACGGTGCGGCGCGGGTGGTCGGCACCCTGGCGGAGGGGCCGGCAGCCGTCCGCGTGGTGTGAGCGTGCGTCAACCGCCGCGGCAGGATCGCCACGCGGCGGCCAGCGCGGCGGCGGCGCGTTCCACCTCCGCCGGGCCGGTGAGGCGCCCGAGCGACAGGCGCACGGCGCCCAGCGCCTCGGCCGGCGGGATGCCCATCGCCAGCAGCACGGCGGAGGGCTGCGGGTCGCCGGCGTGGCAGGCGGAGCCGGTGGAGGCCATCACCTCGGGTGCCGCGGCCAACACATCGTTGCCGTGCACGCCGGGAAACAGCAGGCTCAGCGTGTTGGGAAGCCGATCCGTCGGATGGCCCAGCACCCGGAGGCCCGGCACCGCGTCGGCAAGACGCCACTGCAGGTCGCCGCGCAGCGCGTCCAGGCGCACCGCCTCCTCCGCCAGACGCCCGGCGGCGAGCCGGCAGGCGGTGCCGAGCCCGACGATGTAGGGCACGTTTTCCGTGCCGGGGCGGCGGCCTCCCTCCTGCCCGGCGCCGTCCACCAGTGGATCCAGCCGGACGCCGCGGCGGACATACAGGGCGCCGACGCCCTTGGGCGCGTACAGCTTGTGGCCGGCGATGGTGAGCAGATCGACACCCAGCGCCGCCACATCCACCGGCACCTTGCCCAGGGACTGCGCGGCGTCGGCGTGGCAGAGCGCGCCATGGCGCCGGGCCAGCGTGGCGAGTTCGGTGATCGGCTGGAGCGTGCCCAACTCGTTCTGCGCGTGGATGGCCGTCACCAGGGCGGTGCCCGCATCGATCAGTCGTTCCGCCGCGTCCAGCGCCACGCGGCCGGTGCCGTCCACCGGCAGCCGCTCCACCGAAAAGCCGGCGGCGGTGAGGCGCCGGCAGGGCTTTTCGGTGGCCGGATGCTCCACCGTGGTGGTGACGATCCGCCGCCGTTCCGGCGGAGCCATGGCCGCGGCACCGCGGATGGCGTGGTTGCTCGATTCCGTGCCGCCGCCGGTGAACAGGATCTCGTCGGGGGCGGCGCCGATCAGGGCCGCCACCGCCGCCCGTGCCGCCTCCACCGCGTCGTGCGCGCGTCGGCCCAGCGGGTAGGCGCTCGACGGGTTGCCGAACTCCCCGCGCAGAAAGGGCAACATGGCGTCCAGAACCGCCGGATCGACCGGTGTGGTTGCATTGTGATCCAGATAGACGGCGTTGTCGGTCACGCTTCGGATCCTTCCTTGTCCGGGCGCATGCCGATAGTTGCGCATGCCGCCGCCTGCGACACTTTCGCTGCTGGTAGCGATCTTTACAGCGCCGCGCCGAATTTGCTAGTCTTACAAGCAGTTCGAAGACGCGCAAAAACCATAAAGAAGATGGCGTTGTGTTGCGGCCCCCCGGACCGGGGGCAGGGGGAGGTCTCGATGGGGTGCCGGTCCGGCGCCCCTCGTCAAGGAGGACACACACCGATGAACATGCAACTCTCACGACGGCAGCTCCTGAAGCTGACGGGCGCGGGGGCGGCGGGTTCGGCGCTCGGGGCGTTCGGCTTCGGCGGAGCGGAGGAGGCGATGGCGCAAGCCGTCCGTCCGTTCAAGCTGGCGCGCGCGACCGAGACGCGGAACACCTGTCCCTACTGCTCCGTCAGTTGCGGAATGATCCTGTACAGCCTTGGCGACCGCTCCAAGAACGCCAGGTCCGAGATCTTCCATGTCGAGGGCGATCCCGACAACCCCGTCAACCGCGGTACGCTGTGCCCGAAGGGTGCCGGCGTGCTCGACTTCATCCGCGCCAAGACGCGGGTGAAGCACCCGATGTACCGGGCCCCCGGCACGGCGGCGTTCAAGCAGGTCTCCTGGGATTGGGCGATGGACCGCATCGCCACCCTGATGAAGGAGGACCGCGACCGCAACTTCATCGCGGCCAACAAGGACGGGGTCACGGTCAACCGCTGGACCACCACCGGGTTCCTGGCCGGCTGCGCCACCTCGAACGAGGCGGGCTGGCTGACCTGGAAGGTGACCCGCGGTCTCGGCCTCATCCAGGTGGACAACCAGGCCCGCATCTGACACGCCCCGACGGTGGCCAGTCTGGCTCCGACATTCGGTCGCGGTGCGATGACGAACTCCTGGACGGACATCAAGAACGCCGACATCGTCCTCGTCATGGGCGGCAATGCCGCCGAAGCGCATCCCTGTGGTTTCAAGTGGGTCGCGGAAGCGAAGGCCCACAACAACGCGCGCCTCGTCGTGGTGGACCCGCGCTTCACCCGCTCGGCCGCCGTGTCCGACTATTACTGCCCGATCCGGGCGGGTACGGACACCGCCTATCTGCTCGGCGTCATCAACTATCTGCTGACGACCGGAAAGTATCACGCAGAGTATGTGAAGCATTTCACCAACGCGTCCTACATCGTCAAGGACACCTTCGCCTTCAATCCCGAGGAGGGGTTGTATTCCGGCTACAACGCCGAACGCCGCACCTATGACCGGTCAAGCTGGGACTACGAGATGGGGGAGGACGGCTTTGCCGTTCGCGACCTCACGCTCGAACACCCGCGCTCGGTCTTTCAGCTCCTGAAGCAGCACGTCTCCCGCTACACGCCGGAAATGGTGGAGCGGATCTGCGGGTCGCCCAAGGACAAGTTCCTGAAGGTGTGCGAGTACATCGGTTCCACCGGCAACGGTGAGAAGTCGATGACGATCATGTACGCGCTGGGCTGGACGCAGCACAGCTATGGGTCGCAGACCATCCGCACGGCCGGCATGCTCCAGCTCATGCTGGGCAACATGGGCGTTCCGGGCGGTGGGGTGAACGCGTTGCGCGGCCATTCCAACGTGCAGGGTCTGACCGACATCGGTCTGCTGTCGCAGAGCACGCCCGGCTATCTGGCGATGCCCACCGACCGCGAGCCGACGCTGGCGTCCCATTTCGCCAACCGCGACTTCCGCCCGCTGCAGGCCAACCAGATCAGCTTCTGGCAGAACTACAACAAGTTCTACGTCAGCCTGCTGAAGGCCATGTACGGGACGGCCGCCACCAAGGACAACGAGTTCGGCTACGCCTGGCTTCCCAAGATCGACAAGGTCTACGACACGCTGCAGCAGTTCGAGCTGATGCACCAGGGCCAGATGAATGGTTACATCTGCCAGGGCTTCAACCCGCTGCTGTCGGTGCCCAACAAGAACAAGATGCGGGCGGCGCTGTCGAAGCTGAAGTTCCTGGTGTCCATCGACCCGCTGGAGACGGAGACCGCGCGCTTCTGGGAGAACCATGGGGAGTTCAACGACATCGACTCCGCCAAGGTGCAGACCGAGGTGTTCATGCTGCCCTCGACCTGCTTCGCGGAGGACGAGGGGAGCTTCACCAACTCCAGCCGTACGCTCAACTGGCGCTGGAAGGCGGCGGACGGTCCCGGCGAATCGCGCACGGACACGGTCATCATGGCCGACCTGTTCCTGCGCATCCGCGACCTGTACGCCAAGAACGGCGGTGCCGTACCCGAGCCGATCCAGAACCTCGACTGGAACTACGTCCAGGCCCGCAACCCGAGCCCGGACGAGCTGCTGCGCGAGCTGAACGGCAAGGCGCTCGCGGATCTGAAGGACCCCACCGACCCCACAAAGATCCTGCGCCGGGCCGGGGAGCAGGTCGACGGTTTCGCCCAGCTCCGCGACGACGGTTCCACCATGAGCGGGTGCTGGATCTATTCAGGGGCGTACACCGAAGCGGGCAACATGACCGCCCGCCGCGACAACACGGACCCCAGCGGGCTGGGCGTGCACCCGAAATGGGGCTTCGCGTGGCCGGCCAACCGCCGCGTGCTCTACAACAGGGCCTCGTCGGATCCCAACGGCAAGCCGTGGAGCGCCAGGAAGCAGTACATCCACTGGAACGGCTCTCGCTGGGTCGGACCCGACGTGCCGGACTACGCGCCGACGCTGTCGCCCGAGAGGGCGGCCGGACCCTTCATCATGAACGCGGAGGGCGTGTCCCGCCTGTTCGCGCGCAAGCTGATGGCGGAAGGGCCGTTCCCCGAACATTACGAGCCGTTCGAAAGTCCGGTCGCCAACGTCCTGCACCCCAAGACCCCGACGAACCCCGCGGCCCGGGTGTTTAAGGGCGACATGGAGGTGTTCGGCACGGCGAAGGACTTCCCCTACGTCGCCACCACCTACCGCCTGACCGAGCATTTCCATTACTGGACCAAGCACGTGAAGCTCAACGCGATCGTGCAGCCCGAGTTCTTCGTCGAGATCTCCCCGGATCTGGCGCGGGAAAAAGGCATCCAGAACGGCGGCTGGGTCCGCGTCTTCTCCAACCGCGGGTCGGTGAAGGCGAAAGCGGTCGTCACCAAGCGCATCCCGGTGCTGAAGGTGGACGGCAAGACGGTGCACACCGTCGGCATGCCGATCCATTTCGGCTTCATCGGCGAGACCAAGAAGAGCTTCGGCGTCAACACGCTGACGCCCTTCGTCGGCGACGCCAACACCCAGACGCCGGAATACAAGGCGTTCCTCGTCGACATCGAGCCGCTCGCCAGCGGCCCGGCTGTCTCTTAAGGGAGGGCAACGGTCATGGCGACATTGCAATCCCTTGATCTCCAGCGCCGCTCCGCGACGTCCGGCACGCCGCCGGCCGCGCGCAAGACGCTGGAGGTGGCGAAGCTGATCGACGTCTCCAAATGCATCGGCTGCAAGGCGTGCCAGGTGGCCTGCATGGAGTGGAACGACCTGCGCGAGGAGGTGGGCGAGGTCACCGGGGTCTACGACAACCCCCACGACCTCTCCCCCGCCACCTGGACGCTGATGCGCTTCACGGAGTGGGACAACCCGGACACCGGCAATCTGGAGTGGCTGATCCGCAAGGACGGCTGCATGCATTGCTCCGATCCCGGCTGTCTCAAGGCCTGTCCCGCGCCGGGTGCCATCGTCCAGTACTCCAACGGCATCGTCGACTTCGTTTCGGAGAACTGCATCGGCTGCGGCTACTGCGTGAAGGGGTGTCCGTTCAACATCCCGCGCATCTCCAAGGCCGACAACAAGGCGTACAAGTGCACGCTCTGCTCCGACCGCGTGGCGGTCGGGCAGGCTCCGGCCTGCGTCAAGGCCTGCCCGACCCAGGCGCTCGTGTTCGGCTCCAAGGAGGACATGATCGCCCATGGCGAGGAGCGGGTGGCGGATCTGAAGTCGCGCGGCTACGACAAGGCGGGCGTCTATGATCCGGCCGGCGTCGGCGGCACCCACGTGATGTACGTGCTGCATCACGCGGACAAGCCCCCGATTTACGCCGGCCTTCCCCTGGCCCCGAAGATCAGCCCGCTGGTCGAGATGTGGAAGGGCCTGACCAAGAACGTCGGCCTGCTCGGGATCGGCTTCGCCGCGGTGTTCGGCTTCATGCACTACGTCGTGAACGGCCCGAACCGCGTCTCGGACGAGGATGAGCAGGCGGCGGCCAAACTGAAGGGGGACGGGACATGACGGGCTCCCACTACCGCGACGAGCCGACCACGGTCAGCCGCTATTCCGCGGCGGCGCGGGTCAACCACTGGGTGACGGCGGCCAGCCTGATCCTGCTGGCGCTCAGCGGTCTGGCGCTGTTCCATCCGTCGCTGTTCTTCCTGACCGGTCTGTTCGGCGGCGGCGAGTACACGCGGATCATCCATCCCTGGATCGGCCTCGTGCTGCTGGTCAGCTTCGCCGGTCTGTTCCTGCGCTTCTGGCGGCTGAACCTCTGGGAACGTACGGACAATGTCTGGCTCGGCCGCGTGCGCGCCGTGCTGGCGGGCCGGGAGGAGGAGCTGCCGGAAGTTGGCAAGTACAACGCCGGGCAGAAGCTGGTCTTCTGGGGCATGTCGATCCTGATCATCGTGCTGTTCGTCAGCGGGGTGGGCATCTGGCGGTCCCAGTACCCGTTCCTGCGCGAGACGCTCGGCATCGTCATCCCCATCGACCAGCAGCGGCTTGCCGTTCTTGTGCACGCGCTGGCGGCGATCGGGGCGATCCTGATCTGGATCGTCCACGTCTACGCGGCGCTGTGGGTCAAGGGCACCGTCCGCGCGATGATGCGCGGTTCGGTGACCGGCGGCTGGGCGTGGCGTCACCACCGGCGCTGGCTGCGTGAGGAGGTCGGGGCAAGGACGCCCCGGCGTCCCGCGGAGTAGGCACGGAACCTGTCAGCAAACCAAGGAACGAAGATGCCGCGTGCCGGTTCTCCGCAACTTCCGCCGGGGGGCGCCGTCCCCCCGGCACCCATGAACATCGGAGAGGCGGCGGACCCGCCCTTCGCCGTCCTGCCCGACCCCGCCAGCCTGTTCGGCCGCCGCGCGGCGCGCTTCGCCGAACTGGCGCCGGAGCATCCGCTCGAAGCCTATCTGCGCTTCCTCGCGTCAGTTGCCGGGGCGCAGCGCGATTGCCTGGACGGCCTGCCGGAGCCGGTGCTGCCGCCGCCGGTGGAGCTGGAGCGGGCCTACACCCATTCCATGCCGCCGGTCCCCTTCGGCCGCTTCGAAGCCGACGCGGTGTTCGACGCCACGCTGACCGCCTTCCTCGACCGGCTGGCCGTCGCGGACGGCCTGCCGCAAGCGTCCCGCGACGCCATCGAAGGCCTGCGCGCGGCGGACGCGGACGCGCGGCGCGCCATGGCCGATGCCGTGCTGGTCGGTTCCATCCCGGAAGATGCGGTCGCCCCCCATGTGCTGATGGCCGCCGCCCTCCAGGTGCATTTCACCAGGGCCGCGGCGCGGCTCGACGCCAGCCGGCTCACCCCCGTGGCCGACGCGGCCTGCCCATCCTGCGGGTCCGGCCCGGTCGCCAGCATGATCGTCGGCTGGCCGGGGGCGCACGGCACGCGATTCTGTGCCTGTTCCATGTGCGGCACCCTGTGGAACGTGGTGCGCATCAAGTGCCTGCTGTGCGGCGGTGTCGACGGCATCGCCTACCACACCATCGAGGGGGCACCCGACGTGGTGAAGGCCGAGACCTGCGAGCAGTGCCACGGCTACGTCAAGATCCTGCACCAGCACAAGGACACACGGCTGGAGTCGGTGGCCGACGATGTCGGCTCCCTCGGGCTCGACCTTCTGCTCGCCGAGGAGGATTGGGTGCGCGGCGGCGCGAACCCCTTCCTGACCGGCTACTGACCGTCCGCGGGGACTGACGCCATGAGCCGGCGGGCCGGACCCTTGCCCTCGGTCGACGAGGTGATGCGCGGCGAGATCGGCCGCGTCGCCGTCGCGCGCTTCGGCCACGACGCCGCACTCGGCGCCGTGCGCGGCGCCTTGGACGGCCTGCGCGTACGGCTGCGCACCACCGGCGACGACGATCCGCCGCCGCCCGACCGCGCCACCGCCGCCGTGCTGGCCGCCGAAGCGGCGCTGGCTCGGCTGGAAGCCGACGACGCGCCGCGGCTGCGCCGCGTCCACAATCTGACCGGCACGGTCCTGCACACCAACCTCGGCCGCGCCGTACTGGCCGAGGCGGCGGTGGAGGCCGCCGCGGCCGCCATGCGCCACCCCGCGGCGCTGGAATTCGACCTGGACGGCGGTGGCCGCGGCGAGCGTGACGACGCCGTGCGCGGCCTGCTTTGCGAGCTGACGGGGGCGGAGGACGCCTGCCTCGTCAACAACAACGCCGCCGCGGTTCTGCTGGTGCTCAACACGCTGGCCCAGGGGCGGGAGACGGTGGTCTCCCGCGGTGAGCTGATCGAGATCGGCGGCGCCTTCCGCATGCCGGAGATTATGGCGCGGGCCGGCACGCGCCTGCGCGAGGTCGGCACCACCAACCGCACCCACCTCCGCGATTACGAAGGCGCGGTCGGGCCGGACACCGGCCTGCTGATGAAGGTCCACACCTCCAACTACCTCGTCCAGGGCTTCACGGCGGAGGTGTCGACCCAGGCGCTCGCCGCCATCGGGCGGGAGCGCGGCGTGCCGGTCGTGGACGATCTCGGCTCCGGCACGCTGGTGGATCTGTCGCGCTATGGCCTGCGGCGGGAGCGCACGGTGCAGGACGCGGTCGCCGACGGCGCCGACCTCGTCACCTTCTCCGGCGACAAGCTGCTGGGCGGGCCGCAGGCGGGCTTCATCGTCGGGCGGCGCGACCTGGTGCGGGCCTGCGCGAAAAACCCCATCAAGCGGGCGGTGCGGCTCGACAAGATCCGGCTGGCGGCGCTGGAGGCGACCCTGCGCCTCTACCGCGACCCCGACCGGCTGCCGGCGACCCTGCCGACGCTGCGTTTCCTGACGCGGCCGGTGGAGGAACTGCGCGGGCTGGCGGAACGGCTTGGGCCCGTCATCGCCGGGGCGGTGGGGGCTGGCTGGAGCGTGGCGTCCGCCGACTGCGCCAGCCAGATCGGGTCCGGCGCGCTGCCGCTGGAGACCATCCCCAGCCACGGCCTCGCCATCGAGCCGGCCGGGCGCGGCGCCTCCGGCGGCGCGGTGGAGGCGCTGGCCGCGGCCTTCCGTCGGCTTCCGGTGCCGGTGATCGGCCGCATCGAGAAGGGGGCGCTGCGCTTCGACCTGCGCTGCCTGGAGGACGTGGACGGCTTCGCCGGCCAACTCGCGCGCCTCGTTGTTCCGGCGGAGGCGGCAGTGCCATGATCGTCGGCACCGCCGGGCACATCGACCATGGCAAGACCAGCCTGGTGCGGGCGCTGACCGGCGTCGACACCGACCGGCTGAAGGAGGAGAAGGCCCGCGGCATCACCATCGAGCTGGGCTTCGCCTATTGGCCGCGCCCGGATGGGGATGTGGTGGGCTTCGTGGATGTGCCCGGCCATGAGCGGCTGGTGCACACCATGCTGGCCGGGGCGACCGGCATCGACCTCGTGCTGCTGACCGTGGCGGCCGACGACGGGGTGATGCCGCAGACGCGCGAGCATCTGGCGATCGTCGATCTGCTGGGGCTGCGGCGCGGCATCGTCGCGCTGACCAAGGCCGATCTTGCCGACGAGGCCCGGCGCGCCGCCGTGACCGCGGAGATCGCGGCACTCCTCGCCGGCACCGGGCTGGAGGGCGCTGACGTGGTTCCTGTCTCCGCCGTCTCCGGCGAAGGGCTGGCGGATCTTGCCGCACGTCTCGACGAGGCACGCGCCGCGACGGGAACCCGCACCGACGGTGGGCGCTTCCGGCTCGCCATCGACCGCGTCTTCTCCCTGGCCGGAGCCGGCACGGTGGTGACGGGCACGGTGATGTCCGGCTCGGTCGCGGTGGGCGACACGGTGGCGGTCTCCCCGGCCGGGATCGAGGCGCGGGTGCGTTCCATCCACGCCCAGAACCGGCCGGTGGAGCGCGGCCATGCCGGGCAGCGCTGCGCGGTGTCCCTGGTCGGCCCCAAGGTGTCGCGCGACACGGTTCCGCGCGGGCAGGTGCTGCTCGACCCCGCGCTGCACGCCCCGGTGCGCCGCATCGACGCCGAGCTGACGGTGCTGCGGTCGGAGCGGCGGCCGGTCGGGCAGTGGATGCCGGTGCGGCTGCATCATGGCTCCACCGAGGCGGCGGCCCGCGTCGTCGTCCTGCGCGACGGCGAGCTGGAGCCGGGCGGCACCGACTTCGTGCAACTCGTGCTCGACGAGCCGGTGGCGGTGGCCGCGGGCGACCGCTTCGTGCTGCGCGACACCGCCGCCACCCGCACGCTGGGCGGCGGCGTGCTGGTGGACCTCCAGGCGCCCGAGCGCCGGCGCCGCACGCCCGAGCGCCGCGCCGAGCTGGCGGCACTCCGCCGGGACGACCCGGCCGACGCGCTGGCCGGCTTCCTCGCTGCCGGGCGCGGCTGGGCGGATCTCGGCGCCTTCGTGCGCGACCGGGCCGGGGCGGCCGATCTCGCCGGGCGGCTGGCGGAGGGGCTTGGGCTGGTGACGCTGACCGCCGGGCCCGTCACCGCCGCCCTGCTGCCCACTGCCTGGGACCGGCTGCGCGACGACCTCGCCGGCACCCTTGCCCGCTTCCACGCCGAAAACCCGGACCAGCCCGGCCTCGCGCAGGAGCGGCTGCGGCTGACGCTGAAGCCGCGCCTGCCCGCCCCGCTCTTCGCCGTGGCGCTGCAGCGGCTGCGGGCGGAGGGGGTGGTCGCCATTGACCGTGCCTGGGTGCGCGCCCCCGGCCACGAGGTCCGCTTCACCGCGGAGGACGAGCGCATGTGGGCCGGCATCCGGCCGCTGCTGGGCGGCGAGGCCCGCTTCCGCCCGCCGCGGGTGCGCGATCTGGCCCGGCGCTTCGACATCGACGAACGGCTGCTGCGCCGCCTGTTCCGCATGGCGGCCCGGCGCGGCGACGTGGATGAAATCGCGCAGGACCATTTCTTCCTGGCCGAGACCGTGGTGGAGATGGCCGACGTGGCGCGCGCGCTGGCCGCCGCGGGTGAGGAGGGGCGTTTCGGCGTGACCCAGTTCCGCGACCGGCTTGACAATGGCCGCAAGGTTGCGATCCAAATCCTTGAGTTCTTCGACCGACAGGGCTTGACCATGCGCCGCGGCGACATCCGGCGCATCAACCCGCACAAGGCCGATCTGTTCTCGACCCCGCCGGCCCCACGGGCGCCGGCGGATCGGAACGACGGAGGAGCAGCGTCCCCGGTGGGGCGGCCGGACTTCAAATCCGGAGAGGGCCGCGAGACGGTCCTTGGTAGGTTCGACTCCTACCTCCTCCGCCAACCCCATTCAGGAGCGTGACGATGACGGCACATCCAACCGGTGGCGTCGGGCCCGGCTGCGTCGGGCGGCTCGATGCGGCGGCGAAGGCGGCGCAGGCGGCGGAGATCGCGTTCCGCCAGTCGGTGGCTGACGGCATCGCCCGGCATGAGCGGCAGCGGCAGTTCGCCTTCCGCCGGCTGGGGCTGGTGAAGGCGGTCGCCGCCGCCGTCGCCGGCGCGGAGACCGCGGAGGCCGCGACCGCGGTCGGGGCCGCGGCCCTTCAGCGCGAGCTGGACTGGCACGCGGAGACCGAAGCCCGCACCCGCATCCTCGATGCCTTCCAGGCCGTCACGCTGGCGGTGTGGGCGGAATCGCGGCCGGCCGACGATGCGGCCGATGATGCGGCGGTGGAGCCGGTGCGGGTGGAGGACGCCATCGCGGCCTTCGAGGCGTGGTACGAGACGGCGATCGGGCAGCCCTTCCTCGCCCTGCTGGACGTGGAATATCCGGAGCTGCCGGTGGTCGAGTTCTGAGCGCGATGCCCACGGACCCCGGCTCCGGCCCCGACTCCGGCCCAGGCCTCGTCACCGTCAAGGGCTGCCCGCTGCCGCTCGGGCTGCTCTACGACGTGCCGAACCACATGTGGTACGAGCCGCTGCCGGGCGGGCTGGTGCGGCTCGGCATGACGGTGGTGGCGGTGGCGCTCGCCAACGGCCGCATCTTCGCCTTCACGCCCAAGCGCGCCGGCCGGGCGCTGGAGAAGGGACGTTCCGGCGCCACCATCGAGAGCAGCAAGTGGGTGGGGCCGGCGCGCGTCGCCTTCGACGGGGTGGTGGTCGCGGTCAACCACGCGCTGATCGACCGCCCGTCGCTGATGGTCGCCGATCCCTATGGCGCCGGCTGGATGATGACCGCCCGGCCCGCTGGCGACGACGCGCTGGCCGCTCTCACTCCCGGTACCGCCGTCGCCGACGCCTACGCGGACTGGATGCGCGCCAACAATTTCCCCGGCTGCGGCACGCCCGCCGGCTGAGAGCGGAACCATCCCGCGTCAGATCAGCCCGGCCAGCGGATCGACCCCGAAGACCAGCGGGTGCAGGGCCAGCAGGGCGGCGACGAGCAGCAGCGCCAGCACCGGCCGCCACAGCCCGATCTCCCGCGGTTCCAGCCGCTCCCGCCCGGCCAGGATGCGGGCGAAGGGGATCGTGCCGGCCAGCCCGGGTGGATTGGCCAGTCCCGCGTTGCGGACCAGCGAGACCAGGGCGATGGCCAGCATGCCGGCGAACAGGATGACCCGCCGCTGGTCGCCGGCCACGGCAAGATGGCTTAGGCTCCACAGCAGCACGGCCATGCTGCCGGGCGTCGTGGTGATGCGGTAGACGCCGCACGGCTCCGGTCCGGGGCGCCGGGTCAGGCGCCCGACGAGCAGGAAGGCGGCCACCGGCATCACCGCGATGGTGGCGTAACGTGCCTCGAACACCGGGTACCACACCCACAGCCCCGGTTCCGCCGCCCGGTAAGCCACCACGACCGCGGCCAGCGCGGCGGCCGACACCAGCGAATGCACCGTGCGGAAGCCGCGCAGCCCCAAGCGGTCCGTCATCGCCCCGCGGACGGCGCCATGGGAAGGCACGGTGTGGCTGGCGACAAGGACGAGAACCGCGGCGATCAGCGGGGTCATGACCGGGCTCCTTCACGGCGAACGCACTCCGACCGGACGCGGCACCCTAGACCCGGCGTAACGCCGTCGGGCTTGACCATAGTCAAGTCCGGCCCGGGTGGTCCGGCTATTCTGGACCCGTCGGGTGCGGCCGGAACCAACGAAGAGCACGGCCGGTTCACCGAAAAAGTCCATGTCGACGCTGGGAGGATGCCATGGGCCGTGCAGGCCATGACCGGATTGGCGAAGCGACGGCGACCGCTGCGGACACGGTCATCGATCCGGCGGTGAAGCGGCGCGAGATCGCCGTCTTCCTGTTCCTGTCCGTCGTCATCTGGCCCTTCGTGGCGGTGGCGGTGGTCGGGGGCTATGGGTTCCTCGTCTGGATGTCGCAGCTCATCATGGGGCCTCCGGGGCCGCCGGTGCACTGAGCCGGCCATGAGCACCCAACGACCGGGTCCTCGACCGGGCGGCATCGACCGCGGCCGGCGCGGACTGCTGCTGGGTCGCCGCGCCGCGGTGCCCCCCATCCATCCGCCCTGGGCCGACGCCGCGGCGTTGCGCGACCTCTGCACCCGCTGCGGCGCCTGCGCCACCGCCTGCCCGGAACGGATCATCGCCCCCGGCGATGGTGGTTTTCCGGTGGTGCGCTTCACGGCGGGGGAATGCAGCTTCTGCGGCGCCTGCGCCACCGCCTGCCCGCAGCCGATCTTCGACACCGGCCGCCGCCCCTGGACCCACGTCGCGGCGGTCGGCGGCGGCTGCCTGGCGGTGGCCGGGGTCTATTGCCGGTCCTGCCAGGATTCCTGCCCAGAGGCGGCGCTGCGCTTCCGCCCGCTGCCGGGGGGGACCGCGGAGGCGCTGGTGGACGCCTCGGCCTGCACGGGCTGCGGCGCCTGCGTGCCGGCTTGCCCGGTGAACGCCGTCACCATGCAACCGGCACCGGAGAAGCCCCATGCCTGCTGAACTGCACGTCGCGTCGCTGCTCGTTCATGTCCGTCCCGACCGGCTGGTTCCGGTGCGCGCGGCGATCGCCGGAACGCCGGGTGCCGAGATCCACGCCGAGCAGGACGGCAAGCTGGTCGTGGTCGTCGAAGGCCCGCACGAGGGCTGGATCGCCGACCGCATGACCGCGATGCACCTGATGGACGGGGTGCTGTCGGCCGTTCTGGTCTTCCACCACGCGGAGGCGGTCGATGAAGCCGCCCCGCCGACACACTGAACCGACCCCACTGAAACGGCCCCCACTGGCGGGACCCACCGACGAGCGGAGGACTCCATGCTCAACAGGCGCGATTACATCAAGGCGCAGGCCGTCGCCACGGCCGCGGCGGCGGGCGGCATCAGCCTTCCCGCCGCCGCCCAGACCAGCATGGTGGCGGGAGAGGACGCGAAGCTCACCTGGTCCAAGGCTCCCTGCCGCTTCTGCGGCACCGGCTGCGGCGTCATGGTGGCGGTCAAGGACAACCGCGTGGTCGCCACCCACGGCGACATCAAGGCCGACGTCAACCGCGGCCTGAACTGCGTGAAGGGCTATTTCCTGTCCAAGATCCTGTACGGGCAGGACCGGTTGACCACGCCGCTGCTGCGCATGCGCGACGGCAAGTACCACAAGGAGGGCGAGTTCCAGCCGGTGTCCTGGGAGCGCGCCTTCGACG
The DNA here is from genome assembly GCF_013423485.1 of Azospirillum oleiclasticum. GTDB lineage: Bacteria > Pseudomonadota > Alphaproteobacteria > Azospirillales > Azospirillaceae > Azospirillum > Azospirillum oleiclasticum. Next base: position 52,972 of record NZ_JABFFR010000023.1, read on the forward strand.
AGATGGCGGCCCAGTGGAAGCGCGTGCTGAAGGAGAAGGGCCCCGACGCGGTCGGCATGTTCGGCTCCGGCCAGTGGACGATCTGGGAGGGCTACGCCGCCAGCAAGCTGATGCGGGCCGGCTTCCGCACCAACAACCTGGATCCCAACGCGCGCCACTGCATGGCGTCGGCCGCGGTCGCCTTCATCCGCACCTTCGGCATGGACGAGCCGATGGGTTGCTACGACGACATGGAGCACGCCGACGCCTTCGTGCTCTGGGGCTCCAACATGGCGGAGATGCACCCGATCCTGTGGACCCGCGTCACCGACCGTCGCCTGTCGGCCAAGCATGTGAAGGTGGCCGTGCTCTCCACCTTCGAGCACCGCAGCTTCGAGCTGGCCGACATCCCGATGGTGTTCTCGCCCGGCACCGACCTCGCCATCCTCAACTTCATCGCCAACCACATCATCCAGACCGGGCGGGTGAACCGGGAGTTCGTCGAGAAGCACTGCAACTTCCGCATGGGGCAGAAGGACATCGGCTACGGCCTGCGCCCCGAGCATGTGCTGGAGACGCGCGCCGCCAACCCGCGCGACCCGGCGGTCAGCACGCCCAGCAACTTCGAGGAGTTCGCCCGCTTCGTCAGCGACTACACGGTCGAGCGCGCGTCGGAGATCAGCAAGGTGCCGAAGGAGCGTCTGCTGGCCCTGGCCGAGCTGTACGCCGATCCCAAGACCAAGGTCATGTCCTTCTGGACCATGGGCTTCAACCAGCACGTCCGCGGCGTGTGGGTGAACCACATGGTCTACAACATCCACCTGCTGACCGGTAAGATCAGCGAGCCCGGCAACAGCCCCTTTTCCCTGACCGGTCAGCCCAGCGCCTGCGGCACCGCGCGCGAGGTGGGGACCTTCGCCCACCGCCTGCCGGCCGACATGCAGGTCACCAATCCCGAGCACCGCAAGGTGACGGAGAGGCAGTGGCGGGTGCCGGAAGGGACAATTCCCGCCAAGCCCGGATACCACGCCGTGCTGCAGGACCGCATGCTGAAGGACGGCAAGCTCAACGCCTACTGGATCATGGTCAACAACAACCTCCAGGCGGCGCCCAACACGACGCAGGAGACGTATCCCGGCTACCGCAACCCCGACAATTTCATCGTCGTCTCCGACGCCTACCCGACCGTCACGGCGATGGCGGCCGACCTGATCCTGCCCGCGGCCATGTGGGTGGAGAAGGAAGGGGCCTACGGCAACGCCGAGCGGCGCACCCATTTCTGGCACCAGCTCGTCGCAGCACCCGGCGAGGCGCGCTCCGACCTCTGGCAACTCGTGGAGTTCTCCAAGCGCTTCACGGTGGAGGAGGTGTGGCCGGCCGACCTGATCGCCAGGGCCCCGGAGATGAAGGGCAAGACCCTCTACGACGTGCTCTTCGCCAACGGCGAGGTGAACCGCTTCCCGCTGTCCGATCTCGACCCGGCCTACGGGAACGACGAGGCGAAGGCGTTCGGCTTCTACCTCCAGAAGGGGCTGTTCGAGGAATACGCCTGGTTCGGGCGCGGCCACGGCCACGACCTCGCCCCGTACGACACCTATCATCAGGTGCGCGGCCTGCGCTGGCCGGTGGTGGACGGCAAGGAGACGCTGTGGCGCTACCGGGAAGGGCTCGATCCCTTCGTGAAGGCCGGGGAGGGTGTGAAGTTCTACGGCAACCCCGACGGCCGGGCCAACATCTTCGCCTTCCCCTACGAGCCGCCGGCCGAGAGCCCCGACCAGGAGTTCGACCTGTGGCTGGTCACCGGCCGCGTGCTGGAGCACTGGCACTCCGGCTCCATGACCATGCGGGTGCCGGAGCTGTACAAGGCCATGCCGATGGCGCTGGTCTACATGCACCCGGACGACGCCGCCGCCCGCGGCCTGCGCCGCGGCTCGGAGGTGCGCGTCATGTCGCGCCGCGGCGAGATCCGCACGCGGGTGGAGACGCGCGGGCGGAACAAGCCGCCGCGGGGGGCGATCTTCGTGCCCTGGTTCGACAGCTCCCGCCTGATCAACAAGGTCACGCTGGACGCCACCGACCCCATCAGCAAGCAGACCGACTTCAAGAAATGCGCCGTCAAGGTCGTGGCCGTCTGAGGGAGGAACCGAGATGAACGCCCGCATCCTCGCGGTTCTGGCCGCGCTTCCCGTCCTGCTGCCCGCCGTGCTTCCGGCCCAATCGCCGGGCCAGGGGGCTTCCGTCCAGACGCCGTTCCGCCCGCCCGTCGGCTTCGAGCAGGAACCGGTGCCGCCACCCATCCCGGCCGACGTCACCGACGACCGCCGGGTCGCCCGCAACTACCCCGAACAGCCGCCGGTGATCCCGCACAACATCCGGGACTACCAGCTCACGCTGAACAACAACCAGTGCCTGACCTGCCACAGCCGGCAATACACGGCCGGCTCGCAGGCGCCGATGATCAGCATCACCCATTACGTGGACCGCGACGGCCAGACGCTGGGCGGCGTCACCCCGCGGCGGTACTTCTGTCTGCAATGCCATGTGCCGCAGACGGTGGCGCAGCCCCCCATCCGCAACGACTTCCGCGACGTGGACAGCCTGATCAGCCGGCCTTCGGACGGGGGTGACCGGCGATGAGACTGCCCGGATTCCTGCTGCGGCCATGGCGGATCATCGCCACCCCGGCACGCACCCTCAGCCTGGGGTTCCTGACGCTCGGCGGCTTCGCGGCCGGCGTGTTCTTCTGGGGCGGCTTCAACACCGCGCTGGAGGCGACCAACCGCGAGGCCTTCTGCATCTCCTGCCATGAGATGAACGACAACGTCTATCAGGAGCTCAAGCAGACCATCCACTTCACCAACCGCTCGGGCGTGCGCGCCACCTGTCCGGATTGCCACGTGCCGCACGCCTGGACCGACAAGATCGCCCGCAAGATGCAGGCGTCCAAGGAGGTGTGGGGCCACCTGTTCGGCACCATCGACACGCCGGACAAGTTCGCCGCCATGCGCCGCGAGCTGGCGGAGCATGAATGGGCGCGGCTGAAGGCCAACAACAGCCTGGAATGCCGCAACTGCCACAGCGCGGAGTCCATGGACATCACCAGGCAGGGGGCGCGGGCCGCCGACATCCACCAGCGGTTCCTGTTCACCGGGGAACGCACCTGCATCGACTGCCACAAGGGTATCGCCCACCGGCTGCCCGACATGCAGGGCGTGCCGCCGGGCTGGACGGTCAGCGAACAGAAGTGAGGAGCGGGCATGAAAAAAGCCCCTCCCCCGCGAGGGGGAGGGGTTCGGGGTGGGGGAGTTTATGGCCCGAAGGCCGGGAGAATCGCGGGGGACGCGTCGGTCCCCACCCCCGTCCCTTCCCCCCGAGGGAGGAAGGGGACTCTCGTTCGATCAGTAGACCTGCTCAGACCGGCGGCTGCTGCGGCCGCATGTCGGCCGGGTCGATGCCGGCGACGACCACCGGCTTCTTCATGGCGTCGCGGCGGAACGGCTCGCCCAGCTCCTGGTTCAGCACCACCTCGACGAAGGTGGTGATGCCCTTGTTCTGGTTCTCGATCGCCTTGGTCAGCGCGTCGGTCACCTCCTGCTGGGTGGTGGCGACGATGCCGGCCAGCCCGCAGGCTTCCGCCACCTTGGCGTAGCTGAGCTTCAGGTTCAGCTCGGTGCCGACGAAGTTGTTGTCGTACCAGAGCGTCGTGTTGCGCTTCTCGGCGCCCCACTGGTAGTTGCGGAAGATCACCATGGTGATCGCCGGCCACTCCTCGCGGCCGATCGAGCTCATCTCGTTCATCGAGATGCCGAAGGCGCCGTCACCGGCGAAGCCGATCACCGGCACGTCCGGGCAACCGATCTTGGCGCCGACGATGGACGGGAAGCCGTAGCCGCAGGGGCCGAACATGCCCGGCGCCAGATACTTCCGGCCCTCCTCGAAGGACGGGTAGGCGTTGCCGATGGCGCAGTTGTTGCCGATGTCGGTGGACAGGATGGCGTTGCGGGGCAGGGCCGCCTGGATGGCCCGCCAGGCCTGGCGCGGCGACATGCGGTTCGGCTCGCGCTCGCGCGCCTCGGCGTTCCAGCTCGTGCCGGGGTCGTCGTCCTCATGGTCGAGCGAGGACAGCATCTGCAGCCACGCCGACTTGGTGCGGTGGATGAGCGCCTTGCGCTCCTCGCGCCCGTCGTCGCCGGCGGTCGGGGCGAGCTGCGCCAGAAGCTGCTGCGCCACCTGCTTGGCGTCGCCGCAGATGCCCACCGAGACCTTCTTGGTCAGGCCGATGCGGTCGGGGTTGATGTCGACCTGGATGATCTTGGCGGTCTTCGGCCAATAGTCCATGCCGTAGCCGGGCAGGGTGGAGAAGGGGTTCAGACGGGTGCCCAGCGCCAGCACCACGTCGGCCTTGGCGATCAGCTCCATGGCGGCCTTGGAGCCGTTGTAGCCGAGCGGGCCGGCGGCCAGCGGGTGGCTGCCCGGGAAGGCGTCGTTGTGCTGGTAGCCGCAGCAGACCGGGGCGTCCAGACGCTCGGCCAGCGCCTTGGAATCCTCGATGGCATCGCCGATCACCACGCCGGCGCCGTTCAGGATGACCGGGAACTTGGCCTCCGACAGCAGCTTCGCGGCCTCCGCCACCGCCTGGCGACCGCCGGAGGGGCGCTCCAGCCGAACGATCTGCGGCAGCTCGACGTCGATGACGTGGGTCCAATAGTCGCGCGGGATGTTGATCTGGGCCGGCGCCGAACCGCGCCACGCCTTCTCGATCACCCGGTTCAGGACCTCGGGGATGCGGGAGGGATCGCGGACCTCCTCCTGGTAGCAGACCATGTCCTCGAACATGGCCATCTGCTCGACTTCCTGGAAGCCGCCCTGGCCGATGGTCTTGTTGGCCGCCTGCGGGGTGACCAGCAGCATCGGCGTGTGGTTCCAGTAGGCGGTCTTGATCGAGGTGATGAAGCCGGTGACGCCCGGACCGTTCTGGGCGATGGCCATGCCCATCTTGCCGGTGACGCGGCTGTAGCCGTCGCAGATCAGCGCCGCGTTGGTCTCGTGCGCGCAGTCCCAGAAGGTGATCCCGGCCTTCGGGAACAGGTCGGAGACCGGCATCATGGCCGATCCGATGATGCCGAAGGCATGCTGGATGCCGTGCATCTGAAGAACCTTCACGAAGGCTTCTTCGGTCGTCATTTTCATGGTGGCTCTCCCGTCGTCTGCTGTCCGGACGGTACGGCGCGCGGTGGTGCCGGGGCGTCCGCCACGCCGGCACCGGCCGAAACCGTCCCCTCCCCATCGTCTTCAACCCCGCCGCGTTCCGCGGGGGGGTGTGGCCGGATCGCTGCGTGCAGTCTCACCCAGCGATATGATCCGTCTCGATCCTGCCAAAAACGGGAGCGATGGGCAAGCGGATTTCTTCTTTCCTATCAGCAAACGATCCGATTTGTCTCATTGAACGGAATTGACGGGTGGGGGCTCAAGGCGACCACGCCCCCATCTCCGGCGTCACTCCTCCGCGCCGTCCACCGCCCGCAGCCCCTCCCGGTACTGCCCGCCGCGCTCGACGTAGCGGGCGGCGGCTTCCGCCCCCATGCTGGAGTCGGGGTCGAGGGTCTTGACCAGCCGGGCGGGGTTGCCCACCACGACGGCGCCGTCGGGGAAGCTCTGGCCCTCGCGGATCAGGGTGTTGGCGCCGACGACGGCGTTCCGGCCGACGACGGCGCCGTTCATGATCGTGGCCCCCATGCCGATCAGGCTGCCGGCGCCGACGGTGCAGCCGTGCAGGATGGCGCCGTGCCCGACCGTGCAGTCGGGGCCGACGGTCAGCGGGAAGCCGGGGTCGGCGTGCATCACCGCCCCGTCCTGCACGTTGCTGCGGTCGCCGATGGTCACGTCCTCGGTGTCGGCGCGCAGCACCGCGTTGAACCAGACGCTGACATCCTCCCCCAGCCGCACGCGGCCGATGACGCGCGCACCCGGCGCGATCCAGACGCGCCCGCTCTCGGGCAGGGTGGGGGTGTGGCCGTTCAGGCTGTAGACGGGCATGGGCGCTGTCCTCCTCGGTCTCCGTTTGCCGGGGAGGATCGTCGCGCCGGGCCTTGGAATGCAACCGTTCTCATGGCGCTGGCCGTCGCGGCGCCGCCGTCACTTCACGTTGATGTAATGCGCCGCCCAGATCTGCCGGTTGGACTGGTCGTCGGTGGGGGTGGCGCCGTCGGCCATGGGAACGACGGTGTAGAGTGGCCCCAGCGCGCCGAGCCCCAGCGGCTTCCCCTCCTGACAGAGCGCCAGCACCTGCTTGTCCGCCGCCTGGATCTCCGGCGACAGCTCCACCTCGTAGCCGTCGATGGCCTGCACCGCCACGGTGCCGGAGGCGGCGCCGGCGGCCTTCAGCACATCCGCCAGCGCCGGCCCCTCGAAGCGGTAGGACTTGCCGTCGTAGGGCACGACGGTGCGCACCGCCATCTGCGGCAGGGCGGCCAGCTCGTCGATGGTGAAGGTCCGCGCCTTCTCCCACTGGTTGCCGCGGAAGGCGTGGAAGCGGTCGGTGGACTCCACGAAGGGGCCGCGGTTGGGCGACGCGATGTTGCCGGCCACCGTCAGCACGATGGCGTTGCCCTTCGCCACGCACTCCGCCGCCGCCGGGCCAGCCGCCAGGGCCAGAAGGAGCGCCGCCGCGATCGTCCTCATCACCATTCCCCTTGTCTCCCCCTGCTCACGCCGCCCGCACCCACACCGCCGTGTCGTGGAAAGCCGCCCCGCCAGCGGGCGGGATCGGCTCCGGCGAGGTCAGCGCGTTGATGCCCAGCCCCTCCACGAAGGCGCCGTTGGGCCAGATGCCCTCGACCACCACCACCCCCCGCTGCAACCCGCCGAAGGGCCTTGCGTGCACGACGACGCTGGCCTGCCGGTTGCCGAGCCGGACGGGCGTGTCTTCCGCCACCCCCAGCGCCGCGCAGTCGTCCGGATGCATCAGGGCGGTCGGCCGCCCCTCGCGCTTCCGTGCGGTGCCGGTCTCGGTGAAGCTGGTGTTGAGGAACTGGCGCGCCGGGGCGGTGACGAGGCGGAAGGGGTGCTCGTCGTCCGTGGTCCCGCCCGGCGGCATGTGGTCGGGCAGGGCCGGCAGCTCGTCCAGCCCGTCGCGCCCGCCCATGGCGCCCAGCGCCGCCCAGTCCGGCGCGAAGCGGAAGCGCCCGTCGGGAAAGCCGAAGCCGGTCAGGAAGTGGGAGGTCTCGAAATCCGGCTGCGCGTCGTGCCAACGGCCGGCGGCCAGCGTCTCGGCGTCGGGCAGGCCGCTGGCCTTCAGCACGGTGTCGACCAGCTCCCACGCGCTCATATGGCAGGCGGGGTGGTCGTCGGCGCCGAGCCGGCGCATCAGGTCGTTGTTGACGATGTGGTTCTCGCGCGCCTCGCCCTGCGGCTCGATCACCTTGCGGCCGACCAGGATGTGCGACTGCCCGCCGCCGCGGTAGAGGTCGTCGTGCTCCAGGAAGGTGGTGGCGGGGATCACGAGGTCGGCGAGGGCGGCGGTGTCGGTCATGAACTGCTCGTGCACGGCGACGAACAGATCCTCGCGCAGCAGCCCGGCGCGCACCCGCGCGCTGTCCGGACAGATGGCCGCGGGGTTGGTGTTCTGCACCAGCATCGCCTTGATGGGCGGCCCGTCGCCCAGGTCGCGCGCGCTGCCCGTCAGCACCGCCCCGATGCGGGACTGGTCGAGCTGGCGGACACCGGGCCGGGCGCGATCGTTGGCGTCGATGGGCTTGCGGTCGATGCGGTAGATGCCCGACGAGCAATAGAGCCCGCCGCCGCCCCGGTGCTGCCACGCCCCGGTCACCACGGGCAGGCAGCTCACCGCGTGCATCTGCGCGGCACCGTTGCGGCTGCGCGTCAGGCCGTAGCCCATGCGCAGGTAGCTGGCCTTGGTGCCGCCGTAGAGCCGGGCGAAGGCGGTGATCTCGGCCGCCGGAACGCCGGTGATCGCTTCCGCCCATTCCGGCGTGCGGTCGCGCAGATGTTCCTCCAGCCGCTCCACGCCGGCGGCGTAGCGGGCGAGATAGGCGCGGTCGGCGAAGCCGTCGCGGAACAGCGCATGCATCACCGCGCAGGCCAGCGCCCCGTCGGTGCCCGGCCGCGGCATGATGTGCAGGTCCGACACGTCCGCCGTGCCGGTGCGGTAGGGGTCGATGGTGACCAGCTTGGCGCCGCGCGCCTTGCGCGCCCGGCTGACGTGGGTCATCACGTTGACCTGGGTCGCCACCGGGTTGCCGCCCCAGTTCACGATCAGGTCGCTCTCGGCCATCTCCCGCGGGTCGGTGCCGCGGATGGCGCCGTAGCCGGCCAGCCAGCCCATGTTGGCCGGCGTGTCGCAGACCGTGCTGTATTGGCCGGCATAGCCCTTCAGGTGGCGCATCCGCTGGATCGAGCCGCGCTGCACCAGCCCCATGGTGCCAGCGTAATAGTAGGGCCAGACCGCTTCCGGGCCGAAGTGGCGTTCGGCGTCGAGGAAGGCGTCGGTGATGCGGTCCAGCGCCTCCTCCCAGCCGATCTCCCGCCACTGGCCGGAGCCCTTGGGCCCGGTGCGCAGCAGCGGCCGGGTCAGCCGGTCGGGACTGTGCACACGCTCGGCGTAGCGGCTGACCTTGGCGCAGATCACGCCCGCCGTGTAGCTGTTGTCGGCGGCGCCGCGCACCTTGCCGATGCGGTCGGGGGCGATGCGCTCGACCTCCAGCGCGCAGGTGGACGGGCAATCATGCGGGCAGGCGGTGGCGAGGAAAGGGCTGCTGTCGGGCATCGACGGAACTCACGCGGCGGACACCCGCAAAGATTAGTGGGCGCTTTTGCCGCAGGCAATCGCCGCGTGGTGAACGGGTTGAAATCATCTTACAACAATCGGTGGGCACCGTTCGTTGCAGCGCGTCAAAATCGCGAGTCGTCGGTGGGATCGGCACGCGCAGCGGGGTGTGGCGCGCTGGGATTTCTGGTGCGAAGGGGGTGATCGGATGATCGGGCACGGATCGGGCTGGTGCACAGGCGCCCTGGTTGCAACGTTGCTGGGGCTGTTGCCGGGGTTTGCGGCGGCCGATCCGGTGAAGCTCGGCTATGTCGAGTTCCCGCCCTACACCCAGACGGAGGGTGGCCAGCCCAAGGGCAGCCTGATCGAGGCCTTCGGCAAGGTGGCGGCGGAGGAGGGCATCGCCTTCACCGCGGAATCGGTGCCCGCGCGCCGCCTGTTCCAGGGGCTGGCGGACGGGGAGTTCCACGTCTTCCTCGGCATCCGGACGGTGAAGGAGCTGGAGGGCACCACCATCGCCTCGGCGAACCCCATCGGCCGGATCGAGCTGAACGCCTATGGCATCGGCAGCGCTCCTGTGGTGACGCGCAAGGAGGATCTGGCCGGCAAGGCGGTGATCGTGCTGACCGGATATTCCTACGCCGGCTGGCGCGTCTGGATGGACGACCCCGCCAACAAGGTGACGGTGGTGGAGGCGCGCACCCCCGACCAGGCGGTCAACCTGCTCCAGGCGGGGCGCGCGCCGGTGCTCCTTCAATATTCGTTGCCGATGGCGCAGGCGCTGGCCGGCAAACCAGTGCCGGACCTGGCATCGGCGCCGGTGTCGGCGATCGACATCTTCGTCGTGGTGTCGAAGAAGGCGCCGGGGGCGGAGGCGCTGCTGGCCAAGCTGGAAGCGGGGTTCGCCCGCCGGGCGAAGTGATCGCGCGGGTCTGACGGAACGCCCAGATCGAACGTAAGGACGAGGTGCGGTGATGGTGATGTCCGGACTGGGCCTGCGGCAGCGGGCGATGGTGCTGATCGGGGCGGTGCTGCTGGCCTATCAGGTGCTGACGATCGCCGCCGACGTGAAATCCACCCGTGACCGGGCGCACGAGGCGCTGGACGCACGCGCCCGCATGGTGGCCGCACTCCAGGCGCGCGCGCTGGCCCTGCCGCTGTTCGACCTCGACACCGAGCAGGTCCGGGTGGTGGTGAAGGCCCCGTCGACCGACCCCGACTACCTCGCCGGCTTCGTGCGCGACGACAAGGGCCGCGTGGTGGCGGAGGACGGCGACACCCGTGCCGCCGCCGGCTTCGTGGAGGTGACGCAGCCGGTGATGGCCGGGCAGGCGGGGCAGGTCCGCCCCATTGGCGCCTATGTCCTGCGCCTGCGCACCGACACGCTGGAGGTGCGCATCACGGCGGACGCGACCACCCGGATCGCGGTGGGGGTGGTCGCCTTCGCCGCCATCATGGCGGTCCTGTTCCTTGTCGTGTCGACCATCACCGGGCCGCTCATCCGCATCACCCGCGTGGTCGGCCGGCTGGCCGACGGCGATTACGCGGTGGCGGTGCCGGCGCTGGAGCGGGCGGATGAGGTCGGCGCCATGGCGCGCGCCATCGACGTGCTGCGCGGGAACGCCGAGCACCGCGAGCGGCTGGAAGCGGAAAAGATCGTCCGCCAGGGGCAGGACGCACGTCGCGCCTTGCGGCTGGGCGAGCTGACCGCCGCCTTCGACCAGCGCATGCAGACGGTGGTGGAGGAGACCTCCGCCACCGCGGTGCAGATGCAGGGCAGCGCCGGGACGATGCTGGAAGGCGCGCTGAGGGCCGACCGCTGCAACAGCACCGTCGCCGACGCGGCGGACGAAGCCGGCCGCAACGTCGGCATGGCGAGCGCCGCCGCCGAGCAGCTCACCCAGTCCATCCGCGCCATCGCCCACAGCGTGAACCGCTCCGTCGCCATGTCGGGGGAGGCCATCGACAAGGCGCGCGCCAGCCGCAGGACGGTCGAGGCGCTGGCCGAATCGGCCGCCCGCATCAGCGAGATCACCAGCCTGATCACCAGCATCGCCGGCCAGACCAACCTGCTGGCGCTGAACGCGACGATCGAGGCAGCCAGGGCCGGGGAGGCGGGCAAGGGGTTCGCCGTGGTGGCGCAGGAGGTCAAGAACCTCGCCACCCAGACCGCCAAGGCGACGGAGGACATTTCCGGCCAGATCGGCGCCATCCAGACCGTGACCAACGAGACGGTCATGGCCATCGGCGCCATCACCGACACCATCGGCGCGCTCAGCGAGCGTTCCGCCGAGATCGCCGCGGCGGTCGAGCAGCAGCTCGCCGCCACCGGTGAGATCGCGCAGAAGGTCCGCCACGCGGCGGACGAGGCGTCGACCGTGTCGCGCAGCATCGAGGCCGCGTCCGAGGCGTCGGCCGGGGTCGCCGCCGCGGCGCGCGAGAGCGTGGAGGTCGCCCGCCTGCTCCAGGAGCGCTTCTCCACCCTGCGCGCCGAGGTCCGGCAGTTCCTGACGGAGTTCCAGGCTGCGTGATGCCCCTCGCCGGATCGCCGCGGCCGACCTACATCGGATCGGGGACGATGCGGCGACGGGGTATGGGCTGGCGATGAGGGTCTTCACCAACGCGCGCCATGCGCTGTGCACGGCCATCGCCGTGCTGCTCACCGCCGTGCCCGCCCTGGCGGGCGTCCATCACGAGCTCGACGTGGTGCTCGATCCGGCGGCGCGGCGCGTGACGGTGACCGACCGAGTCACCGTCACCCCCGGTGCCGCCGACGCCCTGCGGCTGCCGGCGCCGATGGAGCTGGCGGAGGCGACGGCCGGCGGCCGGACGCTGGCGGTGCGGCGCCTGCCCGTTGGCGCCGTGATCCCGGTGCCGGATGGCGGGGGCGAGCTGCGGCTGCGCTACACCGCCACCCTGCCGCCCTTCGCTCCGGATGGGCGGGGCGCCGCGGCGGGGGAGGACGGGGTGTATCTGCCGGCCGGGAGCTGGATCGCGTCCTCCGATGGCGCGCCGCCGGCGTGGCGCCTGACCGTACGCGTGCCCGCCCCCTATGTCGCCGTAGCCACCGGCGCGCTGGTGGAGGAGCAGGCGGGCGGCGGTTACCGCGCCGTCTTCGCCGAGGCGCGGGATGTCGAGGAGCCGTCGCTGTTCGCCGGTCCCTGGCGGATCGCCGAGCGGCGGCACGGCGACATCCGCCTGCGCACCTATTTCCACCCGGAGCAGGAGGCGCTGTCTCCGGCCTTCCTGGACGATGTGTCCGCCGCCATCGACGGATTCGCCGCGCGCATCGGTCCGTACCCCTTCGCCGGCTTCGCGGTGGTGTCGGCGCCGCTGCCGGTCGGGCTCGGCTTCCCGGCGCTGACCTACATCGGCCGGCGTGTGCTGCCGCTGCCCTTCGTGCGCGGCCAGTCGCTGGCGCACGAGGTGCTGCACAACTGGTGGGGCAACGGTGTGCGCGTCGCGTACGAGGGCGGCAACTGGGCGGAGGGGCTGACCACCCTGATGGCCGACCATGACGGCACCGCCGCCCGCGACCCGTCGGCGGCGCGTTCCATGCGGCTGGAGTGGCTGCGCGATTACGCGGCCCTGCCGGCCGACCACGACACGCCGTTGACCGCCTTCCGCACGCGCACCCACGCCGCCGGCCAGATCGTCGGCTATGGCAAGGCCGCCTACCTCTTCCACATGCTGCGCGGTGAGATCGGGGAGGCCGCCTTCACCGACGGGCTGCGGCGCTTCTGGGTGCGGGAGGCCTTTCAGGATGCCGGCTGGCCCGACCTGCGGCACGCCTTCGAGGAGGCCGCGGGCCGTGACCTCGGCCGCTTCTTCGCGCAATGGCTGGAGCGGCCGGGGGCGCCGACGCTGCGGCTGGAGCGGGCGACGACCGCAGGGAACGCCATCACCCTGACCCTGGCCCAGGACGACCCGACCTTCACCCTGTCCGTTCCGGTGTCGGTGCGCACGTCCGTCGGGACGGAGGCGCGCCGGGTTCGGCTGGAGGGGCGCACGGCGACTGTCACCCTGCCGGCGCAGGCCCGGCCGCTGGAGGTCGCCATCGACCCCGGCCTCGACCTGTTCCGCCGGCTGGCGCCGGGGGAGGCGCCGCCGATCCTGCGCGACACGCTGCTCGACCCCGCCGCCCGTCTGGTGATCGTGGCGGAAGGTGAGGCGGCGGAGACCGCGCGTGCCCTGGCGTCCCGCCTGCTGGAAGGCGAGCCGCAGCCAACGCCGCCCGATCGTCTGGACCCGACCGCTCCGCTTCTGCTGATCGGCACCGACGCGGCGGTGGCCGCCACCGCCCGCCGCCTGTCGCTGCCGCCGATGCCGGACGCGCTGGGCGGGCGCGGCACGGCGCGGGTGTGGGCCGCGCGCACGGCGGATGGCCGCCCCGTGCTCACCGTGGCCGCCGCCGATGCGGGCGCACTCGGCGCGCTGCTGCGCCCGCTGCCGCATTATGGCCGGCAGAGTTGGCTGGTGTTCGACGGCGCGCGGGCGGTGGAACGGGGCGTGTGGGAGCCGACGTCCACGCCTTTGCGTCGTGCACTCGATTGAGCCGGCCTGCGGGATCGTCCACGGGATCGTATGCCCTTCGTACGTGTTCATGGTGGGAAGACGCACGGGCTTCCCGTGCGCACCGCCAGGAGGGAGGGGAACATGATCGGACGGACGTTGGGTCTGGGTCTCTGCGCGGCCGTGGGTGTCGCCGCCGGGTTTCCGGTTTCGGCCGGTGCGGCGCCGGGTGACGTGCACGCGGTCACCTCGGAGAAGGTGAACCTGCGCGCCGGCCCGTCGGACAGCGCCAACGTACGCTCCACCGTGTCGCGCAACGACGAGCTGGTCGAGCTGCGGCGGGAGGGCGAGTGGCTGGGCGTGCGCGTGGTGCGCACGGGCGAGGAGGGGTGGATCTTCTCCGACCTCGTCCGCCGCAAGACCGCGAGCACCCTGTCGGGCGAGGGTGCCGCACGCGCGCCGCAGCGTGAGGAGGCCGCCGGGTTCGAGCGCCTGTCACCGGCCTTCGACACGTTGGTGCGCCGCATCAACGACCAGTTCGGCTACCGCTTCGCCGAGAAGGTGGAGGCCGGCAACAACGGCACGCTCCGCGTGGTGCCGACCGACGCCTGGGTCTACAACACCAGCCGCGATGCGAAGATCTACGCGGCGCTCGCCGTGTACCAGATGTGGAAGAACTACAACAACGGCCGCCCGGTCAGCGTCGTGATGGGCGGCAACGAGCGCGAGCGGATCACCATCGGCGACAGCGGCGACACGCCGGACCTCGCCCTGCCGGCGATGGGTTCGTCCCGCTGAGGCATCTCCCGCCGCTGCCCGCCACCGACCGCGGGCAGCGGCGGCACTCTTTCCGAATACGATCGTGTGGTGATCATCACGCCATCCAGGGATGAAGATGACGGAGATTTATTCCTAAATTTAGAAAGTCACCTTCATAAAACCCGTCGAACGGGTTAGTCTGTCCGTCATATTGGACAAAGGTGGACGGCCCGGCATGACCACGTCCTCGGTTATGGACAACGGCACAGCGTTGGCTGACGCACGCTCGGCCCCGGATGTGGTGATGCGCTGGTGGCGCGTCGGTCTTCTCACGGTGGTCGGGCTGTCGCTCGGGCTGGCCGTGCTCGCCGCCGTGTTCGGCCGGCCGATCTCGCTGTCCGAGGCGACGGGGCCGGCCACCAACGACCAGCAACGAACCCTGGCCGAATCAACGGCGCGCGACGATTTCCTCGCCGTGATGCACGCCGTCGCCGCGCAGCATGGGCTGGCGGTCACGGAGGTGTCGGATGTGCAGGATTTCCAACCCTTCCTGCCCGTCAGCACCCGCTTCACGGCCACCCGGTCCCTGCCGGCCGACGGACGGCTCAAGGGGTGGGAGCGGCAGGTGCTGCTGCTCAGCAAGAAGATCTTCCATCTCCGTCACGAGTTCCACGAGCGGGTGCAGCAGAGCTATGTCTGGCTCCAGGTCTTCCAATGGTTCTCGATCCTGATCAGCGCGGCGACGACGCTGGTGGTCGCGCTGAACACGCACGGGCTGACCTCGGCGGCCCCGCTTCCGTCGGGTGTGGGGGCGGATGCGCCTGCTTGGCCGCAGCGCTGGAAATGGGCGCTCGGCATGTCGGCTCTGCTGCTGTCCACCATGACCACCGTCGTCGGCAGCGTGGGGTCCTTCTACGGTCCGCAGCAGGACTACGCCAACAAATCGGCGAAGCTGGCCGGCCTCACGGCGCTGCACGCGGAGATCGCCTTTTCCGTGTCCAGCCTCGATCCAGCCACGGGGGTGGTGGAGAAATCCCGCCTCGACGACTGGGTGCGGCGTTTCACCGAAATCGGCGTGCACGGCACAAGCAACGAGCGCAAGCAGGCCGATTCGGAGACGGTCACCGCCGCCATGCACGCCGCCGAGTGACCGCCGGTCACAGGACGCCGGGGTGACCACCGGTCACGAGCATTTCGAATAGCCGCAGCTGTGGCAGGTGTCGCACCCCTCCTGCCGCACCAAGCCGGGCTGGCCGCATTTCGGGCATTGCAGCGCGGCGCGGGCCGCAGGCTCCGTGCCGGTGGACGGGCCACCGGCGATGATCCGCTTGGCCGGCTCGCCCGCCCCGCGGTCCGGCAGGAAGCCGATGGCGGTCATGTGCCGCTCGATCACGTCGCCGATGGCGGCCAGCAGGGACGGCACATAGCGCCCGCCCAGCCACGCGCCGCCGCGCGGGTCGAACACCGCCTTCAGCTCCTCCACCACGAAGCTGACGTCGCCGCCGCGCCGGAACACGGCGGAGATCATGCGGGTCAGCGCCACCGTCCAGGCGTAATGCTCCATGTTCTTGGAGTTGATGAACACCTCGAACGGCCGTCGGCGCCCGGCCTCCACCACGTCGTTGATGGTGATGTACATGGCGTGGTCGCTGTCCGGCCAGCGCACCTTGTACGTTTCCCCCGGCAGCGCCTCCGGCCGGTCGAGCGGCTTGGTCATGTAGACGACGGAACCGCCGTCGCCGGCCGGCGCCGGCGCTTTGGGCGTTTCCTTCTTCACCGCCAGCACCGCACCGGTCACGGCGTTGGGGCGATAGGTGGTGCAGCCCTTGCATCCCAACGCGTACGCCTGCCGGTACACGTCCTTGAAGGCGTCGAAGGGCAGATCCTCCGGGCAGTTGATGGTCTTGGAGATGGAGCTGTCCACATGCCGCTGGGCGGCGGCCTGCATCACCACATGCTCCGCCGGAGTCAGGCTCTGGGCGTCCACGAAATAATCAGGCAGTGGCGCGTCCGGCCCGAAACGCTCGCGGAACAGGCGGTGGGCAGGGTCGCTGACCTCCTCCGTCCGGCGGCTGCCGTCCGGCATCAGCACCGACCGCTCGTAACTGTAGGAGAAGACCGGCTCAATCCCCGACGACACGTTGTCCGCGAACAGCGAGATGGTGCCGGTGGGGGCGATGGAGGTCAGCAGCGCGTTGCGCACGCCATGCGCCGCGATCGCCGCGCGCACGTCGCCGGGAAGCGCCATCACCATGGGCGAGGCCATGTACGCGTCGCGGTCGTAGAGCGGGAAGGCCCCCTTCTCGGCGGCCAGCGCGGCGGAGGCCCGGTACGCCTCCGCCTGGACCGCGCCCAGCCAGAGGTCGGTCAGCTCCACCGCCCGCGCGCTGCCGTAGCGCACGCCGCACAGGATCAGCGCGTCGGCCAGCCCGGTGACCCCGAGCCCGATGCGACGCTTCGCCTGCGCCTCCCGCCGCTGCGCCTCCAGCGGGAAGCGGGAGACGTCGACCACATTGTCCATCATGCGCACGGCGACCGGCACCAGCGCCCGCAACCGCTCCATGTCCAGCCCTGCTTCCATTCCGAACGGATCGCGCACCAGCGTGGCGAGATTGATGGAGCCCAGCAGGCAGGCGCCATAGGGGGGGAGCGGCTGTTCTCCACAAGGATTAGTGGCAGAAATCTCCTCGCAATACCGCAGGTTATTGGTGGCGTTGATGCGGTCGATGAAGATCACGCCCGGTTCGGCGTAGGCGTAGGTGGCCTGCATGATGCGGTCCCACAGCTCGCGGGCGCGCAGGACCTTGGTGCAGTGGCCGTCGAACCCGAGCGGCCAGGGCTGATCCGCCTCCACCGCCTGCATGAACGCGTCCGTGACCAGCACCGACAGGTTGAACATGCGCAACCGGCCCGGCTCGCGCTTGGCGTCGATGAAGGCCTCGATGTCGGGATGGTCGCAGCGCAGCGTCGCCATCATCGCGCCGCGCCGGGCGCCGGCCGACATGATGGTGCGGCACATGCTGTCCCACACGTCCATGAAGGACAGCGGCCCCGACGCGTCGGCCCCCACCCCGTGCACGCGCGCGCCCTTGGGGCGGATGGTGGAGAAGTCGTAGCCGATGCCGCCGCCCTGCTGCATGGTCAGCGCCGCCTCGCGCAGATGCGCGAAGATGGCGCCCAGATCGTCCCCGATCCGGCCCATGACGAAGCAGTTGAACAGCGTCACCGACCGTCCGGTGCCGGCCCCGGCCAGGATGCGCCCCGCCGGCAGGAAACCGAAGCCGGCCAGCGCGTCGCGGAACACCGGCGCCCAGCGGGCGGGGTCGGATTCACCGGCGGCTAGCGCACCCGCGACGCGGGTCCAGGTGTCGTCGATGGTGGCGTCCAGCGGCTCGCCGTCCGCCGTCTTGAAGCGGTACTTCATGTCCCAGATCTGCTGGGAAATCGCGGCGATGCCCGTCATCCGATCCTCCATGCCCGGCCCGTCCCCGCCGGCGTGGTCGATATGGTGTCCCCGTCGTTCCCGTGCGCGTCAGGGAGCCGGGGCCACGGCTCTTGCGGGAGCGGCCGTCGCGTTGCGCACGGTCGGCGGCCCGCCGGCGGCGACCACCAGCCGGTCGGTCGCGGCCTCCAGCCGGCTTTCCAGCTCCGCCATCGCCTGGGCGCGGGGCAGGCCGGGCTGGATGGGCGGAAGGATCTCCACGACGATGGTGCCGGACCGCTTCATGAAGCTGTTGCGCCCCCAGAAGACGCCGGAGTTGAGCGCCACCGGTACGATGGGCAACCGCAACTGCTCGTACAGCGCGCCCACCCCGACGCGGTAGCCGCGGTAGGCGCCGGGGGCGGTGCGGGTCCCCTGCGGGAAGATCACGATGGGCCGCCCCTCCGCCGCCACAGGGCGGGAGTTCTCGATCATCGAGGACAGGGCCTTGCCGCGCGCCCCGCGGTCCACGGCGATCATGCGCGCCTTGCGGGCGTACCAGCCCCAGATGGGGATCCAGGTCAGCTCCCGCTTCAGCACGATGGCCGGGTCGCCGAACAGGGCGTGCAGCTTCATCGTCTCCCACGCCGACTGGTGCTTGGCGGCGACGATGCAGGCCCCGGCCGGCAGGTTCTCCCGGCCCCGCACCTCGTAGTCGAGACCGAGGATGACGCGCTCCAGCCAGCCCACCGTGTCGAGGTACCAGCGCACGACGGCGATCATCCGCCGCCGCGGCAGCAGCAGCATCCACAGCAGGCCGAAGCAGGCGATCGTGGTCCAGCCGTAGAAGGCGATGTTGAAGAGGAGCGAACGCAAGGCGATCATGGCGGGACCGTATCAGGATTGGCGGGAGTCTTCGAGAAGCGAGCGCAGCAGAACCGCAAGGTACTTGTTGTATTCGTTGACGATGAGGCTGGCCGTGCCCGGCCGCAGCCACCAGTCCTCCAGCCGCACGTTGGGCGGGGCCACGGGGTGGGGCACCACCTCGATGTCGGGCATCGCCAGGCGGAACTCCAGAAGGCTGCGCCGCATGTGGTAATTGGCGGTGACCAGCCGCAGCGACCGGTAGCCCTGCTCGCGCATCCAGCCGGCGGTCTCCGACGCGTTGCCCAGCGTGCTGTCGGCGGCGTAACCCAGCACGATGCAGCATTCCAGGTGCCCCGGCGTCTGGCGCACGACGCGCAGCAGCTCCTGCACGTCCACCCCGTCATAGACGCCCGACACGAAGAGCTTGCGGCCCAGCCCATCCTCCAGCAGCCGCAGGCCGGTGGTCAGCCGGTGGCTGCCGCCGGTCAGCACGACGACGGCGTCGGTCCTGCGGGCCTGATCGGCGCCCGCCCCCTCCTCGCGCGGGATGTCGCCGGCGAACCAGACGAGGCCGCCGCCCCAGGCCAGCGTCACCGCCAGCGCCAGCAGGAACAGGCGTCGCAGGTCGCGCAGCACGCCGCCGCGCCGGGAGCGGTCCCGCATCATCGCCCCGGCCGGTCCCGGCCGGCAGGCTGGGCGGTCACGGCAGGGCCTCCAGCGTCCGCAGCACGGTCGCCCGCGCGGTGCCGACCGCCAGCAGAGCGGCGGCGGCCGGTACCACCAGAAGAGTCGCCCATTGCCAGGGCGCCATGTTCATGTCCGGCAGCAGGCTGGCGCGCAGCCCCTCCGCCGCGTGCTGGAGCCCGAGCAGGGTGGCCGCGGCCAGAGCCACGCCGGCCAGCCCGCCGCGCAGGCTGAGACCCAGCACATGCGATTCGAACTGGCGCGAGACATAGCGGTCGGTGGCTCCCATGAGATGCAGCAGTTGCACCACATTGTGGTGAATCGCAAGCCCCGCGCGCACCGCGAAGACCACGGCCAGCACCGCCGCCCCGCTGACCACGGCGACGATGCCCAGCGCCGCCAGCACCACCGAGCGGGCGAAGGCGCGCAGGTCGGCCAGCCACGCCGCGTGGTCGTCCAGCGTGGCGCCGGGCGCCGCCGACTCGAGCCGGCGGGCGAGCTGCGGCGTGTCCACCGTGCCGTCGGTGACCACGTCGATCAGCCGCGGCACCGGCAGCGACGGATCCTTGGCCGCGTCCGGCCCCAGCCACGGCTCCAGCAGGCGTGCGGCGTCGTCGGTGCCGAGCGGGTCGGCCCTGGTCACGCCAGGGGTCGCGCGCAGCACCGTCAGCGCCGCCTCCACCCGCGCGGTCAGCGGTGGCACGTCGGTGCGGCCGGGCAGGGGGGCGATCTGCACGGTCAGCCCGCCGGCCAGCCCGCTGTCCCAGCGCGCCGCCATCTCCCCCACCAGCAACGCCCCGGCCAGCGCCAGCGCCGCCAGATAGCTCATCAGCAGCGTGATCCAGACGAGGAAGCGCGAGGATGGATCACGCGCCAGCGGCACATCGTATTGCTTGCGCAGCAGCATGGTCGTCCCTCCCCGGCCGTCAGGCGGCGGCGCCGGACAGCAGGTGCAGCCGGCCCTGGTCGAGGTGCAGGTGCGGGTGGTCGAAGCGGCGGATCAGCGCCTCGTTGTGGGTGGCGATCACCACGGTGGTGCCCAGCTTGTACAACTCCTCGAAGAGATAGAGCAGGCGCATGCCGATGCCGTCGTCGACATTGCCGGTCGGCTCATCGGCCAGCAGCAGGCGTGGCCGGTTGATCACCGCGCGGGCGATGGCGACGCGCTGCTGCTGCCCGCCGGACAGGGTGGAGGGCTTGGCCTGCAGGTGGTTGCCCAGACCGACCCATTTCAGGATCTCCACGCAATGCTCCATGGCGTCGTCCTCCGCCACCCCGGCCATGCGCAGCGGCAGGGCGACGTTGTCCAGCGCCGACAGATGGTCGAGAAGCTGGAAATCCTGGAACACCACGCCGATCTGCCGCCGCAGCGCCGGCAGCTCCGTCCGCTTCAGCCGCGCCACGTCGCGGCCCAGCAGCGTGATCAGCCCGCGCGACGGGCGGTGCGCCAGATACATCAGCTTCAGCAGCGACGACTTGCCCGCTCCGCTGGCGCCGGTCAGAAAATGGTAGGAACCCGGCGCCAGCGTGAAGCTGACGTCGCGCAACACCTCCGTCCCGGTGCCGTAACGCAGACCGACATTCTCGAACCTGATCACACCCGTTCACCGTGGTTGCCGACGGGTGCCCCGGCGGCGGGCCCCGGCGGTGGTATGGCCGTCCGCGGGCCGGCATGGGGCCTTCCTTGCTTCATACCGCATCGTTTCTTATAAGACAGTCTGTTTCCGCGTTGTCCGGCCGCATGTCGATGCTCATCACCTGCCCAACATGCGCCACGCGTTACACCGTGGGCGCCGCATCCGTCGGTCCCGAAGGCCGCAAGGTGCGTTGCGCCAAATGCGGCCACACCTGGCAGCAGTACCGGGTGCCGGAGCGCGCCGGTGCCGAAACGCGGATGATGGACGACGAGGCGACCGAGCTGCGCATGCCGACGCGCGACACGCGCCCCATCGGCGGCGACGCGCGGGGCAGGGGTCGCGGTGGTCGCCGGCTGCCGGTCGGCTGGATCGCCTTCGGCGTGGTGGTGGCCGGCATCGTGGCGGGCGGTCTGCTCGCCCGCGCCGCCATCGTCGATGCCTGGCCGCCCTCGGCCCGGCTCTACGCCCTCGTCGGGCTTCCGGTCGATCCGCCGGGTGCCGGGCTGAAGCTCCAGGGCGTGCGCTCCGAACACCGGGTGGAGAACGGCGCCGCCCTGCTGATCGTCGAAGGGCGCATCGTCAACGACAGCGACCGTGAGCGGGCCGTGCCGAAGCTGCGCGCGGTGACGCTCGACGCCGAGAAGAAGCCGCTGAAGAGCTGGACCATCGAGCCGTCGCAGACCGGCCTGCTGCCCGGCGAGGTCGCCATCTTCCAGTCCGCCGAATCCGATCCCGGCGCCGCGGCCGAGGTGATGATCAGCTTCGAAGGGGAGTGAGGGACGGGGGGAGGAGACGGAAGCCCTCCCCCGTCATCAGATGGGGGAGGGTTTGGGTGGGGGCCCACCGCGACACCGCCCCTCAGAACTGCCGCAGCAGCCGGTCGATGTAGTCACGCTCCGGCCGCGGGCGGTCGAATTCGCCGGAGCGGCGGCGCAGCTCGTCCAGGATCTCGCGGGACCGCTGGAGGTCCGCCTCCTCCGGGATCTTGACGTCGTTGTTATCCACCGTGCCCTGGCTGGGCGGGCGGCGGCCGAGCGGATCACGGTTGCGGCCGACCTGGCGCGGGTCGGGCTGGCTTGGCTGGCCCCCCGGCTGCATGCCCGGCTGAGCACCCATCATCATCTGCTGCATCTGCTGCATCATCTGCTCGGCCATGGACTGCATGCCCTGCTGCAGCTCGTCCATGGCCTGGGTCTGCGGCGGCACGGCGGAGCCGGGCTGACCCTGCCGGAGCGCCTGGCCGGCGTCGCGCATGGCCCGTTCGGCGCGGCCCAGCGGGCGCGGGATCTCGCCCCCCGTCTCGCCCATGCGGCGCATGATGTCGCCGAGCTGGCGGCGCAGCGCCTCCTGCCGTTCCGCCTGACGCTGCATCGTCGGGCTGCCGGAGTTGTTCTGGCCGCCGCGCTGGCCCTGCTGCTGCTGCTGCTGCTGACGCCCGCGCGGCCCCTGCTGCGGCTGGCCCTGCTGGTTGCCCATCTGCTCCTGCGACTGGCGGAAGGTCTCGTCCAGCAACTGCTGCTGCCTCTGCGCGAGCTCCTGCAGCTCGCGCATCATCTGCATCTGCTGGTTCTGTTGGTTCTGCTGCATCTGCGCCATGGCGCCGGAGCGCATGCTCTCCAGCATCTGCTGAAGCTGCGAGAGCATCTGGCGGGCGGCGTCCTTGGCCCCGGTCTCCGCCATCGCCCGCATCTGGTCCATCATGCGCTGGAGATCGTTTCGGTCGAACATGTCCATGCGCTGGGCCATCTCGGGCGGCATCTGGGGGATCTGTTCGCCGCGTTCCAGCGCCTGGCGCATCTGCTCCTCCATGGCTTCGAGGAAGCGGTCCATCGCGGTCTGGAGCTCGTCCATCAGCCGCCGCAGCTCCTCGTCCGAGGCGTTACGTTCGAGCGCCTCGGCCAGCCGCCGCTCGGCATCGCGCAGGTCCCGTTCGGCCAGCGACAGCCCGCCATCCTCGACCCGCAGCGCGGTCTCCCACAGCAGCTGCTGCAGCTCCGGGATGGCCTCCACCGAATCGTCCAGCATCAGCCGCGCCACCGCCGTGCGCAGCGACAGGAAGACGATGATGTCGCCGGCGAAGGCGCCGGGGCGGGCCGACAGCTCCGACAGGGCGCGCGCCACCTCCGTCCGCATGGCGCTGGGGCGGAGCGTCAGCTTCTTGCGCTGCTCCACGATCTCGCGCGCGACGGGGTGGCTGAACATCCGCTCCGGCAGGGTCATGGCGACCTCGTCGCTGTGACCCTGCTGGCCGGCGCCGTCGGTGGCGCTCAGCCGCAGCGTGACCGGCAGGCCGGCCCAGGGGTGTGCCGTCAGGTCGTGGAAGCCGGCACTGCGCGCCTGCTTCGGGCGGGCGCCCGGCAGACCCATCGGCAACGTCACCGGAGCGCGGTCGAACTCCGGGTCGGTCTCCAGCCCCTCGGCCGCCAGCGCCACGACGGCGTCGATGCCGGTCAGGCCGTAATCGTCCTGCGCCACATAGTCGATGCGCAGCGCCCCGCGCTCCCCGGCCGCGGGCGGCTGGGCGAAGGCGACGGTCGGCGCGCGGTCGGGCACCACGGTGATCGGCCAGGAGCCCATCGTCCGGCTGCCCTGCCGCACCGCGATGCGGGTGCCGCCGGTGACCGGGGCCTGGATCTGGAAGGTCCCGGTCTCCACCGCTTCGAACCCGGCGTCGGCGCCGTTCACCTCCAGCACCGGGACGGTGGAGCCGCCGGTGGCGCGGGCGAGCACCTGGCTGCCGCTGGGCACCGCGATGGGCTGGCCGGGGGCGGGCTGGCCGGGGGCGGGCTGGCCGGGGGCGGCCGCCGGCGCCGCACCCGACCCCGCGGCGGGTCCGGCCGCGGCGGCCGTGCCGCCCGATGTCAGGAAGATCGGCGCCAATCCGGTGTAGTCGGGCGGCGTCACCCACAGGTCGAGGGTGGACGCCGTGGCCGCCGCCGGGCTGGACAGGCCGGGGGTCAGCGCCGCCTCCAGCCGGGCGCGCCAGTCCTGCCACGCCACCCCGGCCGACACGAACAGCAGCAGGCCGACCAGCACGCGCACCGCGTAACGGTCGCGGGCGGCCACATGCGGTTCCGGCATCCGCACGCGCAGGCGCTTCACCGCGTCGCGTACGCGCTCCTGATGCAGACGCCAGAGGGCGGCGGCCATCGGGTCGTTGCCGGACACGCTGTCGCGCAGGACGTGCAACGGCCGGTGGGCCAAGCCGCTGTCGCGCTCGATCCGCCGGCGTGCCGCCGCGGCGTCGGGGAAGGTGAAGCCGCGCAGCCCGCGCCACAGGGCGACCCCCAACCCGGCGGCGAAGCCCGCCAGGGCCAGCAGATGC
This sequence comes from Azospirillum oleiclasticum, assembly GCF_013423485.1. GTDB lineage: Bacteria > Pseudomonadota > Alphaproteobacteria > Azospirillales > Azospirillaceae > Azospirillum > Azospirillum oleiclasticum. The sequence goes on from NZ_JABFFR010000023.1 coordinate 76,941, forward strand.
AGCCAGCCGGGCAGGGTGGGCAGGATATTGAAGAAGGCGACGGCGATGAACAGGCCCAGCACGCTGGCCGCCGGCCACAGCCCCGGCCACAGCCGCTCCCACGCCAGCGCCAGCCGCGCCTGGAGCAGGCGGAAGCCCGGTTCCCCGATGCCTCCCGCGTTCCTGGCGGTGCCGTGGGCCGCGTCGGGGGCGGCATTGTCGCGCACGGCGCGGTTCCGATCGTCGCTCGTCCTCATGCCGCACTCCCGTCCAGCCCGTCGCCGGCCGCGGCCCGTCGGGCGCGGGGGACGACGCCATGGATATGGTTCGCGTCCATCACAATCACCCCTCCGTGGCCGAAATAAGGCCCCGGCATCGGGTGATCATTAAGGCACAAACCGTGGCGCCTGGCATCTGCGCCGGAGGGGGCGGATCCTCAGAAGGCCCGGGCGGCGGCGGGGGCGGCGAAGCCGCCGGCGGCGGGGGTGTAGAGGCCGCGCTGGCCGTCCACCGCCTTGAAGCGGTCGGTGATGCCCAGCACGGTCTCGGCACCGCCCAGATACAGGATGCCGTCGGGCGGCATCTGGCGGGCGATCGACTCCAGAACCTTGGTCTTCGTCGGCTGGTCGAAATAGATCAGCACGTTCCGGCAGAACACCACGTCGAACTGCCCCAGCGCCGAGAGGTCCTGCAGCAGGTTCCATTCGCGGAAGGACGCCATCTGGCGGATCTGCTGGCTGATCTGCCACTTGTCGCCGTTCTGCTTGAAGTGCTTGACCAGCATCTGGATGGGCAGGCCGCGCTGCACCTCGAATTGGGTGTAGACGCCGGCCTTGGCGCGCTCCACCATCTCGGCGGAGATGTCGGTGCCGACGATCTCGATGCGCCAGCCGGCGATCTTTGCCTGCTCGTCCAGCAGCAGCATTGCCAGCGAATAGGCCTCCTGCCCCGAGGAGCAGGCCGCCGACCAGATGCGGATCGAGCGCTTGGACGCCCGCGTCTCCAGAAGGCGCGGCAGGACGAGCTGGCGGAACTGGTCGAACGGCTTGGAATCGCGGTAGAAGGACGACTCGTTGGTCGTCATCGCTTCGGTGATGTCGCGCAGCAGCGCCTCGTCCTTGCGCGTGCGCACGGTGTTGGCGAGCTCGTCCAGCCCCTTCATGTTCCACTTGCGCGCCACCGGCATCAGGCGCGATTCCAGCAGATACGCCTTGTCCTTCGTCAGCACCAGGCCCGACCGCTGCTTCAGCAGCGTGGCGAACATGTCGAAATCCTCGACCCTCATGCGGCCGCCCTCGATGCATACTTGCGAATGGTGGGACCGATCTCTTTCAGGGGCAGGATGACCGAGCACAAGCCGGCCTGCGCGACGGCACCCGGCATGCCCCACACCACGCTGCTGGCTTCGTCCTGCCCGATCAGCAGGCCGCCGTTGTTCACCACCTCGGTGCACCCCTTCATCCCGTCCTGCCCCATGCCGGTGAGGATGCAGGCCAGGATCTTGCGCCCGCCGTAGCTGCGCACCAGCGACCGCATCATCGGATCGACGGCCGGCCGGCAGAAATTCTCGGGCGGATCCTTGGTGAGCTGGATGACGTTGTGCCCGGCGCGCTGGGTCACCAGCATGTGGAAGTCGCCGGGCGCGATGTAGCAGCGTCGCTCCACCACCGGCTCGCCATCCTTGGCCTCCTTCGCGTCCAGCCCGCACTGGCGGGTGATGTGCTCCGCCAGGATGGTGGTGAAGGTGGCCGGCATGTGCTGGGTGATCAGGATCGGTTGCGTCACCGCCTGCTTCAGGTGCGCCAGCACCTCGAACAGCGCCTGCGGCCCGCCGGTGGAACTGCCGATGGCGATGACGTCCGGCCGCGGCAGGACCGCCGGGATCGGACGCAGGGTCAGGGTGGCCGGGTCGGCCCGCCGCAGCAGGCTGGAGCTGGGCAGGCCGCCCGCCGAGGTGGGCGCGATCGGCCGCACCTCGCCGCGCGAGCGCGAACCGGCGCGGCGTGCCGAGGCGCCGAGCGCCTTCACCTTGGAGACCAGCTCGCGCTTGAAATCGTCGGCCCCGCCGATCTCGCGGGTGGAGGTCGGCTTCGGAATGTAGTCGGCGGCCCCCGCCTGGAGGCAGCGCATCGACACGTCGGCCCCGCGCAGCGTCAGCGTGGAGGCCATGATGATCTTAACCTGCGGCGCCACCGCCAGCAGTTTCGGGATCGCCGTGATGCCGTCCATCACCGGCATCTCGATGTCGAGCACGATGACGTCGATGGAGTTGCGTTGCAGCGAGTTGATCGCCATCTGGCCGTCGCCGACCGAGGCGACGACCTTGATCTCGGCATCCCCTTCCAGCGCGCGCGTCAACAGCCCGCGGATCACGGCGGAATCGTCCACCACCATCACGCGGAACGGGTCCGCTCCGGATGGTCTGGGTGGGATCGGGTTGGCCCTGCCGGGACTGTCGGACATGGCGGGCGTACAGCCTCATCGATGAGCGGACGGACGCCGCGGGGTTGAACTCGATCCGGCACCGGCTTGGGGAGGAAGCCGGGCCGGGCAGACGCGCGGGACCACCTAGAGCAAGCCCACCTGCTGGAACTTCGTCTGGATGATGTCGCTGTCGAAGGGCTTCATGATGTATTCGTTGGCACCCGCCGACAGCGCTTCCTGAATGTGCGCCAGATCGTTCTCGGTGGTGCAGAACACCACCTTGGGACCGTCGCCGCCGCTCATCTTGCGCAGCCGGCGCAGGAACTCGATCCCCGTCATCACCGGCATGTTCCAGTCGAGCAGGATTGCATCGGGCATCTTGACGGCGCAGGCCTCCATGGCCTGCTTGCCGTCCTCCGCCTCGCTGCACGCGAAGCTCAGCTCTTCCAGAATCTTGCGCGCGACCTTGCGAACCACGCGGCTGTCATCCACCACCAGACAGGACTTCATATCGGGACCTCGGCTCCAGCCTCCGGCAAGGGTCACACGCAGGCCGCGTTCAGGCGGCTTCCATGTTCGTGAAGTTCAGCAGCCTGGGCACGTCCAGCACGACCATGAGCTGGTTGTTCAGGCGGTAGATGCCCGTGGACACCTCGCGCCAGCGCGGGTCCAGGGTAGCCGGGTTGCGCTCGAAATCCTCGTTCAGCAGGCTCAGCACCTCGCCGACCGAATCGACCATCAGGCTGTACAGCTCGCCGCGCAGGTCGACCACGATCGACATGCCCGGCTTGTTCTTGGGTCGGCCGGGCAGGTTCAGGCGCAGCCGCACGTCGATCGCCGTCACGATGCGCCCGCGCAGGTTCAGCGACCCTGCGACCTCCGGCGGGGCCAGCGGGATGCGGGTGATCTTCTGGTGGCCGAGGACGTCCTGGACCTGGAGGACCGGAATGCCGAACAGCTGCTCGGCGATGGTCATGGTCACATAGTCCTGGCTGCCCGACGCGATCACGTCGTCGCCGCGGGTCCGTTTGGCGGGAAGCTTGGCGTTGCTGCTCATGCGGCACCTTTATGCTCGGACAGCGTCTGCTGGAGGGTGTACAGAAGCGCGTCGCGGTCGAACTTGGCGACATAGTCGGTGAAGCCGGCCTGCCGGCCGCGGTCGAGGTCGCGCGGGGTGGCGTGGCTGGACAGCGCCACCAGCGGCACATTCTGCCAGCGGCTGCCATGGCGCACGGCCTGGGCGAACTCGAAGCCGCTCATGCCCGGCATCTCGATGTCGCTGACGATGATGTCGAAGTCCTCGCCCGCCTCGCACAGCGACATCGCTTCCGCCGCCGTCTCCACCGCGGTGACGTCGTAGCCGGCCACCGACAGCAGCGGGGTCAGCAGGTTGCGGAAGAACGGGCTGTCGTCGACCAGAAGCACGCGCTGTGCCTTGTCCTCCTCGTAGCCGTCGCTGCTGGAGGTGCCGAACCAATCCTTGTAGGCCTGGGTCAGGAAGAAGCCCGCGTCGATGACGTCGGTCGCCTTGCCGGCGATGATGGCGCTGCCCATGTTGCCCGGCCGGTCGGCGGCGAGCTGCACCATCAGCTTCTCTTCCACGATATCGACGATCTCGTCCACGATCAGGCCCATGGAGCGGTCGCCGTCGGCGAACACCAGCACCGGCTGGCGCCCTTCGTGACGCAGCACGAAGCCCTGGTCGATGGGCACCAGCGGCATCAGCTTGCCGCGGTACTGCACGACCGGCATGCCGTTCGACAGCTCCACCGTGGCGAGGTCGATGTCCTCCAGGCGGGCGACCAGCGACAGCGGCACCGCCTTGGGCGCGCCCTCGCCGGCGCGGAACAGCAGCAGCGCCATCTTGTCCTCCTGGCGCGACTGCTGGACGGCCATGGATTCCTTGCTCATCGCATCGCCCGCCATCGCCATCTCGCCGGTGGCCGACGCGATGCCGTTGGGGTCGAGGATCATGATCACCGAGCCGTCGCCCAGGATCGTGTTGCCCGAGAACATCTCGATGTGGCGCAGGATCGGCGCCACCGGCTTCACCACGATTTCCTCGGTGTCGTAGACCCGGTCCACCATGATGCCGAAGGTGTAGGTGCCGACCTGGGTCACGACGATGAAGGTCTCGTCCTCGTGCCGCTTGTCCTCGCCCTCGCGCTCCAGCCGCAGCAGCTCCTGCAGCGACACCAGCGGCAGCAGGCGGTTGCGCAGCCGCAGCACCGGGGTGCCCTTCAGCCGCTCGATGGTGTGCTCGCTGTCGGCCGCCGCCCGCACCAGCTCGACCACGCTGATCTGCGGGATGGCGAAGCGCTCGCCCGCACACTCCACGATCAGGGCCGAGACGATCGCCAGGGTCAGCGGGATCTTGATGACGAAGGTCGATCCCTTGCCCTGCTGCGACTTGATCTCGATCGTGCCGCCGATCTTCTCGATGTTGGTCTTGACCACGTCCATGCCGACGCCGCGGCCCGACACGTTGGTGACCTTCGCCGCGGTCGAGAAGCCGGGCTTCATGATGAACTGGATGATCTGCTGGTCCGACATCGCGGCCAGCTCGCCCTCGCTGGCCAGGCCGTTCTGGATGGCCTTGGCCTTGATCTTGTCGATCGCCAGGCCCTTACCGTCGTCCTGGATCTCGATGATGATGTGGCCGCCCTCGTGGTACGCGTTCAGCGTGACGCGGCCGGTCTCGCTCTTGCCCGCGCGCACGCGATCCGCCGGTATCTCCAGCCCGTGGTCGGCGGAGTTGCGGACCATGTGGGTCAGCGGGTCCTTGATCAGCTCCAGCACCTGCCGGTCCAGCTCGGTGTCGGCGCCGAGCATCTGCAGGTCGATCTTCTTGCCCAGTTCATGCGCCAGATCGCGCACCAGACGCGGCAGCTTGGCCCAGGCGTTGCCGATGGGCTGCATGCGCGTCTTCATCACCCCTTCCTGAAGCTCGGAGGTGACGTGGTTCAGGCGCTGCAGCGGGGCGGCGAACTCGCTCTCCTTCTGCGAGCGCAGGATCTGCAGGAGCTGGTTGCGGGTCAGCACCAGCTCCGAAACCATGGTCATCAGGTTCTCGAGCAGGTCCACGTTGACGCGGATGGTCTGCGCGGCGACCGCCGACTCCGCGGCGGCGGCTTCCGGGTTGGCGGCCTGCGCCTGCGCCTGGGGTGCGGCGGCGGCCGGGGCCGGCGCCTTCACCGGCTCGGGCTCCGGCACCACCAGCTCCTGGGAGGGCGGCGGGGCGGGCGGTTCCTCGGCCGGAACGGTGGCCAGCGCGGTGGAGGGCTCGGGCGCCGGCGGGGGCGGCGGGGGCGGTGGGGCGGCGGCCACGACCGGGGCCGGTGCGGCGGGCTTGGGCGCCGCGGCCAGCTTGCCTTCCGCGCAGGCGTTGAGCTGCTCGATGAGCGCCTGGTCGTCGCCCGGAGGCTCGGCCTCCGTGGCTTCCAGGATGGCCAGCAGGCTCTTGATCGCGTCCAGCGCCCGCAGGATCAGCGAGACCGCTTCCGGCGTGATGGTCAGTTCACCGTCGCGGAACTTGCCCAGCACGTTCTCCGACGCGTGCGCCACCCGTTCCAGCCGGGGCAGGCCCAGGAAGCCGCAGGTCCCCTTGATCGTGTGGACCAGCCGGAAGATGTTGGACAGCAGTTCCGGGTTGTTGGGATTCTGCTCGAGCCTGACCAGCTCGACGTCCAGGACGGACAGGTTTTCGTTCGTTTCCGTCAGGAATTCACTGAGCAGATCATCCATCTCGCCGTCCCTACGTCACGCCCACGCCGTTTCGGGCTGGGTTGCTGTCCCTTTGCCATACGCAGGGGTGCAGACAACCACTCCGGATGCCCTTCCGGTACGGGCGGAGCCTGTCAAACACTGATTAAGAATGTCTTGCCTCTATCGATAGGGTTCCGGCGCGGGTGGGGAGCGCCGGAATCACGCCCGCCGCTCCCCTCACGCCGTCACGCCGAACCCGCCGGCACCGCGCGTCAGCGCCACCCAGCTGCGGGCGCCGCTCTGGAAACTCAGGCCGCCGGCGAACCCCACCGCCGCCACACTGTCGGCGAAGACCCGCGTCAGCTCCTGGCGGAGCTCCGGCGTCAGGGCGGCGTGGCTGCGCAGGATCAGGTCGAAGCGGTTCTCGCGCACGAGACCGTCGAGCTGCATGGGGCCGAGCCGGCTCAGCTCCACATCGATCAGGAAGCGGTTGCCGCGGTCCCGGCGGTCGGCACCATCCTCCGGCTCCTCCTCGCCGACCGGGCGGACGCAGATGCGGATCGGGTGCAGGCCGGTGGTGTCCAGCATCGGCATGGCGACCGGGCGCCACTCCCCGGCCGCCGTCTCCGGCGCCTGGGACGCCTCGCGGAATTCCCGGTCCAGCCGCTCCAGCAACGCGCCCTGCCCGGACCGTTGCAGCGCGTCCGTGGCCTCCGCCCCCAGCCAGCCGCGGGCGTCGCCGCCGCGCGCCGCCGACAGGAAGAAGGCGAGCGCCGCGCCCAGCTTGCGGTTCGGCTGCGGCAGAAGACTGCCGACCAACGATTGGGCGAGCGCGCGATCGAGCCCGCCAAGGGACGCCAGCACCTGACGCAGGGCCGGCCAGTCTCGTCCGCCGGTGGCGAGCGCCAGGGGATCGGCCGGCGGCGGGGTCGCGGCGGCGGGGACGGGCGGCGCGCCGGGCCCGGCCAGCGCCGCGGTGATGCGCGTCCCCGGCGGGGCGCTGGCCCGGGTGTTGAGCGCCAGCATGCCGTCCTCGGTCGCCAGGATCGGCTGCCCCTGGTTGGTGACGCCGGCGATCGTGCCCGACACGACCCGGTCGCCGCCGGCGCCCGTCGGGACGGAGGCGGCCGCCGGTGCCGGCGTGTCCGGCGATCCGGGCGGGGTGACGCTCAGGATCCGCAAGGCGACCGTGGCGCCCTGCGCCAGCGCCGGTGCGGACGGCTGTGGCGTGGTCGGGCCGGTGGCGGCCGGACCCGGCATGGCGGGCGTCGGGCCCGCCGGTTGTGCCGGTGCGGACGGGGTTCCGCCTCCCGTGCCCGTCGGCATGGCCGGCGACGGCGCACCGGCGGCGGTTGCCGGGGACGGGGTGGACGGGCCCGGCTGGAGGGGCGCGTTGCCGGTCGGCGGATTGCCAAGCGGCGCGGACTGGCCCGCTGCCGGAGGAGCCGCCGTCGGCTGGCCGGAGGGCGGTGCATCGGCGGGGGGCGCAGGGACTGGCACGGGGCTGCCCGGCGACGGCGCGGCCTGGGGCGTGGCGCCGCCCGCGGGCGGCACCGACAGCAGCGGTGACAAGATTGGGACAACGCCCGATGGCGCGGCACCCGGCGCCGTCGTGCCGGGGACAACCGCGCTGGGCATGGCAGCACCGGGCGCGGCGGCGGCCGGTTGCGGAGTCGCCGCGGCGGCCGGCGGGCTCGCCGACGCACCGGCGGGCGGGGCGGGGAGCAGGGATGCGGCGCCGGGGGTGGGCGCCGCTGCGGATGGTGGCGGAGTCGGCAGGGCCGGGGTCGCCGGGCCACCCGCCACGGGCGTTGGCACGGCGGTGGGCCCGGCCGGTGCCGCGGAACCGGCGGCCGGCTGCGGCTGGCTCGGCGTGGCGGCCGGTGTCGGTGCGGCGACTCCGGGCAGCGCCGCGGCGGCCGACGCGCCGGAGGGGCGGGGGGCTGCGGCGATCACGAGGGCCGGCAGCACCGTCCCGACCGCCAGCGGCGGGGCGGGGGCGGTCGCGGTGGGCAGCAACGGCCCCGTCTGTGTGGTGGACAGCAGCACCGTGATGGCGCTGCCGGAGCCTCCGGCCTGCGGTGCCGCGGCCTGTCCGGTGCCGGGCTGTGCCAGCACCAGCGCCTTGCCGGGCGGATTGCCGGCGGCGATCTGCAAGGTCACGGGCTTGTCGGCGGGCAGCGGCGTCTGGCTCTTCACCAGCACCTCGCCGGCGGCGGTGCGGACGCGGGTCAGCCCGTCCGGCGTCTCCCCGGCGACGGTGCCGCCGACCACCACGGCGCGGCCGACATCCTGGAGCCGTTCAGGCAGCCGCACCACCGTCGCCTCGGCCAGCACCACGGGCGCGGCCGTGGCCGCGGCGGCGGGGGCCGTCGGGGCGACGGGCGGCGGGACCGCGCCGGTCACCGGCCGCGTCCCGTCACTGCCCGGTGAACAGCCGCTGCGCGATGGCCTGCACGTCGGCCGCCGCGTCGGCACCGGGGGAGCGGGTGAGGATCGGGGTCTGGTTGCGGATGGCGTCGCGCACCTTCAGGTCGCGGCGCACGATGCCGGCCAGCGCCGGCTTGTATTTCAGGAAATTCTGGCAGGCCTTCAGGATGGTGCCGTAGGTGCGCTCCCCCTCCTTCACCGTCTGGGCGAGGTTGACCACCACCCGCAGGTCGGCGTTGGGGTTGGTGGCGTGGGTCAGCTTGATGAAGGCGTAGGCGTCGGTCAGCGAGGTCGGCTCGTCGGTGGTGACCACCAGCGTGATGCCGGCAGGTCCCGACAGGGTGCGCACGGTGCGGTCGACGCCGGCCCCCATGTCCATGATCACCACGTCGTAGCTGCGCGCCAGCTCCAGCAGGTCGTTGCGCAGGCCGGACAGCCGCTGGCTGGGAAGCTGCGCCAGCGTGCCCGAGCCGGACCGCCCGGCGATGATGTCGAAGCCGGTGTCGGGGAAGCGTTGCGCCGCCATTTCCAGCGTGACCTCGCCGTTGATCACGGCGCCCAGATCGTGCTTGGGCTGGAATCCCAGCTGGATGTCGACGTTGGCAAGGCCCAGGTCGCCGTCGAACAGCAGGGCGTTCCGGCCCATCCTGGCCAGCGAATGGGCCAGCGTGATCGAGAACCAGGTCTTGCCCACGCCGCCCTTGCCGCTGGCCACGGCGACGACGTTGGCACCGCGCAGGGGACGCACGTTGGAAGTGGCGGCGGTGGCCGGAAACAGCGGTTCGGTCATGGCAGCGTCCTCGACGACGGGGAACTCATGGTCTTGGCCTTGGGTCCGGAGGGACGGACGGCGCGGGCGGGCGCCGTCTTTTCCTGCCCAGGCATCATCAGGCGCGCAAGCGCCACGGGATTGAGCGGGGTCAGACCTTCGGCCACCCGGGCCGAGACGCTGCCGTCGCAGAAGGACAGGCGGGTGCGCTGGGCGGTCACCAGCATGCTGCCGAAGCGCCGCGCCATGTCCAGCCGGGTCAGCAGCATGCGCCGGGCGCCCAGCGCCTTGAAGGCCTGGCCGGTGTCGGCGGCCTCCAGCGCGTCCAGGCCGGCCGGCAGCACCATGATCGGCTCCGACTCGGCGGCGGCGAGCATGGCGCGCAGATCGTCCATCTCGCTCTCGTCGAAGGGGTTGCGGCCGGCGGTGTCGACCAGCACGAGGTCGCAGCCCTGGTTGACGGCGATGGCGCCGTGCAGCGCGTCCGGATCGTCCACCGAGATCAGCTTGACCTTCAGGATGCGCATGAAGGCGGCGAGCTGGTCCACACCGCCGGCACGCACCGTGTCGGTGGTGATGACGCCGACCGTGCGGTTCTTCAGCACGGCGCGGGCGGCCAGCTTGGCGACGGTCAGCGTCTTGCCGCCGCCGGGCGGACCGACCAGCACCAGCGTCTTGCCACCGCCGCCGCGGGCGTCGGGCAGCGGGTTGAAGGTGAACACGCTGTCGAGTGCGGCACCCAGCGCCAGCGTCGGGTCCTCGGTGTCGAGCCCGGCGGCGGCGTCCACCAGCACCTCGGCCAGCGAGGCCGGCACGCCGTGCCGGTGCAGCGCCTCCGCCACCGCCTCGCCGACGTCGATCTCCGGCTCCACCGGCCGGGCGGCCTGCAGGCGGGCCTGGGCGGTGGCGTGGTCGTCCTCCTCCACCGCGGCGGTCACGCGCACGCCGCCGCCCTCCTCCTCGCGCGTGGCGACGATGATGGCGTCGTCGCCCAGCGTCTGCCGGACGAGCTTCATCGCCTCGGACATGGTCTTGGCATGGAAGGACTTCAGGCGCACGGGAAGCCCTCCGCGGTGGCGGCGGCCCGGTCAGCGGGCCGTCCCTGGGGTGGTGGTGTGGCGATGGTGGCTGGAGTCATCAAATCTGCCCCAGGGTCTTGATCCGCGCCTTGGGATGGATCTCGTTCTGCGACATCACCACGGTGGCCGGTCGGAACCGCTCGACGATGGAGCGGACATAGGGCCGGATCAGCGGGCTGGTCAGCAGCACGGGGGTCTCGCCCATCATGGCGTGCCGTTCGAAGGTCTGGCGGACCGAGGTGATGAACTGCTGGAGACGGCTGGGCGCCATCATCAGCTGCTTGTCGTCGCCGTCGCCGGCCAGCGATTCGGCGAAGGCCTGCTCCCACTCCGGCGACAGGGTGACCAGCGGGATGAAGCCCATCTCGTTGGTGCAGCTGTCGCAGATCTGACGGGCGATGCGCGAGCGGACATGCTCGGTGATCTGGGTGACGCTGCGGGTGATGCCGGCCGCCTCCGAGATGCCTTCCAGGATGGTCGGCAGGTCGCGGATCGACACCCGTTCGCCCAGCAGGTTCTGCAACACGCGCTGCAAGCCGCCGACGGTGATCTGCGAGGGGATGACGTCGCCCACCAGCTTCTGGTGCTCCTGCCCCAGCTCGTCGAGCAGCTTCTGCGTCTCGGTGTAGGACAGCATCTCCGACATGTTGTCCTTGATCAGCTCGGTCAGATGCGTGGTGACGACGGTGGAGGGATCCACCACCGTGTAGCCCTTGAACAGGGCCTCCTCGCGGTAGCCGGGCTCGATCCAGATGGCGGGCAGGCCGAAGGTCGGCTCGGTCGTCTGCTCGCCGGGCAGGCTCATGGCGTCGCCGCGGGGGTCCATGACCAGCAGCATGTTCGGGCGGATGTCGCCGCGCCCGGCCTCGATCTCCTTCACCCGGATCACGTAGCTGTTGGGCGGGAGCTGGAGGTTGTCCTGGATGCGCACGGCGGGCATGACGAAGCCCACCTCGCTGGCGATCTGGCGGCGCAGCCCCTTGATCTGGTCGGTCAGCCGGTGGGTGCCCGCCTGCGGCTGGCTGATCAGCGACAACAAGCCGTAGCCCAGCTCCAGCCGCAGATGGTCGATGGCGAGCGCGGTGGCGATCGGCTCGTCGGCCACCGGGGCCGCCGGGCCGCCGCCGGGTCCACCGCCCGCGGCCTCCGCCGCCGCCTCCTCCGCCTCGGCCGCCTCCTTCTTCTCGCGCAGCTTGGGCAGGTACCAGGCGGCGGCGGCGGCCCCGACCGACAGCGGCAGGAAGATGATGGACGGCATGCCGGGCAGCATGCCGATGAACATCAGCATGGCCGACGCCAGCCCCAGCGCCTGCGGGTAGCCGGTGAGCTGGCCGACCACCGCCTTGTCGGTGGAGCCGCCGGTGCCGGCCTTGGCCACCAGGAAACCGGCGGAGATCGAGATGATCAGGCCGGGAATCTGGGAGACCAGGCCGTCGCCGATGGTCAGCTTGGTGAAGGTGTCCAGCGCCTCCATCACCGGCATGTCGTGGCGCAGCGCGCCGATGGCGACGCCGCCGACGATGTTGATGACGGTGATGATCAGGCCGGCGACCGCGTCGCCCTTCACGAACTTCGACGCACCGTCCATCGAGCCGAAGAAGGCGCTCTCGTCCTCCAGCTCCTTGCGGCGGGCGCGCGCGGTGCCCTCGTCGATCATGCCGGCGGACAGGTCGGCGTCGATCGCCATCTGCTTGCCGGGCATGGCGTCCAGGGTGAAGCGCGCGGCCACCTCGGCGATGCGGCCCGAACCGGCGGTGATCACCTTGAAGTTCACGATGGTGAGCACCGAGAAGATGATCACGCCGATGATGAAGTCGCCACCCATCACGAAGTTGGAGAAGGCCTGGATGACGTGGCCGGCGGCGTCCGTGCCCTCGTGCCCGTGCGACAGGATCAGGCGGGTGGAAGCGAGGTTGAGCGACAGGCGGATCAGCGTGGTGATCAGCAGGATGGTGGGATAGGAGGACAGCTCCAGCGGCTTCTGCAGGAACAGCACCACCATCAGGATCAGCACGGAGACGGTGATGTTGAACGCCAGCATGATGTCGAGCAGCAAGGACGGCATCGGGAAAATGAGCATGGCGATGATCGCCATGATCCCGAAGGCCATGACGGTGTCGCCGCGCTTCACGCCGCTGCGGATGGCCGACGCCATCTCGCCGAATACGGCGAGGTTGCCACCGCCGCGACCGCCCTGCGGGGCCGGATTGTGTTCCGTCAGCGCCATTCCAGATGCCCAGCCGCTCGTCGTTCGGTCACGTCGTCATCACGGCGAATAGGCCGCCCGCTCGTCCGCACCCGGCGGGGGAACGGGCACGCCCTCCTCGCTGTACTGCTTCAGCTTGTTGCGCAGGGTCCGGATCGAAATGCCGAGGATGTTGGCGGCGTGCGTCCGGTTGCCGACGCAGTGGGTCAGGGTCTCCAGGATCAGGTCGCGCTCCACGTCGGCCACGGTGCGGCCGACCAGCGCCGACAGCACGCCCTGGCCGTTGGGGGCGACCGGAACGGCCGACGCCGGCTGGGGCGGCGGGGGCGCCGGCGCATAGCCCTGTGGCTGGCCGTACCCCTGTGGCGGGTAGCCCTGCGGCTGGCCGTAACCCTGTGACTGCGGGTAGCCGCGCGGAGCTGCCGGTACCGTGCCACCGGGGTGGGCGAAGGGCTGCGCCACCGGGGAATGGGACGGGATGCTGGCGCGCATGCCCGCGTCGGGCGCCAGAGCGGCACCCGACAGCATGATCGCCTCCGGCCCCACCACCTCGCCGCGCGCCAGCAACACGGCGCGGTGCATGGTGTTCTCCAGCTCGCGCACGTTGCCGCGCCAGTGGTGGGTCATCAGCATGCCCATCGCTTCCGCCGACAGGCGCCGCTCGCCCAGCCCGTTGGCCTCCGCGTATTTCCGGATGAAATGCTCGGCGATCAGCGGGATGTCGGCGGGGCGGTCGCGCAGCGACGGCAGCGGGATGCTCATCACGTTCAGGCGGAAGAACAGGTCCTCGCGGAAGTTGCCCGCTTTGACCTCCGCCTCCAGGTCGCGGTTGGAGGTGGCGATCAGCCGGACGTTGATCTTGATCGGCTGGGTGGAGCCGATGCGGTCGATCTCCCGCTCCTGGATGGCGCGCAGCAGCTTGGCCTGGAGCCGCGGGTGCATCTCCGACAGCTCGTCCAGCAGCAGGGTGCCGCCGTTGGCCTCCTCGAACTTGCCGATGCGGCGCGCCACGGCGCCGGTGAAGGCGCCCTTCTCGTGGCCGAACAGCTCCGATTCCAGCAGGTTCTCGGGGATCGCCGCGCAGTTCACCGCGACGAAGGCGTTGTCGGCCCGCCGGCTCTTGCGGTGGATGTAGCGCGCCATCAGCTCCTTGCCGGTGCCGGACTCGCCGGTGATGAACACCGAGGCGTCGCTGGGCGCGATCTGGTCGGCCAGCCGCAGCACCGCCTGCATGGCGGGGTCCTGGCTGACGATGGCGTGGCTCTCCTCCGCCACCGCGGCCAGCACGGCGCCGATCAGCTCGGCATCGGGGGGCAGCGGGATGTACTCCTTGGCGCCGGCGCGGATGGCGCGCACGGCGGCCGAGGCGTCGGTGCCGATGCCGCAGGCGACGACGGGCAGGGTGATCCGCTCCGCCTTCAGGCTCTCCACGAAGCGCGCGACGTCGAGCTTGACGTCGATCATCACGAGGTCGGCGCCGGCGGCCGATCGCAAGGCGTTGAGCGCGCCCTCGATGCTGTCGGTGTGGGACACCTTGGCGCCCCGCTGCATGGCGATCTTGCCGGCGGCGGTGATGTAGCCTTCCAAGGTACCAACGATCATCAGACGCATGGTCTAGGCCCCCCTCGGGGATTCGCGTTCGGAATGGGTCAGGCGCTTGCCGGGCGGCAGCACCGCGTTCAGCAGCATCTCGAGGCGCCGGGGATTCTCCTGGCGGGCGATGGATACCGCGGCGATGGTGTACAGTGTCTTGATGAGCGCCTCGTCCTCGGCGGCGCGTTCCAGCTTGGCCGCCAGCGGGGCCAGCGCCACGTTGCCGAGCACGGCACCGTAGAAGGTGGTGAGCAGCGCCAGCGCCATCGCCGGGCCGATGGCCGAAGGATCGTTCAGACCGCCCAGCATGTGGACGAGCCCCACCAGCGTGCCGATCAGCCCCATCGCCGGGGCCACCTCCGACGCGCGGCGCAGGACGGCCGCACTCTTGATCCGCGCGGATCCGGACGCCTCGACCTCGCCGGTCAGCATGCGTTCGATGTCGTCGGGGGGCAGCCCCTCCACGATCAGCGCCACGCTGCGCTGCAGGAAGACATCGTGCCTCAGGTCGGGCAGCACGCCCTTCAGCGTCTCCGGCCCGGCGCGGCGCGCCGCCTCGGCCAGCAGCAGCACCTGCCGGCCGACCGCTTGCGGGTCGTGGGTGGTCAGCGCCAGCATCTGGCCGGCCTGCCGCCAGGCGCGCACCACGTCGCCCAACGAAAAGCTCGCCGTTGTCACAGCCAGCGTGCCGCCCAGGACGACGATGAGCGATGGCGGGTCGAGGAAGGCGCGCAGCGAGCCGCCCGCCGTCATCGCCACCACGATCACCCCGACCGCGGCCGCCAGCCCGACCAGCGTCGCCACGTCCAGCCCGCCGCGCGGGCGCAGCGCGCGGGGCGGGGCGGCGGGCGCACGGCCGGAGGCGGTGTCGCGCAACGACGTCATCAGCCGCGGTCCGACTTGATGATTTCCGTCATGGTCACGCCCAGCCGGTCCTCCACCACCACGACCTCGCCGCGGGCCACCAAGCGGTTGTTGACGTAGATGTCGATCGCCTCGCCGACCTTGCGGTCCAGCTCCACCACCGCGCCACGGCCGAGCTTGAGGAGCTGGCTCACCTGCATGGTGGACTTGCCGAGCACCGCGGAAATCTGGACCGGGATGTCGTAGACCGCCTCCAGATCCTTCGCCGGCCCCATTCCGGACTCGTATTCCGCGAGATCGGTACGGCCGCCGTCGAGGTCGTCGAGGGTGAAATCGTCCTTGGCCATCGTGCGTCAGGTCTCCGGCCCCGGCTGGGGCATGCGGGAAAAAACGGTCGGCGTCATTGCGGCGGGGCCTCCAGCAGCCGGGCGGCGCAGGCCTCGATCTCCGCGATCAGCTGGGCGGTGTTGCGCTCGGCCCCGCCCTCGGCCCATTCCACCCGGCAGTCGCCGCGGCCGAGCGACGGTTCCTCCAGAACCATCAGCTTGGCCCCGAAACCGCGGCTGCCGGCCAGGGGTTCCAGCTGTTCACGCACGGGGTCCACCATGTCCGGGGCGACGCGCACCAGAAGGCGCGGCTCGTCCATCAGCTCGGTCAGGCACTGGCGGACCATGCCCTCGATCTCGCCCAGCCCGTAGCGCCGGCTGTATTCCGGCAGCAGCTTGCGGACGATGGCGAGCGCCAGATGCACCGGCAGGTCGCGCCGCTCGGCGGCGGCCTGGGCGCGGCCGGTCAGGAGCTGGTCGACGCCGGCGCCGATGCGGTCGAGCGAGGCGGCGAGGCGTGTTTCGAGCTGCTTCTCCAGCTCCGCCTTGGCCTGCTCGTGCCCGGCCTTGCGGCCGGCGGTGTTGCCTTCACCGAACCCCTGGCCATAGCCGGCGGCCTTGCCGGCCTTCTCGCCCTCGGCGTAGCCCTGCTGGCGGGCGGCGGCCAGCTCGGCCTCGCTGAAGGTCGGCGGCGGGGGCGGCGGCGGCTCGGCCGCCACCGGCTCCGGCTCGGGCTCCGGCAGGCGGCGCCCGCGCGGCGCCGGGTCGATGTCGAAGCTGTCGTCGAAGAGGAACTTGCGGACCGAACTCATGGGGCGTCAGCTCTCCTGATAGAGCCAGTTGCGCAGGATCGACACGGCTTCCTCCGGGTGCTTCTCGACGATCTCGCCCACCTTGCGCAGCGAGGAGGCGCGCACGCGCCCCTCGACGCGGTTGATGTCGATCATCTGCTCCAGCTCCTCGTCGGCCTGGGCGGCTTCCAGCGCCAGATCCTGGGCGAGGGCGCCGGTGGGGGCGGCCAGCGCCGCGGGCATGCCGGACTGGTCGGTCAGCAGCTTGTCCATCTCGTCGTCGTCCTGCGCCTCCGCCCGCTCGAAGGCGCGGCTGATCAGCGGGCGGATGACGAGCAGGATGATGAGGACGGCGACGATCCCCAGCACCACCATCTCGGCTATGCGGAAGATGTCGTCCTTGGTCATGCCGAGGAACATCTCCTCGGGCGGCGGCTGGTCGTCCTCGGGCGACCAGAAGCGCATGTTCACCACTTCGATCGTGTCGCCACGCACGGCGTCCAGCCCGACGGCGGTGCGCACCAGCGACTTCAGGCTTTCCATCTCCTGGTCGGAGCGCGGCTGGTAGGTGGGGCGGGCGCCGCCGGCCTGCGGGGTGTAGACGCCGTCCACCAGCACCGCGACCGACAGGCGGCGCACCTGCCCCGTCTCGCGCACGTGGTTCCGGGTGGTGCGGCTGATCTCGTAGTTGATCGTCTCCTCGTTGCGGTTCTGCTTGTTGGAGGCGAGTGCGGCGCTGCTGTTGCCGCCGGCCTGGGCGGTGGGCAGGTTCTGGTCCACGGTGACCGGCTGGGCGGGGTCGCGGTCCTGGCTCTCGTTCGCCTCGTTCACCGTCTGGGTGGAGCGGACGACCTGGCTTTCGGGATCGAAGATCTCGGACTGGGTGGTGATGCGGTCGAAGTCGAGGTCGGCCGACACTTCGGCCCGCACCTTGCCGTAACCGATGGTGCGGCCCAGCAGATCCTCCACCACCCGCGCCAGCCGGCCTTCATAGGCCAGCTTCTTCTCCTCCGCCGTCGCCATCAGCAGCTCGTCGCTGTTGCCGCCCATGCCGCGGGCCAGCAGCTTGCCGCGGTCGTCGATGATGGAGATCTGCGACGGTTCGAGGTTGGGGACGGAGGCGGCGATCAGGTGCTGGATCGCCATGATGTTCTCGCGGCTGAGCTGGGCCCCCGGCTTCAGCTTCAGGAAGACGCTGGCGGTGGCCGGGTTCTGCTGGCGGGCGAACAGCTCGCGCTTGGGCAGGACGAGGTGGACGCGCGCCGTCTGCACCCCGGCCAGCGTCGCCACGGTGCGCGCCATCTCCCCTTCCATGGCGCGCAGGTGGTTGATGTTCTGGATGAAGCTGGTGGTGCCGAAGCCCTCCGGCTTGTCGAACAGCTCGTAGCCGACCGAGCCGCCGCTGGGCAGGCCGGCCGCCGCCATGCGCATGCGCACCGGGCCCACCTGGTCTGACGGAACCATGATGCGGGTTCCGGTCTTGTCGACCGTATAAGGAATCTTCGCGGCGTCGAGCTGCTTGGTGATGGCGGCGGCGTCGGAGGTCTGGAGCTCGGCGTAGAGCAGCTCCATGTCGGGGGTGGACAGGCGGGCCGTCAGGTAGATGAAGAATCCGATGAGCAGCAGCGCCACGCCGCCGATGGCGGCGAGCCGCACCGGCCCGAGATTGCGCAGGGTCTGGATCAGGTTGTTCACGCGCGTGTCCCCGGGCGTCCGGCTGCCTGTTGGAAGGGATCGGCCCGCGACCGCCACGCAGCGGCGGACCGACGGTCAACCCATTGGAGTCTCACGCTCGGATGCTAGGGACGGTTTGATGAACAGACTCTTAATTCATGGGCAGATTTTGCCCAGTACCCGGCAAATTCTGCCTACCTGCGCGTCATCGCTTGCGCTCTGTTGCCTGCGTGCCACGAAGTTTTCCTCGCATACTCACGTAATGCGCGCGGCACGGTGACGTCTTGCGGGGGTTGTCGACGCGACCGGCCGCTTCGCACGGATGTACGCAGGGGGTAGAGGGTTTGGAGTCTTCTGTACCATTCGGCGTATTGGCGAGAGTGCTGGTTGACATATCGCAAGTCAACGCATACGTACGGTCCGGTGCATGCTCGCGTTGAGCATGATCGATGAAATCTTTCGGATGACAGCCATTGCGGGCCTTCGGCCCTTTGCCGCCTGGACGCGAGAAAGTCCTGGCATTCGGCGGAGGAGGCTACGCATTTCGGGCGGAACGGGAGAACGCTGTGAAAAAGCGCGGCCGTGAAAAGAAGGAAGGCCTCAACGAGGTCGATGTGTTCGTCGGGCAGCGCCTGCGCGAACTGCGAATGCTTGCCGGGTTGAGCCAGAGCGATGTAGCGGCGGCTCTGGGGCTGACCTTCCAGCAACTGCAGAAATACGAGCGCGGTTTCAACCGCGTTTCGGCCAGCCGGCTGTTCAAGCTGGCACAATTCTTCCGTGTCCCGGTGTCGGTCTTCTTCGACGGATTGGACGAACGTGCCCGTGACGCCGCCAGCGGCGCGCCGCAGGCGGACGAGAACGAGACCACCTTGCGGTCGCGCGAGGCGCTGATGCTCGCGCGCTATTTTCAGAACATCCGCGACCCGCAGGTGCGCGGTGCCATCCGCGAACTGGCCGAGCGGTGCGCGGACGCTGTGGACAGCGGCGTGCCCGACCTCGCGGTGCAGCCCCCGGCGACCGGCCGCGGTGCCGGCGATCACCAGGGCGGCCAGGCCTGAGCGTCAGCCGGGCTTCAACTCCCGATACCGGCGGAGGAAGGCGGTCATCGCCTCCTCCGGTCCCAGCGGCACGATCGGCTCCGTTGCCGGGGCGGGCAGGTCCCGCCAGTTGACGCGGTGCGGGGCGCAGAGGTCCCTGAGCTCGGTCGCCAGCGCGCGCTGGTCGGACAGCTTCACCGCCTTCGGTTCCGGATGACGGAAGCCGAAACGCTTGGCGAGCGCCGATTTCAGCGGCTCGATCGCCTGCCGGATCGCGTCGCGGCCGATCCGCACCTTCCAGGGCGTCGGCCAGTCGCCGGTGAAGGCTTCCTCGCTGTCGTGCATCAGCGCGTCGTACTCGTACCCCTCCGGAGCCAGCCGGCTGGCCAGCACGCAATGCTGGGCCACACTGTAATAAGCCTGGGTGTTGCCGACGAAGCGGCACTGGTAGGCCAGCGGACGCGCGATGTCGTCGATGTCGAAATGGGTGAAGTCGGGGGACTCCAGGTCCACCGTGCGGCCGGAATAGGTCAGCAGCACCGCCGTCGCCTCCGGATAGTCCAGCAGGTCGAACTGGTCGGGATGGGCGATGCGTTTGGAGGCGGCGCGGCGTCGGGTCATGCCATCCGTGTACCAAACCCCGGCCCCCCCGACAACGCGCGCAAGCTGGCCATGCCCCGTCCGCCGGACGCCGCTCGCGCGATGCGCGAGACGATGGCAGGCTGTTCGCATCGGCGCTGCCCGAGGCTGCCATGGACCGCTCCGACCAGATCCTCACCGCCATCGAGACGCTCGGGCGTACCCTCAACGCGAAGATCGAGTCGACCGCCGCCGAACTGCGCGCCGAATTGCGGGCGGAGATCGGGCGGCTTGAGGCCGCGATGAAGACCGAGTTCCGGGTCGTGAACGCCCGGCTGGACGAGCAGCGCCAGACCATCAACGCGCCGATCCCCCAGCGCATCGCCGCGGTCGGCCGGATCGACGCCGCGGAGTGGCGGCGGTCGGCCGTTGGCGCGGCGTTTGGTCGCCATGGCCAACTGTTCGCGTATGAATGGGTGAAAGTCCGACGAACAGATATTAGGGTGCGGCAAACCGAATTGGTCCGCCGCGCGAAAGAATGCGGCCGATCCATCATGGGGAGAACGCCGCCTTGACGATCCTGAACACCCTGAGCATCGGGCGCAAACTCGCCATCCTCGTCGGGCTCGCGGTTCTGGGGACGGTGGCGGTCATCCTGTTCGCCGCGGCCGACACGGCCGCCACCATCGAGCGCGAGCGGCGGGACCGCGTGCGGACGCTGGTGGAGACGGCCATGAGCCTGGTGCGCACCCAGCACGCGCTGGCGGAGTCCGGGCGCATCGGGGTGGAGCAGGCCAAGCGCGCGGCGATGGAGGAGGTCGGCCGGCTGCGCTTCGACGGCGACAACTATTTCTGGATCAACGGGCTCGACGCCACCATGCTGATGCATCCGATGCAGCCGGCCCTGGTCGGCCGCAAGCTGGACGGGGTGCGCGACGCGGCCGGAGCCGCGATCTTCAAGGACATGATCGCGATCGCCGAGCGCGACGGTCAGGGATTCTACCGCTACTACTGGAAGAACCCGGCCGACGAGGCGCCGCGCGCCAAATCCTCCTACATCGTGCGCTTCGCACCCTGGGGCTGGGTGGTCGGGGCCGGTGTGCATGTGGACGATGTCAGCGGCGACGTGCGGGACACCGTGCTCAAGCTCGCGGCGCTGGGGGCGCTGATCGCCGTCGGCGTGCTGGCGATCGCCGCGGCGATCGCGCGCAGCATCGTGCGGCCGCTGGACGCCCTGTCGGTGGCGATGCGCCGGCTGGCCGCCGACGATCTCGCCGTCACCGTTCCCTTCGCCGGCGTCCGCAACGAGGTCGGCGCCATGGCCGATGCCGTCACGGTGTTCAAGGACAACGCGCTGGAGCGTCAGCGCCTGCACGCCACCCAGGCGGAGGAGAACGAGCGCCGGCACGCCCGCACCGAGCGGCTGGAGCGTTCCCTTCTGGAATTCGACGGCTCCGTCCGCCAGGTGCTGGAGGGTTTCGGGACGGCGTCGGAGCGGTTCCGGTCGACGGCGCGCGCGCTGGAGGCGATGGCCCAGCGGACGGTCGACCAGAGCGGCCGGGCCGCCGGCAGCGCCAACGGCGTCTCCGCCAACGTCGCGGCCGTGGCCGGGGCCAGTGCCGGAATGGCGACGGCGGTGGAGGAGATCGCCCGCCAGACCGCCCGCTCCCGTAGCGTCGCCGAGGACGCGCGTGAGCGCGCCATCCGCTCGCGCGCGTTGGTGGAAGGGTTGCAGGCCGCCAGCGCGCGGATCGGCGACGTGGTGCAGCTCATCACCGACATCGCGGGTCAGACCAATCTGCTGGCCCTGAACGCCACCATCGAGGCGGCGCGCGCCGGCGAAGCCGGGAAGGGCTTCGCGGTGGTGGCGACGGAGGTGAAGAACCTCGCCGGCCAGACCGCCAAGGCCACCGAGGACATCGTCGGGCAGGTGGAGGCCATCCGCGGTGCCGCGTCGGAGACCGCCGGCTCGATCCTGGAGGTGGCCGACGTGATCCAGCAGGTCAGCGTGATCGCCGCGTCCGTTGCCGCCGCCGTCGAGCGGCAGGCCGACAGCACCCGCGACATCGGCCGCAGCGCCGGGGAGGCCGCGACCGACACCGAGGCCGTCGCCCAGACGGTGACGGGCATCCGATCCATCGCGGAGGAGGCAAGGCAGGCGGCGGGCGACGTCATGTCCGCGTCCGACGAGATGGAACGCCGCGCCGCCCACCTGCGCGAGACGGTCGGCCGCTTCGTGACCGACCTGCGCGCCGCGTGAGGCGCCTTACAGCGCCATCAGCACCAGCGCCAGCAGCGCCGCCCCGGTCAGCCCGAAGCGGGGATCGCCGAAGGGATGCGGCACGATGTCGGTACCCGCATCCGTCAGCGCGGCGTGGGCATGGCCTTCCGGATCGGGGCAGCGGTGGTCGCCGATGGAAAAGCCGCGCAGCACCGCGGCAAGGTCGTCGCGGGCCACCGGCGGCGGCAGGGTCATCAGGCGCCGCGCCGATTTGAAGGGATCGAGACCGGCGGCCTCCAGCGCGTGGCGCACGGTCACCGGATGTTCGGTCGCGGGATCAACGCCCAGACCGTGGTGCAGCAGACGCCGGTCCGCACCGGCAACGGTTCCGGCGGTGCCGGACGCACAGACCATATGGACCCACATACCCGCTCTCCCGCAATTCCCTCGCGATCGTCCGGCGCCTCCCCCAGTGATGATATTTTGCGATGCAGCATTGTTCCCGCCATGATCCACGTCAATAGGCATAGGACCTACGGTCGCAGATCGAGATCCCAGGTCTGGCCGACCATGGGCGGGCCGAAGCGGTCGTGCGGTTCTTCCGACACCAGCCGGAAGCCGGCGGTTTCGTAGATGCGGCGGGCGGCGGTCAGCACGTTGTTGGTCCACAAGGTCAGCTTGCGGTAACCGGCGCCGCGGGCGAAGCGGACGCACTCCTCCACCAGGCGCCGGCCGATGCCATGCCCGCGCGCCTCGGGCTCGACCAGCAGCAGCCGCAGCCGCGCCACCTCGTCGCTGTCGCGCACCACCATCACCGACCCCGCCAGGACGTCCCCCAGTTCGGCGATCAGGCACATTTCGCGGGCCGGATCGAATTTGGCGAGGAACTGCGCCGCGATCTCCGCCACCAGCGTCTCGAATCCGGCGTTCCAGCCATACTCCCCGGTGTAGAGCACGGCGTGCCGGTGGATGATCCAGCCGATGTCGCCCGGCCGGTTCGGGCGCAGCAGGATCGGCCGGGGGCCGTCGCCGCGCCCCTCCAGCACCGCCTCGACCGTCCGCATGGCCGCGGTCAGCCGGCGGCGGCCGTCGGGGGGCAGGGCATCGACCATCGCCGCGACGTCGGCCTGCGACCGCGCGTCGAGCGCGGCGTAGGCTTTCCGCCCCTCCGTCGTCAGCGCCAGGATGGATTGCCGCGCGTCCGACGGCGACGGCATGCGGGACACCATGCCGCCGCGCTCGAAGGTGCGCAGGATGCGGCTGAGATAGCCGGGGTCGAGCCCCAGTTCGCGCGCGATTCCGGCGGCCGTCACTCCCTCGGCGTGTGCCAGCTCGTACAGCACCCGCGCCTCGGTCAGCGAGAAGTCGCTGTTCAGAAGCCCGTCACGCAGCACCCCGATGCGGCGCGTGTAGAAGCGGTTGAAGCTCCGTACGGCGGCGATGCTCTCGTCTCGCTCGGTGTCGCGCATGGGACGGGTCCTGCGGCTCGCGGTTTCGATGGAAGCCAAAATCAATCAATAGATTGCTTTTGTCAACTATATGGTCGAACGCCCTGGGTCGCGAGCGGCGCTTGCCCCCCCTCAGGCCCCGATGCGGGTGGTTTCCGAGATGGTGACCAGGCGGTTCGTTTCGGCCAGCACCGCGTCCAGCAGGGGAAGCAGGGCGCCCAGCGCCGCGGTGTCGGCATGCGCCTCGTTGACGGCGCGCGCCACCTCGGCAAGCCGCAGGCAGCCGAAATTGGCCGACAGCCCGGCCAGCGTGTGCGCGGCCTGCCGCACGTCGCGCACGCGGCCGGCGTGGACGGCGGCGGCGATGGCCGCCCGCTCGCGCAACGCCGTTTCCGGGAACAGGCTCAGCATGCCGTCCAGGCTTTCGGAGCCCAGCGCCAGCCGCAGCTCGGCCAGCTTCACCCGGTCGACCAGCGGCTGGCTGGCGAAGCGGCCGGGATCCGGCAGCTCCGCCGGATCGGCCGGCAACGGCGGCACTGCCGGCTCCGTCTGCTGCGACACGCGGCGGGCGACAAGACCGAGCAGCACGGAGCCCAGATGGTCCCAATCGACGGGCTTGGTGAGATAGGCGTCCAGCCCCGCCGCCATGTGCCCGTCGCGGTGCTCGGGCAGTGCGTCGGCGGACAGGCCGACGATGGGGATGCGGGCCACCGGCCCGACCATGCGCCGGATCGCCCGGGCCGCCGAGCGGCCGTCCATCACCGGCATCTCCATATCGAGCACCAGCGCGTCGTACTCGGGGGAGGCGGCCAGAGTCGCCACGACCGCCCGGCCGTCCCCCACGGCGTCCACCCGGTGCCCCATCCGCGTCAGCATGGTGGTGATCAGCATGCGGTTCACGTCGTTGTCCTCCGCCAGGAGGAGGCGCAGCGACGCGGGCGGGGCGGCGGGGAGCGCCAACGCCTCCGGCGGCGGGCGGTTCAGCGTGGCGGCGTCCGGCGGGGCCAGCGCCGGCCGGGTGCGGATGGAGAACCGGAAGGTGGAGCCACGGCCCGGCGTGCTGGCCACGCCGATGTCGCCGCCCATCGCCTCCACCAGCCGCTTGCAGATGGCGAGCCCCAGCCCGGTGCCGCCGTAGCGCCGGGCGGTCGACGCCTCCGCCTGGACGAAGGCCTCGAACAGGCGGGCCTGCTGCTGCTCCGTCATGCCGATCCCGGTGTCCGACACCTCGAAGCGGATCACGCAGTCGCCGTCACCCAGGTCCGCGCACCAGCCGGCGATCTCGATGCGGCCGCGGTCGGTGAACTTGATGGCGTTGCCGACGAGATTGAACAGAACCTGGCGCAGCCGGGTCGGGTCGCCGCGGATGTGGCGCGGCGTGTCCTCGGCCAGCGAGGCGCTGAGCGCCACCCCCTTGGCCGCGGCGCGCACCAGGAAGAGCTGCACCACGTCCTCCACCAGCCGGTGCAGGGAGAAGTCGATCTCCTCGATCTCCAGCTGCCCGGCCTCGATCTTGGAGAAGTCGAGGATGTCGTTGAGGATCGCCAGCAGCGTGTCCGCCGACGAGCGCAGCGTCTTCACCAGCCCCTGCTGCTGCGGGGTCAGCGACGTGCCGCCGAGCAGGTCGCCCATGCCGATCACCGCGGTCATCGGCGTGCGCAGCTCGTGGCTCATCATCGCCAGGAAGCGCGACTTGGCGCGGCTGGCGTTCTCCGCGGCGATGCGGGCGGCCTCCGCCTCCTCCCGCGCCCGGTCCAGATCCTCGGCGAGCGCGAAGGTCTCGGCGGCGAGCTTGGTGGTCTGCTCCTGCGCGTCCAGCAGCCTCTGTTCCGACCGGCGGCGGCCGGTCACGTCGGCGGAGCTGGCGACGAACCAGGCCGCCCGCCCGTCCGGCCCCGGCATCGGGCGGATCGACAGGGCGTTCCAGAAGGCGCTGCCGTCCTGGCGGTAATGCAGGATCTCCACCGACAGCGGCTCGCCCAGCCCGACCGCGCGGCGGACCAGGGCGGCGCTGCCGGTGTCGGTGTCCGGCCCCTCCAGCGCCGCGAAGCCTTGCCCGACCAGATCGGACTCGCGGTAGCCGCAGATGTCCAGGAAGGCCCTGTTGCAGAAGACGAACGGGCAGCCCGGCCGGGTCGGATCGCCGATCGCGAGCCCCGCCGTGGACGCTTCCAGAGCCTGGGCGAGCACGGCGGCGTCCGGCCGCTGCCGCGTCGTGTCGGTGGACGGAAGGGGCTGCATGGCGCGCGTCATCGACACCGATCGTCAATCACCGGAACATTGATGGGGCCACAATAAAGGGAGCGTATGGCGATTGCCATGGTCATCCCTCACCACCGGCCGGTCCCGTGTGCCGCGCCGCACGCGCGCCGGGCAATCCGCGTCTTCCGCGCCACCATGTTGGTTGATATCGTACACGCCGCGGTTGGCCGCCGGTCGTCCGGCCAGCCGCGGCTGCAAGGGAGCCGGCATGGGCACAGAGGACAACATCCGCAAGATCCGCGACCTCGGCGTGCTGGTCGTGGACGACGACATGTTCACACGACGGACCATCGTGGCCCTTTTGAGGGAGTTGGGAACCCGCACCGCCTGGGACGCTTCCGACGGCATGGCGGCCCTGGAGTTCCTGCGCAAGCGCGGGCCGGAAGTGGACGTGATCCTGTGCGATCTCGACATGCCGCGCATGGGCGGGCTGGAACTGCTGCACGCCCTGCGCACCGCGACCGGCAACGAGCTGGCCGCCATTCCGGTGATCGTGACGACGGTCCACCGCGAGGCCGAGACGGTCAAACGGGCCATCACCTACGGCATCACCGGATACCTTGTGAAGCCGGTCACCAAGACCGATCTGTCGAAGCGTCTGTCCCTGGTTGTCCAGCGGGGACGCTGAATCCGGCGATCCGCGCCGGATGCAGCGCCTGTGGCACCGGACGGGGGTCCCGGCTGTTCCCCTGGGACAGGCCGGCTGGCCGCTGCTGGAGGGTATGGATTGACACGAACAGCCGCCGCCGAGATCACCGGGCGCCGTGACGAGCTGGCGCAGGCCGTGGTTTCGGCGCAGTTCGCCCGCAGGCCCGCCCTGCGGGACCGCTACGGCGACGCCGGGGCCGCGAAATGCGCGGAGGATCTGCGTTACCACATCCTCTATCTGGCCGAGGCGGTCGCCGCCGACAGCCCGCGTTTGTTCAGCGAGTACGCCGCCTGGGTCAAGGTGCTCTTCGCCGGGCTGAAGATTCCGGCGAGCGATCTGCGCGACAGCCTGGAGATCCTGCGCGAGGTCGTCGCGGAGCGCGTGGGCGGGCCGGTGGCGGACGTGGCGGCGCGCTGCATCGCCGCCGCCCTCGACGGGCTGCCGCATGTCCCGGACGAGCCGGTCGCCCACCTCGACCCCGCAGCCCCCCATGGCTGGCTGGCGCAACGCTACCTCGACGCGCTGCTGGCCGGCGACCGGCGCACCGCCACCACCCTGGTGCTGGAGGCGGTGGAGGCGGGCCTGCCGGTGCGCGACGCCTATCTCCACGTGTTCCAGCCGACCCTGCGCGAGGTCGGGCGGCTGTGGCAGCTCGGGCGGATTTCGGTGGCGCACGAGCATTTCGTCACCGCCGCGACGCAGGCCACCATGTCCATGCTCTATCCCCGCATCTTCGCGGCGGAGCGGCACGGTCTGGCGCTGGTCGCCACCTGCGTCAGCGGCGAGATGCACGAGATCGGCATCCGCATGGTGGCCGATTTCTTCGAGATGGCGGGCTGGGACACCTATTATCTGGGCGCCAACGCCCCGGCCGCCGCCGTGGTCCGCGCGGTCCGGGAGCGCAACGCCGCCGTGCTCGCCGTCTCGGCCACCATCACCGCCCATGTGGGCGCGGTGGCCGAGCTGATCCGGCAGGTGCGCGAGGGGCTGGGCGACCGCCGCGTGCACGTGATCGTCGGCGGCTATCCCTTCAACATCGATCCCGACCTGTGGCGCAGCGTCGGGGCGGATGGTTCCGCCGCCGGTGCCGAGGATGCGGTGACGCTGGCCGCCCGGCTGGGGGGTGCGGAGTTTCAGGACGCCGGCGGGGGGATCGCGGCGGCATGAACGCGCTGGTGGTTCTCTGCGACGCGGACGGCGTGGTACGCCGCTGGCGCTCGCTCGGCGGCGGCGTTGGTGCCTTCGCGCTGTCGGACGGCGTGCTGTTCCCGACCCTGTTCGGCCCCGGCGACGTGGCGCGCGCGCTGGATGCGCTGGCCGCCCTGGGACGCGAGGGCGTCCTGGTGGACCGACCCTTCGAACTGCCGCGCGACGGCGGCGGTCGTGAGTCGACGGTCTATCTGTCCGGGGCGGCGATGCCCGTCGGCCGGCTGGTGCTGGTCGCAGCGCGCCAGCCGGGGGCGGCCACCGCCATCCGGCAGGATCTGGCGTCCGTCGATGCGGAGCTGGCCGAGGGCTTGCGCCCGCTCGACCGCTGGCTGGCCCCCGCCGCGGCCCGCGACGCGGCGCTGTTCGAGGAGATGACCCGCGTCAACAGCGAGCTCGCCAACGCCCAGCGCGATCTCGCCAAGGCCAACGCCGAGCTGAAGCTGCTGAACGAGCAGCGCAACCGCCTGATGGGCATGCTGGCGCACGACCTGCGCACGCCGCTCCAGGTCATCACCGGCTTCGCCGAGCATCTCGGCACCCGGCTGAACGGCCGGATCGAACCGCGCGACATGGGCAGCCTGGACCGCATCCGGGAATCCAGTCTGTTCATGAGCCACCTGATCGACGACGCGCTGTCCATGGCGGCGGCCCAGGCGGGCAAGCTGCATGTGGCGCGCCGTTCCGTCGATCTGGGGGGGCTGGTCCGGCGCAACGCCGGCATCAACGGCATCATCGCGCGCGGCAAGGACATCCGGCTGGAGGTCCGGGTGGCGGACGGGCTGCCCCGCATCCAGGCGGATCCGTCCAAGCTGGAGCAGCTGATGAACAACCTGCTGTCCAACGCCGTGAAGTATTCCGAACGCGGCACCCGCGTGGACGTCACGGTGGACCGCACCGACAGCCACGCCCGCGTCATCGTCGCCGACGAGGGGCGCGGCATGTCGAAGGCGGAGACCGCCCGCATCTTCCAGCCCTTCGCCCGCCACGCCCAGTCCGGCACCGCCGGCGAGATGTCGGTCGGCCTCGGCCTGTTCATCTGCCGCACCATCGTCGATGCCCACGGCGGCCGAATCCTGGTCCGGAGCGCGCCGGGGCAGGGATCCACCTTCACGGTGGAGCTGCCGCTGGCGGGTGCCGGGTAACGCCGTGCACGCGCCCGCTTCCGGAGTGACGGTGACCGTCGTCCATGCCGTCGCGGGACCGACGGGTCCGGACCCGTCCGTTCCACATCCCCATGCGACGCCCCGCCACAGCCCGACCCGTCCCGAAAGGTATTGCGCATTCGGGTAAAATTTTATACAAAGGTCTAGCAAAAGCGACGCACTTCCGAGGGTGGCCGGCATGGGAACGACGGAATGGATCGAGGGAAAACTCGCCCAGCGCCGCATCAAGGCCCGCCAGCGCATCGCCGCCCGTGAACTCGCCTCCCGTCAGCGCCACCGGGTCTGGGAACGCGACATCGCCCGCGTGGCGCTGCTCGGCTCCATCCTGATCCTCGGCATCGTCGTCATCGAGATCGGCCGCAAGGCCACCCACCTGCTCTGAGTCGGTGGCGGTCGGCCGCCCGGTCCGTCCTCCGCCCCCAGACCCGCCCCTTCTCCGCCGCTGCGCCGCCCGGCCCTCCTTTGGCCAGGCTCCGGTCGACGCGTCGCCGCTGTGGAGAAGGGGTCGGTGTGGGGGTGGAAGTGGCCCTCAATCCAGCGGGCGGGTCTTCAGGCCGGTGGTCAGCTTCAATTCCTTCCGCGCGTCGGCGAAGGCGGCGGCGGCCGTGCGGGTGAGGTCGCGCGTGGATTGCCGTCGGGCGGCCGTGGTGGACGCGTAGGCCTGCCGGGCGATGTCGAAGTGGCAGGACGCGGTTTCCACCGCGTGCTGGGATTCCGCCGTGTAGTCGGCCAGGAAGCCGCTCACCGCCGCGGCGGTCTGGTCGCACTGGAAGAAGGGCTGCCAGAACGGGGCCTTGTTGCCCGCCAGCCGCAGCGCCTCGATGGCCTTGGGCTTCGATCCGACCGCCACGAGCTGGACATAGTCCTGCCGCTCCGCCGGCCCTCCCTCCACGCAGGTCAGCAGCACGCCGCACATGGCGTTGACGACGTCGAAGACGTTGCCCAGCGACCGGCTCCAGTCGATCGGGCCGAACATGGATGCGCCCGGCTTCATCACCATGATGGTCGTCAGCTGGGTGATGTCGTAGAGGTGCCGCTGTTCCGGCGGTACCGGCTGCAGGTTGGCGATGAAGGGGTTGCCCCCGCCGCCCGGCGTGTAGCCGGTGGACAGGGTGGCGACGATCGTCTCGGCCCGGCCGGCGTCGAGCGAGGCGTTGAGCCGGCCACCCGACTGCTCGACCCCGCGGAAGTTCTCGACGCTCATGAAGGCCAGCGCGGTGCGCTCGCCGGCGATGTTGGCGTACCAGTTCAGCCGCATCGACAGGCCCGACAAGGCGCGCGCCATGCTGACGATGTAGGCGCGCTGCATGTCGGAGATCGGGGGGGAGGACAGGGCGAGGAGGATGTTCGTGTCGTTCCGCCCGCCGCCGGCGCGGGCGTAGCGCTGCAGCGCGCTCAGCTTATCGCCCAGCACCTCGGCGGTCGCCGCGATCCCGGCCAGCCGCAGGTTCAGGCTCTGCTGCATGAAGACCAGCTCGAAGGACGGGGAGACCACAAAGGACACCTGATCCGTCTCGAACGTCTTCAGCACGGCGGAGTAGAAGGGGGCGGCGTAGGGCGACTTGTCGACCGGATCGGCCATTTCCAGGAGCTGGCCGGCGAATCCGCCGCCGAGCGCGCGCCGCTGCTGTTTGGAGTCGCCACTGAACAGCGCCAGGACATCGCCGCCGGTGACGCGGACCCGGCCGGAGATCTCCTCCCTGATGGTGCGTTGCAGGTCCGTCAGCCACTCGGCCTGCTGGCGCTTGATCTGCGCGAGCTGGAGCGAGGCATAGGTCCGCGTCGCGCTCATCGGAAGCAGCGACATGGTCGCCGACAGGGTCTTGTGCAGGTCCGTCGTGGCGTCCCAGTCCGGCACCAGATCGAAGGAACTGTTGGATTGCAGCCGCAATTCGTAGACCGGCTCAAGCAATCCCTTGCCGCTCTTGATGAAGTTGAGGGCCACGTCCTGGTAGGCCGAGTTGTACATCAGCCGTCCCACCCGGCTGCCGTCCGCCGAAGCCTTGGTGTAGGCCGCGGTCTTCACGCTCGGCGGGGCGCCACCGGCCATGCCGGCCATGATCGCGTTGCCGGTCGGAACACAGCCGGAGAGCAGACCGGCCACAACGATCCACAGAAGGGCATAACAACTATAAGATGCCGAGCGCATTCTTCCGCTTCCTTTGGGCTTGCTCTTCGCGCAATTGCCGAACTATGTCTACGCGGCGGTTGGTAGGGTTGCAACGAAAGAGGCGGAATTGGACGGCTCGTTCCCACAGTGTCGCACGCCGCTGGCGCCCGCCGTGCGCCGTGGCAGTCAAGGGCGAATTCTGATCATCTCCGCTCTCGTGGTCACCATTCTTGGTGGTTGCCGGGCATCCGAAACGGTGATCGGCGCGCGCGACGACCAGCTCGCCGCGCGAATCGAGCGGATCAACGCGACCCAGGGCGCCTATGACCGGCAGGAGCATTCCGACGCGGAACGCCTGATGCTGGCGGCACTCGGCAAGGCCGGTTCGGCGTCGGAACGACAGCATCTGCTGAACGAGCTCGCCGACCTCTACAGCTACCACCTGCTCGACATCGAACGCGCCGTCGATACCGACACCCGCATCCAGGCCATCGGCACGCTGTCCGACGGCGACCGTCCGGGCTTCTCGGCGGGCTCGGCGAACAACCGCATCCTGGCGGACACCGCCTACCGCGACCGCTACGTCAACGTCACCTCCAGCCAGATCATGGCGCTGTCGCAGCGCCGGCTGGAGCGCAACCGCAACCTGCTGATGGGCACGCCGCCCGGATCGTCGCAGAGCTACACCCGCGCCAAGCTGGAACAGTTCCTGGCGGACGTCGGGGCCGACCTGACCCGCACCCACCCCGGCACGCCCGACCGCCGTCAACTGATCAGCCGGCTGATCCGCGCGGAATGGGAACTGATCAACCTCGGAACGCCGCCGGCCAGCCTGACCGGGGCAACCCTCGCCAAGAAGGAGGGGATGCGCCCGTCCGACTTTTTCTTTCAGGAAATCGACTTCATTTCGCTGTCGCGCTATTACGAATCGCTGTTCGACAAGACCGGGACGATCGAATTCGCCGAAATGGCCCTGGCGATCGTGTACATTCCGTACAACAACATGACGGATTACTCGTCGCGCTGGATGTACAACCGGCTGGTCAACCGGTACATCGAGAAGCTGATCGATGCCTGCTACCGCGCGCGGCGGCATCAGGACATGCTGTATTACATCTCGCTGAACAAGTCCCGGATGATCCTGGAAGAGCGCGCCCGCTACCGTTCGCTCAGCCCGCGCCTGGCCGGCATCGGCGCCGGCGCGGTGCCGCTCGACCCGGTCACCCGCCTTCCCGACAAGCAGGCGTTCCTGGCCCGTCTGCGCTCGACGCCGGCCTTCCTCGACTATTACATCGCCGGCGATTACCGCTCGGCCCCCGCCAATTCGGAGATCGCCATCGCGTCGCGCCGGGATTCGGCGAGCTCGTTGATGGAGCTGCGCGCGGTGGCGGTCGCCGCCCCGTCCGCCCCATCAGCGTCGACATCGGCGACGGCAGCCCCCGCCCGTCCGGCCGTCGCCAACGACGTCTTCGTCGAGGAAAGCCTGTACGTGACCTATCTCGACGGCGGGGCGATCCAGGTCCAGCGCCTGACCGGCGCGCCGATGCGGGCGCTGCGCACCGCCGTCGCCGACGAGATCGCCGGTCTGGAGGCGGAATACGGCTCCTGGGTGACGGCCAACCGCGCCGTCGCCGTGGCCTCGGGATCATCCGCCTCTCCGACCCCCGCCCCCGCGGCAACCCCCGCCGCGGCTCCCGCCGCCGCCCCCCGCCGGCCGCAGACCGGCGCCGCCGCACGGCTGCTGCTGCCCTTCACGGTGAAGCCCGGTGTGGTGGTGTCGCCGGACAAATGGCTGTCGGCCTATCCCTTCGCCCTGGCACTCGGGCCCGATTCGCCGCGCGCGCTCAACCTGATGAGCTTCGCACCGCAGTCGCGCCTGTCCAACACCCGTCTGGCCGGCCTGTTCAACCCCACCGGCGACCTGCCCGATTCCGAGCAGGAGATCGCCCACATCGCCCGTTCCTTCCCGGACTCGACGCTGCTGAAGCGCGGGGAGGCGTCGAAGCGGGCCTTCGCCGCGGTGTCCGGCCATTCCATCCTGCATCTGTCGATGCACGGCCTGTACGATCCGGGCGATCCGTCCTCGTCCAAGCTGCTGCTTGCCGGCAGCCGGATGGACGAGTCGCGCGACGATTCCGCGGCCCTCTACGCCCGCGAGATGCTGGATTTCGCCGCCGCTCAGGGCAACGAGCTGGTGTTCCTCGCCGCCTGCGAAACCGGGCTGACCGCCGGCGACAGCCGCAACCGGTCGGAGCTGATGGGCATCCTGCGGCCGCTGATGGTGGGCGGCAACCGCAACATCGTCCTCACCCTGTGGAAGGTCGATTCGCTGACCGCCGGGAAGTTCGTCCAGTATTTCTACGAGGCGCTGGCGCAGTCGAACGACGTGCGAGTCGCCTTCTCCCGCAGCCAGGATCGCCTGCGCGCCGAATACCCGACGACGCCCTACATCTGGGCGCCCTATTACCTGATCCAGTAGAGCCGCATGAACCGGGGATACGCGATGACGGGGCTGCTGCGGCTTCTGGTCCTGACGATTCTGGTGGTGTGGCCGGCGGTGGCGGAGGCCGCAGCGGACCGGCTGGCCATCGTCATCGGCAACGGCGCCTACCGCAACGGCGCCCCCCTGCCCAACGCGCGCCGCGACGCGGAGGCGGTGGCCGCGGCGCTGCGGCGCCTGGGCTACCGCGTGGTGGACGGCTACGACCTCGACCACGCCGGGATGGGCCGCCTGATGCAGCAGGCCGAGGACGCCATCCGGACGGAGGGACCGGCGACGGTGCTGACCTTCTACGCCGGCCACGGCTTGCAGATCGGCGGTCGCAATTACCTGCTGCCGACGGATTTCGCGCTGACCCGGCTGCAGGATGTGGAAGGGACCGCCCTGTCGTTGGACCAGGTGCTGGAACGCACGGGCGGCGCGCGGGCCCTGCGCGTCGCCATCCTCGACGCCTGCCGCGACAACCCCTTCGCCGCGGAGGTGGCGCGGCTACTCGGGCTGCGCGGCGTGCCGACGCGCGGGATGGCGCGGGTCACCCGCGGCAACGACATGCTGGTCGCCTTCGCCACCGAGGCGAACGCGGTGGCGGCCGACGGGACCGGTCGGCACAGCCCCTACACGGCGGCGCTGCTGGAGCACATCGAGAACCCCGAGCTGGAGTTGCGCGTCCTGTTCGACCGCGTGCGCGACAGCGTCCAGGCGGCGACGGGCGGGCGGCAGAAGCCCTTCGTCTACGCCTCACTCGGCACCACGAGCCATTGGCTGGCCCGGCCGGCGGGGGCGGGTGCGGTGGCACCCGCCCCGGCTTCGGCGTCCCCGGTCGCGGCCCCGCGTCCGGCAGCCACTCCCGCCCCGACCCCGGCCGTTGCGGCGGTGCCGGCGGCACCCGGCGGCGCCCCCGTGCGCCGCGCCCTGATGGTCGGGTTCCGCGACATCGCCGACACCGCGGCCATCCGCCAGCGCATCGAAAAGGACATCCCCAAGGCGCTGGTCGGCTTCGTGGCCTCGCCGGACGAGGCGGACGTGCTGTTCGTCGGTGGAAGCGACGACACCCTGCGGTTGACCCTGCAGAATGCCGCCCTGGCGGAGGCGTCGCGGCAGCGGGCCTTCTCCCGCCGTGCGGTGGCGGTGGCGGCACCCGCGGCCGGCTCCGGCGCTCCCCGACCCGGCCGCGAGGCGCCGGCGGCGGTCGGCGACCTTGTGAAGTCGCTGCGGGTGATCGCGGAGAACAGCGACCTGCTGCTGCTCGGGCGCGCGGCCGGCGGCTTCCGTCTGGCCTTGTCGACCGGCGACGGCCGGGTGCGCTTCAGCGACGGGGAGCAGCTCTCCTACACGGTGGAGTCCGGGCAGGACGCCCACCTCCTGCTGATCGCGGCCTCCTCCGACGGGTCGGTCAACGTTCTGCTGCCGAACCAGACCACGCGCGCCGCCCGCGTCGGGGCGAACGGCCGGCTCCGCCTGCCGACCGGGGAGGAGAGCTTCTACGTGACCGCACCCTTCGGCACCGACCTCATCAAGGCCATCGCCTTTACGAGCAAGCCCCCCTTCCTCGACGAGCTGGTGCCCCGGAACGGTCCTTACACCGCCCTCAGCCGCAGCCAGGCGAAGGCGCTCGTCGCCCGGATCGCCGCCTGGATGGACGCCAACCCCGGCCGCTTCGCCGAATCGGTGATCTTCATCGAGACCACCGCCCGCTGAACCAGCGCGGCCGGATGGCGGCCTACAGCACGACGACGTAGCGCTTGACCATCGTCTTCACGACCTCCCAGGAGCCGGTGAAGCCCGGCTCCAGCACGAAGCGGTCGCCGGCCTTCAGGGTCCAGCGCCGGCCGTCGCTGTGGGTGATGACGCCGACCCCTTCCAGCACCTCGCAATACTCCCACTCGTCGTAGACGATGCGCCAAGCGCCGGGGGTGCAGCGCCAGGTGCCGGCGAAGCGTTTGCCGTCCGCCGATTCGTAGGCATTCCAGGTGGTGAAGCGCGGGTCGCCGGACAGCAGTCGGTCGGGGGCGGGGCCGCCCTCCTCCGGTTGGACGTCGGGCAGGGGAACGAGGTTCATGAGTCCTCCAGTGACCGGACGAGGGCGGGAAGCTCGTGCAAGGACGCGATGCGGCGGTAGCCGTCGGCAGGCGGCTCGGCCTGCTCGTGCGCCCAGGTGATGTGGTAGGGGACGTGCACGGCGCGCCCGCCCGCCTCCAGCACCGGCAGGATGTCGGACCGCACGGAGTTGCCGACCATCAGGAAGCGGCCGGGCTCCACCCCATGACGGGCCAGGATGCGGGCGTAGGTCGCCCGGTCCTTCTCGCTGACGATCTCCACCGCGGTGAAGCGTTCGGCCAGCCCGGAGCGGGCGATCTTGCTCTCCTGGTCGAACAGGTCGCCCTTGGTGATCAGCAACAGCCGGCGGCCGGCGAAGGCGGCCAGCGCCTCCTCCACCCCGTCCAGCAGATCCACCGGGTGTTCCAGCATCGCCTTGCCAAAATCGATCAGGTGCTGGATGTCGCGGCCGGCGATGCGCCCCTCGGTCAGCTCCACGGCCGTCTCGATCATCGACAGCACAAAGCCCTTGATGCCGTACCCGTAGACGCCGAGGTTGGCGCGCTCCGTCTCCAGCAGGCGGCGGTCGATGTCGGCCGGGTCGGCGGCGTGGGCGAGCACCGCGCGGAAGCGGTCCTGCGTCATGGAGAACAGCGACTCGTTGTGCCAGAGCGTGTCGTCGCCGTCGAAGGCGATGGTGTCGATCATCGGCGGACCCCCGCAGCCGTTCGGTGCGCCAACAGCTATGCCGCCGCCGCCGGGGTGTCCAGCCGCAAGGGCGGGGGAGGGCGGCCTTTTTTGCGCACCGTGCCTTCGCTTAGAGTGGCGCGTAGACTGCCAGCCGTTCCCCACACCGGAAAACCCGTCATGCTTCCCGAGTTCGACATCCGCCCCGGCATCGCCACCCTTCCGGCCAGCCCGATCGTGGAGATCGCCAATTACGGCCGCAGTCTCGGCCGCAGCGACCTCATCCCGCTGTGGTTCGGGGAGGGCGACGTGCCCACCCCCGCCCCGATCGTCGAGGCCGGGGTGAAGGGCCTGCGCGACGGGCGCGTCTTCTACACGGTCCAGCGCGGCCTGCCGGAGCTGCGCGCCGCGCTGTCCGGCTATCTCGGCCGGGTGCACGGCGTGTCCGTGCCGGTGGAGCGCATCACCGTCACAGGATCGGGCATGCAGGCGATCATGGTCGCGGCGCAGATGCTGGTCGGCCCCGGCGACGAGATGGCCGTCGTTTCCCCCGTCTGGCCGAACATCAGCGCGGCGGTCGGGGTGGCCGGCGGCACCGCGGTCCAGGTGCCGATGACGCTGGGCAACCAGGGCTGGACGCTCGATCTGGAGGCGCTGTTCGCCGCCTGCGGCCCACGCACCAAGGCGATCTTCGTCAACTCCCCCGGCAACCCGACGGGATGGGTGATGGAGAAGGCGGACATGGCCCGCCTCATGGAGTTCGCCCGGTCCCGCGGCCTGTGGGTGGTGTCGGACGAGGTCTACGCCCGTCTCGTCTACGACCGCCCGGCCGCCCCGTCCTTCCTGGAGGTGTCGGAGCCGGACGACCGGCTGATCGTCATCAACAGCTTCTCCAAGAACTGGTCGATGACCGGCTGGCGGCTCGGCTGGATGGTGACGCCGGCGCGGCTGGGGCCGGTGCTGGAGAACCTGATCCAGTTCTCCAACTCCGGCGTGGCGGAGTTCGTGCAGCTCGCCGGCCTCACCGCCATCGAGCAGGGCGAGCCCTTCGTGGCCGAGCTGGTGGAGCGCTGCCGCGCCGCCCGCGATCAGGTCATGGCGATCCTGGGCAGCCTGCCGCGGGTGCGGGTGCAGCCACCGGCCGGCGCCTTCTACGCCTTCTTCCAGGTGGAGGGGGAGCCGGACAGCATGGCGCTCGCCCGCCGCATCATCGACGAGGCGGGCGTTGGCCTCGCCCCCGGCACCGCCTTCGGGGCCGGCGGCGACGGGGCGCTGCGCCTGTGCTTCGCCAGCCGGCTGGAGAGCCTGAAGACCGCGCTTGCGCGCATGGCGCCGGTGCTGTCCTGAGTGGGAGGAAGGCAAGACGAAGTGATCATCAAGACTAGGATCGTCAGATAAGCTGATGATTTGCTGATTGATCGACCCATCGTCTTGCGTTGTTTTTGGGCAACATGCCTGTGATTATTCCAGGGCCAGTCATCGATTGGGCACAGGGCGGCCATACAAAGCCGTGGGTGGTCAAATGGGGTAGGGGAGCGTAATTATCTTTCTGTCAGCGGATGGCGGCGCCCCCAGGGGCCGGCGGCCTTCCGCGGAAAGATACGAACAAGACAAACTCAAGGAATCATCATCATGGCGACGGCTCTGCGTACGGCCCCTGCTGGCCACGGCCTGTTCGGCGTCGGCGTTTCGCGGCGTCTCGACGGCTTCTTCGACATGTTCACCACCTGGCATCAGCGCGCCGTGACCCGCCGCGAACTGGCCCGTCTGGACGAGCGCGTGCTGCACGACATCGGTCTGTCCCAGTCCGACGTCGAACAGGAAGTGTCGAAGCCCTTCTGGCGCGCGTAAAGCGCCCGACCCGGCTGCGAATGCAAAAGGGCCGCTCCCGAAAGGGGGCGGCCCTTTTTCTGTTTCACACCCTCGCCCGCCTCCGGTGGGAGAGGGAAGGGGCCCACGCCCATGGCGTGGGAAGGGTGAGGGCTGGGATTCTCGGGAAGACCCTTGCCCTCACCCTCCCGCTTCGCGGGTCCCTCCCTCTCCCGCCGGGGGCGGGAGAGGGTCGATCAGGTCAGATGCAGTAGGACTGCAGCGGCGAGAAGCCGTTGAAGCAGACGGCGCTGTAGGTGGTGGTGTAGGCGCCGGTGGCGCGGATGCGCACGCGGTCGCCGACCTTCAGCGACAGGGGCAGATGGTACTCGGTCTTCTCGTACAGCACGTCGGCGCTGTCGCAGGTCGGGCCGGCCAGCACCACCGGCTCGGTCTCCTCGTCGTGGTCGACGGGGGTCTCGATCGGGTACTGGATGGCCTCGTCCATGGTCTCGGCCAGACCGCCGAACTTGCCGATGTCGAGATAGACCCAGCGCTTGCGCTCGTTCGCCGACTTGCGCGAGATGAGAACGACCTCGCTCTCGATGACGCCGGCGTTGCCGACCATGCCGCGGCCGGGCTCGACGATCGCCTCGGGCAGGTGGTTGCCGAAATGCTGCCGCAGCGAGTGGAAGATCGCCTCGCCATAAGCGGCGGACGCCGGCACGTCGGAGCGGTAGCGGGTGGGGAAGCCGCCGCCCAGATTGATCATGCCGAGATCGACGCCGTGCGCCTCCAGGTCACGGAAGAGCATGGCGACCTGCGCGATGGCGATGTCCCACTGCGTCAGGTCCTTCTGCTGCGACCCGACGTGGAAGGACACGCCCCACGGCTCGACGTTCATGTCGCGGGCCTTCAGCAGCAGTTCGCGCGCCATCGGCAGGTCGCAGCCGAACTTGCGCGACAGGGGCCACTCCGCCCCCTCGCCGCTGGTCAGGATGCGGCAGAAGACGCGGGCGCCGGGCGCGGCGCGCTCGATCTTCTCCAGCTCCGCCTCGCTGTCGAAGGCGAACAGGCGCACGCCCAGCTCGAAGGCGCGGCGGATGTCCGCTTCCTTCTTGATGGTGTTGCCGTAGGAGATGCGGTCGGGCGTGCAGCCGGCGGCCAGCACCATCTCGATCTCCGGCACGCTCGCGGTGTCGAAGGCGGAGCCGAGGCGGTTCAGCAGCGACAGGATCTCCGGGGCCGGGTTGGCCTTCACGGCGTAGTAGATCCGCGCGTCCGGCAGGGCTTCGCTGAGATCGTTGTAATTGCGCTCGACCACGTCGAGATCGACGACGAGGCACGGGGTCTGCGGGCGCTGCTCTTCGAAAAAGCGCGCAATCTTCTCGGTCATCTCAGTCTCCCGGACGCAAGATGCTGGGTGGCGACGACGGATTTTGGGCAGAGTCGGAGTCTAAGCGGCCGAACACGCAAACTTGACCGTCAGATGGTCAGGCGTTCAGGCCGCTCATACTGGACGTCGTCTTTTCCGGGGCCTGTGTTACCAGGTACGTGCAGACGGGATGATTTCGGAGCCTGGTGGGCTTCAAAGGCCCACCGACAACAACATGAACCATCGTAACCTCCAAATCGCCGCCTTGCTTAAGGGACGGTCGGGAAATCACGCGTTACGTCGTTGCATAACCACAGTCGCTTAGGGAAAGCGAGGGCGGGCCAGCGGCACGTGCGCTTGCGAGTGGCGCAGTACATAGATCGAATGGGGCGGGGTTTAAAGAGGAAAATCGCACCCACCTGTGAAAAATTCCGGGTGCCGTTCCGGCACCTGGACGCGATGCCGGGATGGGGGTGGCATGGGTGGATCGCTCGACGATCTGGGGCCGGAAACGGTCGTCACGCGGCTGGTTCTGGCGCTGGTCTGCGGCGCCCTGCTGGGGCTGGACCGCGAGGCGCGGGGCAAGCCGGCGGGGCTGCGCACCAACACGCTGGTGGCGCTCAGCGCCGCCGCCACGACCCTGGTGGCGCTGGAGATGCTGGCCGAATCCACGGCCCGCGGCCAGCCGGGCGACGTCGATCCCACCCGCGTCATCCAGGGGCTGGCGCAGGCCATCGGCTTCATCGCCGCCGGGGTGATGATCCAGTCCGGCGGCACGGTGCGCGGGGCCACCACGGCCGCCATGGTGTGGATGGCCGGCGCGCTCGGCATCGCCTGCGGCGCCGGCTACCACGTCATCGCCTTCATCGCGCTCGGGCTCAGCCTGATGGTGATGCTGGTGCTGTCGCCGCTGGAACGCTGGCTGTTCAAGGGCGAGCGGAAGCGGACGGGGCCGGAGGATCCGGACGAGGAGGACGCGCCCTGACCATCCCGCGGGCGCTCAGCCACGCCAGCAAAGCCACCGCGGCCACCGAGCCCATCATCGGCAGCGAGGCGCCATCCGACAGATGGCCGACCAGGATGCCGACCAGCGCCGCCACCCCCATCTGCACGAAGCCCAGCAACGCCGAGGCGAGGCCGGCCATGGTGGGGTAGGGGCCGACGGCGCCGGCCATGGCGTTGGGCAGCGTCAGCCCGGTGCCGAGGATGAACAGGAACATCGGGACGAGGATGGCAGGCAGGGTCTCCATCCCGGCCGCCGCCAGCCCGGCCCCGATCGCACCGCCCGCCAGCGAACAGCCCGTCCCCAGCCGGATCATCCGCTCGATGCCCAGCCGCGCGGTGTAGCGCCCGGCCAGAAAGCTGCCGGCCATGTAGCCGATCACCACCAACCCGAAGCTCAGCCCGTAGGCGACCGGCGACAGGTGCAGCCGGCCGATCAGCACGAAGGAGGAGCCGGAGATGAAGGCGAAGATGCCGCTGTAGGCGAAGGCCACCGTGAACATGAAGCCGAGATAGCCGCGGTCGCGCAGCAGCAGCAGATAGTTGCCGAGCAGCCGCTCCGGGCGCAGCGCGTCGGGGTCGCGGTGGGTGTTGGTCTCCTCCAGCAGCAGCAGGACGCTGGCCAGCACCAGCACGCCGAATCCGGTCAGCAGCAGGAAGGTGGCGCGCCAGCCGAACCCCTCCGTCAGCAGCCCGCCCAGCACCGGCCCCACCGCCGGGGCCAGCGCCATGGCCATCGCCATGTAGGCCAGCACCCCCGCCGCCCGGTCGCGGCCGAACACGTCGCGCACCACCGCGCGCGCCACCACCGGCCCGCAACAGGCGCCCAGCGCCTGGAACAGCCGCGCGGCGACCAGCGCCTCGATGGAGGCGGCGAGCGCGCAGAGCAGGCTGGCCAGGATGTAGAGCGACACCCCGCCGATCAGCGCCGGGCGCCGGCCGAAGCGGTCCGACACCGGACCATAGAAGAGTTGCGCCACGGCGAAGCCGACCAGGAAGGCGCTGAGCGTGAGCTGGACCGACGGCACGTCGGTGCCGAACACCGTCACCAGCGTCGGCAGGGCCGGCAGATAGAGGTCGGTGGACAGCGGCCCGAAGGCGACGAGCGCGGTCAGCAGCACGCGGACGAGGGCGGAGTCTGGGCGGGGCATGGCTCGGATCGACGCCGTTCCGGAACGGGCGGGGGAGGACGGTCTACCCGTAGCGCAGCAGCCGCGCCCCATTGGTCTTCAGCCAGGAGCGGGGCCCCTTCACGTCGGGGGTGAGGCCGGCGCAGACGGCCCAGAAACGCGGGGAGTGGTTGAGTTCCTTCAGATGCGCCACCTCGTGCGCGACCACATAGTCGAGCACCGGCTCCGGCGTCATGATCAGCCGCCACGAGAAGGAGAGGCGCCCGGTCGCCGAGCAGCTTCCCCAGCGGCTGCGGGTGTCGCGCACCGTCACCGCGGCCACGCGGGCGCCGATCAGCGCCGCCTTCTCCCGCGCGCGGGCCGCCAGCTCCCGCCGCGCCTCGGCGACGAGGTGGTCGAGCACGCGCCGGCGCAGATGTTCGGGCTGGCCGCCGACCAGGATCGCACCATCCTCGCGCCGGGTGCCGCCGCTGTGGCCGGTGCTGTGCCGGATCACATGGTCCACCCCCAGCACCGGCACCACCGCGCCGTCGGCGAAGGGAAGCT
The DNA here is from genome assembly GCF_013423485.1 of Azospirillum oleiclasticum. GTDB lineage: Bacteria > Pseudomonadota > Alphaproteobacteria > Azospirillales > Azospirillaceae > Azospirillum > Azospirillum oleiclasticum. Next base: position 118,545 of record NZ_JABFFR010000023.1, read on the forward strand.
GCGGCGGCAGCGCCGCCAGCCGGTCGCGCACCCAGCCGTCGTGGCGGGTGACGAAGCGCCGCACCTCCGCCTCCGGCAGGCCGGGCGGCACCACCACCTGGATCAGCCCGCGCCCGGCATCGACCCGAAGGGTCAGCCGGCGCGTGCGTGTGCTCTCCCTCAACTCCAGGGGGGCGGGCAGGCCGGCGATCAACAGGGCGCGGGGACTGCGTGCGGCGCGGCGGGATGTCATGGCCGCACTATAGACCGCTGCTCCGCGGGTCGGCCAGTGCCTGTCGGAACCGGAGGATGAGCCGTCCGCCAAACGACATAACCAATCCGAATTTGTTGCATCCCGGGGCTTTTGTGTCACTTTGGTAGGAGACCGCCGTCCAGCGGTAGTGATCGTCAAGTCGAGCCCTGGCAGGAATCGTTGTGTCGAACCCTATTCAAGAGCGATATCCGGAAGGGACTATGGCGTCACGCGAGCATATGCTTGGCGTACTCCTTTCGGCCGGGGGTGAACCGCTGACGTTGCTGGACACCGGTGGCCGCATTCTGGTCGCGAGCCGGATGTTCGCCGAGGCGGTCGGTGTGATCGGCGACGAGCTGGAGGGGTGCGCCCTGGATGGTTGCGGCATGGCGCCGGTGCTGGCGGAGCGTTTCCAGGGCCATGTCCGCCGCTGCGCGTCCACCGGACACCCGGCTTCCGTGTCCGGCCTGCTGCCCGGCCGCACCCTGCGCTTCGCCCCGGTGCTCGATCCCGACGGGCGTGTCTGGGCGGTGACGGTCGGCGCCCGCGTCGGTGCCGAGGCGCTCGACGCCGCCCGCCGCGAGGCGGAGGAGGCGCGTGCGGAGGCCGCCCGCGAGCGCGCCGCGAAGGGCAAGTTCCTGGCCGCCGCCAGCCACGACCTGCGCCAACCCTTCCAGGCGATGCACCTCTTTCATCACCTGCTGTCGGCCAAGCTGACCGATTCCGGCGCGCTCGACATGGCGGCCCGACTTGGCGAGTCCATCGAGGCGGCGGAGGTCCTGCTGCGCGCCCTGCTCGACGTCACCAAGCTGGACGCCGGGCTGATCACCGCCGAGCTTGGCCCGGTGCCGGTGGACGATGTGCTCGGCCGGCTGATCGACGAGTTCCAGCCGGAGGCGGACAAGGCGGGGCTGCGCTTCAGCGTCCACCCCACCGGCTGCGACGTGGTGAGCGACGCGGCCCTGTTGGAGCGCCTGCTGCGCCCGCTGATCGCCAACGCCCTGCGCTTCACGGAGAAGGGTGGCGTGCTGATCGGCGGCCGGCACCGCGGCGGCAGCCTGCGGCTGGAGGTGTGGGACACCGGCTGCGGCATTCCCGAGTCGGAACGCGACGCGATCTGGAACGACTTCCACCAGCTCGGCAACCCCGCCCGCGACCGGCGGCACGGCCTGGGGCTTGGGCTGGCCATCGCGCAGCGGCTGGCCGCCCTGCTCGGCGCCACCCTGTCGGTGCGGTCGCGGCCGGGGCACGGCTCGGTCTTCGCCGTGGAGCTGCCGCTGGCTGGCGTGGCGCGCGGGCCGGCACCGCAGCACCAGCCGGCGGAGGAGGAGCCGCCGGCGCAGGGCACCGTGCTGGTGGTCGAGGACGATCCCATGCAGCTCGAAGGCATCGTCATGCTGCTGCGCGACTGGGGGTACCGTGCGCTCCCCACCCGCGGCCTTGCCGAGGCGTGTCGCGAGGCGGCAACCCGTCTGCCGGACATCATCGTGTCCGACCTCCGCCTTTCCGGGCCGGAGACGGGGGTGGACGTGATCCGCACGCTGTGGAGCCGGCTGGGCCTGCGCATCCCCGGTGTGATCGTCACCGGCGACACCGATCCGGAGCGCCTGCGTCTGGTCAACGCCGCCGAATTCCGGCTGGTCCACAAGCCCTTCGACCCGGCGGTCCTGCGCGCCATCATCGCCCGCAGCTTGGCGGCGTTGCCGCCTGCGATGGAAGCCGCAGCGGCGGGAGCCGCGTGACGCGACCGCGTACGCCGCCGCCGCAACCATTTCCTGCGTCAACAAAGCTTCACAAAACCGTCACGTCGTGGCAATGCTGTACCCCTATGCAGCCGGGGCAGGGCGGCGTTGCGTGAGGGCCGGATGGCGGTCGGCGTGCGCCCCGAGAGACCCCACACAGGGAGGCACCCATGATCCGCTTCAAGGCCGCGCTGACGGCGTCGGCGCTGACGTTCGCCGTCACCACCCTTTCCGCCCAGGCCGCCACCGAGCTGCAGTGGTGGCACGCCATGACCGGCGCCAACAACGAGACGGTCGAGCGGCTCGCCAAGGAATTCAACGAGAGCCAGTCCGACTACAAGGTCGTCCCCGTCTTCAAGGGCACCTATCCGGAGACGCTGAACGCCGGCATCGCCGCCTTCCGCGCCCGCCAGGCCCCGCACATCATCCAGGTGTTCGACGTCGGCACCGGCGTGATGATGGGTGCGCGCGCCGCCATCAAGCCGGTGGCCGAGGTGATGAAGGACGGTGGCGAGACCTTCGAGATCAAGAACTACCTGCCGGGCATCGTCGGCTACTACTCGACCAGCAAGGGCGAACTGCTGTCCTTCCCCTTCAACAGCTCCTCGCCGATCGCCTACTACAACGTGAAGGCGCTGCGTCAGGCCGGGCTCGACCCCGCCAAGCTGCCGAAGACCTGGCACGAGGTGTTCGACGCCGCCCGCAAGATCAAGGCGTCGGGCTGGGCCTGCGGCGTCACCACGACCTGGCCGACCTGGATCGGGCTGGAGAACTTCGCGGCCTGGAACAATGTGGCCTACGCCACCGACGCCAACGGGCTGAACAGCCTGACGCCCAAGCTGAAGATCAACGAGCCGATCTTCGTCGACCATTGGGACCGCATCGCCACCCTGCAGAAGGAAGGCGTTTTCCAGTATGGCGGCCGCACTGTGGAGGCGAAGAACAAGTTCCTGTCCGGCGAATGCGCCATCCTCACCGAATCGTCGGGCGGCATCGGCGACATGATCAAGTCGGGCATGGAGTTCACCACCGGCCCGCTGCCCTATTACCCGGAGGCGGCCGGCGCGCCGCAAAACACGGTGCCGGGCGGGGCCTCCCTGTGGGTGTTCGCCGGCAAGCCGGCGGCCGATTACAAGGGTGTGGCCAAGTTCTTCACCTTCCTGTCGCAGACCCCGGTGCAGGCGCGGCTGCATCAGGTGTCGGGTTATCTGCCGGTCACCTTCGCCGCCTACGAGCAGTCCAAGAAGGACGGTTTCTACGAGAAGAACCCCGGCCGCGAGCAGCCGATCCTGCAGATGATCGCCAAGCAGCCCACCGACAACTCGCGCGGCATCCGTCTGGTCAACATGCCGGCGGTGCGCGACATCGAGAACGAGGAGATCGAGGCGCTGCTGGCCGGCAAGCAGGACGCCAAGACCGCGCTGAACCGCGCGGTGGAACGCGCCAACGCCGCCATCGAGACGGCCGCCAAGGCGGTGCAGCAGTAAGGAACAGTCCCCTCCGCCGGCCCGCCCGGCGGAGGGGCGTCCGCCATGCAACGCCGCGTCACCTTCCCCAACCGGGTCCTTCCGTATCTGCTGCTGGCGCCGCAGATCGCGATCACGTCGGTCTTCTTCTTCTGGCCCGCCTTCCAGGCGGTGAAGCAGTCGCTCTACCGCGAGGATCCCTTCGGCCTGTCCAGCGCCTTCGTGGGGCTGGAGAATTTCCGGGCCGTGCTGACCGACCCCAACTACCTGCACTCGCTGCGGGTCACGGTGGTGTTCAGCCTGTCGGTGGCGGTCGCCGCGCTCGCCGCGGCGCTGCTGCTGGCGGTGATGACCGACCGGGTGGTCAAGGGGCGCGGCGTCTACCGCACGCTGCTGATCTGGCCCTACGCGGTGGCTCCGGCGGTGGCCGGCATGCTCTGGCTGTTCCTGTTCAGCCCGGCGATGGGCACGCTGGCCTTCCTGCTGCGCCGCGCCGGCGTGGCGTGGGATCCGCTGCTGGACGGCGACCAGGCGATGCTGCTGGTGGTGGTGGCCGCAGCGTGGAAGCAGGTCAGCTACAACTTCATCTTCTTCCTGGCCGGGCTCCAGGCCATCCCACGCTCGCTGATCGAGGCGGCGGCCATCGACGGGGCCGGGCCGTGGCGCCGCTTCTGGTCCATCATCTTCCCGCTGCTGTCGCCGGTCAGCTTCTATCTGCTGGTGGTCAACACCGTCTACGCCTTCTTCGACACCTTCGGCATCATCCACGCCGTCACCGGCGGCGGCCCGGCCAAGGCGACGGAGACGCTGGTCTACAAGGTCTTCAACGACGGCTACGTCAACCTCGACCTGGGATCCTCCTCCGCCCAGTCGGTGATCCTGATGGCGATCGTCATCGGGCTGACGGCGGTGCAGTTCCGCTACGTCGAGAAGAAGGTGCATTACGCATGATCGAGCGCCGTCCGGTCGGAACCCTGCTGGCGCATTTCACGCTGATCGCCGGCATCGTCATCGTGGCCTTCCCCATCTACTACACCTTCGTGGCGTCCACCCGGACCATCGCGGAGATCCTGGCCCCGCCCATGCCGCTGTGGCCGGGACCGCATTTCCTGGAAAATTACGGGCAGGCGCTGTTCGGCGGGCTGGGGCGGATCGGTGGGGTCGATGTCTCGCTGCTGCTGGCCAACACCACGGTGGTGGCGCTGGCGGTGGCGGTGGGGAAGATCGTCATCTCGATGCTGTCGGCCTACGCCATCGTCTTCTTCCGCTTCCCGCTGCGGATGGTGTTCTTCTGGATGATCTTCATCACGCTGATGCTGCCGGTCGAGGTGCGCATCATGCCGACCTACAAGGTCATGGTGGATCTGGGGCTGATCGACACCTACGCCGGGCTGACGGTGCCGCTGATGGCGTCGGCCACCGCCACCTTCCTCTTCCGCCAGTTCTTCCTGACCATCCCCGACGAGCTGGTGGAGGCCGCGCGCATCGACGGCGCCGGCCCCTGGCGTTTCTTCAAGGACATCCTGCTGCCCTTGTCGAAGACCAACATCGCGGCCCTCTTCGTCATCCTCTTCATCTATGGATGGACGCAGTATCTGTGGCCGCTGCTGGTCACCAACAGCAACGACATGAACACGATCATCATCGCGCTGCGCAAGATGATCTCCTTCGCCGACGCCGAGACGGAATGGCACATGGTGATGGTCACCACCATCCTGGCGCTGGTGCCGCCGGTGCTGGTGGTGGTGCTGATGCAGCGCTGGTTCGTCAAAGGCCTCGTGGACAGCGAGAAGTGACCCATGGCAACGGTTGAACTGCGGCAGGTCCGCAAGCATTACGGCGCGGTCGAGGCCATCAAGGGCGTCGATCTCAGCGTGGCGGACGGGGAGTTCCTGGTGCTGCTGGGTCCGTCCGGCTGCGGCAAGTCCACGCTGCTGCGCATGGTGGCGGGGTTGGAGGAGATCACCGAGGGCGAGATCGCCATCGCCGGCCGGGTGGTCAACCGGCTGGAGCCGAAGGATCGCAACATCGCCATGGTGTTCCAGAACTACGCGCTCTACCCGCACATGAGCGTGTACGACAACATGGCCTACGGGCTGAAAATCCAGGGTCTGCCCAAGGCCGAGATCAAGGCGCGGGTGGACAAGGCCGCGGCCATCCTGGAACTCGGTTCCTACCTGGAACGGCGTCCCTCCCAGCTTTCCGGCGGGCAGCGGCAGCGCGTCGCCATGGGCCGCGCCATCGTGCGCGAGCCGGCGGTCTTCCTGTTCGACGAGCCGCTGTCCAACCTGGACGCCAAGCTGCGCACCCAGATGCGGGTGGAGATCAAGCGGCTCCAGGACCGGCTCGGCATCACCAGCCTCTACGTCACCCACGACCAGGTGGAGGCGATGACGCTGGCCCACCGCATCTTGGTGATGAACGGCGGGGTGGCGGAGCAGGTGGGCACGCCGCTGGAGGTCTACCAGCGCCCTGCCAGCCTGTTCGTGGCCGGCTTCATCGGCTCGCCGCCCATGAACATCCTGGACGGCGCGCTGTCGTCCTCGGGCACCGCGGTGGAACTGCACGGCGGGCACCGGCTCGACCTGCCGCGCGCCCTTCCCGGTGGGGCCGGGCACCCGGTCAAGCTCGGCATCCGACCGGAGCATCTGGGCCCGGCCTCGGACGGCGCCGGCCCCCGCCTTCGTCTGCGGGTGGAGCTGGTGGAGGCGCTCGGCGCCGACACGGTGGTGCACGGACGTCTGGCGGAGGGCGACACGCTGCTGGTGCGCCAGCCGGGCCTGCCCTCCTGCACCACCGGCGACACGCTGGAGGTGTCGGCCCCGGCCGACGCCATCCACCTGTTCGACGGGGAGACGGGGCGGCGGCTGGCGGAGTGAGGGGTTGATCGGGCGTCCGGAACCGCGATGATGCGGGGAGCTTTCCCCGCACCGGTCCCTTGTCATGGTCGCATCCTTCCTCGCCCTCCGCCTTGCCGGCACGCTGGTCGCGCTTGGTTTGCTGACAGGGCCCGTCACGGCGCAGGAGCCGCCGCCCGAGCTCACCCCCTTCGGCGCCATCCGGGCCGGGGACCAGAACCGCTTCATCCCCGAATGGACCGGCGGGCTGACGGCGCCGGTCAAGGGCTACGTCGATGGACAGCGCCACCCCGACCCCTTCTTCGAGGATCCCCGCTGGTTCACGGTGGGGCCGGCGGATCTCCAGCGTTACCGCGTGCGGCTGTCGGTCGGGCTGCAGGAGCTGCTGAAGCGCCATCCCAGCTTCGAGGTGCCGGTCTACGTCACCCGCCGCACCGCCGCCGCCCCCCAGCGGATCTACGACGCCACGGCGGAGAACGCGAAGACCGCCCGGTTGGTGGAGAACGGGCTGGTGGTGCGCGACGCCCGCGTCGGCATCCCCTTCCCGCAGCCGAAATCGGGTGCCGAGGCGATGTGGAACCATCTGCTGCGCTGGCGCGGCGGCACGGTGACGGCGCTGGACGGGGTGGTGGTGCCGGACAGCTACGGCAATCTGGCGCTCAGCCGCTACCGGATGGAGTGGTTCCCCGCCTATTCCCTGGCCGCGGACGCGCCAGCCGCCCTCTACCTCAAGCGCAGCGGGCTGGAGCCGCAGCAGGTGGCGGGCGGGGTGCTGATCCTGCAGGACGCGCTCGACCCGATCCGCCGCCCGCGCGCCGCCTGGTTCCGCCCGCCCGGCGATACCAAGGTGCTGCGCGCGCCCGACTTCGCCTACGACACCCCCGATCCGACGACCGACGGCGTCCGCACCGCCGACATGCTGGACATGTTCAGCGGCATGCTCGACCGGTTCGACGTCACGCTGGTCGGACGGCGGTCGATGTACGCCCCCTACAACGCCAACCGGCTGGAGGCGGGAAACCTGACGCCCGAGGATTTCCTGTGGGCCGCCCACCCCAACCCGGCCTTCCTGCGCTACGAGCTGCACCGGCTGTGGGTGGTGGACGCGAAGCTGAAGCCCGGCTTCAGCCACCCCTTCCCCGAACGCACCTATTATCTGGACGAGGATTCCTGGCAGATCGTGATGGCCGAGCATTACGCGCCCGACGGCACGCTGGCCCGCTACGCCGAGGCGCACGGCATGACCTACAGCCAGGTGCCGGTCTTCGCCCCGACCATGGAGATCACCTACGACCTGTCCGGCAACCGCTACGTGATCAACGGGCTGGACAACGACGGGCCGCCGCCGGTGTTCGGCAAGCCGATGACCGCCGACGCCTTCGCCCCGGAAAGCCTGCGAACGACCACTCGGCGGCGCTGACGGTCAGTCTCCGCGGGGATCCGCCCCGTTGAGCCGGTGCAGAAGCTCCACCAGCGACAGCACGAACAGCGGCGTCAGGATGGCGACCAGCCGGTCCGACCCGCGGTCGCCCGCCGACCCCACCGCGATCAGCAGGATGGTGGTTGCGGACAGGGCGAGTGCGGCCAGGAACGCCGTGTCCTGACGCGGCAGACCCTGGCGCAGGGCCGCTGCGGCCGCCGCCGCCCACAGAAGGAAGACGTTCAGCTTGAAGAACACCCCCTGGACGAACTCGAATTCGATCAGGCGCCGCCAGTTCAGCAGCAGGTAGCGGGCCCAGAAGATCGGGCTGATCTGCCGCTGGTCGACCTCCCACAGCGGCAGCACCACCCCGCGCAGCAGCCAGTAGGTGAACAGCGACAGCAGCGAGGTGCCGAGCAGCGCCAGCAGGTAGCGGCGGCGGTCGGCACCGACCTCGGTCCAGCCGGCCAGCAGCTCCGCCGTGGCGATAATGGCGATCACCAGCGGCAGCAGCTCGCGCTCGAAGATCGCCAGCATCAGCAGCGGCAAGGCTACCCAGCGCCAGCGGTCGTCGCGGCGGGAGAGGACGACGATCTCCAGCAGCAGAAACCAGCTCCACCCCTCCGTCAGCGGCGCCAGCGTGTAGAACAGCGTCGTCCCGGCCAGCAGCAGCAGCCCGACGGCCAGCAGCCCGTAAGGCGACAGCAGCCGCGCCCGCTCCCCGTCGAGGCGCGCCGCGGCCATGTACAGAAGCCCGCCGGTGCCGACCATGCCCAGGAAGCTGCCGAACATCAGCGCGAAGAACACGTCCTTGGAATAGGTGGCGCCGCCCTGCGTGGCGTGCTGCTCGAACCAGATGTCGTTGGGGTAGATCAGCCCCAGCTCAAGGATTGCCCGCGCGATCAGCGTCGGGATCTGCCGCATCGCGAAGGGTGCGCGCACAGCGTCGAAATCCAGCGGGTTCAGCACCATGGCGTGGTAGCTGCGGAAATCGTTCATGCCGGTCCACGGCACCGCATACTTGTGCGCGTAGAACAGCATGGGGTAGGCGAGGAGCGCCGTCAGCAGGGCGCCGATCAGGAAGCGTCGCATGGCAGCAAGCTACCACCCGCGGGCGAGCCGGCGCGACCCTTCGCAGTCAGTGCCGGACCGCCCCCGCCACCCAATGGCTCACGATCGTCTCCGCCGCCAGCGGGTTGCACCCGGGGTTGTGGAAGCGGTAGACGGTGACGGCCGCCTGGAGCGCGTAGCATTCGGGCTGGCCGCAGTCGCACAGGCCCGAATAGCAGCGCGTCACCGCCTCGCGGCAACGGAGGTGCTGGTCGTCCATCAGGGGGTCTCCTTCTCAGCCAGAGGAATGCCGTAGATTTCCAGCCGGTGGCCCACGATCCGGTAGCCGAGCTCGCGGGCGATCCGCTCCTTGAGCGCTTCCAGTTCGGGGCTCGCGAACTCGATCACCACGCCGGTGCGGGTGTCGATCAGGTGATGATGATGGTGATTCGACGCCTCCTCGTAGCGGGCGCGGCCGTCGCCGAAATCCAGCTTCTTGATGACCTCGGCGTCCTCCAGCAGGCGCATCGTCCGATAGACGGTGGCGAGTGAGATTCGTGGGTCGAGGAGGTTGGCGCGGCGGTGCACCTCCTCCACGTCCGGGTGGTCCTCGGACTCCGACAGGACGCGCGAGATGACGCGGCGCTGGTCGGTCATCTTCAGCCCCTTCTCGAGGCACACTCTCTCCAGACGTGACATCATCGGGGGCCGCATCCATCGCAATCGCGAACCATTCGCAGAATACAACACCAAACCGGGTTGCACCGCAACATGGACGCGGCGAATAGCCGCACTTTTCCTGTGGGTAGCGAAACCACCGGGCCATTCCGCGGTTGAGGCAGGGACGCCGCCGGCCGCGGGCTTGGCGGCGTCGGGGAATCGACACCGGAAAACAAGGACGGAAGACGACCATGACCCTCTCGCGCATCGCCCTCGCCGCGACCCTCGGCTTGTGGGTGGCCGGGCCGGTGCTGGCCCAGCAGGGCTCGCAGTCCGCCACCAGCGCCCCCACCCGCGCCGCCACGATGATGGACCCGGCCGGCAAGCAGGTGGGATCGGTGACCATCGCCCAGTATCCGGCCGGCGTCTTCATCCGCGGTGAGCTTCAGGGCCTGCCGCCGGGCTGGCACGGCTTCCACATCCACGAGAAGGGCGCCTGCACCCCCGCCTTCGACGCGGCGGGTGGCCACTTCAACCCCGGAAAAGCCAAGCACGGCCTCAACCAGGCGTCCACGCACGCGGGCGATCTGCCCAACATCCATGTGCACGCCGACGGCACCGCCCGCTTCGAATTTGTCACCCAGCTCGTCTCGATCGGCGGCGGTGCGACGGATCTGATGGACCAGGACGGCTCCGCCTTCATGGTCCATGACGGGCCCGACGATTACGTGACCGATCCCTCCGGCCACTCCGGCGGGCGGATCGCCTGCGGCGTGATCAAGTAGGACGGTCAGAACGTCGCGGCGAAGCGCTGCACCGCGGCGAAGGCCTCCTCCACGTCGCGGGCCAGCGCCGCCACCGTGGGCCAGTCGCCGCCGGCCGCCTGCTCCAGTGCGAAGGCGGCCGACCCCAGCAACTTGGCGCCCGCGGTGCGGGCGGAGCCCTTGATGTTGTGGGCGCAGCTCTTGACAGTCGCGGCATCCTGCGCCGCGAGTGCCGCGCGCAAGGCGTCCATGATGGCACCGGTGACCTCGACGAAGTCGGCGAGCATCTCGCGGATCAGGTCCTGGTCGCCGCCGCACAGCTCCGTCAGCGACCGCAGCTCGATGGCCGGTGCCGTGCCGGTGGGGGTGTCGTCGGGAGCGTCGCCCGGCGTGTCGCCGGCCGCGGGCGCTGCGGTCGCGGCCCCGTCGGCGGGCGGCGGCTCCTCGGCAGCGGGCGCGCCGCCCGGCGGCGCGGCGACCCAGCGTTCGAGGGCGGCCGACAGGCGGGTCATGTCGATCGGCTTCGCCACGCAGTCGTCCATCCCGGCGGAGGCGAACTTGTCCGCCTCCCCCTGGAAGGCGTTGGCGGTGATGGCGATGATCGGCAGGCGGCGGCTGCCGCCGCGCTCCATCTCGCGCACGCGCCGGGCCAGCTCGAAACCGTCCATCTCCGGCATGTGGACGTCGGTCAGCAGCGCTGCGTACTGGCGCCGGCGCAGCGCCTCCAGCGCCTCCACCCCGTTGACGGTCATCTCGGCGGCGTAGCCCAGCGACTGCAACTGCATCATGATGACCTTGCGGTTGATCGGGTTGTCCTCCGCCACCAGGATCAGCCGTCCCTCGCTCAGCGCCTCGTGCACGGTCGGCGCCTTGGGCGCGGGCAGGCGCGGCGGCGGCGCCACCGGCTCCACGTCCGGGCTGGCGCGTCCCGCCCCCACCGCGACCGCCCGCAGCAGCGTGTGGCGCCGCACCGGGCGGGACAGGGTCAGGATGCCGTCGCCGAGCGTCCGCGAGTCGCCGTCGGCCATCGCCGCGCACAGCAGCACCGCCGGGGTCCGTCCCTCGCCGGAACGGCGCCCCAGCAGCTCCGGCGCGCGCGCCACCGCGGCCGGGTGCAGGTCGGCGCAGATCACCACCACGTCGATCGACCGCGCCTCGGTGCGGGCGGCCAGGCTCTGTTCCGCCACGTCGCGCTCGTCCGCCGCCGGTATCACGCGCGCGCCGGCGCCCCGCAGGTATCGGCCGAGGAACTCGCGCTCCAGCGGGTTGGGAAGGGCGGCCAGCACGGTCAGGCCGGACAGGTCCGGCTCCGTCGGCAGCGGCTTGCCCTGGTTGTCCTGCGCCGGCAGCGGTGAGATGCCCAGCGGCAGCGAGATCCAGAAGGTGGAGCCGGACCCCACCGTGCTCTCCATCCCCACCTCGCCGCCCATCAGCGTGGCCAGCCGGCGGCAGATGGACAGGCCCAGCCCGGTGCCGCCGAAGCGGCGGGTGGTCGAGCTTTCCGCCTGGGTGAAGGGGTGGAACAGCTTGGCGCGCGCCTGTTCCGACACACCGATGCCGGTGTCGATGACGGAGATGCGCACCCGCCGCCAGCCGGCCCCCCTTTCCATGGCGTCGGCGCGGATCACCACATGGCCGGCCTGGGTGAACTTGATGGCGTTGCCGCCGAGATTGAAGAGGATCTGGCGGATGCGCACGGGGTCGCCGAACACGGCGGGCGGCACCTCCGGATCGATGAAGGTGAACAGCTTCAGCCCCTTGCGCCGGGCGGCGGGGGCGAAAGTGTCGGCCACCCCCTCCACCAGCGCGCCGACCGACACCGGCACCTGCTCCAGATCCATCTTGCCGGCCTCGATCTTCGAGAAGTCGAGGATGTCGTCGATGATCCGCAGCAGCGCGGTGGCGGATTCGCGGATGGTCGCCACCGTGTCCGCCTGGTGGGCGTCCAGCGTGGTGCGTTCCAGCAGCTCCACCATGCCCATCACGCCGTTCATCGGCGTGCGGATCTCGTGGCTCATGGTGGCGAGGAAGACGGACTTGGCGGCGGTGGCCTGCTCCGCCTCCTCCTTGGCGATCTCCATCTGGCGCTCGGCCAGCTTGCGCCGGGTGATGTCGTAGTACCAGGCGAGATAGACCGGCCGGCCCTCCAGCACCGTGGGATCGCCGGACACCAGCGCCCAGAAGGTGGAGCCGTCGGCCCGGCGCAGGCGGGCCTCGACGTCGCGGATCTGACGGTGGTTCAGGATCCAGTGGATCAGGCGCATGTGGTCGTCGGCGACCGAGAACAGGTCGCGGGCGTCGATGCCGATGATCTGCGGGTCGCCCACCCCCAGCATATGGCCGAGCCGGCGGTTGGCGAAGACGATGGTCCCGTTCTCGTCGAAGGCGCTGACGCCGATCGGACTCGATTCGAGGATCGAGCGCATCTGCTCGCGGCTTTCCGACAGCTCCGCGGTGCGCTCCATCACCTTGGTCTCGATGGACTTGATGTAGTCGAAGGAGCGCAGCGCCGAGATGATGGCGGTGAACAGCCCCTCCGCCGACAGCTCGGCCTTCGATTTGTAGTCGTTGATGTCGTAGTCGATGATGATGTCGCGCTGCGGCGCCTGTCCCGGCTGGCCGGTGCGCAGCACGATGCGGACGTCGTGGTTGCCGAGATCGTCGCGGATCCAGCGGACCAGGTCGAGACCGGCGTGATCGTCCTCCATCACCACGTCGAGCAGGACGACGGCGATGTCGCCGCGCGCCCGCAGCACCGCCCGCGCCTCCGCCGCCGAATGGGCGCCCAGCAGATGCAGCGGCCGGCCCAGGAAGACGGTGCCGGCCAGGATCAGGCTGGTCATGGAATGGACGTCGGCCTCGTCGTCCACGACCAGCACCGGCCACGGGTTGAGGTCGGAGGACTCCGCCTCGCCCTCGTCGGCGAACAGGATGTCGTCGTCCTCGTCCGCGGGCGCGCCCATGCTCATGCGTACCGGCTCCCTCGGTGCTCGATGGCTTCCGGCTCCTCGGCCGGCCGGTTGCGGCCGGCGGCGTTGCGCGGGATGCGCATCGTGAAGGTGGTTCCCCCGCCCACGCGGCTGTCCACGGCGATGCGGCCGCCCAGCGTCTGGGTGACGAGGTTGTAGACGATGTGCAGCCCGAGCCCGCTGCCGCCGGCTCCGCGCCGGGTGGTGAAGAACGGCTCGAAGATGCGCGGCAGATGCTCCTCCGGAATGCCTTTGCCGTCGTCGCTGAAGCGCAGCTCCACCTCGCCGTCACCGGCAAGGGCGGCGGTCAGCGCCATGCGCCCGTCCGCATCCCCGTCGAAGGCGTGGGTCAGCGCGTTGATGATCAGGTTGGTGATCACCTGCGACAGCGCGCCGGGATAGCCGTTGACCTCGATCCCGTCGGGACAATCGACGGCCAGGGAGTGGCGGCTCTTGCGCAGCTGCGGACCCAGCGAGGTCACCACCTCGCCGAGGTAGGTGCTCAGTTCGAAGCTGCGCTGCTCCTGGCTGGTCTGATCGACCGCGACGCGCTTGAAGCTCTGGATCAGCTCGGCCGCGCGGGTCAGGTTCTGCTGGATGAGCCGCGTCGCCTCGCCGGCGGTGGCGACATAGCCGGTCAGGTCCGATTTCTTCAGCCCGCCCGCCTCGAAGCTGTCGACCAGCGCCCGGGTGCGGGTGGACAGATGCGTGGCGCAGCCGTAGGCGATGCCGACGGGGGTGTTGATCTCGTGCGCGACGCCGGCCACCAGCAGCGCCAGCGACGCCATCTTCTCGGCCTGGACGAGGCTGGCCTGCGTCTCCTTCAGCTCGGCGTAGGCCTGCTCCAGGGCCTGCATGGCGCTGAAAATCTCCTCGGCCGAGCGCGCCTCCACCGTGATGTCGGTGAAGGTGCGCACGAAGCCGCCGCTGGGCAGCGGGTTGGAGCGCACCTCGATGACGGTGCCGTCGTTGCGCCGGCGCTTGAAGGCGACCGCGTGCTCGGAGCATTCGTACAGCCGCTCGTAATACAAGTCGGGATCGTCGCCGGCGTCGATGAAGGCGCCGCGGTCGTGCTGCATATCGACGATCTCGGGGTAGGAGGGGCGGCTGTCCAGGAATTCCGACGGCACGTTCAGCAGCTCCGCGGCGCGGCGGTTGGACAGCACCAGCCGCAGCTCCGGGTCCACCATCACGATGCCCTGGTCCACATTGTCCAACGTGATCTGCAGGATGTTGCGTTCGCGCGCCAGATCCTCGGCCGCCTGCATGCGCTGGGTGGCGTCGGACATGGTGCCGGTCAGCCGGACGGCCTGGCCGCCGGCGTCGCGGATCGCGGTCGCGCGGTCCTCCAGCCACATCCAGGATCCGTTCTTGCGCCGCGCCCGGTAGGTGATGGAGAAGGTGGGGGCGCTGCCGCGCACGTGGCGCTCGATCGAGCGCAGGACGCCGGGCAGATCGACCGGATGGACCAGCGACTCCCACGCCTCGGTGGTCATCGCCAGCTCGCCGGGGTCATAGCCGAGCAGGGAGGGGAATTCCGGCGACCACCAGTACTGCCCGGTGCGCAGATCGAGATCCCAGACCGACGAGCGGGTGGCGGTGATGGCCAGCGACAGCCGCTCCTCGCTCTGGCGCAGCGCCGCCTCCTCCTCGTTCAGGCGCGACATCATGGCGTTGTAGGCGCGGATGACGCGGCCCAGCTCGTCCGCGGAATCCCAGTCCACGAAGCGCCGCTCGTGGTCGCGGTCGGCCAGCCGGATGGAGGCGATCAGCCGCTTCAGCGGGATGCCGATGGTCAGCCGATGGGCGGTCAGCGCGGTGAAGACCGTGCCGATCAGGACCAGGGCGAGCAGGGACAGGGTGCTGACGATCTCCCCCTGGATCTGGGCGTCGGCCGGTGCGTAGGTGAAGGACAGCGACACCATGCCCAGACGCTGGCCGTTCACCGTGACGGAGCGGCTGGTCATGTCCAGGTCGCGGTCCTTCGGGCAGCCGCCCTCCGGCCACAGGTAGCGCTTACCGGCCATCTCGTCCTCCACCACGACGCAGCGGAGTTCCGGGTTGATGGCGATCGCCTTGATGATGTTGCGCGTCGACGCCTCGTCCATCGCCCACAGGCTGGCGGACAGCGCCATGGCGTTGCTCTCCGCCACCGTGTCGATGCGCCCGGCCAGCGTCTGCTTCAGCTCCGCGTGCCTGGAGATGAAGAACATGGCGGAGAAGCCGAGCGTCGTCAGCAGCAGGATCGGGATCAGGATGACCAGGAACTTGGCCGTGACGGACGGAACGCCCTGCCAGGCCCGATGCACAGGGCTCATCGCGCGGGTCCCACCGGGGCCGGCCGCCGGCCGCGTCGCGCGCCGTGCCCGCGGGGGCGGCGGTCGTCGGATCGGTCGCGCATCGCATCCTCCTGTCCGGCGTGAGGAAAGGGCGGGTTGCGCCGTCTGGCGCGGGTGCCGACGGGCAAAACTCCACCATGGGTTCTACAGTGTCCGCAGACCGCGGGGCAACCGCAAGCGCACGCCCGCACCGCGTGCTTTTTGGTTGTCATGCAACGGCGCATAATGGGGTGTTCCGACTTGCCGCGCATCCTGTTCATGTCACGGGCAGCTGCAATAATGAAGGTTGAAATCCGATGGCGAAGTGCCGTAAGACGGGCCGTGTGTGCGGATCTATCGTGCCGCGAAGCGCCCGATGGTCGTGTCGAGGCCGCGCGGCGCAAGCGAGGGCGATATGGATTTCGAATCGAGCACCAGCTCCGACGGCATCGAGGCCCGGCTGCGCGGCCGGCTGGAATTCACCGATCACGACCGTCTGAGGGACATCGTCCGGCTGCTCGAATCCGACGGCATCAAGCGCATGGTCATCGACCTGAAGGACCTGGAGTTCATCGACTCCGCGGGGCTCGGCATGCTGCTGATCATGCAGGAGGAGGCGGAGCAGCGGAACGTCAAGCTGATCGTCCGCGGCCCCCGGAACGACGTGAAGCGCTCCATCGATCTGGCCAGGATTTCCGAGATCATCACCATTGAGACCTGACGCACCCGATACCGGGGCCGGCATGGCCCCGCGCATCGATGGCGAACGGCCGGGGCCGGGGCTCGCGGCGCGGGTGGCCGCGCGTTACGGGCTCAAGGTGGAGGAATGCCGGGCGTCGGCCGACCCGGCCCAGAGCGTCGCCGGCGCCGTCCTGTTGGACCATGGCGCCACCCGCGACGACATCATGGCGGCCCTCGGGGGCACCGCCTTCCACACCATCGAGCGTGATTCCGCGGGCGGCGCGGAGGGTGACTGGCAGGGGGTGCCGGTCTGCGACCATGGTTTGTATTTGTCCCTGACCACCCGAACGGCGTTCGGCGCGCAGTGCGCGGTGCTGGTGTGCGACGCGCTGGCCGCCCGTGGCGTTCTGACGCAGGAACGGCGCTCCGCGGTGGAGCTGTGCCTGCACGAGGCGGTGGCGAACGCCGTCGTCCACGGCAACCTGGAAATCGCCAGCTCCGCCAAGGACCGGCCGGACGGTTACCGGGTGTTCAGCCAGCTGGTGGGCGAGCGGATGCGCGATCCGGTGCTGGGCAACCGCCGCACCGACATCTTCGCACGCTGGCGCGGGGCGGTTCTGGTGATCGCGGTGTCCGACCAGGGCAACGGCTTCGACACGGCGATCCTGCCCCCGGACGCCGGCGGCACCGCGCGGTCGGGCCGGGGCTTCATCTTCATGCGGGCGCTGGCGCAGGATGTGACGGTCACCGACGGCGGTCGTTGCACCGCGCTGCGTTTCGAACTCTGAACCGGACGACGCGCATGACCATTTCGCTGCGGGACAGCCGGGTTCTCATCGTCGACGACAACGAGTTCAATCGCAAGTCGCTGGCGATCGTGATCCGGCGGGCCGGCATCCAGAACATCGAGTTCGCGGTGGACGGCGTCGACGGGCTGGAGAAGGTGGAGCGCTTCCGCCCCGACCTCGTGCTGCTCGACGTGGACATGCCGAACATGGACGGGCTGGAAATGTGCCGCCAGCTCCGCCGGAACGCCACCCACGCCGAGCTGCCCATCCTGTTCCAGACCGCGCTGGACGGCGACGACGAGCAGGTGCGCTGCTTCGAGGCGGGCGGCAGCGACTTCATCTCCAAGCCGATCAAGCCCGGCGAATGCGCCGCCCGGGTCCGCCACCAGCTCGAAAGGCGCAAGCTGTTCAAGGATCTGGCCGAATTCCGCGGGCGTGTGGAGAAGGAGCTGAAGCACGCCCAGGCGATGCAGCTCTCCCTGCTGCCGGAGAAGCGGCGGCTGGTGGAGGTGGGCGACCGCTACGGGCTGCGCATCGACAGCCACTTCGAGACCTCGTCGGAGCTGGGCGGCGACCTGTGGAACGTGTTCGAGATCGACGAGCGGCACATCGGCTTCCTGATGGCCGATTTCGCCGGTCACGGCATCACCGCGGCGATCAACACCTTCCGCCTGCACACGCTGATCGACCGCTTCGCCGTGGCCTGGCTGAACCCGGCGCAGTGGCTGAGCAACCTGAACAACGCCCTGAAGGACGTGCTGACCACCGGCCAGTTCGCCACCGCGATCTACGCCGTGCTCGACACCGGCACCAACGCGCTGACCTACGCCTCGGCCGGGGCGCCCAACCCGGTGCTGGGGACCGAGGGCGACCTGGGGCTGATCGATTCCGCGGGGCTGCTGCTGGGCGTGTCGCGCAAGGCGCGCTACACCAACCGCACCGTGGCGCTGCCGCCGGGCGGCTTCCTGTTCCTCTATTCCGACGCGCTGATCGAGAGCCGCACGGCGGATGGGCGCTGCATCGGCTCCGACCGCATCCTGGAGATCGTGCAGTCGGCGCTGGACCAGCGGCCCGACGCGCCGCTCGCCCATCTGCTCGACGATTTCTTCGCCAATGTGGACCGGCCGCTGCGCGACGACCTCACCGCCGTGTGGATCGCCCGGCGCTGAGGCGCTGGCGCCATCCGGCGCCACGGCGCCGGGCTGGCGTCAGGTCTCCGCGCCGCGCCGCCGCATCCGCAGGAACTGGCGCCGTGCGAAGAAGCCCAGCGCCACCACCAGCAGGATGCCCACCAGCACCTTCGGCCCATACTCGCCGACGCGCGCGGCCGCCTCGCCCAACAAATAGCCGGCCCCGGCGAAGCTGAAGGCCCAGAGCCCCGCGGCGATGAAGTTCCAGAACAGGAACTTGCTCCAAGGCATGCCCGACGTGCCGACGGCGACGGAGGCGACGTTGCGCACGCCGTAGAGGAAGCGGAAGACCAGGATGAAGCCGACGCCGTAGCGTTCCAGCCAAGCCAGAACCTTCTCCGCCCGCGGCTGCGCCGCGGGGAAGCGGGCCAGCGCCTTGTTGCCCCAGCGCCGGCCGAGCCAGAACCAGAGCTGATCACCACAGAAGCTGCCCATCCACACCGTCGCGATCAGCAATCGCAGATCGAGGACGCCAAGGTGAGCCGCCATCCCGCCGAAGATGACAAACGTTTCACCTTCGAAGAAAGCCCAGAAGAACGCCAGGGGATAGAAGGCATCCCCCCACTCCTGCAACCAGGTGATCCAGTCCAAAAGCGACCCCGAACCGCAACATCTCCGCCGGACCCGCTGTCCGGCGCGCTTACGCACTCTGACATAGGCGGCCCCTTCCTGTCCGCTGTGTTCTTCATGCTGCGACGCGGAATCCGTGGTCGATTATTCGGAGCGACCGGTCACGCGTCCTCGCCCGACAACTCCCCCGCCGTCTGGCGCGCGGCGCGGAGCAGGACGGGGTTGGGTTCCGCCGCCTCGCCGGAGTCGTCCGGATCGTCCGGCACCAGCCGCCGCTTCACCTCCCGCGCCGCCTCCACCACCAGCCAGGCGAGCCGCTGGTCGGTCAGCCCCTGGACCAGCGCCCGCAACTCGGGATTGGTCAGGGCGGCCGGGTCGAGAACGGCGGGGGGCGGTCTCGGAATGGGAGGGGCGGGCGGCGCTGCCAGCATGGGCGGCAGCGGCGGGGGGGCCGGCTCGCGCACGGCATCCACCGCGATCGGCTCGGCCAGCGTGGTGGCGCGCGCGCGCCGCGCCGGGCGCCGCCGGGGTTCGGTTTCCGGCAGGCTGTCGAAGAGAAGCGGCTGGGGCGCCGCGCCGTCGGTGCCTGTATTCATGCCGTGATCGCCCGTGCTGTCCCGGTTCGGGTCCCGTTGGTAGATGTTCACGGTTCATTCTACAGAACGGCGCCCGGCTGTCGAGCCCTAAAGGCGAACGTGCTCAAACCGCCGCGGCCAACAACCCGGCGCCGTCGTCGGGGCCGGCCAGCGGTGCCGCGGACCGACGTGCGGTCACCGCCAGTGTGTAGGGCTGGGGAACCGTCGGCTGGTTCCAACTTGCCGGGTATACGTAGCCCTGCGCCGCGATGTGGTAGTCTCCGGCTGCCGGGGCCGTGTAGGTGAGCGTGGTCGTGTTGCTGTTGTATGTCCCGTAGCTGTAGGCCACCGACCAGCCAGACGGGTGGTACAGGGCGAGATACTGGCCGCCGATCGTCAACGCACCGGTCGGACGTCCGGTCAGCGTGATCTGAATGCCCTGTCCGGCCAGCAGCCGGATGCGGAACCAGTCGGTGTCCGAGTAATAGGCGGGTGCGGTGAAACGGCCGGTCACGGTGCCGCCGACCGCCACGCGGCCGCTGGTGGTGGAATTGGCGGGGAGATCGGTGGAGGATTCGGACACGGATGCGGCGGCGGGGTCGATCCGGGTCTGCCTCCCCTCGCGCCAGCCATGCTGCACATAGTGCCGGATCGCCCCGGCGGAGTCCGAGCCGAAGGCCAGAGCAAGATCCAGGTTGGCGCCCAGATAGTCCTCCGCTGAGAACCCCATGCCCCGCCCCTCGCGGATGCCGTTGCGGACATAGTGTTCGGCCGCTGCCGTGGAACCGGTACCGAGCGCCGCGATGAGGTCCGTGTTCGATGCGAGATAGCGGTAGGAATCGAACAGGGTGACACGCCGCTCACGGTAACCATTGGCGATGTAATGGCGGGTCGCTGCGGTGGTATCGATCCCGAAAGCCGTGAGGAGGTCGCGGTTGACGGCCAGATAGCCCATCGCGTCGAAGGACGCCTGCCGTCCCTCGCCGCGCCCGCTCGTCACATAATGCTGGACGGCCCCCGCCGTGTTGCGCAGCCCATAGGCGCCGATGAGGTCGCCATAGGAGGCGATGTACCGCAGCGGATCGAACCCGGCGGTCGGTCGCTGCTCGGCCCGCCCGTTCTGCAGATAGTGACGGGCCGACATGGTGTTCATCGTGCCGAGAGGGGCAATCAGGTCCGGATTTGCGGCCAGATAGTTCCAATGGTCGAACGACGACCGCCGTCCTTCCGACCGGCCGCTGCTGAGGTAGTGCGCCGCGCCGGCCGTCGCCGAAACTCCCAGCGTGTCGGCCACGTCCAGGTTGGCGGCGAGATAGGACAGCCCGTCGAAGGTGACGGCGCGCCCCTCGTACGCCCCACTTCCCAGGAAATGCGCCAGCCCTGCCGCACCGTGGGTGCCGTACAGGGTCGTCAGGTCGCTGTAGGAGGCGATGTAGGAAAGCGGGTCGAAGCTTGGCAGCAGGTAGCGGCCGACGAAGTAATCGACGCTGCCCTGATGGGTGTGGAGGAAGTAACGGGTTCGGCCGTCCGCCGGGTCCGGAGCCGACCTGGGACCGTTGCCGCCCAGTTGCAGCGAGTCCTTCATCTCGGCGAGGGTCAGGGGGCGCCCTAGTCCGTATCGGGCGTAGGCTTGCAGTGTTGCAACGGTGGAAGCGACCTGTGGGGCGGCGAAGCTGGTTCCGTTGATCCCCGGTACGGGGACGTCGGTCCCGTCCGCCAGCACGGTGATCCTGCTGTCGTTCTGCGACCAATCGACCGGCGTGCCGGTGCCGTCATGCGCGCCCACCGCGATGACGTTGGACATGGACGCGGGGTAGAACGGGGTATCGAAGGACGAGCGGTTGCCATGGTTGCCGGATGCGGCCACGGCATAGATGCCACGCCCGGCCAGCTCGTTGATGGCGTTGGTGACCGAGGAGAACGAGCTTGGCCCGCCCCAGCTGAGGTTGACCGCACCGATCCCATAGCCTTGATTGCTGAGGGTGATCAGGCGGCTCAGTCCCGCTTCGGCGTCGTAATAGGACACGGAGTCCGATGGGCTCATCACCCGCAGGTCGATGAAGTCCAGAGCGGGGTTGACCGACCAGGCCGCCATGGCGGCGTAGGTGCCGTGGGTATAGGGCACGCCGTAATCGGTTTCCCTGTCGCCCCAGTAAACGTCATATTCGTACAGGTTGCGCCTGTAGGTCCGCTCGAACCAGTTCGAGATCCCCTGGTCCAGTACCGCGACGCTCCACGCCATGGCCCGCCTCCTGGAGCACCCGTGGGTTGTCCGCGATGCATCCTTACGGCGCGATTATGCGACCGGGGTCGCCGGCTTGGCAAGGCGGCGTTGTGCTACTCCGCCGCTTTCGCGTCGCTCTTGACCGGTGCCGGGGCGGGTTGCGCCGCAGGCCCGGTGGCGAGCTGGGACAGCGTCTTGCGCGGGTCGAAGGCGTCGCGCACCGCCTCGCCGATGAAGATCAGCAGGCTCAGCATGATCGCCAGCACGAAGAAGGCGGTCAGGCCCAGCCACGGCGCCTGCAGGTTCGCCTTTCCCTGCGCCAGCAGCTCGCCCAGGCTGGGCGACCCCGGCGGCAGGCCGAAGCCCAGGAAGTCCAGTGCCGTCAGGGTGGTGATGGAACCGTTCAGGATGAAGGGCAGGAAGGTCAGGGTGGCGACCGTGGCGTTGGGCAGCACGTGCCGCCACATGATCTCCAGGTCGCCGGCCCCCAGCGCCTTGGCCGCGCGCACATAGTCGAAGTTGCGGGCGCGCAGGAACTCCGCCCGCACCACCCCCACCAGCGCCATCCACGAGAACAGCAGCAGCAGGCCCAACAGCCACCAGAAGTTGGGCGTGACCACGCTGGACAGGATGATCAGCAGGAACAGGGTCGGCAGCCCCGACCAGATCTCGATGAAGCGCTGGAACAGCAAGTCGGTCAGACCGCCGAAGTATCCCTGGACCGCCCCCGCCGCGATGCCGACGATGGAGGACAGGATGGTCAGCGTCAGCCCGAACAGCACCGAGATGCGGAAGCCATAGATCAGCCGCGCCACCACATCGCGTCCCTGGTCGTCGGTGCCCAGCCAGTTCTCGGCCGACGGCGGGGCGGGGGCGGGGACCGGAAGGTTGTAGTTGATCGTGCGGTAGCTGTAGCGGATCGGCGGCCACACCGCCCAGCCCTTCTCGGCGATCAGCTCCTGCACATAGGGGTCGCGGTAGTCGGCCTCCGTCGCGAACTCGCCGCCGAAGGTGGTTTCCGGGTAGCTGGTGAAGACCGGGAAGTACCACTGCTCCTCGTAGCGCACGGCCAGCGGCCGGTCGTTGGCGATGAACTCCGCGAACAGCGTCACGAAGAACAGGATCAGGAATAGCCACAGCGACCAGAAGCCGCGCCGGTTGGCGCGGAAATTGGTCAGCCGCCGCCGCGTCAGCGGCGTGATCCGCATGCTAAGGAACCGGTCCTCCCCCGTGGTCGCCGCCATCACACGCTCCGCGCCTCGAAATCGATGCGCGGGTCGGTGACCACATACATCAGATCGCCCAGCAGGTTCATCAGCAGCCCGAGCAGCGTGAAGAAATACAGTGTGCCGAACATCACCGGGTAATCGCGGTTGATCGCCGCCTCGAACCCCAGCAACCCCAGCCCGTCCAGCGAGAAGATCACTTCGATCAGCAGGGCGCCGGTGAACAGCACCCCGATGAAGGCGCCGGGGAAGCCGGCGATGACGATCAGCATGGCGTTGCGGAAGATGTGGCCATAGAGGACCCGGCGCTCGGTCAGTCCCTTGGCGCGCGCGGTCACCACATACTGCTTGTTGATCTCCTCCAGGAAGGAGTTCTTGGTCAGCATGGTCAGGCTGGCGAATCCGCCGATCACCATGGCGAACACCGGCAGTGTGATGTGCCAGAAATAATCGAGGATCTGCTGCCGCCAGGACAGGCTCGACCAGTTGTCGGAGGTCAGCCCGCGCAATGGAAACCAGTCGAGATAGCGGCCGCCGGCGAACACCACGATCAACAGCACCGCGAACAGGAAGCTGGGGATGGCGTAGCCGACGATGACCACGCCGGATGTCCAGACATCGAAGGGCTGCCCGTCGCGCGTCGCCTTGGCGATGCCGAGCGGGATGGAGACGAGATAGACGATCAGCGTCGTCCAGATGCCGAGCGAGATCGACACCGGCATCTTGTCGATCACCAGATCGACGACGCGCTGGTCGCGGAAGTAGCTGTTGCCGAAATCGAACACCAGATAGTTCGACATCATGTGGATGAAGCGCTCGTGCAGCGGCTTGTCGAAACCGAATTCACGCTCGAGCTGCTTGATGAACTCCGGATCCAGGCCCTGGGCGCCGCGGTAGCGGCTGGTCACCTCGCTGCCGCCGGCACCCCCCTGCGGGCCGCCGGCACCGGGACCAGCCTCCCCCGCGCCGGTGCCGCCAATGCGGGCGGTGGCCTCCACGGCGGTTCCTTGCAGTCGCGCAACGACCTGCTCGATCGGCCCGCCGGGGGCGATCTGCACGATCAGGAAGTTGATGACCATGATCCCGAACAGGGTCGGGATGATCAGCAGGAGTCGGCGGATGATGTAGGCCAGCATCGTGTGGGCCGGACCTCCGGTTCGGTGTGCCGTTGGAACTCTAGTTCGCGGTCTGCGGCGCTGTCGAGGGCGTGCGCGCGGCCTTGGCCGGATCGACCCACCAGGTGTCGATCACCGCCAGCCCGTGCTTGGGGGCAACCGCCGGGTGGGAGAAGCGGTTCCAATAGGCGACGCGGTAGACGTTGTCGTGCCAGTGCGGG
Organism: Azospirillum oleiclasticum; assembly: GCF_013423485.1. Classification (GTDB taxonomy): domain Bacteria; phylum Pseudomonadota; class Alphaproteobacteria; order Azospirillales; family Azospirillaceae; genus Azospirillum; species Azospirillum oleiclasticum. The sequence goes on from NZ_JABFFR010000023.1 coordinate 142,614, forward strand.
ATCACGTACCAGTTCCACAGCAGCACGCGGTCGAGCGCCCGGGTGTGGGCGATCAGGCTGTCGCGGTCGGGGGCCTGGATCAGCTTCTCGATCAACTCGTCCACCACCGGGTCCTTGATGCCGATCAGGTTGCGGCTGCCCGGCTGGTCGGCGCGGGCGGAATTCCAGTAGTCACGCTGCTCGTTCCCTGGCGACAACGATTGGGCGAAGCTGGCGATGATCATATCGTAATCGAAATTGTCCGTGCGATTCTGGTACTGCGCGCTGTCCACCACGCGGATGGCGGCCTGGATGCCGGCGCGTTCCAGATTGCGGACGAAGGGCTGGACGATGCGCTCCAGATCCGCCTGCACCATCAGGATTTCGAAGCGCATGGGCTCGCCGGTCTTCACATTGACCAGCTTTCCATCCTTCAGCTCCCACCCCGCCTGTTTGAACAGCCCCAGCGCGGTGCGGAGCTGCGGCCGGATGTTGCCGGTGCCATCGGTGACCGGAGGCTCGAAGGCCTTGGTGAACACCTCCTCCGGCACCTTGCCACGGTAGGGCTCCAGGATCTTCAGCTCGGCCTCGCCCGGCGTTCCGGTTGCCGCCAGTTCGGAGTTGGCGAAGTAGCTCTTGGTGCGCCGGTACAGGCCATAGGACAGGTTGGCCCGCGTCCACTCGTAATCGAAAAGCTGATTCAGCGCTTCGCGCACCCGGCGGTCCTGGAAGAGCGGCCGGCGGATGTTGAAGACAAAGGCCTGCATGCCGCGCGGGTCCTCGTGGCGGATCTCCTCCTTCACGATCTGACCGTCGCGCACGGCGGGGATGTCGTAGCCGGTCGCCCAGTTCTTGGACGAATGCTCGCTGCGGAAGTCGTAGCCACCGGCCTTGAACGCTTCGAACGCCACGTCCAGGTCGCGGTAGTAATCGTACCGGATGCGGTCGAAGTTGTAGCGGCCCTTGTTGAGCGGCAGATCCTTCGCCCACCAGTCCTCGACCCGGCGGTAGGTGATGCCGCGGCCGGGCTGGACCGATTCGATCCGGTAAGGACCGCTGCCGACGATGGGGTCCAGTGTGGTCGCGGCGAAGTCGCGCGTCTCGAACACATGGCGCGGCAGCACCGGCAACTGCCCCATGATCACCGGAAGCTCGCTGTTGCCGGTGTCGCGGAAGGTGAAACGAACCTTGCGGTCCCCGGTCTTTTCCGCCTTAACAACGTCGGCGTAGTAAGTCCGGTAGTGGGGGTGGCCCTTTTCCTTCAGCGTCTCGAAGCTCCAGATCACGTCTTCGGCCGTCACCGGCCGGCCGTCGTGGAAGCGCGCCTGCGGGCGCAGCGCGTACTCCACCCAGCTCCGGTCGGGAGCCAGCGTGATGGTCTCCGCCAGTTCGCCGTATTCGGTCGTCACCTCGTCGCCGGAGCCGGTGGTCAGCGTTTCGAACACCAGCCCGGCCCCGACCGCCACCTGCCCGCGCAGGATGAAGGGGTTCAGGCTGTCGAAGCTGCCGAAGGCCGACAGCCGGATCTCGCCCCCCTTGGGGGCGTCGGGGTTGGCGTAGTCGAAATGGGTGAAGCCCGGCCCGTATTTCGGCGTGCCATGCTGGGAGATGGCGTGCATCGCCTCCTGCGCCGGCGCCGCACCCGCGCTCCCCAGCGCCAGCATCGCCGCCACCGTGACCGCACACGTCACCGCCCCGAGAATCCGCCGCGCCACCATGACCACTCCCCGTTCCCGAACGCCGGGGTTAAGGTGGGGTCCGGGGTATGGCACAATCAAGGCGTAGACGGGCTTTGGGTGCCGGGAAACCCCTCTCCCGGTGCGGGAGAGGGGATTTTTCCTCACATGTGCAGCGCGCGCCCGTCCACCGCCAGGGCGGCTTCCTTGGTGACCTCCGCCAGGGTCGGGTGGGCGTGGCAGGTGCGGGCGATGTCCTCGGCGGACGCGCCGAACTCCATGGCGACGCACAGCTCCGACACCAGCTCGCCGACGTTGGGGCCGACCATGTGCACGCCGAGCACCTTGTCGGTCCTGGCGTCGGCCAGGACCTTCACGAAGCCGTCGGTCATGTTGATGGCCCGCGCCCGGCCGTTGGCGGTGAAGGGGAACTTGCCGGCCTTGTAGGCGACGCCCGCGGCCTTCAGCTCCTCCTCGGTCTTGCCGACGGAGGCCACCTCGGGCCACGTGTAGACCACGCCGGGGATGACGTCGTGGTTGACGTGGCTCGCCTGACCGGCGAGCTGCTCGGCCAGCACCACGCCCTCGTCCTCGGCCTTGTGGGCCAGCATCGGGCCTTCGATCACGTCGCCGATGGCGTAGATGCCGGGGACGTTGGTCTGGAAGTGATGGTCGACCTTCACGCGGCCGCGGTTGTCGCGCTCCACGCCCACCTCGTCCAGCCCCAGGCTGTCGGTGTAGGGGCGGCGGCCGATGGCGACCAGCACCACGTCCGCCTCCAGCTCTTCCGCCGCACCGCCCTTGGCGGGTTCCAGCGTGAGCTTGACGCCGCTGTCGCCGGGTACCGCCCCGGTGACCTTGGTGCCGAGCTTGAAGGTCATGCCCTGCTTGCCAAGGATGCGCTGCATCTGCTTGGAGATCTCGCCGTCCATGGTCGGCAGGATCTTGTCCAGGAACTCCACCACCGTGACCTCGGCGCCGAGACGGCCCCAGACCGAGCCCAGCTCCAGCCCGATCACGCCGCCGCCGATGACGGCCAGGCGCTTCGGCACCTCGGCCAGGGTCAGGGCGCCGGTGGAGGACACGATGGTCGTCTCGTCGATGGTCAGGCCGGGCAGCGGCGTCACGTCGGAGCCGGTGGCGATCACGATGGCCTTGGACGCGGTGACGGTCTCGGTCGTCTCGCCGGCCACTTCGACCGTGCCGGGGGCGGTGATGCGGCCGTGACCCTTCAGCCAGGTGATCTTGTTCTTCTTGAACAGGAACTCCACGCCGTTGACGTTGGACTTCACCACGTCGTCCTTGAAGGCCATCATCGCCGGCAGGTCGAGCTCGACCCCGCCGACCTTCACGCCCATCTTGGCGAGGCCGTGGCCGGCCTCCTCGAACTTCTCCGAGGCGGACAGCAGGGCCTTGGACGGGATGCAGCCGACGTTGAGGCAGGTGCCGCCCAGCGTCCCGCGCTTCTCCACGCAGGCCACCTTGAAGCCGAGCTGGGCCGCCCGGATCGCGCAGACGTAACCGCCGGGACCGCCGCCGATGACCACGACGTCGAACGTATTTTCAGCCATGAGGCTTTCCTTCCGCCATTCTTCTCGTTGAGGACCCGCCGTCCCGTCCATCGGGGAAGACGCCGATTTATGCCGCCCCGCCCGCCAAACGGCAACGGGACACTTCGTCTCCTCACGCGCCGCCCAGGGTTGCGAAACGCAGGACCGTGTCGCCGTAGCGGCGCTCGTCCAGGGTCGTGAACCCATCGGGCAGGGTGAAAGTCGCAGAGGCCGCCTCCTCCACCACCGCCAGTGCCCCCGGCGCCAGCCAGCCGCCGGCCGCCAGAGCCGCCAGCGCCCGCGGCCCCAGATCGCAGCCGTAGGGCGGGTCGAGGAAAGCAAGGCTGTGGGCCGTCGGGGCCTTGGGCGGGCGGGTGGCGTCGCCGCGCAGCACCAACGAGCGCCCGTCCTCCCCCAGTGCCGCGATGTTGGCGCGGGCGGCGGCGAGCGAGGGGCCGGCGCTGTCCAGGAAGGTGGCGCGCTCCGCCCCGCGCGACAGCGCCTCCAGCCCCAGCGCCCCGGTGCCGCAGAAGGCGTCGAGCACGACAGCGCCCTCGATCCCCACCCAGCCGGCGTGGGCCAGGATGTTGAACAGCGACTCGCGCGTGCGGTCGGTGGTCGGGCGCACGTCCATGCCGGCAGGGGCGGTCAGGCGCCGGCCGCGGTGCCTACCGCCGACGATCCGCACCCTTCCTCTCCGATGCGGGCCGCGCTGGGCGCCCCTCCGGCCGGCCGCGCCCGGCGGGGGCGGCCTCGGCCGGCTTCGGCCCGCGCGGCTTGGAACCGGCCGGCTTGGGGGCGGCCGCCTTGGCGTCAGACCGCTTGGGCCCAGACGGCTTGGAGCCGGCCGGTTTCGGCCCGGCCGCCCTCGGCCCGTCGCTCCGAGGCCCAGCCGCTCTCGGCCCGTCGCTCCGGGGTCCGTCGCTCCGAGGCCTGTCGCTCCGGGGTCCATCGCTCCGGGGTCCATCGCTCCGAGGTCCGTCGCTCCGGGGTCCATCGCTCCGAGGTCCGTCGCTCCGAGGCCTGTCGCTCCGGGGTCCATCGCTCCGAGGTCCGTCGCTCCGAGGCCTGTCGCTCCGAGGTCCGTCGCTCCTGGAGCCACCGGGCTTCGGCCCGCCGCCGCGAGGGCCGTCCGCCGGCTTGGGCGCCGCGCGCGGGCGCTGCGGCGGCTTTTGCTTGGCGGTGGCGGTGCCGCCGGCGGGCTTCGGCGCCTCGTCCCCGCCACCGAAGAAGCGGGCCATCTGGTCGCGGACGACGCGCTTGGGAACCTCCTCCACCGCGCCCTCCTCCAGCTTGCCGAGCTGGAAGGGGCCGTAGGCGACGCGGATGAGGCGGGTGACCTGCAGGTCCATCGCCTCCATCACCTTGCGGATCTCGCGGTTCTTGCCTTCCTTCAGGCTGACCGACAGCCAGGCGTTGCTGCCGGTCACGCGGTCGAGCGTCGCCTCGATGGGGCCGTACTTCACGCCGTCGATGGTCGGCCCCTTCATCAGGGCGGCCAGCCGCGGCTCGTCCACCGTGCCGTGCACGCGCACACGGTATCGGCGCGTCCAGCCGGTGGTCGGCAGCTCCAGGTAACGGGCCAGCTCCCCGTCGTTGGTCAGCAGCAGCAGCCCCTCGGTGGTCAGGTCGAGCCGGCCGACCGAGACGACGCGCGGCAGGTCCGGCGGCAGCCGGTCGAACACGGTGGTGCGGCCCTTCTCGTCGCGCGCCGTGGTGACGAGGCCGGCCGGCTTGTGGTAGCGCCAGAGCCGCGCCGGCTCCGGCTCCGGTAGCGGCTTGCCGTCGACGACGATCAGATCGCCGGGGCGCACCACGAAGGCCGGGCTGGCCAGCACCTGCCCGTTGACGGAGACGCGGCCCCCCTCCACCCAGCGCTCGGCGTCGCGACGGGAGCACAGGCCGGCGCGCGCCAGCCGCTTGGCGATGCGCTCGCCAGCCTCCGGAGTGGCCTCGGGGGCGGAATCGGGCACGGAATCGGTGTCGATGGGGCTGTCGCTCATGGCGTGCGACCATAGGGCCAAGCCGCACGCCCCGCAACAGCCGCCGCGGGCCTGTGGTTGCCGGCCCTGTGGTTGCCAGTCAGTCCTCCAGTCGGAAGCCCACCTTCATCACCACCTGATACTGCGCCACCTTGCCGCCGCGCACGGCACCGCGGATCTCCGACACCTCGAACCAGTCGAGATTGTGCAGCGTGGCCGCGGCGCGCTCGACGCCATGGCTGATGGCGTCCTCGATGCCGGTGTCGGAGGTGCCGACGATCTCGATCTTCTTGTAGACGTGGTTTTCCATGGCGGGCGTTTCCTTCCTTCGCCGGTGGTCCTACCACCAGCTTGGACCCGTCCCGTCCCGCCCGCAACCGACGCCTTGACGCGGGTCCGCGCGCCGGGGCAGGGTCCGCCCCATGCCGACGCCCCCGTCCCCCATGCAGGCCGCCTTCGAGGAGGCCGAGGCCGCCGCGTCCCGCGGTGAGGTGCCGGTGGGCGCTGTGGTGGTGGAGGCGGCCACCGGCCGCATCCTGGCCCGCGCCGGCAACCGCACCGAGGATCTCGCCGACCCCACCGCCCACGCCGAGGTGCTGGCGATCCGCGCCGCCTGCGCCGCCAGGGCCGAGCCGCGGCTTCCCGATTGCGATCTCTACGTGACGCTGGAGCCCTGCGCGCTGTGCGCCGCCGCCATCAGCTTCGCCCGCCTGCGCCGGGTCTATTTCGGCGCCTACGACCCCAAGGGCGGGGCGGTGGACCACGGTCCCCGCTTCTTCGCCCAACCCACCTGCCACCACGCGCCCGATGTTTATGGCGGCATCGACGAGACGCGGGCCGCGGCGCTGCTGCGCGGGTTCTTCCAGGGCCGGCGGCACGGGTGATCCGCCCCGCCGGCCGTGCGTGTCAACCGGCCCGCCCCAGCAGTTCCCGGATGCGCGCGCCCAGCTCACCCAGAGGCACCTCCATCTGTTCGCCGCGCAGAAGATGCTTCACGGTGGCGCTGCCGCGGGCCTTCTCGTCGGTCCCCATCAGCACGGCGAGGGGGATGCCGGCGCGGTCGGCGTATTTCAGCTGTTTGGCGATCTTTCCGCCTTCGAACTGGATCTCGGTGTTCAGCCCGGCCGCCCGCAAATCCGTTGCGATACGGAAATAGTCCATCGACAGGGCGGGATCGAGCTGGGTGACCAGGACATCGGCCACGGCCCCGCCATCCTGGATCAGCCCGGCCTCCATGAGCTGGTAGAACAGCCGGGTGGCGCCGATGGAGATGCCGACGCCGGGCAGGGTGGATTTGGTGTAGTGGCTGGCGAGATTCTCGTAGCGCCCGCCGGAGCACACGCTGCCGATGCCGGGGTGATCGTTCAGGAAGGTCTCGTAGACCGTTCCGGTGTAGTAATCGAGCCCGCGCGCGATGGCGAGGTTGATGCGCACCGCACCGTCCGGCACGCCGAAGGCGCGCAGGCCGCGGATCACCTGGGTCAGCTCGTCCACGCCCTGGAGGAACAGCGGGCTGTCGATGCCCATGCCGGCCAGCCGGGCCAGCGTGCCGTCGTTGTCGGATCGTTCCGCGATCAGATCGAGGATGCGGTCGGCCGCCTCGCCCGGCACGGCCAGCGCCTCCCCGGTCAGGTTGGCGCGCACCTTGTCGCGGTCGAGCTTGTCCAGCTTGTCGATCTCGCGCAGCACCAGCACGCGCCGTTCCGGCTCCGGAATGCCCAGCCCGTCGAGCAGCCCCAGCAGGATCTTGCGGTTGTTGACGTTGATCGTGAAGCCGCCGAAGCCCAGCTCGCTGAACACGTGGTGGATGACCGCCGGGATCTCGGCGTCGTACTGGAGCGGCAGCGTGTCCTTGCCGATCACGTCGATGTCGCACTGGTAGAACTCGCGGAAGCGCCCGCGCTGCGCCCGCTCGCCGCGGTAGACGCGCTGGATCTGGTAGCGGCGGAAGGGGAAGGCGAGGTCGCGCTCATGCTCCGCCACATAGCGGGCCAGCGGCACCGTCAGGTCGAAGCGCAGCGCCATCTCGGGCTTGTGGCCCTGCTGCATGGCGCCGGTGGACTGCACGAAATAGACCTGCTTCTCCGTCTCGCCCCCGCTCTTGGTCAGCAGAACGTCGGACAGCTCGAACACCGGCGTCTCCACCGGCATGAAGCCGAAGCGCTCGTAGCCGCGGCGGATGGTGTCGAGCATCCGCTGGAACGCCACCTGCCGGCGCGGCAGCAGTTCCATGGTTCCGGGCGGGGTGCGGGGGGTGATCGGGCTCATCGGGTGGCCTGCCGGTCGGACTTGCGAAGGGAAGGCGGGTCTTCTAGCGGATTTCCGCCGGCCCGTCACGCCCCACCGGCCGTGCCACCTCGACGCCGTCAGCTGTTGCCGCTAGAACTCGCCGCCAAGTCCCCACCTCGCGCGACGGAGCCCGCGATGACCGACCGCCTGATCCTGCGCCGGCCCGACGACTGGCATGTGCATTTCCGCGACGGCGCCATGCTGCGCGCGGTGCTGCCCTTCACCGCCCGCCAGTTCGGCCGCGCCATCGTCATGCCGAACCTGCGCCCGCCGGTGGTCACCAGCGCGGACGCCGTGGCCTACCGCGAGCGCATCCTGGCGGCGCTGCCGTCCGGCCTGTCCTTCACGCCGCTGATGACCGCTTACCTGACCGACACCACGGACGCCGCCGACATCGTGGCCGGCCACCGCGACGGTGTGCTGACCGCGGTCAAGCTCTACCCGGCCCACGCCACCACCAACAGCGCCCACGGCGTGACCGACCTGGGCAAGGTGGCCGGCGTGCTCGACGCGATGGCCGAGGCCGGCATGCCGCTGCTGATCCACGGCGAGGTGACCGACGCCGAGGTCGACGTGTTCGACCGCGAGGCCGTCTTCCTCGACCGCGTGCTGGCCCCGCTGCTGGAGCGCCACCCCGGCCTGAAGGTGGTGCTGGAGCACGCCACCACGAAGGAGGCGGTGGATTTCGTGCGCGCCCACGCCGCCACCGGCCGGGTCGGTGCCACCATCACCGCGCACCATCTGCTGATCAACCGCACCCACCTGTTCCAGGGCGGCATCCGCCCGCACCTCTACTGCCTGCCCATCGCCAAGCGCGAGCATCACCGGCAGGCGCTGCTGGAGGCCGCGACCTCGGGCGAAGGGCCGTTCTTCCTGGGCACCGACACGGCCCCGCACACGGTGGCGTCAAAGGAATGCGCCTGCGGTTGCGCCGGCATCTTCACCGCCCCCACCGCGCTCGAACTCTACGCCGAGGCGTTCGAGGCGATGGGCCGGCTCGACGCGCTGGAAGCCTTCGCCAGCCTGAACGGCCCGCGCTTCTACGGCCTGCCGGTGGCCGACGACGTGGTGGCGCTGGAGCGTCGGACGGAGGTGGTGCCCGACGTGGTGCTGCTGCCCGAGGGTGACGGCGTGCTGCCCTTCCGCAGCGGCGAGCCGCTCGGCTGGTGCTTCGCCGGGGCGGCCTGAGCCCCGTGGGGGCGCCCGCACCCCTGCCGGTCATCCGCGACTTCGCCGCGGAGGCCACCGACCCCGGCCATTACGCCGAGCTGGGGCCCGGCTGGTCGATCGCCTCGGCCGACGTGATCGGCTCCACCGGGCTCGCCACCACCGGGCGCGACCGCGACGTCAACTTCGTCGCCGGTGCCGCGGTGGCGGTTCTGTCGGAGGTGCTGCGGACCCTGGGGATGGAAGACCCTTGCGTCCAGTTCGGCGGCGACGGCGCCATCGCCGCGGTGCCGCCGGGCGGGCGCGCGGACGTGGAGGCGGCGCTGTCCGCGCTGGTCCACTGGTCCACTGTGGAGATGGGCGTGCCCATGCTGGCCGGCGTCGTGGGGGTGGACGAGTTGAACGCCAGCGGCCTGGATGTGCGCGTGGCCCTCCAGGATGTCGGCAACGGCAACAGTTTCGGGCTGTTCCTCGGCTCCGGCGTGGCGGTCGCCGAACGCTGGATCAAGGAGCAGCCGGCCCGCCAGGTGACGCCGCGGCCGGGACCGCTGCCGGGGTTGGAGACGCTGTCCTGCCGCTGGCACCCGGTGCCGGCCAGCCGCGGCACCATCCTCTGCGTCATCGTCGATCCGGTGGCCCGCGGGACGGCCGGCGTCGCCACGCTGATGGGGTTGCAGGCGGAGATCGAGGCCGTCGTGCCGACCATGGACGCCGCCCCGCTCGGCCGCGGCGAGCGGCTGGCCCCGCGCTGGCCGCCGTCGCTGCGCTCCCTGCGGGCGGAGGCGCGCACGGTGCCGAAGGGGCGGCGGGTATGGAAGCTCCTGTCGGCTCTGGGCAAGTCGCTGGCGCTGGTGACCCTGGACACCCTTGGCAGCCGGCTCGGCACCTTCGACCCCAGCGTTTACCGCCGCGTCCTGGCCGAGCGTTCCGACTACCGCAAGGCCGCGGGCGGCACCCGCTTCGTGCTCGACGTCACCGAAGCCGAGGCGACGGCCATCGAGGCGCTTCTGGAACGTCGCGTCGCCGAGGGCGCCATCCGCTACGGCATGGCGCGGGCGGACGCCACCACCATCACCTGCCTCGTCGGCGACCTCGCCGCCGACCGCCACGTTCATTTCGTGGACGGTGCGGGCATCGGCCTGTGGCGGGCGTCGGTGATGCTCAAGGAGCGGTTCGGCAAGGTCGGGTGAGGCGGTGCCTCAGAACAGCGATCCCTGCACCGGCACGCGTTTCGGCGCCGGCTTCTCGTCCTTCGCGCGCCGCGCCGCCGGCTTGGGCTCGCCACCGTCCACCGTGGCCGCGGCTTCGCCGTCGTGGAAGACCAGCGACACGGCGCGGCCGGGGGTGGCCTCGGCGGCGCGGGTCAGCGGCTGGCCATCCTCCCCCCGCACCAGCGCGTAGCCGCGCTTCAGCACGCCCTCGTAGGAATAGCTCTCCAGCAATTGGCCGAGCGCCTGGAGCCGGGCGGCGCGGTCGTCGGTCAGCTTGGACAGGCCGCGGTCGAGTCGCGGCCGCAGATCCTCCAGCCGCCGCCCGCCCTCGGCGATGCGGATCACCACCGGGCGCAGCGACAGCCGGGCCGCCACCCGATCGTGCCGGCCGCGCGCCACCGTCACCGACTGGCGCAGCGCGCCGTCCAGCGTGCGGGCGGCGAGCGTCAGCCGGGCCGCGGCGTCGGCCAGCTTCTCCCGCGGGTGGCGGATGCGGGCGCCCAACTCGCCCACGCGGGTGCGGCGGCGCTCCAGGAAGGAGGTCGCCGCCAGCCCCAGCCGCTCCGCCCGGTCGTCCAGCCGCTGCGCGTGCGCCTCCAGCAGCGCCCGCGGGTCGCCGAGGCCGCGGGCCAGCCCTTCCAGGCGGGCGCGCCGGTCCTCCAGCCCGCGGTGGGCGCCGTTCAGCAGGCGGCGGCCGCAGTCCATCACCTGGGCCAGCAGCTCGGCGCGCACCGGCACCGCCTTCTCGGCGGCCGCGGTCGGGGTGGGTGCCCGCAGATCGGCGGCGTGGTCGATCAGGGTGGTGTCCGTCTCGTGCCCGACCGCGGAGATCAGCGGGATGCGGCTGTTCGCCGCCGCCCGCACCACGATCTCCTCGTTGAAGGGCATCAGATCCTCCAACGAGCCGCCGCCGCGCGCCACGATCAGCAGGTCCGGCCGCGGCACCGCCCCGCCGGGGGCCAGCCGGTTGAAGCCCTCGATGGCGGCGGCCACCTGCGCCGCGGCGTTGTCACCCTGCACGGCCACCGGCCACAGCAGCACGCGGCGCGGGAAACGCTCGGCCAGCCGGTGCAGGATGTCGCGGATGACGGCGCCGGTGGGCGAGGTGATGACGCCGATGACGTCCGGCAGGAAGGGGATGGGGCGCTTTCGGCCGCTGTCGAACAGCCCCTCCGCCGCCAGCTTGCGCTTGCGCTCCTCCAGCATCTTGAGCAGCGCGCCTTCGCCCGCCAGCTCCATCGACTCGATGACGAGCTGGTACTGGGAGCGGCCGGGGTAGGTGGTCAGCCGGCCCTGGACGATGACCTCCAGCCCCTCCTCCGGCTTCACCGCCAGCTTGGCCATGCTGCCGCGCCAGACGACCGCCTCGATCACCGCGGTCTCGTCCTTGAGCCGCAGGTAGCAGTGGCCGGAGCTGTGCTTCTTCGGCTGCGAAATCTCGCCGCGCACGCGCACCAGGCCGTACGCGTCCTCGATCGTACGCTTCAGCGCGCGGGCAAGGTCGCCCACCGAATATTCCGGCAGGTTCGATCCGGGGCGGCGCTGGGCGGCGGCGGGGGCCGGGGCGGGTGTGGTGGCGTCTAGGTCTTGAGTCATGGCGGGGGCATGATACAAGGCGTGGGCATCGTCAAGATAGGGTCGAAGGCCGGCAGCCATGAAAGTCCTCGTCGTCGGGTCGGGTGGGCGCGAGCACGCGCTGTGCTGGGCCATCTCCGCGTCGCCGCTCTGCGACACGCTCTGGTGCGCGCCCGGCAACGCCGGCATCGCCGATGTCGCCACCTGCGTGCCGATCGGGGCGGAGGATGTGGAGGGGCTGCTCGCCTTCGTCCGCGACAATGCCGTCGATTTCGTGGTGGTCGGGCCGGAGGGGCCGCTGGTGCTGGGGCTGGTGGACCGGCTCGACGCGATGGGGGTGAAGGCCTTCGGGCCGAGTGCGGCCGCCGCGGCGCTGGAAGGCTCCAAGGGCTTCATGAAGGATCTGCTGGCGAAATACGCCATCCCCACCGCCGAATACCGCCGCTTCACCGAGGTGGAAGCCGCGCGCGCCTATGTGCGCGACACGGGCGCCCCCATCGTGGTCAAGGCCGACGGGCTGGCCGCCGGCAAGGGCGTGACCGTCGCCCGCACGGTGGAGGAGGCCCTGGCCGCCGTGGACGAGGCGCTGGTGGACGGCCGCTTCGGCGCCGCCGGGGCCGAGGTGGTGATCGAGGAGTTCCTGGACGGGGAGGAGGTCAGCTTCTTCGCCCTGTGCGACGGCACGACGGCCCTTCCGCTGGTCTCGGCGCAGGACCACAAGGCGGTCGGCGACGGCGACACCGGCCCCAACACCGGCGGCATGGGCGCCTATTCCCCCGCCCCGGCGCTGACGCCCGAGCTCCAGGCCCGCGTGATGCGCGAGATCGTCGAGCCCACGGTGCGCGGCATGGCGGCGGAGGGGCGGCCCTTCAAGGGCGTGCTCTTCGCCGGGCTGATGATCATCGACACGCCAACCGGCAAGGTGCCGAAGACGCTGGAGTTCAACGTCCGCTTCGGCGACCCGGAATGCCAGACCCTGATGATGCGGCTGAAGTCCGACGCGCTGGCCGCCCTGGTGGCCGCCGCCGATGGGGTGCTCGGCAGCATCGACCTGCGCTGGTACGACGAGACCGCGCTCTGCGTCGTCATGGCCGCCCGCGGCTACCCCGGCGATTACGCGAAGGGCACCGAGATCCGTGGGCTGGACGCCGCCGGGGCGGTGGAGGGCGTGACCGTCTTCCACGCCGGCACCAAGCGCGCCGACGACGGCCGCGTGCTCGCCACCGGCGGCCGCGTGCTGGGCGTGACGGCGCTCGCCCCCACGGTGCGGGAGGCGCAGGCCCGCGCCTACACCGCCGTGGACGCGCTCGACTGGCCGGACGGCTTCTGCCGCCGCGACATCGGTTGGCGCGCGGTCGGGCGGTAGGGGCGAGTCTCGGATTGACGTCTGACTGTCCTTCCGAGAGCCTCAGAGGCCCTGGAACGACGATTGGTCGGGCTCAGGCGGCAGCGGGAGATCGGCGATCCCCCGCGCCGGCATGCCGGTGATGGCTGCTACGTCCTTGACGCTCTTGTCGTCCGATAGAATCTCGCGGGCCCCGGCAACGCGGGCGATGGCGACGATCATTAGGTCAAACTTGATTCGGTGCCTGCCGACGTCTGATTTCAACTGCTTCAGGCGCCCTGCCCAATGCTGGGACATCAACAAGCTGCATTCCAGGGCAGCCCGTTGGTCAAAATCCGCGATCCGGAAGACGCTCATGGTCCGCAGAACTTCTAAAACGGCTGTCGCGGACTCTCCGGTGCTTACCAACATCTCGGTGATGGCAGGTGTTGGCAGAACGAGCTTCGTGCGCGTTTTCGACAAGGTCGAAATCAGGAACTCGACACGCTCCTGACAGCGCTCAACCGGCTTCCCCGTGGGGGCGTCCTGAGGGGGAACAGTATCTGGCTTGATCAGGTACAGGAGGACGTTGGTGTCGACGGCGATCATTCGGTGTCGTCGCCCCCCCGCAAGTCCCGGCATTGCTCGACCAGACCGCCGCGTTCGGGCATCGAGGCCTTCAACTTCGCCAGGGCTTCGGCGAGCGGAGCGTCGTCCAGCACCTCGAAGCCACTGGCCTGGAACCGGCTCAATACCCATTGCTCGCCGATGTCTCGCCTCCAAGTCCCGACCCCCGTCACCCGAAGCGTCTGCCCGAACAGGTGCTGCCCCATCGCTTTGGCGAGCTGGCGGGTGGTTTCACCGCTCCAGGTGCGGTCATGGTCGGCCAAATGGAAGTGGACGGTTCTGTCCTTGCCCCCGATGCGGATCAGTTGCCCCTCGATCATTGTCGGCTGTTGAACCGGTCCGATGCATTCGATCCTGCGCGCGGTGCGTCCAGGGAACGGGATGATCTCGGCCCCGCCAACCTGAAGGACACCGATAGCGTTGTCGTCACGGAGAAGTTCGTTGAGCTTGGTCAGTGCTTTCGCGGCTTCCAGCGGGCCACTGCCAAGCCTGACGCGCGTCAGCCGATCATCAATCCTTGGCCGAGCTGGTTCATCGGCCCAAGCAACCAGAACAGCGCTGCCGTGATCGATGCGGTCGAAGTGAAGGCCGGGATCGTCACCCAGCAGCCTGCTGAGCTCCCCCAGATACGCAACGAGGCGCCCGAGAGACAGAGTCTCCGGGTTGAGCGCATCGATCACGAACCGCAGTTCCGTCTTCACGGATCCTCTCCCACATCGTCCCTAAACATGCGGACAACGTCGGACAAAGTCAAAGCGACCAATGCGCGCGATGTGTCCCGGATTGCGCCGGCGTTGCAGGAAACGGAAAGCAAGTTCCGCCGAACCGCTCGGATTTCAAACGACGACACAACCGCGCCGACCCAGCGTCACCCGCTCCGCGCCGCGTGCAGCACCTCCAGGAAATTCGGGCCGATGCGGGCGATGTCGCAGGCGTGGGCGGCGAAGCGGGATTGGGCGGCGGCGCAGGCGGTGCGGAGGTCGGCGTCCCGGCGCAGGCGGCGGGCGGCGGCGAGGAAGCCGTCGCGGTCGCCGGGATCGACGGCCAGCCCCAGCCCCTCCCGCTCCACGATCCTGCGGGCGAGGTTGGCGGCGGGGATGGCGGCCAGGATCGGGCGTTCGGCGCAGGCGTGGCTGTAGACCTTCGACGGCACCGACAGGGCGCCGGCATACTCCTCCAGCAGCACGACGGAGACGTCGGCGGTCGCCAGCACCTCCGGCAGCATGCCGAAGGGCTGGAAATCCAGCAGCACGAGGTTGTCCAGGCCGTCGCGCGCCTTCGCCTCCTCCAGGAAGCGGCGGCCAAGCCCCTGGCTCACCGCCACTACCCGCACCGCCGGGTCGTCGCGGAAGGCGTGGGCCAGGCGCAGGAGCTGGCCGGGGTCGTGCTTCATGCCCAGCGTGCCGGAGCACAGGAAGACGAACCGGTCGGCCAGCCCCTGCGCCCGCGCCCAGCCGTTGTCCTTGGGCAGAGGGCGGATCTCGCCGAGCGGCGCCCAGTTCTCGATCACCGTGCCGCGCGGGTGGCGCACACCGCGTTCGGCGAGCGTGGTCAGGAAATCGGGGGAGATCACCACCAGACCGGCGGCAGCGCGCAGCGTGCCGTACTCCACCCGCTCCAGGAACCCCAGGGCCGGCACGCGCAGCAGGGCGGGCTTGCCCTTCAGGATCTCCGCAGCACCGATGGAGAAGATGTCCTGCACCCAGCAGACCAGAGGCACCCCCACCCGTGACAGGGCCTTCAGCAGCCGCTGCTGCACGGCCGGCGGGGTGTTGGCGGAGAGCACCACGTCGGGCGCGAAGGCGAGCACCCGCTCCGCCAGCCGGGCGCCGAAGCGCGTCTCCTGCCACCAGCGGCGGGCGAGGTCGTATTTGGTCAGGGGGCGGCCGGTGGACACGGCCTCCACGGCGAAGCTGGCGGGGTCGTCCGGATGCCGGTCGAGCCGGCCGCGCGGCGCCTCCACATCCCCGGAATAGAGGTGCAGCACCGCGTGGCCCTGCGCCGCCAGCCAGCGGCTGAGCTGCACCGGAAAGGCGTAGCCGCCGTAATCATGCACCGCCACGCGCAGCCGCGGCCCGCCGGCCGGCAGGCCGGTCCCGGCCCGCGTCCGTTCGCGCAGAAGCGTGGATGCCGCGTCCACCATGCGTCCACCATCGGAGTAATCCGAAGGTGGACGCTACAGGACCAGGCCGGTGCGGTTCAACCGGCGATACCCGCGTGCAGCGCCCTGTCCCCGCTTTGATCCAGATCCGTGCACGACCCTTCGCGCCGTTCTATACAGGGCGGACCATCCACAGCATGGCGGTTTCCGGCCGATGATCCTCTACGCCCTGCGCTGCACCTGCGGCCACGAGTTCGACCAGTGGTTCGAGAACATGGCGGACTGCACCGCCCGCCTGCCCACCCAGCCCTGCCCGTCCTGCGGCAAGCCGGAACTGTCCAAGGCCATCATGGCCCCGCGCGTCGGCAAGGCGCAGCCCGCCCCGGCCCCCGCCTGCAACCCCGGCGGCTGCGCCAACGCCATGTGCCCGATGGCGCAGGTGGCTTTATGCTCGCCCTCACACGGCGGGCGCGGCCATCCGGCCGCTTGCCTTCGCGGGCATGAGCCCGCGGGGCAGCGGTCGCGGCCCTTACCATCGCGCGTAAGTCAGAACCTACGCGCGATGGTACAAGACGGTCGTTCAGCGCCGGGCGCGGCGTTCGGCGGTCAGCGGGGGCAGGGGGCCGGCGGTCAGTTCCTCGCGGCGGCCGAAGGTCGGTTCGCGCCGGCCGTCGAAGCTGGGGATGCCGCGCTCGCCCCCGCCCGGAGCCCCGCCGGGAGCCGTAGCCGGAACGGCGGCCGTCCGGCCGCTGCGCCACCAGCCGGCCAGCAGATAGCCGAGCGTCGCCACGATCACCCCGATCACCCCATAGGCCGCCCATTTCGGCGGGCGCCAGCCGGTGGCCTCATCCTTGGCGGCGGCGGTGGTCGCCACCTCGTGGCCCGCGGGATCGGCGGCGCTGACCGCGGCGCGCGGGACGGCCTGCGGGGCCGGGGCCTCCGCTTGGGATGGCGCGCGCGATCCGCCGTGGCTGGGGGCGGGGCTGGCGGCCGAGGGGGAGCCGGGGCCGCGCACCACCGGGTTGTACGCGACCTCGGCGTCGGTGCCGGCGCCCTCGATGCGCTGGGTGGGGGCGGCGCGCGGGGTGACGTCGCGCTGCGCCTCCCGCGTGCCGGAGCCGCCCGGTTTCGGTGCGGCGAGGTTGCCGACGGTGGAGGAGGCCTTGCGGTCGCCCATCATCTTCGCCACGGTGGCGCTATCGAGCTGCCCGGTGGCCGGCAGGCCGACCGACCGCTGGTAGGCGCTGAGCGCCTGGCGGGTGCCCGGCGTCATCTGGCCGTTGGCCCGGCCGCCGGTGTCGAAACCCTTTTCCTTCAGGACCGTCTGCGCCCACTGGATGTCGGCGGCCGACGGATCCTGCGCCACGGCACCTCCGGCGGCGATCGCCGCCGCCAGACCGCCCAGCAGCGCCAGCGCCAGCCGCCCGCGCCGAAACCCGGAAACCACGCCCATGAACCGACCTCTCGCCCGCACCACGCCAAGGGTGTAAGACCGATGTAGGTAGCAGATTGCGGCGGAAATCCAGGTGGAATTTCCGCGTAGGCCGCCCGTGGTGCCGGCATGCGGCCTTTGCGCCACGCCCTTGCGGTGGTGAAGGCCCCAATTAACGCTTGGGTCACCAACCGGGGCCTACCGTCGGGGACTCTGCGGAAGGAGGGGAAGGCCATGGGCGTCTGGTGCCGCGCGACCATCATTCTGGGATGTCTGGCGCTGGCCGGCTGTGGCAGCACCCCCACCCACCGCGAATGGACGGCCACCGGCGAAGGCACCGCCACCGCCGCCTATGACGAATGCGACGATCAGGTCGACACGCTCATGCGGCTGCGCGGCTACCCGGTGAACCCGCTGCCCGAGACGCCGCAATTCCAGTACCGCAAGACCGTCTTCGCCCAGTGCATGCGCCGCAAGGGCTACGAGGCGGAGTGACCGGGCGTCATCCCAACCCCCAGCGCATATAGACCAGCGCCCCGGCCAGCAGCCCGATCAGCACCACGGCCAGATAGAAGCGCACCGGCGCCCGCGTGCGGTCCTTGGCACCCGGCGCCTTGGGCGGTCGCGCCGCCGCGGTCCGTCCGCGGCCCGATTTGCGGGTGCCGCCCTTGGACGGATCGTACAGGTGGATGAGCGTCCAGTTGAACTCCATCCCGTCGTAGCCGGAGTCGGGGTTGTAATCGAGCTGGATCAGACGGAAATAGGCGCGCGGGTTGACCTTCACCATCAGGTCGAAGCGCGCCTCGGTCTGGGCCAGCTCCTCCCCCACCTCCAGCGTCGACCAGCCCTTGCCGCGCGCCTTCTGAATGGCGAAACGGGTGGGTTGCGGCGGGCGGGCTTGCGGCATGGCCGGTCTTGTAGCACACCGAACGCCCGCTGCGGAGATCCCGGACACCGCCCATGCGCGTGCAGACCATCCTCGCCCACCCGCTGCCCGACAGCTTCGCCGCCGCCGTGCACCGCACCGCCGCCGACACCCTGCGCGACGCCGGTCACGAGGTGGCGGAGACCGACCTCTACGCCCAGGGCTTCGAGCCAGCCCTGACCGCCGCCGAACGCGCCGCCTACCACCGGCCGGACTACGACACGACGGCCGTCGCCCCGCTGGTGGAGCGGCTGCGCTGGGCGGACGCCCTGGTGCTGGTCTACCCGCACTGGTGGTTCGACATGCCGGCGATCATGAAGGGCTATTTCGATCGCGTGTGGGCCCCCGGCGTCGCCTTCCGGCACGACCCGGCCGGCGGCACCATCCGGCCGCTGCTGACCAACCTGCGGCACGTGGCGGTCCTGACCAGCTTCGGCTCGCCCTGGTGGATCAACGCGCTGGGGCTGCGGCACCCGTCGCGGCGGATCCTGCGCGTGGGCGTGGTCGGCGCTTGCGCCCCCAAGGCGCGCTTCCACTGGCGCGCCCTCTACGACATGGACCGCTCCACACCGGACACCCGCGCCCGCTTTCTCGCGGCGGCGGCGGCGGACATGCGGCGGCTGGGGTAGGCACTCACGCCGCCCCGCCACCGTTTCGGCGCGCCCGCATCCGCTCGACCACCGTGATGACCAGCACCACGAACACGACCAGCGCCACGATCCCCACGAGCCACAGGAACACACCGCCGTCCAGGTCCCGCATCAGGCGGACCAGCGAATTCAGAAGCTTCAGCAGGTCCACGATGGCGTCCATGGCGCAGGTCCTTCAGCGGCAGAGGATCCAGTCGGCGCCCTGGCGCCGGAAGGTGATCGGGAAGTAGTCCGCACCCGAGCCGTCGCGCGCCACGAAGACGATCAGCGGCCGCCCGTCCCAGCGCACGAGCCGGGCGAGCCGCCCGTCGCCGAACACCTGCATCTCGGCGTCCGGCAGCTCCAGCGGGTGCAGGGACAGGCCGGGATCGCGCGCGGCGGCGAACAGGCCGTTGGCCGCCTCCACCGCCTCCGGCGCCTCGAACAGGGCCAGCGCCATCTCCTGGTGCCGCTCGCGCATGGTGGTGGGGATCCAGTCCGTGCGCCCCTCCGCCAGCAGGTCCCGGATGCGGCTGTAGCGCCGTTCCAGCTCCCGCCGCGTGGCGTCGTCGTCGGGGATGCGGTCGCTGGACAGCCAGCGCCACGCGTGGGCGGGCAGGGCGAAGGAGACGGTGCGCCGCGCTGCGAGACCGGCGGGCGGCAGCGGTGCCGCGTCGGCCGCCCCGACCGAGCCCCAGGACGTGCCGCCCGGTGGCGTGCTGTCCGCCACCGCGTCCTCCGGCCGTGGCCGCCCGCCGCGCAGGGACAGGGTGGTCAGCGCCACGTCGTCGCCCTTGGGCCGGGTGTGGGGGCGGATGGTCAGCACCGCCTCGACACGGCTGTCCTCCACCAGGGCGGATTCGCCGGGCGGCGGCAGCATGCGGATGCTCAGCGCGTTGGCGCCGGGGGCGATGGACTCGTTGACCAGCATGGACGCGGTCATCGGGTGGCCGTGTTCCAGGTCCTGGAACACCGGCACGTCGTTGACCCGCACGTCGTAGCGGCAGCCGCCGGCCGACAGGCGGAGCGTGACGATGTGGTCGCGGGTGGGCATGTCAGGGCGCTCCGGTCACGCGACGAATTCCGACATGGTGGTCTTGTCCGGCTTCTGGGTGGCGGACAGGGCGGGCGGCTTGGGCGGGTAGTAGTAGGGTTCGAAGACCGTGAAGGTCTTGCCCGTCTCGCCCACCCGCTCCTTGTCGTCGGTGCCGACCTTGTGCTGCGGCTTGGAGGTGGGGGCCGGGCCCGATTCGCTGCCCGCCATCTTGCGCACGTAGGTGGAGTAGAAGATGGTCAGCCCGTCCCACCCGACCTGCCATTCGATGGAGTCGCCGCCCTTCTTGTTCATGTCGTGGGTGACCTTGCCGCTGATCCCGGTCAGGCCGCCGAGCCGCCCGCCGGCCGCGACGTTCCAGAAATCGGACTTGGCCTCCACCAGCCCTTCCAGGCTCAGCTCGAACTTGCCGCCGACGCTGCCCTCGTCGGGCTGCCAGCGCGGGCGGTTGGGGTCGTGGGCGTCGCTGTTGATCTTCCAGGCCAGCCCACCCTCGATGCTGCCGGCGCCTTTCAGCACCAGCGCCACGTCCAGCACCTCCGCCTGGCGTGCCCGCTCCTTGGCCCACAGCGCCACCTTGATGATGGCCTTGGCGACGGGGTGGGGGGTGTGCTCGAAGGTCTTGAGGAACCATTCCAGCAGGTCCGCCTCCATCGAGGCGCCGATCAGCGGCTGGAAGTTGAGCGCGATGGCCCCTTCCCACCCGACGTACCACTGGCCCTTCTTCTCGACATTCTCCAGCTTGCCGCTGACCTGCACGGTCGGCAGGTTGATGGTCCAGGAGCCGCGGGTGCGGGTGCGCGGGTTGGGCTTGGCGCCGACCGCCACCAGCTCCTTGAACTTGCCGACGAAGGTGACGAGCTTCTTGGCCGGGAACTCCTTGGTGCGCAGGAAGGGCCGCACCGTGACCGACTGGTTGCCGTACTTGGCGGTCAGCGCCACGGCGATGGCCATGCCCATCTGCCGCGTCTCCACCGCCTTCTCGTTCCATTTGTAGGGCGCCAGCGCGCCCGCCGCCTTGCCCTTCGCCGCCTTGGCGTTGGAACGGCTGTAGGGGTCGAGCAGGACGGTCTTTTCCCGCTTCTGCTCGAAGCTGACGGCGAAGGCGCCTTCCCAGGACTGTTTGGGAAACACCTCGATCACCGCCGCCATCCTCGGCGCCGCGCAGGCGTCCACATAGGCGGTGTAGACGTAGGGCTCCGCCGGCATCAGGAATTTGCGGATGAAGTCCAGCAGGTCCAGCGCCAGCCCGGCCAGCGGCGCGCCGGCGCGGACCATGGCGATGTCGTCCATGCCGAAGGTCGCCTCCGGCCCATAGACGCTGACCGCGTAGGGGGAGGGCAGGGTGACGTCGATGTCCGGTCCGCTCACCCGCACCACCGGCCGCAGGTTCTTGGCGGGGATTTTGTCGCGCACCAGCGTGTTGGCACCCGGCCCCTTGCCGGACGGGTGGCCCTGGCGGCAGGGCCCGCCGATCAGGTGGATGCGCGCCAGATCGCGCACCCGCAGCGTCTTCAGCGCCGCGCGCTGCGGCCCGCCGTCGATGGTCACCGTGTCGGACGCCACCATCTGCAGCAGGCAGACCCCGTTGCGCGTCGGCTGGTTGGGCACCTGCAGGATGTAGCCGCGCTCGGAATGGCCGCAGGACACCAGCAGCTTGGTGACGCAGCAGGGCGGCGCGTCCCGCCCGCAGGGCAGGGTCGTTTGCCCCGGCTTGGTGCCGGCGTCGCGCGTCGCGGTCATGCCTCCACCGCCTCCGGCGTTTCGACGGCGGATGCCTCGATCGGAGAAGGAGCGGCGAAGGCGCGCAGCACGGCACGCTCCTCCGCGTCGGGGTCCTCGCCGCGGGCGAAGGCCTCCAGCCGGTCCAGCGCCATCCAGGGCGGCAGCCCCTGGCGCAGCGTCTCGCCCAGCCGCGGCCGGGCCGGGTCGCGGTCGAAATCCGGCCCCAGCGCCGCCATGACGGACAGGAAGCGCAGATGCTGCTGCTCCGTCTCCATGCCCGCGGCGGTGGCGCTGGCGAGCCCGTGGTCCAGAAGCGCATCCACGCGCTCCTCCGGCGTTCCGGCGGGAAGCGCGCCCAGCAACTGCGCGCGGGCGGTGGCGCGGAAGCGGGCGAGCATGGCCCGCTCCAGCGACTTCATCTGGGTTTTGCGGATCAGCAGCAAGGGTGGGGTTCCGCGACGCTCGAACGGGGTGGGGCCACCACGAAGGGATGGGGCGCATACACCCGCAGGCTGTCGTGGTACCCTTAACAAAAGGTTACGTTTCGATTTGTAATGGCAGCCGCTTTGGCAGCGCTGCTCACAGCGCCTCGGCCACCGCGGCGCGGATCCTGGCGATGGCGGTTTCGTCCCGCTTGTAGAAGGTCCACTGCTTCACCCGCTTGGCCCGCAGCAACCCCACCTCGGCCAGCCGTTGCAGGTGGGCGGTCGCGGTGGGCTGACTGACGCCCAGCTTCTCCGCGATCAGCACGACGCAGACCCCGTCCTCGACCAGATCGCCGTCCAACTGGGGTGGAAAATGCGCCCGCGGGTCCTTGAGCCAGGACAGGATGAGCAGGCGCTTCTCGCTGGCCAGCGCGCGGGTGATCGGGGCGATAGACATATAGGAATGTTCCTATATAATGCCGTCCAAGTCAAGCACGGGAGCGGATACGCATGGAGATCGGGATCACGCGGGACGCCATCGCCGCGACGGAGCGGCTGATCCGCCCGCATGTGCGGCGCACGCCGACGCTGGCGCTGGACCCTGCCGAGTTCGGGCTGGCCGCCGGCGCCTTGCATGTGAAGCTGGAGTTCCTGCAGCACAGCGGCTCCTTCAAGGCGCGCGGCGCCTTCGCCCACATGCTGGGCCGCGCCGTGCCGTCCGCCGGGGTCGCCGCGGCGTCGGGTGGGAACCATGGCGCGGCGGTGGCCTACGCCGCCTCCCGCCTCGGCCTGCCGGCGCGAATCTTCGTGCCGACGGTGGCCTCGCCCGCCAAGCTGGAGCGGATCCGCGCCTACGGGGCCGAGCTGGTGGTCGGCGGCGACCGCTACGCCGACGCGCTGGCCGCCATGGAAGCCTTCGCCGCCACCGCCGGCGTGCTGACCGTCCACGCCTACGACGAGCGGGAGACGCTGCTGGGCCAGGGCAGCGTCGGGCTGGAGACGGAGGAGCAGCTTCCCGAGGTCGACACCCTGCTGGTCGCGGTCGGCGGCGGCGGGCTGATCGGTGGAATCGCCGCGTGGTTCGGGGGCCGCGTGTCGGTCGTCGCGGTCGAACCGGCGGAGGCGCCGACGCTGCACCGCGCCTTGCAGGCCGGCCGGCCCGTCGATGCGCCGGCCGGCGGCGTCGCCGCCGATTCGCTGGCCCCGCGGCAGGTCGGCGGGCTGATGTTCCCGATCGCGCAGCGCCACGTCGCCCGCTCGGTGCTGGTCGCCGACGACGCCATCACCGCGGCCCAGCGCCTGCTGTGGGATCGTCTGCGCGTGGTGGTGGAACCCGGCGGGGCCGCCGCCTTCGCGGCGCTGCTGTCCGGCGCCTACCGGCCGCGCCCGGACGAGCGGGTGGCGGTGCTGCTGTGCGGGGCCAACACCACGGCGGTCGACTTCGGCCGCTGACGCGTCGCAAGATCCGGGTTGGACGGGCGCGGCGCTTGCCGCAGCCTGCCGGTTCCGCCACCGACCCGGATGCCCGCATGACCCGCGCCACCGCCATCGACGCTTTGGACTGGACCGCCATCGCCCGCGATCTGGAGGAGACGGGCGTGGCCGTCACCGGGCCGCTCCTCGCCGAGGCGGAAGCGCGGGACCTCGTGGCGCTCTACCCGGACAAGGACCGCTTCCGCAACCGGGTGGTCATGGAGCGCCATGGGTATGGCCGCGGGGAGTACAAGTATTTCGCCTATCCCTTGCCGCCGCCCGTCGCGGCGCTCCGGCAGGCGGCCTACCCACGTCTCGCCCCCATTGCCGACCTGTGGAACGAACGGCTGCGCGACGCACGCCGCTACCCCGCCACGCTCGACGGCTACCTCGCCGAATGCCACGCCGCGGGACAGGTCAAGCCGACGCCGCTGCTGCTGAAGTACGGGCCGGACGACTTCAACTGCCTGCACCAGGATCTCTACGGCGACATGGTCTTCCCCTTCCAGATGGTGCTGCTGCTGTCGCGGCCGGGCGTGGACTTCACCGGCGGCGAGTTCACGCTGGTGGAGCAGCGCCCGCGCGTCCAGTCGCGGGCCGAGGTGGTGCCGCTGGGCCACCTCCAGGCCGCCATCTTCGCGGTGCGCCACCGCCCGGCGCGCGGCACCCGCGGCTTCCACCGGGTGAATTTGCGGCACGGTGTCAGCCGCGTCCGCTCGGGCGAGCGCTTCACGGCCGGCATCATCTTCCACGACGCCCGCTGAGGCGCCGATTTTTTGGAACGCCTCTAAGAAGGCCCTGTTGACGGACCTGGAGCGCGCCGGCAGGGGCCATGCCCCCGCCGCGAAGCGCGCTCCATCCGGTCATCACTCTGGACGAGGGGTTCTTCCGCATGTTCATGCACAACAAGCGGCTTATGTACACGGTGCGCGTGTCGGAGCCCGATCCCAAGCTGGCCAGCCTGATGCTGGAGCAGTTCGGCGGGCCGCAGGGCGAGCTGGCGGCGGCCATGCGTTATTTCGTGCAGGGTCTGGCCGAGGAGGATCCCGGCCGCAAGGACCTGTTGATCGACATCGCGACCGAGGAGCTGAGCCACCTGGAGGTGATCGGCAGCATCGTCGCCATGCTCACCAAGGGCGTGAAGGGCAAGCTGGCGGAAGGGGCGGAGGAGACCGCCGACATGCTGGCCAACATCACCGCCGGTGGCGACAGCCACACCCTGTCGCTGCTCTATGGCGGCGGGCCGGCGCTGACGAATTCCGCCGGCGTGCCGTGGACGGCGGCCTATGTCGATTCGATCGGCGATCCGACCTGCGATCTGCGCTCCAACATCGCCGCCGAGTCGCGGGCCAAGATCCTCTATGAGCGCCTGATGAACGTCACGCCCGATCCGGGTGTGAAGGAAGCGCTGGGCTTCCTGATGACCCGCGAGGTGGCGCACCAGAAGTCCTTCGAGAAGGCGCTCTACAGCATCGAGAACAACTTCCCGCCCGGCAAGCTGCCCGGCATCCCGGAGTATGCCAACAAATACTACAACATGAGCCAGGGTCCGGGTGACGCGCGCGGCCCGTGGAACCAGGGCGAACAGTGGGAGTATGTCGACCTCCGCCAGGACCAGTCGGCGGTGGACGGCGGCGACGGCAACGCCACGGTGCGCCTCGCGGCGGCCGAAATCGCCGCGGTGGAGAAGGTGGCGGAGCGCACCAAATCCGACCTGTCCAGGGATCCGACGACGGGCGCCGACCTCGGCGCCGGGCCGGGTGCCGGCAAGACCAAGCAGGTGTCGGGCTGAGCGCCGGCAAGACCAAGCGGGTGGCCGGCTGACTGCCGGCCAGGGCATGAATGGGCGTCGGGAGACCGGCGCCCGTTCCATTCGGTGGAAAGGCAATATCCACACTCTTGCTAGGAACTATCCGTTCGTGCATCAATGTCCGTGCCTTCGTCCGCTGAATCCGGCCTGATGCAGAACGATCGAACCGCGGCAGCCTTGTCCGTGCTCGTGTGCAGCCACTGCGGCCACGAGGTGTTGCTGGGTGAGCCGATGTTCTGGCTGCCAGACCGCCCAGGGTTCCTCTGGCACGACGACTGCGCCCAGGCCATCGGCCTGCTACCCCGCACCCTGCCGCCACCCAAGCCGACCCGCCGCCGCGCGCCGTCCAGCCGGACCACGCGGCGCTGACGGGTCGTGCCGCAGCTACCGCTGGTCCAGCTTCAGCTCGATCCGGCGGTTGCGGGCCATGGCATCCTCGCTGCCGGACGGGTCGAGCGGCTGGTTTTCGCCGAAGCCGGCGACCGCCAGCCGGCCGGGCGGGATGCCCTGCTCGATCAGGTATTTGGCCACCGAGATGGCGCGCGCCGCCGACAGTTCCCAGTTGGAGGGGAACTGCGCCGTGTTGATCGGCCGCGAGTCGGTGTGACCGTCCACCCGCAGCACCCAGTTGATGTCGGACGGCATGGTCTTCGCCACATCGATCAGCGACTGCGCGAGCTGCCCCAGCCGCTCCCGCCCGGCCGCCTCCAGCGACGCCGCACCGGAGGGGAACAACAGTTCGGACTGGAAGACGAAGCGGTCGCCGACGATGCGCACGTCCGGCCGGTTGCCCAAGGCCTCGCGCACGCGGCCGAAGAACTCCGACCGGTAGCGGGCGAGTTCCTGCACCTTGCTGGCGAGCGCCTGGTTGAGGCGGGAGCCGAGGTCGGCGATCTGCACCCGCTGCTCCTCGCCCTTCTTCTCCGACGCCTCCAGCGTGGCGCTGATGCGGGCGAGCTGTTCGCGAAGGGCGGCGATCTGCTGGTTCAGCAGCGTCACCTGCACGCGGCTGCGGGTGGTCAGCTCCTGTTCGCCCGAGAGCGCGGCCTTGGTGGTGTCGATCGCGGACAGCAGTTCGGTGATGCGGATGTCGCGCTGGTCGATGGCCTTCTGCGCCAGCACCGTGCGCTCCTTCTGATCGGACAGGCTGGACTCCAGCTCGCGCGAGCGGTCGCGCAGCGCACCGAGATCGGCCATCAGCAGCCGCTTCTGCTCCTCCGTCAGGCGCAGCGCTTCGGCGGTGCGGCTACGCTCGGTTTCGGCGGTCTCGGCTCGGGCGCGCTGGGAGTCGAGGTCGGCCATCAGCTTGCGGACCTGCTCGTCGGTCAGGCGCAGCTTGTCGGCCAGCCGCGAGCGTTCCTCCTCCGCCGTGCCGGCGCGTTCACGGGCCGCCTTGAGGTCCCTGCCGAGCGCGGATGCCTGTCGCTCCGCGGCCTCGGCGCGCTCGCGCGTTGCGGTCAGGTCGGTGCCGAGGGTCGCGGCCTGCCGCTCGGCGGCCTCGGCACGCTCCCACGCGGCGGTGAGGTCGGTGCCGAGGGCCGTCGCCTGCCGCTCGGCGTTGTCGGCGCGGTCGCGGGCGGTGCCGAGTTCGGCCAGCAACCGCTGGCGCTGCTCGTCGGTGCGCCTCAGGCTGTCGTCGGTGCGTTGCAGGGTTTCGGCGGTCTGCGCGCGGTCGCGCTCGGCGGTCTCGGCGCGGCTGCGCAGCGTGTCGCTGAGGCGCGACAGGGCCGCAACCTCGACCTCCAACCGCTCGCGCGCCTCGCGCAGAGCCTTCAGGTCGTTCTGCAGGCTGGCCACCTCGCGCAGCCGCAGCTCGATGGTCTCGCGGTCGGCCCGGACGGTGCTGCGCAGCTCCTCCGCCGCGCGGGCGAGCTGGTCGCGGTCGTCCTGCAGGGTCGCGAGCTGGCTGGTCATGTCCTCGCGCGCGGCGGTGGATGCCTGCAGCTCGTCGGACACCTGGGCGATGCCCAGGCGCAGGTCGGCGTTCGCCTCCCGCTCCAGGGCCAGCAGGTCGTTCAGCTCGGCGACACGTGCGTTGAGCCGGGTGAGCTGCTCGTCCCGCCCGGTCAGCGCGGTGGCCATGTAGAACTGCGCCACCACGAACACCATCAGCAGGAACATGACCACCATGATGAGGGACGACAGGGCGTCCACCCATCCGGGCCAGGCGTTGATCTCGCGGTGGCCGTTGCGGCGGCTGTTGCCGGCCATGCTCGTTCCCTACCTTGTTCCGGCGCCGCGGGGGCGGGCCCGTCAGCGCGATTCCGCCTCTTCGGCCAGGGCCGCGATGGTGCGGGTGAGGATCTTGATCTCGCTGCGGATCTCGGCCACCGCCTGGGTGCGCCCGGCGGACGCCTCCTCGACCAGCCGGGCCAGATAGACGTCGACGTTGCGCAGATGCTGGCGCGACGCCTCATCCAACCCGCCGACCGTGGCGTCGGTGAGGCGGGCCAGCAGCGTCTTCATGTCCCCCTGCCCCTCGGCAAGACGCAGCATGAGCTGCTGTTCGGCGCGCATCTGGTCGGTCAGCATGGTCAGCCGCTCGGTGAGCTGCATGAGGCCCTGGCTGGCGGTGCGCCGCCCCTCCTCCGAGGCCGCCACGGTGCGCTGGAGCGTATCGAGATTCTCCGCCGTCTGCTCCAGCAGCGCTTGGAGATAGGCGGGGATCGACTGGTCGCCGGTCTCCAGCCCGCCGGCCCCGCTCGACAGCCGGGTGGCGCCGGACAGCCAGTCCTCCAGATCCTGGAAGAAGCGGTTCTGCGCTTGGCTCGCCTGGAGTTCCAGGAAGCCCAGCACAAGCGACCCGGCGAGCCCGAACAGCGACGAGCTGAAGGCCGTGCCCATGCCGGTCAGCGGCGCTTCCAGCCCCTGTTGCAGGCCCTGGAACATCACGCCGACGTCGCCACCCTGCACCGACAGCGAGCCGATGACGTTGCCGACCGACTGCACCGTTCCCAACAGGCCCCAGAAGGTGCCGAGCAGCCCCAGGAAGATCAGCAGCCCGATCAGGTAGCGCGACAGCTCCCGCGATTCGTCCAGCCGGGCCGAGATGCCGTCGAGCAGCGAGCGCATGGACAGCGCCGACAGGATCAGCCGACCCTTGCGCTCGCCCAGCATGCGGGCCATGGGGGCGAGCAGCACCGGCTCGGGCTCCTCGGACGAGGCGCTGGGGCGGGCCTGCTGAAAATGCTCCAGCCACGCCACCTCCCGCCGCAGCATCACCACCTGCCGGAAGATGAAGACCACGCCCAGGACAAGCGTGCCCAGGATGACGCCGTTGAGCACGGGGTTGTGCATGAAGGAGCTGCGCAGCGGCGCGTAGAGGAGCGCCACCACGGTGACCACCACGGCCAGGAACAGGGCCATCCGGGTCAGATAGCGCTCGGGGCGCGACATCGGGGCAGGAACCTCCGGGGTGCGGCGCGGCGGATGGGCCGGCTCAGTCGTTGACGAACTCCAGGTCGATGCGGTCCTGCGGCCCGTCCTTCGCGGGGGCGCCGGTGCCGAGCGCTCGGATGTCGATGCGGGTGCTGCGGATGCCGTAGGCGGTCAGCCGCTCGCGCAGCACCAGAGCCCGCGCCAGCGACAGCTGCCGCGCCTCGCGCGCCGTCTCCTCGGTGCCGCTGGCGTAGGAGAAGAGCTGGAGCCGCGCCGTCTCCCGCGTGCGCAGCCGTTCCGCCACCGGGGCCAGCAGCGCATCGACGCTGGCCGGCAGATCCACCTCACCCGCCGCGAAGGTGACGGTGAGCGGGCCCGCAGGCAGTGGCGCCGAAACGGCCGGCGGTGGCGGCAGGGCGGCGGGTGCGGTGGGTTGCGGCGCCTGCGGGCGCGGCGGCGGCGCGGTGGCGACCTGCGACCCCGGCGTCGGAACCGGCGGTCCCGGTTGGTTGCGCAGCGATTGCGGCACGTTGGGGATCGCGGCCGGCGGTGGGGGCGGCGGGATCGGCGCCTCCGCCGTGATCTGCGGGGGCGGCGGTGCCGCCATCACCTCCGGCAGGACGAGGCGCGGCGGTGCCTTCGGTGCCGGCGGGGTGCCGAGCGCGGGACGCGTCGGCACCGGCAGCGGCCTGGCGTTCTCCAGCGTCAGACCCATGGCACCGGGCGGCGGCGGCGGCAGGATGCGCGCCGGCTGGCCGGGAGCGCCCTGGCCGGGAGCACCCTGGACGGCGGCCGCGGGTGCCGTCTGCGCCAGCAGCCCCGACGGCGACGCCAGCATGACGGCGGTCGCGACCGCGATCGCGGCGCACACGCCCCTCGCACGCGCTGACGACCGGCCGGTCATGCCCGCGGACCACTCCCTTTCCGACGCGGCGCGGACGCCGCGAAGCCATTGAAACACCGGGGGACCATAGCCCAAGGATCGGCAAAGCGACAACCGCTTTGGCCGTGTGCGAGGGAGGCTCCGTCCAATGAGCCGGATGCCTACCCCGATCGTTCGGGTGATGCCGCGGCACCCGCCGAGGGGCTGGACGGCTTCGTCCGTTCGGCACCCCGCAGCACCTTGGCGAGCGGCAGATGCAGATGCGCGTTGGCCGCCAGGATGGAGCCGCCGAACACCGGGTTGCGGCCGCCGCCGATCTCGCCGACGAAACCGCCGGCCTCGGTCACCATCAGCGACCCGGCAGCGCAGTCCCAGGGCGACAGCCCGCGCTCCCAATAGCCGTCGTAGCGCCCGGCCGCGACGTAGGCGAGGTCGAGCGACGCCGCTCCCCATCGGCGGATGCCCGCCACCTCCATCATCAGCGCGTTCAGCTCGGTCTGGAACTGCGCGCTGTCGCCGTGGCCCTTGAAGGGGATGCCGGTGGCGATCAGCGCGTCCTCCATCCGGCGGCGCTCGGACACGCGCAGCCGGCTGTGGTTGAGGAAGGCGCCGGCGCCCTTCTCCGCCCAGAACAGCTCGTCGTGCACGGGTTCATACACCACGCCGGCGACGATCTCCCCGGCCTTCTCCACCGCGATGGAGATGGCCCAGTGCGGCAGGCCGTGCAGGAAGTTGGTGGTGCCGTCCAGCGGGTCGACAATCCAGCGGGTGGTGTCGTCGCGGCCCTTGCTGCCGCCGGACTCCTCCATCAGAAAGCCGAAGTCGGGCCGCGCCTTCGCCAGCTCCTCGCGCAGGATCTTCTCCGCGCGGGTGTCGGCGACGGACACGAAGTCGGCCGGTCCCTTGCGCGAGACCTGGAGATGCTCCACCTCGCCGAAGTCGCGCACGAGACCCTTGGCCGCCTTTTCGGCGGCGCGGGCCATCACATTGATGAGGGCGGAGCGGGCTGCCATGATGCCTGTATCAGTCCTTTGCGCGTTCGACGTATTCGCCGGTGGCGGTGTCGACGATCACCTTGGTGCCGGCGCCGATGTGCGGCGGGACCAGGATCGACACGCCGTTCTCCAGCTTCGCCGGCTTGTAGGAGGAGGACGCGGTCTGCCCCTTCACCACCGGGTCGGCCTCGACGATCTCCAGGGTCACCTTGGGCGGCAGCTCGACCGAGAGCGGGGCGCCCTCGAAGCTCTGCACCGTCACTTCCATCCCGTCCTGCAGGAACACGGCCTGGTCGCCGATGATGTCGCGCGGAATGCTGATCTGCTCGTAGCTTTCCTTGTCCATGAAGGTGAAGTTGTCGCCTTCACCGAACAGGAAGGTCATGTCGTGCTCGTCCAGGCGGGCGCGCTCGACCGTCTCCTGGGTGCGGAAGCGCTCGATGTTCTTGTTGCCCGTGCGCACGTCCTTCATTTCGAGCTGGATGAACGCGCCGCCCTTGCCGGGCTGGACGATGGCCGTCTTTTGAATGACCCAGAGCTTGCCGTTGTGTTCCAGCACGTGGCCGGGGCGCATCTGGTTGGCGTTGACCTTCATGACCGTAAACCCGTGATGTCCGTGTGACGAGGCGGCCGGACCCTAGCAGCTTGCCCGCGGGGAGGCAACGCCGGGGGCCGCTTTCCCCGTCGGCGTTGGCCGAATCGCGGCCGATTGCGGGCGGAACCGCTCCGGTGCATGGTTCCGGGCATGAAGAACAGCACCATCCCCCCCTGGCGCCCCGACGCCTTCGCCCGCCGCCGCCCGCATCTGGAGGCGCGCGGCCGCGTGCTGCGCGCGATCCGCCGCGTCTTCGAGGAGCGGGGCTTCACCGAGGTGGACACGCCCGCCCTCCAGGTCTCGCCGGGGATGGAGCCGCACCTGCGCTCCTTCGCCACCGAACTGGTCGGCACCGATCCCGCCGACCGGCTGCGGCTGCACCTGCACACCAGCCCCGAATTCGCCATGAAGAAGCTGCTGGCCGCCGGCGTGCCGCGGCTCTGGCAGCTCGCCCACGTCTTCCGCAACGGCGAGCGTTCGGACACCCACCACCCGGAATTTTCCATGCTCGAATGGTACCGGGCGGGGGAGGGATACCGGACCCTGATCGACGACTGCGTGGATCTGGTGCGCGCGGCGGCGGAAGCGGCGGGGCGCAATGTGTTCCGCTTCCGTGGCGTGGAGTGCGACCCCTTCCGCCCCTGGCGCGTGCTGACGGTGGCCGACGCCTTCGCGGAATACGCCGGCATCGACCTGCTGGCGACGGTGGATGGCACCCACGACCCCGACCCGGCGGCGCTGGCGGCGGAGGTCGCGCGCATCGGCATCCACCCCCACCCCGGCGACCGCTGGGAGGATCTGGTCTTCCGCGTGATGTTCGACCGCATCGAACCCCGGCTGGGGGAGGGGGTGCCATGCGTGTTGACCGATTACCCCGTCTGCATGGCGGCCCTGTCGCGCCCCAAGCCGGAGGACCCGCGTCTGGCCGAGCGTTTCGAGCTCTACGCCTGCGGCCTGGAACTCGCCAACGCCTTCGGCGAGCTGACCGACGCGTCCGTGCAGCGCGCCCGCTTCGAGGCCGACATGGATCTCAAGGAACGGCTCTACGGCGAGCGCTTCCCGATGGACGAGGATTTCCTGGCCGCCCTGGAGCACGGCCTGCCCGAGAGCAGTGGCATCGCGCTCGGCTTCGACCGCCTCGTCATGCTGTGCAGCGGGGCCGAGCGCATCGACGAGGTGCTGTGGCTGCCGGTGGCGGGGCCGTGACGTCGCTTCTGCAGTCCGCCGCGAGCAGGGATCACGTCGGGTCCGGAACCACCCGCGACCGGCTGCCGTAGATCACCAGAACCCGGTCCTTGACGGAAAGCGCTGGCGTGGACCCCTGAACAACGGTCAGCAACGCGCCATTCTCGGTCTGCACGACATACTCGATGCCGGTTTGCCGTGTGGCAGACTCCTCGATCATCGCGCCGGCGATGCCGCCGACCACGGCACCGCCGACCGCGCCGATGATGTTGGTCTGGACGTTACCGCCGATCATGGAACCGGCGGCACCGCCCGCAACCGCACCGGCGCCGGCTCCAAGCCCGGATTGCGTCCCGCCAATGGCGACCGGACGGGCGCTGATGATGACCCCGCGGACGGTGCGGTTCACTTGCCCCACCGAACCGACCGCGTAGCTATCGGGCGAAATATTCGGCGCGCAGGCTGCGGCCATCAACCCCAGCCACGCCACCGCACCGATACGCGCGACCTTGGTCCTCATGAGGTAGGAGCCGGCTTGGTCCCCGTTGGCGCCGTCGGGGAGTTCTGCGGCGCTGGCCTGCCGGCCGGAAACATGGGGCGTTCCAGGTTGACCGTTTCAAGCTGTTGAAGGAATTGCAGGATGTTGTTCTGAATGGAGCGATTGGCGCTTTCCCGCGCACGGACGACGCCGATAAACGCATATTCGAAAGGCACTTCACCCTTCGTATCGACGTCAGTGGAGAAGATGATCGATCCATCACTGCGATCGATGATCTCATACCGTGCGGCACTCTCCGTCACCATGGTGCCGCCGAATGCCGGCATCTTCACCTTCAGGATTTTGACGGCAAGCGACAACTTCCGGGGAGCGTCGTCACGGAAGATGGCCATCTTGGTGACGGCTTCCTCGATCGCCGTTTTCCACAGAGGCGCGACCGACTCAACCCCGTACTCCAGGTCGCCGGTCGCCTCATCGGGCCGGGCAACACCGACGGTTATCGCCTTCAATTCGGCGTTCAGCTTCGTCTGTGTAGGGCCTACGTTCGGCACGGAAAAGTTCAGCGGGGGAAGCTGCGGGCCGCACGCCGAGAGAAAAAAGGAACAAAGAACCGCCGAAAAGAGCTTTCTTGGCATGCAAGCCGCCATTCTGGACATGCGATGCGCACTTTATACAACAGAACGGAATCGCTATCAACGTGCCGCACGTGGTGATAAGCGGGAGCGCGGAAACGCTCCCGTTTTCAACCGTCATGCGATCGATGATCAGGTGGTCGGCCAGGCACTCAGACGTTGTCGGACGTTTGTCCGCTAGCGGTTCACGTCGATCACCACCCGGCCGCGGGTCTTGCCGGCGAGGATGGCGTCGGCCAGCTCCGGCAGCTTCGACATCGGTTCGACCGTGGTCATGGCGGCGAGCTTGCCGGAATCGAGATCGCGGGCCAGCCGCGCCCAGGCGCGTTCGCGCCTGGCGGCCGGCGCCATCACGCTGTCGATGCCGAGCAGCGCCACGCCGCGCAGAATGAAGGGCAGCACGGTCGTCGGCAGGTCGGTGGAGCCGGCCAGCCCGCAGGCAGCGACGGCGCCGCCATAGACGGTCTGCGACAGCGCGTTGACCAGCGTGATCCCGCCGACCGAATCGACGGCACCGGCCCAGCGCTCCTTCTGCAAGGGCGCGCCCTTCTCCAGCAGGCTGGCCCGCTCGACGATGCCGGTGGCGCCCAGGCCCTTCAGGTAATCGGCCTGCTCCGGCCGGCCGGTGGAGGCGGTGACGGGATAGCCGCGCGCCGCCAGCAGCGCGATGGCGACGGAACCGACACCGCCCGCCGCCCCGGTGACCAGCACCTCCCCACCGCCGGGCTGAATGACGCCGCGGTCCTCCAGGGCATCGACGCAGAGCGAGGCGGTGTAGCCGGCGGTGCCGATGGCCATGGCCTGTTCTGGGGTGAAGACGTCGGGCAAGCGGGTCAGCCACTCCGGCTTCACCCGCTGGAAGCGGCCATAGGCGCCCCACTGCGTCTCCGACAGGCCCCAGCCGTTGACCACCACCCGGTCGCCGGGCTTCCAGTCCGGCGCGCGCGATTCCACCACCGTGCCGGCGAGGTCGATGCCGGCCACCATCGGCAGCTTGCGGGCGATGCGGCCCTTGCCCGACACCGCCAGCCCGTCCTTGTAGTTCAGGGCCGAGAAGGCGATCTCGACCAGCACCTCATGGTCGGGCAGGTCGGCGACGGACAGCTCCTTGAAGCCGCCCTTGGGCTTGCCGTTGGCGTCCTCGATCACGAAGGCGGTGAAGCGGTCGGTCATGGCGCGTTTCTCCCGTTGGTTTTTTGGCGTGCGTTGCGGGAGAGCCTAAGCACGCGGGCGCCGGCGGGCAAGGCCCCGCCCGCCGACGCCGCTGCGTCAGAAGGAGATGCGCGCCTGAATGCCGACCAGATCGACGTGGTTCTCGTACTTGGCGTTCAGGGAGCCGCGGCCGGCGTTGACCCCGGTCGGGCTGGTGTCGGTCAGCTCCAGGGTGGAGTCCTGGACGAAGATGTGGGTGTAGGCGACGTCGAGCTGGATGGCGTCGGTGACCTTGTAGCCGGCGCCCACCGACAGCCAGGTGCGGTCGGCGTCGGGGATGCGCGGCGTGCGGTAGGCGTCGCTGATCGGCGACTGGTCGTAGCCGATGCCGGTGCGCAGCACCAGCCGGTCGGTCGCCTTGTAGGTGGCGCCGAGCGCGAAGAACCAGCTGTCCTTCCACTCCTCCTCGGTGGAGGAGGTGCCGAGCGCCGGGCTGCCGAAGGCGACGCGGAGTTCGCGGAAGCGCGACCAGTTCGTCCACTGCACCTCGCCCATGATGGCGAGCCGCTCGGACAGCTCGTGGTAGGCGCCGAGGCTGACCACCTCCGGCGTGGTCGTCTTGGCGGTGGCGGTCGAGCTGTTCGGCAGCACGCCGGCCAGCGACGCCGGACGGTTGCTGATGGTGATGTCGCCTTCCAGCTCGTGCGTGACCGCCGAGCGGAAGCCGAGACCGACGCGGGTCGTCGGCAGCGGCTGGTAGAGCACGCCGGCGGTGAAGCCGTAGCCGATGTCGTCGCCGACGATGTCGCTGGTCAGGTCCAGCGAGCCCGGCCGGCCGAGCCGCAGCCCGAAGTCGTTCACCTGCGACAGCTCGGCCTTCATGTACTGGACCTGGATCCCGAAACCGACCGTCAGCACCGGGTTGACCTGATAGGACATGGACGGGCCGAAATTGTAGGTGCGCAGGTCCGACCGCACGCCGTGGTAACGCCCCACCCAGTCGTAGCTGTAGTCGGTGACCAGCCCCCATGGCCCGTTGCCGGAAATGCCGAGCTTCAGGTCGTCGTTCACCGTGTAGACGAAGTAGCCCGCCGGCAGCACGGCGTCCTGCGCCCCGTCGCCCACATCCGTGCGCCCGGTGATGGTGGTGCCGCCGGCGTAGGCGGCGCGGCGGGCGCTGGCGCTTTCCAGCTTCGAATAGGGCATGATCCCGGTGAAGGTCTGGACGAACTGGTTCCCCTTCACCAGCCCCATGGTGGCGGGGTTGAAGAACATGGAGCTGGCGTCCCCGTTGCCGCCGGCGCTGATGCCGGCGAAGGAGGTGCCCTGGCCGGACACGCTCTGCTCCTTGAGCGCATAGCCCGACGCCAGCGCCGCCGACGGCAGCAACGCCGCACCGAGGACGGCGGCACCGGCGGCCACGAATTCCTTTCTATGCATAATATTTCCCCCCAGGCGACCTGTTTGTTCGTCCCTTTCCGGACGTTGACGTAAACGTAAATCACCGACCGCGGGAGAGCAATGCCCTTCCTGCAATTCGAAATGGGATTGTTGCCGTTCGGTAACGCTTGGGATGCGGACGGTCAGAGGAGCGGCGATACGGCCCAGAGCACCACGCTCCGCAGCCAGTTCCCCTCGTCCGACCACACCAGCTTGGCGGTGATGGCGAGCGAGGCGAAGACGAGCATGGGGCGCACCAGCCGGGCGCCGTCGCGCATCACCATGTGGGCGCCGGCCTGGGCGCCGATGAATTGGGCCACACCCATGACCAAGCCCGCGGCCCACAGGATCTGCCCGCCCGCCATGAAGAGAAGCAGCGAGGCGATGTTGCTGGCGAAGTTCACCAGCTTGGTGTGGGCGGTCGCCTTGCGCAGGTTGAATCCCTGCAGGGTGACGAAGGCGATGGCGAGGAAGGTGCCGGTGCCCGGCCCGAAGAAGCCGTCGTAGAAGCCGATGCCCAGCCCGGCCGTCAGCGCGAATGTGCCATCGCCGATGCGCCGGTGCTGATCGAGATTTCCGGCGGTCGGGAAGGCCAGCAGATAGACGGCGATGCCGATCAGCAGCAGCGGGATCACGTCGCGCAGGAATTCCGGGTCGCTGACCTGCAGCGCCAGGGCGCCCAGCACGGCTCCCGCCGCGGCGCAGGCGGCGACCGGGGCGACGGCCCGCGGGTCCACCTCGCCCGAGCGTACGAAGCGCAGCGCGGCGGAGAAGGATCCGAAGCTGGATTGCAGCTTGTTGGTGGCAATGGCCTGGGCGGGTGTCAGCCCGCACCACAGCAGCACGGGGATGGTCAGCAGCCCGCCGCCCCCGGCGATGGAGTCGACAAAGCCGGCCACGAGGCCGACCGCGAACAGGATGACGAGCAGGTCGCCGCTCAGCAGGTCCATGATGGAACGGCGTTCAGCCCTGTTCCGCCGCGGCGATCGCCGCGGTGAAGGCGCGAACCCCCGCCCCCGGCCCGTCCGGGTGGTTCCACACCGCACCCACCACGGCCAGGAAATCGGCGCCCGCGCGCACCAGCGGCCCGCAATTGTCCGGCGTGATGCCGCCGATGGCGACGCAGGGAACCTCCATCATCTCCGACCACCAGTCCAGGATCTCCGGCTCGGCGTGGTGGATGGCGTCCTTGGTGGTGGTGGGGAAGAAGGCGCCGAAGGCGACGTAATCGGCCCCGGCCTCCGCCGCGACCATGGCGAGGTGGCGGCTGTCGTGGCAGGTCACGCCGACGATGGCGTCGTTGCCCACCAGCTTGCGCGCCTCGCGGTAGGGGGTGTCGCTCTGGCCCACATGCACGCCGTCGCAGCCGGCGGCGCGGGCGAGGTCGGGCCGGTCGTTCAGGATGAAGGCGACGCCGCGGTCCTGGGTGATCGGGCGCAGCCGGTCGATGGCGCGGCGCAGCGTGTCGTCGTCGCAGTCCTTGAGGCGGAGCTGGACGCAGGCGACGTCGCCCGCGTCCAGCGCCTCGGCCAGCAACGGCGCGAACGCCGCCGGGTCGAGCACCGGCGGCGTCACGAGGTACAGACGGCAGTCCGGGGCGGACACCGTCACTCCTTGCCCTGGTAGATCTTCATGATGCGGTCGAGGAGCGCCAGGGCCTCCTCCTTCGGGCGCTGGAAGGCGTTGCGGCCGATGATCGAGCCGTTGCCGCCGCCGTCGCGGATGGCGCGCGCGTCATCGAACACCGCGTCCTCGCCCTTGGCGGCACCGCCGGAGAACACCACGATGCGGCGCCCGTTGAAGGAGCACTGCATGATGTGCTTCACACGGTCGGGCAGGGTGTCGATCTTGATGCCCTTGGACTCGTAGACCTTCTTGGCCTCCGCGTTCTCCAGGTGGGCGCTGGGGAGCTTCACCTTGATGATGTGGGCGCCGAGCAGGGCCGCCATGTGGGCGGCGTAGCCGATCACGTCGACCGCCAGCTCGCCGTCCTTGGAGATGTTGCCGCCGCGCGGGTAGGACCAGATCACCGTCGCGATGCCGACCGACTTGGCCTCCGCCGACAGCTCGCGGATCTCCTCGTACTGGTCGTACATGGCCTCGGAGCCGGGGTAGATGGTGAAGCCGATGGCCGCGCAGCCCAGCCGCAGCGCGTCCTTCACCGAGGCGGTGACCGCCTGGTCGGCCGCTTCCTTCTGGGTCGACAGGCTGTTGGCGCTGTTCATCTTCAGGATGGTCGGGATGGCGCCGGCGAAGGTGTCGGCTCCGGCCTCCAGCGAACCCAGCGGGGCGGCGTAGGCGTTGCAGCCGGCGTCGATGGCGAGCTGGTAGTGGTAATGGGGGTCGTAGCCCGGGGGGTTCGGGGCGAAGCTGCGGGCCGGGCCGTGCTCGAAGCCCTGATCGACGGGGAGGATGACCAGCTTGCCGCTGCCGCCCAGCTTCCCTTCCATCAGGATGCGGGCCAGATTGCCCTTCACACCCGGGTTGTCGCTCTCGTAATTCGCGAGGATTTCCTTGACTCGGCGCGTGAGCTTCATGGTGGCTCGACCCCTTGGCGGTTTTTTTGGAAAGCGGCGGTCTCATAGCCCAGCGCGCGGCGCTTTGCAACGCCGGGACGGGCGTAGGCTCCCTTTGCCGCGGGGGGCGCCCGAACGGGCTAACCGGTCCGCCCGAGAAGCCAGGCCCGGCAGGCCGCCGCCGCGTCGCGCCGGCCGCGCAGGTCCAGCGCGGCCGGCCTTGCGGTCAGCAGCACCGCGCCGCACGCCGCGGCGATGTCGGCCAGCCGCGCCGCCGCGTCCGCCCGCCCGGAGAACACCAGCCGGGTGACGCCCGCGGCGATGGCGCCTTGCGCGTCCCCCGCCCGGTCGTCGCAGTCGAGGATGGCGATCGCGTCCGCCGACGGGTGTGCGTCCAGCGCCCGACTCCGCAGCTCCAGCAGCCACAACGCCCCGGCGTGCGCCGAGGCCGCCGGCGCCGACAGCAGCGCCACCGCCCGCCCGGTCTCCGCCGCCGCGGACACGGCGGCCAACGCGTCGTCGAGTCCGTGCACCAGCACGGCGGGGGGCAGGGCGGGGGTGGTCATGGGGGTGAGCATAGCGGCGGTGGGTGGGGGCGTCACGCGTCGGGCCCCCCTCCCGACCTTCCCCCACTTCGCGGGGGGAGGAGGAAAAGCCCTCCCCCGTCGCAAGATGGGGGAGGGTTTGGGTGGGGGCTCAACTCGACAACGTCTCCGCCCCCGTCATCCCCGCTCCCGGCCGCGTCCCTTCGCCTCCGCTTTCGGCGCGTCGGCGGGGGCCTCCTCCGCCGGTTTGCGCGCCACGAACAGAGGGGACGGCGACAGGCGGATGACCTCGAATCCCGTCTGTTTGGAGAAGCGCTGCGCCACCCGTTCGCTGGCCTCGCTGTAGCTGCCGCCGACCACCAGCACGTCGCGCATCATGCCCCAGGCGGCGACGACGCGGGCGGGGGTGATGGAGTCGGGGATGCGGCGGATGCGGGCGGTCCAGATGACGCCGGGCCGCGGCTCCAGCCGGTCGAAGACATAATGCCGCTCCACCGGTGCCTGCCGCACCTCGGCCAGCCGCTTCTCCGCCGCGGCCAGCGCCTCGCGCGCCGCGGCGACCTCGTCGTCCAGGGCGTTCGAGCGGCGCTCCACGGCCTCGATGGAGCGCCGCGCCTCGGCGATGGCGAGTTCGGTGCTGCGCAGCTTCTCCTCATCGCCTGCGAGCTGCGACCGCGCGCCGTGCAGCCGCCGACCGCTGTAGCGGGTGACGGCGGCGCTGAAGGCGATGAGCAGGATGGTCGCGTAGATCAGGAACGGAGTCATGCCGCCGGTTTCTGCCGTTCGGTGGCCGGCTGGCGCGGCACCCCGCGGGACGGCGCCGCCGCTTTCGTCGGCTCGGCGGCGTCCGCCGCGGTCGTGTCCGCCGGCCCCTCGGAGGTGGTGTCGGTCGCCAGGATGCGCCCGGGCACCACACCGGCGCGGCCGTGGAAGGCGCGCTGCACATGGCCCAGCGCCGCGTCGGCGCTCTCCGCCCAGACATGCGCGACGTTGCGGTGCTGCCAGATCTCGCGGGCGAAGATCAGCCGTCGCGAATCCAGGCGGTTGAAATCCGGTGTGGTCTTGAGTTCGCAGATGTAGAGCGCGTTGCCGCCGTCGGGCTGGCCCAGCTCGTGCACCATCTCCAGCTTGTCGGCCTGGAAGGATTTGATCAGCCCCTCCACCCGCGCGCGGTCGTTGGCCAGCCGGGCCAGTTCGGTCTGCCGGCGCGTCTCGCCATCCTCCGCCACGCCGAGCTGGCGGCGCAGCTCCTCCAGCGCCGCCTTGCGGCTCTCCACCTTGCCGCCGATCTGGGACGCGCGGCCGGACACGGCCAGGAGCTTCACCGACTCCACGACGATGGTGAAGCCCAGCCCGGTGGCGCAGACCACCACGAGCCCCAGAGCGAACACATCCATCGACGCCATGCCCACCGCTCCGTTGGAATCAACTTAGCGAAAACTCGATCGATTCTACCCCGATTGGCGGAGAGTGCAACGCAGCGAATTGAAACGGTTCCCGTCAGATTGCGGCGGCCTCCTCCTGGAGCCAAGCGCGAAATGCCATCACAGCCGGAAGGTCGGAGGTGCGGTGCGGGCACACCAGATAGTAGCTGCCCAGCTCCAGCACCGGCCGGTCGAAGGGCAGCACGAGCCGGCCGGCGGCGAGATCCTCGGCGACGAACTGCAGGTCGCACAACGCCACCCCCGCCCCGCTGGCCGCTGCCCGCCAAGCCGAGTCGTCGATGTCGAAGATCAGTCCCGACTCGGGATCGACGCCCGGCACGGGGTGGGTGCGCAGCCACGCCTTCCAAGCGGTGCAGCGCGGGCTGCCGTGCAGCAACGTGTGGTGGACCAGATCCTCCGGCCGGCGCAGCGGGTTGGCCCCCTCCAGCAGGGACGGCGCGCAGGCCGGGGCGACGCGCATGGTCACCACCGGGAACAGCCGGTCGTAGCTGACATGCAGGTGGTTGCCGTGGACGATGCCGGCGTCGAAATCCTCCCGGCTGAAATCCACCTCGTGCCAGGAGGTGGTCAGCCGCACCGCCAAATCCGGATGCCGGTCCTGGAATCGGGTCAGGCGCGGGATCAGCCAGCGCACGGCGAAGGTCGGCAGCACCTTGACCGTCAGGTCGCTGGTCGCCGGCCGCAGGGCGGCCACGGCATCGGCCAGCCGGTCGAAGCCGTCGGACAGGCGCGGCAGCAGCGCCGTTCCCTCCCGCGTCAGCTCCAGCCCGCGGTGCCCGCGGCGGAACAGCGCGACGCCCAGCACCTCCTCCAGCCCCTTCACATGGCGGCTGACGGCACCTTGCGTGACGTTCAGCTCCTCGGCCGCGCGGGTGAAGCTGAGGTGGCGTCCGGCGGCCTCGAAGGCGCGCAGCGCGTTCAGCGGCGGCAGGCGGCGGTTCGAACCGGTCATGAGTTTTCCTCGGTCAACGCCATGAGAATAACCCGTTTGCACGAGCTTGTGCGTGAGCTTAGGTCATGGCTGTGGCGCAACGCCGCGGGACCGCTGACGGAAAGGACGGGGCCATGGTCGGGCTGAGGATCGCAGGGTTTTCCGGGGGTGCGCTGGCCGGTCTTCTGGAGGCGCTGGCGGAGCGGCGGCGCCGTCGGGCGACCGAGCGGGAGTTGCGGCGGCTGCTGCGCGCCGGTCCGCATCTGCTGCGCGACGCCGGGGTGGACGAGGCGACCGCCCGCCGCCTTCTGGCCCAAGGGTCATACCCACAACGTGTCTGGGAGAATTGAGACAGGTCAAACCCCGCGGTGCCTCCTTCCGCTATGGTTGTTCCCGTGGGAATGCCGAGGGCGCGCCGATGATGGACTACAAGGGCTACAAGGCCCAGATCGACTTCGATGCCGAAGCCGGCGTGTTCGTCGGCGAGGTGATCAACACACGCGATGGCATCATCTTCACCGGCAAGTCGGTGGACGAGCTGCGGTCGGCCTTCGAGCGGGCGGTGGAGGACTACCTGGAGCTGTCGTCGGACATCGCCGCGAACACCGACCAGCCCTATTGCGGGCACATCGCCATCCGCATCCACCCGACCCTGCACCGCGCCATCGTCGCCTGCGCGCAGCGCGACGGCAAGAGCGTGAGCGCCTGGGTCGCCGACCGGCTGGCGGAGGCGACCGGCGTGTCGATGGCCCGCGCGGGCTGAGCACCGGCGTCACGGAGTCGCAGCAAAAGGGGCGCGTCCGCGATGGCGGGCACGCCCCTTTTTTGACCTGTGGGGCCCTCTCCCCGACGGGGAGAGGGCCGCTCGGATCAGCCCAGCTTCGCCATGGCGACGGCGGTGTCGCTCATGCGGTTGGAGAAGCCCCACTCGTTGTCGTACCAGGTCATGATGCGCACGAAGTCGCCGTCGATGACCTTCGTCTCCTTCAGAGCGAAAATCGACGAGCGCGGGTCGTGGTTGAAGTCGGTGGAGACCAGATCCTCGTCGTAGTAGCCGAGGATGCCCTTCAGCGGGCCGTCGGCCGCGGCCTTGATCGCCGCCTGGATCTCCTCGACCGTGGTGGCGCGCTTGGCCTTGAACTTGAAGTCCACGACGGAGACGTTGGGGGTCGGCACGCGGATGGCGGTGCCGTCCAGCTTGCCCTTCAGCTCCGGCAGCACCTTGCCGACGGCCTTCGCCGCACCGGTGGAGGTCGGGATCATGTTCAGGGCCGCCGCGCGGGCGCGGTGCAGGTCCTTGTGCATGGTGTCCACGACCCGCTGGTCACCCGTGTAGCTGTGGATCGTGGTCATGAAGCCGTGCTCGATGCCGACCAGGTTGTTCAGCACATAGGCGACCGGGGCCAGGCAGTTGGTGGTGCAGGACGCGTTGGAGACGATCTTGTGCTCGGCCGTCAGCTTGTCGGAGTTGACGCCGTACACGACGGTGATGTCCTCGTCCGTCGCGGGGGCCGAGATCAGCACCTTCTTGGCACCGGCCTGGATGTGCTTCTCGGCGTCGGCGCGCTTGGTGAAGATGCCCGAGCACTCCATGGCGATGTCGACGCCCAGGTCGCCCCAGGGCAGCTTGGTCGGGTCACGCTCCTGCACGACCTTGATCGCGTGGCCGTTGACGACGAGGTTGCCGTCGACGGCCTCCACCGTGCCGGGGAAGCGGCCGTGCACGCTGTCGTACTTCAGCAGATGGACGTTGGTGGCGAGGTCGGCGAGGTCGTTGATTGCCGCCACCTCCACATCGGTCCGGCCGCTCTCGTACAGCGCCCGCAGCACCAGACGGCCGATGCGGCCGAACCCGTTGATCGCAACCCGAACAGCCATTGCGTCCTCCAGTTCTCTCGACGTTCACGCGCCCCGGGGCATGGCGGTCCCGGGGCCGGGGTTGATTACAGACGTTCCTTCGCCGCGGCCACCACCGCATCCGCGGTGATGCCGAAGTGCCGGTACAGATCCTGATAGGGGGCCGATTCGCCGAAGCCGGTCATGCCGACGAAGCCGCCCTTCGGCCCGATCCAGCGGTCCCAGCCCAGCCGCACCGCCGCTTCCACGGCGACGCGCACGCCGGTGCCCAGCACCGCCTCCTGCTCGGCCGCAGTCTGCGCCTCGAACAGCGCCCAGCAGGGCATGGACACCACGGCGGTGCCGATCCCTTCGGCCTGGAGCGTGGCGCGCGCCTCCATCGCGAGGCCGATCTCCGACCCGGTGGACAGCAGGGTGACGCGCCGCTCCCCGTCCGCCTCGGCCAGCACATAGGCGCCCTTGGCGCTCAGGTTCTCGGCCCTGTGCTCGGTGCGCACGGTCGGCACGTTCTGGCGGGTCAGCGCCAGCAGCGACGGGGCGTCGCGGCGCTCAAGCGCGATCTGCCAGCACTCCGCCGTCTCCACCGCATCCGCCGGGCGCATCACCAGCAGGTTGGGGATGGCGCGCAGGGCCGCCAGATGCTCCACCGGCTGGTGGGTCGGCCCGTCCTCGCCAAGCCCGATGCTGTCGTGCGTCATCACGAAGACGACGCGCTGCTTCATCAGCGCGGCCAGACGGATCGACGGGCGGCAGTAGTCGGCGAACTGCATGAAGGTGCCGCCGTAGGGGATCACGCCCCCGTGCAGCGCCATGCCGTTCATCGTCGCGGCCATGCCGTGCTCGCGCACGCCATAGCGGACGTAGCGCCCGGCGAAGCTGCCGCGGCCCTGCACGTCGGCGCTGTTCTTGGCCTTGGTGTTGTTGGACGGGGTGAGGTCGGCAGAGCCGCCGATCAGTTCGGGGATGCCGGGCACCAGCACGTCCAGCACGTTGCCCGACGCCACGCGGGTGGCCCAGGAGGGCTTCTCGGCGGAAACCTTCCGCTTGAAGGCGTCGATCAGCTCCGGCAGGGCGCCCGGCACGGCCTTGTCCATGGCGTCGGCGAAGGCCTTGCGGGCGTGCCCGTCCAGCGCCTCGAACCGCTTGGTCCAGGCGGCGACGGCGTCCGCGCCGCGGCGGCCGGCGGCGCGCCAGGCCGCAAGAACCTCGTCCGGCACCACGAACGCCTCGTGCGGCCAGCCCAGCACCGAGCGGGTGGCGGCCACCTCGTCGGCGCCCAGCGGCGCGCCGTGGGCGTTGTGGCTGTTGGCCTTGTTGGGGGCGCCCTTGCCGATGATGGTGCGGCAGGCGATCAGCGACGGGGTGTGGGTGGCGCGCGCCGCCTCGATGGCGGCGGCGACCGCCTCCGGATCATGCCCGTCCACCGCCTGCACATCCCAGCCATAGGCGCGGAAGCGCGCCTGGGTGTCGTCGGTGAAGGACAGGGTGGTCGGCCCGTCGATGGAGATGCGGTTGTCGTCCCACAGCACGATCAGCCGGCCGAGCTGGAGATGGCCGGCCAGCGAGCACGCCTCGTGGCTGACGCCCTCCATCAGGTCGCCGTCCGACGCGATGACATAGGTGAAGTGG
This sequence comes from Azospirillum oleiclasticum, assembly GCF_013423485.1. Classification (GTDB taxonomy): domain Bacteria; phylum Pseudomonadota; class Alphaproteobacteria; order Azospirillales; family Azospirillaceae; genus Azospirillum; species Azospirillum oleiclasticum. The sequence continues at coordinate 187,250 of NZ_JABFFR010000023.1, forward strand.
TTGACGAGGTCGTCACCGAAGCGGGCGTTGGTGATCCGCTCGGCCAGCGCCATGCCGACGGCGGTGGAGATGCCCTGACCCAGCGGCCCGGTGGTCATCTCCACGCCGATGCTCGGATCGACCTCCGGATGGCCGGGGGTCAGGCTGTGGAGCTGACGGAAGCGCTTGATCTGGTCGATCGTCATGCGCTCGTAGCCCAGCAGATGGGCCAGCGCGTAGATCAGCATGGAGCCGTGGCCGGCCGACAGCACGAAGCGGTCGCGGTCGTGCCAGCGCGGGGTCGCCGCGTCGAACGTCATGAACCGGGTGAACAGCACCGTGGCGACGTCGGCCATGCCCATCGGCATGCCGGGATGCCCCGACTTGGCGGCCTCGACGGCGTCCATGGCGAGCACGCGGATGGCGTTGGCCATGGTCGCGAAGGGTACGGCCGGCGGCGTGCCGGCGCTGGTCGGGGAAGGCGACATCGGCGGAGGGGTCCTGATCGTTCGGCAACGTGAAAACAGCACCGACGCGGGCGGCCGCGCCGGGTCCCCGCCGGATGGCGCACCATGCAGAACCGGTGCGCCCAGGTCAACCGGCTGTTTGGGCAGACCCGGCCCCCGCCGATGGGGTGGGTGGGGGAGGGGTGTGCGGCGCGGACGCTTCCCATCCAGCGCAACACGTCACCCCGCCGGCGGGTAGCTCTTCAGCGCGTCCTCCACCTTTGCCAGCCACGCCTCGCGGTCGGCAAGCCCGTTGGTGCCGCCGTTGATCAGCTTGGTGACCTTGGTGAAGTCGCCGGCGTCGCAGGACGGGTTGATGGTCTTCCACTTCCAGAAGGCGCAGGCCACGGTCAGCGCGTGCTGCGGGTCGGACGCCATGTCCGGGTTGTTCTCCAGGTCCAGCCCGCAATAGCCGCCCAGCGTGCGGTAGGCGTCGCGCCCGGTGATCTGGATGTAGCCGCGCCCGCGGAAGCGCCAGCCGTCGCCGCTCGCCTCGTTGCCGTTGCCCATGCGGTCGGCGTAGCAGTTGTTGGCGATCGCCTCCGGCTTCCGGTTCAGGGTGTTGGCGACGTCGTTCGGCACATATTTGCCGTTGGCGTCCTTCTTGTAGCCGCTGCCCTCCTTCACCGCGTAGCGGCTGGGCCAGGTGGCCGCCAGCCCCTGCGCGCTGTAGTTCAGGTTCTCGGTGAAGATGGTCAGCCCACCCGATTCGTGGCCGATCTGCGCCAGGAAGTAGGACAGCCGGTTGGTTCCGTAGGTGATCGCGAAGGACGAGAACACCGCATCGCCGTTCGCGGCGATGGCGTCGATGTGGCTGGAAGGTGCCTTGGGGTAGAGGGTGGTAAGCAGCGTCCGGTTCACCGCGTCGCTCCATGGCTTTTCATCGCGGGAACATCCCACGAAGATCACCCGCGGACGATAGTGGCGCAATCGAAGAATCTCAAACTGATTGCACAACTTTTCAGAGGTGCGCGGCGCCCTGTCATCCCTCTTTCCCGTTGACGCGCGCGCCGGCTTCGCCCACCTCTAGGGGATGTTTTTTGTGCAATTGCGAACGCACCGGGCCGGATTCGCCGCATGGACACCTTGAGAGCCGCGCTGCAACGACTGGAGCGGGCGGTCGGCCGCCTGGAACACGCGGCCGTCGGCCAGACGGGCCGGGCCGTGGCGCGGACGCGCGAGCTCGGCGATCAGGTGCGCGAGGCGCGCACGGCCGAGGCGCTGGCCGTGGCGAACGCGGAGGAGATGTCGCGCCGGCTGGAATCCGCCATCGGCCGGCTGGAAGCGGTGCTGGAGAGCTGATGCCATGGCGACGGTGGAAGTCGAGGTCAACGGACGCCCCTATCTGCTGGCCTGCGAGGACGGGCAGGAGAGCCGTCTGCGCGAGCTGGCCGCCTACGTCGATCACCGGCTGAAGGGCCTGACCGGCGGCGGGCGCAGCGGGGCGGAGGCGCAGATGCTGGTGATCACCTGTCTGGTGCTGGCGGACGAGCTGCAGGACGTGATCGCCGGCCGCGACGTGCTGGCCGGCCGCGGTCTGGTCGCCCATCACCCCGGCCTCGCCCCGGAGGAGGCGGAGGATCTCACCGCCTCGGTCAACGATCTGGCCGAACGCATCGAAGAGGTTGCGGCGCGGCTCGAGCGCGCTTAGCTTACGAACAGGAAGGCTGCTGCCTGGTGCGTCAGGCCGCATTATCCCCAGGGCCGTAACCCTACCTCTCGGGAGCTGTCCCTACCGGGGTCGTGGCCCCGGTACACGGCGCCCACCTGCGTAAGCAGGCCATGGAGGATAGGCACATGGCCAACGGCCGAGGCGGCACCTTCCAACCCATTCCCGATATCGCCTCCCCAATCGACGATCCGGCCGCCGCCAAGGCGGCGCTGCGCACCCGTATGAAGGTGGTTCGCGACGGGCTTGCCGATCCCCGGGCCGCCAAGGCGCTGCACGACCGGCTGCTGGGGGTGGTGCCGCTGCCGCCGGGGCCGGTGGCCGGCTACTGGCCGCTGGGCTCGGAACTCGACGTGCTGCCGCTGCTGCGCCGGCTCCATGGGGAGGGACGTGCGGTTGCGCTGCCGGTGAGCGGGCCGCGCGGCACGCCGCTGGTCTTCCGCTCCTGGGAGCCGGACTGCCAGATGGCCAAGGGCCGCTACGGCATCGCGGAGTGCGGGGAGGACCGGCCGGTGGTGGTGCCGGCGGTGCTGCTGGTGCCGATGCTGGCCTTCGACCGGGCCGGGCACCGGCTGGGCTACGGGGCCGGCTATTACGACCGCACGCTGGCCGAATTGCGGGCGCGCGGGCCGGTGCTGGCGGTGGGCGTCGCCTACGCCGGGCAGGAGGTGGAGGCGGTGCCCCGCGGCGGTTATGACGAGCCGCTGGACTGGATCGTGACGGAGCGCGAGGCGCTCAGACTGGCATGAGGACGAAGGGCGGGCGATGAGGATTCTGTTTCTGGGCGATGTGGTGGGGCGCACCGGGCGAGACGGCGTGCTGGCGGCGCTGCCGGTGCTGCGCGAGCGGCTGGACCCCGACATCACCGTCGTGAACGGCGAGAACTCCGCCGGCGGCTTCGGCATCACCATGAAGATCGCCGACGAGTTCTTCGCCGCCGGCGTCGATGTCATCACCACCGGCAACCATGTCTGGGACCAGAAGGAGCTGGTGGGGCAGATCGACCAGCAGCCCCGGCTGCTGCGCCCGCTCAACTATCCGGAGGGCACGCCCGGCTGCGGCTTCGTGCTGCTCCAGACCCGCGGGCAGCGCGCGGTGCTGGTGGTCAACGTCATGTGCCGGCTGTTCATGGACGCGCTGGACGATCCCTTCGCCGGGATGGAGCGGGTGCTGCGCGCGCACCGGCTGGGCCCCGGCGGCGTCTCCGCCATCATCGTCGATGTGCACGGCGAGGCGACCAGCGAGAAGATGATCATGGGCCACACGCTGGACGGCCGCGCCAGCCTCGTGGTCGGCACCCACAGCCACGTGCCCACCGCCGACCACCAGATCCTGCCGGGCGGCACCGCCTATCTGTCGGACGCCGGCATGTGCGGCGACTACGACAGCGCCATCGGCATGAAGAAGGAGGTCGCGGCGGCCAAGCTCATCCGCAAGCTGCCGACCGAACGGCTTTCCCCCGCCGAGGGGCCGGCCACCGTCTGCGGCGTCTATGTGGAAACCGACGACCGCACCGGACTGGCGCTCCGCGTGGAGCCGGTGCGGCTCGGTGGGCGGCTCAGCCAGCATCTGCCGATGCGGGGTGGGTGAGGTCGCCTAACGCGGCACCGACAGTCCCGTCTTGTCCGCGGTGATGGCGTCGGCCGCGGCGGGTTGCGCGGTTATCGGCGGCAGGAAGGTTGTGAAATTCTCCGTGGTCAGCGCGGTCGCCCCGCGGGGCGTCGTGCGCACGACCTGGGACGGCGGCAGCGGGGTGCCGTCGCGCAGATGCGCCAGCATGGCGTCGAGGGCTCGTGCGTAATAATGCTGGATCGGCAGATAGGCCGGCCCGCCGTCGCGTTTGAAGGCGGGGATCAGCGACTCGAAATGCTGGGTGTTGGTCACCTCGATGTAGGACAGGCGGCTCCGCGGCCCCTCCACCAGCGCGTTGAGCGCGCTGTAGGCGCGGCCGGCGTGGTTGGGGTGGATCACCTGATCGTCGCGGGCGGCGACCAGCAGCGCCGGCAGCCCGTGCAGGTCGCCGCCGGAGGTCACCTCCGCCATGCCCTGCCGCACCCGGCGGCCAGCGTCGCCCTGGCCGCGACCGTCCTGGCCGCCGCCTTCGCCCGTCACCAGCGCGCGCCAGCACAGCGCCGAGTCGAGGTTGAGGTCGGCCCGCCCGGTGCTGCGCGACACCGCCATCGGCTCGGCGACGGGGCCGTTCTCCGCACGGTCGGCGATCACCGCGATGCCGCCGGAGGGTGGGAGGATGTTGCCCGCCGCAAACAGCAGCGCCGCCGCGGCACCGGGCAGCGGCGCCGGACGGCCGTCGGGGCCGGTGGCGGCGAAGCTGGTGCCGCAGGGGTTCTCCTGCACCAGGAAGCGGCCGTAGCCCTGCGGGTAGGTGCCGATGATCTGCCGGTAGCCGCCGGCCCAGGCCATGAAGGGCAGGGTGAACAGGCTCTCCCGCAGCACGCCGTGCGCGGTGATCCGCTCCAACGCCTCCGCCGCCTGCGCGGCGGTGTCGGTGGCGGTCAGCAGGCCCTTGTCCTTCAGCGAGGCGCAGCGGTTGGCGCGCAGCGTCTGGCCGGCGCCGCCGCCGTTCGGCTCACGGTCCTGGAAGGGCGCGCCGGCCAGCGCCGGGGCCAGCGCCGCGCAGTCGGCGTAGAGCGCGAGCTGCGTGTAGTAGTCGATGAAGTGCCGGCCGGGGTCGGTGACCGGTTCGCCCCCGTAACGGATCACCATGCCGTCGCGCGGCGCGGGGATCACGTTGGGGATCACGGTCACCACCGCGTCGATCAGCCCGTCGCGGTCGGTCTCCGCCGCCTGGATGGCGGCACCGCCGCCGTTGGACACGCCGGCGGCGATCACCAGGGTGTTGGCGGGTGTGATGCTTTCCGTTCCGGTGCCGAGATGGTCGTTGAGCGCCCACAGCCCGGCGCGTATCGCCTGGAGCGTGTAGAAACCCCAGCGGCTGTCGACGTTCTTCCCGGAATGGGCCTGTTTGTAGGCCAGCCGGTCCGGGTTGGCATCGATCCAGGCGGCGAGCCCGTCGCGGTCCGGCGCGCGGAAATTGGGCGCCTCCGCCCCGTTCGCCGGGCGCAGACGCCCCAAACGGTCGTAGACGGTGCCGCGTGTCAGATCGTGGTAGGCGTTGCCGGTGCCCTTGTCGGTGTGGGCGATGGCGCAGCGGTTGCGGAAGGCCCATTCCGCCGTCGTACCGACCGCACCGTAGACGTTGCGCGACCCGGACGAGGGCCCGGTGACAAGGCAGGGACGCTGCCGGTCGAAGTCGGCTGGGATCTGCACCAGCACCGTCTGCAGGCCGCCGCCCGCGCCGTCATCGGTCTGCATCAGGTATTCGCGTCCGGCGACCAGCCCCTTGCCGCCGCGATCGGTGTAGCCCGGCCCCAGGTTCGGTCCGAACAGCACCGTCCAGCCGCCGCCGGGCGAGGTGTCGATCAGCCCGCGCCACGCGTTATGGACGGCGCGGCGGCGCAGCTCGTCGGGGGTCGGGGCGGCGGGGTCGGCGATCGTGGGCAGGGTCGCCGACGCGATGCCCTCCGCCCCCAAACCCGCGGTCAGCAGGTCGTCGGTGACGCCGTCCAGATCGCGCACCACCACGCTGCCCGGCACCACGAAGCCCGGTGGCGGGACCGCGGCACCGGCGCCGGCGTCCAGCAACAATCCGATCACACCGGCCGCACCGGCCACCATCACCCGCCGCATGCTCCCCATCCCCCGTGTTGTTCTTGTCCGCTCCGCCGACAGTACGCCAAACGTACATGCGGAAGGTCAAGCGGGCGTGCGGGGTGGAGAGGGCCGCCTCAGCCGGTGGCGCGCTTGATGAGGAACACGTGGTTGTGGTCGCCGCGCCGTTCGTAGCGGACGTCGTCCATCATCGACTTCACGAAATGGATGCCCAGCCCGCCGATGGGGCGGTCGTCGACACCGCCTTCCAGCACCGGCGGCCGTGCGTCGTTGAAGGGGTCGAAGGCGGGGCCGTCGTCCTCGATCACCGCGGTCACAAGCCGGTCGCCGTCCAGCGTCACCCGCACGGCGATCTCATGTTCGGTACCCGGCTCGAACGCGTAGGAGATGACGTTGGTCAGCAGCTCGTCGAGGGCCAGGTTGAAGTTGAAGGCCAGCGTCGGCGGCAGGTCGTGACCATCGAAGAATTCTTCGATCGTTTCCGCCAGACGCGGGATTTCCTCCAGATCGTTTCGCAGTTTGAGGTCGAGCGCGTCGGTCATCGGCCGCCGGTGGTTGCGTGTGCCGCCATCCGCCGGTACCCGGCGGCCGCCAGGAGGATGCCGGGCGTATCCTGACGGTCCCGATTGTAGGGGAGCGAACGCAGCAGCGGCAACGGGAATCTCCCCGATGAAACCGTGCTCCGGACCTCCGGTTGTCATGCGGTGCGGATCCCCAGGAGGTCGCTGGCAGAGCAGGGTCGGACCGGTCCAAGCGTGACCTGCGCTGTTTTGCCGCAGGGCCTGTCGCCGCGGCGATCCTCCGCAAGGGATCGGCGGAGGGCGTACGGCGTGCCGGCTCAATCGCGGGGCGGCAGCGACTTCCGAGACCGATAGATGTCCGCCGGATCCCAGACCGCGCCATGCCGACGGCGCGGTTTGCGCCTGGACGGCGGCACGATGTCCCCGAGCGTCGAGACCCCATCGGGGGTGGAGCGGGCGGCGACCAGAACCGTGTCGGCCGACTCGTCACCTTCACGCGGGTCGGAGAGATGGGGCGAAAGCGACGCAAGCAATGAGAGAATTTCATCCGAGATGGCCGGCGGTGCGTTACGCCACAACCTCAGCAAACGTGCATCGCGACGGCTTATCCCCGTTCCGCCCTCGACCGACCGGGCCCGTCCGTCCGTCGGCGCAACGTTACTTTGCATATCCCGGTAGTTGTCGAAGAAAAAGCTGACCGGAACATCGAGCACTTGACTCAAACGATAGAGAGTTCCCGCGGAAATCCGGTTCGACCCCCGCTCGTACTTCTGCACCTGTTGGAACGTCAAGCCAATCGCTTCGCCGAGACGCTCCTGGCTCATGCCGAGAAGAGTTCGGCGCATGCGGACTCGCTGGCCCACATGAGCGTCGACCGACCATGATTCCGGCGACCCCCGGCGACCTCTCTTGCGTGCGACCGTTTCGCTCATGTGATGGCCATCCTATGCTTGTAGAGGTGCGCACAGGTCTATTAACATTTCCGCGCATTCTTTACACACATCTAGTCCATGTTCAAGACCAATCGCGCCATATCCTTGGCGGTGGTCCGGACACCGCCGGGGTGTGGTTGCACGGAGGTTGGCGTGCGCCGATTGCGCCTGTAGAAGGAATGATCTGCCCCGCACCACACGCGCCGGAGGGAACCCATGCCCCGATTGTTCGCCTGTCTGTTCGTCCTGATCCTTGCCGCGGCCCCGCTGTCGGCGCGCGCGGCGGACCGCCTTCCCGCCGTCGAGACGGTGCCCGCGCAGGTCGAGATGCCAAGCGTCGCGAACCGCTGGGGCATGGTGCCGGGCGAGGCGCTGACCGTCGGCATCGGCGTCGTGGCCGGGGTGATCGCAATGGATATGATGGTCGGTTCGGCGCCGGCGTTGATCGCCGGGGCCGTGGCCGGGGCGCTGATCGGAAGCTGGTGGTTCGACGCCTACGGCCCGACCCTGAAGCCGATCACCGGTGCCATGAAGGGCGGCGCCATCTAGGCAGCCTCGTCAGGATGTCCGGCCCGCCCGCCCGTGCGCAGGGCCGGACATCCCGGTCGGGCGCCGTTCACTCCTCGGGGAACAGCGCGGTCTCCATGATCTCGCCGTTGGCGCAGGCCGCGCGGCGGTGCTGGAGATAGGCGCTGCGCTGCGCGGCGTACGCATCGACCGATGTGTGGTCGAAGGCGGCCAGCGCGGGTGCCGCGTCGAGCGCGCCCACCGCGCCTGCCGCAAGTACACCCGCCCACAGATCCTCCCCGGCCAGGGACAGGCCGCCGGCGATCATGGCGGCCTGTGCGGTCGCGTCGCGCAGCGTGCTCGGCCCGTAGAAGGGGATGATCAGGAACGGCCCCTCCGGGACGCCGTGGGCGCACAGGGCCTGGTCCATGTCCTCGGGGCGGGAGACCAGCCCCATGGCTCCGGCGGCGTCCATCACCCCGGCCAGCCCGATGGTGGAGTTGATGGCGAAACGGGCGACGGCGACTCCGGCGTTGGCGAAGTCGCCCTGCAGTCCGCTCGACGCCGCGGTCACCGGTTCCCGCAGGTTGGCGATGGCGTTGCTGACGCCGTTGCGCAGCACGTCGGGCACGGTGCTGCGGTACAGCCCGGCGGCCGGGACCAGCACACCGTCGAGCACCGCGCGGTTGAAGCCGTGCACGGCCCGGTTCATCGGTTCCAAAGGGTCGCTCCAGAGGTCGGCGGCGGCTTGGCCGGGGCTGGCCAGGATGGCGGCGGCCACCGCCGCTGCAAGTATTGATTGCGCCATCCGGTGCCTCCATCGATAGACCCGCCGATGCCCACCGCACCGACGTGGGGGGAACGCCGGTGCCGCGGCCGGGGGTTCACACCCGGTGCGGGGGCAAAGGAGGGACGGCCATCCGGGCCGGCAACATCCGTCGGGGTTCCACCGCCGGTGAGGCGTGCGTACGTACGCTGCAAGCCGCCACTGCATAGACGGCGGCGTACGCTCGCCTTGACAGGCGCCGCGTGCTTGCGGTCAAACCATTCACGAACACGGTCCATAAATATCGCTCGCGGTGCGGTAGCCTTTCGGGCTAATCAATGCCGCGGGTCTGGAGCATCGCGTCGAGGGCGGTCATGGCGGTTTCCGAGGATGTGAAGAAGCGGTTTGCCGAGTACGTGAAGGTTCAGGCGCTCGGTGGACGCTACATCGACCGCGAGACGGAGAAGAAGATTCTCGAGGACGGCGTGATGCGCTTCGAGCTGGGCCTGGACGACGGGCGCCAGATCATGCTGGGCGTGGCGTCCGACCAGGGATACGTCTTCGAGTCCGAGGCGGAGAAGAGGATCGCCGAGATCCTGGAGGATTACGCCGACAACGGGCGCATCGAGAAGCGGCAGTTCAACGACGCCGTCGGCTTCTACCGTCGCTTCTGCGCGTTCGGCGTGAGCGAGGACGAGGCGAGGAAGCGGATCAAGAAGATCATGATCGCCAACGGCTGGACGGCCAAGCGCAACGGCATGCTGGGCACCCGCCGCTGGTACAACAAGGTCGAGGCCGAATAGGCGTACGGCTTCGGCGCATAGCGCATACACGAGAAAGGCCGCCGGTCACCCGGCGGCCTTTCTTGTTCGGGCCTCGATGCGCCGTGCGCTTACTTGGCGCTGATGCGGGCCATGGTCAGGGTGGTCAGCGCGGCGATGCCGCGGTCGGCCGCCACACGTGCCTGGGCATGGGTCATCCAGCTTCCGGTCTCCGGGTCGATCGGGGCCGGCAGCTTGGCCAGCTCGTCCACCGTTCCAGCGAGATCATCCGCCGACAGCCGGGCGCGTGCGTCCTGCACGATGGCGTACGCGCTGTCCGCCGGGGGCGTGTCCAGGCGGACGATGTAGGTGAAGTGGGTGACCGCGGAGGACACGCTGGTGTACCAGCCGCCGGCCTCCTTCTGGGCCGGAACCGGCACGCCGGCGCTCACCGCCGCCGAGGCCGCGCGCGGGAAGTCGGCGCGCAGCTGGGCGCGGCTGGGGATGCCGGTGCTGGCGAAGGAGGCGAAGCCGGCGACCGCCTTCTCGATGTCCGCGTCCTTGCCGGCGATCGCGCGCAGCGTGGCGAGCTCGCTGTCGAAGGGGCCGGTGCGGCGCAGCGCGTTGCGCAGCTCGCCGACCGCCAGGGCCAGCGTGGCCGAACGCAGGTCGGTGGCGGTGGCCGCCCCGCCCGCGATGCTGCCGGAGAGCTTGCCGACCTGCTCGCCCAGCGCCGCGACCTTCTGCTCCATCTCGCCCAGCGAGCGGCCGACGCGCGCCTGTTCGGCGTCGAGCTTGCGCACGGGGTCGGGAAGGCCGGCCAGCTTGGTCACCGCCGGCACCCAGTACGGGGTCGCCACGATCGCCGCGGCGGTGCCGAGCAGCGACAGGACGAGCGCCACCACCACCGTGCCCGCGCCGCCGCGGCGCACGATGACGGTCTGGGGCGCCGGAGTGGCCGTCGCGGATTGGGGAGTCGTCTGGCTTTCGGAATCGCTCATTGAGGAGGCCCCCGTGTCGTCTGCCGGTTGAAGCTTGTACGACTGATACAGAGGCACGCGCGAGAACTCAACGGCGACTTGCGGCGTTGGCCGATTCGCCGCTCCGCAGCATGCGTTTGTCATCACCTCGGGCAATCGAACCGCTGCCGTCGCACGGAGGTGTCCGTCCACCGTGCCTACCACGGTGTGCCGAAACGTACGGAAGCGTCAACCGGACGTGCATCGCAGCATTTTATGCTCCCGTCCGGGCGTGATGCTTTGCTACTATTGCCATCCGTGCGGCCTGTCCGCCCGCGCCGATCCCGGGCGCGTGGCCGGTCGGCGCCCGAATCCAAGTGAGGGGGCGTGCCGGCGTGTCCACGCCCGCACGGACGGCCCGGATCCACGCGAACAGCCCGGATAGGTGAAGCATGGCCCAGCAGAACGGAAACGACCAGGTGGACACCCCGGACGGAGCGGCCGACGCCGCGCACACGCCGGTCGAGCGGCTCATCGAGCGATTCGGCGGCATCCGGCCGATGGCCGAGAAGGTGGGTGTGCCGGTCAGCACCGTGCAGGGCTGGAAGAAGCGCGCCGCCATCCCCGGCGCCCGCCAGGCCGAGCTGCGCGCCGCCGCCGAGAAGCACGGCATCGCCTTCGCCGATGGTGAGCTGGACGGCGTCTTCCGCATGGAGGAGCCGGCCGTCGCCGAGGCGGCGGCCGCCGCGACCGCGGCCGAACCGGCGCCCGAATCCGCCCCCGAGCCAGCGCCGGCCGTCGAGCCAGCGCCGGCCCCCGAGCCTGTGGCCGTGGCGCCCGCGGCGGAGCCCGCCGCCCCCAGCGTCTTCGCCGGTGCGCCGTCGCCGGTGTCGGCGCTGGCGCACGCGTATGTGCATGGTGTGGGCGACAAGCCGGCCGCGGCGGCGCCGGAACCGGCCGCCCCGCCGCCGGCCGACAGCGTCTTCGTCGGCGCACCGTCTCCGGTGTCGGCGCTGGCGCATGCGTACATGCACGGCGTCGGCCACGCGCCGGCCCCGGCCTCCTCCGGTGGCGGGGCCGGCGTCGCCGTGGTGGCGGCACTGCTGGCGATCATCGGCGCCGGTGCCGCGGTGACGGCGCCGCTGTGGTCGCCCGACTATCTCGAACGGTCCGGGCAGGTGTCCGGGCTGGAGACGCGGGTGAACGACCTCGAGGGCCGGCTGGGCTACGCGCTCACCACCGGCACCTCGCTGTCCGACCGGGTCGCCGCGCTGGAGAAGGCGGCCGCGGCGATGGACCGCAAGGTGGCCGGAATCGGCGCTCTGGCGGTGCGCGACCTGCGCGAGGCGCTGGCGGGTGGCACGCCCTTCGCCAGCGAGCTGGCCGCCGTGCGCGCGTCGGGCATCGCCGACGACGCGTCCGGGGTCGCCCTCGACGCCATCGCCCCCTTCGCCGCGAAGGGCATTCCGACCCGCGACCAGGTGGTGCAGCGCTTCGCGTGGCAGGTGCCGGCGGTGGTGCGCGCGGACATGGGCGGGCTCGACTCCGGCCTCGGCGAGCGGGTGCTGGGCTGGGTCACCGGGGTGGCCGGGGTGCTGCGCCTGCCGGTGTCCGACAGCTCCGACGGCCAGAGCACGCCAGCCCTGATGGCGCGCGCCGCCGGCATGCTGGAGCGTGGGGAGTTCGCCGCCGCCGCCGATCTGGTGTCGATGCTGCAGGGGCCGTCCGCCGCCGCCGTCCAGCCCTGGCTGGCGGAGGCGCGGGCGCGCATCGCCGCGGACAACGCCAGCGCCCTGCTGACCAAGCGTGTCGCGACCCTGCTTCCCTGACCGGTGCCGCATCGCCGCCGCGGCGCACCGCGTACGCGCCGCGGCGGCCGATCGTCCCCGTGCTGTATTTTGATACGCCACGCCGGTCCGCAGCCGTGCTAAAGAGGCGGCGTCCGGCCGTCCTGCTCACGGGGCGGCCACCGGCCATCCCGTTCATGGTGCGCCCTTCGGCCGCGTGGCCGGCAAGCCGTTCAGCAAGAGGGTTCGTCGCCGTATGAATTCCAGGCAAGCACTCCAGCAGCGCCTCACGGGCCTGGAAAGCCACCTGCGTTCGGAAAACCCGGTCCTGCTGCCGATCATCCCGACCTTCCGGGATTTCGACCGGGTGCTCTGCAAGCTCGGCCTGCTGAAGAACGACGAGTCGCTGGCGACGCGGATTCCCTGGTGGCCGATGATCGCGGTGCTCGGCACCTTCTCGTCGGGCAAGTCCACCTTCATCAACAGCTACCTCCAGGCGCCGTTGCAGAGCACCGGCAACCAGGCGGTGGACGACAAGTTCACGGTGGTCTGCTACGGCGCCGACACCCGGCACGAGGCGCTGCCGGGCACCGCGCTGAACGCCGACCCGCGCTTTCCCTTCTACCGGATCAGCGACGAGATCGAGAAGGTCGCGGCCGGGGAGGGCAAGCGCATCGACAGCTACCTCCAGCTCAAGACGCTGGCGAGCGAGCGTATCCGCGGCAAGATCCTGATCGATTCGCCGGGCTTCGACGCCGACGACCAGCGCCGCTCGATCCTGCGGCTGACCGATCACATCATCGACCTGTCGGACCTCGTGCTGGTCTTCTTCGACGCCCGCCATCCGGAGCCGGGCGCCATGCAGGACACGCTGCGGCTGCTGGTGTCCAAGACCGTACGCCGCGCCGACGCCCGCAAGTTCCTCTACATCCTCAACCAGATCGACACGACCGCGAAGGAGGACAACGCGGAGGCGGTGTTCGGCGCGTGGCAGCGCTCGGTCGCCGGGGCCGGGCTGGTCAGCGGCCGCTTCTACGGCATCTACGACCGGGCGTCGGCCGGCGTGATCGAGGACGAGGCCAAGCGCGCCCGCTACGAGCAGAAGTGTGCGACCGACCTGACCGAGATCTACGGCCGCATCGCGGAGGTGGAGATCGGCCGCGGCTACCGCATCGTCGGCATGCTGGACAGCATCGCCAAGGAGGTGGAGGGCGAACTGATCCCGGTGGTGCAGACCGCCATCGCCCGCTGGCGCCGCCGCGTGCTTTGGGGCGACGCGCTGTGGCTGGCGCTGCTGCTGGGCGCCATCGGCGGCGTGGTCTACGCCGCCGGCACGGACAGCGTGCCGCCCTTCCTGACCTGGCTGATGGAATGGCAGCCGGCGTGGCTGGCCGGGCTGCCGGTGCGGGCGGTGGCGGCGCTGCTGCTGCTGCTCGGTCTGTTCGGGGCGGGGCATTTGTGGATCCGCCGGCTTATGGCGCGTGGCATCGCCGGCAAGCTGCCGGAGCGCATGGGCGAGGCCGACCTCAACCCGCGCAACGCCTTCCTGAAGAACACCGGGCTGTTCCGCAGCATCCTCAGCTCCTCGCCGGTCGGCTGGGGGCGGGGTGCCCGCAAGCGCATCTTCGCCATCCGCGAGGCGGTGGCCGCGCATGTGCAGCGGCTGAACGACATCCACACCGACCCGGCGGGCCGGCGCAAGCCCGACGCCGCACCGGCGCCCGCCGCCGGCGAGACGACCAACGCACCGATCGCATGACCTGGGAGATGCGCCCGTGAGCGAGCCGAGCCGCGACGATCAGAAGACCGCCCCGTCCTTCGGCGCCGAGTCCGGAGCGAAGCCCTTCCCCGAGTTCCTGGTGCCGCCGCCGGGCGCGGACCCGGGGCCGAAGGACGGGGCGCGGGCCGAGGCGAGAGCTTTCCAGGAGCCGCCGGCGCTGCCGCGGCTTGCCACCGACGCGCCGCTGCCGCCGCTCGCCGCCAAGCCGCCGCGCGCCCGCGGCACCGGGCTGGCTCTGTTCTGCGCGCTGATCGCGCTGGTCGGGGCGGGCGGCACCATCGCCGCACCCAGCCTGCGACCGATCCTGGCCGAGCAGCTGCGCGCCCAGTTCGGCGACAAACCCTGGGTCGGCATCGTCACCGGCACGGCCGACACCCGCCCGCCGGAGGTGATCGAGGTCGACCTCCAGCGCTTCGACCAGCGGATCAACGCGCTCAGCACGGCGCTGGCGACCACCCCGGCCGGCCAGCCGGTGGACCGCGACACGCTGAACCGCTTCGTCGAGGCGTCGGGGGAGAGCGAGCGCTTCCTGTCGCTGACCGATCAGCTGCGCCGGGCGGAGGATCAGGTGCTCCAGCTCTCCAAAGCGCTGGGCGCGCTGGAGACGAGGCTGGCGAAGATCGACAGCCGCGCCGACCAGATGGAGGCCAGCGGCCGCGCGCTGGCCGTCCGGCTGGAGCAGGGCGAAGGCACGGCGCGCGAGCACACCAGCCGCCTGTCGATGGTGGAGGGCGGCATGACCAAGGCCGTCGCCCGGGCGGATGAGCTGGCCGGCGCCCAGACGGCGGCCGGCGGGCGGCTCGACGGCGTCGAACAGAAGCTGGTGCAGGTGGCCGACGCCGGGGCTGCGGCGGTGGCCGCCGTCGCCAGCCGCGCCACGGCTCTCGAGTCGGGCGCCCAGGCGGTGGTGGCACAGATCGCCGGGCTCGGCGACTCGATCAAGGCGGTGACCGACCGCACCGCGGCGGTCGAGGCCGCCGTGCAGGCTGCGACGGTCGCCACCGGCGAGAAGGTCGCCGCGGTGGAAACCGCGCTCGCCGCGCGGATCGACGCTGTCGATGGGCGGGTCACCGCGACGGACGGCCGGGTGACCGCTGTGGACGGCCGGGTGACCGTGATCGATGGCCGGATGGACGGGATCGACGGCGCCATCGGACCGCTGCGCGACTCGGTGCAGGCCAACAGCCAGGGCGTCCAGGCGCTGGGCACCCGGATCGACGAGGTGGAGGAGAAGATCCCCGCCCCGACCGCCGGGCCGGTGCTTCTGACGCTCGCCACCCGCATCCGCACCGCGCTCGACGAGGGCGAGCCCTTCGCCGCGGAGGTCCAGGCGCTGCGCCAGTTCGGCGGCAACGACCCGGTGATCGCCGCCTCGGCCGAGCGGCTGGCCCCGCTCGCCACGCGCGGCGCTCCCAGCCTGTCTCTGCTGCGCCGCGACTTCAACACCGCCGCCAAGAAGGTGCTGGAGGCCGAGGAGGCCGCGGCGCCCCCCTGGTACGAGCGGCAGATGGCGACCGTCCAGTCCTATTTCGGCTGGACCGTCGCCCCGCCCGCGGTGCCGGGGGAAGCCGCCCGCGCCGCGCTGGGCCGCGCCGCCGCCAGCATCACCAACGGCAACTTCGCCGAGGCGGTGAAGGATCTGGCCGCCCTCCAGCCGCCCGGCGCGGTGCACGCCGACGCATGGCTGCGCATGGCGATGATCCGCGTGGAGGCCGAGCGCGCGCTGCGCGGCCTCAACGAGGCCGCCCTGCGCCGGCTGGCCTCGGCCGAGGTGAAGCCGTAGGGTGCGACCGTGGCGGGCGGCGTCAGCCCCCGCCGCCCTCCGGCCCGCCGCTGCTTCGTACGTCCACCGGCAGGCCGGCCTTCTTCCAGGCCGAGAAGCCGCCTTCCAGGTGGCAGACGCGCGGCACCCCCATCCGTTGCAGCAGGTCGGTCGACAGCGCCGAGCGCCAGGCGCTGGCGCAGTAGAGCACCAGCCGCTGGCCCGACGCGAAGACCGGCTTGTGGTAGGGGCTGTCCGGGTCCACCCAGAATTCCAGCATGCCCCGCGGCGCGTGGAAGGCGCCGGGGATCATGCCGTCGCGGGCCAGCTCGCGCGGGTCGCGGATGTCCACGAACAGCGTGTCCGGATCGCCGTGCAACGCCGCCGCCCGGTCGAGCGGCAGCGTCTCGATCCGGGCGTTGGCCTCGTCCAGGAGCTGGCGGTAGCCGACGGTCAGCGCCATGGCCGAACCCCCTTACTGCGGGGCCATGCGGATGGCGCCGTCGAGCCGGATGACGTCGCCGTTCAGCATCTCGTTCTCGGCGATGTGCTGCACCAGCCGCGCGTATTCCTCCGGCCGGCCGAAGCGCTTGGGGAAGGGCACGGACGCGGCGAGGCTGTCCTGCACCTCCTGCGGCATGCCCAGCAGCATGGGCGTACCGATCAGGCCCGGCGCGATGGTCATCACGCGGATGGCGCTGCGGGCGAGGTCGCGCGCCGCGCAGATGGTCAGCGCCACGACACCGCCCTTGGACGAGGCGTAGGCCGCCTGCCCGATCTGCCCTTCGTAGGCGGCGACCGACGCGGTGTTGACGATCACGCCGCGCTCGCCGCTGTCGGTGGGGTCCAGCTTGGCCATGCCGGCGGCGGCCAGACGCAGGATGTTGAAGGTGCCGATCAGGTTGACCTCGATCACCCGGCGGAAGGCTTCCAGCGGCATGGCGCCATCGCGGCCGACGATGCGCTGGGCGGGTGCCACGCCGGCGCAGTTGACGGCGATGCGGGCGGCGCCGTGCGCGCCCTCGGCCTGGGCGAAGGCCTTCTCCGCCGAGGCGGCGTCGGTCACGTCGCAGACCAGCCCCAGCCCACCGATCTCGTTCGCGACCGCCAGGACGGCGTCCTCGTTCACGTCCAGCACGGTCACCTTGGCCCCGAGCGAGGCGAGGTGGCGGGCGGTCGCCGCCCCCATGCCGGACCCGCCGCCGGTCACCAACGCCGCGACGCCGTCGATTTTCATGAAACCCTCCCGTTGTGTGTTCCGTTCTCTGATCGCATGTGTAGCAGAGCCGTGCCGGCGTGGGAAACCCGCCCGCTTGCGGCCGAATGGAGGAGCCATGACCGAGGGCACCGCTGAACCGCCCTTCGATCCGTTGAAGGTGGCGCGCGACGAGACGCTGGTCCGCCGCCGCTTCTGGGACAAGCTGCGCGCCAACGTGAAGCGGCTGCCGTTCCTGGAGCACGCGCTGGCCGCTTGGTACTGCGCGATCGACCCGGCCACCCCGGCCACCGCCAAAGCGGTGCTGATGGGTGCGCTCGCCTATTTCATCATGCCGGCCGATCTGGTGCCGGACTGGCTGCTGGTGGTCGGCTTCACCGACGACGCGGCGGTCGTCATGGCGGCGATCCAGGCCGTGCGCGCCAACCTGCGGCCGGAGCATTACGACCGCGCCCGCGCCGCCCTGCGGGAGGAGGAGAGGGCGGCGGCGTGAGCCGCCCTGCCGTTGTTGTGGCGCCGCCGCGGCCGCCGGTCACTCCGCCGCGGCCGGCACCGCGGCGCGGGTGCGGCGGGCCAGCTTGGCTTCGCGGTGGCTGATGTAGAGGGTCGAACCAGCGATGATCGCGGCGCCCACCCAGCCCCAGCCGTCCATCATCTCGCCGTACAGGCCATAGGCGAGCAGCGCCGTGAAGGGCAGTTTCAGGTAATCATAGGGCATCAGCGCCGACGCCTCGGCCAGATGGAAGGCGCGTGTCAGCGCCAGATGGCCGAGCGTCAGGCCGGCGCCCAGCAGCGCCATCCAGCCGAGCATCGCCCAGGACGGCCAGCTCCACACGAACAATGCCGGCACCAGCGACATGGGCGTCAGGAACAGCACCATGTAGGTCACCATCGCCACCGTGCCTTCGGAGCGCGCCAGCGACCGGACCTGGAGGGTGGTGGCCGCGGAGAAGATGCAGCTCACCAGCACGATTCCCGCCCCAATGGTCAGGCTGCCGGCCCCCGGCCGCAGGATGATCAGCACCCCGATGAACCCCACGACCACCGCGATCCAGCGCCGCAGCCGCACCACCTCCCCCAGGAACAGGGCGGCGCCGATGGTGGCGAAGAGCGGCAGGGTGAAGGCCAGCGCGGTAGCGTCGGCCAGCGGCACCACCGACAGGCCGTAGAACCAGGTCAGCATGGCGCACAGGCTGGTGAGGGACCGCGACAGGTAGAGACCGACCCGGCTCGTCCGCAAGGTCAGCCCCGCCCCGACCACCAGCGGAAGCAGGCACAGAAGGCTGAAGAAGTTGCGGAAGAACGCCACCTGGAACGGGTGCACCTCGCTGGTGGCGTGCCGGATCAGGATGTTGCCGGTGGCGAAGATGGCCGTGGACAGGACCATCCACAGCACGGCCTGCGTGGCCGGTGACAGCCTCGGGAGCGGGAGCGGAGAGGGCAAGGGGGCGACCGATCGGGTGACGGCGGCAATGGGCGTTCTCCGAATGTGTTGCGTACGAACCATGAGCGCCAGTGTCCAAGCGGGGACTTGCGGGCCGGTCACCGCGCATCCACCATGAGTCCCGCGCATGGGTCGTGGCACGGCGTACGAAGGAAGACGCATGTCGAGGGTTGTGGCCGCCGGTCTGCTGCTCGTGGCACTCGCGCGCCCGGCATTGGCCGCCGATCCGGAGCGGGTGTGGTCGGAGACGCTGGACGGTGCCACCGTCACCGTGTCCCTGGAAGCGCGCGGGCGTGCGGGCGCGGTGGTGGTCTCCGTGCAGCCGCTGAAGGGCGTCACCATCAAGCCGCCGGTGCTGCGGCTCGACGCCTCCGCCCTGATCCGCGAACACATCGGCGGCGCTCTGCCGACGACGGTGCGCGGCGAGGGCGGTGCCATGCGGGCGCGGCTGCCGCTCGACCGCGCGGGGTCCCTGCGCATCGCCACGCCCGACAGCCACGACGGCACGCTGCGCATCGAATACCGCTATTGCCGGGAGGCGGAGACGCGCTGTTCGGTGGAGCGGCTGGACCTCGCGCTCAAGGTGGCGCGCTGACCGCGGCGGACTGCTCCTCCTCCCATGCGGACAGGCGGACGGTGACGGCGAATTCGGTGCCCGGTGCGGTGTCCCGCACCTCCAGCCCGGCGCCGAGCTGGGCCGACAGTGCGTGCACCACCCGCATGCCCAGGCTGCGGCTGCGCCGCCAGTCGAAGCCCTCCGGCAGGCCGGTGCCGCGGTCGGCGACCGTCAACCGCACCACCTCGGCATCGACCCGCGCGAGGCCGACACGGACCGGCTTGTCGCCGCTGTCAGGATAGGCGTGCTTGACCGCGTTCATCACCAGCTCGTTGGCGATCAGCCCCAGCGGCACGGCGCGGTCGGTCGGCACCTCGGCCGGCTCCAGCGCCAGTTCCAGCCGCCATTCCTCGCCCTGCATGGCCGAGCGTTCCAGATCGCGGCAGAGGGCGGCCAGATAGTCGTGGAAGGGCACGGCGCGCACGTCCTGTCCGCGGTAGAGCAGGGTGTGGATGTCGCTGACCGCGCGCACGCGGCGCCCGGCCTCGGCGATCTGGCGTCGCGCCTCGCCCTCCGGCGCGCTCTGGCCCTGCAGCGCCAGCAGGCTGGACACCATCTGAAGGCTGTTCTTGATGCGGTGGTTGACCTCCTGCATCAGCAGGTCCTTCTGGGCGACCAGCGCGTTGCGCTGGTCGAGCGCCGCCTCCAGCGAGGCGGTGCGGTCGCGCACGCGGTCCTCCAGCGCGCGCTGCGCCCGGCGAACGGCGCGCGCCTGCCGGAAGCCGAAGGCGGCCAGCCCGACCAGCGCCGTCGCCCCAGCCATGGCGACCAGCAGATAGGGCCACAGCGTCCGCCGCCACGCGGCGTCGGCCAGCCGCAGGTCCAGCCGCACCGCGACACCGACCGGCCATTCGGCCAAAGCCCGGTAGGTGAAGAGGGTGGAGCCGTCATGCACGGTGCCGCCGAACGGCGCCTCCCGCATCGCGGCCGCGACGGTGGCGTCGAAGGGGGTGGTGGCGCCGGGCGACGGGGCCGGGTGCTGCACCACCACATCCTTGCCGCCGCTGCGGTAGAGCAGGATGGTGGGCGCGTAGGGCAGGTCGAGCTGTCGGTAGAAGTCGCTGAAATAGGCCGGCTTCATGGTGATCGACGCGATGCCGCGGAAGCCGTCGAACGGGTTGGCGAGCCGGCGGCTGACCAGGAAGGTCGGCTCCCCCGTCACCCGGCCGACGATCAGCTCGCTGACATAGGGAATGTCGGGCCCGTCGGTGTGGATGGTGAAGAAGTCGCGGTCGGTCACCGTCGTCGACGGTGCGGGAAAGCGGAAGGTGGTCAGGCGCAGCCGGCCGTTGGCGTCGTTCAACCACACGGCGTCCACGAAGGGGAAGCGCACCGCCTCCCGCCGCAGCCGGTCCCAGGTGACGGTCGACCGCTCCATCTCGTCCCAGTCGCGATTGCGGGTCTCCTCCGCCGCGCGCACCACCAGCAGGTCGGCGGCGTCGAACAGGCGGGCGGCGTGCTCGGCCAGCACGCGCACGGTGTCGGTGGCGCGCGCCTCCGCCTCCTCCATCACCTTGTCGCGCAGATGCAGCGCCAGGATGCCGACCGCTGACACCAGAAGCACCAGGCCGGCGACCGCCAGCCACGCGATCGCGGCTTCCAGCCGCGCGCTCGGGGGAGCCTGCGCACCCTGACCGGAATCGGTCACCGCAGCCGGTTCGGTAACATTCGCTGCCATGCGACAGGAATCTGAACCAAAGCGCCTGGGAATTCCACCCCCCAGGCGCGGGACAAATCCTGTCTCCGGCCTCTGACGCGCCCTCAGCCTCCGGCCTTCAGCGCGTCCAGCCGCTGGCGCAGCAGCGCGTGGTCGGGGTCCTTGGGGTCGAGCTGGGCGAGCAGGCGGCCCCACAGCTCCGCCGCCTCGACCTTGCGGCCGGCGTTGGCGGCGTCCAGGCCCAGGAGCCACAGCGCGTCGCGGTTCGCCGGGTCGAGCGCTGCGACCTCCTTCAGCAGGCGCACGGCCTCCGCCGGCATGGTGCCGCGGCCCTCGGCGGGGGGTGCCGTGGCGAGCAGCACATCGACCAGCGCCAGCAGCGCGTCGGGCCGCTTGGGAGCGCGCTCCACGGCGTTGCGGGCGGCCGTTTCGGCGTTGCCCATCTCCCCCAGCACCCGGTAGGAGCGGGCGAGCCGCACCCAGCCGTCCACATCGCCGGGGTTGGCCTCCAGCTTCGCGGCCAGGGACTCCACCATGCCGCGGACCATGCGCTCCTGATCGGCGGTGGTGCCGGCCTGGGCGGCGGGCGGTGGCTCGGCCGGCTTCGGCTTCGGCATGACGGTGGCGACGTCGAGCCCCAGCCGGCCGGCGGCCTCCGTGACGCGGGCCTGCACCATGGGCAGCCAGGGCGCGTCCTCCGGCGTGTCGGCGACGATGGCGGCCCAGCGCTCCAGCGCGCCCTTCACGTCGCCGGCCTGGAAGCGGGCGAGCGCCAGATAGTAGCGGGCGCGCGGGTCGGCGGGGTTCTTCTCCAGGATGGCGTCGAAGGCGGTGCGCGCCTCCTCCGGCACGGTGCCGCCGTTGGCGTTGGTCAGCGCCTCCGCGTAGAAGGCGGTCACCTCCAGATCGCCCCGAGACAGGCCGACGGCGCGGCGCAGCGCGTCGGCCGCGTCGCCCCAGCGACCCATGCGGGCGTAGGTCTGGCCCAGCACCGACCAGCCCTGCAGGTCGTTGGGTTCGGCCGCCAGATGCGCCTTCAGCTTGTCGACCGCGGCCAGCACGGCGGGCGGCGGTGCGTTGCGCTCGGCGTCCAGGTCGCGGGAGGCGAGCGGCTGGGCCGGCAGGTCGGGATGGCCGAGCGGCAGATAGACGGCCAGCGCCCCCACCGGGATCGCCAGGGCCAGGACCACCGCCAAGGCGCGGGCGCGCCGCGGCGGGGCGGCGGCGGCCGGTGCGCTCTCGGCCCCGGCGGTCAGCATGCGCCGGCCGATCTCGGCGCGGGCGGCGGCGGCCTGCGCCTCGGTCACCAACCCGCGCTCGACGTCGCGGTCGAGTTCGGTGAGCTGGTCGCGGTAGACCTCGATGTCGTAAGCGGCGCGCGCCGGGGCGGCACCCGCCGGGCGCAGCAGCGGCGGCAGGATGAGCAGCAGCACACCCGCGGTCATGGCCGCGGCGACGATCCAGAACAGCATCGCGTCAGTCCTTGCGCAGCAGCGCGTCCAGGCGGCGCTGCTCGTCCTCGCTCAGGGGGGCGGTATCCGCGCCGGCCGCGACCCCGCGCCGGCCGCGCAGATAGACGGCGGTGGCCGCCGCCCCGATGGCGAACACCAGGAAGGGCCCGATCCACAGCAGCCAGGTCGTCGCCTTGAAGGGCGGACGCAGCAGCACATAGTCGCCGTAGCGGTCGGTGACGTAGTCCAGCACCCGCGCGTCGCTGTCGCCGGCCTTCAGCCGCTCGCGGACCAGCACCCGCAGGTCGCGCGCCAGCGGCGCGTTGCTGTCGTCGATCGACTGGTTCTGGCAGACGAGGCAGCGCAGCTCCTTGCTGAGTTCGCGCGCGCGGTGCTCCAGCCCCTGGTCGGCCAGGATCTCGTCGGGCATGACGGCGGCGGCGGGCAGGGCGGCAGCCAGGGAACCAAGCGCCAGCCAAGCGGCGAGGAGACGCGTCCTCATCCCTTCCGCAGCTCCTTGACGAGGGGCAGGATGTCGCGCTCCACCACCTCGGGCGACAGCGGGCCGACGTGCTTGTAGCGGATGCGCCCCTGGCGGTCGATCAGGAAGGTCTCCGGCACGCCGTAGACGCCCCAGTCGATGGACACACGGCCGTCCAGATCCTGGCCGATGCCGGCGTAGGGATCGCCGTTGCGCTTCAGCCAGGCGATGGCGTCCTCCGCCTTGTCCTTGTGGTTGATGGCGCGCACGGGAACCCCCTGCTCCCGCGACAGGCGGGTGATGACCGGGTGCTCGATCTTGCAGGGCACGCACCAGGAGGCGAAGACGTTGACCAGCTGCACATCGCCCTTCAGGTCGGCCGTCGCCAGCCCCTGCTTGTAGCCGGGCAGCGCCGGCAGCGCGAACTCCGGCACCGGCTTGTCGATCAGGACGGACGGGATCTCCCGCGGGTCGCGGTTGAAGCCCAGGTAGAAGGCCACCGCCACGCCGACGAACAGCAGCAGCGGCAGGATGAAGAGCAGGCGGCGCATCGACGGGTGTTCCTCGGGGCTATTCGGCGGGCTGCGCGGCCGGGGGTGGTGTCGCGCGGCGACGTTCGGGGGCTCCCACCCGCAGCCGCCGGTCGGTGAGGGACACGAGCCCGCCCGCCACCATGATCACCGCGCCGATCCAGATCCACGGCACCAGCGGGTGGTGGTAGAGGCGCACGGTCCAGGCCCCCGTCTGCCCCGGATCGCCGAGCGCGATGTAGAGGTCGGAAACCCAGGTGGTGTGGATCGCCGCCTCGGTCGTGGTCATGCGCTGCACGTTGTAGCTGCGCCGCTCCGGAGTCAGAACCGCCACCGGCGCGCCGTCGCGGGTGATGCGGAAGCGGCCGACATCGGCGCTGTAATTGCCGGCCACCACCGCCGGGCGCAGGTCCTCGAACAGGATTTCGTAGCCGGCCAGGGTGGTGCGGTCGCCGGGCTTCATCGCCTTGATGTCCTCGGTCACCCAGGCGGAGGTGCCGGTCATGCCGAGAATGGCAATGCCGAGGCCGGCGTGCGCGATGGTCATGCCCCAGGCGGCGCGCGGCAGGCCGGCGGCGCGGGTCCAGCTGTCACGCAGCGGAATGCGGAACAGGCGCACCCGTTCGGCCACCTCCACCGCCGAGCCTGCGATGGCCCAGATGCCGAGTCCGATGCCGACCAGCGCCAGCAGCGGGCCGCCGGTCAGCCACACGGTGACCAGCACCGACAGCAGCACCGCGGCCCCCGCCGCCCCCAGCCGGCCGAGCGCGCCGGGCAGGTCGCCGCGCTTCCAGGACAGCATGGGGCCGACCACCATGGCGGCGACCAGCGGGATCATCAGCGGCAGGAACGTGGCGTTGAAGAAGGGCGGCCCCACCGACACCTTGCCGCCGCCGACGATGTCGAGGAACAGCGGGTAGAGCGTGCCGATGAAGACGGTGGCCGTCGCCGTGGACAGCAGCAGGTTGTTGAGCACCAGCGCGCCTTCCCGGCTGACCGGGGCGAACAGGCCCCCGGTCTTCAGGCCGGGTGCCCGGACGCCGTAGAGCAGCAGCGAGCCGCCGGTCGCCAGCAGCAGCAGCCCCAGGATGAAGACGCCGCGCGCCGGATCGACCGCGAAGGCGTGCACCGAGGTGAGGATGCCCGAGCGCACCAGGAAGGTGCCCATCAGCGACAGCGAGAAGGTGACGATGGCCAGCAGGATGGTCCAGGTCTTCAGCGCGTCGCGCTTCTCCACCACGATGGCGGAGTGCAGCAGGGCGGTGCCGGCCAGCCACGGCATCAGCGAGGCGTTCTCCACCGGGTCCCAGTACCACCAGCCGCCCCAGCCCAGCTCGTAATAGGCCCACCAGGAGCCCATGGCGATGCCCATGGTCAGCGACGACCACGCCACCAGCGTCCACGGCCGCACCCAGCGTGCCCAGGCCGGATCCACCCGCCCCTCGATCAGCGCGCCGACCGCGAAGGAGAAGGCCATGGAGAAGCCGACATAGCCCAGATAGAGGAAGGGCGGGTGGAAGGCGAGGCCGGGGTCCTGCAGCAGCGGGTTCAGGTCGTTGCCGTCGGGCGGCGCCGGCACCACGCGGATGAAGGGGTTGGAGGTGATCAGGATGAACAGCAGGAAGCCCACCCCGATCATGCCCTGCACCGACAGCACGCGGGCCTTCAGCGTCGGCGGCAGGTTGCGGCCGAACAGCGCCACCGCGGCCCCGAACACCGCCAGCATGGCGACCCACAGGATCATCGACCCCTCGTGGTTGCCCCACACGCCGGACAGCTTGTAGATCAGCGGCTTGGCCGAGTGGCTGTTCTGCACGACGTTGAGCACGCTGAAGTCGGACACCAGATAGGCCCAGGTCAGCGCCAGATAGGCGACGGTGATCAGCGCCAGCTGCGCCACCGCCGCCGGCCGCGCCACCGCCATCCAGGCGGCGTTCCCGGTGGC
The DNA here is from genome assembly GCF_013423485.1 of Azospirillum oleiclasticum. Classification (GTDB taxonomy): domain Bacteria; phylum Pseudomonadota; class Alphaproteobacteria; order Azospirillales; family Azospirillaceae; genus Azospirillum; species Azospirillum oleiclasticum. Next base: position 212,209 of record NZ_JABFFR010000023.1, read on the forward strand.
CGCACCCACCAACGGCAGGGTCGACTGCACCAGCGCCACGAACAGCGCCAGCACCAGCGCGTAATGGCCAAGCTCGGGGATCACGGGCGGTCTCCGGTAACGGCGCGTGCGGGCTGGGCGGGCGTCACGACCCAGGCACCAGCGTCTTCTGGGTGTCCTTGAAGTGCTCGGCGCGCTTCAGCGCATCGGCCACTTCGGGGGGCATGTAGTTCTCGTCGTGCTTGGCCAGCACCTCGCGGGCGACGAACACGCCGTCGGGGCGCAGCCGCCCCTCCACCACCACGCCCTGGCCCTCGCGGAACAGGTCGGGGAGCTGGCCGGTGTAGGAGACGGGCACCGCGTGCGGGCCGTCCGACACCTTGAACAGCACGGTGATGCCGTCCGGGCGCCGCTCGACGCTGCCCTGCTCGACCAGCCCGCCGAGGCGGAAGTTGCGGTCGCGCACCTCGGCCGCCTTGGCCTGCAGGTCGGTGGGGCTGAAGAAGAAGACGAGGTTGTCCTGGAACGCGGTCAGCGTCAGGGCGGTCGCGGTCCCCAGCCCGAGCAGGGCGAGGCCCAGCATGTACAGGCGGCGCTTCTTTCTCGTCATCCTTCCACTCCCGCCGCCGGACGGCCGGCGGCGTCTCCGGTGCCGTTTCCAGTGTTGGCGCGGGGGCGGCGACGCGGGCGGGCACCCTCCAGCGCCTTCAGCGTGGTCTCCTGGCCGCGCAGGCCGCGGACGGAGGCGACCAGCAGCCCGATCAGCACCGCCGCCGCGATCCCGTAGGAGGGCCAGACATACCAGGCGTAGCCGCCCATCGCGAAGAATTCAGCCATCGGTCGGTCGCTCGTCCCCACTGCGTTCGTCATGCGGCGCCCTCGTGGCGCCAATGTGGCAGCCGTCAGCCCTGCGCCTCGGACAGGCGCAGCGTCTGGATGCGGCGGGCGAGGATCTCCGCCTTCACCCGCAGCAGCACCACCGACACGAAATAGGTGGTGAAGGCCAGCGCCATGACCAGCAAGGGCCACAGCATGGTGGAATCGATGGTCGGCCCACCCATGCGGATGACGCTGGAGGGCTGGTGCAGCGTGTTCCACCAGTCCACCGAGAACTTGATGATCGGCACGTTGACGATGCCCACCAGCAGCAGCACGTTGCCCGCCTTGATCCCGCGCTCCGGGCTGTCGAAGGCGTTCACCAGCGCCATGTAGCCGAGATACAGGAAGAACAGGATCAGCACGCTGGTCAGCCGCGCGTCCCACACCCACCAGGTGCCCCACATCGGCGCACCCCACAGCGACCCGGTGATCAGGCACACCGCGGTGAAGCCCGCCCCGACGGGGGCGGCGGCCTTGGCGAACAGGTCGGCCAGCGGGTGTTTCCACACCAGCCCGACCGCCGCGGCGATCGCCATGTTGGTGTAGACGAACAGGCTCATCCACGCCGCCGGCACATGGATGTACATGATCCGCACCGTGTCGCCCTGCTGGTAGTCGGGCGGCGATCCGAACAGGCTGAGATACAGCCCGACGATCAGCAGAACGACGGTGGCCCCCGCGCTCCACGGCAGAATGGCGGCCGACAGGCGCAGGAAGCGGGCGGGGTTGGCGAAACGGTGCATGACGGTACGGTCCAGGCGCGACGATCCGGAAGGCCGGCTTGCCGACGATATGGGTGATCCTACGGTCTTTGGCAGGGCTGTGCCTTGATCGAAGTCATAAGGCAAGACGATTCGTCGCAGCCCTTATTCCACCGGCCGCGCCCGATCCTACCAATGGCCTATTCCTCCCACCGCGCCGGGCGCCGCTCCAGCCACACCGCGGTCAGGTCGTCCTTCGGCGGGCGGGGGGACCGGGCGTAGAACCAGTCGAGCAGGCGGGGCAGCACCGGGTCGGCGCAGGGGGCGGACAGGATCGCCTGGAACACCTCCGCGAACTCCCGTCGGCCCGACCGCCCCTTGGGCGCCGGCACCCCCTCGTAGAAGGCGTCGGAGTAGAGGAACAGGTAATGGCCGGGCGGGAAGGGCACCGTGGCCTCGCGGTAGCGCGCCTTCGGCGACAGCCCGACCGGCAGACCGGTGCCGTCCAGCCGCCGCAGCTCCCCCCCTGCCGCCCGGCCGAGAAAGGCGTCGGGTGCCGCCGCCGCCGCGTAGGACAGGGTGTCGGCGCGGGTGTCCACGACGGCCGCGAACATGGTGGCGAACTGCCCCTCCGGCAGGCGGCCGACCAGCGCGGCGTTGATCGCCCCCAGCAGCTCGGCCGGCCGGTGCCAGACCGGCGCCAGCAGGTCGGCCAGCAGCGTGTGCAGCCGCACGGTGTTCAGCGCCGCCGACACGCCGTGGCCGGAGAAGTCGCAGATCAGCACCGCCAGGGCGCCATCCTCCAGCGCCCGCGCCGTCCAATAGTCGCCGCCGACCCGCGACGAGCTTTCGAAATGCGACGCCACCGTCACGCCGTGGCTGCGCTCCAGCGCGCGCAGGGCGTCGGCCCCCGGCAGCAGCGCCGTCTGCATGCGCTGCGCCTCCTTCAGGTCGGCGTCGATGCGCTTCAACTGGCGATCCAGCGTGCGGATGAGCACCCAGTTGGACAGGTGCACCTTGACCCGCGCCAGCAGCTCCAGCCGGTTGACGGGTTTGGAGATGAAGTCGGTGGCCCCGGCCATGAAGACCCGCCCGCGCATCTGCAGGTCGTCGGCCGCGGTCAGCACCAGGACCGGCACGTCCATCCAGGCGGCTTCGGCGCGGAGCTGCTCCAGCACGCCGATGCCGTCCACCCGCGGCATCAGAAGGTCGAGCAGGATCAGGTCGGGGCGGAAGCTGCCGACCCGCTCCAGCGCCTCGTCGCCATCCTCGGCGAAGGCCACGGTCTCGAAGCCGACGCTCGCCAGCATGCCGCCGATCAGCGACCGCACCAGCGCCTGATCGTCCACCACGAGCACCCGCTGGTCCTTGAGCTGGTACCAGTCGAGTCCGATCGCCGCCATGCTCCCCCCTCGACGCACGGTGTGCCGTCGCCACAACCCTAGCACGGCCGCGTGGGGAAAGTGTTACCTTGGATGATCGCTGCGGCTACTCCAGCGCCTGGCGCAGGGCCGCGGCCCCGGCCAGCGGGGCGAGCGGCAGGGCGGCGGCCAGCAGACCGGCCAGCAGCAGCAGGTGCGGGCGCGGCGACAGGGCGTTCAACGCCGCGTCGATGGCGCCGGCCCCGAAGATCAGCACAGGGATGTAGAGCGGCAGGATCAGCAGCGACAGCAGCACACCGCCGCGCCGTGCGCCAAGCGTCAGCGCCGCCCCGATGCTGCCGATCAGGCTGAGCGCCGGGGTGCCGATGGCGAGCGCCAGAACCAGCACGCCGAAGCCCGCCGCCTCCATGTTCAGCAGCAGCGCCAGGATGGGGGCTGCGACGATCAGCGGCACCCCCGTCACCAGCCAATGCGCCAGCGTCTTTGCCAGCACCACCGCTTCCATCGGGATGCGCGACAGGGCCAGCAGCTCCAGCGAGCCGTCCTCGTAATCGGTGAGGAACAGCCGCTCCAGCGACAGCAGCGAGGCGAGCAGCGCCGCCACCCAGATCACCCCCGCCGCGATGCGGGCGAGGATGTTGGCCTCCGGCCCCACGCCGAAGGGGAACAGCACCACGCACAGCACGAAGAACATCACCGCGATGGTGGCGTCGGAGCCCTGCCGCAGGGCCAGCCGCAGGTCGCGGGCGACGAGGCGCAGGAAACCCTTCATGCCGCGGCCTCCCCATCCCCGTTGGCGTCACTGTCAAGATCGACGTCGTCGCCGGTGGCCGGCGCGAAGTGGTCGAGGTGCAGTTCGGCCGCACCCGGCAGCGCGATGTCGGCGTGGGTGGACAGCGCCACCATGCCGCCGCCGGCCCTGTGCTCGGCCAGGATGCCCTCCAGCAGCCGCACCGCCGCCCGGTCCAGCGCCACCGTCGGCTCGTCCAGCAGCCACAGCGGGGCGGGGGCCGCCAGCACCCGCGCCAGCGTCAGCCGCCGCTTCTGCCCCGCCGACAGGTAGCGCCCGGGCACCCCCGCGATGTGCGGCACGCCCAGCCGCTCCAGCGCCGCCATGGCCGCTCCCGCCGGGTCGGCGGCCCCGCCGAGCGACGCCCAGAAGCTCAGATTCTCCAGCGCCGTCAGCACCGGCTTCACCGCGTCCAGATGACCCACGTAATGAATCCGCCCGCCGTGCTGGTCGTCGTCTTCGGACGCGGCGTCGTCCCAGGCCAGCCGCCCGCGGAAGGGCCGCAGCAGCCCCGCCATCACCCGCAACAGGCTGGACTTGCCGCTGCCGTTGGGACCCAGCAGCAGCAGTGCGCCGCCCGACTCCACCCGGAAGTCCAGCCCGGTGAAGACCAGCCGGTCGCCGCGCAGGCAGGTGAGATCGGTTCCTGAAAACACGGGCATGCGGAAACGCAACAGATCCGGTGGGTGAAGGACGTAGGGTGCGACCTATAGCACAGCCCGCGCCGATGTCGCGGCCCGGATGTCGCGGACCTGATGCCACGGATCGGAAAGCGTGGCTGGCCGGCCATCCGATGGCGGGAAATGACCCTTCTCTAATAAGGGGCATGGCCCGTCGGCCACGCCGATTCCGGGTAGAGCCGCATTCACCTGCGGTGGTTGTAAATTATCGTGATTACGCTTGTCCCGGTGAGCAGCTCAAGTTCATGCCGGAAGAATGGTGGCTATGATGCGCAGTTCACTGGCGAGTCCGGAATATCATGTTGGTATCGCGGGTGTCCGGGTGCGGGCGACCATGGCGGCTGTTGGCATGCTTTTGATATCGTTCGCATTGTCATTGCAGTTTTTTTACAAGATCGGAGAAATCGATCCGTTTGTGGTGATGAGCTGGACCTGGGACTACAGCCTGGGATTCGTCCGGCGTGGATTGCCGGGTGAGCTGTTGGACCTGCTGGCGGGCGGTGCGGGGAACGAGTACCGGAACCTCGTCGTGCTTTCCAGCGCCATGCTGGCGGTCCTCGTCCTCGCCTACGGCCTGTTCGTGACGTCGATTCTGCGGCACCGCCCCAGCGCACTGGTCCTGATCGTCGCGCTGGCCGGGGCGCTGCTCGAACCCGCCATTCCCATCTTCATCCGGATGTTCGGCCGGCCGGAGCAACTGTCGTTTCTGCTGTTTCTGCTGGCCTGCCACGCCGCTGTCGCCTGCGATCGTCGCTTGGCCTGCGCGGTGCTCGCGGCGGCCTGTTCGCTCGCCATGTTCATCCACGAGGGATTCCTGTTCTTCCACTTTCCGACGGCCCTCGGGGTGCTGGCGATGCGGCTGGACGCGGACGGAGGCTCCCCGCACCCGATCCGGCGATTCGCCGTCCCGCTCGCCGCGGCGGTGCCGATCCTGTGCTTTGCGGCCGTAGAGTGGCTGGGGAGTCCGTCGGTGCCCAAACCGGTATGGGATGCGCACTGGTTGTTCCGCACTCCCTATGCGCTGCACGAGAGCGGGAACAGTCTCGCCGTCCACCACCGCGGCCTTGCTGGCAACATCCGTTATACCCTGGGGAACTTCTGGCCGCTGGCCGCCGTCCTCAGCGTCCTGATCATCGGCGCGGCGACGGTGCTGGCCCGAACCCTGTGGTCGGCCATCGGACGGATCGCGGTACCGCGCGCCGCCGCACTTTGCTTCGGCTCATGCTACACGCCGCTTCTGATGTTCGGCATCGGGGTCGATTACATCCGCTGGTCGTCCTTCACCGCCCTGAACATGCTCGTCGCCAGTCTCTGCCTGTTGCGCCTGTCGCCGGTGCCGGTTCTCGAGTCCGCGCTGACGCGGATATGCGAGCACGGCTTGCCCCGTCATGCGCTGAACGGGTTGGCATTCCTGTTCCTGCTGCTGACGCCCCTCGCATCGAACACGGGGCCGACGCGGCTGCCGGAGGCGTTCGGCTGTCTGTACAACCCGTCCGGAACCGGACTGACGGCGCCCCGGCACCCCGAATCCTGCTTGCGAACCGTGGGGCGATGATGAGGACGCGCCGCCGGGCGCACAAGGAAACGGCCCCGCCGGGGGGCTCCGGCGGGGCCGTCCATCCAGCCGGGGCTTGGCTGGTGGGCGCCGGGGAAAAAGGCGCCCGGGTGCTCGGGGGATCCCGGAGGGGGCTCGGTCCCGTCCGGACCAGACGGACCATCCCTCTCCGTGGTGTCAGGGATAGGGTATAAAAGTGGCGAAAATGTGATCCATGGGGCCAATCACTCGTTCGGATGCCTCTGCCCGTGCGGGTTGCGGACGGCGGGTGGCTCGGGCAGAAAGGGTGCGCTCCTGCAACCGCCCTCGGCAATCGCCCCGCAACCGACTGGATCCGCCGCCGCGATGACCCTCCTCCTCGACCTCTTCAACGGGCTGTCGGACATCGGCCGCGTCGTCCTCGTGCTCAGCCTGGTCTCCGTGGCCGGGCTGGCGCTGGGGCATGTGAAGCTCTTCGGGGTCGGGCTCGGCATCGGCGGGGTGCTGTTCGCCGGGCTGGCGGCGGGTCATGTGGCGGCGGTGGCCGGGGTGTCCTTCGACCTGCATGTCCTGCATTTCGTGCGCGAGTTCGGGCTGATCCTGTTCGTCTACACCATCGGCATCCAGGTCGGCCCCGCCTTCTTCTCCGCGCTGAAGCGGCAGGGGGCGGGGCTGAACGGGCTGGCGGCGGCCGTCGTGCTGCTGGGCACCGCCACCGCCGCGGCGATCCATCTGCTGGCCGGAGTGCCGCTGGAGGCGGTGCTGGGCGTCTATTCCGGCGCCGTCACCAACACGCCCTCGCTGGCCGCGGCCCAGCAGGTGTTGCAGGAGGTGGGGGCGCCGTCCGGTGCCGTCGCCACCCCCAGCCTGGGCTATGCCGTCGCTTATCCCTTCGGCATCGCCGGCATCCTGCTGACCATGGCGCTGATCCGCGCGGTCTTCCGCATCGACCCGACGGCCGAGGCCGCCGCCTTCGAAGCGCGGCGCCGCGCCGAGGTGGCGGCGCTGGAGACGCTGGACGTCGCCGTGCGCAACGCCGCGGCTGATGGTCGTCAGCTCCGCGACGTGCTGGGCAGTGTCGACCACAAGGTCATCGCGTCCCGCCTGCTGCGCGACGGCCGGCTCCAGGTGGCGCACGCCGACACGCGGCTGAGCGTGGGCGACGTCATGCATCTGGTGGGGCCGCGCCCGCTGCTCGACCGGCTGAAGGCCGAACTGGGCGCCGAGTCGGAGGTGACGCTGACCACCAAGGGCACCGACCTGCGGTGGGAGCGCATGGTGGTCACCAACTCCCACACGCTGGGCAAGACGCTGGCCCAGCTCTCGCTGGCCGACAGCCACGACGCGGTGGTCAGCCGCGTCACCCGCGCCGGCGTGGAACTGGTGCCGGCGGCGGCCCTGCAGCTTCAGTTCGGCGACATCCTGACCGTCATCGGCCGGCCGGACGATCTGAAGCGGGTCGCCGCCCTGTTCGGCAACGCCCCGCGCCGGCTGGAGCAGGTGACCTTCATCCCGGTCTTCATCGGCATCGCGCTGGGCATCGCCATCGGCTCCATCCCGGTGCATCTGCCCGGCATGCCGGCGCCGCTGAAGCTGGGGCTGGCCGGCGGGCCGCTGGTAGCGGCCATCCTGCTGTCGCGGGTCGGCCATCTGGGGCCGCTGGTCTGGTTCATGCCGCCGGCCGCCAACACCGCCCTGCGCGAGCTGGGCATCGTGCTGTTCCTGGCGGTGGTCGGGCTGCTGTCCGGCGGGCGCTTCGTGGAGACGCTGGTGCACGGCGACGGGCTGTTGTGGATGGCTTGCGGGGCCGCGATCACGCTGCTGCCGCTGCTGCTGGTGGGGATGCTGGCGCGCGCCGTCGGGAAGCTCGACTACCTCACCCTCTGCGGCCTCTTGTCCGGCAGCATGACGGACCCACCGGCGCTGGCCTTCGCCAACGCGCTGTCGCCCTGCGCGGCGGCGTCGCTGGCCTACGCCGCCGTCTACCCGCTGGTGATGTGCCTGCGCATCCTGTCCCCGCAGATCCTCGTCGTGCTGCTGTGGTGACGGTGGATTCCGCTTTGCGGGGAGGGGTTTGCCGGACTAGCCTAGGCATAGTCCGAACGAGGTCGCAGCCCCGGCATGCACGCCCACCCGCCCAGCAGTCCCAGCGCCCCCGAAGCCGTCGTCATCCATGACCTGCACAAGCGGTTCGGTTCGCTGGAGGTGCTGAAGGGCGTCTCGCTGACCGCGCACGAGGGGGATGTCCTCACGCTGATCGGCTCCTCCGGCTCGGGCAAGAGCACGCTGCTGCGCTGCGTCAACATGCTGGAGGTGCCCGATTCGGGCCGCGTCGTCATCGGCGGCGAGGAGATCCGGCTGAAGACCAAGGGCGGCCGCACGGTTCCCGCCGATCCCAAACAGGTGGACCGGGTGCGCACCCGGCTCGGCATGGTGTTCCAGAGCTTCAACCTGTGGAGCCACATGACGATCCTCCAGAACGTCATCGAGGCGCCGGTGCATGTGCTGGGCGTGCCGAAGGCCGAGGCGGCGGAGCGCGCGCGCATGCTGCTCGACAAGGTCGGCATCCTCGCCAAGGCGGAGTCCTACCCGGTGGAGCTGTCGGGCGGCCAGCAGCAGCGCGCCGCCATCGCCCGCGCGCTCGCCATGCAGCCCAAGGTGATGCTGTTCGACGAGCCGACCTCGGCGCTGGACCCCGAGCTGGTGGGGGAGGTGCTGGGCGTCATCCGCCAGCTCGCGGAGGAGGGCAACACCATGATCGTGGTGACCCACGAGATGGGCTTCGCCCGCGAGGTCTCCAGCGAGGTGGTGTTCCTGCACCAGGGCCGGATCGAGGAGCGCGGCCGGCCCGGCAAGGTGCTGGTCGACCCGGAGTCCGAGCGGGTGCGGCAGTTTCTGTCCCGCCACCTGTCCGGCGGCGCTTGACGCCGGGCTTCGGGCGCGGGATGTCAGACGAATCAACCGACGGCCCCACCGAAACAACCGGGGCCGCCCGAACAGAGGAGGCATCTGCTGTGAAATCCACCATCGCCACGCTCCTGGTCGGGGCCGCGATCGCCCTCTCCGCCACCGCCGTCGCGACGGGGGCCGATGCCAAGGAGTGGAAGAAGGTCCGCATCGCCACCGAGGGCGCCTACATGCCCTGGAACGGCACCGACTCGTCCGGCAAGCTGGTCGGCTTCGAGGTCGACCTGATGAAGGATCTCTGCACCCGCATGAAGGTCGAGTGCGAGCTGGTGGCGCAGGACTGGGACGGCATCATCCCCGCCCTCCAGCAGGGCAAGTACGACGCCATCATGGCCGGCATGTCGGCCACCGACGAGCGCCGCAAGGTCATCCAGTTCGCCGGCCCCTACGCCAACGAGCCGTCGGCCTTCGCCGCCATGAAGGGCAGCCCGCTGCTGACCATCGCCGCCGACCCGGCGCTGGTCGACATGAAGGAGCTGACCGCCGACGAGCGCACGGTGATCGAGCGGCTCGCCAGCCAGCTCAAGGGCAAGACCGTGGGCGCCCAGGTCTCCACCATCCAGGCGTCCTTCGTCGAGAAGTACATGCCGGGCGTCACGCTGCGCACCTACGACAAGGTGGACAACATCGGCCTCGACCTCGTCGCCGGCCGCATCGACGCCATGTTCGCCGACCGCTCGGCCATCGGCGGGCTGCAGAAGGAAGGGGCGACCAAGGACATCACCGTCTTCGGCACCCAGTACCGCGGCGGCATCCTGGGCGACGGCGTGGCGGTCGGCCTGCGCAAGGCCGACAAGGACCTCAAGACGCTGTTCGAGAAGGCCATCGTCGAGGCCCACAAGGCCGGGGTGACCGGCAAGCTCAGCACCCAGTGGTTCGGCTACGACATCGCCGTCACCCCGTGACGCGGGTCCCGGCCAACCCCCCTCTCCCCCGCGCGGGGGAGAGGGCTCATGACGGCGGTGCCCCATGATCGAGCTGCTGGCCTTCGGCGACGGCGGCTGGGGCGACGAGATGCTCCAGGGGGCGGCGATGACGGTCGCGGTGGCGACCTCCGCGTTCCTGCTGGGGCTGGTGTTCGGGACGCTGGGTGCGTCGGCCAAGCTCAGCCGCAACCTGATCCTGGTCGGGGTGGCGGAGGCCTACACCACCGTCGTGCGCGGGGTGCCGGAGCTGCTGGTCATCTATCTGCTGTTCTTCGGGGGCAGCGGCATGGTGATGGCCCTGGCATCCGTCTTCGGCTACGACGAGTACATCGAGGTCAACGCCTTCGTGGTCGGCGTGGTGGCGGTGGGGCTGATCTCCGGCGCCTATTCGACCGAGGTGATCCGGGGTGCGGCGCAGGCCGTGCCCTACGGCCAGATCGAGGCGGCGCGGGCCTGCGGCATGGGGCGCTGGCTGATCCTGCGGCGCATCCTGGGGCCGCTGACGCTGCGCCACGCCCTGCCGGGGCTGGGCAACGTGTGGCAGCTCACGCTGAAGGACACCGCCCTCATCTCGGTCACCGCGTTGGCGGAGATCATGCGGCAGGCGGCGGTGGGGGCCGGCTCGACCAAGCAGCCCTTCGTGTTCTACGCGGCGGCCGCCGTGCTCTACCTGCTGTTGACCACCGTCTCCACCGCCCTGTTCGACCGGGCCGAGAAGAACGCCATGCGCGGCGTGCGGAGGGCCTGATGGATTGGGAGCTGATGTGGGACAGCGTCCCCGCCCTGCTGGCCGCGGTGCCGCTGACGCTCCAGCTCGTGGCGCTGGCGCTGCTGCTGGGTCTTGGGATGGCGGCGCTGGCCGCCTGGGCGCGGCTGTCGGGCCATGCGGTGGCGGCGGGCGCCGCGTCGGCCTATGTGTTCGTGTTCCGCGGCACGCCGCTGCTGGTGCAGATCTTCCTGATCTATTACGGACTCAGCCAGTTCGAGGCGGTGCGCGCCAGCCTGTTCTGGCCGCTTCTGCGCGAGCCCTACTGGTGCGCCATCCTGGCGCTGATGCTGAACACCGGCGCCTACCAGAGCGAGATCATCCGCGGCGCCATCCTGTCGGTGCCGCAGGGGCAGGTGGAGGCGGCGCGGGCCTGCGGCATGTCGCGGCTGCTGCTGTTCCGCCGCATCGTCCTTCCGGTGGCGGTGCGTCAGGCGCTGCCCGCTTACGGCAACGAGATCATCCTGATGGTGAAGGCCAGCTCGCTCGCCAGCACCATCACGCTGCTGGAGATCACCGGCGTGGCGCGCCGGATCATCTCGCAGACCTACGCGGTCTTCGAGATCTTCATCGTCGCCGGGATCCTCTATCTGCTGATCAATTTCGCCGCGGCGCGGCTGATCCGCTGGGCCGAATGGCGTATGACCCCCCACCTGCGCGCGCGGGTGTGAGGCCGATTCCCGCCGTCGGGCGGTGCGGCGACGACGCGGGCTGGAGTTCCGGGGCCGTTTCCGGTACAAGGGCGATGGCGCTTGCTGCGCCGCGGCGGCCCTGACGGCCCGCCGTCCGCCGCGGAAACCGCCGTGAGTCACGAGAGTCCCACACGCGAATCGGCTGCGGTCCCCGCTCTGGTCTCCCCGCCCCCGCGGCGGCGCGCCTCGGAGCTGCTGCTGGATTTCCTGGAGCACGAGCACGGCCGCACCATCACGTTGGGCGGGCTGGTCGCGCTGCTCGGCGACCGCGCCTTCGGCATGATGCTGCTGCTGCTGGCGATCCCCAACGTCATCCCGATGCCCGGCCTGTCCACGGCCGTGGGCATCCCGATGATCCTGCTGGGCGCCCAGATGGCCGCCGGCATGCGACAGCCCTGGCTGCCGCGGCGGCTGGCGTCGGTCGGCTTCGACCGCGACGCCTTCCTCGGCGTGGTCCGCCGGGTGCATCCGCATGTGGCGCGGGTCGAGCGGCACCTGCGCCCGCGGCTTCCCCAATTCACCGAGGCCCTGGCCGAACGGCTGCTCGGCCTCGTCATCATCGTCCTGGCGGGCGTTCTCAGCCTGCCGATCGTGTTCGGCAATCTGCCGCCCGCGGTCGGCATCGGGCTGATCGCGCTCGGACTCATCGAACGGGACGGGGCGTTCGTCCTGGCCGGGCTGGTCGGCTCGGTCCTGGCGCTCGCCTTCGTGTCGGCCGTCGTCTTCGGGCTGGGGGGGGCCGCGTGGCTCCTCGTCCGGGGCCTGTTCGCCTGACGGCGGCCGCGTAAGGGAGGAACAGAACCGCGCATGTTGTGGGAAATCCTGATCATCGTCTTCCTGATCCTGCTCAACGCCTTCTTCGCGATGTCGGAGATGGCGCTGGTGTCGTCGCGCCGGGCGCGGCTGCAGCAGCTTGCCGAGGCGCGGGGCGGCAAGGGGGCGAGGGCGGCGCTCGCGCTGTCGGAGGATCCGTCCAACTTCCTGTCCACGGTGCAGGTCGGCATCACGCTGATCGGCATCATCGCCGGCGCCTACGGCGGTGCCACCATCGCCGAACGCCTTGGCGTCACGCTGGACGAGGTGGCGTGGATCGCGCCCTATGGCGGGCAGGTCGCCTTCGTGCTGGTGGTGGCGGCCATCACCTACCTGTCGCTGATCGTCGGCGAGCTGGTGCCCAAGCGGCTGGCGCTCGCCAACCCGGAGCGCATCAGCGCCACCGTCGCCGCCCCCATGAGCGTCCTGTCACGCGCCGCGGCCCCGCTGGTCTGGCTGCTCGGCGTATCGACCGAAGGCATGCTGAAGCTGCTCGGCCTGTCCGGCATCCGCGACCAGACGGTGACGGAGGAGGAGGTCAAGACCCTGATCGCCGAGGGCACCCAGTCCGGCGTCTTCGAGCCTGCCGAGCGCCAGATGATCGAGGGGGTGCTGCGGCTGTCCGACCGCAGCGTGCGCTCGATCATGACGCCGCGGCCGGATGTGGTGTGGCTCGACCTCGACGACCCGCAGGAGACGATCGCCCGCGAGATCCGCGAGAGCGGCTATTCCCGCTTCCCCGCCTGCCGCGGTGACCTGGACGAGGTGCAGGGCATCGTCGCCACCAAGGCGCTGCTCGATCAGGCGCTGCACGGCCGCCCCTTCGACCTGCGGGCGGTGGTGGTGGACGCCCTCATCGTTCATGACGGCACGCCGGTGATGCGGCTGCTGGAGCTGTTCAAGCAGGCCACCGTCCACATGGCCGTGGTGGTGGACGAGTATGGCAGCGTGGAGGGCATCGTCACCGTCACCGACATCCTGGAGGCCATCGCCGGCGAGATGCCCGACCAGGGCGACGAGGAGCAGGGCATCGTCCGGCGCGAGGACGGCTCCTGGCTGGTCGATGGCATGACGCCGGTGGACGATGTGGAGGCGGCGATCGACCTGCCGGCGCTCCGCGTGGACGACGGCGACTACCACACCATCGCCGGCTTCGTGCTCGACAAGCTGGGCCATGTGCCCACCGCGTCGGAGTATGTGGACTGGGAGGGCTTCCGCTTCGAGGTGGTGGACATGGACGGCCGCCGCATCGACAAGATCCTGATCCAGAAGGCCGGCGGCGAGGGCGCGTGAACGACCTCCCCGGCGGGCGCCACGCGGTGGACCGGGAGGCGCTGCGCAACGGCCTGTTCCAACGCCTGATCCGCGAGGCTGGCATCGCGCTGCGCGTGCTGACCGAGGAGGAGCTGCGCCAGTCGCTCGACCGCACGCTGGCGACCCGTCCGGTCGGGCAACCGGTGTGGCTCTTCGCCTACGGCTCGCTGATGTCCAACCCCGCGGTCCATGTGGCCGAGCGGCGGCACGCGCTGGTGCGCGGCCTGCACCGCCGCTTCTGCCTGTGGGCGGTGATCGGCCGCGGCATGCCGGACAACCCCGGCCTCTATCTGGGGCTGGAGCGCGGCGGCGCCTGCCGGGGCATCGCGCTGCGCATCGACGAGTCCATCTTGCGGGATGAGCTGGACGTGGTCTGGCACCGCGAGATGGTGACCGGCGCCTACGTCCCCACCTGGGTCACGGCGGAGACGGCGGACGGCCCGGTGCCCGCCATCGCCTTCCGCATCAACCACCGGCACGAGGGCTACGCCGGCCGCCTGCCGGAGGAGGAGGTCGCCCGCATCGTCGCCGGCGCCAGCGGCGCTGTCGGCACCTGCCGCGACTACCTCGCCCACGTCATCGACGCCCTGCACGACGCCGGTGTCCGCGACCGCCGGATGGAGCGCCTGTTCGAGCGGGTGGAGGAACTGGCGGGGGTGTGACGCCTGCGAAATCAAGCGCGCCGGGACTGGGCGCCGCGACGCGCTACCACGGCAGCCGCGGCACCGGGGCCACCTTCAGCGGGCCGACGTAGAGCCAGCCGTCCTGCACCGACAGCGGTGCCTTGATCACCGGCGGGCCGCCGCCCTCCGGCGGGCGGGAGAGCATGGCCAGGATCGAGCGTGCGGCGGCGAGCTGGTTGGGACGCAGCCGTTCCTGCACGGCGGTCAGCGCCTGCTCCGCACCCTGGATCTCGGCGGTCATGGCGGCCAGCGGCTGCAGCCGCGCGTCGAGCGCCACCGTGCCGTTCACCGCCATGGACAGTGGCCCCCAGTCGATGCCGAGACGGTCCACCTCGACGACGCCGCCGTCGCGGCTCCAGGCGGCGATGGCCGGGCGTTCGGGCATGGGGGGGCGGCCCTGCACGCGCAGCGACGCGTCCACCCGCTGGACCTGCGGCCCCAGCCCGTCCGGTGCCGGGCCGGGCAGCCGCAGCCCGCCGGCGGCCAGCGTCACCGTCAGCCCGGTGTCCTGGTGGGAGGCCGGGGGCAGCGCGGGGCGGGCGCCGGCGAGGTCGAGCCGGGCGACGGTCATCGGCTCCCCCGCCGCGGGCATGACGGCGAGGTCGGTGACGTCCAGCGCCAGCGACCGCGGCTGGCCGTCCGGCCCCATCGTCACGCGGCCGGTGCCGCCAGCCGCTTTCAGCGTCACCTTGGTGGCCTCGTCCGCCGACAGCGACAGCCGGTGGGTGCCGTCGAAGGCGAGGTCGATGACCGAGAAGTCCCAGGGCTTGGCCTCCGCCGTCAGCCGGCTGCCGGACCACGCCACCCCGTGCCCTTCGTAAGCGGGTTCGGTGACGGTGGCGTGCAGCGCGAACGGCCAGCCCCCCATGTCGAGCGCACCATAAGCCACCAGCGCTCCCTGGCGGCGCTGCTGCTCCATCCAGTCGGCGATGCCGCGTTCGACGGCGTGGGCGGCGATCCACCACCACACGGTGTAACCGGCCAGGGCGAACGCCGCCAGTCCGGCGAGGATGGTGATGGTCTTCCGGTGCTTCATGCCAGCCGTGTCAATTCCCGGTCCTCGGATCGACCGTTATAGCCCCCACATGGGTGCCATGCTAGGATTCGACTCGGCGCCGGTCCGGCGCCTGCCGACTGCCCGACTGGACATGTTGCTGGATACCCGACCGGTTTCCGCCGATACCGCCGCCGTCGAACCCTCCCCCGCCCCGCCGCCCGTGTGGGCCGCAGACATCACGGTCACCCCCGGTGCGGAGCTGTGGGTGTTCGGCTACGGGTCGCTGATGTGGAATCCCGGCTTCCCGCATCTGGAGCGGCAGCCGGCGGTGCTCAAGGGCTATCACCGGCATTTCTGCGTCACCTCCTACCGCTACCGCGGCACGCCGGACAATCCGGGGCTTGTGCTGGGGCTCGACCGCGGCGGCACCTGCCGCGGCATCGCCTTCCGGGTGGCGGCGGACGATGTGCCGGCGACGCTGGATTATCTGTGGGAGCGGGAGATGAGCACCCGCGTCTACCGGCCGAAGCGGCTGCCGGTGCGGCTGCCCTGCGGCCGGTCGGTCACCGCCTGCACCTTCGTGGTGGACCGCGCCCACGGGCAGTATTGCGGCTTTCTGGACGAAGAGGCGGCGGCCCGGCGCATCGCCGGCTGCTGCGGCGATCGCGGGCCGAACCTGGAGTATCTCGTCAACACAGTGGAGCATCTGGAGGCGCTGGGCATCCGCGACGCCCGGCTGATCCGGCTGCTCGACGCGGCCCGCCGCGGGGTGTGACCCCCGCGGGCGGGCCGGGACCTCACATCATCCCCAGCATCCGCGGCAGCCACAGCGAGATGATGGGCACGTAGGTGATCAGCACCAGGAAGGCCAGCATGGTCAGCAGCCAGGGCATGACCGCCACGGTCAGCTCGGTGATGCCCATCTTGGTGATGCCGCTGGCGACGTAGAGGTTCAGGCCGACCGGCGGGTGGCACATGCCCACCTCCATGTTGACCACCATCATGATGCCGAAATGCACGGGGTCGATGCCCAGCCGCACCGCCACCGGGAACAGGATCGGCGCCATGATCAGCACGATGGACGACGGCTCCATGAAGTTGCCGGCCATCAGCAGCAGGATGTTGGTCACCAGCAGGAAGGCGACGACCCCCAGCCCCTGCCCGACGATCCAGTCGGCGATCGCCTGCGGGATGTTCTCCGAGGTCAGCAGGAAGGAGAACAGCACCGCGTTGGTGATGATGTAGAGCAGCATCGCCGACATGTTGGCCGACGACAGCAGCACCTTGGGCACCCCGCGCAGCGGCATGTCGCGATAGACGAAGACGGCGATGATGAAGGCGTAGACCGCGCTCATCGCCGCGGCTTCCGTCGGCGTGAACATGCCCGAATAGATGCCGCCGATGACGATGATGATCAGCGCCAGACCCCAACCGGCCTCGCGGAAGGCCTTCCAGCGTTCGGCGAAGCTCGCCTTCGGCATGCGCGGGTAGCCGTTCTTCCAGGCGCGGTACCAGGTGGTCACGCCCAGGAGCGTCGCCAGGATCAGGCCGGGGATGACGCCGGCCATGAAGAGCTGGCCGACCGAGGCGGAGTTGGCGCTGCCGCTGGTCGCCACCGCGTACATCACCATCACGATGGACGGCGGGATCAGGATGCCCAGTGCACCGGAGGTGGTGATGACGCCGGCCCCGAACTGGCGCGGGAAGCCCTGCTTCACCATGGCCGGCAGCACGATGGAGCCGATGGCGACCACTGTCGCCGGGCTGGAGCCCGACACCGCGGCGAACAGCGCGCAGCCCATCACGCCCGCCAGACCCAGACCGCCGTGCCAGTGCCCGACCATCGAGGTGGCGAAGTTGATCATGCGCCGGGCGACGCCGCCATGCGTCAGGAAGTTGCCGGCCAGGATGAAGAACGGGATCGCCATGATCTCGAACTTCTCGATGCCGGTGAACAGCTTCAGCGCCACCGCCTCGATCGGCACTTCGGTCATGGTGAACAGGAAGGTCAGCACGGTCAGGCCGAGCGAGATGGAGATCGGCATGCCCGTCAGCATCAGGGCCAGCAGAATGCCGAAGATGATGGCGGCGCTCATCGGTCGTCCTCCCGGCGCTGGGGCTTCTGGCCCTCATGGTGCGCGATGTCCTTGGGGTGCAGGTTGTCGTCCATCTCGAACCAGTTGACGTCCTGCCCGGCGCGCTGCGGATCGCTGGTGTCCTCCTCCAGCCCCTCGACATGGCCATGGTCGTGGTGCGGCAGCTCGCCGGTGCGGGAGAAGGCCCAGGCGACCTGCAGGAAGCGGAAGCACATCAGGTAGGAGCCGACGGGGATCGCCAGATAGATCATCCACATCGGCCATTCCAGGTCGGCCGAGGTCTGTTCGGTGTGGCTCATCTCGTAGACGAAGGTGGCGCCCAGCGTGCCGACGATGGCGGTGAACAGCGCGCCCGCCAGCAGCCCGAGGATGATGAACTTGCCGCGCACCGGGGTGGACATGCGGTTGATCAGCACGTCGACGCCGACATGGATGCCGGTGCGCACGCCATAGGCGGCGCCGAACTTCGCCATCCAGACGAACATGTAGATGCAGAGTTCCTGCGCCCAGGCGAGGTTCCAGTGGATGACGTAGTCCTGGACGACGGGGACGCCGGCCAGATAGCGGTGGACGACGGCGACGAAGATCACGGTCGTCGCCGCGGCCATGAGGAAGGCGATCAGCACCTCCTCCAGCCGGTCGAGAAGCTTGAGCAGCATGGTCGCTCCGCGGATGAGCGGTCGTCCGGGCAAGGAAAAGGCGCCCGCGCCTCGGGGGTGCGGGCGCCTGTCTCGTCGCCGGATGACCGGGTCGGACGGGGATTACATCTTGGAGGCGGCGGCGCCTTCCTTCTCGAACGTCTCGATCAGGTCCTTGCCGACACGGCTGGCCATGTCCTCGCGCACCGGCGCCAGGGCCTTGATCCAGGCGGCACGCTCCTCGTTGGTCAGCGTGTGGAACTCGGTCTTGCCCGACTTCTTCATGGCGTCGAGCGAGGCGTCGTTCTCGGCCTGGGCGATGTCGTTGGCGTAGACGGTCGCGTCCTTCATGGCGCCTTCGAGCTGGGTGCGGATGTCGGCCGGCAGCCCGTCCCAGAAGCGCTTGTTGACGATGACCGCGTAGCCCAGATAGCCGTGGTTCGACAGCGTGGCGTGCTTCTGCACCTCATGCATCTTCTGGGTGTACATGTTCGACGGCGGGTTCTCGGTGCCGTCCACCACGCCGGTCTGCAGCGCCTGGTACACCTCGGAGAAGGCCATCACCTGCGGCAGGGCGCCCAGCGCGCGCATCTGCGCGTCCAGCACCTTGGACGACTGGATGCGCATCTTCAGGCCCTTGAAGTCGGCCGGGGTCTTGAGCGGCCGGTTGGCGCTCATGATCTTGAAGCCGTTGTCCCAATAGGCCAGCCCGGTGATGCCCTTGGAGCCCAGCTTGTCCAGCAGGCTCTTGCCGACCGGTCCCTCCGTGACCTTGCGCAGGGCTTCCTTGCTGGGGAGGATGAAGGGCAGATCGAAGACCTCGAACTCCTTCACGCCCAGCGGGCCGAACTTGGCGAGCGACGGGGCCAGCATCTGCACGGCGCCGAGCTGCAGGGCCTCCAGCTCCTCCTTGTCCTTGTAGAGCTGGCTGTTGGGGTAGACCTGGACCTGCACCTTGCCGCCGGTGCGCTGCTCGGCCAGTTCCTTGAACTTCTCGGCCCCTTTGCCCTTGGGAGTCTCGGGCGCCACCACGTGGCTGAACTTGATGACGATGGGGCTCTGGGCGAGCGCCGGGGCGCTGATCAGGCAGCCGAGGGCGACGGCGCCGAGGAGCGAGGCGAGCTTCATGGGTATCTTTCCTCCTGTGGGGTTCTTGGCCGGTAGGGCTGGGCGTATTGTTCATAAGTTGCGTCGGAATTGCTATTGTGGAAATCCGAAACCGTTGCCCGGCACCTGTTGCAACCGGAGCGTCCGACAATCGTGTCCAGCGTCACCCGTTCCGCCCGAGCCGCCCCGGCCCCGCACCGCCGGATGGACCATCGCGGCGCCGTCCAGGCGGCCCCCATCGTGGCCATGGTGCTGGTGGTGGTGCTGCTCGGGGTCTTCCTGTGGATGCTCCAGCACAACGAGCGGCAGGAGGAGGACAACGCCCTCATCAAGAACGTGCTGTGGGTGGAGCAGAACCTGCATTTCCAGCTCGCGTCGGACGAGGAGAAGCTGCGCTACATGGCGGAGGCGCTGGGCCGTCGCGAGCTGGCCCCGACGGAGGCGCTGCCGCAGTTCAGCCATTTCCTGCGCACCGATTCGGCCATCCAGCGGCTGCTGTGGTTCGACGCCGAACGCCGCCTGACGGCCGCGATGCCGCCGGCCGGGCCCGATGTGCCGCTGGACGACGCGCTGGGGCCGAGCCACCGCGGCGACGCTTTCCTGATCGCGCGGTCGGGCGGCCGGGCGGTCTACACCGCGGCCTACACGCTGCCCGACGGGGATGCCGGCTTCGACCTGCTGATCCCGGTCTTCGGGCCGCAGGGGTTCGACGGGGTGCTGGTGGCGGTCTTCTCCATCGGCGCCATCCTCACCCACCACGTGCCGTGGTGGTTCACCGAGCATTACCAGGTCCAGGTGATCGACGCGCGCGGCACCGTGCTCGGCGCCAAGTCGCACGTGCCGATGCCGGAGGAGGGGCGCACCCACACCATCCCCTTCGAGCCGCCGGGCCACGGGCTGGCGCTGGTGGTGGGCGTGCACCGGACGGAGAACAACGTCGCCCGCAATGTCCTGCTCGCCGCCATCTTCGCGCTGACCGCGTCGGCGCTGTGGAGCCTGTGGGCGGTGCGCCGACACATCCGGCGCCGTGTCCGGGCGGAGGAGGCGCTGCGCGCCGAGCACGCCTTCCGCAAGGCGATGGAGGACAGCCTGACCGTGGGCATGCGCGCCCGCGACCTGGAGGGGCGCGTCACCTACGTGAACCCGGCCTTCTGCCGCATGGTCGGCTGGCCGGCGGAGGAGCTGGTGGGCGCCGGCCCCGCCATGCCCTATTGGGTGCCGGAGGAGATGGAGAAGACGCGCGAGGCGTTCCACGCGGTGATGGCCGGGCGGGCGCCGCTCGACGGCTTCGAGCTGCGTTTCCGCCGGCGCAACGGGGAACGCTTCGACGCCCTGATCTACGAGGCGCCGCTGATCGACGCCGACGGGCGGCACACGGGCTGGATGGGCTCCATCGTCGACATCACCGAGCGCAAGCGCGCCGACGAGCTGGCCCGCCAGCAGCAGGAGCGTTTGCAGCAGACCGCGCGCCTGATCACCATGGGCGAGATGGCCTCCACCCTGGCGCACGAGCTGAACCAGCCGCTGTCGGCCATCGCCAGCTACGCCACCGGCTGCCTGAACCGGCTGAAGGGCGGGGACGGCAGCGCCGCCGAGCTGGTCCCGGCGCTGGAGAAGCTGGCGCGGCAGGCCATGCGGGCCGGCCAGATCATCCGCCGCGTGCATGATTTCGTGCGCAAGCGCGATCCCAACGTCAGCCCCGTCGCCCTGGACCAGGTGGTGGAGGATTGCGTCGCGCTGTTCGGCCCCGACGCCCGCAAGCACGGCGTGCGCATCGAGGTGGATGTGGAGACGGCGCTTCCCGAGGCGCTGGCCGACCGCATCCTGGTGCAGCAGGTGCTGCTCAACCTGATGCGCAACGCCTGCGAGGCGATGGCCGCCACCCCGCGGGAGGCGCGCAGCCTGGAGCTGACGGTGCGGCGGGAGGACGGCATGCTGCGCACCCGCATCGCCGACCATGGCTGCGGCATCGCGCCGGAGGTGCAGGAGCGTCTCTTCTCCCCCTTCTTCACCACCAAGACCGAGGGCATGGGCATGGGGCTGAACATCTGCCGGTCGATCATCGAGCACCATCGCGGCCGGCTGTGGTTCGAACCGGGACCCGAAGGCGGCGCCGCCTTCGTCTTCACGCTGCCGCTCGCCGGGGCGGAGGCCGCGGCGGCATGACCGGGCGCGTCCACATCATCGACGACGACGAGGCGATCCGCGACGCGCTGACCTGGCTGTTCCAGTCGCGCGACGTGCCCTGCGACTGCTGGGAGTCGGCGGAGAGCTTCCTGGCCGCCTACAGCCCGGCCATGACCGGCTGCCTGCTGCTCGACATCCGCATGGAGGCGATGAGCGGGCTGGAGCTGTTCGAGCGGCTGAGGGAGCTGGGCTGCCGCATGCCGGCCATCTTCCTGACCGGCCATGGCGACGTGCCCGTGGCGGTGACCGCGCTGAAGAAGGGTGCCCGCGATTTCGTGGAGAAGCCCTTCAACGACAACGAGCTGGTCGACCGGGTGATCGAGGCGCTGGCCGTCGATGCCGATCAGCGCGCGCGGGAGGCCGGGCAGGCCCACGTCGCCACCCGCCTCGCCACCCTGACCGCGCGCGAGCGGCAGGTGATGGAGCTCGTTGTCGCCGGCACCCTCAACAAGGTGATCGCCGACCAGCTCGGCGTCAGCATGCGCACGGTGGAGGTCCACCGCTCCCATGTCTTCGAGAAGATGGGCGTGAAGACCGCGGTGGAGCTGGCGCGGCTGCTGTCTGGGGCGGGGTAGGGCCCCGCCGTCACGCCGTCAGCCACCGCGCGATGTCGTCCGTCTTGGGCAGCCCGCCGGCGTGCACGACCGTGCCGTCGATGACGATGCCGGGGGTGGCGGCGATGCCATAGCCGGCGATGGCGGCGTAATCCGTCACCTTCTCCACATGGACCGGCACGCCCAGCCGCTCCGCTTCCGCCCGCAGCATCTCCGCGGTGGTCTGGCAGCGCTTGCAGCCGGGACCCAGTATCTTCACGTCCTTCATGGTCCTACTCCTTCTTTCAGACGAACAGCGCGTTGAACAGGAAGCCGACGGCGAGGATGCCCAGCCCGACGACGCCGACGAACACGGCGAGCAGGCGCACCGTCAGCACCTTGCGCAGGATGATCATCTCGGGCAGCGACAGGGCGGTGACGGCCATCATGAAGGCCAGCACCGTGCCCAGCGCGGCACCCTTGCCGATCAGCGCCTCGACCACGGGGATGATGCCCGCGGCGTTGGAATACATGGGGATTCCCAGCAGGACCGCGGCCGGCACCGACCACCACGCGTCCCGCCCCATGATGGCGGCCAGCAGCTCCGCCGGCACATAGCCATGGATGAAGGCCCCCGCCGCGATGCCGGCGATGATCCACGCCCACACCCGGCCGACGATGTCGCGCACGGCGTCGATCCCCGCCCGGACACGGTCGGCCGCGGTGACCTCCCCGACCGGCAGGACGGCGGTGCCGGCCCGCACGTCGCGCACCCACGCCTCCAGCCAGCCGTCCAGCTTCAGGCGGCCGATGATCCAGCCCGCGACCACGGCGACGGCGAGCCCGAAGGCGAGGTAGGTGAACGCCACCCGCCAGCCGACCAGCGCGAAGAGCAGCCCGAGCGCCACCTCGTTCACCATCGGGGCCGCGATGAGGAAGGAGAAGGTCACCCCCAGCGGCACCCCGGCGGACACGAAGCCCACGAACAGCGGCACGGCGGAGCAGGAGCAGAAGGGGGTGACGACACCGAGCCCGGCCGCCGCGGCGTTGCCCAGCCCCTCCCGCCGCCCGGCGAGCAGCGCGCGCGTTCGCTCGGGCGAGAAGAAACTCCGGACCACGCCCATGGCGAACACCACCAGCACCAGCAGCAGCAGCACCTTGGGCGTGTCGTAGACGAAGAAGCGGACGGCCTCCTCCAGCCGGCTGCCATGCTCCAGCGGCAGCAGCGCCACGACCGCGTTGGAGAACGGCACGAGCTGCCCGTAAAGCAGGAACCACAGGGCGACGGCCGCGGCCGTGCCGGCGATCCAGGGCCAGGATGCCGGCCGGTCCGGATCGGGTTGCGGGCCGGGGGCCGTGATGGGGGAGATGCCGGTGGTCATGCCGCATCCTTTCGTGTTTCCGCCATCGCGGCCATGACGGCATCGACGATGGCGGTCGTGGCGGCGCACAGCGCAGGGTTGCGGCGGTAGCGCACCCACTGGGCGTCACGCCGGTCGAGGACCAGGCCGATGCTCTTGAGGACGGCCATATGGCGCGACATCCGCGACTGGGATGCGCCCAGCCGCTCCATCATCTCGCACACGCAATGCTCCCGCCCGTCCCACAGAAGGCGCAGGGCGCCCAGGCGGGTGGGATCGGACAGTGCCGCCATCAGGGCGGTGACCGCGTCGGGAGGCAGGGGGCGGGATGTCATGCTTATTTCCGCTTATGCGTCTGTGCGCATTATTGGCCCGCAGGGCAACCCACGCAACGACCGTGGATCGGACAAAGCGTCGCGGGGCGTTGGCGCTCAGGCCGCCGCCCGCCGGGTCCGCCGTTCCACCTCCGCGATGCCATCCAGCAGCTCGTTCAGCGCGGCCATCGCCTGGTGGCGCATGGATGGCCAGGCGTCGCCGCTCGCCAGCCGGCAGTCCTCCAGCCGTGCCAAAGCCCGGTTGCGCAGGCCGCGCAGCCGGTCGAGCGTGCGTTCCAATTCGACGCGCCGTTCGGCCGGCTGGCGTTCGGCGTGCGAGCGCAGCGCCTCCAGCCGGCGGGTGGCGTCGAGCAGCCGCTCGTGGGAGCGGGCCGCGTGGCCGTCCCGTTCCGCAGGGGTGGTCATGGCGTTCCTCCCTCCATCCACAGGATAGACAGCCGCTGTGCCCGCAGATTTTTGTGCGTTGCACAATATGCTTCGGATTTTCGGAAAAAGAATGCGGCCGGGGGGCTTGCCCTTTCAGGCAAACGCCACCCGGAAACCGAAGTCGGATCGTTTCTGTTTGCGCTTCCTCCGCGGCCTCTTGTTTTCATTGGGCTCGCTTTTTCTTTGTTCTTCGTGCTTTTTTTTGAAGTTTTGCCCCAGCCGTTGACGACGGTCAACCGCTTTCCATACCTATGATTTGGACAAGTTGTCGCACAAGGTTGGTAACACCACACAAAACAGCAACTCAGGGGAGAAAGGCGCATGACCGTCTTTGGCAATGCTTCGTTCGACCACCATGAACAGGTTGTTTTCGCTGCGGATGCCGACAGCGGGCTGAAGGCGGTCATCGCCATCCACGACACGCGGCGCGGCCCGGCGCTTGGCGGTTGCCGGTACTGGAGCTATGCGGATGACGCGGCGGCGCTGACCGACGCGCTGCGCTTGTCGCGCGGCATGACCAGCAAGGCGGTCATGGCCGATCTGCCCTATGGCGGCGGCAAGTCCGTGGTGATCGCCGACGCCGCCCGGCCGAAATCGCCGGAGCTTCTGCGGGCGCTGGGCCGTGCGGTGGACCGGCTGGCCGGCCGCTACATCGTGGCGGAGGATGTCGGCACCAGCCCGGCCGACATGGACATCGTGCGCACCGTCACCCCCCACGTCGCCGGACTGGCGGAGGGCGGCGGCGACCCGTCGCCGGCCACCGCGCACGGCGTGTGGCGCGGCATCCACGCCGCCGTGACCCATGCGCTGCGGCGCAACAGCCTGGATGGTCTGACCGTGGCGGTGCAGGGGCTGGGCCATGTCGGCCTGCATCTGTGCCGGCTGCTGCACGGAGAGGGGGCGCGGCTGGTGGTCACCGACCTGCGCCCCGCCACCATGGAGCGCGCGGCCGAC
Source organism: Azospirillum oleiclasticum (assembly GCF_013423485.1). Taxonomy (GTDB): domain Bacteria; phylum Pseudomonadota; class Alphaproteobacteria; order Azospirillales; family Azospirillaceae; genus Azospirillum; species Azospirillum oleiclasticum. Next base: position 236,949 of record NZ_JABFFR010000023.1, read on the forward strand.
GAGTTCGGCGCCCTGCCGGTGGCGGCCGAGGCCATCTACGACACCGATGCCGAGGTCTTCGCGCCCTGCGCGCTGGGCGGTGTGATCAACGACGGGACGGTGGAGCGGCTGAAGGCGCGTATCGTCGCGGGGTCGGCCAACAACCAGCTTGCGGAGGACCGGCACGGCGCCCGGCTGGCGGAGCGCGGCATCCTCTACGCCCCCGACTACGTGATCAACGCCGGCGGCCTGATCAACATCCACCACGAGCGCGACCCGCGCGGTTACGACCGCGAGCGCGCCTTCGCGCATGTCGGGAGGATCGAGCAGACCCTGGCGGACCTCTTCGCCCGCGCCGCCGCCTCCGGCATCGCCACCCACACCGCCGCCGACCGCATGGCCGCGGGGTGAACGGAATGCGTGTCGTTCAGTCTGCGACCGATCACTCCGCCGCCATCGGCACGTAGCTGGGGGTGTCCTGGTTGGCGGCGACCGCGTGGTCGTCGGCGTTGGGGCAATGGGCGCAGTCGCCGACGCAGTGGTCGCGCACCATGTCGCGCACGGTGGGCACGCATTTGCCGCACTGGACGGAGGTGCCGATGTGGCGGAAGACGGAGGCCGTGGACCGCGCGCCCGCATCGAGGGCTTCTTTGACCTTCTTTTCGTTGAAGGCGGAGCAGATGCAGACGTACATGGGGCCTCGACCTTGCTGTGCGACGATCCAACGATTACCGATAATGAGAATGATTGTCAACGTGGCGGGAATGTCCCTTCGGGGGCTGTGCGCTTTCGTCACAGCCCCGGCGGGATTGACCGGAACGGCCGATGACCATCAGCGGAAGGGGCCTGTCGATGGAGCCATGGTGGCGTGGTGCCGTCCTCTACCAGATCTACCCGCGCAGCTTCCTCGACGCCGGCGGCGACGGGGTGGGCGATCTGCCGGGCGTCACCCGGCGGCTTGATCATGTGGCGGGGCTCGGGGTCGACGGCGTCTGGCTGTCGCCTTTCTTCACCTCGCCGATGAAGGATTTCGGCTACGACGTGGCCGATTACCGCGGCGTCGATCCTCTGTTCGGCACATTGGCCGACGTTGACGCGCTGCTGGAGCGGGCGCACGGGCTGGGGCTGAAGGTCATCATCGACATGGTGCTCAGCCACAGCTCCGACCGCCACCCCTGGTTCCGGGAGAGCCGGCGCAGCCGCCACGGCCCGCGCGCGGACTGGTACGTCTGGGCCGATCCGAAGCCCGACGGCACTCCGCCCAACAACTGGCTGTCCTGCTTCGGCGGTTCCGCCTGGGCGTGGGACGGCGGGCGGCGGCAGTATTACCTGCACAATTTCCTGGTCGAGCAGCCGGACCTGAACCTGCACAACCCCGCGGTGCAGGACGCGGTGCTGGCCGACTGCGCCTTCTGGCTCGACCGCGGGGTGGACGGCTTCCGGCTGGACGTCGCCAACTACTATCTGCACGACCCGTTGCTGCGCGACAATCCCGCCCGCCCGCCCGACGCGCGCTGGCCCGACGGCACGCCGCGCGGCAACCCCTACGGCATGCAGATCCACCGCTTCGACAAGTCGCAGCCGGAAAACCTCGCGGTGCTGCGCCGGCTGCGCGCGCTGCTCGACCGCTACCCCGACCGCATGGCGGTGGCGGAGGTGCACGACGACGACAGCGTCGCCCGCGCCGCGGAGTACGTCGCCGCCCCCGACCTTCTGCACACCGCCTACAACTTCGCCCTGCTGGGTGCGGACTTCGGGGCCGGCACCATCCGCCGGGCGGTAGAGGCGTTCGAGGCCCAGCCGGGTCCGGGCTGGCCGTCCTGGGCCTTCTCCAACCACGACGTGCCGCGCGTCGCCAGCCGCTGGGGCGGGGCGGAGGCACCGCCGGCCGCCGCCAAGCTGCTGATCGCGCTGCTGACCTCCCTGCGCGGCACCGCCTTCCTCTACCAGGGGGAGGAGCTGGGCCTGCCGCAGGCCGAGGTGCCGCTGGAGCGCATGCGGGACCCCTACGGCATCGCCATGTGGCCGGAGCCGGCGGGGCGCGACGGCTGCCGCACGCCCATGCCCTGGAGCGCCACCGACCCCAACGCCGGCTTCTCCAGCGCCGAGCCCTGGCTGCCCATCCCCGCGGAGCATATCGCCCGCGCCGTGGACGTGCAGGAGGCCGACCCGGCCAGCGTGCTGGCCTTCACCCGCGGCTTCCTGGCGTGGCGCCGGCTGCACCCGGCCCTGCGCGGCGGCTCCATCCGCTTCCGCGACGCGCCGGAGCCGCTGCTGCTGTTCGAGCGCCGGGCGGAGGGGCAGGCGATCCTCTGCGTCTTCAACCTCTCCCCCGATCCGCAGACGATTCCGTTCGACGGCACCCCGCTGGACGGCCACGGCCTGCCGGGCGCCGTGGCGGACGGCGCGCTGCGGCTGCCGGGATGGGGCGGGGCGTTTGCCGCGCTGCGGAATTGACGTGGCGATCCTGGCACGGTTGGCCGTAGGATGACGAACGGTCCGCATCCCGCGGCCCTTCCACGGGAGACTGTGCCATGCGGATCCGGCTGGGCTGCGAGCTGAGCTATGAGTTTCCTGCACCGACGCCGATGATCGTCATGCTCAACGTGCATTATTCGCGCGTGATGAGCCTCGAACATCCGGACCACCTCGTCACCACCCCGGCGGTGCCGATCCAGAGCTACCGCGACAGCTTCGGCAACTGGTGCTGCCGTCTGGTGGCCCCGGCCGGGCGTTTCACGCTCGGCACCGACAGCGTCATCCGGGACGAGGGTCGGAGCGACCCGGTGGCGATGGACGCCATCCAGCACGCCGTGCAGGACCTGCCGCCCGACACGCTGCTGTTCCTGCTCGGCAGCCGCTACTGCGAGACGGACCGACTGTCGGAAGAGGCGTGGCGGCTGTTCGGCAACACGCCGCTCGGCTGGCCGCGGGTCCAGGCCATCTGCGATTTCGTGCACCAGCACGTCAAATTCGGCTACCAGCACGCCCGTGCCACCCGCACGGCGGCGGAGACCTACGCCGAGCGGCTGGGGGTCTGCCGCGATTACGCCCACCTCGCCGTCACCTTCTGCCGCTGCATGAACATCCCGGCGCGCTACTGCACCGGCTACATCAGTGACATCGGCCTGCCGCCGCCTTACGACCCGATGGACTTCGCGGCCTGGATGGAGGTCTATCTGGGCGGCCGCTGGTGGGTCTTCGACCCGCGCAACAACGCGCCGCGCATCGGCCGCATCCTGATCGCCCAGGGCCGCGACGCCGCCGACGTGCCGCTGACCCACACCTTCGGTCCCAACAAGCTGGCGTCGTTCCGGGTGTGGACGGACCAGATCGCGGGCTGAAGGGTCGGGACGGAAGCGGGCGGCACTGGCCGTAAGCCGGTGCCGCCACTATGATCCCCCGCCTTGCCAGGGGGAATGTGCCGTGACCACCACCGAGCCGTTGGGACAGACCGTCTATCTCGCCGCCGAAGGGTTCGAGGCGGACCTGCTGGCCGAGCTGGGGCCGGACGCCACGGTGGACGGGCGGCTGGTCTTCACCCCCGGCCTGGCGCGGCCGGCGGCCTGGGCGCAGAATGTCTGGTTCGACCCGGTGCGCATCGAGTTCGCCTCGATCAAGGAGGCGGCGAAGGCTCTGCGCGCCATCCAGCGCAACTGGACGCTGTGGCCGCTGCGCCACCACCGCCGGGCGACGCTGATCCAGGAGAATCTGCCCCACGTCTCCGCCAAGCCACTGGTCTTCCCCGCCCCGCCGCCGACCGCCCCGCTGGGATCCTGGGCGCTGCTCGACGAGCGCACCCTCATCGCGGCCGGCCATTGCTCCAGCCCATTCCGCCATGGCGAGGCGGTGTTCGTGGAGGATCGCGCCAACCCGCCGAACCGCGCCTACCTGAAGCTGTGGGAGGCGCTGACCCTGTTCGGCGGCCCGCTGCCCGGCCCCGGCGACCGCTGCGTCGACCTCGGTTCCAGCCCCGGCGGCTGGACCTGGGTGCTGCACGGGCTGGGTGCCTCGGTGCTGAGCATCGACAAGGCCCCGCTCGACCCCTCCGTCGCAGCACTGCCGCGGGTGGAGCATCGTCAGGAAAGCGCCTTCGGCCTGCGCCCGCAGGACATCGGCCCGGTGGACTGGCTGACGTCGGACGTCATCTGCTACCCGGAGCGGCTGCTGCGGCTGGTGGAGGCGTGGCGCGGCAGCGGGCTGGCGAAGCGCATGATCTGCACCATCAAGTTCCAGGGCGAAACCGACCACACCGCCGCCGCGACACTCGCCGCCATCCCCGGCAGCCGCCTGATGCACCTGTTCCACAACAAGCACGAGCTGACCTGGATGTGGGCAATCGAACCGAAGCGCTGAACATTGTCGGCCATTCTGTGCCGGAATAAATGCTCTGCGTGAACTTTGTGGCGCTAAAGTATGAATGACTTCACCCGTAAATTGTAACTTCGCTCAAACTGTCACTGTCACTGTCACTGTCACTGTCACTGTCACTGTCACTGTCACTGTCACTGTCACTGTCACTGTCACTGTCACTGTCACTGTGAACAATGCCTGGGACATTCGCGTCACACGACAGCGTATCTTTCTTGCCGGAGACGGTTTCCACTTTCTCGCCAGCGCAGAAGCAATATAACCCCATTCACTGCCTTCAACAGTGGATCAAATCATGGCTGGCTCACTCTTTCGGAAGCTCTCTGCAGACCGCCCGAACTGGAAAACGGAGGAAGAGGTACGGAAGGGCTGGCTCAAGCACCTCGAAAATGAGCTGAATGTTACTTTTCACGCAGAGCGCGATCGCAACGATGCTTCATACAATCAGGTGGTCATCGAGTTTAAGGACAAGGGTCTATTCAAAGGAAGGACCGATAGTAGGGCATTCAAGGAAGCAATTTACGATCGACTTTCGAAGTATATCCCGCGACGGGCAAAAGAAGAGGGTCTTTCTGACGAGGATTATATCGGAATTGCCATTGATGGCGATCATGTCTGCTTCGGCTTTTATCGTGGAGGAAAAATTGTCCATCGTCACCTGTTGCCCTTCAATGAGGCATCTGTTGAACTTGTAGCTCAGGCGTGCCGTGACTCGAAACGTAGGGCCGTTACTTCTGAGAACCTAGAAGAGGATTTCGGACATGAATCCATAGTGGGTACGGCGATGATGGGTGGCCTAGCGTTGGAATTGGCCGCTCACTTGAAAGGGACGGAAAACAACAAAGTGCGCATGCTATTTGAAGAATAGCGTGCCCTTTTCGGCCAAGTAGCTGACCTTACGCGCGGCCAAGAAGCCGATGTCCGTCGCGGTATCCGTTTCAATGTTGAAGTCGACGATGAGGACACGGTAGCCGCACTGCTTTTTGTAATCCACACGTACAATGCGTTCGTTATGAAAATGCTGGCCGCTGAGATCGTGTCAGAACACGGCCTTACAGCCTATCCGGATTTTTGCGAGCACCTTCTTGGTCTCGATGATAATAGCCTTCTTAGCCATCTTGAAAGTGAGGTGGAGCGCAGCGCATTTTTCGAGGCTGCTCGGATCAAAGGCTTCGTCGAAGAAGCAATCTTCTCGTGGTACGCTGATGCTACGTTGTCAGCTAAAGGGCGGACGGTCATCGCCAATGCCATTCGTTCATTGGTAACCCAGCTATCGTTGTACCGCATGGATGATTTGGGGGCAGCTCGCTCCAGAGATGTTCTCAAATCATTTTACCAAGCCTTGGTGCCAGAACCGCTGCGGAAAGCGCTAGGTGAGTTCTACACGCCAGATTGGCTAGTTGAGATTGCTTGCGATAGAACTACCGTTACTGACTGGCTCAATACTCGAGTTCTCGACCCCACATGTGGATCAGGGTCTTTTCTGTTGGAAGTGGTTCGTCGCAAACGGCTGGAGGCGAAAGTCAAAAAGCTCGATGCAAAGGCGACCTTGGAACTCATTCTAGAATCGACCTGGGGCTTTGACCTCAATCCTCTGGCCGTACAATCTTCGCGCGTCAATTACCTCATTGCCGTGGCGGACCTTGTGGCAGAAGCGAAAGCCGAGGTGGAATTGCCGGTTCTGCTGGCCGATGCAGTCTACTCGCCAGCCCGCTCTCCTAAGAAGAACGAAGATGTTGTCGAATATCAGATCGGGAGCACACAGTCAGACTTGCGTGTGATGATCCCTGCGCCGTTGGCATTTGACCGAGAGCGCCTGGACCGGGTTTTCAGCGGAATGGCTGAATGTGTTGAGGTTGAACACAGCTACGATGAAGCAGAAAACTACCTAGTCAAACAACGGTGCATCACAAAAAATGAAGCCCAAATCTGGCGCTCCCCTCTTTCGGATACTTATAAGCAAGTCCTAGACCTACATAAGCGTGATTGGAATGGAATTTGGTTTCGAATTGTTCGAAACTTTTTCTGGTCTGCCGTTGCTGGAGAATTCGACCTTGTTGTAGGTAATCCGCCTTGGGTTCGCTGGTCCAGTCTGCCTGAGCATTATCGAAATCGCATCAAGCCGACATGCGCTCAGTACGCTATTTTCTCTGAAACGCCCTTCCATGGGGGAAATGAATTGGATATTTCAGGTATGATCACTTACACAGTTGGCGATAAATGGCTCAAAGTTGGCGGCATACTCGTCTTTGTCATTACACAGACTCACTTCCAAAGCCCCTCTTCACAGGGCTTCCGGAGCTTTAAGATCGATAAGAGCACAGGATTTCTACCAGTTGAAGTTGATGACCTGAAGAAACTCAAGCCGTTTCCTAAAGTTGCGAATAAGACCGCCATCATGCGATTGGAGAAGGCATCTCGTAAGAAGCCGAAGTATCCGGTGCCTTACAGAGTTTGGGAGAAGGCTGCCGGACACAGCGGCACTATACCCGAGCACGCCAGCAAGGCGAGCGTCCTGGCCCGAGTCTCGATCAATGAATGGGAAGCAACACCTGTGGCAGGGGGCAACTCCCCTTGGGCCATTCTCCCGAAAGGGCGTTTCAAGGATATGGCCGCAATCCAGGGCGAGAGCGATTGGATCGCTGGCCGAAAGGGGGTGACGTGCGACCTAAATGGTGTCCTGCTGGTACGCATAGTTGATGTTAATGAACCCGAAGGACTTGTGAAGATTCAGACGCGCCCCGAAGCGGGACGCACCGACATCGGACCGGCAAGAATGTTCTGGGTTGAGCCTGACTTGTTGTTTCCGCTTCTCAAGGGAGCAGCCGACTTCTCTGCCTGTCACGTTCACATCGAGGAGGAACTGTACGTCTTTATTCCCAACCGAGGCATCAATCGGCAAGACTACGCAGATGCGGAGACGGTTGTTTCAGGGTTGAAGAGAACTAAAAGCTACTTCAAAGCGTACAAACATCTCTTGAGACAACGTTCAACTTATAAGCTGAGGCAGAGTGGGGCACCTGAGTATGTAATCTACAATGTTGGGGCGTATACATTTTCTGCATACAAGGTGGTTTGGGCTGAGCTTTCATCAGTCTTTGAAGCGGCTGTTGTCACTCAAGGTGCGGTGCCGGTGATTGGGGATCGCGTCTATGTGCCCGACCACAAGGTATACTTCGCAGATTTCACTTCAGAGAATCAGGCGCATTACGTATGTGCACTTCTAAACTCAACCCTCGTGCGAGAGTATGTTCAGAGCCACACTATTCAGATACAGGTATCGAACATCTTCAAGCACCTGAAGCTTCCCACGTTCGACGCGAAAAACACAGACCATAAGAAGCTGGCTACGTTGAGTCAGAGCGCTCATGGTGCTACTTCGGAGCCGAAGCGTTCAGCCGTCCTAGCCCAGATGGATCAGCTCGCCGAGCGGCTGTTGATGGCCTTTGGATCTGGAAGAACCGGAGCAAGCGTTTAGAGAAGGCAATTGCGCGGTGCCCGGTGGCCACCAGCCCCAGTGAACCCTCGCCAGCCCTTCCAGGCACCCTCCCCATGGCGGGGCGAGGGTTCAGCCATCACCGGAACGGCTCCAGCGGCACATCCTGCCGTCCCCGTACCACACGGGGCCGGCGTCCCCTCCAGCGGTGCAGCTGGCGGCGTCATGGCGGTCTGTTCCCCGGTCGAGGCCGCTATCCCAACAGCGCGGTGCCGCAGGCCGGCACGGAAAGCTCCGTCGGCTGTTGGCCCATGGTTGGCAACCCTGTCCCCGAAGAGGCCGACCGACGTGATGCCCACCGCCGCCCGCTCCATCGATCCACCGGACGGTCGGGATGGTCCCGACGCGTCCATCCCCCGCCGCTATCCGGTCGGTGCCGAGGTCCGGCCAGCCGGGGCGGCGCATGTCCGCGTCTGGGCGCCCAAGTGCGGCCGGGTGGATCTGCTCATCGGCGCGGACGGTGCCCGTGCCGTTCCGCTGGAGCGGGAGGCGGACGGCCATTTCTCCGCCCTGGTGCCGGACATGCCGGCGGGCGCGCTCTACCGGTTGCGCCTGGAAGGGGAGGGGACACCGCTGCCCGACCCCGCCTCCCGCTTCCAGCCGGAGGGGCCGCATGGTCCGTCCCGGCTGGTCGACCCCGCCGCCTTCGCCTGGACCGACACCGGCTGGCGCGGCCGGACGTTGACGGAGGCGGTGATCTACGAGATGCATGTCGGCACCTTCACGCCCGAGGGCAGCTGGGATGCGGCGCTGCGCGAGCTGCCGGCGCTCGCCGACCTCGGTGTCACCGTGCTGGAGGTGATGCCGGTGGCGGAGTTCGCCGGCCGCTTCGGCTGGGGCTACGACGGGGTGGGGTTGTTCGCGCCGACCCGGCTGTATGGGGAGCCGGACGCGTTCCGCCGCTTCGTCGACCGCGCCCACGCGCTGGGACTGGCCGTGATCCTGGACGTGGTCTACAACCATTTCGGCCCGGACGGGAACCACGCCGCCTGCTTCTCCGACACGTGGTTCTCCGACACGTACGAGAACGAGTGGGGCGAACCCATCAATTTCGACGGCCCCGGCAGCCGCCCGGTGCGCGACTTCTTCGCCGCCAACGCCGCATATTGGATCGACGAGTACCACCTGGACGGGCTGCGGCTCGACGCCACCCAGCAGATCTTCGACGCCTCCCCCACCCACATCCTGGCCGAGGTCGCCGCCGCCGTGCGCCGCGCCGGGGCCGGGCGTGCCACGCTGCTGGTGGGCGAAAACGAGTCGCAGGACATGGTCCTGCTGGCCCCGCCCGAGCGCGGCGGCTGCGGGCTGGACGCGCTGTGGAACGACGATTTCCACCACAGCGCCATGGTGGCGCTGACCGGCCGCAACGAGGCCTATTACAGCGACCACACCGGCCGCGTGCAGGAGTTCGTGTCGGCAGCCAAGCGCGGCTTCCTGTTCCAGGGGCAGCGTTACGCGTGGCAGGGCAAGCGCCGCGGCACCCCCACGGCGGGGGCGCCGGGGGCGGCCTTCGTCACCTTCCTGCAGAACCACGACCAGATCGCCAATTCCGGCCACGCCCAGCGCATCCACGCCCTGACCTCGCCCGGACGCTTGCGGGCGATGACGGCGCTGCTTCTTCTGGGGCCGGGCACGCCGATGCTGTTCCAGGGGCAGGAATTCGCCGCTTCCACCCCCTTCTTCTACTTCGCCGACCACAAGCCGGAACTGGCGGTGGCGGTTGCCGAGGGGCGGGCGGAGTTCCTGGGCCAGTTCCCGACGCTCGCCACCCCGGCGATGCGCCGCCGGCTGACCCCGCCGCAGGCGGAGGAGACCTTCCGCCGCTCCGTCCTTGACCATGGGGAGCGGGCGCGCAACATCACGGTGTGGATCATGCACCGCGACCTGCTGGCGCTGCGCCGCGACGATCGCGTCTTCCGTCCGGCGGCCGGAACCATCGACGGCGCGGTGTTGGGGGAGGAGGCGTTCGCGCTGCGCTGGTTCGGGACGGACGGGGACGACCGGCTGCTGCTCGTCAACCTCGGCCGCGGCCTGAACCGCCCCTCGATCGCCGAGCCGTTGCTGGCCCCGCCGGCCGGCCGGGGCTGGTCGCTGCTGTGGTCCAGCGAGGACCCGGCCTATGGGGGCGGCGGCACCGCGGCGGTCGATGCGCCCGATGGATGGCACGTTCCGGGGCATGCGGCTGTTGTCCTGTCATCCGCCACCGCACCCGACCCCGACGCGTCGGATCCGAAACAGTCTGACAGGGACCCATGACCGACATTGTCCGCACACTGGGACCCGACACGCTCGACGCCTCACCCGCCGCCGCTGTGACCCGCGAATGGCTGGTGACCAACGGCCTGGGCGGCTACGCCTCGGCCACCGTGTCCGGCGGGCTCACCCGCCGCTACCATGGCCTGCTGGTGGCGGCGCTGCCGGCCCCCCTCGGCCGCGTGGTGATGCTGAGCCAACTCGTCGACCATCTCGTCCTGCCGGACGGCACCGATTGCTCGCTGTGCGGCGACGAGGAGGAGGGCAGCGTCCAGGGCCTCGCCGAGTTCCGCATGGAGATGGGCATGCCCGTCTGGCGGTTCGAGGTGAGTGGTGTGGTGATCGAGCGCACCGTGGTGATGCCCAACCGCCAGAACATCGTCCATGTCACCTACCGCGTGCGCCGGGCGCCCGGCCCGGTGCGGCTGACGCTGCGTCCGGTGCTGGCCTTCCGGCTGCTCGAAGCGGCGGTGGCCGCACCGCTCGCCCGCGACTACCGTCTGACCGCCTTCGGCGCCCGCTACGAGGTGTCCGCCGGGCGCGATCTGCCGGTGCTGCGGATGATGATCGACGGGGCGGACATGCCGCTGACGCTCGATGGCGGCAGCGGGCGGGAGATCGTCTACGGCGTTGAGGCGGAGCGCGGCTACGAATCGCGCGGCCATCTGTGGAGCCCCGGCTATTTCAGCGGCACGCTGACCGAAGGCAGCCAGGTCACCTTCGTCGCCGCGGCGGAGCCGTGGCAGCGTATGGAGGCGCTGCCCCCCGCCGACGTGCTGGCCTTCGAGCGCGAGCGGCGGCGGCGCATCGCCCGTCTGGCCCACCCGTCGCTGCGCGACGGGGCGATGGCGGAGCTGGTGCTGGCCGCCGACGGTTTTCTGTTCCTTCCGGTCAGCCGCGTTGCCGACATGATGCGCGCGCGCGCCGAGGGCGACGAGGTGCGCACGGTGATCGCCGGCTACCACTGGTTCACCGACTGGGGCCGCGACACCATGATCAGCCTGGAGGGGCTGACCTTGGTCACCGGCCGCCATGTGGAGGCGGGCTGGATCCTGCGCACCTTCGCCCACTACATCCGTGACGGGCTGCTGCCCAACATGTTCCCCGACGGGAAGGTGGAGGGGCTCTACCACACCGCCGACGCCACGCTGTGGTTTTTCCACGCCGTCGGTCGCTACGTCGCAGCCACCGGCGACCGCCACACGCTGCGCATCCTGCTGCCCAAGCTTCTGGAGATCGTCAACCGCCACCGCCACGGCACGCGGTTCGGCATCGGCGTCGATCCGCAGGACGGGTTGCTGAGGCAGGGGGCGCCCGGCTACCAGCTCACCTGGATGGACGCCAAGGTGGACGACTGGGTCGTCACCCCGCGGCGCGGCAAGGCGGTGGAGATCAACGCCCTCTGGTACAACGCCCTGATGCTGCTGTCCGGCTGGCTGGCGGAGGAGGAGGGCGCCGCCGCCGCCCGGCCGGTGGAGGAGATGGCGGCGTGGGCCTACGAATCCTTCAACCGCCGCTTCTGGTGCGAGTCGGCCGGCCATCTGTTCGACGTGGTGGACGGGGAGCGCGGCGACGATGGCGCCTGCCGCCCGAACCAGCTCCTCGCGGTTTCACTCGACCACCCGGTGCTGGAGCGCCGGCGCTGGGAGGCGGTGGTGGACACGGTGCGCCGCCGGCTGCTGACGCCGGTGGGCCTGCGCTCCCTGGCGCCGGGGCATCCCGACTACAAGACCAAATACTTCGGCGACCTGCGCGCGCGCGACGCCGCCTACCACCAGGGCACGGTGTGGGGCTGGCTGATCGGGCCGATGGTGGACGCCTGGCTGAAGGTCCACCCGAACGACAAGGCCGGCGCCCGCCGCCTGCTCGACGGTTTCCTGCCGCACCTGTCGGAGGCGGGGATCGGCACCATCAGCGAGATCTTCGACGCCGAACCGCCCTTCACACCACGTGGTTGCATCGCGCAGGCCTGGAGCGTGGCGGAGGTGCTGCGCGCCTGGGTGCGGACGGACGACGGCGCCGGGTCGGATTCGCAATAGGGACGCGCGGCCCGGACGGAGGTGGGCCGCGCGTCTGAATGGCCTGGACTATGGGTCGCGACCAATGGGCGTCACGAAGTATTGGTGCCGCGAAATATGAGCGGACCGTACCAGAGGTTGCGGGGGGCGTGGTGGGACAAGGTGACGGCGGACACCCGATGTCACCACCGCCGTGGCCCGGCGACAGGCGGTGCGGGAACCATGACGCGCGGCGGCGCGTTATCGATGTCTGCGGCGCTCCGCCGCTGGCTGCCGTGCGGTGACGACGGCCCGCTAACCGTGGACGGTGCGGTTGTCAACAGCGCGGATCTGCGCGCGAAACCGTGCCGCACGGGCGGGACCGGGCAGGGAAATGCCGGGTGCCGTCGCGGCACGGGTCGGTGTGTTTCCCGAAATTCCAAGCGGAATCAGGGTGTTGGGATCGCTCGGCCGGCATTTCGCGGCACCGCTGCGTGGCCCGGTTCCGCGCGTCGATACAGAACCTGTCCCTGGATTCTCCACGGACTTATCCACAGGGTCTGCCCGGCACTGCGCGCTTTGGGTGTATCCCCCCGGCCATGGTGCCTACCCGGTCGAGCGGGGGCTCGGCGAAGGCAATACCCTGACTTGCCGGGAAGCCGCCGCCCGGAATCCCCTGTATGATCACGCGGTGGCCGGATGTTCCGGCGCACGGTGTTGCGATCGCCTGCAACGAAGGGATGCGATCATGCCCGCAGTCCTGCCGCTTTCCGGCATGCCGCCATGTCCCCGCACGGGCCGGCGGACGCTTTCCAATCCACGCTGCGCTCTGCCGGTTGTCGGCATTCTTCTGGTGGCGGCGTTTGCGGTGCGGCTTCTTGCCGATCTGCTCGGCCGCGCCGCCGTGGCCGATCCGGTGGGGTTGCTCTCCATCGGCATCGGGGTGCTGGCCGTCGCGGTGGTGCTGGCCCCCGTTGCGGTGTTGTCGGTGGCGCGCACCCGCGCCGCCTGGGCCAGGGCGCCGGAGTGATTTGATTGCGGCACCCCGTTCGAGGCGGTTATCCTCCCCAAAGCGCCGGTCGTGCACCATTGGGGCGGCACCGGCCGCGCACAGGGGGTTTGCGCCGTGGGCATGTTCGATTTCCTCAAGATCATCGTGTCGGATCGCAAGAAGCCGGCGGTCCGCAAGCCCCGCAAGCTGAAGACCCCCAACAACCTCGTGTCCTTCGACGGCAAGTCCTTCCCGATCCTGTCGGTCACATCGAAAGGCTTCATGGCCGGCAACTTCGACGGCTCGCTGATCAAGGGGCAGGCGGCGCGCATCACGGTGAAGCTCGACGACAGCTTCGCCAAGCTCGATTTCCAATGCAGCATCAATGTGGTGGAGGCGCAGACCGGCGGCCGGCTGGTCGGCGAGTGGAACCTGATCACGCCGGAGCTGGAGAACACCCTGCGCAAATACGCGCAGCTGAAGAAAGCGTCGAAGTGATCTGACGGCGCCCGCCGTCAGTTCGAGGCCTGCTGCCGGGTGTCGGACGCGTTGACCAGCATCGGCTCGGCCATCTGGTGCATCCGCTTGATCCACTCGCTGAGCGTCACGAACTCGCAGCCCTTGCTGCGCATGTCGGCAATCACCCGCGGCAGCGCGTTGGCGGTGGACGGGTAGGTGGAGTGCAGCAGCAGCACGCTGCCGGTGCCGGCGGCGGTCTTCACATGCTGCACGATCTTGTCGGGATCGCGCACCTTCCAGTCGCGGGTGTCGACGTTCCACAGGACGGTGTTCATCTTCTCCGCCCGCGCCTCGGCCATCAGGCTGTCGTTGTAGCGGCCGTAGGGCGGGCGGAACAGCACGGGGGTGGCGCCCATCTCGCGCAGGATGCGGTTGGCCTCGGCGATCTCGTGGCGCTGGCCGGCCGGGGCCATGGCGCGCAGATCGGAATGGGTCAGGCTGTGGTTGCCGATCTCGTGCCCGGCGGCGACGAAATCGCGGATGATCTGCGAATGCTGCAGCGCCACCTTGGCGACCGGGAAGTAGGTCGCCCGGATCTTCTCCGTCTGGAGGATCTCCAGGATGCGCGGCGTGACCGTCCGGTGCGGCCCGTCGTCGAAGGTGAGCGCGCAGAGGTTCCAGCCCTGACGGGTCAGCAGGGCCGGCGTCAGGTCGAATTTGGTGTCGGGCAGAACGGCGCCCAGCCGGCCCTGGCGGCGGTTGCGCCGCTCGATGCCGGCCATCACCTTCGCGTCCTCCTCGCTGTAGGTGATCAGCCCGTCCTGCGCTCCGGGCAGGGCCGGGGTGGGAACGGCGGCGGAGGGCGGGGGAGCCGGCGTCGGCCTGGGTGGCACCACCGCCACGGCCAGCGATGCGGTCACGCTGATGGAGGCGGCGGGGACCGGCACGGTCGCGGCGGCGACGGTGATCGCTGCAGCGGCGGGCACAGCCTCGCTCAGGATCGGCGGGGCGACACGGGGCGGCGGCTCGGGCTTGACCTCCGGGAGCGGTGCGAAGGGTTGGGCCGGCGCGGGCGGCGCCGCGGCCGTCTCGGTCCGCGACCCGGAATCGATCACCAGACATCCGTAACCGGCGCCCAGCAGGCGCCGGCACAGCGAGATGGGGTCGGCACCCGAGGGGACGGTGGCGCGCAGCGTCACCCCGCCGGCCGGCCGGTCCGCGTTGAAGGCGGACACCATCGGCTCCAGCCCGGCGGCGAGGTCCGGTGCCTTGCGCGTCAGCGACTGCCACGCCCACCACGCCTCACCCTCACGTTGGAACAGGCCGAGCTGCACGACCGCCGGTCCGGCGGCCAGGGCGGCCGGTGCCTGGACGAGCAGCGCACCGACCAGCGCTATTCGCGCCAACGGTCGCAGCCAAGTCGTCGAGCGGGCGGGATGAGCGGTCGGAAGGGCTGGTGCGGACAATGCGATCGGTCCCGTCGGTCGGCGCGTCCGTTGCGCCGGCGCGTCCGACCGCAGGATTAGCATCGCAAAGGAGTTAACTCAAAGGACAACGATCGGTATTCTTTTGGTGGGCCTTCTATTCCGCCGGTGTGTGTTCGGTGGGGCACGCGGCCAGGAAGGGCGCGTAACGGAGGTCGGCCTTCATGATGTGGTCCCGCAACCAATGGCTGAGAAATTCCATCACGTGGTCGCCCAGGCCCCGGTCCGGCTCGGTCATCAGGCGGCGGCGGATGGTCATCACCTGCTCGGTCAGCAACCGGTGCATCAGCCGGTGCGCCTCGCCGTCAGGGAAGCCGGCCGCCTCCATCAGCGCCTCCTCCCGCTCGAAATGGAAGACGGTGTAGTCCACCAGCTCGTCCAGCACGGATTCCAAGCCGATGCGGTCGTGGCGGCGGTCGGCACCCGCCAGCTGGTTGATCAGCTCGATCAGCGTGCGGTGGTCGTTGTCCAGCTCCTCCACCCCCACGCTCATGCCGTCGTGCCAGGTGATGAGGGTGAAGGCGGCGCGCAGCCGCATCGCCTCCAGGAAGGCGTCCACGATCGCGGGGTCGAAATCGCTGCCGCGCCGGTCGGCGAGGTAGGCCAGCGCCTCCTCGACCGGCCAAGCCTCCTTGTACACCCGGCGGTGGGTCAGGGCGTCGAACACGTCGGCCACCGACACGATGCGCGCGGCCAGCGGGATGTCGTCGCCCCGGGTGCCGCGGGGATAGCCGGTGCCGTCGTACTTCTCGTGGTGGGACCCGGCAATCGCCGCCGCCAGGGGCAGGTGTCCGCCGGAGCCGGTCAGCCGGCTCGCCCGCTCCAGCACACTGCGCCCGTGGTCGCAATGGCGCTGCATCACGGCCCGTTCCTCCGGGGTCAGGCGGCCCGGCTTGTTCAGGATGCCGTCGGGGACCGCGACCTTGCCGACATCGTGCAGCATGCTGGCGACGCGCAGATCCTCGCGGAAGCGGTCGGTCACCAGATGCCGGTAGGGACCGGACTGCTGGAGCACGCGGGCGATGTCGTCGGCCAGCCGCGCGACGCGCAGGATGTGCTGCGAGGCATAGGGGTCCTTGTGCTCGGCCAGCATGGCGAGCGCCACGATGGAGGCCTTGTGCACGCGGCGGAAGCGCAGCTCATGGCGCGCCCTGGTCGCACCGGTGCGAAAGCGGGGGCGGGCCGTGCGTCGACCCGTGCCGATGTCCGTAGAATCCGCCATGGTCGCTTCCTCGGCACATCGTTGCATCCAGTCCTTGTCTCGGACCGTTCGTCAACATCATGGTGCAGCGGGCGATGCGTAGGCAAGCGGAAAGCGAGTTCCTGGATAGTTATTAGCCTATACCGTCCCGCGGCCTGTCACAGCCGGCGGAACATGGCGGGATCGCCCAGCGCCGCCAGGGCGATGGTGATCCGCTCGCACGGGTCCTCCTCGAGCTGAAGACGCGCGTGCGGCGGCAGACCGGCCCGGCTGTCGAGCTGGACCACCACGAACACCCGCGACACCTGCCCGGTGCGGCAGAAGCGATCGCCGATCGCCACGGGTCTGTGCCGCCATCCCATGCGCTTGCCCCCGTTCGCTTCCTCCGATCCAGGCTATGTGGCGAAGGCCGCGGGCCGCGGCAAGCCACTCCGGCGGTGGCCCACCACGGGAACCAAGCCGGACGCGTCCGGGTTACGTCTTGGCGTGCCGGGGCGCGCGTGGTTTTTGATGGAGGATGCGATCAGCATGGCTGACGACCTTGAGCGGCGCGTCGCCGAACGGGCCTACCGGATCTGGGAGCGCGAGGGACGACCGGACGGCCGCTCCGCCGAGCACTGGGAGATGGCCCGCGAGGAGGTCGCGATCGAAGACAACCAGCGCGACACGCTGCGACCGAACCCCTCGCACGGGCCGGACGACACCGCGGAGCGCACCGAGCCGGTGGAGCCGGCTCTCAGCGTCGATAGCCTGGGCGACATGCCGGGGCTGACCGATCAGGGCGAGGACATGCACACCCCAAGCCGCAACGGCCCGCCACCCCTGCCGGAGCCGCATCCGGCCGATGGTGCCGCGGTCGGGGCGCCGGTCGCCGAGAAGCCGGCCCGTCGCCCCCGGCGGCGCAGCGCCGGCTGAACCCCTCCCGGCCGCGTGGCCGGAACGGACGCCAGAACGGAAAAGGGCTCATGGACACCAATCTCGAAATCGCCTTCCACAACATGGACCCGCAGCCCGAGCTCGACGCCTACATCCGCGAGCGGGCCGAGAAGCTGGAGAAGCTGTTCGACCGCATGGTCGGCATGCGGGTTGCGGTGGAGAACCAGCACCGTCAGCACCGCACGGGAAACGTCTATGACGTGCACATCGAGCTGATGGTGCCCGGCAACGACATCGTCGTCAGCCGCCAGCCGAAGAAGGCGAAGGAGCGCTACGCCAACCCCGACGCCCGCACCTCGATCCGCGACGCGTTCGAGGCGGCGGAGCGCCAGCTCAAGGATTACAAGCAGAAGCTCCGCACCGACGTGAAGGTCCAGGACGCGGAGCAGCCGGGCCGTGTCGCCCAGCTCAACCCGGCCGAGGATCACGGCTTCATCATGACCGGCGCCGGCACGCAGCTCTATTTCCACCGCAACAGCTGCGTCAACGTGTCGTTCGACGAGCTGGTGACCGGCGATCCGGTGAAATACATCGAGACCAGCGGCGACACCGGCCCCACCGCCTCCAAGGTCTGGCGCGCTGCCGGGGCCGACAACGAACTGAGCCGGGCGAACTGAGCCGGGCGGGGTGAGTCCGACCGAGCGGGTCGGCATGGAAAAGCCCCCGTCGCCGGGGGCTTTTTCCGTTACGCCCGCGACGAGTCGCCGGGCGGCAGGGCGGAGGAGGGAGGAGCCTCCTCCACGCGGTCGTACACGTCGGGGTGCAGGCGGATGGTGCCCGATCCGTCGATGGTCGCCATCCAGTAGGTGAAGCGGACCGGCAGCGCCTTCTCCAGCTTCACCCATTGCGGCTCGCCGCGGGCCAGCATCCGTTCGATCCGGTCGGGGGTGACGCCCTGCGGGGCCAGCAGCGTTTCCGCCATCAGCCGCGCGTCCTGCAGCCGCACGCAGCCGGAGCTGATGGTGCGCAGCTCGCGGTCGAACAGCCTCGGCTCGTTGGTGCCGTGCAGATAGATGTTCTCGGGGTTGGTGAGGTTGAAGCGGAAGCGGCCGAGCGCGTTGTGGTCGCCCGGCTGCTGCACGATGCGCACGCGGCCCGGCGTCACCACGCTCCAGTCGATGATCTCCGGCGCCACCACCTCGCCGTCCAGATAGACCACGGCGTTGGAGATGCCGGGCGTGCCGCGGGACCGCAGCATCGGCAGCTTGTCCTCCTTCAGGACGGTCGGCGGCACGGTCCAGG
>NZ_JABFFR010000024.1 GCF_013423485.1 Azospirillum oleiclasticum
GTCCTCCTTCAGGACGGTCGGCGGCACGGTCCAGGTGGGGTTGACGATCACGTGGGTGATGCGGTCGCGCAGCAGCGGCGTCTCGCGCGACGGGCGGCCGACCACCGCGCGCATGTCGAAGACGCGGGCGCTGTCCCGCACCAGCGTGACCGTCTGGCTGGGCAGGTTGACCAGAACGGCGTCGGGCAGCTGCTCGTCGCGCAGCGCGCGCATGGAGGTGGCGGTGTGCCGCATGATGCCGGCGGCCTCCGCCGGGCTGCGGTCGAGCGCCTGCTGGGTGCCGGTGCCGACCAGCCCGTCCGGGGTCATGTTGCTGGCGGTCTGGAAGCTGCGCACGGCGGTGTCCACCAGATCGTCGAAGCTGGCGCTGCGCTGCTCCGGCGTCAGGTAGCCCAGCTCGATCAGCCGCTGGATCAGGCGCGACGTGCGCTCACCGCTGGCGCCCTTCTTCAGGGTGCCGCCGGGGCCGACCCGCGTGATCGCGACCGGGGCCATCGCCTCCAGCTCCGCGGCGCGGGCGTCCAGCCGGTCGGCCCAGGCGCTCAGCATGGCGGGATAGGCGGGCACCGGGGCCGGCGTCGCCGGCTCGGCCAGCGCGGGGGCGACGGAGAGCGGGGCGAGCGGGGTCGTGGGGGCCTGGGCGCAGGCCGCGGCCGACAGTCCGGTGATGGCAAGCGCCGCCAGCGTCAGTACGGCAAGGGAGCGTGATGTGGTCGCGCTGGTCGTCAGCATCGCAATGGCCTCGTTCGTCCCGGCTTATGGTCCCGTCGTTCAACAGGGAATATAGGGCAGACGGGGCGACTTGGCTGTGACGCACGTCACCTAATCCCTTCCGCACCCCCGAAGATGGGGCGAATCGGCTTGGCTCCTTAAAATGGCGTAACCGTTTTGCCGCATGTCATGAAATTCGGGTTGCCCGTTCGTAACATTTCGCCTATACCGTCCCCTGTATCTGTCAAGCCACAGCTAACCAACAATTCATCGTCCAGGGATCATCCAGCAAACTTGAATGTCAAACCGGGCCGGAATTGCCGCGCATCGGGAAGGAGTTTGTTGCGTCTGGGAGAAAAGAGGGGAGATAGGGGATGAACTTCGAGGGTACGGATTACACGGACCAGACTTTGAAGCGTCGCTCTTTCCTGAAACTTGCTCTTGGCGCCGTGGCCTGTGCGGCCGGATCTTCGGCGCTGATGATTCCCAATAGTGCGTCAGCCTTCACCGCGGGCGGTTCCGTCCGGCGGCTGGCGCTGGTCAGCCGGAACACGCACGAGCGATTCGACGACGTCTATTGGTCCAACGGATCCTATGTTCCGGACGCGCTGCGCCGACTCGACGTGCTCCTGCGCGACCACAAGGCCAACCAGATCTGCAAGTTCGACCCTGATCTGTTCGACGTGCTCTGGCAGGTGCAGCAGCGCCTCGACACGACGGAGCCGTTCGAGGTCGTGTGTGGTTACCGCTCGCGCCGCACCAACGCCCTGGCCCGCCGCCGCACCCGCGGCGTGGCGAAGGAGAGCTATCACATCCGCGGCATGGCCATCGACGTGCGCATGCATGAGCGCAGCGTCCGCGCCATCGCCGCCGAGGGCAAGGCGCTGGAGGCCGGCGGTGTCGGCGTCTACACGCGCAGCGGCTTCGTTCATCTCGACACCGGGCCGGTGCGCACCTGGTGAGGCCTCCGGGCGCGGGCGTCGCCTGATCCCCTGAACGCAAAAGGCCGGTCCCGCGAGGGACCGGCCTTTTGCGTTGTGCCGCGGTTGCGGCGGCTCAGTCCGCCGCCTCCACCACCGTGCTCGACCCCGGACGGCCGAAGCGCATCTCCGGGAAGGCGTTGATCAGCGAGGTGATGAGCGCCGCCAGATAGGGCAGGGACTGCACCACCAGCAAGCCCGACCACATGAAGGCGTCGCGGTTCTCGTGGCCGAACACCAGCACCACCGCCAGCGCCGCCACCCACAGGCCGAGCATCAGCCCGATCTCCTCCCGCGCCATCAGCAGGGCCTGCATGAAGGCCGGCTGGTTCTCGCACTTGGGCGTGCGCACGAAGGGCCGGCCGGAGGTGAAGAGCCCCTGCCACACCGCGCGGCCCACCGTGTGGGTCAGCGCCATGCCGGCGACAGCGGCGCCCACCTTGTCCCAGAAGCCGCAGCGCACGCGGGCCTCGTACAGCCACAGGCTGGCCGCCACCTTGAAGGCGAAGACGCTGAGCGTCGGGATCATGAAGGCGTTGGGCGGAAACTCGAAATATTTGGGGAAGGCGAGCAGCCCGATGGACCAAACCACCCCCGCCATGCCGAAGATCAGGTGCGCGGCGTCGGCGAACCAGGGCAGCCAGCCCGTGATGAAATGGTATTTCTGCCCGGTGGTCAGCTTCTTGGCGCCGGGCAGCAGCTCGCGCCAGTGCTTCTTCAGGATCTGCACCGCGCCATAGGCCCAGCGGAAGCGCTGCGTCTTGTAGGCGGCGAAGCTGTCGGGGACGAGGCCCTTGCCGTAGCTTTCCGGCATGTAGACCGCCTCGTAGCCGGCTTCGAACAGCCGCAGCCCCAGCTCGGCGTCCTCGGTGATGCACCACTCGCCCCAATGGCCGACCGCGTCCATGGCCGACTTGCGGATGATGGTCATGGTGCCGTGCTGGATGATGGCGTTGCGCTCGTTGCGCTGGATCATGCCGATGTGGAAGAAGCCGGCGTATTCCCAGTTGGTCATGCGCTGGAACAGGTCGCGGTTCCAGTCCCGGTAATCCTGCGGCGACTGCACGAAGCCGACCTCCGGCCGGGCGAAATGCGGGATGGTCGCCTTCAGCCAGTCGGGGTGCACCTGATAGTCGCTGTCGATGACCGCCACGAACTCGGCGTCCGGCGCCGTCTGCTGCAACCCGAAATTCAGCGCCCCCGCCTTGTAGCCCGGCCAGTTGTCGAGGTGGAAGAAGCGGAACTTGCTGCCCAACTGCCGGCAATACTGCTCGACCGGTTTCCACACCTCGGGGTCCTTGGTGTTGTTGTCGAGCAGCAGCACCTCGAAGTTCGGGTAGTCGAGGCGGGCCAGGGCGTCCAGCGTCTGGATCACCATGTGCGGCGGCTCGTTGTAGCAGGGCACATGGATGGAGACCTTGGGCGCGGTCGGCTCGGGTGCGGCGGAGCAGGGGTGGAACTTGCGGCGGAAACGCTCCTGCCACACCACCTCGGTCAGCTCCAGCCCGTCGATCAGCATCACCGCCAGCAGCACGAGCTGGCAGAAGATCAGCACGCCCCAGGCGATCTCGGTGGACACCGCCAGCCCCTGGTTGGCCGCCGCGGTGAAGGTGAAGACCAGCACCGAGGCCACCGCCTGGATCATCGCGCCATAGAAGATCTTGCCACCGATCCTCAGATCGTTGCGGCGGCGCAGGAAGAACACCAGCGGCAGGAAGGCCATGGCGATGGAGACGCCGCACATCATCGGCCAGTTGCGGATCTCCAGCACCTCGCCGACCATCGGGAACTTGGGCGCGCGGTTGGCGTCCCACAGGCCCCAGGAGGTGCCGGCGGAGCCCTCGATCTCGCGCTTCCAGGGCTGGTCGAAGGCCTCCATGATGAAGTAGTCGAGCTTGTTCTGGGCGGCGATGTTCAGGAAGTTGCGGATGAACTTCGCCTGGTTGACCTGCGTCGCCTCGGCCCCGCGGCGCCACGGGCCGTCGGCGGGCCAGCCGATCTCGGAGATGACGATGTGTTTGTTCGGGTATTTGGCGCGCAGTTCGTTGTAGCGGAACATCGCGTAATCGACCGCCTGGTCCACCGGCACGCCTTCCCAGTAGGGCAGCAGGTGCACGGCCATGAAATCGGCGGCCTCCACCAACTCCGGGTGCTGCAGCCAGACGTGCCACGGCTCGGCGGTGGAGACGGGGACGTTGACCTTCTTCTTGATGCGGCGGATGTACTCGATCGCCTGCGGCACGGTGATGTCGGCGCGCAGGATCGCCTCGTTGCCGACCAGCACGCGGCGCACGTTGGAATTGGCGCGCGTGACCTTGATCAGCCCGGCGATCTCGGGCTCGTCGATCTCGGGCTTGCCCTGCACCCAGGCGCCGACGGTCACGGGAATGCCGTAGCGGCGCGCGATGGGCACCGTGTGCTCGGAGCCGTCGGTGGTGGAGTAGATGCGGATGCCCTTGACGTTGCCGTCGAGCACCGCGATGTCCTTCTCGATGCTCTCCGGGCTGCCCTTGTCGCCGCGGGTCGGGCTCTTGTCCGGGTGGAAGGGGGTGTAACCGACGCCGGCGACGGCGCCGGCCCAGGAGCGTTCGGCCACCGGGCGGTTCCACCACGCCCACAGTCCGATGTTGCCCAGGATCACCAGGAGCAGAACCGCAATCGACGATTTGCGCATAGGAATTGCCATGCCCCGCACATGTTTCCCCAGGGCAGGCTCGGACGCCCCGGACGCACACCCACGCCAACCACGGGACCGGCGCAAGCGGAATCGCCGCCCCGACCGACCGCGGACCGAACCAGACACACACTCACTTACAGGTTGATGAAACCGGCCACGAAACCCGCCCGACGCCCTTGCCGGAGCCGGGCGTGGAACGACCTTCACGGCGCGTTCGGCCGGATGCCACGGACCGAACGACCCATTACCGATCGTGCCTTCATTTTATACAGATTTTCTTGCGCTGCAACCGCTGCCTAAACGGGCGCCAACGCGCCGCAGGCCGGCACGGCGCCCGGCCGTCATGCGCCCACCGCGGCGCACCGTTTCGCGCCCGCTCTCCGGAGCGGCGATAACGCAAACGTGATCGTGGCCGCGCGACTCGGGGGCCGTCCCGCCTGTTGAGGGGATGGTCGGTGCACAGCCGACCGCCAAACAACGGGAGCACATCGCCATGGTCGACAAGGATCGCGTCAAGGGTGCCGCCAAGGACGCCGCCGGCACCGTGCAGAAGGAAGTCGGCAAGCTGACCGGCAACGACAGCATGGTCGCGAAGGGGAACGCCAACAAGGCCGAGGGCAAGCTCGACAAGGCTGCCGGCCACGTCAAGGAAGCCATCCGCGGGGAGAAGTAGCATGACCACCCGCCCGGAGGAGGCCTCCTCGGGCCAGGCACGCCGCATCGAGGACGAACTGCTCGACAAGACCGGCAAGGCCCACGGCAACCCCGACAAGCCCGCCCAGGAGAAGTTCGACGAGATGGGCGAGCGGGAGGAGATCAAGCGCAAGGCCGGGCGGGAGTGATCCTGCCTTGGCCCCCGCCCGCCTTTTGATGGCGGGCGGGGGCGGCCAGGGCTGTGCGCTTAGTACGCGTACTCCGCGAACACCGGATCGACGCTGCCGCCCCAGGGACCGTGGAACTTGGCCAGCAGCTCATCCGCCGGCGTGCGGCCCGACTCGGCGATCGCCTGGAGCGTGTCGAGGAAGTGGCTCTCGTCGTCGCCCCAATTGTCGTTGCGGGCCCGCGCGGTCAGCCCGGCGCGCGCGATTTCCAGCACCGCCAGCGCCACATCCCGCACCGTGCCGTCGCGGAAGGGTGCGCGCAGCCCGTGGCGAGGCACCTCGCGGCGGAGACCCGCGCGCTCCTCCGTCGTCCAGCCCTTCACCAGATCCCAGGCCGCGTCCAGCGCCGCCCCGTCGTAGAGCAGCCCGACCCACAGCGCCGGCAGGGCGCAGAGCCGCCGCCACGGGCCGCCATCGGCGCCCCGCATCTCCAGGTACTTCTTCAGCCGCACCTCGGGGAAGAGGGTGGTCAGATGGTCGCTCCAGTCGGTCATCAGCGGTCGCTCGCCGGGCAGAGCGGGCAGTTTCCCGTTGAGGAAGTCGCGGAAGGACTGGCCGGACGCGTCGATGTATGTGCCGTCGCGGTAGACGAAATACATCGGCACGTCGAGCGCGTAGTCGGCGTAGCGCTCGAACCCGAAGCCGTCCTCGAACACGAAGGGCAGGTCGCCGGTGCGATCCGGATCGGTGTCGGTCCAGATGTGGCTGCGGAAGGACTGGAAGCCGTTGGGCTTGCCCTCGGTGAAGGGGGAGTTGGCGAACAGCGCCGTGGCGATCGGCTGCAGGGCGAGGCTGACCCGGAACTTCTTCACCATGTCCGCCTCGCTGGCGTAGTCCAGGTTGACCTGGACGGTGCAGGTGCGGGTCATCATGTCGACGCCCAGCGTGCCGCGCTTGGGCATGTAGCCGCCCATGATCTTGTAGCGGCCCTTGGGCATCCACGGGATCTCGTCGCGCCGCCATTTCGGCTGGAAGCCCAGCCCGATCATGCCGATGCCCAGCGCGTTGCCGATGTCCTTGGCCTGGCGCAGGTGGCGGTGCACCTCGGCGCAGGTCTGGTGCAGGGTCTCCACCGGCGCGCCGGACAGCTCCACCTGCCCGCCCGGCTCCAGCGTGATGTTGGCGAGGCCCTGGGTCAGGGCGATGACGTTGCCGCCCTCGGTCACCGGCTCCCAGCCATATTTCTGGAAACCCTCCAGCACCGCGCCGATGCCGTCCGCTCCCTCGTAGGGCAGGGAGCGCAGATCGCTCACCCGGTAGGCGAATTTCTCGTGCTCGGTGCCGATGCGCCAGTCGGCCGCCGGCTTGTTGCCGGATTCCAGATGGGCCGCGAGCTGGCGTGCGTCGGTGACGGGTTCGCCGCGCGTCTTGGGGGGTGCGGACATGGGCGCTCCGAAAGCAATCAGCGGATGGACGGCGGGCCGGGATCGGCCGCCGAGCGGTCGGGCGGTCGGGCATCCACCCCGCTTCCGGCCATCCAGTCCCCCACCAGGGCCTGCCAGCAGGCGAGTGCCGCAAAGGCCGCCGTGTCGGCCCGCAGCACGCGAGGGCCCAGGCCGACGGGGACAGCAAAGGGGCGATTGCGGATTTCGTCAAGCTCCGACTTGGCAAACCCGCCCTCCGGCCCGATCAGGAAGGCCGCTGGCCGGCCGGCGTTCGCCCGCACCGCCTCGGCGATGGGCGTCGCCCCGCCCGATTCGGCGCACAGGAAGAGCACACGCTCCTCCGGCCAGCCGGCCAGCGCGCGCTCCAGCGGCACCGGCTCGGCCAGCTCGGGCACGGTCAGCCGCTCGCACTGCTCCGCCGCCTCCACCGCGTTGGCGCGCAGCCGGTCCAGATTGACCCGGTGCGGGTCGGTGTGGCGGGTGAAGACCGGCCAGATGCGGGAGACGCCCAGCTCGCTCGCCTTCTCCGCGACGCTGTCGATGCGCCCGCGCTTGATCGGTGCGAACAGCAGCCACAGGTCGGAACCGTCCCGCTGCTCCCGCAGCCGCTCCCGCACCGCCAGCGAGCACCAGCCCTTGCCGAACCCGTCGATGCGGGTCAGCCACTCGCCGTCGCGCCCGTTGAACACCGCCACCGGATCGCCGCGCTCCATCCGCAGCACATGGCGCAGGTAATGCGCGCGCTCGTGGTCGAGCCCGACGGTCAGCCCGTCGCCCAGCGCGCCGTCCACATGAAGCCGGGTCTTCGGCCGCTCTTGCATACGGTCTTCCCTTTCCGATCCCGGTGAACGCGAACGGCCCCGGCGGTTTCCCGCCGGAGCCGTCGCAACGAACCGGTTCGCCCGAGACGGCGGATCAGCTGAGCGGAAGCGCCACGAAGCGCAGGTCGCCCTGGCGATCGACCAGCAGCAGGATGGACTTCTTGCTCTGTTCGCGCGCCTTCTGGATTTTGGCGGTGACGTCGCTGGGCTGACGGACCTCCTCCTGGCCGACCTCGACGATCACGTCGCCGGGGCGCATGCCCTTCTCGGACGCGGTGGAACCACCCTGCACCTCGGTCACCAGCACACCCTTCAGCTCGGGCTTCAGCTCGAACTGCTGGCGCGACTCCGGGGTGATGCCGGTGAGCTTCAGCCCTAGCGCCTCGGTGGTCTTCGGCGCGGCACCCTGTGGGCGCTGCGTCTCCTCCGGCGCGTTGGCGAGCAGGCCGGACGCCTCGGCCGCCTCCAGTTCGCCCACCTTCACCTGCACGTTGATGGGTTTGCCCTTGCGCCACACCTCGACCGGCACGGCCTTTTCGATGGGCGTCTCGGCGACGACGCGCGGCAGGCGGCGCATCTCGTTGATGTCCTTGCCGTCGAACTTCACCACGACGTCGCCGGCCTGGATGCCGGCATTGGCGGCCGGGCCGTTCGGGGTGACGGAAGCGACCAGCGCGCCCTTGTGCTGCTGCAGGCCGAGGCTCTCGGCGATCTCCGGCGTCACCGCCTGGATGCGCACGCCGAGCCAGCCGCGCCGGGTCTTGCCGTATTCGCGCAACTGCGCGACCACGGTCTTGGCGAGGTTGGACGGGATGGCGAAGCCGATGCCCACCGAGCCGCCGGACGGCGAGAAGATCGCCGTGTTGATGCCGATGACCTCGCCGTTCAGGTTGAACATCGGGCCGCCGGAATTGCCACGGTTGATCGAGGCGTCGGTCTGGATGAAATCGTCGTAGGGGCCGGCGTTGATGTCGCGCTGGCGGGCCGAGATGATGCCGGCCGTCACCGTGCCGCCCAGCCCGAACGGGTTGCCGATCGCCACCACCCAGTCGCCGACGCGCATGGCGTCGCTGTCGCCGAACGGCACGGCTGACAGCGGGTGGCTGGTCTTGATCTTCAGCAGCGCCAGATCGGTCTTGGGGTCGCGGCCGATCAGCTCAGCCTTGATGTTGGTGTCGTCCTGCAGGATGACGGTGATCTCGTCGGCGTCCTGGATCACGTGGTTGTTGGTGACCACGTAGCCTTCCTTGGCGTCGATGATGAAGCCCGATCCCAGGGAGGTGGCGCGCCGCTGCGGCTGCTGGTCCTGCTGCGGCTGCTGGCGGTCGAAGAAGTCGCGGAAGAACTCCTCGAACGGCGAGCCCGGCGGGAACTGCGGGATCTCCGGACGCTGGCCGGGGCCGCGTTGCGGCTGGGCCTGGCTGGTGGAGATGTTGACGACGGCGGGCAGAAGCTTCTCCGCCAGATCGGCGAAGCTGGACGGGGCGCGGCCCTGGGCGAAGGCCGGGCCGGACACGGCGACCGCCAGGACCAGCACAAGCGGGGCCAGTGCGGCCCGGAGGTCGAAACGGGCGCGCCGGTCGATCAGGACCGCAACGGCGAGCGAAGACACAAGGTGGCGAATCACGGAAGCTCTCTCCCTGCCAGACGTCCCGCCGCGTTCCGCACGGAACGCGAGCGGCGGCGCACACCCGATACGGAAAGCGGATGTAGGCCGCGCCCGCCCTGCCTTCAAGCGAACGCCGCCGCCATCCCCCGATTCCGCATCAGCGATGCAGTGTGCGGAGGCGAGTATGGCCGGAAAATGGCGCTCCGGTCTACTGCCAGAACCGGAGATGGCGACACGGGGTGACGGCGGGGTGGCCGCCTATCCCCGCAGCAGCCACACCGCGCCGACGCCCAGCGCCGCGGCGACCAGCCCGGCGGTGCGGAGCTGGCCCTCCGGCACGCTGAGCACCCGTTCGACCGCACGTCGCATGGGACCTGGGAAGAGCGCGTAGAGCGCCCCTTCGATCACCAGCACCAACGCCAGGGCGGTCAGGAAATCGGTCATGGGGGAGGTGGGTTCGGTCGAGGGAAGGGCTGAACGGAACAGCCCCCGCCCCGATGGTCGGGACGGGGGCTTGGGAGGGGGAACGCTACTGCTGTGTCGTCGGCGCGGCGGCCGGCTCCGGCTGCTGCGCGGTGGCGGTCGGCGCGGCCGCGGGAGCGGCGGG
>NZ_JABFFR010000025.1 GCF_013423485.1 Azospirillum oleiclasticum
TCGGAGTAGGGCAGGCGGATCAGGTTGAAGCCCAGATCCTTCATCTTGTCCATGTGACCCTGGTAGCTGTCGGCCCACAGACCGTTCGGCACGAAGGCGTAGCCCTCGCCGCCGAACCAGTTGACGCCGGTCAGCTTCACCGCCTTGCCCGACGAGTCGATGATCTGGTTGCCGCGGGTGGACAGCGGGCCGTCGGCGATGCCGCCCGCCACGGTGCGGCTTGCCGGCTCGGCGATGGCGGCGTCGGCGATCGTCACGGTCGGGTTGGCCCCGGTGGACGGGGCCGACGGTGCGGGCGGATTGGCGGGGGTGGGCGGGGTGTCGGGGGTGCCGCCCTTGCCGTTCAGGTCGAAGGCCAGCGTGCCGTTCCAGTACATGGCGCCGGTGGCGTCGGCCATGTCCTTGCCGTCCAGCTCGTACCGGTCGTAGCTGGCGGTACCGGCGGTCGGGGTGATGACCTTGCCGTCCACTTCGACGGAGCGGACATACAGGTTGCGGTCGGTGCCGTTGCCGACCTCGTCGTTGTCGAACTGGATCTGCAGCTTGGCGGGATCGGCCGCGGCACCGTCGGCGGTGAAGCTGTAAGCCTTGGCCGTGGTGGAGGCGGTCGCCTCGCCGATCGTCTTGCCGTCCAGCAGGACCTTGAAGTGCGCGCCTTCGCCGTTCAGCAGGTCGGCGGTGGCGTTGACCTTGACGGTCAGGCCATCGGTGCCCGGCACCGGGCCGGAGGGCGGGTTGGCGGGCGCGGACGGCGCCGGAGGGGCGGTTGAGCCGGGGAAGTCGGACGCCGGCACGTCGAAGCTCAGCGCGCCGTTCCACCACAGGCCTTCACGGCCGGGCAGGGTGCCCTGCCCCTCGGTCTCGTAGCTCGCCAGGGAACTGGTGGAGGCGATGGTCTTGCCACCGACCTCGATGGATCTGACGAACAGGTCGCGGCCGGCGCCGCCGACCGTTCCGTCGTTGTCGTAGACCACCTCGACCTTGTGCGCCTCGCCGGCCGCCACCTTGGCTTTGAAGGTGAAGCGCGACTGGTCCGCCGAGGCGACGGTCGCCTGACCGATGTCCTTGCCATCCACCCGCAGGGTGAACCGCGGCGCCACGCCTCCGGCCGAATTGCCCCAGGCGTTGACGGCGAAGGTGACCTCGGTCAGGGCCGTGTCGGTCGTTGCCATTGGTCGATCCTCAATTCCGGTTTCGGGTGCCGGAAGGGTGGTCGGCCATGGTTAACGAGATATTACCAAATCCCCGCAAACATGAGTCAAAACCCGGCCATGGTGTGATGTTAATGAGGTCAGTTCCTGATGATCCCTGATGTCCTACCCCATACGCATAGATGATCTATGACATCGGTAACTCTCATTGGGAAAGCATCGGCGATTATTGGCCAAAGTGGCACCCATTATGCTTTGTGAGCCACCATCAAAATCTCTGGGCGGAAGAAAGCGAGTTGACCGAGTTTGGTGATCCGCTGTCGCGACCGATCCGGCAACAGGCCGAGCGCACGCTCCATCACGCGCACATAGCCGAGATAGAGCCCGCTGGAGAAGCTCACCGGCAGCCGGCGGCGCACCGCCCGCGGCACGACGTAGGCGGCCTCGACACGGGCGAAGCCGGCGTCCTTCATTGCCGTCACCAGCTCGCTCCACGTGTATTCCTTCAGGTGCATGCAGATGGGCTTGGGCAGCCCGAACACCTCGGACAGGTCCATCGGGCCGGCGTGGGCGTGCGGGGTGGCCATGACGTAGCGGCCGCCCGGCTTCAGGATGGCGTGCACATTCTCCAGATGCGCGCCCAGATCCTCCGGGTGCATGTGCTCGATCACATGGGTGGAGATGACCGTGTCGTAGCGGTCGGCGGGCTCGAAGTTGCGCAGGTTGATGCCGTCGGACGTGCGCCAGGTCACCGCGGCGTCGCGGTCCAGCCAGCGCTCGCCGCGCTCGCGGGTGATCTCGGTGGCGACGCAGCGGAAGCCGTGGCGGGCCAGATAGCCGAGCAGCCGCGCCTTGCCGGAGCCGACCTCGTAGACGTCCTGCGGCTCGCCCAGCAGGCGACGGATGTGGCCGAACTCCAGCTCGTCATCCTGTTTGGCCGTGTCCACCCCCTCGTTCAGCCAGGGGCACTCGCTGTACAGGGTGGTGTAGGCCTTCTCGAACACCTCCCAGCGGTCCTCGCGCGGGGTGGAGAGCAGGTCGCGCGCGAGCTGGCGCTCCAGCTCCCAATGGCCCATCACCATGCTCTCGTCGAGCGGACAGGACGGGGAAAGGCCGAATTTACGGCGATATCGCTCGACGAGCGGGGAGGCGGTCGCTGCGGTCACGGTCGTTCTCCTGCGTGGATGGGTCGGGCGCCGATCAGTCTAGCGTCGGTACCTCCGTCAGGCGGCGGTGCGGTGGGGGTGGCGGGCGACGCGATCGAAGGTGGTGGTCCCGGCGGATGGGGTAACCAGCGGCCGGGCGGACGGGGTCAGCCGCTCCGCCCTTCCCCCAGCGCCTCCACCGCCGCCTGATAGAGCGGCAGGCGTTGCGAGCGCGCGTCGTAGGGCGACGGCTGCGGCCGGGCCTGCGGGTCGCGCCGCGCGATGTAGTTGAGGTCGGAGCGCAGATGCCACCACGTCACCTCCGCCAGCCGGGAATGCTGCACGAGGTCGCGCAGATATTGGGCGGCGGTCCAGGCGATGGCGCCGTCCTTCTGGGCGCGGCTCCAGGAGGCGGGCAGGTGCTGCTCATCGACGTCGAGCTCGGTGACGTGCACCGGCAGCCCCAGCCGGTCGACCGCCTTCAGGAAACGGACCATGCCCTGATGGTCATAGGGCTTGCCGGCCATCAGATGGCTTTGCAACCCCAAGCCGTCGACCGGCACGCCGCGCGCGACGGCACCCTCCAGCCAGCGCAGCATGTAGGCGCGCTTGCGCTGCTGCCAGCCCTCCGCGATCTCCAGGCCGAAATCGTTGATCACCAGCTTGGCGGACGGAAAGACGGTGCGGACATGGCGGAAGAAGGGGTCGAGCCATTCCGGCCCCTTCGCCCCGCCCGCCACCTGCCACCACATGCCCTTGCGGAAGCCGTGCTCGTCCTGTTCGTGCGGGTGGCTGGACGGGGTCTCCCAGAAGAAGGCCTCGTTCATCACGTCGATGCGGTAGAAGCGGTCGCCGTAGCGGCGCTTCACCGCGTCCACCAGCCCGGTGAAGCGGGCCCAGTGGTTCTCCGCCGACAGGGTGCCCCGCGGTGAGAAATATTCCGTCTCGGTGACGCCCAGCTCCGCTTGGCGGCGGGCCGGCAGCTTCATGTAGTCGGGCATGCCCATGTGCTGCCACAGCACGCAGTGCCAGACCGGCCGCGCGCCGATGCGCTCGGCCTCCGCCACCGCGGCGTCGAAGCGGCGCCAGTCGAAACGCCCCTCCTGCGGCTGGAAGACGGCCCATTTGCCGCCGTTCTCCGGCACCAGCAGGTCGCATTCGGCGGCCATCAGCCGGTCGAGCGCCGGGTCCTCCGGATCGACGATGTGGTCGCGGGCGGCGCCGTGCAGGATGCCGCGGCGGCGGCACGCCTCGCGCAGGCTGCCGGCAGCCGGTCGCGCCGCGGATCCGCCGGCCGCCGCGGGGCGCACCGCCGGATCGAGGGTGGCCCCGCAGCCGGCGAGCGCCGCGGCGGCGGCCGTGCGCAGCAGCACGGCCCGGCGGGTGATCGGGTTCGTCATCGCATGCCCTTTCGCGGTTTTCCGGCGGTCAGTCGCGCAAGGACCCGAGCGCGCCGTGGAAGGCGGCGGCGATCAGGATCAGGTTCAGCGTCTCGCCCGCCAGCACGCCGGCCAGCGCCCAGGTCCAGCCGAAGGCGACGGTGCAGGCGACGGTGGCGCCGAAGCTGACGCCGGCGCATAGCAGAGTGAGCTGCCCCAGGCTCTTGAAGCGGTGGAAGGCCTGGAGCGCGTAGTTCAGCGCGCCCCGCCACGCCTGCACCGCGGTGATGGCGCCGACCAGCGCGAAGGGGATGGCGATGTCCGGGTACTTGCCGGCGAAGACGACGTTCTCGATCAGCGACCAGCCGAACCATGCCGCCAGGAACAGCGACGCCAGCAGCGTCGTCATCACCAGCTCCACGCCCCAAACCAGCCGGACGATGCGGGCGCGGTCGCGGCGCGCCACGAGGCGGGCCAGCTCCGGCCGCAGCACCAGCCCGATCGCCATGATCGCCAGCCGCACCGGCCCGAGCAGCGTGTCGGCGGCGGCCAGGGTGGCGTAGGCGGCGGGTGACATCATGGTCGGCACGACTGCCGTGTGGCTCTGCCGCTGCGCCAGCACCGACCCGACGCCCAGCAGCGACCAGCGCACCTCCGGCCAGAAGGCGCGGAAGCGGTGCAGAACGCCGGGCGCCGGCCGCACCAGGGCACCCGACGTGAAGCCGGACAACAGGAGCGGCAGCAGGTTGGCGGCCGCCAGCGCCAGCAGCAGCACGTCCAGCCGGGTGACGTGGAAGACCTGCGCCGCCACCAGCGCCAGCGCGGCGAGCGCCAGGAAGGGCGCGTCCAGCGCCAGCGCGTCGATCTCCCGCTGCCGGGCGTAGGCGACGGAGCGGACGTAGCTGCGCAGCGTGAACGAGGCGACGAAGCACGCCGCCGCCCCTCCCAGCATCCAGTCGCCGTCGTCGAGCAGCGTGACGCTGCCGGCCACCACCAGCCACAGCCCGATGGTGTAGGCGTAGGTGACGTTGCCGAGCACCGTCAGCAGCCAGCGCCGCCGCTCCTCATGCCCGTAGGTGGTGTAGCGGATGCTCAGCGGTGTCGAGCTCAGCGCCTCCTGGAAACCGACGGCGGCGTGGCTCACCGCCATCAGGATGGTGAAGACGCCGAAGGTGGTCTGGTCCAGGAGCCGCAGCAGCCAGATCGCCACGCCGAAGTTGAAGACGCTGAGGATCGCCTGATCGGCGATCGCCACCACATACTTCCCGTGCGAGGTCCAGCCCACGCCACGCGCGGCGGCGAAGGATCCCAGAATGAGCGTTCTCATCGGTGTCCGCTCTTGCGGTGTCGGGGTCGGCGGAAACGCGGGGGGAGGGTGCGCGGCACCCTCCCCCGGCTGCCGGTCAGCGGGCGGCCCAGGCGCGCGGCGGCTCGTTGTAGTACTTCTTGGTCGCGACGTAGTTGCGGTAGGGGCCGCTGTAGCCGCGGGCGGCCGCCTTCTTCAGATCCACGTCGGTCATCACGCAGACGAACTTCGAATGGTCGATGGGGCCGAGGTCGGCGATGCCCTGCAGGTCGCCGGCCGTGGTGTGGCCCCAGCGGGTGACGAACAGCACCTTGGAGGCGGCGGCGCAGACGATCCGCGCGTCCGACACCGCCAGCGCCGGGGCGGTGTCGAACACCACCAGATCGTAGCGGGTGGACAGCCCGGCCATGAGCTGCTGCATCGCGTCGAGGTTGAAGCGGTCCAGCGTCTCCGGGCTCAGCGTGCCGGCGGGGACCAGGGCGAAGGGCACCTCGTCGGCACCGTAGACGATCTCGTCCAGCGTCGCCTTGCCGGCCAGCCAGTCGGCCAACCCGGCCTGACCCGACAGGTTGAACAGGTGGTCGACCCGCGAGCGGCGGAAGTCGGTGTCCACCACCACCACCCGGCGGCCGGCCTGGCTCGCCACCTGCGCCACGGCGAGGCTGAGCGAGGTCTTGCCGTCCTGCGGCCGGGCCGAGGTGACGGCGATCGCGCCGACCGGGCCCAGGTCGGTGAAGTAATTGCGGAACAGCGCCCGCATGGACTCGGCGAACAGCGAGAAGGGATGGCGCTGGAACACGTCGTAGAGACGGCCGGTGCGGCGCTTGACCGCGTGGTGCGGCACGATGTGCACGGCGCCGACGCCCAGGATGCGGCGGATCGTGTCGGGCGCCCGCACCCGGCGCTGCAGCAGCTCCAGCGCGAAGACCAGGAACACCGAAACGCAGATCGACGCGATGAAGCCGGCCGCGATCAGCAGGATCCGCTGCGGGCCGGACGGCTCGAACGGCACCTGCGCGCCCGACACCATCTTCACGCCGGCCGGGGCGTTGTGGTCGTCCTGCACGGCCTGCACCTCGTGCAGTCGGCGCAGCAGCCCTTCCATCAGCGTGCGCTTGGCCTGGGCGTCGGCCTCCAGCGTGCGCAGCTTCACGCCCTCGTCGCTGAGATTGCTGGCGTAGCTGCCCTCCAGCCGGGTGATCTGCTCCTTCAGGGCCTTCTCCTGATCCACGGCGACGTTGGCCGCCTCGCGGATGCCGGCGATCTCGCGCTGGATCTCGCTGTTCAGCGCGGCGTTGGCTTGGTCGATGCGGGCGCGCTGTTCGACCACCCGCGGGTGCAGGTTGCCGTACTGCTTGTTGAATTGCGCCATCTCCGACTGGAGCGTGGCGAGGTTGGCGCGGAGCTGGCCAACCACGGGCGAGGTGATGGAGCCACCGATGGTGGCCCAGTTGCCGCCGCGCAGGGCGCGTTCCAGCGCTTCGGCCTGGGCGACCAGACGGGCGCGGCCAGCCGACGCCTCGCTCATGCGCTGGCGGGCCTGCTCCAGCTCCTGCGCGGCCAGCGGGCCGACGATGCCGCGGGTCAGGCCGGAGCGGAAGCGCACCTGCTCGACCTCCTGCTCGGCGGCGACGACCTCCTGGCGGAGCTGGTCGCTGCGCTGGCGCAGCAGTTCGATGGCCTTGTCGGCCATCTCGCGGTCCATCTGGTGGCGCATGTCCATGTAGCGCCCGACGATCGCGCCGACGATGCCGGCGGCCAGCTCCGGGCTCTTTGCGGTGTAGCGCACCTGGATGACCCGCGAGCGCCCGGCGACGCCGACGGTCAGCCCGCGGTGCATCTTCTTCAGGATGGCCTCGCGTTCCGGCGGCTTGCGCTCGGCGGCGGTGCGGGCGTCGGCGGCGATGCGGTCGCCCTCGGTCAGCAGCGTGCCGACGAAGGCCGGCGGCGAGTCGCCCCAGATGCTCCTGGAGAGGTCGCGGCCGAGGCCGACGGCCTGCGCCACCAGCGGTTCGGAGGTTCCGGCCTCGTCCTCGGTGCGGGCGAATTCGGGGTTTTCGGCGAGCTTCAGGTCGGCGATGACCTGGGTCAGCACCTCGTTCGACTTGATGATCTCGACCTCGCTCAACAGCTCGCTGTCGTCGCCCGGCATGCGCGGGGCGACCGGGTCGGGATCACGCACGATGCTGATGCGCTTGTCGTCCACCAGCAGCAGCGCCTCGGAGGTGAACTTGTCGCTGAGCATCGACACGCCGACCGCCGACAGTGCCGTGATCGTCACGACCATGAAACCGATCAGCCACTTGCGGCCGGCGAGCACCCGCAGGAAGTAACCGAGATCGGCACCGGCGGCGGGACCCGCCTGTTCGAAGTCGGTGCGCGAGACGTGGCCGGGATGCGGTGGCTGTGCCGGCGGCCGGTGCCCGCCGTGTGGGACCTGCGGCAGATGTTCCACGTCTCAAAGCTCCTTGTAAGCGTGGGCGGCGGTGGCGCCGGGGCGGGGGGCGATTCGGCGGAGGGTGAGGATGGTGTGGGCGAACAGGACGCCGCCGATCACGTAGCGGCCGAACAGCCGGCGCGGCTCTCGCGCCAGCCGGTACAGCCATTCCAGTCCGATCCGCTGGATCGGCAGGGGCGCGCGTTCCACCCGCCCGGCGAGGAAATCGACGATGGCCCCGCCATTGATGATCAGGGCCGGCCGCTCGATGGCGGTCTTCAGCGTGTTGGCGACCACTTCCTGGCGCGGCATGCCCATGGCCAGAAGGATCACGTCCGGGCGGCAGCGCCGGGCGCTCTCCACATAGGCGTCGATCGGCTGGAAGCCGTCCATCCGCTCCACGACGGTGTGTCCGCCGGCCAGCGCGATGCGCTCGGCGCCCCGCGACAGCCAGGGTTCGGAGGTGCCGAACACCGCAACGCGCTTCGGCGCCATCGCCGTCAGCAGCGCCGGTATGAAGTCGGTGCCGTTCATGTTCCAACCCGGTTCGCGGCCCAGTGCCGTGAACGCCGCCTTCACGCCGATGCCGTCGCGCAGGATCACGTCGGCACCCCGGAAGGCCGTCAGCACCTCGTCCGAACCCGAGCAGAGGTTGACGGCGTGCGCGTTCACGAAGGACAGAATGCTGGTCCTTTCGATCGATACCAACGAGTCGACCAGCGAATTGCGCTCTTCTTCAGTCGTAATACACCGTATCCTATCCAGCAGCGACAGGATGTCAGGTGGATTTGGCATGAATATCCCCCAGTCAGCCGCGCAGGCCGGCAGCGAATTTGGCGGTCTGGTAAGGAATGATGGCGCAGCGTCGCTTGCTTTTTTAGACGAAATTGGTCGCTAACACCTCCGATGGGAGGTGTAAGGGGAAAAGCGCAGAAAGTATACTACCACGGTTCGGTATCTATGACCGGTACCGACCGCGGTAGCAAGAACGCTACGGTCATTCATCCGTTCGGGTGGATGCGGGCTTAATGGTTGGTGAGACAAACATTTCTATCCGCAATTGTGTTGCAAACTTAGCTTGCGATCGCCTGTCCAGCCGCCTTATAAATGTATCAACACTGATAATTATATTTCAAAGGAATTGGGGTGAGCGACAAGGAGACCGGGGGGGACGTGCCGGCCGGGCACGTTCGGCACGAACAGACCTCGCCAGGCTCCGCGCAGCGGCGGGAGGAGATCCTGGCCGCCGCCTTCCAGGTGCTCGAGGAGCACGGATACCGCGGTGCCAGCACACTGGCCATTGCGCGCCGCGCCCGAACATCGAAGGAAACCCTGTACAACTGGTTCGGCTCCAAGCACGGGCTGTTCACGGCGCTGGTGTCATCCTGCGCGGAATCGATGGACGCCGAACTGGCGCGGGCGGCCGGGCGCCCCGATCTGCCACCTTACGAGGTGCTGCAAGGGCTGGCCACGGCGCTGCTTCACGCCGCCACGGGCGGACGCGCTGTCACCGTCACCCAGGTGGCGATCAGCGAATCGTGCAGTTCGCCGGAATTCGGCCGTATCCTGTTCGACGAGACACGGTGCAAACTGTGGCAGCGCTTCGCCGGGCACCTGGAGCGCTGGCAGGATGCCGGGCTGGTGGCGGTGGACGACACCGACGCCGCCAGCGAGACCTTCTTCGGGCTGGTCGTCGGCGACCTGTTGTTGCGCCGTCTGCTGGGGATCGAGCAGCCGACCACGCCGGACGAGATCGAGCGGCGCGCGCAACGTGCCTCCACCCAGTTCCTGACGCTGTTCGCGCCCGCGTCGCGGTGAATTCCGGAACCCCGTTGTCGCAAGGGGGTTGTCGGGGAGCCGCACTCCGCCGATTGTTGCGGCGTCTGTGGGCTGCGGGCCGGCCCTGCGACGGCTGGAGCGTGGTGCCGGAAGAGTGGGGCCGGGAGAGTCGCGATGGACGATGCGGAGCGGAACAAGCCGTTGACCGGCATGGCGGACGAGCTGGACCGGCGCGAGGCGTTGCGCCAGCTCGCCGCCGCCGTGCGTGGCGACGGCATCGACATCGACACCGAGTCGACTCCGGCCCGCTTCTCCGTGGCGGTCGAGCATCCGGTGGTGGTGCCCGGCACCGACCGCCGTGTGAAGCTGCGCTTCCGCGTCGCCGTCGGGGTGCTGCCCGACGTCGAGGCGGACATCTGGGGCGCCATCACATCGCCGGACGGCTTCAGCCGGGCGCAGGCCCGCGCGCTCGGCAAGCGGGTGAAGGCCGCCTGTCTGGGTTCGCCGGCCATCGCCAAGGCGCGCGACCGGGTGGATGGTTGGCTGTCCTCCATGGCCGGACGCGCGGGCTCCTTCGGCGATTCGTGGCGGCCAAAGGCGTTCGCCGACGAGCTGGTGCGGGCCGCCGCCTTCGGTGGCCGCATCCCGCGCCTGCAGACGCTGCTGGACGCGCTGGAGGAGGCCTTCTCCACCGCCGCCGCGCGTGCCGGGCTGAAGGTGCGGCGGGAGCGGCTGGAGACGGCGTCCGGCCTGGGCGTCTATCTGGATGGCTTCGCCTCCGCCCGCGCCATGGTGCGCAAGCTGCGGCTGTTCGTCGGCCCCACCAACTCCGGCAAGACGCATGCCGCCATGGACCGGCTGGCCGAGGCAGACAGCGGCTGCTACCTCGCCCCGCTGCGCCTGCTCGCCCTGGAAGGGCAGGAGGCGTTGGAAACCCGCGGGCGGCCGTGCAGCCTCGTCACCGGTGAGGAGCGGGACGTGCGGCCGGGGGCGGCGCATGTCTCCTCCACCATCGAGATGGTGAACACCAACCGCGTCTGGGGCGCCTGCGTCATCGACGAGATCCAGATGATCGGCGACGCCGACCGCGGCTGGGCCTGGACCCAGGCGGTGGCCGGGGTGGCGGCGCCCGAGATCATCATGACGGGCTCCGCCGACGCCATCCCCTACGTCAAGCGGCTGGTCGAGGCCACCGGCGAGGATCTGGAGATCGTCGAGTTCACCCGCAAATCGCCGCTGCGCGTGCAGGAGGAGAAGGTCCCGCTGTCCGAGGTGCGCCGCGGCGATGCGGTGGTGGCCTTTTCGCGCAAGGACGTGATGGCCCTGCGGCGCGAGCTGCTGGGACGCGACCACACGGTGTCGGTCATCTACGGCGCCCTGTCGCCGGAGGTGCGGCGGGCGGAGGCGCGGCGCTTCCGCGAGGGCACGGCCGATGTGCTGGTGGCCACCGACGCCATCGGCATGGGGTTGAACCTGCCGATCGCCCGCGTCGTGCTGTCCACCACCCGCAAGTTCGACGGCCGCGAGGAGCGCGAGCTGACCGCGTCGGAGATCCGCCAGATCGGCGGCCGGGCCGGGCGCTACGGCATGCACGAGGATGGGCGGGTGGCGGTGCTGGACGGGGAGAGCATCAACCCCGTGCGCCGGGCGCTCACCTCGCCCCCAGTGCCGCCAGAGGATCCGCGCCCCTGGATTTCCCCCAACCTGACCCATGTCGAGGCCATCGCGCAGGAGCTGGACACCGACAGCCTCGTCCGCGTGCTCCGCACGGCGGGGCAGGAGCTGCTGCGCGCGCATCAGACGTTCCGCATGACCGACCTGGAAGGGCGCATCCAGGCGGCGACGGCCGTCGACCGGGCCAAGCTGCCGCTGTCCGTCCGCGACCTTCTCGCCCGCTGCCCCATCGACGTGCGTGACCAGAACCAGCTCCGCCTGCTCGGTGGCTGGGCGCTGAACCAGGGGCGCGGCATCCCCAACGCCGCCCCGGTCGGCGCCGAGCGCTTCCGGCACCATGTCGGCACCGATGTGGAGCTGGAGGCCGCCGAACGCGCGGTGAAGGAGCTGACCGCCTACGCCTGGCTCGCCTACCGCTTCCCGGAGGCGTACCCGGAAATGGACCTGTGCCAGGAACGGCGCGCCACGCTCAACGCCTTCATCGAGCGCACGCTGGCCGAGCGCTCGCTGGCCCGCGCCTGCCCGGTCTGCGGCACGCGGCTGAAGGCCAACCACCGTTTCCGGGTCTGCGATTCCTGCTACGCGTCGCGCGTCGAGCAGCGGGTGCGCCGGCCGGGCGAGTCGGCCGGGGAGGAGCGCCCCCACCACCGCCGCGTCCACCACCCCCTGCCGGGGGGGCGCGGGCGGAGCCGGGCGGGGCGGTAATCAGGATGGCTTTGGCGCCGGTTCTTGTCATCCATCCGGCCCGGTCTCATAATCTGCACGTGGTTACTGCCAAAATGTGGGGCATGCGATGCCGACCGCCCGGGATTTTCTGAGCGATGTGGTTGCCGCCGATGGCTTCATCGCCACGGATCGTCTGACGGGCGAACTGCGCATCACGAAGATCGAACTGGCGAACGCGGCCGGGCTGTCGCGGGAAGCCGTGTCGAAGTCGGCCCGTCTGAAGGCGCCGTCAACCCAGGCACGCCTGCGCGATGTGGTGGAGATCGTCAACCGCATTCTGCCCTGGGCCGGGTCCGTTCAGCAGGCCTTCGCGTGGTACCGCGCCCAGCCGATTCCCTCTTTCGGCGACCAGACGGCCGAGGATCTCGTCAAGGAAGGGCGTGCCGAAGCGGTGAAACGGTATCTCAGCCGCATCGCGGTCGGCGGCTACGCATGAGGCTGATCGGTCAGGCCTTCCGCGCCCATCATCCGCGCTGGGCGTTTTTGCCGACCTCCGGCCAAGGGGCGGCGTTGCACGGAGGGCGTTTCAATCCGCCGGGCGTGCCGGCCCTGTACACCGCCTTAAGGTTGGAGACGGCCTGGCTGGAGGCGCAGCAAGCCTTTCCCTTCAAGGCGCAGCCCATGACGATCGTCGCTTACGCGGTGGATTGCGACCCGATGGCCGATCTGACCGACGCGACGACTCTTCAACGCTTGGGAGTGCTGCCGGCAGACCTCGCCTGCGGCTGGGAGGATCTTGCCGACCGGGGAATCGACCCGCCGAGCTGGGGTGTGGCCCGCCGGCTCTTCGCGGTCGGATATGCCGGTATCCTCGTTCCGAGCTTCGCCCATGGCGCCACCGTTGATGATGTGAACCTCGTCTTCTGGCGCTGGTCCGATGCACCCCCGCATCAGGTTCGCGTTATCGACGACCAGGGCCGGCTGCCCAAGGACGACCGGTCCTGGAC
Source organism: Azospirillum oleiclasticum (assembly GCF_013423485.1). Classification (GTDB taxonomy): domain Bacteria; phylum Pseudomonadota; class Alphaproteobacteria; order Azospirillales; family Azospirillaceae; genus Azospirillum; species Azospirillum oleiclasticum. The sequence continues at coordinate 12,545 of NZ_JABFFR010000025.1, forward strand.
GTGAATCCGGTTCCCTATTCCCGTCGCCACTCCGCCGGTTCCGCCGCCCCGCCGGGGTGCAGGAAGTAGCGGCGGAGCGGGGCCAGGCCGGTGTCCAGCTCGTAGACGAGCGGGCGGCCGGTGGGGATCTCGACCTGGGGGATGACGTCGTCGGGCACGCCGTCCAGATGCTTGACGAGCCCGCGCAGGCTGTTGCCATGCGCCGCCACGATGGCCCGGGCGCCGAGCCGCAGGGCCGGCACGATCGATTCCGTCCAATAGGGCAGGACCCGCTCCATCGTGTCCTTCAGGCTCTCGCCGCGCGGGCGCTGGCTGGCCGCGAGGCCGGCGTAGCGGCGGTCGTCGAGCGCGGAGCGCGGGTCCGCCGGGTCGATGGGGGGCGGCGGCACGTCCCAGCTCCGCCGCCACAGGGCGACCATGGCGTCGCCGTGCCGCTCGGCGGTCCGGTGCTTGTCGAGCCCCTGGAGGGCGCCGTAATGCCGTTCGTTGAGGCGCCAGTGCTTGTGCACCGGCAGCCACAGCCGGTCCAGTTCGCCCAGCACGGTGTGCAGCGTGACGATGGCGCGGGTCAGCACCGAGGTGAAGGCCACATCCAGGTCGAAGCCGGCGGCTTTCAGCGCCGCCGCGGCCGACCGGCTCTCCGCCAGTCCCGCCTCCGTCAACGGAACATCCGTCCATCCGGTAAACAGATTCCTCCGGTTCCAATCGCTCTGGCCATGGCGGATCAGGACAAGCCTATGCATCGTCGCACCCCCGGCCACCCGCAGCGTGGCAATACACTTCCATCGATTAGAACGCTATCATTCCTTCGGCTGTTCCAATTCTTCCAATCCAGCATCAACAAATGCACAACTGTGACAGGGCCGAAATAAGCGCGACATACTCGGATAACAATGGCTGGTTACCGTTCTTTCCACAGCCGGTGCAAGGAAACGGTTGGAATTCCGAGGGTTGGAGCGCGGCACGGTCGCGGTGGTCTCCCGGTGGGAGACAGGTCCGGACGAAGTCGCAGGGCGTTCTCCTCGGGAGATATGTCAATTTCGACTTGCTCAACGAGGCCGCCATGCAGCATCATGACCACCTCTCCAGGGCCGTCTCCACCGATCGGGACATCACGCTGGAGGCGTTGCGTGTCTTCACCTACCTGAGCCGGCGGCTCTATTTCGATCATCCGGTTCCGGTGCTGCAGTCTGAACTGGCGGATGCGCTGGGTATGCAACGGCCCAACGTCAATCGCGCCATCAAGCTGCTGGAGATGAAGCAGATCCTGCTTCGTGACTCCAAGCTCGGCCGGGCGATCACGTTCCGCCTCAACCCGGAACTGGGCAGCCGGGCCTGAACTGGCCCTTGCATGATCTTCGAAACACGTCAGCTCGTCTTTTCCAACACCGCGCTCCGCAACGCCTTCGCCTGGTACCAGACGGTACCAAACCAGACCGAGCTGCCGCATGGGATCATCACATCGGTGGTCCCGCGCGCCGGCGGCGGTGTGACGGTGTTTGTCCAGCAGAGCGGCGCATCGAAGATGCGCGACGTGACGTTCCTGGCCAGCAAGACACTGGCCGTCCTGCTGTATTTCTGCCGCAAGCAACGCATCCCCATACCGCGCGACGCGGGCAAGGACATCGCGGCGGCGGACGACAGCATCATCCTAACCATCGACAACCGCATCAAGACGGCCGGTCCGACCGGCTGACGTTCCTTGTACCAAGTACCATTGTTCGTGACCGATCAATGGTCCCTCACACGCCGGGCGGCCCGCATCCGCGGGCCTTGGCCCCCCATCCATCTGGGCGGGCATGAGCCCGCGGGGCCTCAACGGCCCAACCAAGTCCCGATGAGTTGCACTCATCGGGACTTGGTATTACCCGGCGTCAGCCGGCCGTCGGTCCGTCCAGCGTCTCCATGGTCCGGCGCAGCAGCTCGTCCGCGTGGCCGGAGCCGGCGACCAGCTCCATCAGGCGGACGGCGTAGAACAGCGACTGCTCGACCGTGTCGCGCTCCTCGCCGCCGACGCCCGTGCGGCCGAGGGAATCGAGCACCCGTCCGACCTGCTTCTCGACGCCCTTGCCGATGGTGGCGAGCGTCTCGCTCACCGCGTGGTCGAGGCCGATGGCCCCGGCGAAGCGCTGGCAGCGCCGCAGCGCGCGCGCGTGGTCCTCCGCCTGGAGCTGCGCGCCGTCGTCGGGCGGCAGCATCGGCACGGCATCCGTGGCCGGAACCGGCAGGCTGCCGAGGATGCTGCCGGCGGCGGGGGTGAGCACGGCCTGTTCGACCATGCGGCCGACCGCGCTGCGCACGCCGCCCAGCCGCTCGTCGTATTTGGTCTCGTTGACCAGCGACATGACGGAGTGGGTGGATTCCAGGCTTTCCACCAGCTGTTCGGCCATGGTGACGGCGGCGTTGGGATCGGGCGGCGCCCGGTCGGCGCTTCCGGCCCGCTCCTCCAACCCGTCGACGACGATGCCGGACAGGGCGGCGAACACCGCCGCCTTCTCCCGCCGGGCCTTGCCGAACTCCATGCCGCCGAGGGCTGCCAGCAGCTCCGCCGGTTCGCGCAGCCGCGCGGCGGCCACGGCCAGCAGACAGGCGGGCTTGTTGGTGCCGGCCTTCGCCACCTCCACCACATGCTCCTCGATGAAGGCGACGTGTTCGGGCAGCAGTTCCAGGAAGGGCTTGGGGGACAGGACCCGCTTCACCTCGGCGATGGCGTGGCCGATCTCCAGATACTCCACCGCCTGCCGCGCCTCGGCCAGAAGTTCCTCCCCGCCACCGAGCAACGCGCGACGCTGGCGCGGGTTCTGCTCCGCCTCCTTGAGCGCCTGCCGCAGCGTGGTCGCGGCGACGTACCAGAGGCGGCAGCCCAGCGTGTGGCGCGCGTGCCCGTCCGTGGCGGCGATGCCGCGCACCTGCTGCTGCATCGCCTGCATGTGGCGCGCGTCGGCGCGCTCCTCCACCACCCGCCACAGCGGGTCGATGATGGCGCGGCTGATGTGGCCGTGCGTGGCGTCGCCCGGCGGGGCGGTGTCCAGCACATCCTCGAACGGGTCGCAGAACACGCGCTTCAGCGTCAGCCGGCGCATCGGGCGCACCCGCGCCAGCCGCGGGCGGATCGTCTCGAAGGTCTCGCGCACGCGCGGATGCTCGCCGATCTGCTCCAGCAGCCGCACGATCTCCACGAACTTGGCTTCCGGGATTTCGTTGAGGCGCCTCTCCAGCCCGGCGAGCAAATCCGGCTCCCGGCTCATGCTGCCGCCTTCGCCTTGATGGCCTCGATGCGGTGGATGAGCTCCATGTCCATCCGTCCTGTACGCCAGTCCTCGTACGCGCGTACGGACCGGCGGTGCTGGACGAGTACGCGCTTGGCGTCGTCGGCGTGGTCGTGGCGGCTTTCCGATGCCGGGATCAGCGGCAGGATGCGGAAGGCCTCGTTCACCGTCATCCGCTGTTCCTGCCGCTCGCGCTCCAACGCCTCGCGCCAGGACGCGATGACGAAGTCCCAGCCATCGACCAGCCAGGACAGACGCCACGCCAGCCGGCGGATCGGCACCATCTGGCGGTTCCAGTCGCGGATCATGCCGCCGAGCTGGCGCAGCCGCCCGTCGAAATCCACCAGAACCTTCTCGCCGATCTCCAGCGTGTGGGTGGCGACGTCGGCGCAGAAGGCGGCCACGGGGGCGGTGTCGGAGGCGTCCTCGTCCGCCCAGCTGCGGATCGAGTCCCGGAACTCCGCCAGCTCGCGCATCCGCTTGCGCAACCGCCCCGGTTCCGGCGCGTGCACCAGCCCGACCGGGCCCGCCACGTCGGCCAGATCGGCGACGCGGCGGTACAGCTCGTTCGGCTCGATCTCCAGCACGCCGGCCGCACGGTTCATGTATTCCCGTGTGATGTCCTCGCCGCGGTCGCTGCGCAGCCCTTCACGCAGCACCTCCAGCGATTCCAGCCCGGCGACCTTCAGGATTTCGACGATCAGCAGCAGGTTGGTGACGGTGCGGCATTCCTCGTCGACGGCGATCGCCTCGCGCGCGGCTTTCACCGCCTGCGGCCCGGCCAACCCGCAACGCGCCGCGCGCAACGAGGCCGACCGGATGTCCTGCGGTGAGCAGCCGGACCCCTTGACGATCTGGTCGTGCAGATAGCGGTCGTGGACGGTCATGCTGACCATCTCCGGCACCACCTTCCACGGCACCACGTAGATGCCCTTGCCCTCGGAAAAGCTGGGGATCAGCACTTCCAGCCGCTGCCGGTCGTCCATACGGACACGGGTCTGCGACAGCAGGGGCGTGGTGAAGGATACGGCGGCACCTCGCTCCTCGAAGGTCGATGGTGCGTAGATGACCGTGCCCTGCATGGCGTTCAACCGTTTGGCGTTACGGCGGACGCGCCGTTCCGATCACAATGCTAATACCGATGGGGCATTGGTCAATGCCGCTGCCCCGCTTCATCACGCCGCACGTTGCGGGCGTTGTGGAGTTTGGAGCTGACCCAGCGGAACATCCTGCGCGGTGAAGCGGAACCCGTGCTGGCTGGCGAAACGGGCGATGTCGGCCCCGGTCGTCAGCCAGGGAGCGTTCGCCATGAGCTGCGCCATGACCACCGGATTTTCCTGCGTTTCAACCAGGAACCGGATGAACTCCCCATGCGCCATAACGCCCTCCCGATCGGATGACCCCGATGGAGGTAGAGTGCTGCACCGCCGTTGAGGCATCAATTTTCAATTTGAGAGAAAATGTATCGAAAAGGGCACCTCCGACCGGGCGGTCAGCCCGTCGCGGGGTCCGCCGTTGGCGCGGCCGGGTCGCGAAGGCTGCGGCCCGTCCGCTGGGCGGCCGTCTCGGCACGGCGGTCGGGGATCAGCTCGAACAGCAGCAGCGAACGCCCGCCGACCGGAAGCTCGTCGCCGCTGCGCGCGGTGGACACCTCGATGCGGGCGTCCCCCTCCGTATCGACGAGGCGCAGCCACTGGGTGCCGCCGGCGACCTTGGGCAACCGGAACGGCACCACTTCGTGATGGGCGTTGACGATCAGCAACAGGGTGCTGTCGGTTCCCGCCTTCTTGATGCCCGTCGCCTGGGCCCGCCCGTCCAGCAGCATGCCGAGGCAGCGGGCGAAGGGGTCCCCCCACTGCTCGGTCTTCTTTTCGATGCCGGCCGGGGTGATCCAGGTGACGTCCTTGACGTCCAGCTCGGCGTTGTAGGCGCCGGTCAGGAAACGGCCCCGGCGCAGCAGACGGTGGCTGCGACGCAATGCGATCAGCCGGCGCACGAAGTCGGTCAGCGCCCGTCCGTCGTCGTCGATCGCCTCCCAGTCGAACCAGGACACGGGGTTGTCCTGGCAATAGGCGTTGTTGTTGCCGTTCTGGCTGCGCGCGAACTCGTCGCCGGCCAGCAGCATGGGCGTCCCCTGCGACAGCAGAAGCGTCGCCAGCAGGTTGCGCATCTGGCGCTGCCGCAGCGCCGCCACCTCCGGATCGTCGGTCGGCCCCTCCGCACCATGGTTCCAGGACAGGTTGTGGGAGTGGCCGTCGTTGTTGCCTTCCCCGTTCGCCTCGTTGTGCTTGTGGTTGTAGGAGACGAGGTCGGCCAGGGTGAAGCCGTCATGGGCGGTGATGAAATTCACCGAGGCCCAGGGCTTGCGGCCCCGGCGGTTGAACAGGTCGGCGGACCCGGTCAGCCGTGCCGCCAGATCCGGCAGCTTGCCCTCGTCGCCCTTCCAATAGGAGCGCACGGTGTCGCGGTAGCGGTCGTTCCACTCCGCCCAACCCGGCGGGAAGCCGCCCACCTGATAGCCGCCGGGGCCGCAGTCCCACGGTTCGGCGATCAGCTTGACCTGCGACAGCACCGGATCCTGCCGGCAGGAATGGAGGAAGCCGCCGCCCTGGTCGAAGCCGTGCGGCTCCCTCCCGAGGATGGTGGCGAGGTCGAAGCGGAACCCGTCCACATGCATCTCGGTGACCCAGTAGCGCAGGCTGTCGTTGACCATCTGCAGCACGCGCGAATGGGACAGGTTCAGCGTGTTGCCGGTGCCGGTGTCGTTGATGTAGTAGCGCGGGTCGGGCGCCAGCCGGTAGTAGGATGCGTTGTCGATGCCCTTGAACGACAGCGTCGGCCCCATCTCGTTGCCTTCGGCCGTGTGGTTGTAGACCACATCCAGGATCACCTCGATCCCGGCGTCGTGGAAGCGCGCCACCATCTCCTTGAACTCGTTGACGAAGGTGGTCGCCATGTAGCGCGGGTCGGGAGCGAAGAAACCCATGGAGTTGTAGCCCCAGTAGTTCTTCAGCCCCTTCGCCACCAGATGGCGGTCGTCGGCGAAAGCGTGGATCGGCAGCAGTTCCACCGCGGTGACGCCCAGCGAGCGGATGTAATCCACGACCGCGGCGTGCCCCAGCCCGGAGAAGGTGCCGCGTACCCGCTGCGGCACCTCCGGATGCCGCATGGTGTAGCCGCGCACATGCGTCTCGTACAGGATGGTGCTGTCCCACGGCGTGCCCAGCCGGCGGTCGGAGCCCCAGGTGAAGGCCGGGTCCACGACCATGCATTTCGGCATGCCGGCCGCGCTGTCGCGACGGTCGAAGGAGAGATCGCCGCGGGCGGCGCCAACGCGGTAGCCGAAATGCGCGTCCGACCAGCGCAGCGCCCCTACGAGCTGCTTGGCGTAGGGGTCGAGCAGCAGCTTGTTGGGGTTGAAGCGGTGGCCGGCCGCCGGATCATAAGGGCCGTGCACCCGGTAGCCGTAGACGGTGCCCGGTCGCGCGTCCGGCAGATAGCCGTGCCAAACCTCGTCGGTGTATTCCGGCAGCTCGATCCGCTCCAACTCCCGCCGGCCTTCCTGGTCGAAGAGGCACAGCTCCACCTTGGTGGCGTTGGCGGAAAACAGCGCGAAGTTGCTGCCCAGCCCGTCCCAATTGGCCCCAAGCGGATAGGGCATCCCCTCACGGATGCGCGAACGGCGGAGGATCCGCGGCGCGGACGGCGGCTTCTTCACGGACGACCTCGGCGGTGGCGGCGGCGGTGGTTGCGGCGGGGCGGTAGGAGAACGCCGCGGCCGGTGCGAATGGTCCGCCGCACTATCGGGGCTTGTGAACCGCCGCCATGTCCGCAAACCTCGCCGAAGACCGTTCTGGAGCGGCGCGAACCCTGCCACATCGCGGCCGGGGAGTCGAACGGCTCCTGGGCGCCGGCCGTTCTGCGACCGCCGTACGGTTGCCGATCCACCGCAGCGGCGCTATGAGTTGCCTGCGCAGTCGTGGCAACCTGATGTTTGGACGGATTTCCCTATGCCCGTCATTCCCATCAATTTGGATATCGGCAATAGAAATCTCCAGATCGCTCTCGATCTCGATGAATGCTACAGCAATGAAAAGATCATTATTTCCTATCTCTGCAACGGCCACTTCTACGAGCCTGATGTCTCTCTGGCCCTGACACGGCTGGTCGGGGAAGGCGATGCGGTGGTGGACGTCGGGGCGAACGCGGGATTCTTCACCACCGTCATGGGCGTGCTCGCCGGGCCGTCGGGACGGGTGCTCAGCATCGAACCGGATGCCCACAACCTGTCGCGCCTGCGCAACAACATCTCCCTCAATCAGTTCGGCCATGTGACGGTTTTCGAGCGGCCGGTCACCGACAAGGAGGGCGAGGTCACCTTCTTCATCAACAGCGACAACAGCGGCGGCAACGCCCTGTGGGATCCCGCCCGCTTTCCGGGCAATCAGAAATCCCAGGCCAACCCCATCGCCCGAACGATGGGGGCGACGACGCTGGAGCGTGCGGTGGCCGACACCGGGCTCGCACCGCCCAAGCTGATCAAGATCGACACCGAAGGGGCCGAGCAGCGGATCCTGGAGGGAGCCGGCAGCCTGATCCGGAACCGTGCGGTTCCCTTCGTGATCGCCGAGCTGCACGAATTCGGTCTGCACCAGATGGGCTGTTCGCAGGCGAGCCTGCGCGCACTGATGGAAGCGAACGGCTATTCGACCTTCCTGCTCTACCCGAACGGAGCCCTGCCCAAGCTGATCCCGCCCGGCACCATGATCCGCACGCCTTGCTTCGTGAACCTGCTGTTCAGCACGGTCGAGAAGGTCGGCGCTCATTGGCCCGAAGAACCGTACGAACTGAAGCTGTAGGCCGCAAGGTCACGCGCCCGGCGCCTACAAACACAATGCCGGCCGCCGGCACCGTATCCCGAAAGTTCGCTACACGGTGACGATCCGACCGACTTATGAGGCCGGGACGCTGGCGGTTGCCCCTCGTGCCGACGCGCTCCACGGCCGGGCCCAGCCCTTCGGCCAGAACCCATCCAACACAGCGCGGCCGGATGGGCCGGCAGCGCGCCTCGGGCTACAACGCCAGAGCCGGGGCGTAAGGAGCGATGAGCCGAGAAATAGGAAGGGCGCGGCCTTTCCGTTTTTCCTGCGAGCTTGCGGAATGCGATAGTTCGGCGCGCCCGCCCGAAGCTCCACTGCCCCGAACACGGATTCCCTGATGCCGCACGATGTTCCGCTGATCGCCACCGTCGCCGTCGCCTTTGTTCTCGCCTTCGCCTTCGGTTATGCGGCGGACCGGCTGCGGATGCCGCCGCTGGTCGGCTATCTGCTGGCGGGGGTCGCGGTCGGCCCCTTCACGCCGGGGTTCGAGGCGGACATGGCGCTCGCCGGCCAGTTGGCGGAGATGGGTGTCATCCTGCTGATGTTCGGTGTCGGCCTGCATTTCTCCGCGTCCGATCTGCTGGCGGTGAAGGGGGTCGCCATCCCCGGTGCGGTCGGGCAGATCGTTCTCGCCACGCTTCTGGGTGTCGGGCTGGCGTCCCTGTGGGGCTGGGGACTGGGGGCCGGGCTGGTGTTCGGGCTGAGCCTGTCGGTGGCGAGCACGGTGGTCCTGCTGAAGGCGCTGGAGGAGCGCAACCTGCTCAACTCCGCGGAGGGCAGGGTAGCGGTGGGCTGGCTGATCGTCGAGGATTTGGCGATGGTGCTGGCGCTCGTCCTGCTCCCCGCCTTCTCGGTTGCGCTCGGGGGGAACGCACCGGGTGCCGACGGGCATGGACATGGTGCCGGCGGGCCGATCTGGCTGACGCTCGCCCTCACGCTCGGCAAGGTGGGGGCCTTCGCCGCGCTTGCGATGATCTTCGGCCCACGGGTGGTGCCCTTCATCCTGGCGAAGGTCGCGCGCACCGGCTCGCGCGAGCTGTTCACCCTGTCGGTGCTCGCCATCGCCATCGGCATCGCCTACGGCTCCGCCGTGATCTTCGGTGTATCCTTCGCGCTTGGCGCCTTCTTCGCCGGCGTCGTGCTGAACGAATCGCGCTTCAGCCACAAGGCCGCGACCGAATCGATGCCGCTCCAGGACGCCTTCTCCGTCCTGTTCTTCGTGTCCGTCGGCATGCTGTTCGACCCGACCATCCTCGTCCGCGACCCGCTGGCGGTGTTTGCGGTGGTCCTGCTGATCGTCGTCGGCAAGTCGCTGATCGCCTTCGCCATCGTGCTGCTGCTGCGCTACCCGGTCTTCATGGGGCTGGCGGTATCGGCGAGCCTCGCGCAGATCGGCGAGTTCTCCTTCATCCTGGCCGGGCTCGGCATGTCGCTGGGGCTGCTGCCGGCCGAAGGCCGCGACCTCATCCTGGCCGGCGCCCTCCTGTCGATCACCCTGAATCCGCTCGTGTTCCTGGCGGTGGACCTCATCCGCAAGCGGATCAACGCGAGCCGCCCCGCCGGAGCGCTGCCCTACGGTGCGGAAAAGTTCGAGCAGCTCCAGGGCAGCCTGGCCGAGGCCAAGCGCCTGGGGGAGGAGCGCGAGCACGCGCACGAGCTGCGGATCCAGGCGCTGACCAGCGCCTTCCCGGTCCTGTCCATGCTCGACGCCCACGATCAGGAGCGGCTGCTCCTGCTGTTCAAACCGAAGACGGCCTCGCCCGGCGAGCGTGTGATCCGCAGGGGCGACCGGGCGACCGAAATGTATTTCATATCCTCCGGCGCTGTGGAGGTGCTGGCCGGCGGCCGGACCATCCGGCTGGAGGCGGGCTCGCTGTTCGGCGAGATGGCGCTGCTGAGCGGACGGCGGCGCAACGCCGACATCTCCGCCGTGGATTACTGCAAGTTCCTGGTGCTGGAGCGGCGCGACTTCAACCAGTTCACCGCCCGCTACCCGGCGCTCCGATCCGCCTTCATCGACATGGCCAACGAACGGCGCCGAATGAACGAAGGCAGTGCCGAGGAGGCGGCCGAATCGGTGTGACCGCACGGCGGCGGCGCTCTGGGCGCGTGGGGGCCGCCACGGATGAGGCCGTCGCGAAATCCGTGCTCCATGCACAGCCGTACGGCGGTGTCTTAACCGGTCATACACCATGCAGGTGCCATCATGGCTGCCAAGGCCGCCCTGCCGGATCAACAAGGATCGCCTGTGAATGCCCTCTATTGTTCTCCTCGTCGGTGATAAGGGTGGCATCGGGAAATCGACATGGGCGCGTGCGTTTGCCGACCTGTGCCGGGCGAGCGGCGTGAAGGTGGGGCTGTTCGACGGTGACTGGTCCTGCCGCAGCCTGTTCCGGATGTTCTGTGAATGGTCGCCGGACGGCACCGTGATCCCGCTGGAGAGACAGAATCCGCGCACCGGCTGCGTCCTTTACGACCTTCGTCACCGTGATCTCGGCCGGGACCTGCTGCTGGACAGCATGGGTCTGCGCGGAATCGACATCTTCCTGCATGACCTGCCCAGCGGTTTCCGGAGCGATCTGGTGAACGTGATGGGCATTCCCCAGGTCGGCCGCGCCATCGCCGAGTTCGTGCGCAGTTGCCAGGGCATCGGGGTGCGGCCGGTGTTCGTGGCGCCGCTCACGGCGAACTGGACCACCCATCAGACCGCGGTATGGCTGGCGGAGAACGCTCCCGCGCCGGCGGCGGTCCTTGCCGTTCGCAACGAACAGTACGGCGAGTCGGCCTTCGCCGTGTGGCGGTCCGGCGACCGCGAGCGCTTCCTGCAGGCCGGAGGCATCGAGATCGCCATGCCGAACCTGGAAGCCCAGACGTTCCTGAACAGCGACGTTCTTGCCTCCCGCTTCAGCGCGCTTGCCGGCAGCGACAAGGTCTCGATGGCCGACCGCATGCGCATCGGCTCCTGGCTGCGGCGCTTCGCGGATGAGGTGCGTCCTCTGGCGTCGGTCTTCGGTGTGGAGCGATGGCCATCCTCCGGCCCTCTGGCCGGGGGTGAGGCCCCGCCGGTGGTCGAGGTGGCCGCCGGGGGCCAGCGCTGATACCGGTGCAGGTCCGATGACGCAGGATAGCGAACCCCCTCCGCAGTTGGATGTGCGGCGCGCCTTGGACGCGAACCGGCGGGTCGACGAGGCCGTTTCCGCCCTCGAGGGGGCGCTCTGGCGAACTCCGCCGACGGTTCAGGCACAGGTTCCGACACAGGTTCCGACACAGATTCCGACAAGGACTCCGGCTTCCGCGCCGATGCGCCCGGCGTTGGCGCTGACCGGAACGATGGTCCCGTTCAGGCCGTCTCCCCGGCTGGTGCCTAAGGCGGCGCCCGTGGAAGCGCCGGCACCCGACCCCGCACCACCGGCACCCGCCACGCGACCCGAGCAACTCGCCGATATCGGCCGCGCGCTGGACGAGGAGGATGCGGACCTTCGACGGCGGCGCACCGCGCTGTTGGAGGGGGCGGTCTTCACGCTGCCCTGGGATCCGAATCCGCGGCCTGTTCTCGCTGCCGCTGGAGATGGCACCTTGCACCGTGTCGCCGACGAGGAACTCAGGGACGTCATCCAACCCCATTGGCGTGCCCTGCTTGAGCGCGCCGCAGCGGCATCGGCGGATTTGGCCGCCGCGGGAACCGCGGTGGAGCGCATGCCGGGTTGGAAGCGGCTGTGGTCCGGTCGCGCGATGTTGAGGGCCGCGGAACAGGCGGACGTGGCGGCGCGCGAGGCGGTGGAGGCTGCCGAGCTCATCTGGAACAGCGCGTCCATCCTTGACCGGCGGAACCAGATGCGGACGATCGCCGACCGGGCGGTCGCGACGGCCGCGGCCGCGGTCGACGGTGTACCGGCCATCGACCGAGCCCTGGCCGAGTTGGCCGATTGCCGCGCCCGGCTCGCCGACCTGCGCCGGCGCGGCATGTCGTCGCTGGAGCGACGCCCCGGGGAAACCCGGACGCAGGCGCTGCTTCGCACCGCCGGTTGAGCATCCTGTCCAACCTCCGGAGACGCAAGCCCCGTGACGCAGGCCGTCGGCATGATCGAGAGCGCAGCGGTACCCGGACGCACCGGGCTCTGGTGCCTCGTCGCCATCGGGCGGCACTACGGCCTGGATCTGTCGGAGGAGCGGCTGGTCCATGACCACGCCCTCGACGGATCGGAACTGGACCCCGTCCGCCTCGTCCGTCTGGCCCGGGGGGGCGGCCTGACCGCCCGTGCAACGCGCATGGACTGGGACGGGATCACCGCATTGGATGACGCACTCCCGGCCGTGCTCAGGCTGCGGGACGGCAGCTTCGTGGTCTTGGGCGGTGTCCGACGCAATGGAGACAGCGTCGAGGTGGTCGTGCGCAACCCGCTGGCACCGCTGTCCGGATTCGACTTCTGGACGCGGGAGGCGCTGGAGGGGGTCTGGGGTGGCGAGGTGGTGCTGGTCCGACGCCGGTTGCGCCTGACCGACCCGCCGCTGCGTTTCGGGCTGCGCTGGTTCGTGCCCGAGATCCTGCGGCAGTCCACGGCGTTCCGCGACGTCGTGGTCGCGGCTCTCGTTCTCCAGCTTCTTGCCTTCGCCGTGCCGATCTTCTTCCAGATCGTCATCGACAAGGTGGTCCTGCATCACAGCGAGGCGACGCTGACGGCGCTCGGCGTCGGCGTGCTGATCGCCATCGGCTTCGACTCGTTGCTGCTCTATCTGAAGACGTTGCTGCTGCTGCACGCCACGTCGAAGATCGACATCCGCATGGCGACCGCGGTCTTCGCCCACCTGCTGTCCCTGCCGCAGGAGTACTTCGAGCGCATCTCCTCGGGCGTGCTCATCAACCACGTCCAGCAAGGGCGCGTGGTCCGCGAATTCCTGACCGGGCGTCTGTTCTTCACGCTTCTCGATTCGGTGGCCCTGGTCGTCTTCGTGCCGGTGCTCGCCGTGTACAGCGGGCTGCTCACGGCTGTGGTGCTGGGATTCGCGGCGGCGATGGCGATGGTCCTGGCGGTCGCCGCGGGCGCCCTGCGAAGCCGGCTGCAGGCGCTCTACCGTGCGGAGGCCGAGCGGCAGGCGTTGCTGGTGGAGACGGTGCACGGCATTGGAACGGTCAAGGCGCTGTCCCTGGAACCGGCCCGGCGGCGGCTTTGGGATGGTGGCTCGGCGGAAGTGGTGGAGCGCTCGGTGGCCGTGGGCGGCCTGTCGGCGTCGGCGCGTTCGGTATCCGGCTTCCTGGAGAAGTCCATGGGGGTCGTGGTGCTATGGCTGGGTGTGCGCTTCGTGTTCGACGGCACTTTGACGGTGGGCGAGCTGGTGGCCTTCACCATGCTGTCCAACAGGGTGACCGGTCCGCTGATCCAGTTGGTGACGCTGGTGAGCGACTATCAGCAGGCGGCGTTGTCCGTCCGCATGCTCGGCCAAGTGATGAATGCGGCGCCGGAGTCGGGTCTTACGGGCGGCCTTCTGCCGCGCTTGAGCGGCGCGCTGTCCTTCGACGGGGTCCGCTTCTCGTATCCTGGAGCCGCCCTGCCGGCGCTCGACCGCCTGACATTCTCCATCCCGGCCGGAGCGGTGGTCGGCGTCGTCGGGCGAAGCGGGTCCGGGAAATCGACCCTGGTGCGGCTGCTCCAGGGAATCGACCTGCCGCAGGGCGGGATTTTGCGGATCGACGGGTACGACCTGCGCGAGATCGATCGGGTCCACCTTCGACGGCAGGTCGGGGTGGTCCTTCAGGAGAGCTTCCTGTTCCGCGGCTCCATCCGGGAGAACGTTGCCATCGGCCTGCCCGAGGCGGGGCTGGACGCGGTGGTGGAAGCCTGCCGTCTGTCCGGAGCCGACGAGTTCGTGCAGCGGCTTCCCCACGGCTACGACACGGTTCTCGAGGAGGCGGCGGCGAACCTGTCGGGTGGGCAGAAGCAGCGTCTGGCCATCGCCCGCGCGCTGCTGCGCCGGCCCCCGATCCTGATCCTCGACGAGGCGACCAGCGCCCTCGATCCCGAGAGCGAAGCGATCGTCCAGGCCCATCTTCCGGCGCTGACGCGCGGCCGGACCACGATCATCATTTCCCATCGCCTGACGTCCATCCGATCGGCCGACGCGATCCTGGTGCTGGATGCCGGACGGATGGTGGGGCTGGGCCGCCACGAGGAATTGTTGGGGAATTGCCCCGTTTACAAACATCTCTGGGACATGCAGACACGGGCGATGCGATGAGCGCCGGGACCAACTCCGACGGCCCCGCCCGCCCGCCCGCGGCCCCCCGGCCGCGAACGGCCACGGTGTCCGAATTCCAGTCCGATGCCGTCGCGCTGGAGGAACGGCCACCGCCGAGGGCGGCGCGGGCGATCCTGCACACCGTGGTTGCCATCGTCCTCACCTTCATGCTCTGGGCGTCGCTGGCCGAGACCGACCGGATCGTTGTGGCCACCGGCCGGGTGGTGACGACCAAGCCCCTGATCGTGGTGCAGCCCCTGGAGACGGGCGTCATCCGTTCCCTCGACGTCACGATGGGTGCCGCGGTGCGTGAAGGCGATCGGCTGGCCACACTCGATGCGACCTTCGTGCAGGCGGACGCCGCGGGACTTAGGGAACGGCTGGACAGCCTGACGGCGGAGGGTGACCGGCTGCGCACCGAAATCGACGGGGTGCCCTTTCCTGTCGCATCCGGTGATCCCATCCGCGGCTTCCAGGCGCGTCTGATGGAACAGAGACGGGCGGAGCGGCGGGCCCGGCTCTCCTCCCTCGACTCGACCATCGCCAAGCTCGAGGCCAGCATCGCATCCAACCGCGGTCTTCAGGCGAGCCTGCGCGAGCGGTTGAAGGTGTCCGAGCAAATTCTGGCGATGCGCGAGGAACTTCTGCGGCGCAGTGTCGGCTCGCAGCTCACCGTCATGGAGGCACGCCTTGCCGTTCTCGGCATCCGGGAGCAGCTCGCAGCCAAAGCGGGCGAGGAGCGCGACCTCGAACACGAGGCGCGCCGCGCCGTGCACGAGCGCGACTCGTTCCTCCAGGAATCCCGTCGCACGGACTCCGACCGTCTGCTGGCCGTCACCCGCGAGATCGACTCCGTGACCCAGGAGCTGGCGAAGGCCGACCGTCGGAGCACACTGGTCGATCTGCGCGCGCCCTCCGACGGCGTTGTGCTGGAGATCGCGCAGCGATCGGTGGGCTCGGTGGCGCGCGGTGGCGATCCCCTGATCACGCTCGTTCCCATGAACGTGCCGACCGAGGTGGAGGCGGAGGTGGAAGCGGCCGACATCGGCCGCGTCCGCAGCGGCGATCTCGCCAGGCTCAAGCTGGAAGCGTTGCCGTTCCAGCAGCACGGCCATCTTGAGGGCACGATCCGGGTGGTCACCGAGGACGTGTTTCGTCCGGAGGAGGATCGCAAGCGCACCGTGTACCGCTGCCGGATCGCCATCGAGCGCAGCGCTCTGCGCAATCTGCCCGAGGGGTTCCGGCTCATCCCGGGTATGATCGTGTCGTCGGAGATCCTGGTGGGACGGCGCACCGTCCTGTCCTACTTCCTCAACCCGGTTCTGCGGGTCTTCGACGAGAGCCTGCGCGAGCCTTGAGGCGGGCTGCCCTGCGGCGATTGTTCACCGACGAGGGCAATGGACAATCGGCAGGGATCGGAGGATTATACCACGACGATTATCGGATTATTATCATGGCGATTCTGCAATGTTCACGGCAGTTAGGGATGCGTCAATCATTCCGGGGCAGACCGGTGAGCGCCGGGCGCTTCGGATGATGGCGGTGGTCGCAGCCGGGATCGTCGCAACCGTGGGAATGACCGACGTGTCAATGGGAATGCCGGTTCCGGCCTTCATGGGTGTCGAGCGGGTGCTGCTCGTGTGCCGGGTGTCGCCCGCGGAAACGCCGGCGCTCGGTTGCCGGGACCTGCTCGAACAGGCCCGCCGGGTGCTGGTCGATGGCCTGTCGGCGAAAGGGCGGGGGACGCTGCCGGTCCAGCCCGTCGAGCCGGGGGACGAGGCGCTCGCCGATGGGGGCGGGTTGGTTGTGGCGCTGCATGCGACGGTGGCTGGTGCACCGGGCGACTCATCGATGGTCGCCATCGCGGTCGAGATCCGGCGTCCGGGTCAGGTGAGCGACGGAATCCCCTTCTTCCTGATCCCCCCGTCCGTCGTGGTCGGGAAATCAGGGGACATGCCGGGCAAAGTCCGTGCCGCACTGCGGACCGCGCTGGGCGTTGGGGTGGTCGATCCGCTGGTGTCGGTGCCAGGCCCACGCTAAGCGCGGACAGGGAAACGAGGGAGAAGTGCCATGGCGTTCCTTACCGGCAACACCAGCATCGACGCCTTGCTCGCGGGCAATGGTTACCGCTGGAACGCGGGCGCCGCCGTCGGCACTCCGGTCACGATCACCTACAGCTTTCCCAGCACGCTGCCCGGTTATTACGCGGCGAACGCGGCGGAACGCAATGGGTTCCAGGCGGTGACGGCTGGCATGAAGGCCGGCATCCGCGCGGTGCTCGATGTGTACGAGCAGGTCTGCAACGTCACGTTCGTGGAGGCCAGCAGCGGCGTTGGGCAGATGACCTTCGCGCAGTCCCGGATGGGCAGCGGGTCCGCGGCGTATGCCTATTATGGTGGAAGCACCGGTGTAAGCGGTGATGTCTTCTTCAACGTTGACTACGCTCCGAACAAGACGCTGACACCCGGAACCTACGGTTTCATGACCGCCATCCATGAGATCGGTCATGCGATGGGGCTCAAGCACCCCGGCAACTACAACGCCGGCGGCGGCGGTACAGCGGGGCCCTATCTTCCGGCGTCGACTGACAAAGTGGCGTACACGGTCATGTCCTACAACGGTGGGACGCTGAGCAACGCCAATCCGCAGACGTTGCAACTCTTCGATATCCGCGCGCTTCAGTACCTGTATGGCGCCAACATGAACTGGGCGATCGGCGACGACAGCTATTCTATTTCCAACGCCGCACCGGTGACCAAGACCATTTGGGACGCTGGCGGCACCGACACGATCGACGCCTCGAACCAGACCCGCGCGGCCACGATCCGGCTGACCGCCGGGTCTTTCAGCTCCATCGGTGTGAACGCATCGGGCGGAGCGGCTGTCAACAACTTCGCCATTGCCTACGGCGCCACCATTGAAAACGCCATCGGCGGTTCCGGAAACGACACGATCTTCGGCAACGCCGTCGACAACATCCTCACGGGCGGTGCCGGCAATGATGTCATCGACGGAGGTGCCGGGAACGACACGGCGGTGTTTTCCGGCCAGCTGTCGCAATACCGGATCTGGCGGGACGGTGCGCAGATCAAGGTCGTAGACCGTTCGGCGGGCGTTGACGGGAGCGACATTCTCACCGGCATCGAATCCCTCAGCTTTTCGGACACGACGATTCTTGCCGGTTCGGTGTCGGCGAACATAGCACCGGTCGGCGTCGGCACACCGACGGCGCTGGCGAAGGGGGCGTCGGTGGCGCTGTCGGCGCTTTATGCGGCGACCGATGCGGAGGACACGATCCAGTACTACCGGGTCACCAACCCGACCGGCGCGGGGTCGCTCGTGCTGAACGGCGCGGTGAATCTTGCCAACACCACCCAGCGGGCGCAGGGGATCTCCCAGTTCTCCGCCGCCGATTTCGCCAAGGTGACGTACACGGGCAACGGCAGCGAGACGCTGAGCTTCATGGCGCATGACGGCATTGGCTGGAGCGCGGTGACCGCAGTCGCCATCCGCAACGCGGCACCGGTCGGCGCGGGGACGCCGACGGCGGTGGCGAAGGGGGCGTCGGTGGCGCTGACGGCGCTTTATGCGGCGACCGATGCGGAGGACACGGTCCAGTATTACCGGGTCACCAACCCGACGGGTGCGGGGTCGTTGGTGCTGAACGGTGCGGTGAACCTCGCCAACGCCACCCAGCGGGCGCAGGGCATCTCCCAGTTCTCCGCCGCCGATTTCGCCAAGGTGACCTACACCGGCAACGGCAGCGAGACGCTGAGCTTCATGGCGCATGACGGCATTGGCTGGAGCGCGGTGACCGCAGTCGCCATCCGCAACGCGGCACCGGTCGGCGCGGGGACGCCGACGGCGGTGGCGAAGGGGGCGTCGGTGGCGCTGACGGCGCTTTATGCGGCGACCGATGCGGAGGACACGGTCCAGTATTACCGGGTCACCAACCCGACGGGTGCGGGGTCGTTGGTGCTGAACGGTGCGGTGAACCTCGCCAACGCCACCCAGCGGGCGCAGGGCATCTCCCAGTTCTCCGCCGCCGATTTCGCCAAGGTGACCTACACCGGCAACGGCAGCGAGACGCTGAGCTTCATGGCGCATGACGGCCTCCGCTGGAACGCCGCCACCAATGTGGCCGTCACCAACGCGGCGCCGGTCGGTGTGGGGACGCCGACGGCGGTGGCGAAGGGGGCGTCGGTGGACTTGTCCGATCTGTATTCGGCGACGGACGCGGAGGATACGGTCCAGTATTACCGGGTCACCAACCCGGCGGGTGCGGGGTCGCTGGTGTTGAACGGCGCGGTGAACATGCTGACCGCCACCCAGCAGGCGCAGGGGATCTACCAGTTCACCGCCAGTGATTTCGCCAAGGTGACCTACACCGGCAACGGCAGCGAGACGCTGAGCTTCATGGCGCATGACGGCCTCCGCTGGAACGCCGCCACCAATGTGGCCGTCACCAACGCGGCGCCGGTCGGTGTGGGGACGCCGACGGCGGTGGCGAAGGGGGCGTCGGTGGACTTGTCCGATCTGTATTCGGCGACGGACGCGGAGGATACGGTCCAGTATTACCGGGTCACCAACCCGGCGGGTGCTGGGTCGCTGGTGTTGAACGGCGCGGTGAACATGCTGACCGCCACCCAGCAGGCGCAGGGGATCTACCAGTTCACCGCCAGTGATTTCGCCAAGGTGACCTACACCGGCAACGGCAGCGAGACGCTGAGCTTCATGGCGCATGACGGCCTCCGCTGGAACGCCGCCACCAATGTCGCCATCCGCAACGCGGCGCCGGCCGGTGTGGGGACTCCGACAACGCTGGCGAAGGGGGCGTCGGTGGACTTGTCCGATCTGTATTCGGCGACGGACGCGGAGGACACGGTCCAATATTACCGGGTCACCAACCCGGCGGGTGCGGGGTCGCTGGTGTTGAACGGCGCGGTGAACATGCTGACCGCCACCCAGCAGGCGCAGGGGGTGTTCCAGTTCACCGCCAGCGACTTCGCCAAGGTGACCTACACCGGCAACGGCAGCGAGACGCTGAGCTTCATGGCGCATGACGGCCTCCGCTGGGGTGCCGCCACCAACGTGGCCGTCACCAACGCGGCGCCGGCCGGTGTGGGGATTCCGACAACGCTGGCGAAAGGGGCGTCGGTGGACTTGTCCGACCTGTATTCGGCGACGGACGCGGAGGACACGGTCCAATATTACCGGGTCACCAACCCGGCGGGTGCTGGGGCGCTGGTGTTGAACGGCGCGGTGAACCTCACCAATGCCACCCTGCAGGCGCAGGGGGTGTTCCAGTTCACCGCCAGCGATTTCGCCAAGGTGACCTACAGGGGCAATGGCAACGAGACGCTGAGCTTCATGGCCCATGATGGCATCCGCTGGGGTGCCACCACAAACGTCGCTATCCGCCTACCTGGAAGCGGACCGGTTGCGGCCGCGGGGCCCGCCCCGGTGGCCAACGCTGCACTGCTCTGGAGTGATCCGAATGCCGATCAAGGGCTTGTCGCGCTTATGCCCCTGGTGGGCGCTGGAACGCTGTCCGATGGCACGGATCTTCTGCTCGGAACCGACCAGCGACTCAGCGCCTAGACACGAATCGCCCTGTGGTTGCCAGGGAAGCGGCGTCCCCGTCACACTTCTTTTGTTCCGCGGCGGAGTTGTGGCGGTAGGTGGCCCAGGTCGGTTCGTATCCGTCGTCGGCTTGGTTGCCCCAGGAGGTCCAGCCGGGACGGCAGCCGCGGGCGAAGAGTTCCACATAGGGGCCGGGACTGCAGGCCTCGATCAGGTCGTACTGCTCGTCGGGCTTGCGGCTGTGCTCGCGTTTGCGGGTGCCGATGTAGTTCACCTGGCGGCGGCCCGGCGCCAGTGTGCGGGCGTTGCGGCCGCGCACCCCGAACAGCAGCAGCTCCGTCACGTTGCGGAAGTAGAAGCCGACGCCACGCCCGTCCGACCCCCCGTCCTTGCGCAGCTTGTGCCAGACGAGGTTGGTCTTGTAGGTGAAGCCCCAGGCTTCCAGCACGCGCACGCCGTCAGGCAGCAGCGCGTTGGGCACCCACAGATACAGATGCGCCGTCTCCGCCACCAGCGAGGACACGGGCAGGGCCGCGATCTCGTCTTCCGACATGGTGCCGTAGCGGGACAGCCGGCGGTGTTCCGGAGCCATCTTTCCGGTGCGGTTGGCGAACCGCCAGGGTGGATCGGCCAGAACGGTTGCGAAACGGCGGTCGCCCGCGAAGCGCAGGAGGTCTTGTCCGGGATTGGCGTCGTCGCTGGTCACGACGGTCATCCTGATGCCCGTCCCGGCGGTGCGTCAAGCGACACCTGTCCCGATGGGCAATGGTCTTTCGGCTGTCCATGGCTTACCCTTGCCTACCCAGAGGGAGCTGCCGTGCATGTCCCAATCGCGCCCGTTGACCCGTTTGGATCAGGTCAAGCTGGAGCTGGCCGTCCGTCGGCACGAGATGTTCCGCAACGCGCGCATGGGCGGTGCCAGGGCCAACCTGTCCTACCATGATCTGTCCGGGCTCAACCTCGCCGGGCGCGATCTCGCGCACGCGGACTTCGTCGGCGCGTCGCTGCGCGGGGCCAATCTCGCCGGGGCCAAGCTGGACTGCGCGATCATGTTCGCCTGCGACCTGCGGCAGGCGAACCTGGAGGGGGCCAGCCTGATCAAGACGGATCTGCGCGGTGCCTGCCTGCGCGGGGCGGTGCTGATCAACGCCAATCTGTTCGAGTCGGACCTGCGCGACGGCACGCTGGCGGAGAAGGAGCGTGACGGCACCCTGCGCGTCGTTCACATCGACACCCAACCCACCGAGGCGTCGGGCGCCGATCTCAGCGGCGCCAACCTGACCAACGCCAGGCTGTCCGGCGCCATGGCGGTGCACACCGACTTCACCGACGCGGTGATGCGCGGCTGCAAGCTGGTGCGCGCCACCATGCGCGGCGCCAATTTCAGCGGCTCGATCCTGGAGGGCGCCGACCTGTCCGGTGCCGACCTGCGCGGGGCGAACCTGCGCGGGGCGGTGCTGACCGGTGCGGCGATGACCATGACCGACCTGACCGACGCGGTGGTCGAGGACACGCTGACCGACAACCCGTCCGGCAAGCCCTTCGCCGATCTTGGCCGGCCCCTTCAGGACCTGATGTTCGAGCACATGCAGTGGGTCGGCAGCGGCGGCGCGGAGGGACGGGCGCTCGACCTTGCCGGCTTCGACATGCGCGGGGCGGGTTCGCTGGCGCACGCCTGTCTGACCATGCTGCGCGCGGTGGGCGCCACCTTCTACGGGATGGACATGACCGGCGCGCAACTCCAGGCGGCGGTGCTGGAGAGGTCGGACCTGCGCACGGCGTCGCTGCCCGGTGCCGACCTGCGCGGCATCAACCTGAAGGGCGCCAAGCTCAACAACGCCGATCTCGGCGCGGTCAACCTGCGGCCCCTGGTGTTCGACGAGAAGCGTTCCATGCGCGCCGACCTGACGGAAGCGCGGCTGCGCTACGTGAACCTGTCCGGGGCCAACCTGCGGGGTGCGGTGCTGTGCGGGGCCGACCTGTCCTTCGCGAACCTGACGGGCTGCGACATGGTCGGGGCGGACCTCAGCCACGCCAAGCTGTTCGGCGCCAGGATCCAGCGCAAGGCGCTGGAGGGCGTGACGCTGGACGGCGTCGCCGGCCTCAAGCTATAGATGGCGGATGGACACCGATCGCCGCCTCGCCGCGGCGCTGGCCGAGCATCGCGCCGGGCATCATGCCGACGCCGAGCGACTGTACCGCGGTCTGTTGAACGACAATCCGCTGCATGCGGGCGCCCTGCACTTGCTGGGTGTGCTCACCTATCAGCGCGGCCAACCCCGTGAGGCTCGGGATCTGATCGAGCAGGCGCTGGCGCTCGATCCCGCCGTTGCGGAACATCATGGCAATCATGGGCTGGCGCTGCAGGCGCTCGGATCCGTGCGGGACGCCATCGCGACCTATCGCCGGGCGCTGGCGCTGTGGCCGGCCTATCCCGAGGCGCACAGCAATCTGGGAACGGCGTTCCAGGATTTCGGGCGGGTGGAGGAGGCCGTCGCGGCCTATCGCCGCGCGATCGTGTTGCGCGACGGTTACGCGGAAGCGCTGGTCAACCTCGGCACGGCGCTGCGGGCGCTCGACCGCCATGCGGAGGCGGAGTCGGCGTTGCACGCCGCACTCCGGTGCGATCCCGCCAACCACGAGGCGTACGGCAATCTCGGTGTCGTTCTGAAGGAGACGGGCCGCATCCGGGCGGCCGAGGCGGCCTATGACGAGGCGCTGCGCCTTGCTCTGGACGATGCCGGGACCTTGACCAATCTCGCTCTGCTGCGCGAGGCGCAGGGCCGCCCGGCGGAAGCGGAGGCGCTCTACCGCCGTGTTCTCGACCGCGATCACGGGCACCGGCTGGCCCAATGGAACCTCGCTCTGCTGCTGTTGCGCCGCGGGGCCCTGGCGGAGGGCTACGCGCTGGCGGAAGCGCGCTTCGCGCTTGGCCGGCTGTCCGCGGCGCGCGCCCTGCCGATGCCGCGCTGGCGCGGCGAGCCGCTGGCCGGGCGCCGCATCCTGGTTTGGCGCGAGCAGGGGCTGGGCGACGAGCTGCTGCACGGCGGTTGCCTGCCCGCGTTGGTGGAGCGGGCCGGCCGTGTGGTGGTGGAGTGCGACCGCCGCCTTGTCGGGCTGCTCGCCCGCTCGCTGCCGGGCGCGGAGGTGCGGGCGGAGACGGTGGAACCGGACGGTGCCGAGACACTGACCGCCGCGGACGCCGACTTTCAGCTTCCCGTTGCGTCGCTTCCGCGCGCGCTGCGGCCGTCCCTGGCGGATTATCCGACGCGGGCGGGCTGGCTGCGGCCCCATCCGGGGCTTGTGGGCTTCTGGCGGTCGCGGCTGGCGGCGCTGGGGCCGGGGCTCACCGTCGGCGTCTGCTGGCGGAGCCGGGTGATGACCGGCGAGCGGCGGAGCGCCTACACCACGCTCGACCAGTGGTCCTCGGTGTTCGCCGTGCCCGGATTGCGGTTCATCAACCTGCAATACGACGCCGACGAGGCGGAACTGGCCGGCACCCCGCTGCACCGTTGGCCCGACACCGACCTGATGAACGACCTGGAGGCCGCGGCGGCGCTGACCGCGGGGCTGGATCTGGTGATCACCGTGGCTACGTCGGTGGGGGAAATGGCGGGCGCGCTGGGTGTTCCGGTCTGGCGCATCGGCGGAGCGCAGGACTGGTCGATGCTGGGCACCGGCTGCCGGCCGGCCTTCCCGTCCATGCGTGTGTGGCGGGCGGCTCCGGGACAGGGTGCCGGCGACTCGCTTCCGCGCATCGCGGCGGCACTCCGCCGGCTCGCGACCCCGTCCCCCCCGGCCGCGACACGGCTGGAACAGGCGCGGCGCCTGCATGCGGACGGTCGCTGGCCGGAGGCGGAGGCCGGCTATCGCGCGGTGCTGGAAGCCGATCCCGGCAACACCGCGGCCCTGTGCGCCTATGGCCGGTTGGGGCGCGAGGCCGGCCGGGACGATCTTGCCGCCGAGCTGTTCGGTCTCGCCGCCGTCACGGCGGATGTCGGACCGGAGCTCCGCACCGACCTCGCCCAGGCGCATCGCGCCCTGGCGGCCGGACGTGCCGCGGCCGGTGATGCGGATGCCGCCGCGCTCGCGTGGTGGCGGTTGGTTCAGCTCGATCCAGCCGCCGCCGATGCCTTCGACGGGCTGGCGGAGCTGCGCGAGGCGCAGGGACGGACGGCGGCGTCGGCCCGCGCCCGCGCCCGGGCTTTGGTTCTGCGCGCCGATCCACCGCGTCCCGTCCTGGTTCCGGCGGGGGTGGTGCCGGCGGAGGCGTTGCCGCGGGCGGTGGCGCTGCATGAGGCGGGCCGGCTGGCCGACGCCGACGCCCTCTACGCGGCCATTCTCGACGCCGACCCGCGCAACGCCGACGCTCTGCACCTGCGTGGCCTCATCGCCTGCCAGACCGGACGATTCGAAGTCGCGGCCGACCTGATCGGGCGTGCGATCCGGGCCGGCGGCCGGGTGGCCGACCATCACGCCAACCACGCCTACGCGCTTCAGGCGCTGGGCCGCTGGGCCGAGGCGGAGGCCGCGGCCCGCCGGGCGCTGCGGCTGAACCCGGCATTGCCGGAGGCGGCGAACACTCTGGGCAACGCGCTGACGTTGCAGGGCCGGCATGAGGAGGCCCTGCGCGCCTACCGGGAGGCGCTGCGCCGGCGGCCCGGCTATGCGGAGGCGGAAGGCAACCTCGGCATCGCGCTCCAGGCGCTTGGCCGGGCGGTGGAGGCGGAACCGCATCTGCGGCGCGCGCTGGCCGCCAGTCCGGGTATGGCCGAGGCGGAGCTGGCGCTCGGCAACGCCCTGCTGGCTCTGCAGCGCGCGGATGAGGCCGTACCCCTGTTGCGCGACGCGGTGCGCCGTCGCCCGGCCCACGCGCCGGCCTGGGCGGCGCTCGCCCGGACCGGTGGAGCGAGGACCGTTGAGCGCTGGCGGCGGGCGTTGGCGCTGGCGCCGGCGGATGCCGAGGCCTGGAACGCCGCCGGGCTTGCCTTCCAGGCACAGGATCGCCTCGCCGACGCCGGACGGGCTTTCGTTCGTGCGCTTGCCACCGAGCCCGGAACGATCGACGCCCTGACGAACCTCGGCAGCCTGCGGCGGCTTCAGGCTCGTCCGGCCGAGGCGGCCGACCTTCAGCGCGCCGCTCTGGCCCGCCGCCCGCGCGACGCCACCGCCCGGACCAATCTGGCGCTCGCGCTTCAGGATCAGGGAGCGGAAGCGGAGGCGGAGTCCCAGTTCACCCGCGCCCTGAAGGATGACCCCACGCAGGCGCTGGCCCGCTTCAACCGCGGCGTCCTCCGGCTGATGCAGGGCCGGTTGGAGGAGGGGTGGGCGGATTACGACGCCCGCTTCGAGTCGTCCCAGCTCTTCGCACCACGCCGGATCGCACTGCCACCATGGGCCGGAGACGATCTCACCGGCCGGCGCATCCTGGTGTGGCGGGAACAGGGATTGGGCGACGAACTGATGTTCTCCTCCTGCTACCCCGATCTGATCGCACGGGCGGGCGGGGTCGTGCTGGAGTGCGACCGCCGGCTGGTGCCGCTTTTCGCTCGTTCCTTTCCCGGAACGATTGTCCGCGCGCCGACGGCCGACCCGCGCGACGCCGATGTGCAGGCGCCGGCCGGCAGCCTGCCGCGCCACCTCCGCCCGCGCATCGCGGCGTTCCGACGTGCCGGCGGCTGGCTGATTCCGGATCCGGATCGGGTCCGGCCGCTGCGGGCACGGGTGGCGGCTCTCGGTCCCGGCCTGAAGGTGGGGATCGCCTGGACAAGCCGGCGGGCGGACACGGCACGGCGTGCAGCCTACACGAGCCTTGACGAGTGGGCCCCTCTCTTCGGCCTTGCGGGCATCCAGCTCGTCAGCCTTCAATACGATGGCCGTGACGATGACGTCGTTGCGGCGGAGCGGCGATCGGGCGTCCGCATCCATCGCATTGCGGATTTGGACCTGATGAACGACCTGGACGGTGCCGCAGCACTCACCAGCACCCTCGATCTCGTGCTGACCGTCGCCAGTTCGGTCGGCGAGATGGCCGGGGCCTTGGGCGTGCCGACCTGGCGGCTGGGTGGGCGCGACTGGACGCAACTCGGCACACCGGCCCGGCCCTGGTTCCCGGCGCAGCGGGTGATCCGGCCCGTGGCCGGGACCGGCATGGCGGGCGCCGTCGCCCGTGCCGCCGCCCTCCTTGAGAGTCTCACGCGATGAGCGGCGGGACGAAGCGCGACCGGCTGGCCGAGGCTCTGACGCTCCACCGGGGCGGTGACCTCCGCGGGGCGGAACGGCTGTACCGCGGCATCCTGGACCGTGCACCGAAGGACGCCGACCCGCTGCATCTGCTCGGTGTGCTCTGTCACCAGACCGGCCGCGGCGCGGACGCCGTGGCGTTGATCGGCAAGGCGATCAGGGCGAAACCGGGAGTCGCCGAATTCCATTCGAACCTGGCGCTCGCTCTTCAGGGCCTCGGCCGGGTGACGGAGGCCGCGGGACATTTCGCCGAGGCGGTGCGGCTCCGCGCGGATTATTGGGAGGCGCATTACAACCTCGGCCTCCTCCAGCAAGGGCTGGGGCGACTGGACGTGGCGATGACGCATCTGCGTCTTGCCGTCGACCTGCGTCCGCCCGATCCGGCGCCCTACGGTGCGCTGGCGACCCTGCTGGGAGCGGTGGGCCGCGTCGCGGAGTGTGTCGCCTATCATCAGGCGGCGCTCGCCCTGCGACCCGAGGATCCCGGCCTGATCGGCAATGTCGCCGCGGCTCTTCGCGAAGCCGGAATGATGAGGCACGCCGCCGACGCCTACGCGGAGGCGCTGCGCCGCGACCCGCAGAACCCGCGTTTCCTCAATGATTTCGGCCTCGTCATGCAGTCTTTGGGACGGGCCGACGACGCCGCCAATTGCTTCGAGGCGGCACTCGGCATCGATCCCGGTTTCGCCGAGGCGGAGGACAATCTGGGCAGTCTGGCGATGCTGCGGGGGCAGGCCGATGAGGCCGCGGCGCGTCACCGTGCCGCCCTGCGCCACCGGCCGACCCTGTCCGCGGCCTGGAACAATCTGGGCAACGCCCTGAAGGCGCAAGGACGGCTGAGCGCTGCGACCGGTGCCTGGCGGACGGCGCTCGCCCTGTTCCCGAACGCCGCGGAGGTGTGGACCAACCTGGGCAACGGGCTGCGGGCGGCCGAGCGCTTCGTCGAATCGGAAGCCGCCCACCGCCGCGCCCTGCGCCTGCGTCCCGGCAGTGCCATCGCCCACAACAACCTGGGCGATGCGGTGCAGATGCGCGGTGGCGACGCGGTTGGCGCCGCTGCCTACCGGCGGGCACTGGCGATCGATCCCGCCTACGCCGAGGCGGCAAGCAATCTCGGCCTTGCTCTTCAGCGCCTTCAGCGCACGGCGGAGGCGGCGGCATGGTTCGACCGCGCGCTGGCGCTGGTTCCCGATCTGGCGCTGGCGCGTTTCAACCGCGGCCTGATGCGACTCGAAGCGGGCGACGTCGCGCGGGGCTGGCCGGATTACGCATGGCGGTTCGGGTCCGGCCGCGTCGGGCGCGGCCGGCAGCCGGCTCTGCCGGCCTGGCGTGGCGAGGATCTGGCGGGCAGGCGCCTTCTGGTCTGGCGGGAGCAGGGGGTGGGGGACGAGTTGCTGTTCGCCTCCTGCTACGCGGAGGCCATCGCCCGGGCACGCCATGTGGTGATCGAAAGCGATGTCCGGCTCGTTTCGTTGTTTCAACGATCCTTTCCGTCGGCGACCGTGCGGGCGCAGACGATCGATGGCGAGGGGCGCGAGGCCGGGTTGACCACGGATTGCGACCTGCACACGCCGGCGGGATCGCTGGCCCGCGTTTTCCGTGGACGGCTTGCCGATTTTCACTCTTATCGTCCGTGGATCGTTCCGGACCCGGTTCGAATTCTGGAGTGGCGGGATCGGCTCGCCCGGCTGCCTCATGGGCTGCGGGTCGGCATCGCGTGGCGCAGCCAGTTGCTGACGGCGGAGCGGCGCGGTGCCTACACCACGCTCGACCAATGGGCACCGGTCTTCGCCGTGCCCGGCGTCACGCTGATCAATCTCCAGTACGGGGAGGTGGACGCCGAACTGTCGGCGGCTGAGCGGTCGCATGGCGTGACCATCCACCGCTGGCCCGATCTCGATCTGCGCGACGATTTCGAGAGTGCGGCAGCCCTTACCGCGGCGCTCGATCTGGTGATCGCGCCGGCGGTTTCGGCGGGCGAACTGGCGGGCGCCGTCGGCACGCCCGTGTGGCGGATCGGCGGGCGCGACTGGACGTGGCTTGGCACCGGTGTCCGCCCATGGTTCCCCGTCATGAGGGTTTTCCAGCCCCCGCCCGAAGGCGGTCTTGGGGATGCGTTGGAGCTGGCTGCACGGGCGCTGCGAGAATTAAGCGGGGCTTTACTCTTTCGGGGCAGTGTAGTGTGATAGGAGAAGGGGTTGCCGGGATCCGCGCATCGGGTGTCGGCTCCACGGTCTTTGGAGGTGTGCGATGTCGGACAGTCTTGCTGGCGTCAACCAGATGGTGTCGGACCTCACCAAGTCCATCGACGCGGCCGTCAAGCGGGTGCAGGCGCAGTCGCAGGCGCAGACGCCCGAGAACGTGAAGGAGTTCCAGAAGGAAGTCCGCAAGTCGTCGGGCACCAGCGCGGCCTTCGCGACCGACATCGGCATTCTTGCCCGCGGCACCACCCGGTTGAACGTGGTCAGCAGCCTCGCCGCCAAGGACACGGTCGATTTCTACAAGTTCAAGGTGACCTCCAAGGGCGAGGCGACGCTCGGCCAGATCGGCGACGAGGGCGTGCGGGTGCAGCTCCAGACCAAGCTGGGCGTCGTCGTTGCCGACAGCAACAAGGAAGCCGGCAAGAACTACGACAACTATCTCAAGCTGGCATCCGGCGAACTGGAGCTGGATCGTGGCGACTACACCCTGCGCGTCACCCGCGACAAGGGCGTGGACGTCAAGGACTCCAAGAATTATGCGCTCCAGTTGAGCATGGGCAGCTATTCCCAGGATTACGACACCGTCGCCAAGCAGCCCAAGGCGGGCGACAGCCCGTTCCAGCTTTCGGCGTCCCAGCAGGCCATGCTGGACGGATTGAACAATGCCGCAGCCAATTTGAAGTCGATCCCCTTCGGTCAGACGGGGACACAGAAGCTGCTGGGCAGCGTGTTCAGCGGCACCTTCTGACGCCGATCGAAACGCGCACCCTTTCGGGGCCGGCGGTGGCAGGAGCCACCGCGGGCCTCAACGCCAGACGTTCCCGTGCACGGTGTCGCGCACCATCCGGCAACCCTTGACCAGTTCCGCCGCAGCCCGCCATCGTGGGGGCAGGCCTTGTCAGGATGGCGCGCACCAGATCGACCATATGCTGACGATATTCCGGCGGATAAGGGGGCGGGCTTTCGGCATCGGTCAACACCGCCGGCGCAAGACAGATCCGGCGCAAGTCAGATGGTGTCCACCGCGCCGGGGAAACTTCAGCACGCTGCGACGCTCAAACCGGGGACATCGCCTCGGCGGCGACGCTCATGACAAAATAAGCTCCGGGAAACCCGGCGTGGATTGTCCCCACTTCCGGCTGATCCGGGATTGCCGTCGAAGGCGGAAATCATGATTGTCACCCGTTCCGCAGGTGTTCGACGAAAGCTTGCGCGAGCCCTGAACCGTTCCGGCGCTGTGGTTGCGGAACTCCCTGAAGTAGGAGCCAACGGTGGCTGTCTGCCCCATCTGCCTCGACCAGCGCTTCGCCCCCCTCGCGTCGATCGACTTCGGCCGGTGGGAGGCGGATGAGACCGGCGATCTGCACCGGGCGACGGAGCTGTTCGATCTCGCTCGCTGCCGGACATGCGGGCACGTCATGATCGTGACCCCCTACGACGATTCGACCTTCCGGCGCATCTATCTGGACACCCCGCAGGATCCCGTCTTCTGGGACGAGATGCACGTCGGATCAACGGCCCCCTATGCGGATATGGTGGAGTTCTGCCTCGGGGGGGCGGGCCCGGTCGAAGGGTTTCTTGTCGATGTCGGCTGCGGCCCCGGTCTGCTGCTGAAGCTGCTGCATGAGGAGCGTGGTCATGCCCTCGACCGGCTGGTCGGCATCGACTTCAACCGACGGCTTCCCGATCCATACCGGTTCGTCCGGGCCGACCTGAACCGGCTCGACGCCGACGACATACCGGGTCCGGTCGCACTTGCTTTCGCGTCGCACCTGCTGGAGCATCTGGTCGATCCGCGCGCCTTCCTGCGGACCCTTGCCGGTCGGCTGGCCAAGGGGGGTGCCATCTACGTCGAGGTGCCGGACAATGGGCATTTCGATCCGGCCATCGTCGGCCCGACCAATCTGATCAACCAGCAGCACATCCATTATTTCTGCGAGGCGAGCCTGACCAGCCTTGCCGTGAGCTGCGGATTGGCGGTGGAACGGTGCGAGCGGTCGGTGCTCGGCTATGTGCCCAGGCTGCGCATGTTGCTCCGCCCGGCCGAGACGACCTCGGCGGGCGATACGGTTCTGCGATCGCTCGCCCATCTTTCCGGACAGCGGACCCGACTGGCGGAGCGCCTGCGTACGCTGATCGGTTCCGGCCGGCCGGCCGGCCTGTGGGGGATCGGGGCCGACTTCCACCGCCTGTCGGTCGAGCATCCGGACATCGCGGCTCTGGTGGAAGGCGGCCGCATCGCCTTGTTCGATCTCGGCCTGGCTGGCCGCCGCTACGCCGGCCGGACGATCCGCCCGCCGACAGACATCGCGAAGTTCGACGGCACGGTCTTCCTGATGCCGTTGCTTGGTGACGTCCGTCTCAAGATGCGCCGCTTCGCCGAGTCGCAGGGTTTCCCGGCCGGCCGGGTCATCGACCCGTGGCTCACCCCGCGGTGAAGCCGCCGTCCACCGGCAGAGTCACGCCGGTGATCCAGCGCCCCGTCGATGCCAGCAGGAAGGCGACCGTGTCGGCGACGTCCTGCGGGGTGCCGTAGCCGAGCGGGTGGGCGGCGGCCAGCGCCGCGTTCTGCTCCGCCGGCAGCATGGCGAACTGTTCGGCCGCCTTGGAGCCCATCACCACGGCGGGTGCCACCACGTTGACGCGGATGCGGCGGTCGGCCAGCTCCAGCGCCAGCGAGCGGGCGACCGCCACCAGCGCCGCCTTGGAGGCGGCGTAGAGCGAACGGCCCTTCTGCCCCTTCAGCCCGGCGACCGACCCGATCAGCGCCAGCGAGCCGCCGTTCGCCGCGTGCACGCCCTTCTGCGCGAAGCCGCGGGCGAGCATCAGGGCGGCGCCGACGTTGAGCGTGAGGTAGCGGTCGATCTGGGCGCGGCTCATTTGCCGCAGCACGGTGTAGCCCTGGACGGAGGCGGAATGGACCACCCCGTCCAACGGCCCGCCGTCCGCCGCCAACCCCTTCATCCAGCCGGGCAGGGTGTCCAGGT
Source organism: Azospirillum oleiclasticum (assembly GCF_013423485.1). Classification (GTDB taxonomy): domain Bacteria; phylum Pseudomonadota; class Alphaproteobacteria; order Azospirillales; family Azospirillaceae; genus Azospirillum; species Azospirillum oleiclasticum. The sequence continues at coordinate 43,942 of NZ_JABFFR010000025.1, forward strand.
CCGCCAAGTCGAACGGCGCGACGCTGTGACGCCCCGGCTCGTCCAGAGCCGCGCGGGTCTCCTCCAACGGTTCCGGGCGGCGCCCGGTCAGCACCAGGGCGGCGCCAAGGTCGGCCAGGGTCACGCACAGCGTCCGGCCGATGTCGCTGTCGGACGACGCGCCGGTCACCAGGACGCGCCGGCCGCTCAGATCCAGCGGGTTGCGCATCAGGGTTGCAGGACCGGGAAGTCGTCCGGCAGTTCGAACAGGTCCGGGACCGGGATCGGGCCGACCTCGGCGACCACGGCGCCCCACGACCACCCGACGCCGAACCCGGCCAGCAGCAGGCGGTGGCGGCCGGTGGACAGCGGCTCGCCCAGCCGGTGGCTGACCGCCAGCGGGATCGACGCGGAGCTGGTGTTGCCGAAATCATGCATGTCGATGATGAAGCGTTCGGCCGGGATTTTGATCTTCTTGCGCAGATGCTCCAGCATGAAGGCGTTGGCCTGATGCATCACGCACAGGTCGATGTCCTCCACCCCCACGCCGGCGTGGGCGAGCGCCTCGCGAACCAGGGGGGGGACCGCGCGCAGGGTGAAAGCGAACACCTCCGCGCCGTTCAGGGCGAGGCGGGACTCGGTGAACAGGCGCGCGTGCTCCTCGGCGCTCCAGGGTTCGGCACGGGGGACCAAGCTGTTGCGCCGCCCGCCGGCCTTCACCCAGATGTTCTTGGCTCCCGCCCCGTCGGTGCCGACGACCACATGGATGGGTGGCGCCTCGGGGTCGCATTCCAGCGCCGCCGCACCGCCGGCGTCGCCGAACAGCGGCAGGGTGGAGCGGTCGCCGGGCACCAGATGGCGCGTGCTGGTGTCACCGCACAGCACCAGAGCCCGGCCACCCGGCTGGCCGGACATCAGACGCCCGGCGGTCCACAGCGCGTAGACGAATCCGGAGCAGCCGAGATTGACGTCGAAGCAGGCGGCGGTCGGCGGCAGCCCCAGCCGTTTCTGCATGATGCAGGAGGTGGCGGGCACGTTGTAATCCGCGTCCTGCGACACGAAGATCAGGACGTCGACCGTCGCCGGATCCCAGTCCAGCCGTTGCAGCAGCCGTTCGGCTGCGGCCACGCAGAGATCGGAGGCGCAGATGTGCGGCGGAGCGACGCGGCGCTCGTGCACACCGGTGGTGGCGTAGAGCTTCTCCGTCTCCTCGGCGGAGAAGAGGGAGCGGTCTTCCATGAAGGAATGACGCTGCCGTGGGACCGCAGCACCGAATCCCGCGATGCGCACGCCTTCGACGATCGACTTCACCGGTCCACCCTCCGCGGCGCCGGAAACCGTTGCGTCCCGGCGCTATTCGGGAAACATTAACCGATCGAACGCTAGGGTCGAAGCCATTAACGAACCGATAAAAGAGTCCGCCCATGGACGTCGCGATGCCCACGCGCACAACCGCGCCGCTGCCGACCCGGGTGATCCCGCCGCACCACTATTCCGATCCGGCGATCTTCGAGCAGGAAAAGGCGCGGATTTTCAGGCGCTCCTGGATGTTCGTTGGATTTGCGGACGATCTGGGCGGAAACAACGATTTCATCACCGCCGAAATCGCCGGAACATCGGTTCTGGTGCAGAACTTCGATGGCCAACTGCGCGCCTTCCACAATGTGTGCACCCACAGGGGGTCGCTGATCCATCTGAAACCTTGCGGGAACGGCAAGCCGGTGTGCCCCTATCATGGCTGGGTGTTCAACCGCGACGGTGTGCCGGTCGGCATCCCCGGCAATAGGGAGTTCTTCGGATTCGACGATGAGGCCAGACGGCGGCTGGCGCTGCCGCGGTTCGAGGTGGCGACCCGTGGCCGCTTCGTGTTCGTCCGGTTGGAACCCGGCGGTCCGGGGTTGGACGAGCAGCTCGGCGCCTATGGCGCGTTGCTGGACCATCTCTCCGCCCTGTTCGTCGAGAAGATCGACGAGAACCGGCTACCCTGGGCGGCGAACTGGAAGACCGGTGTGGAGAGCGTGCTGGAGGTCTACCACGTCGATGCCACGCATCCCGAGACCTTCAAGCAGTTCACCAAGAAGGTCTGGAACTGCGCCTACGAGAAGGAGCACAGCCGCGGCACGACCCACCTGTCGGACGGCAGCGTCAAATGGTGGGACGGGGTGGTGGCGCGGCTCGGGCTGCCGCGCAGTGAGCTTTACCGGAACTACGACCACTTCTTCATCTTCCCCAATCTGGCGATCGGCCTCACCCATGGCGGGCTGATGAGCGTCCAGACCTACGATCCGCTCGATGCGGAGCGCTGCAGCCTGCATTTCCGCCTGTTCCTCGGCGCGACGTCCAAGCCGCAGACACGCGGCGGCCCCGTCCGCCGGGCCGTCGAGGACAACCTGCGCGGCTTCAACGCCCGCGTGCTCGACGAGGACCGCATCGTGTCGGAGGCTGCGCATCATGGCATGAAGCAGATGCGACAACCGGCCGTCCCCGGCTGGTGCGAGGAGCGCATCCACGCCTTCCACGACGCCTATCTCACGCGGATGGGGGAATGAGGCCGGAGCATCCCTTCGCGCTCACCGATCGGCATGTGCTGGTTACGGGGGCCTCGGCGGGGATCGGGCGGGCCACCGCGGTCATACTCGCCGGGCTGGGCGCGCGCATCACGCTGACCGGCCGCAACGAGGAACGGCTTGGTGCTGCCTGCGCGGCCTTGCCGGGTGAGGGGCACCGGGCGGTGTCGCACGACCTCGCGGATACCGACGCCATTCCCCCCTGGATCAAGGCGATGGCCGAGGCGCACGGCGCTTTCGACGGGATCGTCCATTGCGCCGGCGTGCAGACCGGCAAGCCCGTGCGCGGCGTGGACCGGGCCTACTTCGACACGGTCCTGCACGTCAATCTGTTGAGCGCGCTGGCGCTGGCCCGTGCGTTCCGGCAGAAGGGGTGCAACCCGGGTTCCGGTGCCATGGTGCTTCTTTCCTCGGTGGCCGCGGCGATCGGGCAGCCGGGCAACGTCGTGTATTCGGCCAGCAAGGGCGGGCTGGAAGCCGCGATGCGGGGCTTGGCGATGGAACTGCTGCGCGACCGCATCCGGGTCAACGCGGTGGCTCCGGCCATGGTGGAGACGGAGATGATGGACCGCTTCCGGCTGACCACGACCGCCGACCAGTTCGACGCCATCCGTGCCGCCCATCCCATGGGCTTCGGCCGGCCGGAGGATGTGGCGGGGGCGATCGCCTTCCTGCTGTCCGACGCGGCGCGCTGGATCACCGGTGTCACGCTGCCCGTCGACGGCGGCTATCTGGCGCGCTGACCATGGACACCCCGAAGACCGGAGCCGGGCTTGCCGGTGTGGACATCGCGGTGCTCGCCGGCGGCCTCGGCACCCGCATCCGTGGGGTTCTGGGCGACACGCCCAAGGTTTTGGCGCCGGTGGGCGGGCGGGCCTTCCTGGGCCACCTGCTCGACCGGCTGGCCGCCGCCGGGGCGCAACGGGTGGTGCTGTGTCTCGGCCATCTTGCCGATCGGGTGACCGGCTGGCTGGACGCGAACCCCGCTCCGCCCGGCCTGACGGTCGTCTGCGGGATCGAGCCGCGGCCGTTGGGGACGGCGGGCGCTCTGGCCCATCTCCGGAGTTCCTTCCACTCCGATCCGGTGCTGGTCCTGAACGGCGACACCTTCGTGGACGCCGATCTTGCCGCCTTCCGCGCGGCGCACGGACGCTCGGGCGCGGAGGCGTCAGTGCTCTGCGTCGCGGTGGAGGACGCGGCGCGGTACGGCCGGGTGGAGATCGGCGCGGACGGTCGGATCCAACGCTTCGCCGAGAAGCAGCCGGGCAGCGGCACCATCAACGCCGGCGTCTACCTGTTCTCCGCAGCGCTTCTCGACCGGATCGTCGCCGACGGCGCGGTGTCGCTGGAACGTGACGTGCTCGAGCGCGCACCACCCGGCACCCTGAACGCCCATGTGACGACCGGGCGCTTCATCGACATCGGAACGCCCGAAAGTCTGGCCGCAGCCGCGGACGTGATCGCTCCGGCGGACGGGTCGTCATGAGCCGTGTTCTCGTCCGGGCCGACGCGGCGCCCGACATCGGCACCGGCCATGTCATGCGGTGCCTTGCCGTGGCGGAGGCCCTGGCCGACCTGGGTCACGACGCCGTGTTCGCCATGGCCCGCTCGACGCCGGCCATCGACCGGCGGCTGGACAGCTCCGGCTTTCGGCGGCTGGCCCTTCCCGGCCCGCCAGCCGGCGCGGCGGATTGCGAGGCCACCGTGGCCGCTGCCCGTGGCGCGCTGGCCGTGATCCTGGACGGGTATGGTTTCGACGAGACCTACCGGGCGGGGCTGCGGCGCTCCGGCGCCAGGGTGGCGGCGTTTGATGACCTTGCCGACCGGACGGCGCTGCACGCCGACGTGGTCGTCAACCCCGCGCCGCAAGCCGGCGCCTTGCCGTACGCCACCATCGCGCACGGTGCCGTCCTTCTGCTTGGCCCGGCCTACGCCGCCCTGCGGCGGGAAGTGCGGGAGGCGGCGTCGGCACCCCGGTGTCCGTTGCAGGAACGGCGGGCCGTCCTGGTGACCTTCGGCGGCTCGGACCCGCTCGGGCTGACGCTTCCCTGCGTGGAAAGGCTCGCCGCGGCATTGCCGGGCGATGTGCGCCTCCTTGTCGCGGTCGGCGGCAGCACGCCGGATGCTGCTGCGATCCTGCGCTCGGTGGCCGGATTCGGCGCGCGGGTCGAGCCGCTTCTCGACACGCCGGCCATGGGAAACCTGATGGCACGCGCCGGCCTCGCCGTTTCCGCGGCCGGCGGCACGACGGCTGAGCTGTGCGCGCTCGGGGTGCCGACCGTGCTGGTCACGGTGGCGGACAACCAGGCGCCCGCCGCGGCCGAAGTGGGTGCCGCCGGTTGGTGCCTGTCCGTGGACGGGCGTTCGGCCGATGCGGCCGGGCGGATCACCGGGGCGGCGGTTCGCCTGTGGCATGATTTCCCGGAGCGGCTGCGCATGACCGAGGCGACCCGGCGGCTGGTGGACGGTCAGGGCGCCATGCGCATCGCACGGGCCATCCTGTCGTCTGCGGCGTCCATGGATGCCCGGATCCTTGCCGGGTGAGGTGACCAATGCTCTTCCGATTCCGCCGCCCGACCGTCGATGACGCGGCCATGCTGCTGGAATGGCGCACCGATCCGGTCATCACCCGATTCATGTTCACCGACCTGGAACATCCGGACGTCGAGCGGCAGCGCGGCTGGATCGCCGCCATGGAGACCCGCGAGGATTTCCGGCATTTCGTGATCGAGCACGAGGGCCGGCCGGTCGGCTATCTGTCCTATTCGGAGATCGACCGGCTGCACCGGCGCTGTTCCACCGGCTCCTACATGGTCACCGAACGCGACCGACGCATGCTTGCCGGCTATCTGCACAGCTTCATCATGGACTACGCGTTCCATACGCTCGGCATGAACAAGGTGGTCAACTATTTCATGGAAGGCAACGATCAGGTCATCCGGATCCAGAGCGTGCTGAAATGCCGCTTCGTCGGCGTGTTGGAGCAGCATGTCTTCAAACACGGGCGGTTTCAAGACGTGCATGTCTTCGAGACATTGCGCAGAGACTACGAGTCCCACCCGCACCCGTTCGACCGCGAAACCACGCTCGCCGCCTTCGATCCGTGACGGTGCGGAACGCGGTCGACCCGGATATCAAATCCCGTTAACCATCGTCATGCGACGATCCGGCGGATCGTCCATGAACAAGCCGCCGCCATCGGGAGCAGGGCCGTGCCGCGTCCGTTCGCCATCCAAGGCTGTCCCATCGGGCCGGGCCATCCGCCCTACCTGATCGCCGAGCTGTCGGGCAACCACAAGGGCGAGCTGGCCCGTGCGCTGGCTCTGATCGACGCCGCAGCCGATGCCGGGGCGGACGCGGTGAAGCTCCAGACCTACACCGCCGACACGATCACCATCGACCATGACGGCCCTGGATTTCTGCTGACCGGCGGGCTGTGGGCCGGGCGCACGCTGCACGACCTGTACCGGGAGGCGCACACCCCCTGGGACTGGCACCCGGCCCTGTTCGCGCGGGCGCGCGAGCGGGGCATCGCCATCTTCAGCTCCCCCTTCGACGAGACCGCGGTCGAGCTGCTGGAGGGGCTGGACGCGCCGGCCTTCAAGATCGCGTCGTTCGAGCTGAACGATCTGCCGCTGATCCGCCGTGCCGCCCGGTCCGGCCGGCCGCTGATCGTCTCCACCGGTCTGGCAACGCTGGGCGAGATCGCCGAGGCTGTGGAGGCGGCGGGGGAGGCACCGCTGGCGCTGCTCCACTGCGTCAGCGGCTACCCGACCCCGCCGGAGGATTGCAACCTCCGCACCATCCCGCATCTGGCCGCGGCCTTCGGCGTGCCGGCCGGGCTGTCCGACCACACGCACGGCATCGCCGTCCCGGTCGCCGCCACGGCGCTGGGGGCCGCGGTGATCGAGAAGCACATCACCCTCTCGCGCGCCGAGGGCGGGGTGGACGCCGCCTTCTCCCTGGAACCGGCGGAGTTCAAGGCGATGGTCGGGGCGGTGCGCGCGGCCCACGCCGCGCTGGGGTGCGTGCATTACGGGGTGGAGCCGAGCGAGGCGGGCGGGCGCGATTACCGCCGCTCCCTCTATGTGGTCGCCGACGTGGCGGCGGGGGAGGCGCTGAGCGCCGCGACCGTCCGCTCCATCCGCCCCGGCTTCGGGCTGGCGCCGAAGCATCTCCCCGCCGTGCTCGGCCGGCGCGCCGCCCGCGGCCTCCGGCGCGGCGAGCCGCTGGCCTGGGACATGCTGCTGCCGGAGGAGCCTGCCCGATGAGCGCCCATCCCCGCATCGTCTGCATCTCGCAGGCGCGCATGACCTCGTCCCGCCTGCCCGGCAAGGTGCTGATGGAGGCGGCGGGTGCGCCGCTGCTGGCCCACCATCTGGGGCGGCTCCGGCGGGCGCGGCTGATCGACACGGTGGTGCTGGCGACCACCATCAACGCCACGGACGATCCGGTCGCCGAGCTGGCGGAACGGCTGGGGATCGGGGTCTTCCGTGGCGACGAGCAGGATGTGCTCGGGCGCTTCGCCGGTGCGGCGCAGGCGTTCGGGGCGGACGTGGTGGTGCGGGTCACCGCCGATTGCCCGCTGATCGATCCCGCGCTGATCGACGAGGCCGTCGGTCGCTTCCTCGCCGGGCAGACCGATACCCCGCCGATGGATTACGTGAACATCGACACCGGCCGCTTTCCGCGCGGGCTGGACGCCGAGGTGTTCACCCGCCGCGCGCTGGACGAGGCGGCGCGCGAGGCCGTCGCTCCGGACGAGCGGGAGCATGTGACGCCCTTCCTCTACCGGCGCCCGCAGCGTTTCCGCCTGGGGCCGCCGGTGCAGCCTCGCTGTCCTTTGCCGTCTTACCGCTGGTGTGTGGACGAACCGGACGACCTCGCGCTCATCCGCCGCATGCTGGAGGCGCTTTTGCCGGGCCGGGCGGCGTTCGGGTGGCAGGATTGTTGCACCCTTCTTGAGGCAAACCCGGCGTGGTCGGAAATCAACCGTGGCGTGGCGCAGCGCAAGCTCGTATGACCCTTCCCGCGCCATCCGCATTGGGAGCAGCCCATGGACACCAAAGACTTCCTCCTGGCCCTCGACGAGATGCTCGAACTCGACCCCGGCACGTTGACCGGCACCGAGGAACTGGAAAGCCTGGACAACTGGGACTCGCTGGCGGTCATCAGCTTCATCGCGCTGGTGGACGAGAAGCTGGGGCTGGTGGTGGAGGGTGAGAAGCTGGCCAAGGCGAAGACGGTCGCCGACCTGCTGGCCCTGGCCGGCGTCGCTGTCCCGGCCTGAGGCGGCGGACTCCGCGCATGCTGGACGTGATCGCCGAGGAGCTGGGCCACATCCTGGCCGAGAAGGGGGAGCCGATGCCGGTCATCGGGCCCGACACCGTGTTCCTGGGCGGCCCGCTTCCCATCGACTCGCTGGATCTCGCGACCCTGCTGTTGGTGCTGGAGCAGCGCACGGGGCAGGACCCGTTCCGCGCCGGATTCCGGCAATTCACCACCGTGGGCGAACTGGCGGCGCTGTACCAGCCTGCCGCCGCGTCTTGACGGTGCGGCCGTGAACGCGCCGCCGGCCTGGATCGATCCCCGCTTCCGCCTGATCGAGGGCGGGCAGTGCCATGATGCGCCGGCGCTTATCGAGATGGCCGCCGACGGGGTGCATGGTCCCGTGGTCGATGCGCACACGGCCGCCGCCGTTGTGATGGCGCTGGTTGCCGCCGAGACCGCGGGACGCCCGGTCGCCCTCCTGCGCCGGCCCGATCCCGACGCGGCCGAGGCTGCTGCCGGCACCGGCTTTGCCGTTCTGCTGCAAACCTCCGGCACCACCGGCGCACCGAAGCTGGTGCGGCATGACATCGCACGGCTGCGCGTGCGGCTGCGCGGCACCGGCGACGCCACGGCGCGCTGGCTGTTGACCTACGAGCCGGCCTCCTTCGCCGGCTTGCAGGTGATCCTGACCGCGCTCGCCGCCGGTGCCACGCTCATCGCCCGGCCGGGCGAGGGGGTGGCCGGGCTGGTCGCCGCGGCGCTGGAGCATGGCGCCACCCACATCAGCGGCACACCCAGCTTCTGGCGCGGATTCCTGATGGCGTCCGGCGACCGCGACCCGCCGTTGCGGTCGATCACGCTGGGCGGGGAGGCGGCGGACCAGCCGTTGCTCGACCGTCTGGCGGAGCGTTTCCCCGATGCCCGGCTCCGCCACATCTACGCCTCGACCGAGGCCGGTGTGCTGTTCGCCGTGGCGGATGGCCGCGCGGGCTTCCCGGCACATTGGCTGGAGACCGGCGTGGACGGTGTGGACCTTCGCCTTGTTGGTGGGGAGCTGGAGGTGCGGAGCCCCCGCGCCGCGCCCGGCCGGGAAGGCTGGCAGCCCACCGGCGACCTGATCGAGCTGGCCGGGGACCGCGCCCTGTTCGCCGGGCGCGCCGACGGGCGCGTGAAGGTGGGCGGGGCGATGGTCTCGCCCGAAGCGGTGGAGCGGCACCTGCTCGCCGTGCCCGGCGTCGCAGACGCGGAGGTGCGGGCGGTGCCCAACCCGCTGACCGGCCACATCCTCACCGCCACCGTGGTGCCCGCACCCGGAACCGATCCCGACGCGCTGCGCGCCGCCCTGCGCGATGCCGCCGCCGGGCTGGAGCCGGCCGCCCGGCCGCGCGTCGTCGCGCTGGCCGACTCGATCCCGCTGGGTCCGGCCGGCAAGAAACGACGAGAGGTCACGGCGTGACCAATCCCGAGTGCCACGATCCCAAGCGCCACATGCCCAAGCGCCACATCATCGTCACCGGTGGCAGCCGCGGCCTCGGCCTTGCCATTGTCGAGGCGTTGCTGGCTGACGGTCACCGCGTGTCCGCCTGCAGCCGCTCGGGGTCGGAGGCGCTGGAGCGGCTGGCCGGGCCCGACCTGTTCTGGCAGCCCTGCCGGATCGGCGAGGAGGGGGCGGCGCAGGCCTTCGTCGAGGCCGCCTGTGCCTGGGCGGGCGACTCGCCGCTGTGGGCGCTGGTCAACAACGCCGGCATCGCGCGCGAGGGGGTGCTGGCGACCTTCCCCGACGCTGACACCGCCGCCATCCTGGAGACCAACCTGCTGGGTGCCATCCACGCCGCGCGCGGCTTCCTGCGCGCCAAGCTGCTGCGCCGCGGGCCGGGACGCATCGTCAACATCTCGTCCATCATCGGCCAGCGCGGCTATGTCGGGCTTGCCGCCTACTCGGCGTCGAAGGCGGGGCTGGACGGGCTGACCCGCTCCCTAGCGCGGGAGGTCGGGCGGCTCGGCGTGACGGTGAATTCCATCGCGCCCGGCTATCTCGACACCGAAATGTCCGGTACGCTGTCGGCGGATCAGCGGGGGCAGATCGTCCGCCGGACACCGCTGGGCCGGCTCGGCACCGCCGCGGACGTGGTGCCGGTGCTGCGTTTCCTGCTGGGCGACGGCGGCGGCTTCATCACCGGACAGACCATCGTGGTCGACGGCGGCATCGGCTGCTGACGTAAGCAGGATTTCCGAACTCCGCCCATCGATGAGTGGGCTCGGAAACTCTGCAAAACCATAGAGTCCGCGGGTTTGCCCAGGCCAGATCATCGGTGGCCCGATCTGGGCAAACCTGCTTGGGGGAGGGACCCATGGTCGCCAGCGTCGTGCACGGGGTTACCATCGCGGGCGTGACGGCCTGTCTGCCGGAACGGCGGGAGACGGTTGCGGACCTCGCCGCCCGTTTCGGGGCCGAGGCGGCGGAACGCATCGCCAAGGCCACGGGGATCGAGGCGCGGCACCTGGTGCCGCCGCACCAATGCACCAGCGATCTGGCGGAGGCGGCGGCGCGGGCGTTGCTCGACGGGCTCGGCTGGGATGCGGCCGGCATCGATCTGCTGGTCAATGTGTCGCAGACCCACGACCACATCCTGCCGTCGAGCGGCTTCCTGCTGCACCGGCGGCTCGGGCTCGGCAAGCAGGCGGCGGTGCTCGACCTGGGGCTCGGCTGCTCGGGCTACGTCTACGGCCTGTGGACGGCGGCGGCGATGCTGCGCGCCTGCAATGGCCGCCGCGCGCTGCTGATCGCCGGCGACACCACCTCGCGCGTGCTCGATCCGAACGACCGCAGCGTGGCGCCGCTGTTCGGCGATGCCGCGGCGGCCACCGCCCTGGTCGCCGACCCGGATGCGCCGCTGATGGCCTTCACGCTCGGGAGCGACGGGGCGGGGGCGCCCTATCTGGCGGTGCCCGGCGGCGGTCTGCGCCGGCCGGACGAGCCGCCGCACCTGTTCATGGACGGCACGCAGGTCTTCGCCTTCACCCTGCGGGAGGTGCCGGGCAGCATCCGCGCCGCACTCGATCTCGCCGGCTGGACGATGGCCGGCGTCGATCGTCTGGTGCTGCATCAGGCGAACGCGCAGATGGTCCGCCACCTCGCCCGGAAGCTCGGTGCCGCGCCCGGACAGACCGTGCTGGCCTTGGCCGGCCACGGCAACACCAGTTCCGCCTCCATCCCCCTGGCGCTCGCCAGCGCCTTGCCGGAGGAGTTGGCGGCGGAGCGCCGGCGGCTGCTGCTGTCCGGCTTCGGTGTCGGCTGGTCGTGGGGGAGTGCCGCGGTGGAGATCGGGCCGCTGGCGGTGTGCGGGACCACCCTGCTGAGTGCGGATGGCCGCCCGGCAATTCCTGCCGGGGCGGCAAGGGATGCCGGGCTGTCGGCAAATTCTGCCGGGGATGCGGAAAATTCTGCCTAGTCCGAATTTGCCGGTCGGCGCTTTTTCCCCACAAACCGGCAATTTCTATCTGGCCCGGAACTTGCCTACCACTTCCGCGGGGGAATTAGTCCCCTGCCCACCGGGAAACCCCGGTCGCGGCGATGGATCTCCAAAGGAGTGCCTTCAATGGCTGGCGACATCCAACTCACCGCCGCAATGCGGACCAACCTGCTTCAGCTGCAGAAGACCAACACGCAGATCGAATCGAAGCAGAACATCCTTTCGACCGGCAACAAGATCAATTCGGCCCTCGACGGCCCGACCTCCTTCTTCGCAGCCAAGGGGCTCTCCCAGCGCGCGGGCGACCTGTCGTCGCTGAAGGACGCCATGGGTCAGGCGGTGTCGACCATCAAGGCGGCCGACAAGGGTCTGACCAGCATCGAGAACCTCATCGAGCAGGCCCGCGGTCTGACGACCGCCGCCTACAGCGCGCTGGGCAGCGACGCCGGCTCGATCGCGACCCGCAAGTCGCTCGCCGCGCAGTTCAACACGCTGAAGGAGCAGATCGACAAGCTGGCCGGCGACAGCGGCTATGGTGGCAAGAACCTGCTGGCCGGCAACGGCCTGCGCCTGGACAGCACCAGCGACAGCCGCACGAAGGTCAACTCCATCTCCGGCATCGAGAACGCCCGCGTCACCAACATGACGGCCACGGACGCCTACACGGTGCGTGTGTCCGGTGACGGCTCGATCGAAGGCCAGTCCGACGACATCGGTGACGCCGAGCTCGCGCATGGTCTGACCGGGCTGAAGGTCTCCGGCACGGTGTCCTCGTCGTTCGGCAGCTTCAGCGACGTGCAGATCGAGGTCCGCGGCGCCTCCGGCCGCGAGCGCACCTTCATCGTTTCGGATGGCAACGAGTCGCGCACCGTCAAGTTCTTCGACAACAGCCAGGCGGTCGAAGCCAACCTGACCACCGCCGCCACCACCGGCGTCGCGCAGGCCAGCACGGTGGACATCAAGGGCACCGTCGAGGCCGGCGACAGCTTCACGATCAAGGTGGAAGGCCAGGTCTTCAAGTACACCGCGACCGACGGCGACGTTTCCATCGGCCAGGACGCCAAGGCCAACGTCGCGGCGGCGCTGCGCACCTCGATCAGCACCGCGATCTCGTCGGGCCGCCTGAGCGGATCCAGCATCGACGTGGCGAGCGCCGGTGGCACCGGAAGCCAGATCACCCTGACCGGCAAGACCGACACGACCACCAAGCGCGAGTTCAGCCTGTCGGCGGAAACCGAGAACGCGCTGAGCAAGACCATCTCCGAAAGCTTCGCGTCGGGCACCGTGGTGTCCTTCACGGTCGACCGCAAGCTGATGGAGCAGGCGGCCAATGCTGGCGCGGGTGTGTCGAGCATCGAGAAGAAGGTGGACATCCAGGTCGAGGTGACGAACCTCACCGGCACCACCGTCACCCGTGACGGCAACAACAAGCGCGGCGAAGGCAAGCTGTCGGATGGCGAGAACGCCTTCGCGTTCGACACCGGCACGGTGCGCTTCAGCGTCGATCAGAAGTCGATCAAGGCAGCGGCCTCGACCAGCGCGGCGGCGAACATCGTCACCACGCAGGTCACCGACGCCAACACGCAGAACGACCTGACCGTCCAGTTGAACGAGCGCAACACCAACGCGCTCAGCGTGCAGGCCCAGAACCTGACGACCAGCGGCCAGGGTCTGAAGCTCGACTACGCGCAGAACGATTGGTCGGATCGCTCGGACATCGACAACGCGGTGGCGGCGATCGACGGGGCCAAGCAGGTCCTGCGCTCGGCATCGCAGAACCTGTCCACCAACCTGAACATCATCACAACCCGCGAGAACTTCACCAAGGAGTTCTCCGACGTGCTGGTCGAGGGTGCGAACAAGCTGACTCTGGCCGACCAGAACGAGGAAGGTGCGAACCTGCTCGCCCTGCAGACCCGCCAGCAGCTCGGTACCATCGCGCTGTCGCTGGCCAACCAGTCGCAGCAGTCGATCCTCCGGCTGTTCTAACGCCGGGAGTTCGGGTAAGCTCCGTGCCCGCGGGCGGCGGCGAAAGCCGCCGCCCGTTTTCTTTGGCCGGCGCACACAGGATGTCCTTCCCGCTCGCGCCGTCGCCGCTCGTCCGGAGCCGGGTTCCCGTTCATGCCTCTCAAGTTCGTGTTGCGTCCCAATGAAAAGGTCATCATCAACGGCGCCGTCATCGGCGCCGGTGACCGGCCGGGTTCTTTCTACCTCTACAACACCGCCAACTTCCTGCGCGGGCGCGAGGTGCTGAAGGAAGAGCAGATCGACAGCCTCGAAAAGAAGCTCTACTTCGTCATCCAGCTCATCTACATCTTCCCGGAAGACGGCGCCGTCAATCTGGAACGCTTTGCCGCCATCCTCGAGGAAACGCGTCTGGCGCGGCCGGATTGCGCAAGAGAGCTGGACCAGATCGTGGAACTGGTCGATGCGAAGAACTACTACCGGGCGCTGAAGGTGTGTCGGAAGCTGTTCCGGGCCGGGGCCGCCGATTACCACCCCGGCGACCCGGCCGGCGCCGACGACACACCGTGACGGCAGCGCCGGCCGGCGACGCCGGCGCATCGCGGTCGGCCGGGGAAGGGTTGGTCGACGACGCCGTTCGCCTGCACCGCGATGGTCGGGTGGCGGACGCGCTCGACCATCTGGTGGCGCTGCTGCGGCGGCGGCCTGACCAGCTTGCGGCATGGCGCCTGCTCGCCCGAATCCTGTGCGCCATGCGCCATCACCAGGCGGAAGCGTGCCTTCACCGCACCCTCGCGCTTGCACCGGCGGACGCGGAGGCGCTGGGCGACCTCGGACTCGTTCATGACCGCCGTGACCAGCTCGACGCCGCCGCCGCCCTCTACTGCCGGACGCTGCGGCTGGATGCCGCGGATGCACAGGCCTGGAGCAATCTCGGCGGTCTCTGGCTGGCCTGGAAGCGGCCGGCGGAGGCGATCACCCACCAGCGCCGCGCCGTTGCGCTGGCACCCGCCCATCCCAACGCCCACGGCAATATCGGCAGCGCGTTCGCCGAGATCGACCGCATTCCGGAAGCCATCGCCGCCCATCGCCGGGCGCTCCACGCCGCGCCCGGTATGGCGGTCTTGCGGGCGTCGCTGTCCAACGAGCTGCTGATCCTGGGTGATGTCGGTTCGGCGACCGTGCAGGCCCGACGGGCGTTGGCGACGGACCCGGCCTGTGCCGAAGCGCTGGTCAGCCTTGCGCACGCGCTCCAACGTTCCGGTCACCCTGCGGCGGCGGAGGCCGGCCACCGCCGGGCGCTCACTCTCTCTCCCGGCTTGGCCGAGGCGCACCTCAATCTTGGCCGACTCCTGCTGATGCGGGGGTGCCTCGCCGCCGGGTGGGAGGAGAACGGGTGGCGCTTTGCCGCCAAGGGGTATGTGCGGCGCGCGCTCCCCGCGCCGGCCTGGGAGGGCGGAGACCCTGCGGGGCGGGCGCTGCTGGTGTGGCGCGAGCAGGGCATCGGAGACGAGCTCCTGTACGCCTCCTGCCTTCCGGATCTTTTGGGCCGTGCCGGGCGGGTCATCCTGGAATGCGACCGCCGGTTGGTGCCGCTCTTCGCCCGCTCCTTCCCGAACGCCGAGGTGCGCGCCGAATCGGTGGACGAGGGTGGACGGGAAACCATGCGCCCCGGCACGGTCGACGCGCACGCCGCGTTGGGAGACCTGCCGTGCCGCTTCCGCCCGTCCCTGTCCCGTTTTCCGCCCCGGTCACGCTGGCTGCGGCCCGATCCGGAGACGGTGGCTGTGTGGGAGGCACGGCTGCGGGCGCTCGGGCCGGGGCTGCGCGTTGGACTGTGCTGGCGCAGCCAGCTCATGACCACGGAGCGGCGGGACGCGTACACGACCATGGCCGACTGGGAACCGCTGTTCGCGCTACCGGGCATACACCTTGTCGTCCTGCAATACGACGACTGCGCCGCGGAAGTCGCGGAAGCGGGTCGCCGTTTCGGCGTGACCCTGCACCGCTGGCCCGACCTGGATCTTCACGACGATTTCGAGGGCACCGCGGCGCTGATGTCCGGGCTCGATCTCGTCATCACGCCGGCGACGTCGATCGGAGAGCTGGCCGGTGCGCTCGGCGTGCCGGTCTGGCGGCTGGGCGCGATGGACTGGACGTGGCTCGGCACCGGCGTACGCCCGTGGTACCCGACCATGCGGCTCTTCGCGCCTCGGGCTGGGGAGGCGCTGGCCGATCTGCCACGCCGAATCGCCATGGAGCTGCGCCACCTGCTGGCGGAGGCCCGCCATGGCGCCGCACCAGCCCCCAACGCGTCGCAGACCGTGGAGCTGGCGGTTGCCAGGTACCGCGCCGGCGACCGGGAGGAGGCGGAGCGTCTCTGCCGCACCGCGTTGGACCTCGATCCCGCCGATGCGCGCGGCCTGCATCTGCTCGGCATCCTGCTCCGCCGCCGGGGCGAGGAGGGGGAGGCCGCCCGCCAATTGGCCCGTGCGGTGGCCGCCGACCCCGCCAACTCTGCGGCCTGGGCGGCGCTCGGCGCGGCGCGAACGGCGTTGAGCCGGCCGGCAGCGGATACGATCGCACGAGCTCTTCGCCTTGATCCCGCGTCCGCCGCGCTTCACGCGCAGCGGGCGGCGCTGCTGGCCGCCCGCGGCCGCGTGGCGGAGTCCGTGCCGCACCGCCGCGCGGCCGTACTTCTCGATCCGGCGGCGGCGGACGCGCTCGGCAATTTGGGCAACGCGCTTCTGGAACTCGAGCGCTTTGCTGAGGCCGCCGCCACCATCCGCCGGGCCCTCGCGTGCGACGATCGGCTCGCGGCCCTGTGGACAGCGCTCGGCAATGCGGAGGAGGGCGCCGGGCGCCTCGCGGAAGCGGAGGATTGCCACCGCCGGGCGCTGGCGCTCGACCGGCGGCTCGTCCAGGCATGGTCGAACCTCGCCCAGACCCTCGACCGTCTTGGGCATCCGCAAGAGGCGGCGCAGGCGTACGACGAGGCTGTCGCCATCGATCCGCGCTTCGCGCAGGCCCGTTACAACCTCTCCCTGCTCCTGCTGCGCCATGGCGACCTGCGGCGTGGTTGGACGGAGCATGACTGGCGCTTCGGCACGCCCCAGTTCCAGGGGCAGGCACGCCGCCCGGCCGCCCGGCCCTGGCGCGGCGAGAACATCGCGGGCGCCCGCCTGCTGGTCTGGCGCGAGCAGGGGGTGGGCGACGAGATCCTGCTGGCTTCCTGCTACCCCGACCTGATCGGCCGCGCGCGGCAGGTGATCATCGAGTGCGATCGGCGGCTCACCTCCCTGTTCCAGCGCTCCTTTCCCGCCGCTACCGTACGCGCGGAAACCGCCGACCCGCGCGACGCCGACCTGCATGTCCCCGCCGGCTCGCTGCCGCGTTACCTGCGCGCCGACCTCGCGCGCTTTCCCGACCGCTCGTCCTGGCTGGTGCCGCACCCCCTGCGCGTCCAGGCCTGGCGGGAGCGCTTGGCGGCAATGGGCGCCGGGCTGCGGGTGGGCATCGCGTGGCGCAGCCAGGTGATGACGGCGCGGCGGCGCGACTCCTACGTTCCGCTCGACCACTGGGGCCCCGTCTTCGCGGTGCCGGGCATCGTCGTCGTGAACTTGCAATACGGCCCCGTCGACGATGAACTGCGCGATGCGGAGGCGCGCTTCGGGGTCGCCGTCCATCGATGGCCGGATCTCGACCTGAAGAACGATTTCGAGGGTGTGGCCGCGCTTATCGCCAACCTCGACCTGGTCATTTCCCCGGCCTTGTCGGTTTCCGAACTGGCGGGTGCGCTGGGGGTGCCGGTATGGCGCGTCGGCGGCCGGGACTGGACGTGGCTCGGCACCACGGTGCGGCCCTGGTTTCCCGGCATGCGGCAGTTCGCGCCAGGGTCAGGGGAATCGCTCGCCGACCTTCCCCGCCGCATCGCGGACGAGCTTCGGCGGCTCCGACCGCCGGCCGTGTCGGAAACACCGGCCACGCTGCTGGAGGAGGCCGTGCGACACCACCGCAGCGGGCGAGCGACGGAGGCCGCGAGCTTCTATGCACGGGTTCTGGAGCAGGACCCCGGCAATCCGGTGGCCCTGCACCTGTCCGGGCTGCTCGCCCATGAAAACGGCGACGACGCGGCGGCGCTCCCCCGCGTCACGGATGCGTTGCGGCGCAGCCCCGGCTACGCTGCGGCGCAGGTCACCCATGGCAGTGTGCTCGCGGCACTCGACCGCCCCGGTGACGCGGCGGCCTCCTTCCGGCGCGCGCTTGCCTTGCAGCCGGCGAACGCTGCGGCGCTCACCAATCTCGGCAACGCGCTGGATGCCCTCGGCCGCAGCGCCGACGCGGAACGGGCGCACCGCCGGTCGCTGCTGATCGACGTCGCCGCCGCCGCCGTCCACGACAACCTCGGTGTGGTCCTGCTCCGCCTCGGCCGCGCTGCGGAGGCGGAGGCCAGCCACCGGCAGGCTCTGGTCATCGCGCCATGGCTCGCCACGGCCCGCCTCAACCTTGGCATGGCGCTGCGCCGCCAGGGACGGCGCGAGGAGGCGCGGGCCGCACTGCGCACGACCCTGGCGCTCGCGCCGGCGATGGCGGACGCCACCGCCAATTTCGGCCTGGTCCTGCGGGAGACCGGCGACATCGGGGGTGCCGCGCGCTGGACGGCGCGCGCGCTGGCGCTGGATTCCGGGCTCGCCGCGGCTCGCTTCAACGGCGGTGTCCTCGACCTTGCGGCCGGGCGGTTGCGTTCGGGTTGGGATGGCTACGATCATCGCTTCCGCGCCCGCGCCCTGAGCGGTGCCGCGCGGCGGATCGACCGCCCGGCGTGGACCGGGGACGATCCGGCCGGACGCCGGATCCTGGTGTGGGGGGAGCAGGGGGTCGGGGACGAGATCCTGTTCTCCTCCTGCCTGCCGGACTTGATCGCACGGGCCGGCCGGGTCATCCTGGACTTCGACCCACGGTTGGCGCCGCTCCTCCGCCGTTCCTTCCCCACCGCCATCGTCGGCGTGGGGCAGGACTGCGACGCCCACATCGCCGCGGGTTCCCTGCCGGGCCGGTTCCGGCCCTTTCTGGCGGCCTTTCCGCGGGAAGGGGGCTGGCTGGTCCCCGATCCCGTTGCCGTACGTCTCTGGCGGGAGAGACTCGATGCGCTCGGCGCCGGACTCAAGGTCGGCATCTGCTGGCGCAGCGGTCTGCTGACCGGAGACCGCCTGCACGAATACACCAGCTTGCGCGACTGGGCGCCCGTCTTCGCCGTACCCGGTCTGGTGCTGGTGAACGCGCAGTACGACGACGCACGCGCCGAGATCGCCGAGGTGGAACGGGCATATGGCGCGTCCATTCATCAATGGCCCGGCCTGGACCAGAGGAACGATCTGGACGGTACGGCGGCGTTTCTGCGTGCGTTGGATCTGGTGATCGCGCCGGCGGTGTCGGTTGGGGAACTGGCGGCGGCCGTCGGCACACCCACCTGGCGTTTCGGCGTAACCGGCGACTGGACGGCGCTGGGCACGGCCGTGCGACCATGGTACCCCGCGATGCGACTCTTCCACCCCGGTCCGGGCGAGACGCTGGCCGCCGTACTCGCGCGCATCGCGGTCACGCTGCGGAGCCTCGCGAGGGGCTGACGGGCCAGCCTACCCGGCCGCGCGATCAAGCTGATGCCGCAGTTCCCTGGCGGTCCTGCCGACGACATCCATCATCGTCTCACCGGGTGACGGCGCCCACAGCCGCATGGACGGGTACCATGGCCGGACCCTCGCTCCCAGCCAAGTCCAGTCCGAACCGCCAAGGCGCCAGACCGGCACGCCAAGCGCGCCGGCCAGTTCTCCGGCGGCGGTCGCCGGCACGATCGCGAGGTCGAGGGCGGCGGTCAGCGCCGCCACCGATTCGAAATCATCCTTCAGGTCGAGGTCCGGCCAGCGATGGATGCGGGCTCCCAGCGCCCGTTCGGCCGCCGCCATATCCGCTTCCGAGGCGCCGTATTGCAGGTTGACCGCCACCACACCGGGCGTACGCCCGACGGGTGCGAAGGCTTCCAAGGTCGTGTACGCGGCCGCACGGTGTGCGTCCACCACCTGGCTCTTCCAGGCGATGCCGACCTTCAGCCCCGGCCCGAGTGCCGCCACCCGCTCCCGCCACAAGACGGCCAGCGACGGCTCTGGTGTCAAAAAGCCCGAACGGTGCGGGAATCCGCTCAGCCGTGGCCGGACCAGCGGCGGCAGCGAGCCGGCGGCGATCTGAAGCGCACAGTCCGCGCACTCCGGCGCCTCGGCCCGCACCTCGGCCCGCACCTCGGCCCAGGGGAAGGCGCGTGCGAAGAGCGGCACCAGACGCCGGTCGCACTCTACGACCACCGTGCCGTCCAGGGACCGCAGATCGCCGATGCAGGAGGCGAACAGGATCTCGTCGCCCACCCCCTGCTCGTTCCAGACCAGCAGCCGCCGTCCCGCCAGCGGCTCGCCGCGCCAGACCGGGATCGGCAGCGTACGCCCGCGTTGCAGCTGCGGGGCGGAGAAGCGGCGCTCGTAGCCGGCCCAACCCTCCACCATGTCGCCGTCCGCCAGCCGCAGCAGGCCCAGGTTCCAGGCAGCCAGAGCGAAGGCCGGATCGAGGCGGAGCGCCCGACGCAGCCAGCGTTTGGCGTCGTCGAACCGCCCGAGCGCGCGCGCCATGGTGCCCAGATTGTTCACGCCGTCGGGCAGGTCGGGCAGCAGCACCGCGGAGCGGCGGTAGGCGGTCTCGGCCTCCGCGAAGCGGCCCGACATCTCGATGGCCGCACCAAGGTTGGTGCGGAACCGGCCGTTGGCCGGCTGGAGACGTACGGCACGGCGGTGCCACCGCTCCGCCATGTCGAAACGGCGTGCCTTCTGTTCCGTCAGGCCGAGGTGACTGAGCGCTTCGGGGAAGTCCGGCCGCAACGTGATCGCCGCCGCGAACTGTCGCCCGGCCTCCGCGTGCCGGCCAAGCGCATCGAGCACCAGCCCCAGATTGTTGCGCGCCTGCGGGAAATCGGGGTCCTGCGCCAGCGACCGCCGGATCAGCCCCAGCGCGTCGCTGTGTTGCCCGGTCTGGTGCGCCGTCAAGCCCAGCAGATGCAGGGCATCGGGATGGTCGGGAACGGCGTCGAGCGCGGCGCGGTAGGCGGTCTCGGCCTCCGCGATCCGGCCGGCGCGGTGGGCCTGGACGCCGCGGTTGATCCAGGCATCGGCGGCCTTGGGATCGGTCACCTTGGGATCGGTCACCTTGGGATCGGCGGGACGTGGTGCCGGCGGGCGGGCCGCTGCCGGAAGCGCCGGGGTGATGCGGCGCAACGCCACCGCGATCCGGCCGAGCACGCCATCCAGATCCTCCCCGGCAGCGGCATGGAACAGACGCATCGACGGGTACCAGGGCCGGCAGCCGGTGCCGAGCACCGACCAGTCGCCGGTGCCGCCGAACCGCCACACCGGCACACCAAGCGCCCCGGCCAGCTCGCCGACCGAGGTTGCGACGGTCACCACGAGGTCCAGATTGCCGACGAGGGCGGCCACATTCTCGAAATCGTCCTTGAGGTCGAGGTCGCCCCAGCGATGCAGCGCGACACCCGTCCGCTCCTCCACCGCGCGGATCTCGGCCTCGACATCACCGTACTGCAGGGTGACGAACCGGATGCCGGGAACCGACAGGACCGGCAGCCATTGGTCGAGCGTGGTGTAGGATGCCCGGCGCTCCTCGGTGATCAGCTGGCTCCGCCAGCAGATGCCCACCGTCAGGCCGGGGCCGAGCGCCGCCACCCGTGCCTTCCACACCGCCAGACGCTCCGGATCGGGCACCAGCCAGGGCGCTGCCGGCGGGAAGGACGCCAGGGCCGGGCGCACCATGCCGGGCAGGGAGCCGGCGGGAACATGCAGGGCCGCATCCGGTGGCTCCACGGTCTCGCGGCCCGTCTCGTCCAGCGTTTCCGCCCGAACCGTGGCGGCAGGGAAGGAGCGGGCGAACAGTGACACCAGCCGGCGGTCCGTCTCGATCGTCACCGGCCCGTCGGCGACCCTCAGCAGTTCGCCGTAGCTGGAGGCGAACATCATCTCGTCGCCCACGCCTTGCTCCCGCCACACCAGCAGGCGCCGCCCGGCCAGCGGCTCCCCCTGCCAGCGCGGCAGGGGCGGCTGCCGGTCGGGGATGGCCTCGCCCGCCGCGAAGCGTCTCTCGTACCCGTACCAGCCCCGCGCCAGATCGCCGTGCAACAGCGACAGCAGCGCCAGATTGTGGCTGGCGGTGGCGAGGTCGGGCTTGCGCTCCAGCACCTGCTCGTAACAGGCCATGGCTTCATCGAACCGGCCCTGGCGGTGCAGCGCGTTGCCGAGATTGTACAGCGCCTCCACGAAATCGGGGCGCAGGCGCAGCGCCTCGCGGTGGCAGAGCTCCGCCTGGGCGGGAAGCCCCAGCCGCTTGAGGACGCTGCCCAGATTGTTCAGCGCCCCGACATGGCCGGGCGATCGCCGCACCGCCTCCCGGTAGGCGATCTCCGCCTCCTCGAAGGCGCCGCGTTGCTGAAGGACGGCCCCCAGATTGTAGAACGCGTTGGCGTCGTCGGGGCGCAGGCGGATGACGGTGCGGTGCTCGGCGACCGCGTCGTCGAGCCGCCCCAGGGCGGCCAGCGCGTCGCCGAGGTTGTTGTGGGCCTCCGCCAGGTCGGGCAGCAGCGCGGTCGCGTGCCGGTAGGCGGCGACGGCCGCCTCCGTCCGTCCCAGGGCGCGCAGGGCGTTGCCGTGATTGTACCACGCCTTGCCGTAATCCGGGCGCAGCGCCAGCGCGCCGGCCAGCGCGGCGGCGGCCCGCCCCGACGATCCCATGGCCTGTAGGGCGTTGCCCAGGTTGAAGCGGGCCTGCGCGAAATCCGGTTGGAGGCGGAGCGCCTGCGCGTGGGCGTTGGCGGCGTCCTTGTGATTGCCGCCCGCGGCCAGCGCGCTGCCGAGATTGTCGTGGTAGGCCGCCGCCCGCCCATTGCGCGCGATCGCCTTGCGGATCAGGTCGACGGCGACGGCCGGCTTTCCGGACTGGATGGCCAGCACGCCCAGCAGGTGCAGGGCGTCGGGATGGTTGGGCTGTGTCCTCAGCACGGCGCGGTAGCCGGCCTCGGCCTCCGCCAGACGGCCGGTCTGATGGTGGGCCACCGCGGTGGTGAGGGCCTGTCCACCCCCGGGCGGAGCCGGTCCGCGTCTGGTCTTCTGCATCGTCACTGCTCCGCCATGCTCGGCCGTTGCGCCCGCCGAGTTGGGAGTGTCATGATCTTACCCACGCCGTAAAGATCCAATAACCTCCCCCACGGAATCCAGCCGACATGTCGCTTCCCCGCATTCGCATTGCGCCAAGCGCGGGCCACCCCGACCACATCTACGACCGCGCGAACCGGGCGGCCGCCGACGGCGACCTGGAACGGGCGGAGGCGCTGTACCGCCAACTCCTCGGCATCCGGCCCGGCCATGCGGAGGGGCACAACAATCTGGGCAACGTGCTGCTGGCGCAGGGCCGGTGCGACGACGCGCTGGCGGCGTTCGAGATGGCGCTCGGCATCGGCCTCGACCATCCGAGCGTCCATTACAACCGCGCGAGCGCCCTGAAGGAGGCCGGGCGGTACGACGAGGCGGTGCGGGCGTTCCACCGCTGTCTGGTCCGGGCGCCGGATTATGTCATGGCCTACAACAACCTCGCCAACCTCCATAGCGGCTTCGGGCGTTGGGATTCGGCCGTGGCGGGCTACCGTCGGTCGATCACCCTGGCGCCCGGGTGGACCCGGGCGCAGGACAACCTGCGCGCCACCCTGCAGGCGATGCGCGCGGTGGGCGAGGGTGAGGCGGCGCTGCGCCACGCGCTGCTCTGGCGCCGCGACCACCCCGACCAGCCGCTCGCCCGTCACACCGCCGCCGCGCTTGCGGGGGAGGCGGGCGATCCACGCGCCTCCGACACCTACGTCAAGCAGCTCTTCGACGCCTTCGCCGGGGAGTTCGACACGAAGCTGGCCGCCATCGGCTACCGCGCCCCCGCACTTCTGGCGGAGGCGGTGGCGGCTGTCGTGGCGCCGTCGGCGGGTCTGGACGTGCTGGACGCCGGCTGCGGCACCGGCCTGTGCGGCCCGCACCTGCGCCCCTACGCCCGCAGCCTCACCGGTGTCGACCTGTCCGCCGGCATGCTGGACAAGGCCGCGGCCCGCGGACTCTACGACCGGCTGGAGGAGGCGGAGCTGGAGGCGTTCGCCAGGGCCCATCCCGGCGGCTTCGACCTGATCGTCTCCGCCGACGTGCTCTGCTATTTCGGTGCGCTCGACGCGATCCTGCCGGCCTTCGCCGCCGCCCTGCGTCCCGGCGGGCGGCTCGCCTTCACGGTGGAGCGGCTGGCCGGCGGTTCCGCCGGTGGCTGGGCGCTGATGCCGCACGGCCGCTACGCGCACGAGGAACCCTACGTGCGCGCCACCCTGGAGGCGTCCGGCTTCACCGCGGTCACCGTCGGCCATGGCGCGCTCCGCCGGGAATGCGGGGAGGATGTGACGGGGCTGGTGGTCATGGCGGTCAGGGCGTGAGGGCCAGCAGACTGGCCTCCACATGCCGGATGCCGCGCCCGTCGGCGATGTAATAGACGACGAGGATGCGGCCGTCCGGGGTGACCGACGCCCAGGGATAGCCGACGTCGGGCGAGGGCGCGTCGTCGCGGATGATGAACTCCTCCGTCTCGTCGATGGACTGGCGCTCGGGGTTCCACAGCCGCGCGCGCACGCCGTAGGGGGCGTGGCGGTAGCCGTAGACGAGGAGAACACGGCCATCGGGCAGCGCGCAGGCGTCGGTGGGATGACCGACCACGCCGTGCACGGTCCAACGCTCCCAGCTCCGCCCGCCGTCGTGGGAGATGGAGGTCGCCAGCCGGTCCTCCAGTCCGAACGTGCGGTGGAAGGCGACGAGTCGGCCGTCCGCCAGGCACTGGAGCGCGGGCTCGCAGAAGCCCGCGGCGCCGTCCTTGTCCTCCGCGATGACGCCGCGGTACGTCCAGCTGTCTCCGCCGTCGGTCGAGGCGTGGTGCAGCGCCACGTGACGCCCGCCCTCCGGTCGCACCGCGTAACTGGCGAGGTGGATGGTGCCGTCGGACGCTTCCACCATCCGCCCGCGCACCGGCCCGCCCAGATAGGGGCGGAGCTCGGGCACGAGGTCGGGCAGGTCCGGCACCACCGGAAGGAAGCGGTGCGGTGACCAGCTCCGCCCGCCGTCCGCCGACACGCGGGTGTAGCCGCCCCAGAAGATGAACTGGCAGCCGGTCCGCTCCGGGCTGCCGGCCAGACCGACCCCCATGGCCCGCAGCGTGCCGACATGGGCGGCCGACACCGGGTACCAGCAGAAACCTGCGACGATCAGCCGCCCGTCGCGCAGCACCAGCAGGCTGGCGTCCTGGTCGGCGGCCTCCGGATCCGGGGGCAGCATCGACGGCTCGCCCAGCGGCTCCATATCGTCGGAAAGGCGCTGCAGGGCGAGGTGGGACCGGACGTCGAGATGATCGACGCTGCCGAAATCCTCGTGTCCGGCTGGCGGGCGATGGCCGTGCAGCCAGCGATGATCCCGCGCCCGGCGGAACGCCACGACGACCGAGCCATCCGCCAGCGTCGCCACCGAAGGAAAGGCCGCGTAGAAACGCGGGTCGCGATAGATGATCCGGTCCCAGAGCTTATGCAGCATAGTGGTCATTCACGATCATTTCCGTGGTCGGCAGGGCTTTTATATGTGGAAGGACTGACTGGAAAACGGGCAGTGACCGATTCCGGTCCGGACCTTGTAATCCCTGCAATCAATGGGGGTACAGCTATTGGCGTGTCGCTGAGGCATTCTTCCTCCGAAAGTGGGTGCTTAAGAAGTGAAGAATCTCTTTACGATGCTGTGATTTTGATGTATCTTCTAAGGTGATTGGAACCAGCAGACGTGTCCTGTCATGAACGTGGCATCCGCCATCTCGGCGGCGCCGTCGGCGCCTGCCTTCATGACGGCCCGCAACGGTCAAACCGTTGACGAGGGGGCCGGCTCTGGGACTCCGTCCGCGGCGGAGCAGGACCGCTCGGTCTTCCAACGTTTTCCGGTCATCGCCTTCTCCTACGAAGCCGACGCGTCGCGGCTCGTCATGCTGTACCGTGATCCGGAGACCGGCAAGACGATCGAGCAGATCCCCTCCGAGGCCGCGCTGAAGCAGTACAAGGAGCAACAGGCGTCGGACCGACGCAAGGAACTCTCCGAACTGCGACTGCTCGTGGGTGGTTCCGGTGCGGACAGTGGCGACCAGTTCGCACCGAAAGTGGCGAAAGCGGCTGGCGGGTCCACCGTCACGGGTGCGACTGGTGGGAACGACGGGTTCCCGGTGTCTCCGGTGGTTGCCGCCGGTCGGACGGGGGCTGGCGGAACGTCCCAATCCGGTGTAAACCTTCTGGTGTAACCGAAGGTAAGGAAGTCCTCCGATGATCGACAGCGTGACGTCGTCGATGGCCGGCGCGGCTCTCGGCATCCGCCAGGGTCAGACGCAGGCAGACTTCGGGATCAAGGCGCTCAACCAGA
Source organism: Azospirillum oleiclasticum (assembly GCF_013423485.1). Taxonomy (GTDB): domain Bacteria; phylum Pseudomonadota; class Alphaproteobacteria; order Azospirillales; family Azospirillaceae; genus Azospirillum; species Azospirillum oleiclasticum. Next base: position 69,760 of record NZ_JABFFR010000025.1, read on the forward strand.
CGGCCCGGCAGGAGCAGCAGACGGTCACGACCCTGCTGCAGGGTGCGGGCGGTGGCAACACGACCGAAACCCGCGGCCAGAATCTCAACATCGTCGTTTGACCGAATTGTCCACCGCGGTCGCACCCGATCCGGAGCGTGAACTGCACCGGCGCGCCGACGCGTATCGGCGCACCGGTGATTTCGGCTGCATCGAGGAGTCCGAGTCGCGCGGTGTCGACCCGCAAGGGCGGCCGCTGGTGCTGCTGGGCTTCCGGTCGCTGATCGCCGACCGTTTCGTCCGCCACGCGCTCCAGCGGCTCACCGTGGTCGGGCTCATCGACAACGGGGCGGCCGGGCGGGTGGTCGATGGTCACCGCGTCGGCGGCGACGCGGATCTGCCGGATCTCGCCCGCCGGCACCCCGGCCTCCTGGCCGTCGTCTGCGCCTTCGGCGACGTCGGGTTCCGGCATTTCCGCGGGCTGGCGACCGGTCTCGGGCTGCCGGTGTTGTCGCTGCCCCAGGCGATGCTGCGCGCCGGCCTGCTCGCGCCCGACGAACCGTCCGACTGGCTGCGGCAGGGGCATCCCGACACCATCCTGCGTGTGTTGGACACCACGGCGGGTGGTCGCCTGCCGTTCGACGACGGCAGTCGGGCGGTGCTTGCGTCGGTGCTGCTCTTCCGCATGGGCTGGGACCCGCGCTGGGTCGAGGCGGTGCGAACCCCGGCCGACCGCGCCTTCCACACCGGCGGCCCGTGCGCGGTGGGGGAGGGTGCCGTGGTGGTCGATGCCGGGGCCTTCGACGGCGACACGGCGCGTGTCTTCGCCGCCGCTTCCGGCAACCGCCACGCGGCCATCCACGCCTTCGAGCCGGACCCCGGCAACCACGTCCGGCTGTCCGCGGCGATCGCCGGGATTCCGCGCGCGCAGGCGCACCGGTTCGGCCTTTGGTCAGAGAGCGGGCGCCTGCGTTTCGACGCGTCCGGCGGCCACGGCAGCCGCATCGACGCCGACGGCGGCGGCGAGGTGGAGGTGGTGGCGCTCGACGAATGGCCGGAGCTGCGGCCGACGCTGATCAAGATGGACATCGAGGGGGCGGAGCTGCCGGCGCTCCGCGGGGCCGCCCGCACCATCGCCGAGGGACGGCCGGCGCTCGCGATCGCCGTCTACCACCGCATCGAGGATCTGGCGGAGATCCCGGCCTTCCTGCACGGACTGCGCCCGGACGCGCCGATGACGCTGGCCCACCACAGCGGTTATCTCTTCGACAGCATGCTGTACGTCCAGCGGGCGGCCTGAATCCGGCGGCCCAGGTGCCCCGAAACATGGCTGTATCTTTCCCCGTGCTTTTGCCATTATTCCGAGCCCGAGGCCCCGCCGGGGGCCGTGCCGCCCGTGGATCCGCCGCCATGCCGCCATCACCCGCTTCCGACATGATCGCCGCCGGCCGGACCGACGTGGGGCGGGTGCGGTCGCGCAACGAGGACAATTTCGCGCTGGTGCCGCAGGCCGGCCTGGTGGTCGTCTGCGACGGCATGGGCGGCCACGCCGGTGGCGACATCGCCAGCCGGACCGCCGCCACCACCATCGCCGACAGCATCGCCAACGCCGATCCGCAGGCACTGGCCGGTGCCATCGACTCGGTGAGCGACGACACCGAGCGGACCCTGTCGGGTCCGACGGCCGTGGATCCGGGGCTCCAGCTTGCCATCGCCGCGGTGCGCGTGGCGGTGCGCGACGCCAACCGGCGCATCGTCGGCCTGAACCAGGAGCGTGGATTCGCCGAGGGGCGCGGCATGGGAACGACCGTGGTCGGCTGCCTGCGCGTGGCCGGCACCGACAAGCTGGTGGTGTTCCACGCCGGCGACAGCCGCCTGTACCGGCTGCGCGGCGGCGGCCTGCGCCAGCTCACCCGCGACCACAGCCTGTACCAGATCTGGCTGGACAACGGCGGGCAGGGGCAGGCGCCGCAGAAGAACATCATCGTCCGCGCGCTCGGCACCACCGAGCTCATGGAGCCGGAGATCACCGTCCACGCGCTGGAGCCGGGCGACACCTACATGCTGTGTTCGGACGGGCTGACCGGCATGGTCACCGATCCGACCATCGCGGAGGTGCTGGGCCAGCCCGGCGCCGATGCCGACAGCCTGTGCGGGCGGCTGATCCAACTCGCCAACGAGCAGGGGGGTGTGGACAACACCACGGTGGTGGTCGCGCGTTTCGGCGCATGAGGACGACGGGCACGGTCCGGGGAGACACCGGCCGGATCCGGTGTTAATAGTGCCGTGCAACGACGAGGCAGAACGCGGGCATGACCAGCCACGACGACGTTTTCGACACGCCCGAAGCGCGGCAGCCGACGATCCTGTCCGTGTACAACCAGAAGGGCGGCGTCGGAAAGACCACGACCTCGGTCAACCTCGCCCTGGCGCTCGCCGCCATGGGCAAGAGCGTCGTGCTGATCGATTTCGATCCGCAGAGCAGCGCCACCAGCAACTTCCTGCTGAAGGAGCGCGCCAAGGTCGGCATCCACGACCTGCTCAACAAGGACACCTTCGTCGAGGACGCCATCACCCCGACCAACTTCGCCGGGCTGTCGATGATCGTCGGTGCGCGCAAGCTCTATTCCATGGAGCATGCGCTGGATTCGCGTGGCGGGTCGCAGAGGGGACTGCGCAAGGCTCTGCATTTCTCGACAAACCCGCCGGATTACGTGGTCATCGACTGCCCGCCGGCCCTGGGCCATCTGGCGGCGGGCGCTCTCGCGGCGTCCGACCGGCTGGTGCTGCCGGTCTTCCCCGGCCGCTACGCGCTGGACGGGCTGCGGCGGACCCTGTCGGTGGTCGATCACATCCAGAAGGGGCTGAACCCGAACCTGAGCGTGGCCGGCGTGCTGATGCTGTCGGTTTCCAACGACGAGGTCGGTCGCGATTCGCTGACCCAGCTCCGCGCCGAATACGCGGAGCTGATGTTCAAGACGGTCGTGCCCTACGACGTCGATGTGGTGAAGGCGACCTACCGGCGCATGCCGGCCGCGATCTTCAGCCCCACCGGCCGCACCGCGTCGCGTTTCCTGGCGCTGGCGCACGAGATCATCCATGGCCGCGGCACCGCTGCGACGGAGGAGCAGCTCAAGCCCGCGCTCGACCGCATCCAGGCCTGGCACGACGAGACCGATTCCTCCTACACCGCGCGGCGCGCCGCATCACCGGGGGAGGAGGGTGACGACGGCACCCCTACGGGCGGCGCTCAGGCGGCCACAGCCGGCACCCGGCCGCGATTCGGCCTTGCCATCGCCGCAGCCATCGTCGGGCTGGTGGTTGGCTTCGCCCTGGGGGCGACCGTCGGCGCGCCGCTGGTGGGGCCGATGCTGGCGGGCCTGGGCGGCTGATCGCGCCGGGCGGCTGACCGGGCGATCCCGGTCAGCGCAGCGCGATTTCAGGTGCGGATAGGCCCACGTCCGCCGGCGTCGGCGGGCAGCTTCTTGGCCTCCGGGAACAGCCACATCGCACCGATCATGAAGACCGCCAGAAGCGGGACCACCCACACCGGTGTGCCGCCGCCCAGGGTGTCGCGGTAGAGCGTGAAGCCGACCGCCACGGCGGCGACAAAAATCGAAATCACGGCCTTGATCAGTGGGGGCATTGCGCGTCTCCTCGGATTGAATCGTCGAATGGTCTAGGTGACCGGGGCTGACAGCGCCGAAACGAGCAGGGCCGCCAGCCCGGTGTTGGCGAGGGCGGAGAGCACCACGCCCGGCACGCTGTCGCGGATCCGGGGCGGCACCGCCTGGAAAAGCTGCGGGCCGGCCAGCACCGCCAGCCCGGCGGTGATGATGATGGCGGGCCAGGCCACGCGCTGCGCCGCCACCCACACCGCCGTCACCAGCAGCAGGACCACACTGGTCGCCAGCACCGCCACCAGAAGCCCGCCCGCCGGGCCGGCCAGGGGATCGGGCCGGTGTTCCGCCGGGAAGAAGCCGGCAAGCTGCACGCCCGCCGCCATTGCCATCAGGAAAGCGGCGGCGACCGGCAGCAGGGCCGTGAGTTCGTTCCAGTCCAAAAGGTCCTCCCCGCGCGTGCGGCGTTCCATTGAGACCCAAAATGACATATGATAGATATATCAGACAAGAGCGAAACCGGGAGGATCCATGAAACAGTACCGCGGCGACCGCACCATCGACGGCGTCCTCGTCACCGTCGACGGTGTGCCGCTCGACCCCCGCTTCGACGTGAAGCGGCTGTGCGGCGAGGGCTTCGAATGGAGCTACGAGGGGGCGGCACCCGCCCAGCTCGCTCTGGCTCTGCTGGCCGACCATTACGGCGACGGGCAGCGCGCGCTGCGGGACCACGACGCCTTCATGCGTGCCATCGTCGCCAACTTCCAGAACGAGTGGGAGATGACGAGCGCCGACATCGACTCGGCCCTGGCCAACATCGGCGCGCACGCCTGACCGCGGAACTGTCCGTAAGGCGGATGGTCGCGATCAGGCATTGACGCCGGCGGCCAACTGATGTACGGATGATATATCAGACACGGACAACGCCGCCCCGCAGGGGTGCGGGAGGAGACGACCCGATGGAACTCGTCCAATCGCCGATGACCGATCGGCAGCGCACTTACCGTCATCAGTATCGCGAGCGGATCGCCGGCTGGTACAACGGCTGGCTCCACGTCGCGGTGATCTACACGATCGGCCTGACCGCCATGTACGTCTACGTCTCGAACATCCGGGATGTCGTGTGGTGGGAATGGGCGACGATCCCGGTGGTCTTCCTGATCTGCAACTTCTTCGAATGGTTCCTGCACGCGCAGATCATGCACCGGCCGCAGGCCAACAAGGGCATGCGCGCGGTCTACACGCGCCACACCCTGATGCACCACCAGTTCTTCACGGAGAAGGAGATGCGCTTCGCCGACCAGTTCGACTGGCGCGTCACCTTCTTCCCGCCCTACGCCCTGGTCGTCTTCATCCTGATGTCGATCCCCGGCGCGCTGGCTCTGGGCTGGCTCATTTCGCCGAATGTCGGCTGGCTGCTGATGAGCACGACGACCGGCATGTACCTGATCTACGAGTTCATGCATTTCTGCTGCCATGTCGAGGACAACTGGTTCGTGCGGAACTGCCCCTTCGTCAACACGATCCGGCGGCACCACACGGCCCACCATGACCAGTCGATCATGATGGAAAGGAACATGAACCTGACCTTCCCGATCGCCGACTGGTTCTTCGGCACCTCGGACCTGAACCGCGGTCTGCTGGGTCATCTGTTCAACGGCTACGACACCCGCTACGTCCGCACCGACATGCGCCGCACCTCGCGCACCCCGGTCGGGCGGAAGGACGGCAACAGTCGCGTCGCCTCGGCCGCCTGACCCGCCCATCGCCGCACATTTCCTTGCCTGCCTTGCCGCCGGCCCCCACGGGGACCGGCGGATTTTTTGTGCCCTACGCACGGCCGCGCAGGGTGCCCAGCGCCACGGCGACACCGGCCGGGTCATGCGCCATCGGGTTGTGGCCGCAGCCCGGCCATACCGCCAGCTCCGCGCCGGCGATCCCGTCGGCGATGACGCGGCCGTGCGACAGCGGGCACTGGTCGTCGTCGGTGCCGTGCAGCACCAGCGTCGGCACATCGACCCGAGCCAGCGTCGCCCGGTGATCGGCCGCGCGGGCGGCCAGCCAGGATCCGGCGACGGCGAAGGGAGTGGCGGTCTCCGTCAGGTTCAGCGCCTTCGCCCGTGCGGCGGCCTCCGTGGCGATCGCGTCGGGCGTCTCGCCGCGGAACCAGTGGCAGTCGCCGCCGGGGTGGGCGGACCCGCCGACCAGACCCAGCCCGGCCAGCCGGTCGGTGCCGTACCGCGCCACATACTCCAGCGCCACCAGCACGCCCATGCTCCAGCCGACGAGAACGAACGGGCCGTCGATGGTCGCGGCGAAGGCATCGACGTCGGCGGCGAAGCCGGCGGGCGTGTAATCCTCCAGCCGGTCGGGCGTGTGCGATCCGCCGCGCCCGCGCAGGTTCGGCGCGAACACCTGACCATCCTCCGCCAACGGCTCCATCACCGCCCGCCACGCGGAGGCCGAACCCTGGATCCCGTGCAGCAGCACCAGCGCCGGCCGATCGGGCGCCGGCGTGCCGCCGGCCAGGAAGGTGATCGGTCCGGCACCCGTTTCCACGGTGCCCTGGCGGATGTCGGCCATGCTGTCCTCCCACTGACATATTTTTAGCATGTCACCCAGGCTACCAGGGGTGACCGCTGCGGACAACCTCCCGTGCCGCCGGTCGCCACCGCATCAACGCTCTCGATTGATCCGGATCAAGGCGGCGCTCGCGCGTCAGAGATACGAGTGATATGTTACGTTACGGAGAGAGACCATGGACCCTGTGTTCGCCCTCATCGCGTCGTCCGCCCTGCTCGCGGCCGGTCTGGCGCTGGCCGTCACCCGCCGTCCGCAGCCCCTTCCCCTGGCGACCATCGTCGCCCGGCGGCGACCGGGTCCGCGGTCGCTGGAGGACACGGGCATCCTGGCCGAGATGGCGGACGCCGTCGGGCGTTGCCGGGCCTGCCCGCGGACGGACGCCTGCCACCGCTGGCTGGCGGCCGGGTCGGATGAGGCGTGCCCGGGCTTCTGTCCCAACCGGTCCGTGGTCGAACGCATTGAATGAATGGGAGGATGACGGCATGACGGCGCTGGCGGACAAGGCACAGGCGTTTCGGGACCTGCATCACAGCGGCCGGATTCTGATCCTGCCCAACGCGTGGGATGCCGGCAGCGCCGTCGTCTTCGCGGCGGAGGGCTATCCCGCCGTTGCCACCACCAGCGCCGGCATCGCCTTTGCCGCCGGGCTGCCGGACGGGGAGCGGATCGACCGGGACATGATGCTGCACGCCGTGTCCCTGATCGCGGGGCGGCTGAGCGTGCCGGTCAGCGCCGATCTGGAGGCGGGGTTCGGCGACACGCCGGACGCCGTGGCGCAGACCATCGCCGCCGTCCTCGCCGCGGGTGCGGTGGGCGTCAACATCGAGGACGGGCTGGCCGAGGGCTTGCGCCCCATGGCCGAGCAGGTGGAGCGGCTGAAGGCCGTGCGCGCCGCCGCGGACGCCGCCGCGATACCGCTCTTCATCAACGCCCGCACCGATGTGTACTGGCAGCAGGTCGGTACGCCCGAGGAGCGCCTGGGTCTGACCATGGAGCGGCTGCGCGCCTACCGGGAGGCCGGGGCCGATGGCCTGTTCGTCCCCGGTCGCCTGTCGGCCGACGAGATCGCCGCCATTGTCGGGGGCGCGGGGTTGCCGGTGAACCTGCTGGGCGGTCCCGGCATGCCGACCATTCCGGAGATGGCGGCGCTGGGCGTGGCGCGCGTCACCGTCGGGTCCGGCCCGTCGCGCGCCATCCTCGGGCTGACCCGCGCCATCGCCCGGGAGCTGCGGGATTCGGGCACCTACGCGGCCATCGCCGGCAACGCCATTCCGTACCCGGAGGTCCAGCGGCTTCTGTCGGAATGACGGAGTGCTGAGGTCTCGATTATTGGCGGTTCGAACAGCTAGCCGTTGACGCAAAGCCTGCCACGTGATTAGCATACGTCTACCGTATGGCTGATATATCAGGCTGAGGACGACGTGCTCAACGACCGGCTGTTCTACTGCGCCCCCTCCCGCATCCTGGCCGGAAACGGTGTCCGCCGGGATCTCGGGCCGCTGCTCGCCCGCTTGGGCTACCGGCACGGGTTGATCGTCACCGACCGCTTCTTCACCGAGCGCAGCCCGATCGTGACGGAGATCCAGGCGATCCTCGGCGAACAGGGGATCGGCACCACGGTCTCGGCGGAGGGGGAGCCGGACCCGAGCGTCGACCTCTGCGTCCGTGTGCAGGAGCAGGTCACGGCCGGGGGCGACCTGGAACGCATCGACCACGTCATCGCCATCGGCGGCGGCAGCAACATCGACCTTGCCAAGGTGCTGACGCTGACGCTGAAATTCGGCGGCGCGCCGGAGGACTTCATCGGCGAAGGCAAGATCCCCGGCAAGCCGCTGCCGCTCATCGCCATCCCCACGACCTCCGGCACCGGGTCGGAAATCACCGCCGGCGCCATCCTGATCAAGCGCGACAGCGATACCAAGGTGGCGGTGCTGGCCAACGACCTGCGCCCGGTGGTGGCCGTGGTCGATCCGGAACTCACCCTGTCCTGTCCGCCGCGGGTGACCGGCGATGCCGGGCTCGACGCGCTGACCCATGCCGTCGAATCCTACCTGACCATGGATTCCGAGCATTTCGACCGCCAGGGGGAGGCGGATCCCGCCTATTCCGGCCGCAATCACATGACGATGCTGTTCGCGGCCGAGAGCATCCGGCTGTGCTTCCGGCATCTCGGCACCGCCTATCGGGACGGAGCCGACCGCGAGGCCCGCACGGGCATGGCGTACGCCAGCCTGTACGCGTCGCTGTCCTACGCGAGCGCCGGGTTGAACGCCGTTCACGGGCTGGCCTACGCGCTGGCGGGCCTGACCCACGCCACCCACGGCAGCACCAACGCGGTCTTCCTGCCCTATGTGATGGAGGAGCTGCTTCCGATCCGGCAGCGGGAACTCGCGGAGATCGCCCGGATGGCCGGCGAGAGTGGCGACGACGAGGCGGCGCTGGCCCGCCGTGCGGTCGTGCGCACCCGCGAGCTGGTCGCCGAGGTCGGCATCCCCACCACGCTGGCCGCCTTCGGCGTCAAGGCGGACGACCTGCCGGCGCTGGTGCGCAACGGTCTCAACGTGACCCGCCTGACCAAGGCCTTCCCCATCCAGCCGGCGGGGGAGGCGTACGCGCGGATCGTGGACGACGCCTTCACCGGCCGGCTGTCCGGCGGGACGGCCGCCTGAACCGCAGCAAGGGCGTTCGGGACCACCGGCGCTCCGGTACCCAAGAAAACGACACAACACTCCAAGGGAGGGAAGACGTGAACACGCTCAAGGCTCTGGCGATGGCGGCCACGGTTGCCGGTTTCATGACGGTGCCCTTCGCGGCGAACGCCGCCGACACCTACAGGTTCAAGATGGCGACCGGCTGGGCCGGCGGCCCGCTGATGGACATCGGCGCCAAGGCCTTCGCCGAGCGCATCGACCAGCTCTCCGACGGCCGCATCAAGGTCCAGGTGTTCCCCGGCGGCGCGCTGGGCAACGCCTTGAAAGTGTCGGAGACGGTGAAGAACGGCGTCGCCGAGCTGGGCCACACCTGGATGGGCTACGACTGGGGCAAGGACCCGTCGGTGGTGCTGTTCGGCGGCTACGCCGGCAGCTTCGATTCCGAGCGCATGCTGCACTGGCTGTACGAGGCCGGCGGTGCCGAGATGCAGCGCCAGTACCGCGACGAGGTGTTCGGCGTCGTCTCCATTCCGCTGTTCATCCGCACGGCCGAGGTGTTCCTGCATTCCCGCAAGCCGGTGCGCACGCTGGAGGACATCAAGGGCCTGAAGCTGCGCACGGCCGGCGCCTGGCTCGACATGGCGAAGGACCTGGGGGCGGCGCCGGTCACCACCGCCGGTGGCGACGTGTTCCCGATGCTGGAGCGCGGCGTCATCGACGCCACCGAGTGGGGCACCCTGTGGGAGGACATCTCCCCCGGTTTCCACAAGGTCGCCAAGTACCTGATCATCCCCGGCGTCCATCAGCCGACCGCCCCGTTCGAACTGGTCATCAACAAGGACGTGTGGGCCAAGCTGTCCGACAAGGACAAGAAGCTGATGGAGACCGCCGCCCGCCTGACCACGCTGGACAGCTGGCTGCGCATCGGTGAGGAGGACGCCAAGGCGCTCGACTTCTACCGCAAAGCGGGCAACGAGATCATCGAGCTGGATCCGGAGGTCCAGTACAAGACCCGCGACATCGCCGACAAGTGGGCGGACGAGGTCGCCAAGTCGAACAAGTGGTTCGAGAAGGTGCTGGTCGATCAACGTGCGTTCGAGAAGCGCTGGGCCAACGCCAACCAGTACCGCAACGTCAAGGTTCGGCCGACCGCCGTGCAGTAACCGTTCGTCCCACCGACGCCGCCGGCGTCCCGCCCGCCCGCCCGCGCGCCGGGCCGGGCGGTGGCCGGCCCATCGAAAGGCCGCACAGGAGCGCCCATGCACGCCTTCATCCGCGCCATCGACCGACTGACCGGCTCCGTCGGTCTCGTCGGCGGCTGGCTGATCGCCCCGCTGGTCATCGGCACCTGCTACGAGGTGTTCGCCCGCTACGTCCTCGGGTCGCCGACCATATGGGCCTACGAGCTGGGCTATATGCTGACCGGCGCCAACTTCCTGCTCGGCATGGCCTTCGCGTTGCGGCAGGACGCGCACATTCGGGTGGATGTGCTGTATCTGCGCTTCTCGCCGCGAACCAAGGCGCTGGTCAACAGCCTGGCCTATCTGTTCATCGTCATTCCCGTCTGCGCGTGGCTGTCCGTGGCGCTCTATGGGCATGCGATGCAGTCGATCCTGTCGCTTGAGACGTCGGGGCAGTCGGCCTGGAATCCGGTGGTCTGGCCGTTCCGCATCTCCTTCTTCGTCGCTTTCACCGTGCTGACGCTGCAGGCGCTGGCGGAACTGGGCAAATGCGTGCTGCTGCTGCGCGGCACCGCCGGGGCCACGGAGTCCGGGATCGTGCTGCCGCACGTCGCCGGCCAGCCGGGGAGCCATTGATCCATGACCATGCTCGCCCTCTACATGTTCCCGGTGCTGTTCGGCCTGTTGCTGGTCGGGGTGCCGGTGGTCTTTTCCATGCTGGCGACCGCCACCGCCTTTGGCTGGCTGGTGTTCGATCATGCGCTCGTCTTCCAGTTCATCGAGAAGATCGAGGATGTCGCCAGCAACTTCGTGCTGGCCGCGGTCACCCTCTTCGTCTTCATGGGCTGCATGCTGGAACGCGCCGGCATCGCCGAGCAGCTCTTCGCCGCCGTGCACATCTGGACGCGCCGCCTGCCCGGCGGGCTGGCCCTCGGCACGGTGATCATGTGCATCATCTTCGCCGCCTCGACCGGCGTGATCGGCGCCACCGAGACGGTGGTCGGTCTGCTCGCCATCCCGGTGATGCTGAAGCACCGCTACGACAAGGGCCTGATCTGCGGCACCATCTGCGCCGGCGGCAGCCTGGGCACCATCATCCCGCCGTCCGTGGTGGTGGTGATCATGGGGCCGCTGGCCGACGTGTCGGTCGGCGATCTGCTGGTCGGCATGGTGTTCCCCGGCCTGATCATGAGCGGCTTCTATCTCCTCTACATCTTCGGGCTCTGCGTGCTGCGGCCTGAGGCCGGCCCGGTGGCCGAGGATGACGACGGCATGACCCTGGCGGAGAAGCTGCGCATCACCATGGTCGCGCTGGTGCCGCCCATGTGCATGATCTTCGCGGTTCTCGGCTCCATCATGCTGGGCCTCGCGGCACCGACGGAGGCCGCGGCCATCGGGGCCGCCGGCTCGGTGCTGCTGGCGGCCTTCTACGGGCGGCTGACCATGGCGGTGCTTCAGGGTGCCGTGATGAAGACGCTGCAGGTGACCGCCATGATCATGGCGATCCTGCTGGCCGGCAGCATGATGACCGGTGTCTTCATCGGGGCGGGCGGCGTCCAGCTCGCGCAGGATCTGGTCGAGATGGCGAATCTCGGTCCCTGGGGGCTGCTGGCGCTGGTGCTGGGGCTGGCCTTCCTCGCGGGCTTCGTGCTCGACTGGATCTCGATCGTGCTGATCATGATCCCGCTGTTCACGCCGCTGATCGTCGCCGCCGGCTTCAACCCCGTCTGGTTCTGCATCCTGTTCCTGGTGATGATCCAGACCAGCTACCTGACGCCGCCGATGGCGCCCGCGATCTTCTACCTGCGCGGCATCGCCCCCCCGGAGATCACCACGATGCACATGTATCGTGGTGTCATCCCCTTCATCCTCCTCCAGTTCGCCACGCTCGGGATCATCCTGTTGTTCCCGGAGACCGTGCTGTGGCTTCCGAGCAAGCTGCTCGGCTTCAACTGAACAAAAATCAGAGGGAGTGAGACCCATGACCCCCGAGGACGTCCTGTCCCAGCCGGCGCGCATCCTGTCCCAGAAGCAGCGCGAATCCTATTTCGAGAACGGGTACCTGCTGCTCGAATCCATCGTGCCGAAGGACATCGTGGAGAAGCTCCGCGCGGTCACCAATTCGATGGTGGACCAGAGCCGCACCGTAAGGCGCTCCGACGCGGTGTGGGACATCGAGCCCGGCCACACCCCCGACAACCCGCGGCTGCGCCGCCTGTCCAGCCCGGTCGATGCCCATCCCTACTACTGGGAATACTGCTCGCAGTCGCTGCTCGGCGACATCGTCGCCGACCTCGTCGGCCCCGACGTGAAGTTCCACCACAGCAAGCTGAACTTCAAATGGTCGAAGGGCGGCACAGAGGTGAAGTGGCACCAGGACATCCAGTTCTGGCCGCACACCAATTACTCCCCGTTGACGGTCGGAACCTACATCTACGACTGCGACCTCGACCAGGGGCCGCTGGGAGTAATTCCCGGCAGCCACAAGGACGAGTTGTTCTACCAGTACGACAAGGACGGCAACTGGACCGGCTGCCTCGCCGACGAGGATCTGGCGCGTGTGGACTTGAACAAGGCCGTCTATCTGCCGGGCCCGGCCGGTTCGCTGACCATCCACAACTGCCGCACCATCCACGGTTCCAAGCCGAACACCTCGGCCAACGGCCGGCCGCTGCTGCTGTACGCCTTCAGCTCGGCCGACGCCATGCCCTACACCGGCAACCCGATCCGCAGCCCGCACGACCAGTCGATCATCCGCGGAAAGCGGGCGCTGACCGCACACCACGATCCGCGGCCCTGCTGGCTGCCGCCGGACTGGGGTGATGGCTACGAGTCCATCTTCACCTACCAGCAGGGGAACCGTCCGAACGCCCGTTCGGCCATGGCGACCATGTAACGCGTCCATGCCGCTTGCGCCGCTCCCCCCTCGGCGTTAACTCTGCACACCGGAACAACCGATGGCGATGTTGCCGATGGCAAGGAAGGCCCCCGAGGGCGAAGCGGCGGCGGGTGACGAGGACGTCCAGTCCAGCCTGACCGAGAAGGCGTACCGGACGCTCGAAGAGCTGATCGTGACGCTGGAGCTGCCTCCGGGAAGCGTCGTGTCGGAAGCGGCGCTGAGCCAGCAGCTCGGTATCGGCCGCACCCCGATCCGCGAGGCGCTCCAGCGCCTCGCCCGGGAGCATCTGGTGACCATCCTGCCCCGGCGCGGCATCATCGTGTCGGAGGTCAACATCAAGACCCAGCTCCGCCTGCTGGAAGTGCGGCGGGAGCTGGAACGGCTGATGTGCCGCGCCGCCGCCCGGCGCGCCAGCGCGGAGGAGCGGGCGGAGTTCCGCCGCATCGCCGACGGCATGCAGGAGGCGGCGGCCGGCAACGACGACATCGCCTTCATGCGTCTCGACCGCGCCTTCAACCTGCTGACGGCGCAGGCCGCGCGCAACGATTTCGCCACCGGCGCCATCGCGCTGATGCAGTCGCTGTCGCGGCGCTTCTGGTACATCCATTACAAGCAGGTGGCCGACATGCCGCTGGCCGCCCGCCTGCACGGCGCCGTGGCCCTCGCCATCGCCGAGGGCGACCCGGCCCGCGCCGCCGCGGCCTCCGACGCCCTGATGGACTACATCGAGGACTTCACCCGCGCCACCATCGCGGCGGATTGACTCCCGGCACGCCCGGCCGTTCAGAACTTCAGCACCGCCTCCAGCCCGACGAAATGGATGGTGCGGGCGGGGCCTGTGTCCTCGATGAAGGCGCCGGGGCGGAAGACGGAGTAGGAGGCCATCGCCTCGAAGGTCCGGCCGTTGCTGTAGGACAGCACGATCTCCCCCTGCGTGCCGAGGTAGCGGGCGTCGGAGCCGGTGCCCGGGCGCAGCAGGTTGCCGGTGACGTCGTACACCCCGTCCCGCCCGCTCTCCCGCCAATAGGCGACCGCCGCCAGCCCCAGCCCGAAGCCGCCGGACAGGTCGAGGTCGAGCGTCGGGTGCAGGTTGATCAAATTGTAGGGGCCGATGGGCGTCAGCTCCCCGAAATACTTTCCCTTGGGGAAGAGCGGGTCGAAGGTGCCGAGATCCGGGTCGGACGGGTCGTGATCGCCGCTGGCGATGTTGGCCTTGAGGCCCAGCCGGGGGCCGAGCCAGGCATCGGCCCAGCGGTAGCCGGTCTCCGTCGCCAGCGACCAGGCGCGGATGTCGCCACCGCCGAAGCGCCCCACCTGCCCCATCGCCTCCCAGTTCCAGTCCCAGGGACCGGACCGGCCGAACAGGCGGGTGCCCAGCGTGTGGCGGCGCTCGTCCGCCGTTCCCTGGTCGAAGCTCGTCCCATGGGTGCGCAGGCCGATCCAGTAGGCGTCGATGCCCGAGCGTGCGTCCAGCGCATAGGTGCCGTAGACGGCGGCCAGCCGCCGGTCGGGGGCGTGCTGGTCGTCGAAGGGCTCGGGGCTGTTGCGCACCGGGCGTCCGTAGACCGCCTCGGCCCGCCAGGGGCCGGCGGATATGGCGGCGGACGCCATGTCGAAGGACCGCGGCACGTTGGGGCCGTAGCGGTAGCCGATCAGCCGCTCCGACCCGAAGGCCAGCATCCGGCGACCGATCCGAATCGTGGCGTCCGTCTCGCCCAACGGCAGGCGCAGCTCCCCGAACCCCTGGAGCAGGTCGAGGCGGTCGGCGTCGGGCGGTGCCAGGGGCCCGTCCTTGCCGAGCGCGTCGGCCGCCACAAGCTGCCCGAACAACCGGAGCTGAGGCCCAAGCGTCAGGTCGGCGTAGGGTAGGGCGCGCCAGAGGAGGTAGCGGTCGTTGGCCGGCTGGTCCTGGCCCCAGCCGCTGTTGCGAACGCTCTCGTAGCGGAGGCGGAGCTCGGCGCCGGTGTCGAGCCACACGCCGTCCGCGGACGCCAGCGGGATGGCCTTGAACGGCTCCCAGAAGGCGCCCGTGCGCGCGGCCGGCGAGCGCAGGGCCGAGTAGTCCTCTTCGTAGCGGCTGTTGGTCAGCGACGGCGGGTCGGCCGCGGCGCCCCCGGTCCAGAGCAGCACCGACAGGCCGGCCGCGACCAGCCGCCGGGTCATGGCCCCGGCCGGTGCGTGTGGTGGGCCGCCAGGAAATGCTGCACCGCCGGTGGCTGCTCCCCGCGGTGGAAGGCGCGGGCCTCCCCCTGCACGTCGGCGTCGGCGTGGGAGACGCGGCGGTGCTGGCGCAGATGCTCGGCCCAGCTTTCCACGAAGAACCATTCCAGATAGCGCTCCGCGTCCGCGGCATCCTCGGACACGCCCCAGGCGTAGGCGCCGTCGCGCCGCCGGCCTTCCGACAGGCGGGCGAGGGCGGCCAGGAACGCCGCGCGGTCGTCGCGCGCCACGCGGTATTCCACCGTGATCAGCACCGGGCCGCGGTCGCCCTCCACCGGCTCCACGGTGAGCGGCTCCGGCCAGTGGTTGGAGGGGGTCAGGTCCGCCTCCCCCTCCGGCAGCGGCAACCGGTGCAGCAGCAGCCCGACCACCAGCAGCGCCGCCGCCCCGGTCCACAGCGCGACCGGCACCCCGACCATCTCCGCCAGGGCACCCCAGGACAGGCTGCCCGCCGTCATGGCGCCGTTGAACACCGTCAGGTAGATCGCCAGCCCTCGCCCGCGCACCCAGTTGGGCAGGATCGCCTGCGTCACCGCGTTCAGCGTCGTCAGCACCCCGATCCAGGCGGCGCCCAGCACCAGCAGCAAGGGCACCGCCGCCCAGCGCGGCGGTCCCAGCGCCAGCGCCACCATCACCGCGGCGGTGACGGCGGAGCCGGCCAGCAGCACGCCGTCGCCGCCCAGCCGCTCGCGCAGCCGCGGCAACACGACCGCCCCGCCGATGGCCCCGGCGCCGACCGCGCCCAGCAGCAGCCCGTAGAAGCCCGGTCCGCCGCCCAGGATCGGCCCGGCGATGATCGGCAGCAGGGCCCACACCGCGCTGGCGCAGGCGAAGAACAGCCCGGCGCGCAGCAGCACCCGGTGCAGCGGCCGGCTGGCGCGCGCGAAGCGCAACCCGGCGCGCAAAGCCCCGCCGAACCGCTCCGACAGCGCGTCGTCCGGGTCCGGCGCGCGGCGCCACCAGACGAGAGCCGCGACCACCGCGACATAGGTCAGCACATCCGCGGCGTAGGTGGCAGCGGCCCCCAGCCCGGCGAGGATCAGGCCGCCCGCCGCCGGGCCGATGGCGCGCGCGATGTTGAAGCCCAAGCTGTTGAGCGCCACGGCCCCCTTCAGCTCCGCCCGCGGTACCAGCTCCGGCACGATGGACTGCCAGACCGGCGCCATCAGCGCCGCACCCACGCCACCCAGGAAGGTCAGGCCGATCAACGTCGTCACCGTGGCGCCACCGGTTGCCGCCAGCAGCATCAGCGTGGCGCTGACGCAGCCCAACGCGATCTGGATGGCGATCAGCATGCGCCGGCGGTCCATGATGTCGGACAGCACGCCCGCGGGGATCGCCAGAAGGAAGATGGGCAGCGTCCCCGCCGCCTGCACCAGCGCCACCGCACCCGGCGAGCCGGACAGGTCGAGCACCAGCCAGGCGCTGGCGACGTCGCGCATGAAGGTGCCGACATTGCCCAGCACGGTGGCCACCCACAGCACCGCGAACAGCCGGTGGCGCAGCGGCGCGAAGGCGCCGGGCGGTGGCGCGGGGCGGACGGTCCCGGTGGTCATGGGTGGCGCGTCCCGCGGTGGGTCAGCACGGCCGCAGCGGCGAAGCCACCGACGATGGCGACATGCTCCAGGAAGGTCGCCGCCTGCCGGACGCGGTCGATGCCGTCGTAGGCCCAGAAGGCGTGCGCGATCAGCGTCGCCACCACGGTGAATCCGCCCAGCAGCCCGGCCCCCAGCCAGCACCAGCGCCGCGTCAGGAACAGCGCCGAGCCGCCGAGCTGGGTCAGGATCACCGCCGCCGCCACAAGGGCCGGCGGGCTCAAGCCCAGCCCCGCCGCCTCCGCCGTCGCGCCCCCGAAATCGAGCAGCTTGAACACGCCGCTCACCAGGAAAGGGGAGGCGAGGGCGAGGCGGGCCGCGATGGCCGTGGCGGGGGAGGCCAGCAGCGCGGCGATGGGGGTGGGGGCTGTCGGGTGGGTGGTGAGGGTCATGAGCGTGTTTTCCAGTTGGGTGGGGGCCCCGTTCAGGCGCTACACCGCCCAGCAGCCGCAGCCGAGCGCACCCCAGAAACTCCGCTCGTCGGCGGCCGGTGCCACGGTGGCGAAGGCCGCCGCGTGGTCGTGGCCGTGCACGGTGCAGGCGTTGTGGCAGTCGCAGGCGTGCGCGAGGGCCGAGGGGAGATTGGTGCGCTTGTCCGCCCGCTGCTGGTAGCCGCCGAACGTCGCCACCGGCGACCAGTCGGGCATCGGCTTCGGCAGCGCCGGTGCTTGGCCGGCGTAATCGCCGTCGCCGTGCACCACCCGGCCGCCGAGCAGGGTCAGGGCCGAGCGGATGTGGGCGATGCGGTCCTCCGGCACCGACAGGTAGTCGTCGGTCAGCAGCACCGCGTCGGCGAGCTGGCCGGGTTTGATCTGGCCCTTCTTGCCCTCCTCGTTGGAGAACCAGCTGTTGGCGACGGTCCACAGCCGCAGCGCCTCCTCGCGGTCCAGCCGGTTGGCCGGCGGGTAGAGGCCGAGGCCGCCGACCGTACGGCCGGTCACCAGCCAGGACAGCGAGACCCAGGGGTTGTAGCTCGCCACCCGTGTGGCGTCGGTGCCGGCCCCGACGGGTATGCCGGCCGCCAGCATGGCGTTGATCGGAGGCGTTGCCTCCGCCGCCCTGGCGCCGTAGCGCTCCACGAAATACTCGCCCTGGAAGGCCATGCGGTGCTGCACGGCGATGCCGCCGCCGAGTGCGGCGATGCGGTCGATGTTGCGCCGGCTGATCGTTTCCGCGTGGTCGAAGAACCAGTGCAGGCCGGTCAGTGGGATGTCGCGGTTGACCTTCTCGAACACGTCGAGCGCGCGGCCGATGGTCTCGTCGTAGGTGGCGTGCAGCCGCCAGGGCCAGCGCTTCTCGGCCAGCAGGCGGATCACCGGCTCCAGATCGGATTCCATGTTCGGCGGCATGTCCGGCCGCTCGACCCGGAAATCCTCGAAGTCGGCGGCGGAATAGACCAGCATCTCGCCGGCCCCGTTGTGCCGGTAGAGGTCGTCGCCCTGGCCCGGTGTCACCGTCTGCCCCCAGGTGGCGAAGTCCTTCAACTCCTCCTTCGGCTTCTGGGTGAACAGGTTGTAGGCGATGCGCAGGGTCATCTCGCCGTCGGCATGCAGCTTCTCGATGATCGCGTAGTCGTCGGGGTAGTTCTGGTAACCGCCGCCGGCGTCGATCACGCTGGTGACGCCCAGCCCGTTCAGCTCGCGCATGAAGTGGCGGGTGGAGTTGAGCTGGTATTCCGGCGGCAGCTTCGGTCCCTTGGCCAGCGTCGCGTAGAGGATGGTGGCGTTGGGCTGCGCCAGCAGCAGGCCGGTGGGGGTGCCGTCCGGCCCCCGCACGATCTCGCCGCCCGGTGGGTTCGGCGTGTCCTTGCCATAGCCCACCACCCGCAGCGCCGCGGCGTTCAGCAGCGCGCGGTCGTAGAGGTGCAGGATGAAGACCGGCGTGTCGGGAGCCGCGGCGTTGATCTCGTCCAGCGTCGGCAGGCGCTTCTCGGCGAACTGGTGCTCGGTGAAGCCGCCGACCACGCGCACCCACTGCGGCGCCGGGGTGCGCGCGACCTGGGCGCGCAGCATCGCCATGGCGTCGGCCAGCGTCGGCACGCCGTCCCAGCGCAGCTCCATGTTGTAGTTCAGCCCGCCGCGGATGACGTGGATGTGGCTGTCGATCAGGCCGGGGATCAGCCGCCGCCCGCCCGCGTCGATCACCGTGGCGTCAGGGGCGGCGGCACGCGCCTCCGCCTCCGTGCCCACGGCCAGGAAGCGACCGTCGCGGATGGCGACGGCGTTCGCCACCGGGTTGCCGCGGTCCAGCGTCGTGACCTTGGCGTTGACGAGGATCAGGTCGGTGGCGGGCATGGAAGCACTCCCGGTGCGGGCGAACAGGGGTTTGGCGAGCAGGGCGGAGGCGGCGGCACCGGCGAGCGTGCCGCGTCGGGTGAGGCCGCTCATACCGGCTTCTCCGGCTGCGGTGGCTCGGCCTCGGCCTGCGGGCCCAGCACATGGCGGGCGCAGTCGGACTTGATGAAGGCGAGCACCGGCTCTCCGGCGGTCAGCCGCTTCACCACCGGCACGATCTGCTCGCCCACCAGCATGCCGAGCAGCCCGACCAGCGCGATGGTCGGCGGGGCCGGCGAGCGCACCCCCAGCAGCCCGTAGAGGACGCCGACGAGGACGCCGACACCGACGGAGAGCAGATAGGGCATCATGTTCGGGACCTCATCGTGTCGCCCCTCTCCCGCCGGGGGCGGGAGAGGGTATGAAAGGAGAGTCTCAGTGGCCGCCTTCCGACGCGCCGAACATGGATTTGGCGTAGATGATGCCGAGGCCGTAGGCGCCGCCGAACTTCTTGGCGATGCCGGTGGTCAGGTCGTAGGTGCCGGTGCGCGCCCAATCCCGCTGCAACTCCAGCATGTACTGGAGCGAGGTCATCGGCCGCACGCCCGCCTGCACCATGCGGTCCATGGCGCGCTCGTGCGCCTCCGCCGACACGTCGCCGCAGGCGTCGGCGATCACATACACCTCGAAGCCCTGGTCGAGCGCCGACAGGGTCGGGCCGACGATGCAGACGGAGGTCCACAGGCCCGCGAACACCAGCCGGGTCTTGCCGATGGCGTTGACGCGGCGGATGACGTTCTCGTCCTCCCAGGTGTTCATCGAGGTGCGGTCGGACACCTCGGCACCGGGGAAGGCGCTGCTGATCTCCTCGAAGATCGGGCCGGAGAAGCTCTTCTCCGCGACCGTGGTGAGGATGGTGGACACGCCGAAGCCGGCCGCCGCGTGCGCCACCAGGGCGGCGTTGTTGCGCAGCGTGACCGCGTCGATGGAATGGGTCGCGAAGGCCATCTGCGACTGGTGATCGATCATGATCAGCGTGTGGTCCTTCGGCGACACCAGAAGCTTGCCCGGGGTGGCGGTGGCGGTGATGCTCATCTCTCGATCCTCTTCCTGAATCCTTCGGACGGTGGACCCGTCTTTGGTGGACAAGGATGGGGGTTTACGGGCCGCGGCTACATCACACCTGGGTTTTCCGGCCTCATACCTTGAGATGATTGACGGTCCGGCCCGGCCGGCTCATCACGGTGCGCTTCGATTGAACCCACGACGATGCCCGACGCCGACCGGCACCCCCTGCTCTCGACCCTGCCGCCGAACCACGCGCAGACCCGCCGCGCGCTGTGGATGCTGCTGGCGCTCGCGGTCGCCATGGCGGCGACGGTCCCGGCCGCCACGCTGCCGGTTCCGGGCTCCGGCCCCTTCGTGCCGGCCTACGCCACCGCACTTCTGGTCAGCGACCTGCTCACCGCCGTGCTGCTCTACGCACTGACGGCGGTGCAGCGGTCGCGGGCGGTGCTGGCACTTGCCGCGGGCTACCTGTTCTGCGGGCTGACCGTGCTGCCCTGGGCGCTGACCTTTCCCGGCGCCTTTTCCGCGACGGGGCTGCTGGACGTCGGGCTTCAGGGAACCGCCACCATCGCGGCGACGCGGCGGCTGGGCTTTCCGGTCTTCGCACTCGCCTACGCGCTGCTGGACGACGACGGGCCGGGGATCGCCGACATCGGCCGCGCCATCCTGGGGAGCGTGCTGGCGACCATTGCCGTGGTCGCCGGCACGACGGCGTTCGCGGTTTGGGACGACGACTGGCTGCCGCGTTTCATGATCGACCGGCAGCACACGACACCGCTCTGGGATCTGGTACCCGGCCTGGCGGCGCTGCTCAGCGTGGTGGGGGCGCTGCTGGTGTGGCGGCGGCGCCGCTCGGTGCTGGGGCTCTGGGTGGTGATCGCGCTGGCCGCGTGGTTCGTGGAGTCCGTGCTGCTCGGCTTCGTCAGCGCCGGCCGGCTCAGTGTCGGCTGGTGGGCGGGGCGGCTCTACGGCCTGCTGTCGGCCAGCGTGGTGCTGGCGGCGCTGCTGTCGGAGACGATGGCGCTCTACGGCCGTCTGGTCCGCTCCATCGCCGCGGAGCGGCGCAGCCGGGAGGCGCGGCTGACGACCATGGAGGCGCTGTCCGCCTCCATCGCGCACGAGGTCAACCAGCCGCTGGCGAGCATGGTCGCCAGCGCCTCGGCCGGGCTGCGCTGGCTGGACCGGAGCAGGCCGGATTTGGAGGAGACGCGCACGGCGCTGCGCCGGATCGTGGACGACGGCCATCGCGCCGGGCGCGTGGTGACCGGCGTTCGCACCGCCTTCCGCAAGGGCTCCCGCGACCGCGAGACGGTCGACCTGAACGCGCTCGTGCACGAGGCGCTGGGTCAGTGTTCGGCGGAGCTGCGTGTGAACCGGATCGAGGTGCGGACCGAGCTGGACCCGGCCCTGGCGCCCGTCACCGGCAACCCGGCGCAGCTCCAGCAGGTGCTGTGCAACCTCATCGCCAACGCGGTGGATGCCATGGATGCGGTGACCCATGGGCCGCGGATCCTCCGCCTGCGGACGGAGGCACCGGAGGGCGGCGGCGCTGTCGTGGTGGTGGAGGACACCGGGGTGGGGCTGGACCCCGTGCACCAGGACCGCCTGTTCGAGCCATTCTTCACCACCAAGCCGCACGGCATGGGTCTGGGCCTGCTGATCTGCCGCTCGATCGTGGAAGCCCATGGCGGCCGTCTGTCCATGGCTGGGCGGCTGCCGCAGGGCGCCGTCTGCCGCATCCTGCTGCCGCCCGGTTGAAAGAAAGCATCGCTGCGCCGGATCGATTTCGGCCGATGCCGCTATCCGAAAAAACCGATCGTCCTACCGGCGCGCTCGGTTTATGGTGCCCGAAACAGGGGACACGCCGAACGGGGCGGGGGATGATGGAGACTGGATTCGTCCACATCGTCGATGACGACGAGTCGATGCGGCTGGCGCTGGACAGCCTGTTCCGCTCGGTTGGCCTCGCCACCCGGCTCTATGGTTCGGCGCGCGCCTTCCTCGACGCGCCGCGGCCGGACGAAGCAGGCTGCCTCGTGCTCGACGTGCGGCTGCCCGGCATCAGCGGGCTGGAGTTCCAGGCACATCTCCTCGCCATGGACATCCGCATCCCGGTGGTGCTGATGACCGGCTATGGCGACATCCCCATGTCGGTGCGGGCCATGAAGGCCGGTGCCATCGATTTCCTCAGCAAGCCCTTCCGCGATCAGGACATGCTGGACGCGGTCTCCGCCGGGATCGAGAAGGACCGCGCCCGCCGCGCCGTGGACCAGTCGGCCGCCGGGCTGCGCGCGCTGTACGCCACCCTGACCCCGCGCGAGCGGCAGGTGATGGCGCAGGTCACCGCCGGCCGCATGAACAAGCAGATCGCCGGCGACCTCCAGCTCAGCGAGATCACGGTGAAGATCCACCGCGCCGCCGTCATGCGCAAGATGGGCGCCCGCTCGCTGGCCGACCTCGTGCGCATGGCGGAGAGCCTGAGGGTGCGCCCGGACGGGGAGCCGGCGCTGCTGGCCGGCTGACCGCCGGTCAGAAATTCGCCTGCTCCGCCTCCAGATAGGCGAGGCTGACGTATTTGCCGATGTTGCTGTCCCAGCCGCGGGTCTCCGCCGCCCGCGACGCGACGCGCGGGTCCTTCAGCGCCAGGGCCTTGGCCTCCTCCAGCGGGTTGCCGGCCTCGACGGCGGTCACGCAGGACTGGTAGATGCCCTCGAACAGCTCCCGCTGCCACGCCATGACGCCCGGTCCCGGCACCCCGTGGCCGGGCAGCCAGATTTTGGTTTGGCTGTTGGCGATCAGCTTGTCCATGGTCTCGAAGCTGCCGAGGTAGGACCCGTCCTCGATGTTGGCGATGCGGCGGTCCATCAGCACGTCGCCGACACACATCACCCCGTCCTCCACCACCTCCACCGACAGGTCGCAGGGGGTGTGCGCCTTGCCGTAATGGTGGATGCGCAGGGTGACGTCGCCCAGCGACAGGGTGTCGCCGTGGACGAGGCTGCGGTTGGGCGCCACGATGCGGGTGCCGGCCGTCGCCTGCCGCGTCCAGGTCAGCATGGACGACAGCCAATAGGCTCCCTCCGCCCCCTCCATGGCGACGCGGCAGTCGGGGTGGGCGTACATCGGCAGTTCGGCACCGTACGCCTCGGCGAAAGCGTGGTTCCCCAGCCAGTGGTCGCCGTGATAGTGGGTGTTGATGACCCCCACCACCGGCTTGTCCGTCATGGTGCGCAGCTGGCGGATCGCCATCTCGCCGATCTGCACCGAGCCGCCGGAGTCCACCACCACCACGCCCTTGGCACCGAACACGAAGGTGATGTTGGCCATCATCCCCTGATTCTCCGGCGTCGGGAAACCATCGGGGGATTCGATGTAGGCGACGTGGGGGGTGAGCGACCGGATCGGCAAATCCGGCATCGGCGGCCCCTTGGCGAAGGCGGCGATCTCGGCGGCCAGCGCGCCCACACGACGCCAACCGAACAGGGCCGCCCCGGCGGCGACGGCCGCGGTGCTGGCAAGGAAGGAACGCCGGCGGGTGGACGGCATGAACGGATCTCCGGAATGAGCGGGACGGCGCTGCGGGCTCAGCGCGCCAGTGCGGGTTCGGGGCTGCCCAGCCGGGTCGGGCGGTCGATGAGCAGGTCGGTCAGCACGGCGCCGATCCACATCGACCACAGCACCAGCCAGGCGGTGAGCACGAAGATGGACGCGCCGGACACGCCGGCCCCGACGGCGCAGCCACCGGCCAGCACGCTGCCGAAACCCATCATGAAGCCGCCGGCGATGTAGCGGCGCATGCTGGAGCCGTCGTTGAACCCCTCCAGCTTCAGGTCCCGGCCGAGCAGCCCGGCGACGAAAGAGCCCAGGGCAACGCCGGGAATCAGCCCGGTGTCGAAGGTCCAGCGGGTCGAGCCCGGCGGAGACAGCACCAGCATCAGGAAGTCCGACGAGGGCGCGGTGAAGCTCAGGGAATGGACGGTCACCGGGTCGAAGGCCGACGCCGCCATGCGGTGGGTGAACCACCAGGCCGCCGCGACGGTCAGCCCGACGCCCGCGGCCCCCAGCCCGGCCCAGCCCGACACCCGGTTGCGCCGCGCCAGCACCAGCCCGGCGGCCAGCCACCCCAGCGCGAACAGGATCGCCCCGCCATGCCCGGCCCCGGCCAGCGCCAGCAGGTCGCGCTCGGCGCTGGAGATGGTCCACAGGTCGTTCACCGCCGCCCGCAAGGGCGACAGCACCCCGCGCAACGACGCCTGGGCGACCACCGCGAAGACGAGGCCGGACAGCAGCGCCCGCAGGTTGCCGGTGGCCGACAGCACCAGCATGCGCGACGCGCAGGCGCGGGTCAGCGTCATGCCGCAGCCGAACATCAGCCCGCCGATGACGGCACCCGACAGGCTGCCGGGGTTGTTGAGCTGACGCACGTTGCCGGTGTCGAACAGCCCGAGCAGGATGATGCCCTGGGTGGCGATGAGCGCGGTGGAGAAGGCCAGAAGCCACACCGCCAGCCGGTCGCCCAGCCGGCCATGCGCCACCTCCAGCGTCGAGGCACGCAGGCAGAAGCGGGAGCGCTGGGCGACGATGCCGAAGACGACGCCGATCAGCAGCCCGCCGAGAGCGCCGAAATACTCCTCGCCCAGCCATTCCATGGCGTCGTCGAACGACATCGGCACCCCCTTCGGCCCGCCCCTTCCGCCCACTGCGCGCGCGGCGGCTCTTTTACGGTTTGATGTAGGCGTAGTGTTCCCGGTTCTGGAGCTGGGCGATCCGCGCCACGCCGGACGGCGTGAACTCCGCGTCCATGTTGAACTGGTCGCGCGTCATGTTGCGGCGCTTCATGGTCAGCTCGCAGACCTCGAAGGTCACGCCGCGGCCCTTGAGGTCGGAGACCAGCGCGCCGTAATCGATGCCGTTCTTCGCGTCCTTGGCCCCATCGAGCAGGAAATCGACGCCGTCGGCGTGGGTGACGACCTTGATCACGGTGCCGGGGGCGATGTCCAGATGGTTGCGGATGTTGCGCAGCCCCTTGGTCGCCTGAAGCGCGGCATCATCGATGTGGTAGACCACCTTGTCCTGTGCGAAGGCCGGCAGGCTGAACAGCAACAGGACGGGAAGGAGCAGCAGGCGGGCGAGTTTCATGGGGTGACCCTTTCTCCTTGCGGGAGCGTGGGTGCCGGCGGAGCCGGCGGTTCAGGCGGTCAGGCCGGGGTTGCCGTCGACGCCCTTCAGCGTCGGCAGGTTGAGCCGGGGTGCCGCCACAGTCTTGCGGGCGCGCAGGTTGCGGGCGACCAGCTCCCACACCGGCTCGCCGCCGGCCGTGCGGGCCTCCTCCGACACCGGGGCCCAGCCGGCGACCTTGTAGGTCTTGCCGGCTTCCACCGGCTGGCCGCGCACCGTCATGTCCTGGATGCGCCGTCCCATCGGGGCGGTCGGGTCGCAGCTGTAGGACAGGCCGCCCACCCGCACCATGTCGCCACCCTGCTGGTAGTAGGGATCGGTGTTGAACAGGTTGTCGCAGACATCCTCCAGCACCGTCTTGATCTGCTCCCCGCTCATGGCGTTGAGCGTCACGTAGGGGTAGGTGATGGCGGTCTGGTCCAGCAGGTTCTCCATGGTGATGGGCTGGCCCGGCAGCACCGTGGTGCCCCAGCGGAAGCCGGGGGAGAAGGCGATTTCCGCGTCCTTCTCCATCATCAGGGCGTCGAGGATGAGCTGGTCGAAGCTGCCGTTGAAGTTGCCGCGGCGGTAGAGCAGCCCCTCGCTCACCGCCAGCACCTCGTCGAGCTTGGCGGCGAAGGGGGCGCGGACCTTCTCGATGAACGCGTGCATCTCCGGGTCGGCCGCCAGCAGGTTGGCGAAGACCGGCATCAGCTTGTAGCGGAAGCCGGTGACGCGGCGGTCCTTCACCTCCAGATCCAGCACGCCCAGGAACTTGCCGTTGGAGCCGGCGTTGGTGACCAGCGTCTTGCCGCCGGGGTTGGCGACCATGGTGGGGGCCGGCATGCCGTCGTGGGTGTGGCCGCCCAGGATGGCGTCGATGCCGCTGACCCGCGATGCCATCTTCAGGTCGACGTCCATGCCGTTGTGCGACAGCACGACGACCACGGCGGCACCGGCGGCGCGCGCGGCGTCCACCGTCGCCTGCATGTTCTCCTCCTGGATGCCGAAGGTCCAGTCGGCGACCATGTAGCGGGGGTTGGCGATCGGCGTGTAGGGGAAGGCCTGCCCGATCACCGCCACCGGAACGCCGTTCACCTCGCGCATGACGAAGGGCTTGAACACGTCGTCGCCGAAATCGGCGGTCTTGATGTTCTGGGCCACCACGTCGATCGTGCCGGCGAAGTCCTTCTCGGCGACCTCCTTCACCCGGTCCTGCCCGTAGGTGCATTCCCAGTGCAGGGTCATGATGTCGATGCCGAGCAACTTGGCGGCATCCACCATGTCCTGCCCGCCGGTCCACAGCGCGGTGCCGGAGCCCTGCCAGGTGTCGCCGCCGTCCAGCAGCAGGGCGCCTGGCCGGTTGGCCCGCACCCGCTTCACCAGCGTGGCGAGATGGGCGAAGCCGCCCACCTTGCCGTAGACCCCGGCCTTCTCCTCGAAATCCAGGCAGGTGAAGGCGTGCGCCTCCGCCGTGCCGGGCTTCACCGCGAAATGCTCCAGGAACCGCGCGCCCACCAGATGCGGCGCCTGCCCGACCATCGACCCCACCCCCAGGTTGACGCTGGGTTCCCGGAAATGGATCGGGCGGAGCTGCGCGTGGCAATCGGTGATGTGCAGCAGCGACACGTTGCCGAAGGCCGGCGCGTCGTAGAAATCGGCGGCGGCGGCCTGGGCGCGGGCGAAGCCGGCCGGCAGCAGCATGCCGCCCGCGGCGGCGGTGGCGAGGACGTGCAGGAAATCGCGGCGGTTCATGGAGCGGTTCCGCTTCTTGCGTGTCGGGTTTACTTGTTCACGGGGGACTGCGGATCGAGCAGCAGCGCCATCAGGTGTTTGATCTGGGTCTCGTCGATGATCCCCATATGCCCGCCACGCGGCATGTTGGAGCAGGCGTTGACGGATTTGGAGTTGTAGATGCGGACCCAGGTCGCTTTCAGCGTCGCCTCGTCGCGGTCGCGGAGCTTGCCGTAATTGTGAAGGCTGGGGCCGATGGTGCCGTGGGAGATTTCCTCGGCGGTGATCTGGTGGCAGTTGTAGCAGTTGCCGCCGTTCACCTGCTCCGCCTTGTCGGTCCAGGTCAGGCCGCGCCCGCTCTGGGCGATCTTCTCACCCTCCTTCCAGTCGCCCAACCACTTGCCGTCGCTGGGCCACTTGACCGTGGCGAGGTTCGCGGCCTCGATCGCCTCGCGCTTTTTCGCGGCGGCGGGATCGGTGGCGTTGTCGGGGGTGGAGCAGAAGGCCTGCGTCTCGTCCTGCGTCAGCCGCGCGGTCTTGGCGATGCCGTTGTCCTTGAAGCTGGACTTGAGCATGGCCTGGAAGGTCGCGTCGTCCGCCCCCGGCCCCCATTTGGACTGGGCGGCGGCGGGACCGGCGTGGAGCGCCAGCAGACCGGCGGCGAGTGCGGCGGCGATGAGCGTCGACTTTGTCATGGCCGTTCCCTCAGCGCTTGATGCCGGGGGTCGCCATGGACTCCCCGTTGGAGTTGGCCGCCATGTACATGGACAGGGCGATGGTCACGTCGGAGGCGTAGACCGGCTCGGGGAAACGCTGCTGGCGGAAGCAGTCGTTGATGCGGGTCTGCATGGACCACATCTGGCCGTTGCTGACGCGGTAGGCCGGCCAGCTCGTCCAGCCCGACGCGGCACCCTTGGTGCTGGGGATGTAGGGCAGCTCCTGCATGCGGATGCGCGTGCCTTCCTGCCCGTGGCAGGTGGCGCAGGCGAAGTCGTGCGGCCCGGCCTGGTAGAAGAACATCCGCTGGCCCAGGTCGTACATCGCCTTTTCCTTGGGGTGCCCCGGCTTGACCGAAACGGGGATGCCCTTGGACTGCCCGGAGATGTAGGTGGCGAGCGCCACCAGCCGCTCCTTTTCAGGCTTGCTGAAGGATGCGGCGATGATGGGCTTGGGGTCGATGCCCTGCGCCGTCTCCATGCAGGTGAGCAGGCGCGATTCCAGATCCTGCACCCGGTCGGTGTCGGCGAACCAGCGCGGAAGCTGGGCGTAGGCCCCCTTCACCACACCCACCCCGAGCCCGAGGTCACAGGACGCCGACAGCGCCGCGTTCTTCGGGCCGGCCGGCGTGGTCCACAGCTCCTCGCCGGTCAGCTCGAACAGTTCGGCGGGGTTGCCGTCCTGCAGGGCCTCGCGATAGGCGTCGATGCCCTGCAGGGCGGCGTCCTTCTCGGCCCCGATGGCGTTTGCGGCGGTCGCCGCGACGCAGACGGCCGCGAGCACGGTGCTCAGGCGGTGCATGGTTCCTCCACTGGTCGTCTTGTTCTTCGTTGATGGACCTGGCGTTCGTCGTCCGGGGCCGGTCGCCGCTCAGCTCACGGTGGCGGTGTCCGTCCGGGTGTCGCCCTTGTTGTCCACCCAGGTGACGGTGACCTTGTCGCCGGCCTGCCCGCCCTTCACCTTGAAGGCGAGGTAGGGGTTCTTCGACACCGACGGCCCCCACTGCGCCTGGAGCACGGTCTTGTCGCCCAGCTTGGCCGTCACCTCGTTGATGAACCAGGCCGGGACCACGGCGCCGCTGGCGTCCTTGCGCTGGCCGGTCTCCATCTCGTGGCTCATCAGGACCTTGATCTCCGTGACGCCATCCTTGCTGGTGGCGCGGATCTTCATCGGGCTGCCCATATCTGCTCTCCTCTTCGTTCCGATGTCCCGACGATGCGCGGCTCAGCCGCCGCAGCCGCCCAGCGTGACCTTGATTTCCTTGGAGGCCATGTAGAATTTGCCGTCCGCCTTCACCACGACGATGACGTTGGAGGTCTGCCCCATCTTGATGCGCGCGGTGACTTCCGGCAGCGTCTCGGGGCCGAGGTCGAAGGAGGCCGCCAGCATGCTCGGGTTCTTCTCGACCAGGATCGCGATCTTCTCGGTCTTGGGCAGCTTGCTGACCGCCTGGACCGGCACGACGGCGCCGTTTTCGGCGATGTCGGAGGCGACGATCTGCACATCGCCGCTGTTGGCCGGCGCTTCGGCGCCCATCGCCTTCATCGCGTCGTCCAGGGTCTTCGCGTCGAAGGCCTGCTTGTTCCACTCGGCCAGGGCCTGACGGGGCAGCACGATGCCCGCCGCCGCCAGCGCGCCCAGGACCGCGAGCCCGCCGCCGGCGCGGAGCACCTGCCGGCGCTGTGTCTGATGCTGGTTCATGGACGTCATTCCTCTCTCTCGTTGTTGTCCGGTGCCATGGGGGTCACGAGCCGGACACGCTCACTTCTCCGGCGCACCCGCCAGGATCCAATCGACCAGCACCCTGGCGTCCCCGTCGGCCAGTTCCGTCTGGGCCGGCATGGGGATGTCGCCCCACACGCCCTCGCTGCCGTCCTTCAGCTTGCCGACCAGCGCCGTGGCGCTGTCCTTGCCGGCGTAGCGGGCGGCCACCTCGCGGTAGCTCGGCCCCACCAGCTTGGCGTTCAGCGCGTGGCAGGCCAGGCAGCCCGACTTCTCGGCCAGCGCCAGGGCGGGCGAACCCGCTTCCGCCTCCGCCTCGTCGGGGCCGGTCTTCATGCCGCGCACCGGGCCGACGGCGCGGTTCTGGCCGGCGAGGTTGCCGTGCGCGTTCCAGGCGTAGTCGGGCAGGATCGACACCTGCTCCGCCTTGGGCTTGCAGTTGGACATGCAGGGCGTGTTGCCGGTGTCGGGCTTGTTCGCCTCGGTCCCGAAGCCGGGGCCGGGCCACAGCGCGTGCGCCGTGGTCATGCCGTTGCGGTTCGGCATCATCGCCTGCACTTCGGCGATGTTGGCGTCCGACAAGGTGAAGTCCGACGGCACGATCTCCGCGAGGTTCAGCAGATAGGCCAGCACCGCGTAGACGTCGTCGTCGCTGAGCGTCTTCGGCGCGTTCCACGGCATGGCGCGGCGGATGTAGTCGTAGAGGGTCGATACGGTCGCCACCTTCATGAAGGTGGTGCGCTGCGGGAAGTCGGTACGGCGGAGGTTGGCGGTGTGGCCGGTCTTCATGTCCTCGGCCGTGGTGCCGCCGACCAGCGGCGTGAAGACCGAGTTGCTCTCGGCGAAGGTGCCGTGGCAGCTCTCGCACTTGGATTCCCACACGGTCTGGCCGCGATCGACGCTGCCGGAACCCTTGGGAAGCCCGGCAAAGTCGGGACCGACGTCGATGTCCCAGGCCTTGACCTCGGCCGGGGTGGCCGGGCGGCCGACGCCGGGGAAGCTCTCCGCCGCGACGGCAGCGACGGTGCCGAGGCAGAGCAGGCCGGCGAGTGCGGCAGCCTTAGAGAATCTGGACATTGCTGATCTCTCCGCTGTCGGCCACCTTCCAGGACTGGATCGCGTTGTTGTGGTAGATCGAGCGGGTGCCGCGCACGGCGCGGAGCTGCCCGTAGGAGGGCTGCACGAAGCCGGTCTCGTCCATGGCACGGGATTGCAGGACCGCGGGCCGGCCGTCCCAGTTCCAGGGCACGTTGAAGCGGGTCAGGCACTTGGACAGGATGGGCGTCTGCAGCGTCGCCTCCACCCAGTTGACGCCGCCGTCGAAGGACACGTCCACGCGGCTGATCTTGCCGCGGCCGGACCAGGCGAGGCCGCTGACGTTGAAGTAGCCTTTGTCGAGCAGCATCTGGCCGCCGGACGGGCTGGTGATGACCGACTTGCACTCCTGGATCGAGGTGTATTGCCGGTGCTGGCCGTCCGGCATCAGGTCGATGTAGTGCACCGCTTCGTCCTTGGTGGCGTAGGGCTTGTCGCCCACCTCCACCCGGCGCAGCCACTTCACCCAGGACACCCCCTGGACGCCCGGCACCACGAGGCGCAGCGGGTAGCCGTTCTCCGGCCGCAGCATCTCCCCGTTCTGGCCGTAGGCGACCATCACCTCGCCGGACAGCACCAGCTCGATGGGGATGGTGCGGGTCATGGCGGAGCCGTCGCCGCCTTCGGCCAGCACGTATTTCGCGGCCTTCAGGTCGGCGCCGCAGTCCTCCAGCAGGGTGCGCAGCGGCACGCCGGTGAACTCGCTGCACGACAGCATGCCGTGCGAATACTGCACCGTGGGCACCGCCACGTTGCCCCACTCCATGCCGGTGTTGGCGCCACACTCGATGAAGTGCATGCGCGACACCGGGGGCAGCCGCATGATGTCGTCGAGTGTGTAGACCTTGGGCGTCTTCACGAACTCCGGCCGGGCGCCGTTCACCATGAAGCGGTGCTTGGCGGGGTCGATGTCGTACCAGCCCTGGTGATGCCGCTCGAAATGCAGGCCTGACGGCGTGATGATGCCGAACATGCCCTGGAGCGGGGCAAAGGAGACGCTGGCCGCGGCGACCTGGGTCAGGCCGGGGCTCTGCCGGCGGGCCAGCGCGCGTTCGTATTTGGACGGCACGCCGTAGGGGTTGGCCGCCACCGGCTGGCCCAGCGAGGTGGCCCAGGGCTGCGGCTTCAGGATGGCGTCGTCACCCTCGGCCGCGGCGGCCGGACGGCCCAGTGCCGCGGCCCCCGCCACACCCGCGGCGGCGGCGAGGAAGGTCGAGCGCAGGAAATCACGGCGCCCCTTGCCGACAAGCGCGATCTGTTCGGCGGTCAGGAAATTTTCCGGCGCCCGGCGCAGGCGGCCGTTCGATGCGCCCGCGTCCATGGCGGGCGCTGGGGGGCGGGGGAGACCCTCGCTCACGTGTTTCCTCCACAAAGGGGGCGGACGGCGCTTTCCGGTCGGGAACATCCGTCCGGTGCCGCCGGCTTTTGCCGCCAATTTTTGTGTGGAAACTATAGGCGCAGCCGATGATTGGTGCTATCCGGGTCGAGTCCTCAGGAAACCCAGGGGAAACCCTTGGTCGCCCCAGGGCGGACCCGAAGGGTCGGGTTCATCCGGCCGGCGCGCGTGCTTCGCCGGCGAGCCAGTCGACAAAGCCGCCCAACAGGTTTCCGGCATCCGCCTGCCGCGGGATGATCGCGACGTAGCCGGTGCGCGGAACCCGGATGTCGGGCAGGGGCGTCATCAGCCGTCCCGCGGCGATGTCGATCCTCAGCATCGGCAGCGGGCCGACCCCGATGCCGAGCCCATCCTCCACCGCCTGCCGTGTGACGTAGAAGTGGTCGAAGATTTGCCGGGGCAGGCCGGCCAGATGCTGGAGCCCCGCGGCGTCCAGCCAGTCCGCCCAATCGCCGGCGCGGGTTTCGCTGGCCAGCAGCGTGTGCCCCTCGATGTCGGCGGGCTCCCGGATCGGCCGGCGCGCGAACAGTGCGGGGCTCATGATCAGCGTGTCGACCTCCTCCAGCACCGGGACGACGTGGTGTTGGGGCCACGCACGCTCCCGCGCGACGCCGCGCCGGATCGCCACATCGACGCCGCCGCGCAGATCCTCCTGCACGGTGGACACTGTC
The DNA here is from genome assembly GCF_013423485.1 of Azospirillum oleiclasticum. Lineage (GTDB taxonomy): Bacteria > Pseudomonadota > Alphaproteobacteria > Azospirillales > Azospirillaceae > Azospirillum > Azospirillum oleiclasticum. The sequence continues at coordinate 102,321 of NZ_JABFFR010000025.1, forward strand.
GTCACCGCGACCTCGACGTGTGGATGAACGGCGTGGTAGCGGCCGAGCCGCGGGATCAGCCAGCGCATCGCGAAGCTGGTCGGCGCGCTCACCCGCAGGATGCGGCGGGCGCCGGGCCGGCCGCAGGCCTCCGCCGCGACCGCCAGACGGTCGAAGGACAGCCCGACCTCCGCCGCAAAGATCCGCGCCATCGGCGTCGCGACCATGCGACGGCCGTCCCGGGTGAAGAGCCTCTGTCCCAGCCAGCCTTCCAGCGTCGCGATGTGCCGGCTCACCGCACCATGGGTGATGCCGAGTTGCGCCGCCGCGTCAGCGTAGCTGCCGGTGCGGGCGGCGACCTCGAAGACGCGCAGTGCGTTCAGCGGCGGAAGGCGGCGCATGCGGCAAACCCGTGAGCAAAAGGCACGATATGCGTGAGTCAAGGCATACTGGTCGATGAAATATCACACGTATAACATGCGATGGCAAAGAGGCTCAGCCGAGCGCTCCCTATCCCGTTGCCGACAGCCCCACCAACGATGAATCCCACAAATCGATGGACGCCGCAGAGGCGCAGCCTGACGGCCGCGTGCCTCGCGCATGCGCTGCATGACGGCTACACCGACGCGCTCTACGCCTTCCTTCCCGTGTGGCAGGCGCAGTTCGGTCTGTCCTACGCGGCGCTCGCCGTGATGCGCGCCCTCTATTCCGGGACGATGGGGGGCCTGCAAATCCCGGCCGACCGGGTGTTGCGCGGGCTGTCGCCGCGGGCGGCGCTGGTGCTGTCCACCGTCGTCGCGGCAGCCGGCCTGCTCATCATGGCGCTGCCCTTCGGCCTTGCGGGGCTGTGCGTCGGTCTCGTGGTGGCCGGCATCGGGTCGAGCATCCAGCACCCGCGCGGCTCCATGTTGGTCACCGACAGCTTCGGGACGGCGTCGCGCGGGCCGCTCGGCGTCTACAATTTCTCGGGCGATCTGGGAAAGGCCGCGTTGCCGGCGCTGGTCGCGGTGCTGCTGCCGGTCCTGGCCTGGCAGCCGGTGGCGGGGCTGCTGGCGGTGCTCGGAATCGCCGTGGCGCTGGCCCTGCTGCCGCTGGCGCCGGTGGCTGCCGTTGCCCCGATCGCCACCGGCGAAGCCGCCGGGCGGGGGCGTGGCCGTGGGGGCTTCGGCATCCTCACGACGATCGGTGCGCTCGATACCGCGACCCGCATGGGATACCTGCTGTTCCTGCCCTTCCTGATCCATGGGCAGGGAGGCGGCCTGCCGACGGTCGGGCTGGCGCTGGCCCTGCTCTTCATCGGCGGCGCCTTCGGGAAGGCGACCTGCGGCTGGCTGGGGGAGCGGCTGGGCGTCATCCCTTGCGTGATGGCGACCGAGGCCGCGACCGCCGTGCTGATCGTCGCGACGCTGGTCACGCCCCTGGTGCCGACGCTCATCCTGCTGCCGCTGCTCGGAATCGTGCTGAACGGCACCTCGTCGGTGCTGTACGGCACGGTGCCGGAACTGTCCGACGGCGACACCGGCCGGGCCTTCGCGGTCTTCTACACGAGCGTGATCGGCTCCGGCGGGATCGCGCCGATCCTCTACGGCGCGGTTGCCGACCACAGCAGCCAGACGGTCGGCGTGCTCGCCTCCGCGGCGACGGCGGCCGTCATCGTGCCGCTGGTGCTGACGCTGGCGCCCTTCCTGCGCAACACGGCCGGCGAGGCCGGCGGGCGGGCCGTCGAATCCCGGCCCTAATCCGACGACGCACCCCTGGCCGGCGGCGCCACCGTCTCGTCGAGGTCGGAGGCGAGCACCACCCGCGCCAGCTCGACCACGGTGCGTGCCCGCATCTTCTCCATCGCCATCTGCCGGTGCCCCTCCACCGTTTTGACGGAGATGGCGAGGGCGGTGGCGATCTCCTTGTTCTGGCGGCCCTTGAGCACCAGGGCCAGCACCTCCCGCTCGCGGCGGCTGAGCTGGGCGAGGCGCGCCTGCACGGCGTCGCGGTCGGCGCGGCTGGCGATCAGCGCGTGGCTCTTGCGGATGGCGGCATTGACCGTGTCGAGGAGGAGCTGGTCCTTGTAGGGCTTCTCGATGAAGTCCTCCGCCCCCGCCTTCATCGCCGCCACGGCCAGCGGCACGTCGCCGTGCCCGGTCACCATGACGACCGGCAGCGTGCAGCCGAGACGCTTCAGCTCGGCCAGCACCTCGATGCCGCTCATCCCCGGCATGCGGATGTCCAGCAGGATGCAGCCGGGCACCGCCGGCGCCCCTTGCGCCTTAAGCTCCAACAACTCCCGGCCCGACGCGAAGGTCCGACAGTCGATCCCGACCGAGGCCAGCAGGTAGCGGACGGAGTTGCGGATGCCCTCGTCGTCATCGACCAGCAGCACCAGCGGTTGATCGGTCACGACGCATCCTCCACGGCCGGCAGGGTGAACAGCACGGTCAGCCCGCGCTCCGGGTTTGGCTCGGCCCGGATGCCGCCGCCGTGCCGCTCCACGATGGTTCGGCAGATGGACAGTCCGAGCCCCAGCCCGTCGGGCTTGGTGGTGTAGAAGGGATCGAAGAGCTTTGCCAGCGTTTCGGGCGCCGCACCGGTTCCACTGTCGCTCACCGACACCTCGACTATGGGGCCGGCCGTCGCGGTCCGCACGACGATCCCGGCGCCGTCGCCCCTATCCTGCGTGGCGTCCACGGCGTTCTGCAACAGGTTCAGGAGCACCTGCTGCAATTCCACCCGGTCGCCGGCCACGGGGGGCAGCCCCTCGGCAAGTTCGGCCCGGAGCGGGACGCTGCGCCGGTCCGAGGGGGCGGCGAACAGCGACAGCGCCTCGCCGACCACGCCGTTGACGTCGATGGTCTCGTGCTGCGCGTCCTTGCGGCGGACGAAGGCGCGGGTGCGGCGGATGATGGCGGCGGCCAGCTCCGCCTGCTCGACCACCGATTTCGCACCGGCCCGCAGCAGCCCCGGATCGGGCGAGCGGGAGTCCAGGATGCGGATCATCCCGTGCCCGAAGTTGGTGATGGCGGTCAGCGGCTGGTTCAACTCGTGCGCGATGTTGCTCGCCATCTCCCCCACGATGCCGAGGCGGGAGAGCTGGTCGCGCTCCTCGCGCAGGCGGAGCGCCGTGGCCTCCGCCCGCTCGCGCTCGGCGATCTCGCGTTGCAACTCGACGGTGCGGCGGTGTACCAGGATCTCCACCCGCCCGGCGTGGACGATCCACCACAGCAGGGTGACCGCGGCCACGACCAGCCACTGCCAATACTCCTCCACCAGCTCCACAACGCTGGGCGGGGTCTTGGGGTAGGGGCCGATGTGCAGGTGGCGGAACAGGTCGTGCACCGTGGTGTAGTCCAACGACGCCGTCCAGCCGCGCCCGTCCTCCGCCGGCATGGTCAGCAGCGCCGCCGACACCCGCCGCGCCAGCTCCCGCGGGGTGTGGGGCAGTCGGGCGAAGGGCCAGTCCGGGTAGAGGCGGGAAGAGACGCGGCAGGGCAGCCCGCCGGCGGCCCGCTCGCCCAACACGGCGAACTCGTCCGGCCGGATGCGCCCGGCGGCGGCCAGCTCCTCCAGCAGGCAGGCGCGGACGATGCCGGCGTCGGCCCGGCCGTCGCGCACCGCCTCCACCACGCCCTCCATGGGAAAGCCGACGGCGGTGAGGGCGCGCAGGTCGCGGAAGGGGCGGACGCCGGCCTCCTCCAGCTCCCGCCACGCGATCTGGAAGCCGCCGAAGGCGTCGGTCGACACCACCGCGACGGACTGGCCGCGCAGATCCTTCAGCACCACGAGATCCTCGCGGTCGGCGCGGCGGAAGATGGTGGAGCCCACCGCTCCCATGGCCGAGCCGACCGTCTCCGATTCCAGCGTCGCGATGCGGGTGACGGCGAAGCGGGCTTCCAGCGTGACGTAGTTGCCGGGGTTGGTGATGACGAAATCCACCCGGTGGTCCGCCACCGCCAGCACCATGCCCGGCAGGTCGAGCGGCACCATGGTGAAGCGGTGGTCCGGGATGACGCGGTTGAGGTGGTCGAGCGTGGCGTCCCAATCCCGCGCCGCCCGTTCCGACCCCTGATAGGCGAGGACGCCCACCCGCACGTCCATCCGCACGTCGGCGCCGTCGGCCAGGGCCGCCGCCCCCGACACCAGCACACCGACCAGAGCACACATCCACCGCAGCATGGCCCGAGCTATAGCACGCCCGCGCCATGGCCGCGACCGGGTGCCCGGTCACGCCTTCCTGCCGCCACCCGGCAGCACGCCGGCGACCACGTCCTTGGCGGTGCCCTTCAGCATCTCCCACATTTCCGGGTCGCCCTTGGCGAGCGTCGCCATCATGGCGGCGGCGTTCTTCAGGGTGATGTGTGGCGGCAGGGGCGGCACGTTGGGGTCGGTCACGGCCTCGACCAGGACCGGGCCGCGGGTCGCCAGCGCCTCGTCCCACACGCGGCCGAGGTCGTCGGGGTTGTCGACGCGGAGGCCCTTGAAGCCCAGCAGCTCCGCGTAGCGGGCGTAGGGCACGTCGGGGAGCTGCTGCGACGCCTCGAACTTCGGGTCGCCGGCCTGGGCGCGCATCTCCCAGGTCACCTGGTTGAGGTCGCGGTTGTTCAGCACCAGCACGACGAAGCGCGGGTCGGCCCACTGCTTCCAGTATTTGGCGACCGTGATCAGCCCGTTCATGCCGTTCATCTGCATGGCGCCATCGCCGACGATCGCCAGCACCGGGCGGTCGGGATAGGCGAACTTGGCGGCGACGCCATAGGGAACGCCGGGCCCCATGGTCGCAAGCCCGCCGCACAGCGCCGCCTTCATGCCGCGGCGGATCTTCAGGTCGCGGGCGTACCAGTTGGTTCCCGACCCGGTGTCGCAGGCGATGATCACGTCGTCGGGCAGGCGCGGCGACAGCTCCCAGAAGACGCGCTGCGGGTTGAGCGGCGTGGCGCTCTGCATCGCGCGGGCCTCCAGCGTCTTCCACCAGTCGGCCACGCCCTTTTCGATGGTCTCGCGCCAGGACCGGTCCTGCTTGCGGATCAGGTGCGGGATCAGGGCGCGCAGGGTGCCGGCGCTGTCGCCGACCAGATTGACCTCCATGGGGTAGCGGATGCTCAGCACCTTCGGGTCGATGTCGATCTGCACGCCGCGGGCCTGCCCTTCCTTCGGCAGGAACTCCGAATAGGGGAAGGTCGAGCCCACCATCAGCAGCGTGTCGCAGTTCGCCATCATCTCCCAGCTCGGTTTGGTGCCGAGCAGGCCGATGGAGCCGGTGACGAAGGGCAGGTCGTCGGGCAGGGCGGGCTTGCCCAGCAACGCCTTCGCCACGCCGCAGCCGAGGATGTCCGCCACCTCGATCACCTCGTCGGCGGCCTGCATCGCGCCGGCCCCGATCAGCATCGCCACCCTGGAGCCGGCGTTGAGCACGTCGGCCGCGCGCCTCAGATCCTCGTCGGTCGGGCGGACCACCGGGGCGGTGTAGCCGACGCCGGAATGGATGGTGCCGTGGGCGCGCGGCGGCGTCTCCACCGCGTCCATCTCCTGCAGATCGTTGGGGATGATGATGCAGGTGACCGTGCGCTCCGCCTTGGCGATGCGCACCGCGCGGTCGATCAGGTGGCGCACCTGGGCGGGCGTCGTCGCCATCTGCACGAAGGCGTCGGCCACGTCCTTGAACAGGGAGAGGAGGTCCACCTCCTGCTGGTAATGGCCGCCCAGCGCCGTCAGCGCCTGCTGACCGACGATGGCGAGCACCGGCTGGTGGTCGAGCTTGGCGTCGTAGAGCCCGTTCAGCAGATGGATGGCGCCGGGGCCGGAGGTCGCCATGCAAACACCCAGCTCGCCGGTGTATTTGGCGTGCGCGGTCGCCATGAAGGCGGCCATCTCCTCGTGCCGGACCTGCACGAACTCGAAGCGGTCGCCGGCCCGCGCCAGCCCGCCCATCAGCCCGTTGATGCCGTCGCCGGAGTAGCCGAAGACGCGCCGCACGCCCCATTCGGAAAGCCGCTGCCAGAAGAAATCGCTGACGTTCGCTGCCATGGTGGCCCTCTCCGGATCGCTGCGGGGATTGTCGATTCTTGTCCCCTTCAACGGCACCGGATCGGTTCGGTTCGGCCTGCGCGGGATGAAATCTCTGCAAGGTTGCGGGGCGGGAAGGGCGGAACCGGGGCGGCGACGGCCGGTTGAACGGCAGACCCCGCGCCGCGCGGCGCCTTGCGACGGAGGAGATGGACTTGGGCGAGAACGCGATCGGCCGCCAGCGCTGGGCCATCCCCGACGGCTACATCCCGGCCTGGAGCCACGGGCCGGACCCGGAGATGACCAGTCACGAGGGCCTGAGCATCCTCAACACCGGCGACCGGGAGGTCGAGGTGCGCATCACCCTCTACTTCACCGACCGCGAGCCCGCCGGCCCCTACCGCGTGCGCGTCGGCGCCCGACGGACCAACCATGTCCGCATGAACCTGCTGACCGATCCGGAGCCGGTGCCGCTCGGCACCCCCTACGCCAGCGTGGTGGAAGCCGACGCCCCGGTGGTCGTGCAGATCACCCGCCTCGACAGCCGCCAGGCCGAGAACGCCCTGCTCAGCACCATCGCCTTTCCGGTGTGAGCATCACCCACTCTACCCATGCAACTCGCGGAACAGGCTGCCCCAGCCCTGGAGGCGGCGGGTGTCCACGCCGGTCATGCGCAGCGCCTTCCACAGCACGGTGGCGATGGTGTCGTAGATCGGGATGCCCAGCCGCTGCTCCATCGCCTCGGTCACCGGGGCGCCGCGCATGTTGGTGCAGATGATGGCGATGGCGTCGGGCTTCGCCTCCTCCGCCACCTCGGCGCACATGCGGGCCACGGTATCCTCGGTGACTTCGGAGAAGGAGAAGTTGCCGCAGTCGTTCAGGTGCCGCTCGGCCACCACGTCGAATCCGGCGGCGCGGTAGTTGGCGACCATCGCCGCCTGCACGTCGTGCAGGTAGGGGCTGACCAGCGCCACCCGCTTGCGGCCGGTGATCTCCAGGATCTCGTTCAGCGCCAGCATGGAGGTGCAGGCGGGAATGCCCACCGCGGCCTCGATCTCCGCGCACAGCCGCTCGTCGGCGTCGAAGCCCAGCCAGCCGGCCGAGGTGCCGTTCCAGCCGATCACCCGCACGCGGGCGTCGGCCAGCAGTCGGGAGGCGGCCACCAGGGGCGCGTTGTCGAACTGTCCAAGCGCCTGCGGGCGCAGCGAGATTTCGGTGACGGGGAAGCGGGCGAAATGCGCCGTCACCTCCGGCAGCCCGGCCAGCATGGCGGCGGTCACCGGCTCCAGCACGGTGTTCGACGACGGCGTCAGCATGCCGAGGAGAACGCGGTCCTTCATGGGTCTACAGGTCCTTCGGTCGGAACAGGCGGCGGGCCGCCGGCCATCACCTCGCCGGTGCGGGTGATGTGGTGGGACAGGAGCGTGCCGGCCGCGTCCGCATCGCGGCGGACCAGCGCGTCGAGGATGGAACGGTGTTCAACCACCGACTCCGCCAGCCGGCCCTCGAAGGCGAGCGCCAGGAAGCGGGCACGCTCCAGCGGGCCGAACAGCCGGTCGTGCGCGTCCACAAGGGCGCGGTTCTTGGCCCCGGCGACGATGCTGCGGTGGATGATCTGGTTGATGTCGAAATAGGCGGTCAGGTCACCGGCCGCGTGCGCCGCCTCCAGCCGGTCCTGGAGCGCGTGCAGGCGCTTGAGATCGGTGGCGGTCATGCGCGCGCAGGCGAGCCGGGCGGCGAAGCCCTCGATGCCCGCCTCCACCTCGAACAGCGGCGGCAGCGCGGCGCCGTCCAGCGGGGTGACGATGGCGCTGCGGTTGCGGCGGAGCATCACCAGCCCTTCCGACGCCAGCAGCTTCAATGCCTCGCGCAGCGGCGTGCGCGAGATGCCGAGATCCTCGCACAGATCCGGCTCGACGATGCGCGACCCGGGGGCCAGCGCGCCGCGCACGATCATCCGGCGCAGCCGATCGACCGCGCGGTCGGCCAGCGACGGTTCCTGACGCGGCCGGCGGGCGCGGCGCGGGGCCGGCGAGTCGGTCTCGACGCTCATGACGGGCTCCCACCCGCCAGGATGCGCTCGGCCGCCGCCGCCGCGGCGAGCAGCCGGCGGTCGTGCCCGCGCGCGGCGGCGATCTGCAACCCCACCGGCAGCCCGTCCCGGCCGGTCCCGCAGGGAATGCTGATGGCCGGCACGCGGGCATGGTTGAACAGCGGGGTGAAGGCGGCGTGCGCCCGCGGCGGCACCGGCACGCCGCCGATGGTCTCCGGCCCCAGCCGGTCGAAGGACCAGGCGACGCAGGGCGTGGTCGGCCCGATCAGCAGATCCACGTCCAGGAGGAAGGCGGCCAGCGCGCGGGCCACCTCGCCGCTCAGGCGCAGCGCCCCGGCCACCGCCGCCCCGTCGAGCGTCAGCCCGCGTTCGATCTGCGCACCGACATCCGGATCGAAGCGGGTGGGATCGGCGCGGAAGGTGGCGCCGTGGATGGCGGCGAGGCCGGCGTGCTGGAGCGGCATCAGCGCCGTCTCGTCGGCCCCGGCCGGCCACACGGGATCACGCCGCACCACCCGCCAGCCGGCCGCCGCCAGCCGCTCCACCGCCCGGTCGACGGCAGCAGCAACATCGTCATCGACCGGGGTGTCGAGGCCGAAGCGCGGGCTGTAGGCGACGGTCGGGGTGGTCACGTCGGCACCGGCCGGCAGCACCGCCGCGCTGTCGGGGTCGCGCGGGTCGGGGCCGGCCAGCGCCTCGAAGAGAAGGGCCGCGTCGGCGACGCTGCGGGCGATGGGCGCCATCACCGCCAGCCCGGTGAAGGGTTCGGCGAAGCCGGGGCCGTAGGGGATCGCCCCGAAGGACGGCTTGAACCCCACCACCCCCACGTGCGCCGGCGGCCGGCGGCTCGACCCGCCGGCGTCGGTGCCAAGCGCCAGCGGCACCAGCCCCGCGGCCACCGCCACCGCCGGCCCGCCCGACGAGCCGCCGGGGGTCAGCCGCGGGTCCATCGGATGCTTCGTCGGCCCGAACAGCCGGTTGGTGGTGACGCCCTTGCAGGCGAACTCCGAGCTGTTCGCCATGCCGACCACCACCGCACCCGCGGCGCGCAGCCGCTCCACCGCGATGGCGTGGGCCGGCGCCACGAAGTCGGCGAACAGGGCCGAGCCCTGCGTCACCCGGCAGCCCTTCACCCAGATGGTGTCCTTCACGGCGACCGGCACGCCGGCCAGCGGCAGGGCTTCCCCGGCTTTGACGCGGGCATCGACCGCCTCGGCCTCGGCCAGCGCCCGCTCGGTGTGGACGGCCACGAAGGCGTTGAGCTTCGGGTTGCCGGCGGCGATCCGCTCCAGGCAGGCGTGGACCGAGGTGCTGGCGCTGATGCGGCCGGTCCGCACGGCCTCGGCGATGGAAACGGCGGTGTCGGTCATCGGGGGTTCCGCAGGAGGGAGAGGCCGGAGATCGCGGTCAGCAGGGCGAGCACCAGATAGGCGGCGGCCAGCCCGCCGCCGAGCAGCACGGCCAGCGTGACCAGCCCCGGCGCCAGGACCAGCCCGAGGAAGCTCGGCACCAGGATGGCGCCGGTCGCCTCCGCCACCCGGGCGGCGGGGGCGAGGCGGGCGACCTCCGCCAGGAACACGCCGTTCCAGCCGCTGGCCGTCAGCCCGAACAGGAACATCAGGACGCCCAGCGCCGGCACCGGCAGCGCCTCGCCGGCCAGCGCCAGGGCGGTGGAGGCGGCGGCCATCCCGAAGCCGAGCCCCGCGACGATCCGCCCCGGTACGAACAGCCGGAGGCCCGCCAGCCCCCAGCCCAGCCGCCCGAGCAGCCCGCCGGCCTGCGCCGCCGCCATCACCAGCCCGGCAATGACATAGGGGATGTCCAGCGTCTCCACCGCGAAGGTGACGAAGTAGGTGTTCAGCACCATCTGCATCGCCGAATAGGGGCCGGCGGCGAGCGCCAGCCGCAGCATCTGCGGGTCGCGCCGCACGATGCCCAGCGCCTCCACCAGCCGCACCCGCCGGCCCCCGGCGTCGTGGGTCAGGTGGTCGTAGCGCCCGGCCATCGCCGAGAAGAGCACGGCCGCCGCCACCGCGATCCCGGCGATCACGAGATAGCCAAGCCGCGGGTCGATCGTGGTCGCCAGCAGCGGCAGGGCGAGCGAGCCGACCAGCGCGCCGAGCTGGTTGCCGGTCTGGCGGATCGAGAACACCAGCGGCCGCTGCGCGGGCGTGGCGAGCCGCCCCAGGAGGGCCGAGCTGGCCGGCGTCTCCGGCCCGAAGGCGAAGGCCAGCAGGACGCCCGCCAGCAGGAAGGGCACCGCCCCATACTCCGCCGCCAGCGCCGCCAGCCCCATGCTGCCGGCCACCGCCAGCATCGCCAGCCGGGCGACGCCGAAGGATCCGAACCGCCCCACCAGCGTGCCGCCCCAGACCACCGTCGCCATGCCGACCGCGAACACCGCCGCCGGGAACAGCCCCAGCATCGCCGCGTCGATCCCCAGCGCCGGGGCCAGCACGCCCGGCGCGAACAGCGCGATGGACACCACCGCCTGAAGACCCGCCATCGCCGCCAGCGCCGGGGCCAGCGGCGGCGTGGCCGGGGGCATGCTCATTCCATGAGGCATCGTCGGTGCCGGTCAGGTCAGCCGCTTGGACAGGCCGGCCACCCGCTCGACCACCAGCATCAACGCCACGGTCAGCACGATCAGCACACCCGACAGCGCGGCGATGGTCACGTCCAGCTTGCCCTCCAGATCCTGCCACATGCGGATCGGCAGCATGTCGGTGGCGGCGTCGCGCAGGAACAGGGACACCGGCACATTGTCGAAGGACGCCATGAAGGCGATGAAGCCCCCCGCCACGATGCCCGGCCGGATCAGCGGCAGCGTCACCCGGCGGAAGGTGTAGAGGCGCGACGCGCCGAGGCTCGCCGACGCCTCCAGCAGGGTCGGGTTGAGCTGGGCGAGTGCGGCCACCGTGTTGCGCACCACGAAGGGCACGCAGACCACCGTGTGCCCGATGATCAGGGTGGTGCGCGACACCGGGAAGCCCAGCAGGCTGAAGAACATCAGCGCCGACAGGCCGAAGGCCAGCGCCGGCAGCACCAGCGGCGACAGGAACAGGCTGTCCAGCACCCGCGCGCTGAGCTTCGGGGAGCGGGCGATTCCCAGCGCCGCCGCCACCCCCAGCACCACCGACAGCCCGGTCGACCACAGCGCCACCGACACGCTGTTCATGGCCGCGAAATGGAGCTGCCAGGCGTCGAGCAGCTCGGCGTACCAGCGCAGCGAATAGCCCGGCGGCGGGAAGCGCAACGAGAAGCCGCTGGTGAAGGACACCACCAGCACCACCACCGTGGGTGCCGCCAGCAGCACCAGCGAGGCCAGCGCCAGCCCGGCCATGGTGACGGAGAAGCTGATCTGGTCGAGATCGCGGCGGCGCGCCATGGGGAACCTCCGTCAGGCCTGGGCGTAGCCGCGCGACAGGCGGCCCAGCAGGTTGAACAGCCACACCACCAGCAGCACCGCGGCCAGGAAGATGATCGAGATGGCGGCCGCGAAGGGCCAGTTCTGGAGCGTCGACGCCTGCTGGTAGATGTACATCGGCATGAACAGCATCTGCCCGCCGCCGACCAGCGACTGGGTGATGAAGGCGGTGATCGCCGCGGCGTAGGTCAGCAGGCAGCCGGCGACGATGCCCGGCAGCGACAGCGGCAGAGTCACCTTGCGGAAGGTGCGCCAGTGCCCGGCCCCGAGCACCGCCGAGGCGTCGGCAAGGTTGGGGTCGATGCGGGTCAGCGCGGTGATCAGCGGCAACACCATCAGCGGCATCTGCACCTGGGCCAGGGCCACCACCAGCCCGCCCTCCGTGTAGAGCATGCGCAGCGGCGTGTCGATCAGCCCCAGATCCATCAGCGCCGCGTTGACGATGCCCTGGCGGCCGAGGATGACGATCCAGGCGAAGGTGCGCACCACCACGCTGGTCAGCAGCGGCAGCAGCACCACCAGCATGATCACCCCTTTCGCCCAGCCCGGCGAGCGGACGTGCAGCCACGCCACCGGATAGCCCAGCAGCAGGCACAAAGCCGTGACCTTCACCCCCAGCCACAGGGTCGAGCCCAGCACGCCCAGGCTGAAGGCGTCGCCGAGGAAGGCGACATACTGCGCCACCCCGTAGCCGCCGCCGTCCGGCGCGGCCTGGAGACTGAGCACGAACAGCAGAAGCAGCGGCGCCACGAAGAACACCGCGAAGAAGGCGGCCAGCGGGGCGGCCAGCCTCAGCTCGTAGACCGTCACGTCGCGAAGATTGGTGCGCATGCGGGCGGTGTCCTTGCGGGGGCGCGGGAAGTGTCAGCGGCGGGCCCCCACCCAACCCTCCCCCATCTTCAACGGGGGAGGGCTTGTTCTTCTCCCTCCCCCGCGAAGTGGGGGAGGGCCGGGGTGGGGTACAACTCAGCAACGTCTCGGACAACGCCTCAGATCTTGATGTCGCGGTTGAAGCGTTGGATCCACTCCGCCCGCTGCTCGTTGATCTTGGCCCAGTCCTGGAAGACGAACTTGCGCTGCAACTCCGCCTGGTCCTTCGCCAGCACCTTGGCGATCTCGCCGCCCATCCGCACCTTGCTGTTGGTGGGGACGATCAGATAGGGGGAGTCCATCAGCGTCGCCTGCACCTCGGGCGACAGGGCGGCCTCGATCAGCTTGAAGGCGAGCTCGCGGTTGGGCGAGTTCTTGACGATGTGGATGGTGGTCTTGAAGGCGATGGCGCCTTCCTTCGGCGCCACGAACTCCACCGGCACGCCGCGCGCCTTGAGGATCTGGATGGCGTTGAAGTTGCCGGGGGAGATGTCGATCTGGCCCTGCTGGAACAGGGTGGCGAGCTGGCCGGGGTTGGCGGCGACGGCGGCGAGGTTCGGCTTCAGCTTGTCGATGGCGGCGAAGCCCGGCTCGACATTCGCCTCCGACCCGCCGTGCATCTTGGCGATCTCCACCAGGAAGCCGGTGCCGAGCGTGGAGTTCAGGTTGGTGATGCCCACCTTGCCCTTGAACTCCGGCCGCCACAGATCGGCCCAGGAGGTCGGCGGCGTCTTCACCGTGTCGGGGTTGTAGGTCAGCCCGACCGTCTGGAAGAAGGGGGCCGGGCCGTTGGCGTCCTGCGCCACCGGGATCAGATCCTTGAAATGCGCGCTCTTTTCCACCGGGTAGGGTTCGACCAGACCCTGCGCCACCGCCTGGAGGGCGGGGCCCGGATCGTGCAGCATCACGTCGATGGGCGGGTTGCCGGGGGCGGCCTTCACCTTGGAGATCTGGTCCACCGACAGCATGGGGTCGAGCACCATGTCGGCGTTGCCGTTGGCCTTGCGGAAGGCGGGGACGAGCACGGCCTTGTGCGCCTCCTCCCAGCTTCCGGTGAAGGTCGCGAAGACCAGCGGGCGGGCCTGCGCCCAGGTCAGGCCGGGGAAGGCGTGCATCGCCCCCAGCGTCAGGGCGGTCTGCATCAGGTTTCGGCGGGTCAACAGCATCCGTGTCTCCTTCGGAGGGAGGGGGTGTGGGCGAAAAAGGGGTTCAAGCCGCCTGGGGGAAGACCGAGGCGAGGCGCGGGCCGGCGGGGGCCAGCCGCACCGGGGTTCCGGGGGGCAGCACGCTGGCGCGCTGGCGGCGCGGCTCGGCGACCTTGACCGCCGTGCCGGTGCCGATGCGCACCTCGTGGACCACGGTGGCGCCCAGCGGCAGGCCGAGGTCGACCACGCCGGGGATGCCGTCCTCGTCGCCGTCGGAGCCGCCGCCGACCACGGTCAGGTGTTCCGGCCGCAGGCAGACGGTGACGCGGCCGCCGGGCGCCACCGCACCCACCGGCGCCCGCGTCTCGATCACCGCCCCGCCGTCGAGCCGGACCCTGGCGCCTTCGGTGTCGGCACCCAGCAGCGTGCCGCCCAGCAGGTTGGCGGTGCCGACGAAGCTGTTGACGAACAGGGTGGCCGGGGCGTCGTAGACCTCGGTCGGCGGGGCGAACTGCTCCAGCCTGCCCTGGCTCAGCACCGCCACCCGGTCGGCCATGGACAGCGCCTCCTCCTGGTCATGGGTGACCAGGATGGTGGTGGTGCCGGCCATGCGCTGGATGCGCTTCACCTCGATCTGCATGTCGAGCCGCAGATTCTTGTCGAGCGCCGCGAAGGGCTCGTCGAGCAGCAGGATCGCCGGCTTCACCGCCAGCGCGCGGGCGAGCGCCACCCGCTGCTGCTGGCCGCCCGACAACTGCTTCGGGTAGCGCCCGGCGAGGTGGCCGAGCTGCACCAGCTCCAGCATGCGTTCGGACTCCGCCGCCTGCGTCCGCCGGTCGGCGCCGCGCGCGGCCAGCCCATAGGCGACGTTCTCCGCCACCGTCATGTGCGGGAACAGCGCGTAGTTCTGGAACACGATGCCGACCGCCCGCTTGTTGGGCGGCTGGTCGTCGATCGCTTCGCCCCCCACCAGAACCCGGCCGCGGGTCTGGGCGATGAAGCCGGCGATGATGCGCAAAAGCGTGGTCTTGCCGCAGCCGGACGGCCCGAGCAGGGCGACCAGCTCACCCCCGCGGATGTCCAGCGTCACGTCATCGACCGCGGTGGACCCGCCGTAGCGGTGGGTGACACCGTCGATCATCAGCGTACGGCCTTGCGGGGGCTGCTCCGGGTGGTCGATCATGGGCGCGGCACCGTGGATGGTTGGCGGGATCGTTCGATGTCTTAAGAGCAAACAGCATGCCATTTTCGTGATTATTGTTTTCTAATAATGACTTAGTTATATTTTTGCGGCCACGATCGGTTGACGGGACGGATGGTTTGATCAAGATTGCGCCACCGTGCGCGTGCAACTGGTCACGGATTGGACAGGGAGGGGACGGATGACGCTCACGGAACGGCCGGCGACGGAGCTGGCGGGGCGGCTCGCCCGGCGCGAGCTGTCGGCGCGCGAGGTTGTGGCCGCGCATCTGGAGCGCATCGCCGCGCGTGACCCGCAACTCAACGCCTTCCTGACCGTGGCGGCGGGCGCCGCGCTGGCGCGGGCCGACGCGCTGGACGCCCTGCCGGCCCCGGCCGGGCCGCTGCACGGGCTGCCGGTGTCCATCAAGGATCTGGTCGACACCGCGGGGCTCCGCACGACCTACGGCTCGGCCTTGTTCGCCGACCATGTGCCGGCGGCCAACGACCTCGTGGTCGAGCGCATCGAGCGGGCCGGTGGCGTCGTCATCGGCAAGACCAACACGCCGGAATTCGGCTTCGGCGCCGTCTGCACCAACCCGCTGCTGGGGCCGACGCGCAACCCCTTCGACCCCGATCTGACCTCCGGCGGGTCGAGCGGCGGGGCCGCGGTGTCGGTGGCGACCGGCATGGCGGCGCTGGCGCACGGCACGGATTTCGGCGGCTCGGTGCGGGTGCCGGCGAGCTTCTGCGGGGTGGTGTCGATCCGCCCGACGCCGGGGCTGGTCCCCGCCCCCGGCCGCGCGCTGGGCTGGGACACGCTGTCCACCCATGGGACCATCGCCCGCAGCGTGGACGACTGCGCCCTGCTGCTCGCCGCCATGGCCGGCGCCGACCCGCGCGACCCGACCTCCTTCGTGCCATCGGTGCCGGATCACGGCGCCCGGCCGCGGCTGGCGGCGACGGCGGATTTCGGCGTCGCCCCTGTCGCCCGCGCGGTGCGCGCGCTGTTCGAGGCGGCGGTCGACGGCATCGCCCGCGCCGCCGGGCCGGTGGTCCGCCGCAGTCCGGAGTGCGGGGAGGCGGCGGCGACCCTGCGCACCCTGCGCGCCGCCCATGTGCTGAACGGCTTCGGCCCGCTGCTGGCGAAGGACCCGGAGCGCATCACCCCGACGCTGCGCTGGAACATCGAGGCCGGTCGCGGCATCACCGCCGAGCAATACCTGTCCGCCCAGGCCGCCCGCACCCGCCTCTACCGCGGCTTCGCGGCCCTGTTCCGCGAGGTGGACGTGCTGGTCGCCCCCGCCTGCTGCGTCCTGCCCTGGCCCAACGAGGACGGCGAGGTGACCGCCATCGACGGCCGCCCGGTGGAAACCATCCTCGACTATCTGGCCGTCACCACTGTGATCACCCTGATCGGCTTCCCCGTCCTGACCCTGCCCGCGGGCCGCTCGGCGGACGGCATCCCCTTCGGCGTCCAGCTCATCGCCCGGCCGGGGGAGGAGGCGCTGCTGCTCCGCCTCGGCCGCGCGCTGGAGGCGGCGGGGTTTGCGTGGGAGGCGCCGGGGGGCTGACGGAGCGGCGGCACCCGTTGTCGCGCACGCGCCGCGTGTGTTACCGTTCAGCCTATGACTCCGAACGTCTTCATCAGCTACAGCCACCGTCAGGCCGAGTGGGTTCACCGGCGCCTCGCACCCGTGATCCGGGCAAGCGGAGCCGAGGTGGTCCTGGATGTGGCGGATGGTCGGGCGGGCCTCAGCCTGGATGTGCAGATGCGGCGGTGGGGGGACGCCGCCGCCCATGTGGTGGCGGTGCTGTCGCCCGACTATCTGCGCAGCGACGCCTGCCGGCTGGAGTGGGAGCGCGCCCAGGCGCGCGATCCTGGCTTCCTCAACGGCGGGACGCTCATCCCGGTCCTGCGGGAAACCTGCGACCCGATGCCCCCGGCCCTGCAAGGCACCGCCGGCCCCTTGTATCTCGACCTGCGCACGGATGGCCGCGGCAAGCCGGACGGGGCGGTCGAGCGGGCGTGGCGCGCGCTGCTGGCGGTGTGGGGCGGCACGTTGGGCACCACCGTCACCGACTGGCTGGCGGCGCTCTGCGCGATCCGCCGGGACTTGGACGAGGGCAAGCATGTCAGCCTGTGCGCCGCCCCGCCCGTCCATTGGAAGGAGTTGATCGCGGCCCTGCCCGGTGAGGACGCCACCGCCACCCTGCCGACGGTCGATCTGGCGAAGCCGGCGCTGTGGGAACTCACCGGCTTCCTCGATGGCGTGCTGGGGGCCTTCGGGGTGCGGGCCGCGACGCCCGGCGGCGGCGATCCGGTGGCGGAACTCGCCGCCTTCTCCAGGGCCTTGGGCGCGCTGCCGCCGCAGCGGTTGGTCCTCCGCAACTTCCAGAAGGCGCGCACCCTATCCGGCTTCGGCGCCCACCTGTTCGACGCCCTCCGCTACCACGCCATGGACGACGACCGCAACCTGACCCTGCTCGTCCACACCACCGAACCCTTCGGCGGGCTGCTGCCCGCGGGCCACATCCTGTCGCAGATGACGGCCGCCCACATCCATTTGCGGCCTCGACGATGACCCTGACGCGGCCCGACCGAATCAATCCACTGACGTGGCAAGGGCAAAAGGCGGCGTTGCTGTGGCTGTGGGTAATGTACGCAAAGCCACATCGATTTTGGCACATCGCGAAAGGGCTTGATCGCTTTGGGTGGAGACGGCGGTTGCGGGCAGTTGCCGCACTACAGACAACAATATGTCTATTGGGTTTGGTTGCTATATTGTTGGGACGCGCAGTATTCGTTGAAATTGTTACTGAACCAGTGGCGTTTCCTTGGTTTTTCGCAACTGTTAGTCTCGCTATAGGCGTTGCAAGCTGCCTATCGATTGGCATTGTAATCGGGATCGCACCAGGAATTGTATGTGGGTTCAACTTTGGCATATCGCTCTGTGTAGCGGCAGGATTGACAGAGCATTTCAAAGCATATCTCGCGATTGCTTTGGTATCAATGATCGGTCTTGCGGGTATTAGCTCGTCTGATTCTCGAACAGGTTCTAAAGAATACATAATAGCTGGTATGTTTATCGGATTTTTGTTTTCATACAATTTTGATGATTACATTTTTATTGCAATTCCAATCGTCTATTGGGCGGGAGTATTGCGAATTTACTATTTGCCTATTGCAAAACTGTTTGTTTGGCCTCGTCTGAAAGGTCGCCTATGGCGGTGGCATCCGGTGGCGTGGGACGACGAGTGTCTTCTCCCCTTCCCCGACTTGGACCGGCTGCTGATCGATCTGCACTGTCATGCTCCCGAGAAGGCCTGGAGCGAAATGGATCGTCTGCTGAGGAATGTTCCGAGCCAGCGGGCCGCCGTCCAGCGGGCCTGGACGACACTGGACATCCGTGCCGCTGCCAAAGCTCAACTCGCCATCCTCGATCAAGCCCTCTCCGCACTTCCCGAAGGCAAAATGGGTTTTCTCACCCAAACCGCCGACGTCAAAGCCGCCGCCGCCGCCATCGCCGCGGACGCGCGCGAGGTCGCCACCCGCACGCGCCCGCTCTTCCGCGCTCTGGCTGCCGAGCGCCTCGTCAACCGCATCATTGCCTTCCAGGGCACCGTCACCGGCTACCACGAGCCGCTGGCGAGCGAGCTGCGGGTGGCGTCGGTGCAGTGGCTGGCCCAGGCGGAATCGTTGGCGCGGGAGGCCGGGGTGGCCGCGGAGCAGGCCGGCATCCGACAGTATTTCCGCGCCGGCGACCCGGTGGACCGGGAGGGGGAGGCCTTTGTCGCCCGCGCGCCGGTGCTGGCGGAGCTGGAGCGGCAGGTGCTTCTGGCCGCGGGATGCCCCGGCCTGCTCCTCTACGGGCGGCGGCGCGTGGGCAAGAGCACGGTGCTGAAGGGGCTGGAGGGGCTGATCCCCGGCGAGGTGCTGCCGCTCTACGTCTCGCTCCAGAACCCGCAGGCCGGCGGCGACGTGGCGCATTTCTGCGGGTACCTGCGCCAGCGGATCGCGGAGCGGCTGGGCCTGGACGTCCCGGCCGAGGAGCGGTCGGACCTGCCGGCGCTGATGGCGACGCTCGCCCGCGCCGACGCGGCGCTCGCCACCGGCGACCGCCGGCTGCTGCTGGCGCTGGACGAGTACGAGACCATCGACCAGCGGGTGGCGGAGGGGCTGTTCCCGCCGGACATCCTGGCGGCGCTGCGCGAGTCCATCCAGACGCACCGGCGCATCGTCTGGCTGTTTGCCGGCAGCCACCACATCGACGAACTGCCGCACGCCGATTGGGCCTCCCACCTCATCTCCGTGCGCAGCGTGCCGGTGCCGATGTTCACAGCGGCTGAGACGCGGGCGCTGCTCACCAACCCGCTCGCCCATTCCCCCGCCTTCCGCGTGGACGACCCGCGCCGGCCGCGCATCGCGGAGGCGTTCTGGGGCGAGGACGGCATCGCGTGGCTGCACGCCACGGCCGGCGGCTGGCCGCACCTCGTCCAGCTCCTGGCGGAGGGGGTGGTGGACGAGGTGAACGACCGCGAGGCCAAGGCTTTCGAGTCGGCCTGGCGCGGCGACGTGCTCGACCGCGCCGCCGGGCGGGGGGAAATGGTGCTGCGCCAGCTCCTCCTCGGTGAATCGCGGCTGGAGGGGGAGGCGGCCTATCTGCTGGGCTTCGCGGATGTCGAGGTGCAGCCGCCCCCCGCCGACCGCGCCGTCGCCCGCTCGCTGCACCGGCGGGAGCTGGTGACAGTGACCGACGATGGCTGGCGCCTGCGCGTGCCGCTGATGCGCCACTGGCTGGTCATGAACCGGCACCTGCTGTAGCCGCAGGCCTGCCCAACCGTCGGCACCCCGAATTTCGTATGCGCACGGGTGAAGCAAACTGGTATATCACTTCGCGCGCGCCCTGGCCGCGCGACCTGAACGAAGCGAGGATCCCGGCATGCATCCCCCCTATCTCGCCGAACCCACCCGGTACGAGCGGATGAGCTACCGTCGCAGCGGGCGCAGCGGGCTGGACCTGCCCGCCGTGTCGCTGGGGCTCTGGCAGAATTTCGGCGGGGTGGACGTGTTCGAGACCGGGCGCGCGGTGCTGCGCCGGGCCTTCGACCGCGGCGTCACCCATTTCGACCTCGCCAACAACTACGGCCCGCCGCCGGGCTCGGCGGAGGAGGGGTTCGGGCGCATCCTCGCCACCGATTTCCGCCCCTACCGCGACCAGATCGTCGTGTCCACCAAGGCCGGCTACGACATGTGGCCGGGCCCCTACGGAAGCTGGGGCTCGCGCAAGTACCTCGTCTCCAGCCTGGACCAGAGCCTGAAGCGCATGGGGCTGGACTATGTGGACATCTTCTACTCCCACCGCGTCGACCCGCGCACCCCGCTGGAGGAGACGATGGGGGCGCTGGACCATGTGGTGCGGCAGGGCAAGGCGCTCTATGTTGGCATCTCCTCCTACTCGCCGGAGATGACGCGGCGGGCGGCGGCGATCCTGAAGCAGCTCGGCACCCCCTGCCTGATCCACCAGCCCAGCTATTCCATGCTGAACCGCTGGATCGAGGGCGGGCTGCTCGACACGCTGGAGGAGCTGGGGATCGGCTGCATCGCCTTCTCGCCGCTGGCGCAGGGCATGCTGACCAACAAGTATCTGTCCGGCAAGCCGACCGACGCCCGCGCGGCCAAGGGCGGCACCCTGCGCGCCCATTTCCTGTCGGATGAGAATCTGGCGCGGGTGCGGGCGCTGGACGCCATCGCGCAGCGGCGCGGCCAGACGTTGGCGCAGATGGCCATAGCCTGGGTGCTGCGCGACCCGCGCGTGACCTCCGCCCTGATCGGCGCGCGCACTGTGGAGCAGCTCGACAACTCGCTCGACGCGCTCGCCAACACCGCCTTCAGCCCGGAGGAGCTGGCAGAGATCGACGGCCACGCGGTGGATGGCGAGATCAACCTGTGGAAGACCTCCTCCACCGCCGTCGGCGGCTGAACCGGGTATGAGTGGGGAGGGGCGGGGATGACGCACCGGATCGCCGTCGTCGGGCTGGGGCTGGCGCTCGCCCCGCACGCGGCCAGCCTGAAGGACCTCGCCGGCCGGGTCGAGGTCGCCGCGGCCGTGTCGCGCGATCCCGCGCGCCGCGCCGCCTTCGCCGCCGCGTGGCCGGAGGTCCCGTTGCTGGACGATGTTGAGCCGGTGCTGGCGGACCCGTCCATCCGCTCGGTCATCCTGCTGACCCCGCCGACCACGCATCTTGATCTGGTGCGCCGCTGCGCCGCCGCCGGCAAGCACGTCCTGCTGGAGAAGCCCATCGAGGTGACCCCGGACCGCGCGGAGCAGGCGGTGCGGGCGATGGAGGAGGCCGGGCTGACGCTCGGCGTGGTGCTCCAGCACCGCTTCCGGCCGGCGGCCGTGGCGTTGGCGGATGCCATCGAGGGCGGCGGGCTGGGGCGGCTGCTGTCGGGCAGCGTGCGCATCCGCTGGTGGCGGGACGACGCCTATTACGCCCAGCCCGGCCGCGGGATGAAGGCGCGCGACGGCGGCGGCGTGCTGCTGACCCAGGCCATCCACACGCTGGACCTGTTCCTCACCCTGATCGGGCCGGTGGAGGAGGTATTCGCGTACGCGCGCACCAGCGGCCTGCGCCCGATCGACACCGAAGACATGGTGTCGGGGGTGCTGCGCACGCGGGCCGGGGCCATCGCCACCATCGACGCCGACACCGTGTCCTACCCCGGCTTCCCCGAGCGCATCGAACTGGCCTTCGAGCGGGGGACGGCGGTGCTGGAGGGCGGGCTGCTGCGCATCCACCACAAGGACGGCACCCTCACCGAAACTGGAACGGCGGAGGCGATGGGGTCCGGCACCAACGTGATCGGCTTCGCCCACGACGCCCATCGGGCGGTGATCGCCGATTTCCTGGATGCGGTGGAGACCGGTCGGCCGCCGCGTGCATCCGGCCGTTCCGCCTTGCCGGTGCATCGGGCCATTGCCGCGCTTTTGCAATCCTCCGCTGACGGCAAACCGTCGACGCTTTGAAATCGGCGCAAATTAACTGAGTGTTTTCAACCGCACCTGATGGAACAATCCATCGGACCGCTTGGTAGGTCCGTGCTTTTTTACGGCGCCGTCTTTTTTTCCAACATCGCGCAGGAGAATCCGCCCTTCATCGATACCATGTTATGTTTACGAGCGATTGCCGCCGGGTCCGTGATACGGTAAATGGCTGGTTGCCCGTGCATCGATGGGGAGACGAGCGATGTTGACACTGGCATCCGAGGAATTACGGAATCTCAGGAAGCGGTTTCTGAAACCGCTTCTGGCACCCGCCCTGTCCGGCGAGCCGTGGAAGCCGGCGCTTGACCCGGACGCCGATCCGATCGACGCCGCGGTGATCGCTGCCAGCGTCGTGTCTTACGCATCGCGCTGCTACGCGGACTGGGCGGACCTGGACACCCGGGAGCTTCTGATGATGGTCGAGCTGTCGGCCGCCGCGAACTGCGGGCATTTCGGCATCGACCAGTGGCCGTTCGTGCACGCCCTGTCACGGATGCTTCAAGGCCGGGACCGGGCCGCCATCGAACCGTTGGTGGCCGCGTATCAGCAGCGATACCGGGCATGCCTTGCCGAGGTGGACGCGGTGTCGGGGCGCTGACGGACCTTCACGCCGCCCGGTCGGCCAGACCGGCCAGCAGATGCTCGATGAAGCTGCGGATCTTGGGCGACACGTGGCGGGTCGCGGGGTAGACGGCATGGATCGCCTCGTCCGTCACCTCGAACTCCGTCAGCACCGGGGTGAGGCGCCCGGCACGCAGGTCGTCCTCGACAATGAAGTCGGCCAACCGCGCCAGCCCCAGCCCGCCGACGGCGGCGTGGCGCAGCACCCAGAGGTTGTCGGCCTGGAAGGTGCCGGCCGGGCGCAGGATCTCGCGCCGGCCCTCCACCAGGAACTCCCAGTCCTGGCGTCCGCCCCCTGGCAGGGTCAGGCAGTCGTGCCGCGCCAGATCGGGCGGTGACTGCGGCGTGCCACGCCGTTCCAGATAGTCGGGGCTTGCCACCACGCGGCGGCGCATCGGCCGCAGCCGGCGGGCGATCAACGATGAATCGGCCAGCCGCCCGGTGCGGATCGCCAGATCG
This sequence comes from Azospirillum oleiclasticum, assembly GCF_013423485.1. Lineage (GTDB taxonomy): Bacteria > Pseudomonadota > Alphaproteobacteria > Azospirillales > Azospirillaceae > Azospirillum > Azospirillum oleiclasticum. The sequence continues at coordinate 125,097 of NZ_JABFFR010000025.1, forward strand.
AACCCTTCGTCCACCAGCCGCACCGTGCGGTCGGTCAGGCTCGCCTCCAGCGTGACGCGCGGGTAGCGGCGCTGATAGGGCGGCAGCAGCGGTGCCACCCGCATCTGCCCGAACATCACGGGCATGGTGACACGCAGCGCGCCGCGCGGCTCCTCGTTCAATTCCGTCAGTGACTGCTCCGCCTCGTCCAGCGCCGCCAGGATGGCGCGGGCGCGCAGGCAGAAGCCGGCCCCGGCGTCGGTCAGCGCGATCCGGCGTGTGGTGCGTGCCAGCAGCCGCGTGCCAAGCCGGTTTTCCATCTGGTCCAGCCGCCGGCTGACGGCGGAAGCCGACAGGCCGAGCCGTTGGGCCGCCGCCGACAGGCTGCCGCTGTCCACCACCTCCACCAACACCGTCAGGTCGTCCAGCCGGTCCATGGAGCCTCTTCCCGATCTTTGCGTTTCACGCAAAAATCTTGTGCGCACTTCCCCATGGTTCGCAAGCGTGTGCTTTGCCACAGTGCATCCCAGGAACCACGGCGGACACCGGACACGAGGGAGGGACGAGGGGATGCGTCTGCAACGCCAGCTCCGATCCATTCGTGCACAAGGTGCCAAGACCATGCCGCCGGAGGCGGCGGCCATGATCGACCGGGTGATCGCCGACCTGAACGCCCGCGGGGTGGAGTTCGGCCGGCTGCGGCCCGGCCATCAGGCACCGGATCTGTCGCTTCCCAACCACCTCGGTCGCACGGTGTCGCTGTACGAGACGCTGGATCGCAAACCGGTGCTGCTGCTGTTCTATCGCGGGTCCTGGTGCCCCTACTGCTGCGCGCAGCTCCGCGCCATGCAGCTCGCCCTGCCGCAGATCAGGGCCGCCGGCGCGCATCTGATCGCGGTGTCGCCGGAACTGCCGGACCACAGCCTGACGCTGGCGGAACGGAACGCGCTGGACTTCGACATCCTGTCGGATCTCGGCGGTGCCGCGGCCCGGGGATACGGGCTCGTCTACCGGGTGCCGGACACGCTGCGCGACTTCTACCGCGCCAACGGGCTGGACCTCGCCCGGCGCAACGGCACCCCGTCGGAGGAGGCGTGGCACCTGCCGGTTCCCGCCACCTACCTGCTGTCACCGAGCGGCGTGGTGCGCTACGCCCGCATCGACACCGACTTCACCCAACGCCCAGAGCCGCAATCGATCGTCGATCTGCTGCTCGACCGCGGTCCGGCGCACTGACGCCGGTTGTCACCGCGGCCACCGCCGATCGGCGGTGGCCGCGCCCATCGACCAAAGGACGGAGACCTTGCCAATGACCCAGAAGACGCTGACCCTGCTGCCCATCGCCGGTGCCCTGGCCGGTGCGCTTACCCTGCTGGCGGTCCCCGCCTCCGCCCAGCAGTCCGGGATGGAGAAGTGCTACGGCATCTCCAAGGCCGGCGAGAACGGCTGCGCGCACGCCAAGGGGCTGCACTCCTGCGCCGGCAACACCAACCTGACCTACGACGGCGGCGACTGGAAACTGGTGCCGGCCGGCACCTGCGAAAAGCAGATGGGCTCGCTGAAGCCGTTCGAGGGAGCCAACCCCAAGAAGAAGGCCTGATGCCATGGCCGCGACGGCGCCTCGCCCCCACGATATCCCCGACGCGGCGGGCATCGGGCTGCGCGAGCCGCACCGGGAGGCGTTCGTCGCGGCCGGACTTCCCGCCCCCTGGGTGGAAGTCCATTCGGAGAATTATCTGGTGCCGGGCGGCCCGCGGCTGGCTGGCATCGAGCGGGTGCGGCGCGACCGGCCGCTGAGCTGCCACGGCGTCGGCCTGTCGCTGGGCAGTGCCGGTGGTCTGGACCCCGACCATCTGCTGCGGCTGCGCGCGCTGTACGACCGGCTGCAGCCCGGTCTGGTGTCGGAGCATCTGGCCTGGAGCGTGGCGGACGGGGTGTATTTCAACGACCTGCTGCCGCTGCCCTACACCGAGGAGAGCCTGGATCTCGTCTGCCGCAACATCGACCATGCGCAGGACGCCTTGGGCCGTCGGATCCTGGTGGAGAACCCGTCGGCCTACATCGCCTTCGCCGACAGCGCCATTTCCGAAGGCGAGTTCCTGGCGGCCCTGGTGGCGCGCACCGGATGCGGGCTGCTGCTGGACGTGAACAACCTGCATGTTTCCGCGACCAACCTCGGCTTCGATCCGCGGCCATGGCTGGACGCGATACCCGCCGCGGCGGTCGGGGAAATCCATCTGGCCGGCCACGCGCGGCTCCGGATCGGTGAGGAGGATCTGCTGATCGACGACCACGGCAGCGCCGTCGGCGAACCGGTCATGACACTCTTCGCCACCGTCATGCGTCGCATCGGCCCGCGGCCGGTGCTGATCGAATGGGACAACGACCTGCCGGAGCTGGATGTGCTGCTGGCGGACGCGCAGCGCGCGCAGCGCGTCATGGACACCGCCGCGACCGTGCCGGAGCTCTGTCATGCTCGCTGACACGCAGCGTGGCTTCGCCGCCCATCTGCTGTGCGGCGAGGCGGGGATCGAGGAGTCCCTGCGGCCCGGCCTGCCGGCCGCGCGGCTGGGCGTCTACCGCAACACTGTCATGGGCTCGCTCGCCGCCGTGCTGGGGCAGGCCTATCCCACGGTTCGGCGAGCGTTGGGGGAGGATCGGTTCACCTCGCTCGCCTGCCGCTTTGCCGCGGAGAACCCGCCGCGCCGGCCGATGCTGTGGAGCTACGGAGGCGATCTGCCGGGCTGGCTGGAGGCGGCCGGTGATGCGCTGCCGCCCTGGGCACCGGATCTCGCGCGCCTCGACCGCGCCATGCACGAGGCGCTGTTCGCCGCGGACGCCGACCCGTTGGACCCCGCCCGGCTGGCGTCGGTGCCGCCGGACCGGGTGGACACCCTGCGGCTGGTCCTGCACCCCTCGGTGCGCCTGATCCTGGCCGGCTGGTCGGTTCATGCCCTGTGGAAGGACCTCGACGCGGTACCGCGCGCCGAACCGGAGGCGGTGCTGGTCGGCCGGACGGACGGCGAGGTGCGGTGCGCCCGCCTCGACCCGCCCGACGGCGCGCTCGCGGCCGCGTTGATCACCGGCCGCACGCTCTCGGACGCGGCGGCGGAGGGTGGGCCTGAGGGCGGTGGCGACCTGCAGGCGATGCTTCTGCGGCTTCTGCACAACCGGCTGGTGGTCGGCTACGCGCTCGACGCCGGCCCCATGGAGGGATGACAGCCATGACACCGTCGCTTTCGCTGCCCCCGCTGTGGCGTGCGGCAGCACTGTTGCGCGCGACCGCCGACCGGCTGGAGCGGCACGCGGCACCCCTGGTCGATCTCGGCGTCCGGCTGGCCATGGCCCCGATCTTCTTCCGGTCGGGACTTCAGAAGATGTCGGATTGGCCGGCCACCGTGTTCCTGTTCGAATACGAGTATCAGGTGCCGGTGCTGCCGCCCGTCCTTGCCGCCGCCCTGGCGACGGCGACCGAGCTGACCATGCCGGTTCTGCTCGTCCTGGGGCTGGGCACGCGGCTGGCGGCGCTTCCCCTGCTGGTGATGACGCTGGTCATTCAATTCGCCGTCGGCAGCATCAATCCTTCCTTCTACCATCCACAACATTATCTGTGGATGGTAATGCTGACGGGTCTGGTGGTGCGCGGCGGCGGCACGCTGTCGCTCGACCACTTGATCACCCGCCGCCTGTTCCGCGACCACCGGGGAGCGTCGCCATGTCCATCACCGTGAGCGCCACCCCGGCCCCGTCCGGCAGCCACCGGCGCATCGCCCGGCTGGGCTGGCTTCTGTCCGCCGGGCTGATCGCGGTGCTGGCCCTGGTGCTGGGAGTCAGCGCGGTGACGGTGCAGGGCATCCGCGCGGTGGACGAGCGTTGGACCGCCTACGATCTGGGTGCCGCGGCCAAGGCCGACGCCCTGTCCGACCTGCGCGGCGCGCTGGGCTTCGGCGGGGTGATCCACCGGCTTGGCGATTTTCTGCTGACCGGCGATCCTGCGGCGGCGACGGAGGTGCGGCGCAGCCTGGGTGCCGCCACCGCCAACCTCGACGTCTACCGTTACGCGGGCACGCTGACCGCCGCCGAATCGGCGGCGCTCGATACCGTGGCGGCGACACTGTCGCAGCTCGAACCGGCCCTGGCGCGCGCCGAAACGGCGCTCAAGGCCGGGACGCCGCCCGATCGCGTCGCGCGCGAGGTGCGGCTGGACACCGCCCCGGCGGTGGCCGCGATGCGCACCCTGAACGGCGAGCTGACGCGCGGCCGTGCGGCGCTGGGGGAGGCCAACCGCGAAGGCATCGCCCGGCTGAACGCCAGCGTGCTGACCGGGGGAGGGGTCGCGCTGGTGCTGTTGCTCGGCATCGCCGGGCTTTTCCTGTGGTTCACCCATCACGGCATCGTCCGGCCGCTGGCGCGGTTGTCCGCCGCCATGCTGCGGCTGGCCGGCGGTGATCTGGAGTCGCCGGTGCCGCTGACTGGTCGGCGCGACGAGATCGGCAGCATGGCCGGCACGGTCGAGGTGTTCCGCGACGGTTTGATCGGCCTGCGCGCCGCCGGCGAACGCGAGCGCACCGAAGCCGAGCGCGACCGCCAACGGCAGGAGGCGCTGGAAGGCAACCTGCGCGCCTTCGAGGCGGAGATCGGCGCGTTGGCCGGAGCGCTGGCTGGGCGCGCCGACACCCTGAACGGCACCGGCCGCGACCTCGCCCGATCCGCCGGGCGCACCATCGACAGCACACGGGAGGTGTCGGCCGCCGCGGCGCGCACCGCCGGCACCGTCCAGGCCGTCGCCGCCGCCACCGAGGAACTGTCCGCCTCGATCGCCGAGATCGGCACCCGGGTGAACGGCTCGGTGGAGATGGCGACCGCCGCGGCCGGGCAGGCGGAGCGTTCCTCGGCCACCGTCGCCAGCCTGTCGGAGGCGGTGCAGCGCATCGGCGAGGTTGTCGGGCTGATCAACGCCATCGCATCGCAGACCAACCTGCTGGCGCTGAACGCCACCATCGAGGCGGCGCGGGCGGGAGAGGCCGGCAAGGGCTTCGCCGTTGTGGCGCAGGAGGTCAAGAACCTCGCCAACCAGACGGCGCGCGCGACAGAGGACATCACGCAGCAGATCGACGCGATCCGCAGCGCCACCGACGGCGCCGTCAACGCCATCCAGGGAATCGGCCACAGCCTTGACGAGGTGTGCCGGATGGCGCACGACATCGCCCACGCCGTGACCCAACAGGACGTCGCGACGCGCGACATCGCCCGCAACATCCAGGAGACGGCCGGTGCCGCCGGGGCGGTCAGCGCCGCGATGGAATCGGTGTCGCAGGCCGCGGAGCAGGCGGGATCGGCGGCGGAAGGCATGTTCGCCGCGGCGCAGTCGCTGGGCGGCGAGACGCAGCGGCTGCAGGCCGCGGCCCGGCATTTCTCCGACACGCTGCGGGCTTGACGGGCAAGGGGGACGCATGGACGTGGTGGCGGCGACGGCCGATGGCGGCGGGACGGCGGTGGAGCCCGCGGTCACGGACGGTGGGGCGGCCCGGAGGCCGCACCGTGTCCGCCTGACCATCGCCCAATCGTCGCTGCTGCTGGCGGCGCTGCTGGTGGTGTGCCTCGCCGCCATGACCGCCGTGGGCGTCCGGTTGAAGGCCGGGATGAACGACACGGCGGAGGGCTGGCGCGTCTATGACCTGGAGGCCGCGACCAAGGCCGACGCGCTGTCGGACCTGCGCGGGCATCTCGGCCTCGGCGGGGTCATCGACCGCTACCACCAGGGGCGGCATGCGGGCGATGCGGAGACCGCGGCGGCACTCACGCGGTCGCTCGGACTGGCGCGCGCCAACCTCGGCATCTACCGCGACATCGCCGACCTGACACCGGACGAGGAGCAGGCGGTCACCGCCATCGCCCGTTTTCTCGACGCCGTCGAACGCGACACCATCGGCGGTGACGCCAAGGATTTCGACGAGTGCCGGCGCGAGGCGGTACAGGCGCTCGCCACCCTCAACACCCGTCTGACCGTGCAGCGCGCCCGTCTCACCGCCGCCACGCTGGAGGACATCGAGGATCTCCAGCGTCTCATGGCCTTCGGCGGCGGGCTTATCGCGGTGCTGGTGCTGGGGCTGGCCGGGTCCGCCGTGTGGTTCACCCGCGCCCGCATCGTCGGGCCGCTCGGCCGGCTGGTCGAGGACGCGCGGCGGCTGGCGCGGCGCGACCTCGACCGGCCCTTCCGCTGGCCGGCGCGCGACGAGCTCGGGCTGCTCGGCCGCACGCTGGAGGACAGTCGCAACGCGCTGCGCACCCTGTTCGCCGCGATCGAGGAGAAGTCCCTGCGCCTGGGGGAGAGCGAGCGGCGCTACGCCATGGCCGCCGCCGCGGCCAACGACGGGCTGTGGGATTGGGATCTCGTCGGCGACCACCTTTACCTATCGCCCCGGATGCGCCAGATGCTGCGCTTGGCTCCCGATGCGCACGGCGGGTTGGGCGCGGTTCTGGCGAAGGTCGACGACCGCGACCGTCAAGCCGTCCGTGATGTGCTGGCGAGAACGGAGCAGGGCTCCAGCGGTGACGGCTTCGAGGTGGAGTTCCGCACCGTGCCCGGTGCCGCGGAGGCGGCCTGGGTGCTGCTGCGTGGCGTGGTGGCGCGCGACGGGGACGGGCGCGTCGTGCGGTTGGCCGGCTCCGCGTCGGACATCGGCGACCGCAAATCCTACGAGGCGCGGCTGGTCCATCAGGCTACGCATGATTTCCTGACCGGACTGCCCAACCGCGCCCATCTGGTGCGCTGGCTGCATGACCGGCAGGAGGCGACGCAAGGCGGCCCGCGGCCGGAACTGGCGCTGCTCTTCCTCGACCTGGACGGGTTCAAGAGCATCAACGACAGCTTCGGCCATGCGGTGGGCGACCGGCTGCTGATCGCCGCGGCCGGGCGCATCGCCGGGCTGCTGGCGGAGGGGGAAATCGCGGTCCGGATCGGCGGCGACGAGTTCGTGGTCGTGGTGCCGGGCGGGCAGGACTGCGCGCTCGCCCGCGCCGGCGCGCTGGAGGCCGCCTTCCAGCCGGCGCTGCGCGTGGGCGGGATGGAGCTGCGGGTGGGCGTCAGCATCGGGCTGGCGGTGGACGACGGCACCGGCGACGACCCCGACCAGCTCCTGCGCGACGCCGACATCGCGCTCTACCGCGCCAAGGAGCGCGGGAAGGGGCGCACGGTGCTGTTCGACGCGTCGCTGCGCGAGGCGATCCTGATCCGCAGCCGCCTGCAACGGGACCTTCCCCGCTCTCTGGCCGGCGGGGACGTGTTCCTGCTCTACCAGCCCATCGTCGCTCTGCCGGCCGGCGAGGTGGTGGGATTCGAGGCGCTGGTGCGCTGGCGCCATCCGGAGTTGGGCATCGTCAGCCCCGCCCGCTTCATCCCCATCGCCGAGGAGACCGGCCAGATCCTGCCACTCGGCCGCCATGTGCTGGAACAGGCGGTGGCCCAGCTCGCCCGCTGGCGGCGGATGACGCCGGGGCGCGGGCTGACCGTGAACGTCAACCTGTCCGCCCGCCAGATGTGGGACGAGGGTTATGTGGACGAGCTGCTCGGCTTCATCGCCCGCAGCGGGGTGGAGGGGCTGAAGATCGAGGTGACGGAGAGCATGACGGTCACCGACCAGGACCAGGCCGGCACCATCCTGCAACGCTTCCGCGCGCTGGGTGTGCCGCTCTGCATGGATGACTTCGGCACCGGCTACTCGTCGCTGTCGCACCTGGGCGACCTGCCCTTCGACGTGCTGAAGATCGACAAGAGCTTCGTCAGCGCGGCCGGCACCGACCCGCGGCGGGAATCCCTGCTGCGCGGCATCGTCGACCTCGCCCACCGCCTGGACCTGTCGGTGGTGGCGGAGGGAATCGAGACGGAGACGGAACGCGCGATCGTGTCACGGGCCGGCTGCGACTACGGCCAGGGCTACCTGTTCGCCCGGCCCCTGCCGGCGGCGGAGGCGGAGGCGCTGCTGCTCGCCCCGGCGGCTTCCTCCTAGGCACCGCGGAACAGCGAATAGCCCCAGGGGGTGAATTTGAGCGGCAGGTGGTAGTGCTGGGCCGCATCCGCGATGGCGAAGCGGAAGGGCACATCCTCCAGGAAGGCGGGCTCGGGCAGGGCCATGCCCTGGCCGCGCAGCCAGGGGCCGATGTGGAAGACCACCTCGTACGCTCCGGCGTCGATGCCCGCGCCACCCGTCACCGGGTGGTCGAGCGTGCCGTTGGGCTGCAGCGTGCCCTCGGCGATCAGCCGGCGCTCCGGCTCCAGCCGGTAGAGCTCGACCCGCATCCCGGTCGCCGGAACCCCGCGCGACACGTCCACCGCGTGCACCGATACGCCACCCGCCATCAACACCTCCCCCATTGCCGACGACCGGTCAGGTCGCGATCTCCCGCAGCGCCCGCATGACGGCGACACCGGTGTTGTGCATGTGCTCGCCCAGCCGCCGGCCCATCAACTCGCCGTCGCGGGCCAGCAGCGCCGTCATGAAGCTCTCGTGCTCCTCCAGGGATTCGTCCCAGCGCGCCTGGAGCATGTTGGCAATGTAGCGCGCCCGACGGATCTTGCCCGAGAAATCGGCGTGCAGCCCCAGCAGCACGCCGTTGTCGGCGACCGTGGCGATGGCGCCGTGGATGGTCTGGTTCAGCCGGAAATACTCCGTCCGCTGCCCGTTGCGGTGGTGGTGGCCGAGCTGCTCGTGCAGGCCGCGGAGATGGTCGATCTGCGCGTCGGTCGCCCGTTCGCAGACCAGCCGGCCGTTCAGCACCTCCAGCCCCGCCATCACCTCGAAGATGTCGGCGACCTCGCGGATGCTGATCGGCTTCACGATGGCGCCGCGGCTGTGCAGCAGCTCCACCAGCCCTTCCGAGGCCAGCACCTTCAGCGCCTCGCGCAGCGGCGTGCGCGACACCCCGAACTCGGTGCAGAGCTGGACCTCCGGGATGTGCGCGCCGGGGGGAAGCTCACCCTCCAGGATCATGGCGCGCAGGCGCGCCGCGACCTCGCCATGCAGGGTGGTGCGCCCGATGGTTCGGGCGCCGCTGTCGGTCAGTAAGGTTTGCTCGACGGTCGTCGTCATGGGGCGTTTCTCTGAGGGTCAATCGGATCCGGCCGCCATGGCGGCCTGGCGGTCACGCTCGGCATCCTCCAGCGGGTTGTAGGGCCGCTCGACGAACACCTTGCCGCGGTCGCTGGGCCGCACGCCGGCGGCCAGGATGGCGCCGTCATCGACCTTGGAGAGGGGGGTGTAGGCGGGGTGGTGGTGGGCGATCACCGGGCTGTTGGAGCGGCCGTTGTAGCACGAGATCAGCACCCAGCGCCGCTTGTCCGAGGCGTTGGCGTCCGAGGCGTGCGGCATGTTGGCGTGGAAGAACAGCACGTCGCCCGGCTCCTGCTCCACATGCACCCGCTCCAGCCGCTCCAGAAGATGCTCCATGCGGCGCGGGTCGCAGGAGACCTGCTTGCCGGACAGCATGTGGTCGATGCGCCCGCATTCGTGCGCGCCGCGCAGCACCTGGAGGCAGCCGTTCTCCCGCGTGCTGGGGTCGAGCGCCAGGATGCAGGTGGCCATGCGTGGGAACAGGCAGCCGCTGGCGTACCAGTAGCCGTAGTCCTGGTGCCATTCCCAGGCGCCGCCGACCTGCGGATCCTTGGCGTTGAGCTTGGAGTTGTAGTGGTAGACTTCCTCGCCGATCAGCGATTCCATGCTGTCGACGATGCGGGCGCTGCGCGAGAACAGGCCGAAGATGTCGTCGCCCGGCTCGTTCCACACCGTCATGCGCGTCCTGCTGCCGGTGGAGTCGCTGCGGAAGTAGGCGGCACTCTTCAGCGCGTCGTCCTCCTCGGCGCTGCGGCGGATCAGTTCCACCTCCTGTGGAGAGAACATGCCGCGGGCGACGACGAAGCCGTCGCGGTTGTAGGCGGCTATCTGGTCGGGGGTCAGGGCAAGGGGCGAACGGGCCATTGCCATGGGATGGGCCTCCCTTGTGTGCGGGACGGCGTCAGAGATAGACGCCGATGGAGGTGAAGGGCGCGTTGCAGTTCACCAGCGTGACCTTCTTCAACGCGATGCGGAAACCGTCCTCGGAGCGACGCAGGCTGTACTCGTAGCGGCCGGCGTACCAGCGCGGCTCCGTGTGCCGGTATTCCGCCATGACGAAAGCCGCGTACGCGCGTACGCCGGCCGGCTCGCCCGGCACCGCCTCCGCCTCGATGTTGGAGACGAGGTGCACGGTGCGGGATTCCGGCACTTGGACATGCACATCCGGGTGTTTCAGGCGCCGTATGCGCGCCGCCATGGTCACGCGGTCGTCGTAGAAGAGGGACACCGCCTCCTCCGGGCTCTTCTGGTCATGGCGGGTGGGCGCCCAGTAGGCACCGTCCTCGGTGAACAGGTCTCGCCAGTCATCGAAGCGCCGCTCGTCCAGCAGCCGGCATTCGCGGTTCACGAAGGCGGTCACCGCGTCCAGTGTGGGGGAGGGCGGGTACACCCGGTCAGCCGCGCTCATTGCCGTTGCCTCCGCACAGGAAGGAGATCCAGTTCTCCGCATACTGGATTCGCGACACGAACTCCGACGTGCCCTGGCCGCGCCAGCCGCCCTCGTGCCAGGGCTCCTCGCTGCCGGGGTGGCCGGCGAACAGGACCCAGTCGTGGGCACCGCTCTGCAACCCGGCCTGTGCCCGCTCGAACACCTCGATGTCGTCGGTCTGGATCATCGACGCGGCGGAGTGGGTGGCCGCCAGCGAGCGGATGGCCCCGGTGTTGTACGCCTCCGGCGCGCCCTTCAGCGCCACCGGAAAGACGTTGATCTCCGTCCGGTCCACGGAGATGGGGCGGACGACACGGATGTGCTGGCCGAAGGCCTGGAAGGTCATGCTGGGCCAGATCACGCTGTTGAAGCGGTCGTAGTTCAGGATTTGCCGCGTGCGGTCGACGCCGTGCCGCGCCTCCAGCCGGCGCACATACTCCTCGTAGACGGGGCCGCTCGGCAGCGTCTCCACCGGCGGGCGGCCCTGGTAGCCGTGGCCGTAGGGGAAGCCCACCACACCGAACGGCTCCCAGTCGATGGACTTCTTGCCGTCGACCATGATCCGCGGTCCGCCACCGTGGCGGGAGAACTGGCGCCCGTCGTCGTCGAGCGTGGAGACGTGGGTGTAGGTGGCGTGGTGCAGGTCGACGCCGTTGTCGATCTGCAATTTCCAGTTGGCGCGGATGATGTAGCGGCTGCACCCGCCGACGAAAGCCACCTCCCCATCCGGCGCGCGGTCGACCAGATCGTCGATGCTGTGCCTGATGCCGTTGAGGTAGGTTTCGAGGTCCGGCCCCTCCTCCGTCAGGCTGGCGAAGACGAAGCCGCGGTATTCATCCACCCGCGCCGCGCGGGCAAGCGACATCCAGGACTCGATCTCCGCGCGGTCGTGCGGGTAGCTGCGCCGCTGCGGCAGGGACGCCAGCGTGCCGTCGGACCGGTAGGTCCAGCCATGGTACGGGCACTTGAAATGACGGGTGTTGCCGCTGTCCGTCGCGCAGACCGACACGCCGCGGTGGGCGCAGCGGTTGGACAGGACGTGGATGGCGCCCTTGGCGTCGCGCGTCATGATCACCGGCTCGCGGCCGATGCGGGTGGTGATGTAGTCGTGCGGGTTCGGCACCTGCGAGGCGTGGCCGACGAAGATCCAGGCGCGCCCGAACAGGCGCTCCATCTCCAGATCGAAGATGCCGGGGTCGGTGTAGAGCGACCGGTGCACCCGGTCGGGCCGCACCAGCGTGCGCAGCTCCTCGTCGGTGAAGGCCGGCCGGGGCCGGGCCGGCGGCGGCATGAGGCCGTCCATGGCGTTGTCTCCCGTTGCGGTTGGTGGGCCGCTCAATGGTCGTGCAGGATGATGGCGCGCTCCGGCTCCCAGCAGACGCGCACGGGCTGGCCGGGGGCGGGCAGCGCGTCCTCCGGCCGGCCATCGACGGTGAGCGTGCCGCCGTCGCCGAGGTCGACCGCGAGGCTGACGTGGCTGCCGACGAAGACGCTGTCGGTCACGCGCCCGTCCAGCACGTTGTAGCCGTTGACCGCCGCCCCGTCGGGCAGCAGCCGCAGCCATTCCGGCCGCAGGCCCAGGGTCAGCCCGCGGCTGCCGATCGGCACGCCGGACGGCAGCCGCAGCGGCGACGCGCTGCCGCCGCGCGGCCGGCCGTCGGCGGCCAGCGGCACGAAGTTGATGCGCCCGACGAAGGAGGCGACGAAGCGGCTGGCCGGGCGCATGTAGATGTCGCTGGGCGTGCCGATCTGCTCCACCCGGCCGCCCTGCATCACCACGATGCGGTCGGACATGACCATGGCTTCCGTCTGGTCATGGGTGACGTAGAGGGTGGTGATGCCCAGCGCCTTCTGGATGGCGCGCAGTTCCTGCTGCATGGCCTCGCGCAGCTTGAGGTCGAGTGCCCCCAGCGGCTCGTCCATCAGCAGGATGGCGGGCGGGTGCGCCACCGCGCGGGCGATGGCCACGCGCTGGCGCTGGCCGCCGGACAGCTCGCCCGGATGACGGTCGCCCATCCCCGTCATCTTGATGAGGTCCAGCAGTTCGCCGGCGCGGCGCCGCCGCACCGCCTCCGGCGCGCCGCGCTGCTTCATGCCGAAGGCGATGTTCTCGGCCACCGTCAGATGCGGGAACAGGGCGTAGTTCTGGAAGACCATGCCCACCTCCCGCTTGTTGGGCGGCAGGTGCCCGACCTCGCGCCCGTCGATCAGCACACGGCCGCCGGTGGGATCGACGAAGCCGGCGATGATGCGCAGCGTGGTGGTCTTGCCGCAGCCGGAGGGACCCAGCAGCGTCAGGAACTCCCCCTCCTCGACCGCGAGGTCGAGGGCGGCGAGGGCGACCGAGGAGCCGAAGCGGCGCTCGACCCGTTCCAGGAGGACCTTGGGCGGTCTGGTCATGGGATGATCTCCGCGGGGGGTCAGCGGGTGATGCTGCGGTTCCATTTCTGGACGTAGGCCGCCTCGTTCACCTTGCCGAAGTCGATGCTGTACATGCCGGCGAGCTGGTCGGGCGACAGGCGCAGGAAACCGTAGTCGGGGTTTTCGCGCAGCTTTGCGAGCGCCGGGCCGCTCACCGGCACCTGCCCGCCGGCGGTCAGGGTGGCGACCTGCATCTGGTCCGACAGGAAGGCGTTGATGATCCATTCCGCCGCGGCGGCGTTCTTCGCCCCCTTGATCTTGACCAGATAGCCCTGCTTCAGCACGCCCGACTTGCCGGCGACGGGCGGGAAGGCGATGGCGAGGTCGACCTGGCCCTTCAGGCGCTGGACGTTGCCGGCCTGCGCCGCCGCCGCCCACACGTCGCCCGAGGCAAGCTGGGTCTGGAGGTTGGAGGAGGAGGACCAGAAGCTGGCCGGGCCGATCGTCTTGACCAGCTCCAGCCCCGGCCCGATGTCGGCCTCGCCGCCGCCGGCCTCGTGCGACATGCCGACGATGGCGGGCATGGCGCCGCCGGCGCTGATGTCGGGCAGCGAGACCTTGCCCTTGAGCTTGGGGTTGGCGAGATCGGCGTAGCGGGTGGGGGCGGGGATGCCGGCCTCGGCGAACTTCGCCTTGTTGTAGACGATGCCCTCCTGGGTGATCCAGACCATCACCTTCTTGTCGTCGTAGAAGGCCTTGTCGACCTTGGCGATGTTGGGGATCTTGGTAAGGTCGATGGTGTCGAGGAAGCCGCCGGCCGCGAGCTGCGGCAGCAGGTTGTCCATCGTCTCCAGCACGTCGAAGGGCGGCTCCTGCCCGCGCGCCGCGATCAGCTTCGCCATGTTGTTGGCGGGCTGACCCAGCACGAACTCGATCTTGCCGCCCTCCGCCTCGAAGGCCTTGGCGACGTTGGCCTCGACGATGTCGCGCCACTTGCCGCCGAAGGTGCCGATGCGCACCGTCACGCCATCGAACTGGCCGGCGGCGGCTGTGCCCGCGGTCAGCGCCAGCGCGATTGCCGCCGCACCAAGCCCGCCCATCAGCCGTTTGAAGCTCTGCATGTTCCGTCTCCCTGTTCTTGTCCAGCCAGCCGGAGGCGCCGTCAGTCCGCGGCCCCGGTCTTCACGAACTTGTCGAGCCCGACCACCCGCTGCACCGCCCACACGACGACCAGCGACAGCACCGTGACGATCGTCGAGATGGCTAGGATCGTCGGCTCGAAATCGAACTGCATGGAATGGAAGACCTCGACCGGGAAGGTCACCTGATGGCTGCCGGCGAGGAACACCGACATCGGGACTTCGCTGAACGAGATCATGAAGGCGTAGAGCGCACCGGCGAAGATGCCGGGCTTCAGCATGGGCAGCGTCACCTGCCACAGGGTGCCGAGACGGCTGGCGCCCAGCACCAGCGCCGCCTCCTCCACCGTCTGGTCGAAGCGCTGGAGCACCCCCACCAGCGTGCCCACCACATAGGGTGTGGCGGCGAAGACGTGGGCGATCACCATGCCGGTGAAGCTGCCCACCGCGTACCAGCCGGTGGCGGCCCCCAGCGCGTAATAGAGCTGGAGGAAGGCCACCCCCGACACCACGGCCGGGATCTGCATGGGCGCACGGAAGACGGCGAGGATCGCCGCCTTGCCAGGAATGTTGGAGCGCACGATGCCGATGGCCGCCGGGATGCCGATCAGGCAGCTCGCCAGCGTGCACAGCCCGGCGATGCGCAGGCTGTTCCACAGCGCGTCCCAGTAGCGGTCGGGGATGCGCCAGTAGGATTCCAGCGTGAACCGCTCGGGCGGGAACACGACATACGCCCGCTGCCCGTAGTCGAAGGAGGAGACGATCACGAACAGGATTGGGCCGAGCAGCACCGTGTAGGCGACGGCCAGGACCAGGGCCGCGGCGATGCGTTCGGGGGTGCGGTGATGGAGCTTCGCCATGGCCGTCACACCAGCATGCCGCGCCGGGCGCGCGCGAGCAGCGCCACCGAGCAGCCGTTGATCACGATGACCACGGTCAGCAGCAGCACCGCCAGCGCCGCCCCCAGACCGTAATTGGTCTCCAGCAGCACGGTGCGCTGGATCACCACCGGCAGCGTCAGCACCTTGCCGGCGCCGATCAGCGCGGTGGAGGAGAAGCCGCCCATGCTGACGTTGAAGATCATCAGCCCGCCGGCCGCCACGCCGGGCAGGCAGAGCGGCAGCACCACCTGCCGGAACACCTGCCAGCGCGAGGCGCCATGGACCTGCGCCGCCTCCTCCAGCGAGCGGGGGACGGTGACGATGACGCTGTAGAAGAGCAGGATGGCGAAGCCCAGCGTGTAGTACATCAGCCCCAGCACCACGCCCGGCAGGGTGCCGATGATGGTGATGGGCCGCTCGATCAGCCCCAGCGCCATCAGCGCCCCGTTCACCGGCCCGTTGCTGCTGAAGATCATCATCAGCCCCAACACCTTGATGACGATGGTGATGAAGGACGACACCACCACCGCCGACAGCAGGACGATCGACAGCCGCCCGTCGGTGCGCGCGATGACGTAGGCGACGGGGAAGGCGATCAGCAGCGTCAGCACCGTCGCCATGGCGGAGACCCCGATCGACAGCCCGAGCGACTGCACGAAATAGCTGTCGGTGAAGATCTCGATGAAATTGTGCAGCCCCACCGCCGGGTCGAACTGCCCCATGCCGAGGTCGCGGTGCAGGCTTCCCTTCAGGAAGATGATCTGCGACGCCAGCAGCAGCAGCACCGACAACGCCAGCGGCGGAAGCAGGACGATGTCCCAGCGGGCCTTCATGGGGTGCCTCCCTCTCCATTCCGGGGCCCGGTCCGGAGCCCTGTTTGGAGCAATGTCTCGAGGATGCGCACGGGGGACAGCGGCGCCTCGGCGAAGCGCGCGCCGAACGGGGCGAGCGCGTCCTCCACCGCCGACACCACGGCCGCCGTCACCGGGATCACCCCGACCTCGCCGGCCCCCTTGACGCCCAGCGGGTTCAGCGGCGACGGGCTTTCCCGGTACAGAAGCTCGATGGGCGGGGCGTCGTGCGCGGTGGGCAGCAGGTAATCGGCGAAGGTGGTGGTCAACGGCTGCCCCTGCTCGTCGTGGCGGAACTCCTCCAGCAGCGCGTTGCCGATGCCGTGGACGATGCCGCCGGTCACCTGCCCGTCGACGATCAGCGGGTTGATCCGCCGGCCGCAGTCGGTCACCGCCACATAGCGCAGGATGCGGACGCCGCCGGTCTCAACGTCCACCTCCACCTCGCAGGCGTGAAAGGCGTTGGCGTAGGCGAGCTGGTCGAAGCGGGCGTGCTCCACCGCCTCCAACCCCGCCGACACACCGTCGGGGAAGGCGTAGCCCGGCAGCCCGCGCAGCATCCCGGCGATGCGGGCGAGCGGCACCGCCATGCCCGGCACCCCGTCCACCTCGACCATGCCGTCGCGGATGACGAGGTCGGCGGCTGCGGCCTCCAGCAGGCCGGAGGCGACGGCCAACGCCTTCTCCCGCACCGCGCGGGCCGCCATCAGGACTGAGGAGCCGGCGGTCACGGTCTGCCGGCTGGCGTAGCCGCCATGGCCCAGAGACACGAAGCCGGTGTCCCCGGCGATCACATCCACCCGCTCCACCGGCACGCCCAGCGTGTCCGCCGCGATCTGCGCCAGCGCGGTCTTCAGCCCCTGGCCCATGGCCAGCGCGCCGGTGTAGACCGACACCCGACCATCCGGCATGACGCGCACCAGACCGGATTCGAAGGGGCCGCGCCCCGTGCCCTTCACCGCATGCGCGATGCCGAGACCGATGTGGCGCCCGGCGGCGCGCGCCGCCGCCTGCCGCGCGCCGAAGCCGTCGTAGCCGATGGCCTCCAGCCCCATCGCCTGACAGGCGGGATAATCGCCGCTGTCGTAGGCGATGGGTGCGCCGGCGCGGGTGCGCATCGGGGTGGGGTAGGGCATCTGGTCCGGCCGGATCAGGTTGCGCCGCCGGATCTCGGCGCGGTCCAGCCCCAGCCGCTCCGCCGCCCGGTCCATCAGCCGTTCCATGACGAAGCAGCCTTGCGGGTAGCCCGCCCCGCGCACGGGGATGACCGGGACGAGGTTGGTGCGCACCACCGCCACGTCCATGTCGTAGGCCGGCAGCGCGTAGGGGCCGGGCAGCGAGGTGGCGCTGTTGAACGGCACGTTGACGCTGTGCGGGGCGTAGGCGCCCTGGTCGTGCACCAGCGTGCCCCGCACCGCCAGCAGCCGGCCGTCCCCATCCAGCGCCATCTCCACCGACCAATGCTGGTCGCGCTCCTGGATGGCGCTGACGAAATGCTCCTGCCGGTCCTCGATCCATTTGACGGTGGCGTCGAGCGCCCTGGCCGCCGCGGCGACCGCGACCTCCTCCGGGTAGACGAGGTATTTGGTGCCGAAGCCGCCGCCGACATCCGGCGTCACCACCCGCACCCGGTCCTCCGGCAACGACAGCCGTTCGGCCAGAGTGTGGCGCAGCTCGTGCGGCATCTGGGTGGAGGACCAGACCGTCAGCTCGCCGCTCTCCGAACAGTGACGGGCGACGACGCCGCGCGTCTCCATCGGGCTGCCGCCGCCCCGGTGCAGGCGAAAGCGTTCGGCCACCACGGCGTGCGCGCCGGCGAAGGCGGCGTCCACCTCGCCGAAGGCCACGCGGAAGCGCTTGAACAGGTTGCCGTCGGCCGTCGAACAGGCGCGTTCCGCACCGGCGTCGAGGGCGGCGCGCGGGTCGGTCACCGCCGGCAGCGGCTCGTACTCGACCACCACCCGCTCCGCAGCGTCCTCAGCAACCCGGCGGGAGGAGGCGACCACGATGACGACCGGCTCTCCCACATGCAGCGCCTCGTCGCGGACCAGGGCGAAGGGCATCACCTCCGGCGGAAGCTGCCCCTCGGGAAAGGCGATGGGCAGGCGCAGGTCGGTCAGCAGCGGCGTCAGGTCGGCGGCGGTCAGCACCGCGGCCACGCCGGGCAGGGCGCGGGCGTCCGCCGTGTCGATGCCCAGCACGCGGGCGTGGGCGTAGGGGCTGCGCACGAAGGCGGCGTGCAGCGTGCCCGGAAGCCGCAGATCGTCCACGAAACGCCCGGCACCTCGCAGCAGCGCCGGATCCTCGATGCGCGGGACGCGGGTGCCCAGGGTGGCGGTCATGACGGTGGCGGTCATGGCGCAGCCTCCGCGGCCAGGACCGTCGCGGCGTCGAGCGCCGCCGCAACGATCGGCTGGTAGCCGGTGCAGCGGCAGAGGTTGCCGGACAACGCGTCGCGCACCGCTGCCTCGGTCGGACAGGGGTCGGCGCGCAGCAACTCCACCAGCGTCATCAGCACGCCGGGCGTGCAGAAGCCGCATTGCAGGGCGTGGTGACGGCGGAACGCCTCCTGGAGCGGGTGCAGCGCGGATCCCCGCGCCAGCCCCTCCACCGTCTCGACCGCAGTGCCCTCCGCCTGCACGGCGAAGAGCAGGCAGGAGCGCACCGCGGTGCCGTCCACCAGCACGGTGCAGGAACCGCAGACCCCATGTTCGCACCCCACATGGGTGCCGGTCAGGCCGAGATCCTGGCGCAGCGCGTCGGCCAGCGAGACGCGCGGCTCGACGGTGAGCGTCACCTCCCGTCCGTTGACCGTCATGGATATGGCGCGGGGATCGCCGGTCATGCGGCAACCCTCTTGCGGTCGGCGCGCCCCACGGCGGCGGTCAGCGCCCGCTTCGCCATGGCGGTGGCGAGGCGCGCGCGGTACCAGAGCGGCGCCTGCGGGTCCTCCAGCGTGACGCAGGGGCCGGCCAGGGCGGCGGCCTCGGCAATCAGTGTGGTGTCAGGGGTGCGGCCCATCAGCATGGCCTCCGCTTCCGTCACGCGCAGCGGGGTCGCGGCCACCGCGCCGAGCACGAGGCGCACGGCGTCGACCCGCCCGGCCCCGTCCAACGCGACCAGGGCGGCAGCCGAGGCCATGGCGAAGTCGCCGGGCCGCCGCGCGAACTCGGCGAAGCCGGCGCCATGGCCCTCGGGCCACGCGGCAAGCTCCACCGCCACCAGCATCTCGTCGGGCTCCAAACCCGTGGTCATCATGCCCAGCGCGAACTCCTCCATGGCAAGACGGCGGGTGCCGCGCGCGCTGGCGGCAACCAGCCGCGCGTCCAGCGCCAGCGCCGCCGCCGGGATTTCCGCCGCCGGGTCGAGGTGGCAGAGGCTGCCGCCGACGGTGCCGCGGTTGCGGGTGACGGGGTGGCCGATCTGCGCGACCGCCTCGGCCAGCAGGGGCAGGCGGCGGCGGACGACGGGAGAGGCTTCCAGCGCCCGCTGGCGCACCATGGCGCCGAGCGTCACCCGGTCCGCCCCTTCCTCGATGCGGTCGAGCCCGTCCACACGGTTGATGTCGATGAGGGTGGCGGGTGCCGCGAGCCGCATGTTCAGCATCGGCACCAGCGACTGGCCGCCGGCCAGGATGCGGGCGTCCGGCTGCCCGGCCAGAAGGCCGAGCGCCTCGTCGAGCGAGGCGGGGCGGTGGTAATCGAACGGCGGCGCTTTCATGGGTGGAAAGGCTCCGGTTCCGCGTCGGGTGTGGCGTCCGTCGACCTGTGCGGCAAAACGACGCGCCGATCATCCCTTCGCAGAATCCGTGCCAACCCCTGCGGATCACCCCCGTCGGGCTCGCCCGTCAGGGCATCCCGTTTGCTAGCGGATTGATCGCGCAGAAAATTATCGTACACGTGCGATTTATTCGCTCCTCCCCGAACGGCACTTGATCCCGCATCAGTTGAAGAGCGTCACGCGTCCGGTCGTTCCCATAAAAGACGTGTTTTTGGGCACAGTGTCAGATGATGAGCAGCGTGATCATTGTCGATGCATAATGAATTACAGTGGCTGTACGGCTGTGATCAGGCTGCGGGGGCGGTTTTTGCAGCCCCCGCACGCCATCACCCGATGGTGTCCGGCTCCTGCCA
Organism: Azospirillum oleiclasticum; assembly: GCF_013423485.1. Classification (GTDB taxonomy): domain Bacteria; phylum Pseudomonadota; class Alphaproteobacteria; order Azospirillales; family Azospirillaceae; genus Azospirillum; species Azospirillum oleiclasticum. The sequence continues at coordinate 144,980 of NZ_JABFFR010000025.1, forward strand.
GGGCGGCAGGCTGTCGGCCAGCCGGGCCAGGAAGTCCGGACCGCCCTGGGCCACCCACACAGCGGCGGCGAGGTCGGCGAAGTGGAGCAGCAGGTCGAGGTCGCCGCGGTCGTAGGTGTTCCGCGCCTGGGCCGCCACGTTGAACATGCCGAGCACCGTGCCCCGCCAGACCACCGGCGCGTAGAGGGCGGAGCCCATGCGCGCGGTGGAGAGGATCTGGCGGAACATGGTGTCCTGGTCGGTGTTCGGCAGCACCACCGCCTCGCCCGTGCGCACCACGTAGCCGGGGCGGCTGTCGCGCATGCTGATGCGCAGCCGGTGTTGTTCCGGCGGGAAGTCGTGCTCGGCGATCAGGATCAGGTGGTCGCGGGCGGGGGCGGCGAAGAAGATGCCGGACACGCCGAAATCCCGCTCCCCCGGCTTGAGGGCGCCCGGCCGCAGTCGCGCCTCCGGATCGCCCAGGCAGGCGCGGGCGGCCCGCGTCAGGGCCGACACCGCGCTTTCGGGATCGCCGGCCGAGCGGGCCTCCGCCGACGCCGTCAGCAGTGCCGCGAGCACCGAGGTCACATGGGAGAACTGGTCCTTCACGACGACGCCTCCTCGCCGAAATGCTTGAAGTGGCGTTTCGCGAAAGCCTTCTGGTTGTTGTAGATGGAACCCTTGTGCTCCGTCGGGTAGGGCAGCCGTACGAAGGAGCCGTCGAAGCCCACCACGTTGGTCGGCTCGCCGGAGACGAGGCGGCGGTTGTACTCGTCGTAGTCCACCCCGTAGAACAGCGGCCAGGCGTCGGCGGCGGCGTATTCGAAGAACAGGATGCGACGCTTGCGGGCGGACTCGTTCAGCGCCGAGCCGTGGATCGTCAGCGGGTGGTGGAAGGACACGGTGCCCGCCGGCCCGGTCAGCGGCACCGCGGCGTTCAGGTCCAGCGTCGCCGGGTCGATGGCGCCGACGAAGTAGCCGCCGTCGTGATGGTCCTTCAGCCCCCCCTTGTGGCTGCCGGGCAGCACCAGCATCGGCCCGTTGTCGAGCCCCACATCGTCCAGCATCACCGCGGCGATGGCGAGCGCCATGCGGCTGTGCGGGATGAAGGCCCAGTCCTGGTGCCATTCCAGCGGCGCGCCGTAGCGCGGCGCCTTCATGTTCACCTTGCTGTGGTGCAGACGGACGTTCGGTCCCAGCAGCCGGTTGACGACGGCGCGCATCGCCGGGTGCCGCGCCGTCTCCATATAGAGCGGGTCGACGTTGTGCGGCTTCTTGATGCGGCGGACGCGCGGATCGTCGGGGGTGTGCGAGTCCTCAAGGTCGAAGACGTCGTTCTCCACCTCCACGCCGCGGGCGGACGCAACCACGCGGTCGGTGAGGTCGGACAGTGCGGCGACCTCCGCCGGGGACAGCAGCGCCTCGGCGACGCAACAGCCGCGCTGCTCGAAATCCTGGGCCAGTTGGTTGGTGTCCATGGGTGTGTCTCCTTCCCTAACGTTCATTGGCGTTCGACGATGGCGGCGACCACGGCGCCGCCGGGCGGCCCCTGGTGCTCCGCCCCGCCGGACAGATAGACGTGCGTGTCGCCGGTGACCGCCCCCAGCACCCCGCTCATGAAGGCGCGGTAGTGGCGGACGGGGTGGATGTCGCTGTCGTCCAGCATCACGTGCTGCGCGCCGCGCAGCCGGTCGGTGGCGGGCGGCTCGCCCTTGACGATCAACCCGGCCAGCCGCAGCGGCCCCGCCGGTTCGGCCTGCCCGCCTGCCAGCGTCATGCCGAGCCGGCGCAGCAGGGCCGCCACAGCCGGGGCGTCGAGCGGGTCACGCATGGTGGTGCTGCCCACGCTCTGCGGCCCGGACCAGCCGCGCGCGTTGCCCAGCACGAGCACGCTGGCGCGGTCGTCGTCGATGCCGGCGGTGACGCAGGCGCGGCCGGTGAACAGGTCGGGGCGGGCGGCGATGGCCGCCTCCGTCGCGTCCTCAACCCCCACGTCGCCCAGCGCCACGGCGACGCCCAGCGCGCTGGCGGCGCGCGAGCGGCCCTTGATGGTGCCGATGCTGGCCGCCGACAGGCCGGCGGCGCGGGCCGGGTCGTGGAAGTCACCCGGCATGGGGATCGGGCATTTCACCTGAACGAAGGCCACGTCGGCGGGATCGGTGATCCCCGCCTCCGCCATCGCCGCGCGCACCGCGTCCGCGGTGGCGGCGATCTGGGCGGCCCGGCCGATCGCCTCCGGCGCCAGCGGGACGGAGGCGGCGGTGGCCAGCGCCAGCGCCCGCTCGTCGCCCTCCGCCGCCGCGGAGGGCCCGGCGCAGAAGACCAGCAGGTGCGGGGCGTTCATCCCCTCGGTCCCGCCGGACAGGACGAAGAGCACGCGGGCCCGCACCTCCGCCGGCGCCACGCCGAGCCGGCGCGCCAGCTCGCCGGCCACGGTCACGGTCGCGAACTCACGGGTATGGTCGTTGGTCAGGCCGTTGCCGGGCGTCTTGCCCATCACGGCGACGATGCGGGCCGGATCGATGGTGCCGGCGTCGATCAGGGCGGCCAGCGCGCCGCAATCGCCCGGATCGGGCATCGGGACACGGTGCACCCGTGCTGTGCGGGTCATGGTCCGAACTCCCCATAGCGGGTGAAGGGAAAGGGGGATGCGGCGAGGCACTGGCAGAAGGCCGCGGTGTGCGGTGCCAGCGCCTCGGCCAGCGCCTTGCGCTCACCCACCGTGGCGCGGATGCGCTCGACCGTGCTCTCGACGCGGGCGCGCAAGGTGTCGAGATCGACCAGGGTCGGCCGCCCGTCCTCCACCACCGTGCGCCCGCCGACCATCACACGGCGGACCGCGGCGCCGTTCTCCACGAACAGCATCTGCACGAGCGGGTCGTTGAGCGGCAGGTAGTTGACGTGCCGCAGGTCGAGGAAGGCGAGGTCGGCGAGGTAGCCGGGGGCGATGCGGCCGAGCCGGCCGGCGAAGCCCATGCTGGCCGCCCCGTCCTCGGTCGCCATGCGCAGCACCTCGCGCGCCGTCAGCCAACGTTCCGGGTCCGGTCCCATGGCGTGGCTGATCAGGGCCGCCGTGCGCATCGCCTCGAACATGTTCAGCCCGTCGGCGCAGCTCGACGCGTCGGTGCCGAGGCCGACCGTGATGCCCCGCTCCAGCATGCGCCGGGCGCGGGCGAGGCCGGAGCCGAGGCGCAGGTTGCTGCCGGGGTTGTGGGCGATGGCGGCCCCGCGTGCCGCGATGCGGTCGAGATCGGCGTCGTCCACCCACACCGCGTGGGCAGCGGTGAAGCGCTCGTTCAGCAGGCCGGCGGCATCGACCCGCGCCGTCAGGCTCTCGCCGTAGCGGGACAGGCCTGCCACCGCCTGCACCTTGGATTCGGCCAGATGCATGTGCGTGCGCAGACCCGTCTCCGCCGACAGCTCGGCGCAGGCGCGCATCAGCCCGTCGGAGCAGTGCAGCGGGATGGTGGGGGCGAGGCCGAGGGGGGCGGTGTCGGCGTCGAACGGCCAGTCCCGCGCCACCCGCCGCATCGCCTCCACCAGCGCCTCGGGACCGGCGAAGCGGATCGCCTCCACCTGCGGACGGAGGGTTTCGGGCAGCGCGTCCTTCAGGCCGGGGATGGCGCCCCACAGGCCGGTGTCGGCCAGCATCGGCATCATCTGCACCCGCATGCCGGCGTCGACGTGGCCTTGCGCGGCGGCGGCGATTCCCTCCGGCGAGGGCATGGGGATCTCGTTGTGCAGGTCCACCGCCGCCGTGCAGCCCTTGGTCAGCATCTCCACCGCGCCGAGCTGGGCGGCGATGTAGCGGTCCTCCGGCGTCAGCAGGGCGTTGGTCCAGGGGCCGTGGTTCAGGTGCAGCTCCAGCGTCCAGCGATCGTGCACCCCCTTGGCGAAGGCGAGGTGGCTGTGGGTGTGGGCGTTGACCAGACCGGGGATCACCATGCAGCCGACGGCGTCCAGCCGCTCCGCATCCTCCGGTCCCGGTGCGCCCGGCGGCAGCACGGCGGCGATGCGGCCGTCCTCGATCAGCAGGTCGGCGAAGGGGGCATCGGGTGTTTCGGCGTCGAGCAGGCGGGCGCCGTCGATGCGCAGGGGGCGGCGGCCGGTCATTGCGGCAGGTCCCCGGCCACGGGCACGCAATCGGCGGGGGCGACGGCGACCGCGACCGTATCGCCGGGGGCGGGCAGCGGCCGACCGTCGGCCTTCACCACCGCCTCCAGCCGCCGTCCTTCCGGCAGCGTCAGGTCGAAGCGCAGATCGGCGCCCAGATAGTGCAGGCGGGTGACGGTGGCCGGCAGCCGGTTGAAATCGCCGTCCAGTTCGGTACCGGCTTCGACCACATGCAGCCGCTCCGGCCGAACGGCAACGCCGGACGGGGCCGGCGCGCCCACCCGCGGATCCGGCAGGCGCACCCGCAGCGCCAGCCCCTCGGTGGTGCGGAACAGGGCGGAGCCGTCCGGCAGCGCCGACTCCACCACACCGTCGAACCAGTTGCAGCGGCCGAGGAAGGAGGCCACGAAGGCGTTCTCCGGCCGCTCATAGAGGCTGCGGGGCGGGCCGATCTGCTGGATGCGGCCGTGGTTCATCAGGACGATGCGGTCGGCCATGGCGATGGCCTCCTCCTGGTCGTGGGTGACGATGAGGGTGGTGGTGCCGGCCGCCGACAGGATCTCCCGCAGCTCGTGCCGCAGGTCGTGGCGCAGCCGGGCGTCCAGGTTGGACAGCGGCTCGTCCAGCAGCATCACCGACGGGTTGGGGGCGAGCGCCCGGGCCATGGCGACGCGTTGCTGCTGCCCGCCGCTGAGCTGCGACGGCCGCCGCTCGTCCAGCCCGTCGAGCCGGACGAGGCGCAGCACCTCCCGCCGTCGCCGCTCGCGTTCGGCTTTCGGCACGCCGCGGCGCTTCATGCCGTACTCGACGTTCTCCGCGACCGTCATGTGCGGGAAGAGCGCGTAGTCCTGGAAGACCAGCCCGATGTTGCGCTCGTAGGGGCGGGCGTTGCTCATGTCGCGGCCGTCGATGGCGACGACGCCGGCGTCCGGCCGCTCGAAGCCGGCGAGGATGCGGAGCGTGGTGGTCTTGCCGCAGCCGCTGGGGCCGAGCAGCGCCACGCACTCTCCGCGTTTGAGCTCGAAGGACACGCGGTCGAGCGCCGCCGTGCGGCCGTAGCGCTTGGAGATGTTCTGGATGTCGACAACGGGCTGTGATGCGGTCATGAGCGGTAGATTCCGTAGCCGATGACGCGGTCCAGCCCGACGAGGCGGTCGAGCACCAGGATCGCCACGGCGGTGAGGCCGACGAAGAGGGCGGAGACGGCGGCGATGGTCAGGTTCAGGTTGGCCCGCATCTCCGCCACCAGAGCCACCGGCAGGGTGGTGGTGAAGGGATCGGACAGGAACAGGCTGACCGCCACCTCGTCGAAGGACAGCACGAAGGCGAAGAGCGCGCCGGACAGGATGCCGGTGCGGGCCAGCGGCATCACCACGTCGAGGTAGGCGCGGAACTCGCTGGCTCCCAGGATCATGGCCGCCTCGACCAGCGAGCGGCGGATGCCGACCAGCGCCGCCAGCGTGGCGCGCAGCGTGAAGGGCAGGGTGATGATGATGTGGCCGAACAGCAGCCGCCACCAGCCGTCGCGCACCCCCAGCGTGGCGCAGAGCGCCAGGATGGAGAAGCCCACGACGACCGTCGGCACGAACTTGGGCGACAGGAACAGGGTCTCCAGCGCGTCGCGGCCGGGGAAGCGGAAGCGGTCGAGGAAGACCGCCGCCATGCCCCCGGCCACCACCGAGACGCCGGTCGCCAGCAGCCCGATCTGCAGGCTGACCCACAGCCCGTCGAGATAGGCGGTGTTCTCCCACAGCGCCTCGTACCAGTGCAGCGACAGGGACGGCGGCGGGAAGGGGCCGATGTACTCCCGGGCGTCGAACGACATCACCACCGACACCGCCAGCGGGATCACCAGGAACAGCACCGCCGTGCCGAACAGCAGCACGAAGAGAACGGACGCGACGACATCCCCCAGCCGCTTCACCGGACACCCCCCGCCGCCGGCCACAGCCGGCGGATCACCGCGGTCAGCCCGAAGACGATGCCGAAGGACAGCACCAGCATGATGATCCCGATGGCGGCACCCGACGGAAAATTCGCGATCTCCGAGAAGCGGATGTACATGAGGTTGGAGACGAACAGCACCACCCCGCGCCCGAGGATCAGCGGAACCACGAAGTTGCTGATGCACATGGCGAACGCGATCAGGAAGGCCGACAGCAGCCCCGGCACCGCCAGCGGCAGCACCACCCCCGTCACCGCCCGCCAGCGCGGGGCACCCAGCGCCATCGCCGCCTCCTCCAGCCGCGGGTTGATGTTCTGCACCGTGCCGATCAGCGTCAGCGCCACGATGGGCAGCACGAAATGCAGGAGACCGACCATCACCTGCACCTCCGCGAAGGCCGCACTCGACGCCGATGTGCCGAAAAGCTGGGCGATGCCCTTCAGTGGCCCGGTGGGCCCGTAGGCCATCAGGATGGCGTAGAGCCGCGCCACCACGCTGAGGAACAGCATGGCGATCAGCAGCCCCAGGATGCCCTTGCGCAAGCCCCGCCGCGGCGTGCGCGCCGCGACATAGGCGATGGGGAAGGCGAAGATCAGGGCCAGCAGGCTGACCAGCGCGCCGATCCGGAACGTCTCCCAAAAATACAGCGCGTAGGCGGGGTTCAGCAGCTCCGCGTAGTTGGCGAGGGTGAGCGGGCGGTCGGCCTGCCCGCCGACCCGGCCGCCCACGAACTCACGCAGGCTTTCCAGCGCCAGCAGCCCGAGCGGGGCGACCATCAGGCCGCCCAGCAGCAGGCCGCCCGGCACCAGCAGCAGCCAGGCCGCCGGTGTTGGGCGCATCCCCGTCAGGCCCGGAGCAGAGGGACGATTTCCGTTTCCCACCGCTTCGCCCAGTCGTTCACCTGGGCGGACAGGTAGCCGAAATCGGCGACGTGGGCGTATTGCGCCAGCTCGTCCGGGGTGTAGTAGAAGTCGGCCGCCTTCTCCCCGACCTTGGCCTTGGGGTTGGTCGGGCCGGACCCCAGCGGGATGTTGTACATCTCGTTGACGTCGGCGCGGGCGAAATGGTTGGCGAAGCGCTTGGCCGCCTCGGTCCGGTCGCTCTTCAGGATGCCGAAGCCCTCGTTGTAGAGGAAACCCTTGTTGTCCTTCAGCCGGTTGAGGATGGTGACCGGGAAGCGGTCCTTCACCACCGACCAGCCGCCGTTGTTGAAGAAGGCGACCGACACGTCGCCGGCGCTCATGGCGTTGATGAATTCGGAGTTGTTGTTGATCACGCGGCCGATGTTGCCGCGCTTGGCCAGCTCCTTCAGGAACTCCCAGCCCGGCTCGACGTTGCGCTCGTCGCCGCCGCGCTGCATCGCCAGGGTGACAAGCAGCAGGCCGGTCAGGTTGACCGGGTAGGGCACGCAGATCTTGCCCTTGAAGCGCGGTTCCAGAAGCTGCTCGATGCTCTCGATGGGCTTGTCGACGAGATCCTTGCGGTAGCCCCAGAAGGCGCCGGCGGTGCTGAGCGGCACGCTCATCAACTGGCCCTTGGCGTTCTTCTGGAAGAAGATCTCCGGGATCTCCTTCAGGTTCGGCATCTCCGCCACGCTGACCGGCTCCAGCCAGTCCTCCTTGATCATCGCGGAGAAGACCGGATCCCAGCAGGAGATGACGTGGTAGGGGACGTTGGGCCAGTTCGGCTTGATCTTGGCGACGATCGCCATGGCGCCGCCGGCGTGCAGTTCCCAGGCGATGCGGTCGCCCGTCTCCTTCTCATAGGGGGCGACGATCTTCTTCGACACGTCGATCCAGGCGGCGCCCCACTGCACCACCATCAGGTTGGTGCCGGCGGCCTGCGCCGGCCTCACCAGCCCCGGTCCGGCCACCGCCGCCGTCGTGCCGGCGAGAGCCGCACCCTTCATCCACTGGCGCCGCGTCAATCCGCTCGTCATCCCGTGCCTCCATCCCGTTCGTGCAATCCCTGTGTACGAACGGGATTACAAGAAGCGTGCCAGAAGCGGAGCGATTGGGAATCAACAGGCGCCCGGTTCATAAGCCATCATGTGCGCATTTCGTGTGCATCACGATGGCTAGATTGGATACAATCTGGACTCCGATTGCTCACCCACGGGTGAACACACTGGTGAAATCGACGGCCGGCGGGCGGTCGTCCGGGAAGCGCAGTCGGCGCTCCACCGCTTGCAGATGCTCGGTCATCATCGCGACGCTGCCGGCCGCATCGCGCGCGGCGATGCGGTCGACCAGCGCCTCGTGCTCATCGACCGAGCAGAGCGGCGCCTCCCGCGTGTCGTAGAGCATGTTGATCAGCGTCGTCTGCGCCACGAGCTGGGCGATGAAGCGGGCCAGCGAGCGGTTCCCGGCGAGTGCGGCCAGCACCAGATGGAACTCCGCGATCAGCCGGCGGGCGGTGCCGCGCTCCTCGCCGGCCAGCGCCGCCTTCTGGCTCGCCACATGGGCGCGCAATGCCGATAGGTCGGCCGGCGTGTGGTGCAGGGCCACCATGGTGACCACGTCGGCCTCCACCAGACGGCGGGCGGCGTAGATGTCGTTGGCGTCGCGCCGCGTCGGCCGGGCGACGAAGGCACCGCGGTTCTTGAACATCTCCACCACGCCGGCGAAGGCGAGCTGGCGCAGGCTCTGGCGGATGCGGGTGCGGCTGACCTGGAAGACGACCGCGAGCTGGTCCTCCCCCAGCTTGGTGCCGGGCGGGAGCTTGCCGTCCTGGATGGCGTCGAAGATCGACACGTAGATGTCGTCGTCGGCAGGCGCCGCGAAGGCGGCGGCGTTGATCGACCGCAGCATCGGCAGGGTGTCGTCGCCGGGGTCGCTTCGTCTGGGCATGGCGGGTGCGGTGCCGTGATTGGTGGGAACCGACCTATCGTATCCAACCCGCGCGCTGATTGCACGCACACCGTTGATGGGCATCCCTGCGGCCAATTGCATCGCGCTCGAACGAATGCCCGTCGCTTGGGCAGGGAGTGGCGTCAAAGTGCGCATATCTCCGTATGAAAGCTGCGCCAACCTGTGTGAATGATTGGATACGATCTGGCATCCGTCTTGCTACCAGCCTGGCAACAGACTGGAAGGGGGCGGACATGCGCGCGGATCTCGCGCTCTCCATCGTCGTGATGCTCACGGGCGCGGTCGCGCTGGCGATCCTGCCGCAGCAGATCGCCGGCTACGGCTACGACAGCATCAGCGACATGCGCTCGCCGGTGGTCTTCCCGGCGGTGTCGGCCGCCCTGCTGATGCTGCTGGGCGCGGTGCTGGGGCTTGGCACGCTGGCGCGAGGCGCCGCGACCGCCGCCGGGGGCGAGGGCACCCGGCCGGGCATCCGCACCGCCGCGGTCTTCGTCATCATCGTCGGTTACGTGGCGGCCGTGCCCTGGATCGGGCTGCCGGTGGCGAGCTTCATCACCTTCCTGCTGATGTCCCTCGCCTTCGGCTACCGGCGCCCGCTGCCGATGGTGCTGGTCGCGGTCGGGACCATCGCGCTGGTGCTCTACCTGTTCGGCCATCTGCTCCTGATCGTCTTTCCCGTGCCGAAGGTGACGCTGTGGTGATCGACAGCCTGCTCGCCGGGCTCGCCTTCCTGGCGAACCCCTGGACCATCCTGGCCGCCGGTTTCGGGCTGGTGGTCGGCATCGTCGTCGGGGCGCTGCCGGGGCTGACCGCCACCATGGCGGTGGCGGTGCTCTCGCCCTTCACCTTCTTCATGGACGCCGCCATCGGCATCCCGTTCCTGCTGGGCGTCTACAAGGCCGCCATCTACGCCGGCTCCATCCCCGCCATCACCATCAACACGCCGGGCACCGCCGCGGCGGCGGCCACGGCGCTGGACGGGCATTGGCTCGCCCGCCGGGGACAGGCACGCAAGGCGCTGGAGATGAGCCTTTACGCCTCGGTCTTCGGCGACCTGTTCGCGACCTTCGTGCTGATCTTCGCGGCGACGGCGCTGGCCACGGTGGCGCTGCGTTTCGGCGCACCGGAGTTCGCCGCCCTGTTCCTCTTCTCCCTGACCATGATCGCGGCGGTCAGCGGCGGCAGCATGGTCAAGGGGCTGATCAGCGCCGCCATCGGCGTGTTCATCGCCTGCATCGGGCTCGACCCGATGTCCGGCTACAACCGATTCACCTTCGGCTCGGTCGACCTGATGGGCGGCGTGTCGCTGGTGCCGCTGCTGATCGGCATGTTCGCGCTGAGCGAGATCCTGATCCGCAGCGAGTCCCTGGCAACCGGGGCTGCCGACGCCGCGATCGGGCGCGAGCGCCTGAGCTGGGCCGAGTTCCGGGCCGTGCTGCCCACCCTGGTGCGCTCGTCCGGCATCGGCGCCTTCATCGGCGCGCTGCCCGGCCTGGGGGCGGAAATCTCCTGCTGGATCGCCTACGGCGTCGCCAAGCGCCGCTCCAAACGCCCGCAGGAGTACGGCCGCGGCTCGCTGGAGGGCATCGCGGCGGCGGAATCCGGCAACAACGCGGTGTGTCCGGCGGCGTTGGTGCCGCTGCTGGTCTTCGGCATCCCCGGCGACACGGTGACCGCCATCCTGCTTGGCGCCTTCATGGCGCAGGGGCTGACGCCAGGGCCGATGCTGTTCGAGAGCCACGGCGCCACCGTCTACGGCCTGTTCGCCATCCTGCTGGCGACCAACGTGATGCTGCTGGGCTTCGGCCTTCTCGCGGTGCGCTGGCTGCCGCGCATCACGCTGCTGCCGGACGGGCTGCTGTTCCCCGCCGTGACCATCCTGTGCTTCGCCGGGGCCTACTCGGTCAACTCCAGCCTGTTCGACGTCTTCGTCATGGTGGCGGGCGGGGGTGCCGGCTACCTGATGCGCAAGACCGGCGTGCCGGTGCCGCCGCTGGTCATCGGGCTGCTGCTGGCCCCGGGGCTGGAGAACAGCCTGCGCCAGACCATGATGCTGTCCGACAACAGCCTGTCCATCTTCGTCGAGCGCCCGATCGCCGCCGGCATCCTGGCGCTGATCGCGCTGGTCGTGCTCGGGGCCGCCGCGCGCAACGTGACGATCCCCAACCTGTTCCGTGTCCAGTGGAGGTTCAAGTGACGTTCCGTCTTCTCGCCGCCGGGGTCGTCCTGGCGTCGGCGCTCGGCGCCGTGGCCGCATCCGCCGAGGAGTTTCCCTCCAAGCCGATCCGCTTCGTGACGCCCTACCCGCCGGGCGGGGCCACGTCGCTGCACGCGGCGATCATCACCACGGCCGCCGAGCCCTTCTTCGGCCAGCCGATGATCTCCATCATCCGGGCCGGCGGCGGCGGCGTGGTCGGCACAACCGAGGTGTCGAAGGCGGAGCCCGACGGCCACACCGTGCTGTTCGGCGACCCCACCATCATCAGCCTGCGCCCGCAGGTGGAGCAGCTTCCCTTCAAGGCCGACGACTTCATCCCGGTGGCGCGCATCAACTACGCCCCGGCGGTCTTCGTCGCCGGCAAGAACGCGCCCTTCTCCAACCTCAAGGAGATGACCGACTACGCGAAGGCAAACCCGGACAAGCTGGTCTACAGCTCCGACAACGTGAACGGCCTGACCTACGTCGCCTTCGAGATGCTCAAGAAGGAGACGGGGACCAAGATGAAGGGCGTCGAGTTCGGCGGCGGCGGCCCGGCCATCACCCAGCTCCTGGGCGGCAACACCATGGCCTACGCCGGCCTGCCCACCGTGGTGGGCGAGCACATCACCTCCGGTGCCGTGAAGCCCATCTGCGTCGCCGACACCCAGCGCTGGGACGGTTTCAAGGACGTGCCGACCTGCACGGAGGCCGGCGCCCCGATCATCTGGCACTTCTGGCTGGGCGCGCTGGTGCCGAAAGGCACCCCGACGGACCGTGTGAAGCGCCTCTCCGACGGCTTCGGCGAGCTGGTGAAGGACAAGGGCTTCCTGACCCTGATCGGCCGCATCAACAGCCGCATCGACTTCCAGCCGCACGAGGAGTTCGCCAAGACGCTGGAGGCCGAACGCGCCGCGCTCAAGGCGCTCTACGTGTCCCTCGGCAAACTGCCGGGCTGACGCCGCGACGGGGGCCGCCGACCGCGGCCCCCGCCACCCTGTGAAACGCACGAGGACAACACCGTGGCTTGGACGTTGACGGGGGCGATCGCGCTCCTGGGGCCGGAGGCGCGCGCGAGCGACGGGCCGGTGGACATCGTGATCGAGGGCGGGCGCATCGCCGCCATCCGCCCGGCCGGCAGCGCGGAGCCGGTCGGCACCGTCATCGACGGGCGGAAGCGTTTGGTGGCGGCCGGGCTGGTCAACGGCCATCACCATTCGCACGAGCACTATCACAAGGGCCGCTACGACCGGGTGCCTCTCGAACTGTGGATGAACAACGTCCGCCCGCTCGATCCCATCCCGGTGACGGCGCGGCAGGTCTATCTGCGCACGCTGGTGGGGGCCATCGAGGCTCTGCGATCGGGCGCCACGACCATCGTGGACGACCTGAACGTCAGCCCGGTGCTGCACCGCGACCACGTGGAGGCCGCCTTCCAGGCGTACCGCGACGCCGGCATCCGGGCGCTGGTCGGCATCACCCTGTTCGACAAGCCCTTCTTCCGCGCCATGCCCTTCGTGGAGGAGGAGTTCGAGCCGGAGCTGCTGGCCGAGCTGGACGGCAAGCCGCGCACCCCGGTGGCGGAGGTCAAGGACTTCGCCCGCGAGTTGGCGCGCGATTTCCACCCGGCGCGGAGCCGCGTCGGCTACATCGTGGCGCCGTCGGCCCCGCAACGCTGCACCGACGATTTCCTGCTGGAGATGCGGGCCTTCGCCGACGAGTTCGACCTGCCGCTGATGACCCATGTGCAGGAGACGCGGCTCCAGGCGGTCAGCGGCCCGCTCTTCTACGGCTGCACGATGCTGGAGCATCTGGACAAGCTGGGCATCCTGAAGCCCAAGACGACGGTGATCCACGCGGTGTGGGTGACCCCGCACGAGATCGAGCGGCTGGCCGCCAGCGGCGCCACCGTCCAGCACAACCCCAACAGCAACCTGAAGCTGGGATCGGGTCTGGCGCCGCTGCGGGCATTGCTCGAGGGCGGGGTCAACGTCAGCCTGGGCACCGACGGCTGCGGTTCGATCGAGACCGTGCACATGCTGAAGACGGTGTCGTCGACAGCGCTGGTCCACAAGCTGCGCGGTGACGACTACGAGCGCTGGATCGGTGCCGAGGAGGCGTGGCGCGCCGGGACCATGGGCGGGGCTACGGCGCTGGGCTTCGGCGACAGCCTGGGCGCGGTGGAGGAGGGCAGGATCGCCGACCTCACCGTATGGCGCCTCGACCGCATCCCCTTCACCCCGCTCAACGACCCGCTGCGCCAGCTCGTCTACAACGAGACGGGGGCCGGGCTCGACACCGTGTTCGTGGACGGCGAGCCGGTGATGCGCGACGGCCGCCTGACCCGCATCGACGAGGAGGCCCTGCTGGCCGAGATCGCCGAGGAGCATGCCGCGCTCGCACCCCTGATCGCGCGGTCGGAGGTCCAGGTCGGCCGGCTGTCCGCCGCCTACGGCCGCATCTGGGAACGCTGCCGCGCGCTGGATCTCGATCCGGCCACCTACCCGGCCAAGCTGGCGTTCTGAGGGTTCAGCCGGCGGCTCCCTACCGGCCGCTGGCCGCGCCCGCTCCCGAAATGAGGCGGGCGAGGGCGGCTGCGGCCCCGGTCCCCGGTATCCCCAGATCGCGCACGCTGCTCATGTGGTCGGTGCCCTCTACGATTCCGGCCCGGACGGGCACGCCCTGGGCGGCGAGGTGGTCGCCGAACCGGGCGGCCTGCTCGTGGAAGGGCGGCGTTTCCCGCTCGCCGACCAGGATCTCGCAGGCGACGGAGGGGGCGAAGCGGTGGGTCAGCGGGGTGAAGTCGCGGATCTCCTCGTCGGTCAGACCGACCTCCGCCTGCAGGAAGGAGTGGCGGAGCGGCGCCAGATCATAGAGGCCGCCCAGCAGCAGCGCCCCCCGGATGCCGTAGGGCGATGCCGCGCCCGGCCCGTCGAACAGCCAGCAGGCGAGATGCGCGCCGGCCGAATGGCCGCTCACCGTGATGGCGGCGGGATCGCCGCCATGCGACGCGATGTTCCCGACGGTCCAGGCCGCCGCCTGCCGGACCTGACGGACCAGCGTGTCCATGCGGACGTGCGGCATCAGGTCGTAATTGACGATGGCGGCGATGGCGCCCGCCGCCGTCACACTGTCGGCGATGTAGGAGTAGTCGTCCTTGGTGAAGGCGCGCCAGTAGCCGCCGTGCAGGAAGATGTGCACCGGCAGCGGCCCCGCCCGGTCGTCGGGGAAGAACAGATCCAGCGTCTCGCCGTCACCGCCGCCGTAGGCCACCGTCTCGAAACGCAGTCGGTCGCGCGTCGCGGCACTCCGCGACCGGAAGCCGGCGACCTGCTCGTCGAAGTCGGGAACATGGTCGCGGATGCGGTAGAGATCCTTGCTGTCCTGGGTCATCGTTCGGCCGGCCTCGTCGGATTGGTTGGCGGAGCGGACGATACCCGCAGCGCCGCCCATCCGCCATCACGCATGCTCACCAACGCCCGGTCACCGGCAACCGCCGCGTCAAGGCCGAAGCAGCGCCCGCGCGGCGGCCGGATCGGCCGGCGTCCGGCCCAGCAGCGGCAGCACCGCGGCGGCTTGCGCCACCAGGGCGGCGGTGTCGGGCGCTGTCGTCCCGTCGGCAAGCCACAGGTTGTTCTCGAACCCGACCCGCACATGCCCGCCAAGCGCCGCCGCCGTGGCGGCGCAGGCCCCCTCCCGCGCACCGAACGCGCACAGCATCCATGGGAAACGGCCGCCATAAGCGGCGAGGAAGGGCAGCAGGTCGCGCGGGTCGGAGGTCTGGCCCGCCGTGTAGCGGCCGAGCACGAACAGCACGCTGCATCCCGTGTCGGGGATGACGCCGCGACGCACCAGCGTTTCGAAGCGAGCGACGTCGGCGGTGTCGTAGAGGATGTGCTGGACCAGCACGCCGGCCGCGGCGTGGGCGGCGTAGAAGCGGGCCGCATCCGCTTCGGCCGCCGCACCCGGCACCAATTCCCGCAGGGCCACGGAGAACGCCTCCGGCCGCAGCTCGTCCATGGCGGCCATCTGCGCCTCGGGCGCGTAGAGGCCGACCGCCTCCGTGGTGGGCTGAATCAGCAGGTCGGCCCCGGCCTCCCGCCGCACCGCGGTGATGGCGGCGCGGTAGGCGTCGGGGTCGAGGCTGTGGCGACCGTCGGCGTCGCGCACATGCAGGTGCAGCATGGTGGCCCCGGCCTCCCGGCAGCGCGCCGCCTCCCGCGCGATCTCGTCGGCGGTGAGGGGCAGGGCGGGGTGGTCGGCCTTGCCGCGGCGGGCGCCGTTGGGGGCGGCGGCGATGACGATCGGGGTCATGCCGCACCTCCCGCCGGGCCGCGGCCGAGCAGGCGCAGCAGCCCCATCAGCGCCGCGTCGCGCTCCGCCTCCAGCTCGGCGATGGAGCGGCCGGCGGCTTCCTCCGCCACACCGGCGACGATGCGCTCGCGCACCTCGGGTCCCAGGGAGGGATTGCCGAGCGCCGCCCAGCGGCGTTCCTGGCTGGGGCCGAGATGCTCCAGGTAATGGGCGATGCCACCCTCGCCGCCGCCCAGGTGATAGGTCATGTGCGGCCCCATCAGCGCCCAGCGCAGGCCGGGGCCGTGGCTGATGGCGGCGTCGATGTCGGCGACGCTGGCCACCCCCTGCTCCACCAGATGCACGGCCTCCCGGTAGAGGGCGGAGCTCAGGCGGTTGGCGATGTGGCCCGGCATCTCCCGCGACAGCACCACGGGCCGCCGGCCCAGCGATTTGTAGAAGGCCACCGCCGAAGCGACCGCCGCCGCGTCGCCGCCGACGATCTCCACCAGCGGCAGGAGGTGCGGCGGGTTGAACGGGTGCGCCACGATGTGCCGGCCGGCATGGGTGCAGTCGGCGACGATGGCGCTGCGGACCAGCGCGGACGTGCTGCTGGCGATCACCACCTCGGGCTGCACCAGCCCGTCGATCTCCGCCAGCAGGCGGCGCTTCAGCCCCTCGTTCTCCGGCGCGTTCTCCTGCACGAACGTCGCGCCAATCAGCGCATCGGCCATCGCCGTGTGGAAGGACAGCCGCCCCTCCCCCCGGCAACCCAGGGCGCGGAGCTGCTCCAGCGCGCGGTCCACGAAGCGGCGCAGCCGCTCCTCCGCACCCGGCGCCGGGTCGGTGGCGGCCACGTCCAAACCGTGGGCCAGGAACAGGGCGGCCCAACTCGCCCCCACGGTGCCGCAACCGACCACGGCGATCCGCCGCCGCGTATCCTCGATGCCGTCCGTCACGCCCGCGCCTCGCTCGTCACCAGGGTCTCCGTCAGGGCTGCGCCGATCCGGTGCCGGCGCAGGGTGTATAGGGCGATCAGCCCCGCCGTCGACACCACCAGCCCGTACCAGGTCGGCAACGCCGCCAGCAGCGCGATGGCCAGCAGGACCGCCCCCGTCAACAGCCGCGAGTGGAAGTAGCGCACCCCGGCGAACAGGTTGGCGAAGGCCAGCGTGAACACCGTACCGGACACGCAGGCCTCCAGGAAGCCGATCGCCCCGCCCTCCGCCAGCATGCCGGGATAGGCGATGAACATGAAGGGGATGACGTAGGTGACAGCACCCAGCTTGCACGCCTCCCGCGCCACCGCGACCCATCCCGTCTGGGCGATGCCCGCCGCCACGAACACCGCGATGCAGACCGGCGGGGTGATGGTGGAGATGGTGGCGTAGTAGAAGACGAACATGTGCGCCACCAGCGGCGGCACCCCCGCCTTGGTCAACGCCGGGGCCAGCACCGCGGCGACCAGCACATAGGCGGCGGTCGTCGGGATGCCCATGCCGAGCACGAGGCACACCACCGCCGTCACCACCGCGATGGCGAAGATCGAATTCTGCGTGATCCCGATGATCACCGACGACAGCGCCACCCCCAACCCGGTCAGGTTGACCATGGCGACGAGGATCTGCGCGCCGGCGAGCAGCACGCCGATCATCACCAGCGCCTTGCCGGCATCCTCCAGCGCGCCGACCAGCGTGGTCAGCACCGTGCGGAGGTCGGAGCCGGAGCGGATGTTGAGCCCCACATAGGGCACCAGCATCGCCATCACCCCGAAGAAGGCCGCGGTCTGCACCGACCGGCCGGTGAGGATGCCGTAGAACAGCCCGCCGAAAGCGGCCAGGATCGGGGCGATGCGGCGCGCCGTCAGGATGTCCGACCAGGGCGGCATCTCCGACTCCGGGACCACCCGGAGCCCGCGCTCCCGTGCGATCAGGTGCACGGTGGCGAAGGCGCCGAGGTAGAACAGGAAGGCGGGCAGGGCCGCCGCCATGGCGATGTCGAAGTAGGAACGCCCGATGATCTCCGCCATCACGAAGGCCGCGGCCCCCATCACCGGCGGCGCGATCTGCCCGCCGGTGGAGGCCACCGCCTCGATCCCGCCGGCGAGCGGGGCCGGGTAGCCCAGGCGCTTCATCAGCGGGATGGTGAAGTTGCCGGTGGTCGCCACGTTGGCGACCGCGCTGCCGCTGATCATGCCGAACAGGCCCGACGCGACCGTCGCCACCTTGGCCGCCCCGCCGGGGCTGCGGCCGCTGACGCGCACCGCCAGATCCATGAAGGTCTGACCGCCGCCGGTGAACAGCAGCGCGCTGCCGAACAGGATGAAGGCGCCGATGGTGGTCGCCGCCACCCCCACCAGCAGGCCCCAGATGCCGAGATCGCCGAGCAGCAGCGTCTCGGTGACGAACTCCATGTCGAAACCGCGGTGACCCAGCTTGCCCGGCAGCAGGTGGCCGAGCAGCGCGTAGGCGATGCCGAGGAGAACGATGGTCGGGAAGACGCCGCCGATGGCCCGGCGCGACACCTCCAGGATCGCCAGCACCAGCCCGGCCGTCAGCGCGATGTCGAGCGTGCCGGCGGTGGGCAGGCTGCCCATGATCGTCTCGTATTCGACGATCACATAGCCGCAGCCGGCGAAGGTCACGGCGGCGAGCACGATGTCGACCGCGATGCCGGCCCCGCTCCAGCGGGTGCCGCGACCGAGCGGGAACATCAGCAGCCCCAGCCCGACCACGATGGCGACGAAGATGGCGCGCTGGATCAGCCCCTCGAAGGTGCCGAAGGCGGCGGTGTAGAGGATGAAGCCGCCGAGCAGGACGGCCACGACCTTGGTCAGGGTGTCGCGCACGGCGGCGGCTCCCGGTCAGGAATTGGGATCAGGACTTGTGATCGTGACTCGGGTTCAGGACTTGGGCTGGAGCTTCTCGGGAATGGTCACGCCGCGTTCCTTCAGGTAGCGGGCGACGCCCGGGTGCAGCGGCACCGTGCCGTTCTCGATCGTCAGCTTGATCAGGTCGGCGCCCTTCATTTCGCTGAGCGCCGCCGCCTGCACGGTGGTGTCCTCGAACGCCGCCTTGGCGATCTTGTAGGCGAGGTCGTCGGACAGGCCGGGGCGCGCGTGCACCGCCAGACCGAAGCTCCAGGTGGTGTAGGCCGGCACGCCGTCGGCCGCACCCGCGGGCACGTTGACGACCGACAGGTCGGGGAAGGTCGTGGCGATGGTCTTCTGCTGCTCCGGGGTCAGCGACAGCACGCGCACCGGCGTCATCGTGGCGATGTCGAGGGTGGAGCCGTCCAGCCGGTTGCCGGCGCCCGACTTCACGTAGCCGATGGCACGGTTGTCCTTCACCGCATCGACGATGTCGGTGGTGGAGCCGCGCACATAATCCGGCGCGATGCCCAGCGCCTTGAACACGGATTCCGCCGTCTTCTCGGTGGCGGAGCCCTTCAGGCCGGGGTTGAAGCGCTTGCCGGCCAGCCCGGCGATGTCCGTGACGCCGCTGTCGGCCCGCACGATCACGTTCTGCGGCGCCGGGGCGTAGACCCACAGCAGGACGTTCTCGACCTTGCGGTCCTTGAAGTCCCCCTCACCGGCGTAGGCGTGGAAACCGACGTTGGTGGTGACAAGGCCGAAATCGATCTGGTTGCGCGCGATGCGGCGCAGGTTGTCCACGGTGGCGCCGGTCTCCACGACCGCGCTGTCGACGCCCGGCACCTTCTCGTTGATGAGCTGCGAGACGGCAACGAAATAGCCGTACTGGCTGGACGAGGCCGAGGTGGCGCCGATCAGCAGCTTGGTCTGGGCGTTCGCCGGGGCGGCGATGCCGAGAGCCGCGGCGACGGCCAGGGCCGCGAGGGTCGGGGTGCGCATCATGGGGTTTCCTCCTGTTTGTCTTGCTGTTTGGCTTGCGGGTCGTTGCCCACGGTTTCGAGCAGGTGGCGCGGCACGCGCACCGGCATCGACAGGACCAGGAAGGACAGGGTCTTCCCGTGTCCGTCCAGATTGAGGGCGAGGTTCACGCCCCCCTCCAGCACGTCGTCGATGACGAGGTTCAGCGCGTGCAGACGCGGCAGCTCGTACCGGACCACCGGGCCGGGGCCGCGATGGGCGAACAGCGCCCGCACCCGCTCCGCCGTCACCTGATCCCGGATCAGCGGGAAGTGGGCGGGGCGATGGGCGATGACGCTGACGTTCAGGCGGTCGCCCTTGTCGCCGGTGCGGCCGTGGGCGATACGGTGCAGCGGCACCTCGACGGTGTCGTCCATGGCGTTCGTCATGTCGGTCATTCCAGGATCTCGATGTCCGGCCGTACCAGCGCGCGGGGGATGTAGCCGGACGCCGTGGCGATGCGCTGGCGGACAGCCGTGCGCACCCCGCCGCCGCCGGCCGGGCCACAGGTGTAGAGCGCCAGCACCTCCTGCGCCGCGCGCTCGGCGACGGCGCGCTCCGGCGTCGCCACCGCGATGCGCATCCGCACGTCTTCCACCGCCGGCGCGCGCCCGGCAAGGCGTTGCCCGCCGTCGTCGCCGAACACACTGGAGACGCCGACGATGTCACCGCGCACCCGGCAGTCGGCGGGCAGCCGGCGCTTCACCACATCCAGCGCCAGACGCGCGCGCGCCACGGCGTTCGGCCCGGCGTAGGAGATCTCGCCCTCGCCCAGCCAGCCGCCGTCGTAGCCGACCGTCACCTTCAGCCGCTCCGGCCGCGGCCGCCCGGCGGCGCCGGTGACGCGCACGCGGTCGGGCCCGTCGGGCACCAACTCCACGCAGGTGATGTCGAGCGTCACGTCGGGGGTGAGGTAGGCGGCGGGGTCGTGCACCTCGTAGAGGATCTGCTCGGAGACGGTGCGGCGATCGACGAGGCCGCCGGTGTCCTCGGCCTTGCCGATGGTGAAGCCGCCGTCGGCGTCCATGGCGACGATGGGGAAGCCGATGCGGTGGGGGTCCGGCACGTCCTTGACGCCCGGGTCGGCGAAATAGCCGCCGGTGACCTGGCTGCCGCATTCCAGCAGGTGACCCGCCAGCGTGCCGCAGGCGATCCGCCGCCAGTCGTCCTCCGCCCAGCCGTGGTGGTGCAGGAAGGGGGCGAGCGCCAGCGATGGGTCGGCCACCCGCCCGGCGACCACCACGTCGGCGCCCAGCGCCAGAGCGCGGGCCATCGGCCCGGCGCCGACATAGGCGTTGGCGGAGATGGGGGCGGTCACCGTCAGCGGCGTGCCATCCTCCGCCTCGATCCGATCGAGCAGCGAGGCGGCGGCGAGGTCGTCGCCGGTCACCACCGCCACCCGCATCGGCCGGCAGCCCAGCCGCCGGCCCATCTCCAGGATGCGTTGCGCCGCCGCGCGCGGGTTCGCCGCACCGAAATTGCCGAGGATGCGGATGCCATGGCGCAGGCAGCTGTCGAGCACCGGTTCAAGCAGCGGCTCCAGCAGCGGTTCGTACCCGCGCTCCGGATCGCGCGCGCGGTCGAGCTGGGCCAGGGCCAGCGTGCGCTCGCCCAGCGTCTCGAACATGATCGCGGCGGGCAGACCCGACCGCGCCAGCGTCTCGACCACCGGACCCGGCGCGTCGAGCCGGTCGCCCGAAAAGCCGGCGCCGCAGCCCACGAGGATCCGTCCGTCACCCATCATCCCGTCCCGCCCCATCGTTTTGCGAAGTCAGCCAGCAATCCGCATGCAAACCATTTTCGCCGGGGCTGATTAGGTTGACAAACTGATTTATTGGATCGATTAATCACCAATGCTTATGAATGTGACCTTGCGCCAGCTCCAGGCCTTCCGGCAGGTCGCCGAGCAGGCGAGCTTCAGCAAGGCGGCCGAGCGCATCGGCCTGTCGCAGCCCGCACTCAGCGCCACCATCCGCAAGCTGGAGGAAACACTGGGCGTGCGCGTCTTCGACCGCACCACGCGCCAGGTGCTCCTGACCCCGGAGGGGGAGGAACTGCTGCGGCTGGCCACCCGAATGGTTGACGAGTTCGAAGCGGTCGCCGGCGATCTTCAGGATTATCTGGCGCGGCGGCGGGGCAGGGTGGTGGTGGCCGCCCTGCCCACCGCGGCCGCGGTGATCCTGCCGCCGATGATCGCCCGCTACCGTGCCGACAACCCCGGCATCGACATCCGCATGCACGACGGGCTGCACGGCGCGATCCTGGAACAGGTGCGGTCCGGGGCCGCCGACTTCGGCATCACGGTCGAACCGCAAGACACCGACGAGTTCCGGTTCGAGCGGCTGCTGGCCGACCGCATGGTCCTGGTGTGCAGGCCCGACCATCCACTGGCCGGCCGCACCGCCGTCACCTGGGCGGAGATGGCGGAACACCCGACCGTCGCCATGTCGCGCACCACCAGCGTGCGGCAATCCATGGAGACGGCGTGCGCACAGGCCGGCGTCACCATCCACCCGCTCTACGAGGCGTCGCACCTCGCCACCATCGGCGGGCTGGTCGGGGCAGGGACGGGCGTGGCGGCGTTGCCGTCGCTGTCGCTGCCGCTCCTGCGATTCGCGGGTCTGGCGTCGGTTCCGCTGGAATCCCCGGTGATGGAACGCGGAATCGGCATCGTCCGCCGGATCGGCCGCTCCGCCTCGGTGGCGGCGCGCGGCCTCCTCGCCATGCTCGCCCTGCACAGGGAGCCGTCGGAGGCGGATGGGCAGGGCAGCGACGGGGTGGAAGTGCATTGACGTTCCGCCCCCGATGGCAACATACTGCCGTTCGCACACTTATAGCGTGCATACGGGGGTATGAGATGCGGCCGGATCTGTTTCGTACCAGCGAACTGGCACACCGCTACTTCACGGTGCTCGGCTGGGAAAAGCTGCGTTACGAGCCCTGGACCTACCGTTCACCCGACGGCCGGGTCTGCCGGCTGAATCTGGATGAGGGCACCGGCATCGTCCAGGCTGCCTATGGGGACATGTCCGCGTCCTTCGACGCCGCGGTCGGCTATGCGGCAACCACCGCCTTGCCGGCAGGCGGGCTGTCTGACATCATGCCGTCCAGAAGGCGCGCGCACAGGCTCGGGTGGCTGCGACGCCTGCTTTCCGTGGCGAGGATCGTCGCCATCCGGTGAACGCGCAGCACGGCCGCCTCGAGAATGGACTGTCATGACTCCGGTCCTGGAAATGAGGGCGGTTCCGCTGGTTTGGAGGGGGTTTCCCGCCATCCTCCGATTCGGCCGCGGAGAGCCGGAACCACCGCCGCCCCCGGTGACCGAGGTGATCATCCATCGCCAGCCGCTTCGCGTCGCCGCCGACTGGCAGGCGGCACTCTGCGACATCTGGCGGGCCCACCGGGTGCTCTCACCGGCCTTCCTGAAGGAGATCGAGGCGCTGGGGCTGCGGGACCGCTGCGGATTCTTCGCCAACAGCGGCCCTTCGGAGCAGGAATTGCGGGTTCGCATGCTGGCGGAACCGACCGTGCGCTATTTCGGCCGGGACTGGGCGCAATGCCAGCTCGGCCGCCCGCATCTGGAGGATCCGCACGCGGACTATGCCGCCCGCATCGACCGCGAATACCAGGAATCGATCGACGGGGGCGAGCCGCTGCTCAACCTGATCACCATGTTGCGGCCGGGTCAGCCACCCACCTTCTACACTCATGTGCTGCTGGGGTGGACCGCGGGCATAGGGCGCCGCGCGGTCCTCTCCGGGGTGGATTTCTAGGCGGCCTCGGCCACCTCCACCAGCGGCTCCGCCAGGTCACCCAGGAACATCGCCCGCGTCCACGCCATGAAATGCATGGGCAGTGCGCGCAGGCCCGGCTGGTTGAAGGTCACGCCCGGCACAGGGTCCATGAGACGGGTGCCCATGTAGCCCTCGTTCCACACGCGCTCGGCCAGGTCCGGATCGGAAAAGCCGATGAAGGCGTCCGGCTGCCAGCGCAGCCAGCCCACCAGCTTGGTGGCACGGTGGCAGATCGGGAACAGGGCGCGTCCGCGGTGGTCGGGACGGGTCCAGCCAGCCAGCGCCCAGGCCACCCGGCCCCGCATGGACAGCGCCAGCGGCGATGTCACCTCGCACCAGGCGTCGCCCGGAGGCTGGTCGTAGAGGGCGGAGAGGTCCTGGAAGATCGAGCCGACCGACCGGTCGCGGCAATCGTAGAGCACGATGGCCTGTGCGGTCACCACGGCACCGTCACGGCCGGTCCCCACCAGCCACGCGGCGTTGCCGGGGTGCAGCCGCCGGTGCCGCGGATCGCAGGCGGGGAGCATCGGCTCCCACGAGCCGGCCGCGACGGCTTCGTCATTGATGGCGGCCAGCGACCACATGTTGCTGTCCAGGTGAAGCGTGACCCCGGCGGCACCGGCCTGGGCGACGAGCCGGTCGCGGGCGGCGGCGATCAGGCCACCGAGCGGCCCGGCGGGAACGGGCAGGGAAGCCAGCGGCACGGCTGCGGAGTGCGGGAGAATGCTGTCCAATGTTGTCTCCATGGGTTGAAGCTCCCGGTCGGGAGCCACCCCATGGTGACGCATACGAACGTGATGTGCGCGCTGTTGCCGCAGCCCCGCGGCGGCGCGTATCGCATTCCAAACGTGAGTCCACCACCGTAGACGAACTGCTGGATCGTCTCGTGCGACACCGTGCCCTGTGCGCACGGCTCCCGCTTCAGTCGGCCCGCGATCCGCTGCGGCGACCAGCCAGCCCGCAGCTTCGCCACCACATGCGCGCGCGGATCCGCACGGCGGGTCAGCTTCGCCAGACGCCGCCGCCGTTCCCGCGCCATGTCGTGCCCCGTCACGCAGCAGTAGCCGCGGTCGTCTTTCCCCCAGCGGTCCCGGAAGCTCGTGTGATAGAAGTTGCGGCTGATCTCCCGGTGATCGTCGAATGTTGCAACAAAGCTGAAGTGTCAGGGTGTTCGGCAAAGCAGGACTGTCAGTGCGCCGCGGTCCGGCCGGCGATGGCAACAGTGGGCCCTTCAGGTCGATGGTGGAACGCGGGTGTGGGTGGCCGGCGCGGTCAAGCCCGCAGCCGCCGGAGGCGGAGGCCCGCAGGGCCTGGCTTGACGGCGCCGGCCACCCACACCACGATCGCCAGCGGGATGAAGGTGCCGTCGCGGCGCCCAATCGGACCCTGCCGTGCCCGTGCTCCCGCAAGACCGGCACGCCTGCGGCGGCCCTCACCGCGGCCGGTTGAGGCCGGCCCCGGCGCGCGCCTCGGCGCGCTTGTCCACGAAGCCCTTGCGGCCCGGCGGCTTGCGCCCGGTCTTGCGGTAGCCGTTGCGCTCGCTGTTGGTCTTGACCGTCGGCGGCGGCTGGGCGTCCTGCATCGCCTTCACCCAGGCCAGCGCCGCGCCCAGCCGCTTGTTCTCCACGATCGCCGCGTGGCCGACCCGCTGGTCCTTGTCGAAGGCCGTGTAGGGCAGGGGGATCCCCTGCCAGCGGATCTCCAGCCGCCCGTCGGCGTAGGCGTAGGTGTCCACATACTGCCCCACCAGCCCACGCGTCAGCTCCGTCTCCTCCAGCATCACCCGCCGACGCTCGTAGGACAGCGTCAGCTGCTGGCCGACATGGCGCCGCTCGCGCCAGCACAGGATCGTGCGCAGGCGCTCCGCCGGCAGCTCCACCGGGCGGTGCAGATCCTCAGGCCGTGCCGGGGCCACCGCAAAGCGCGCGTTGAAGCGCTCCATGAAACCCGGCAGGAAGGCGTTGCCCGCCTCGATGCCGCCGATCCCGGCCAGCCGCAGCTCCTTCACCAGCCGGTCCTGCAGCGTCCGGTTCACCCGTTCCACACGACCCTTCGCCTGGCTGGAGTTGGCGCACAGGATCTCGATGTTCAGCTCCGCCAGAGCCCGCCCGAACTGCGTCATCCCCTGGCCGCCCTTGGCCTCCCGCCGCGCCACCCGGAACACCGAGTGCTTGTCGGAGTAGAAGGCCAGCGGCCGCCCATGCGCCGCCAGATAGCCCTCCAGCGCCAGACCACGCAGACCCGGACCCAGCCGGTTGTTCGACGGCCGACCCCGCGCCCGGTGCACGATCGCGCCCCCGCCGCCCGTCCGGTAGCGCCGAACCAGACGCCAAACCTGACGCTCGCTCAGCCCCAGCACCGACGCCGCCGACCCCACCGTCAACCGCCCGCCCGCCACCTCCGCCAGCACCTCGACACGCCGGACATCCCGTTCGCTCATCACGACCCAGCCCATCGCCAGCCTCCAAGCCGGGGATCACCCGCTCGAAAACTGACATTTCTGCTTTGCCAGACCGCGACATTCTAACTTTGCGCCTACATCGAAAAGCGTGATAAGTATTCTTATGGAAAATATGGAGTTCGGCAGCGAAGCGGGGGCTCATGCCCCCCAGCGCAGCGCCGCCGTGTGCACCGGCGCGTCCCACAGGGCGACGGTCTCGGGGTCGAGCATCGACAGCGTGACCGAGCAGCCCGCCATGTCGAGCGACGTGACGTAGCTCCCGACCACCGACCGGGCGACGGTCACGCCGCGGCCATTCAGACGGCGGCGGACGGCGTCGTACATCAGGTACAGCTCCATCAGCGGCGTGCCACCGAACCCGTTGATCAGCAGCAGCGCGTCCCCTGACGCCTGATCGGCCAAGTCGCCGAGTACCGCCTCCACCATCTCCGCCGCAATGGCGTCGGCGCTCGCCAGCGGCACGCGGCGGCGGCCGGGCTCGCCGTGGATGCCCACGCCCATCTCCATCTCGCCTTCGCCCAGCGCGAAGGTCGGCTTGCCGGCGGCCGGCACCGTGCAGCTCGTCAGCGCCACCCCCATGGAGCGGGTGCGGCCGTTGACGCGCTCGCCGAGCGCCTGGAGCGCCGCGAGGTCGCGGCCCTCCTCGGCGGCGGCGCCGACGATCTTCTCGACGATCATTGTGCCCGCCACGCCGCGCCGGCCGGTGGAATAGCTCGACGTCTCGACCGCCACGTCGTCGTTGGTGAGGACGGTGGCGACCGGGCGGTCCAACATCTCGCGCGCCATGTCGAAGTTCATGACGTCGCCCTCGTAGTTCTTGACGATGAAGAGCACTCCGGCGCCGCTCTCCACCGCCTCCGCGGCGGCGATCATCTGGTCGGGGGTGGGCGAGGTGAAGACCTGTCCTGGGCAGGCGGCGTCGAGCATGCCTCGCCCGACGAAGCCGGCGTGCAGCGGCTCGTGCCCCGAGCCGCCGCCGGAGATCAGCGCCACCTTGCCCGGCGTGACGGCGGCGCGGCGGACGAAGCGGCCCTCGGGATCGGCCGCCACGATGTCGGCGTGTGCGGCGGTGAAGCCGGCGAGGCTCTCGGCGAGCACGGTATCGACGCTGTTGATCAGCTTCTTCATGGCGGTTGTCTCCTCCCCGGCCCTGGATGTGGTTAGAGGTCGTGCAGCAGATGGGCGATCCTGGCGGCGAATTCGGTGACGATGGCGTCCAGCCGGCGGTTGCGCTCCTCGTCGCCGAGGTCGGGCACCTCCACGCTGATCCGGCGGGCGCGGTGGTGCTCGTGGGGCTGGCGCAGCCGGCGCGGGTGGGCGCGGCGGTAGGCGGCGAGGAACGCCTCGCGCTCGGCCGGCGCGAAGTGGCAGAGATCGAAGATCAGCTCGATGTGCTGGGCCGGCACCGGCGTCGGGTTGGCCGGGTTGGTCAACTGCGACACGAAGCTGCGGTTCTTGCCCATCGCCTCGGCCAGGCGCTGCCGCGTGCCGGACGGCCGCAGGGCCAGAACCTCCTGGAGCACCCGCTTGTAGGCGACCAGCGGCGGTTCCTGTTCGGGCGCAGCACTCACCCCGCCGCCCTCCAGCGCGCGACCGCCGCCTTGACCGCGGCGACGGAGGTCGGCGCCATCGACAGCGTGCGCAGACCGGCGCCCAGCAGCGCCGGCACATGCCGGGGCTCCCCCGCCAGATCGCCGCACAGGCTGACCTCCCGACCGGTGGCGGCACCATGTACGGCGACGCGGGCGATGAGCTCCATCACCGCGGGCGACGGTTCCGCCAGCTCGGCCAGCTCGGGCTCGTCCCGGCTGGCGGCCATGGTGTACTGGATCAGATCGTTGCTGCCGATGGACAGGAAATCGGCGTCGAAATCGGCGACGGACAGGGCCGCCGCCGGCACCTCCACCATCATGCCGAGCGGCGGCCGGGCCGCCGGAACACCCTCGCCCTCCAGCCCGGCCAACGCCTCGTCGAGCAGATCCCGGCACCGCCGCAGCTCGTCGGGCACCGACACCATCGGCACCATCACCTTGAGGTTGCCGGCGACGGCGGCACGGGCGAGCGCCCGCAGCTGCACCCGGAACACCTCCGGGTGACGCAGCGACAGCCGCAAGCCGCGGACGCCGAGGAACGGGTTGCCCTCCCCCGCCCGCGTCAGGCCGGGTATCGGCTTGTCCCCGCCGGCGTCCAGCGTGCGGATGGTCACCGGCCGGTCGCCGGCCCAATCGAGGATGCGGCGGTAGGCGGCAAGCTGCTCCTCCTCGCCGGGCAACCGGTCGCGACCCTGGAACAGGAACTCGCTGCGCACCAGCCCGATGCCGTCGACATGGGCGGGGTCGAGCGGCGCCAGATCGTCGGGGCCGGCGATGTTGAGCATCACACGCACCCGCGTGCCATCCGCCGTCACCGCCGGCTTGGCGAGATACGCCGCCTCGACCGCCCGGCGCTCCTCCCACGCGGCGCGCCGTTCGGCGAAGGCGGCGGCCGTCGCAGGGTCCGGGCGCACCACCAGCGTGCCGGCCGCGCCGTCGAGCAGCGCCGGCGCGCCGTCCTCAAGGCCGCGCAACGCGACACCGACCAGCATCGGCACGCCGCGCGCCCGCGCCAGGATCGCCACGTGGCTGGTGGCGCTGCCGCGCTCCAGCGCCAGCCCTCCGCCCGCCCACGGCACCGCCAGGAAGCGCGACGGCGGCAGGTCGGCCGCGGCCAGGATGGCGTCTCCGGGCAGCGCCCGCTCCGCCACGCCGGCCAGCCGGCGCAGCACGCGGTCGCGCAAATCCTCAAGATCGGCGGCACGGGCGCGGAAATAGGCGTCCTCGGCCGCCGCGTAATCGGCCACCTGGGCGTCGAGCGCGGCGCGGAACGCCACGTCGGCGGGCGTGCCTCCGGCGATGGCAACAAAGGCCGCCTCGGTCAGCGCCTCGTCCTCCAGCAGGGCGATCTGCACGGCCAGCACCGCCGCCGCCTCGTCGTCGCCGGCCGCGTCGGCGAGACCGGCAAGCTCGTCGGCGGCCTCCGCCATGGCCCTGCGCAGGGCCGCCGTCTCCATCACCGGAGTGCCCGCGGCGCGCACCCCCGCATCGCCATCGTCGAGCCGCAGCAGCGGCCCGGCGGCCATGCCGGGGCTCGCCGCCCTGCCCTGCCGGCTCTCCTCAGTCGCCATCATCGAAATCCCGCTCGACCAGTCCGACCAACGCCGCCACGGCATCGGCGGCGTCGTCGCCCTCGGCGCGGAAGTGGAGTTCGGTGTCCTTCGGCGCCTTGGCGGCCATCACCTTGACGATGCTCTTGGCGTCGATCCACGGTCCCTCGGCCGACAGGCCGAGGTCGATCCGGCTCTGGAAGCTCTTGGCCAGCTTGGTCAGCTTCACCGAGGGTCGGGCGTGCAGCCCGACCTCGTGGCGCAGCAGGACCGATCCGCGGCTGTGGCCGTTCATCATGCCGTCCCCTTTCACGCCGGCCTCAATTCTTCGGCGGTGCGGCGCACCTCCTCCAGGGTGGAGCCGGCCGACGCCTCGGTTCCCGCCATCACCGCGCCCTCGACGATCGGGGCGTTGCACAGCAACACCCGCCCCTGCCGCTCCTCCGGCAGCATCTCGATGGCCATCTCGCTGTTGGTCTCCGCCCCGCCGAGATCGACCAGGATGGCGACGCCGCGTTCCGACCACGCCCGGTCGATGGCGTCCAGGATGGCCGGCACGCTGGTGCCGAGACCGCCGTCGGGATTGCCGCCGCACCAAGCCAGCGGCACCTCGTCCCCCACCATCTGGCGGACCATGTCCGCCGTCCCCCGCGCCACGTCGGGCGAATGCGAGACGATGACGATGCCCACATTTGCGTTCGCGTCCGGCCCAGTCACGCCTGCTCCTCCAACCAAGTCACCACCGCCTCCACCATCAGCGCGGACGACCGCGCCCCCGGATCCATGTGCCCGACGCTGCGCTCGCCCAGGAAGGACGCGCGCCCGCGCACCGCGCGCATCGGCACCGTCGCCTCCGCCGCGGCATGGGCCGTCGCGGCGAGCCGCGCGGGCAGCCCCTCCCCGCCCGCCTTCAGCTCCTCCAGCACCGGCACCAGCACGTCAAGCATCGTCTTCTGCCCGGCGTCCGACTTGCCGCGCGCCTTCACCGCGGCGACCGCCGCCTCCAGTGCCGGGGCCGCGTCGGCCATCCCCGACTCCTCCGGCAGCGTCTTGCCCAGCGTCAGGAACAGCGTTCCGTACAACGGTCCGCTGGCACCGCCGACGCGCATCACCAGCGTCTTGCCGATCCCGGCGAGCATGGCGGGCAGCGGCTGCGCGGCCAGCGTGTCGGCCTCGGCCAGGACCGTCTCGAACCCGCGCTTCATGTTCAGGCCGTGGTCGCCGTCGCCGATCGCCTGGTCGAGGCCGGTCAGCTCGTCCGCGTGCGCGATCACCGTGCCGGCGAGCGCGCGGATCAGCCGGGCGCGGGCCGCGGCGTCGATGGTCATGGCTGTGCCCTCCTCAAGGGGGTGGCGGCCGCCGGCTCGCGCGCCGGCGGGGCGGCCTCGATACGCTCGCCCGCCGCGTCGAAGCACAGCGGCGCCACCAGTTCAACCGCAATCGTGTCGCCGGCCCGCAGCGGCGCGTGCGGGTCGGCCAGCACCACCAGCGCATGCCCGCCGGTTTCCAGATGCAGGTAGCTCTGGTCGCCCAGATGCTCGACCCGGCGCACCAGCGCCGGCCGGGCGTTCGGCCCCAGGCTGCCGTCCGGGGGGCCGAGGCGCAGATGCTCGGTCCGGGCGCCGATGGTGCGGGTGGCGGGCGGCGCTCCGGGGGCCGGCAGCAGCCCGGCCGGAAACAGGTTGATCGCCGGCGTGCCGAGCCGGGCCGCGACCTGCACCGAGCGGGGGCGCTCGTACACCTCCCGCGGGGTCCCGACCTGGAGCAGACGGCCGCGGTCGAGCACGCCGATGCGGGTGGCCAGCGTCATCGCCTCGATCTGGTCGTGGGTGACGTACAGGATGGTGGCTCCCAGCTCGTCCTTGATGCGCTTCAGCTCCAGCCGCAGCCCGGCGCGCAGCTTGGCGTCGAGCGCCGACAGCGGCTCGTCCATCAGATAGACCGCCGGACGCCGCACCAGGGCGCGGCCGATCGCCACCCGCTGCATCTCGCCGCCCGACAGCCGTGTCGCCCGATTGCCCAGCTTGTGCCCGATGCGCAGCAGCGCCGCGATCTCCTCCACCCTCGCGCGGATCGCCGGCTCGGGCTGGCGGTGCAGCGGCGAGCGCAGGGGGAAGGCCAGATTGTCGAAGACTGTCAGGTGCGGGTACAGGGAGAATTGCTGGAACACGAAGGCCACGTCGCGCCCGGCCGGCGGCACGCCGTCCATCGGCAGGCCGCCGATGGAGACGGTTCCCGACTCCGGCCGCTCCAGCCCGGCGACGAGGCGGAGCGTCGTCGTCTTCCCCGCCCCGGTCGGTCCCAGCAGCACCACCAGCTCGCCGTCGCCGACGGTGAGGCTCAGGTCATCCACGGCGACGGTGGAGCCATAGCGCCGGGACACCGCGTCGAGCGCCACCTCAGCCATGCGCCACCCGATCGTAGAGGTCGCTGCGCAGCGCCCGCCCCGACGCCGCGTCGAACAGCGCGAGGCTGGCGGCGCGGAAGCTCAGGCCCACCGTCTCCCCGGTGCGCACCCGCCGGCTGGCGGGGATGCGGGCCTTGAGGGCGCCGGCGGCGGTGGTCACGGTGACGATCTGCGTCGTGCCCATGTACTCCGCCCCCAGAACGGCGCCGCGCAACGCCGCCGCGTCGTCGAAGCGCACATGCTCCGGCCGGACGCCGAGCGCCAGCGGCCCCTCGGCGCGCTCCTCGTGCAGCTCCGGGACCGGGATGGCGGCCTCGTCGATGACCACCCGCCGGTCGCCGCGCCGCACCGCGCCGTGGAAGGACAGGAAGTTCATCGGCGGCGAGCCGAGGAAATCGGCCACATACATGGTCGCCGGCCGGTCGTAGATCTCCTGCGGCGGGCCGTGCTGTTCGATGACGCCGTGATTCATCACGGCGATGCGGTCGGCCATGGACATCGCCTCGAGCTGGTCGTGGGTGACGTAGACGGTGGTGGCGCCGAGCCGGTCGTGCAGGTCGCGCAGCTCCCCGCACATCAGATGGCGGAACTCGCTGTCCAGCGCGCCCAGCGGCTCGTCCATCAGGAAGGCCTTGGGCTGGCGCACGATGGCGCGGCCCAGCGCCACCCGCTGGCGGTCGCCGCCGGACAGGCCGGAGACCGGCCGGTCGAGCAGCCCGTCGATGCGCAGCAGCCGCGCCGTCTCCTCGACGCGGCGGCGGATCTCGGCGCGCGGCACACTCTGGCAGCGCAGCGGGAAGGCGATGTTGCCGCGCACGTCCATGTGCGGGTACAGCGCGTACATCTGGAAGACGAAGGCGATGTCGCGCGCCGCGGCGCGGCGCATGGTCACGTCCTCGCCCCCCAGCAGGATGCGGCCGGAGGTCGGCAGCTCCAGCCCGGCGATCATCCGCAGCGTCGTCGTCTTGCCGCAGCCGGACGGCCCCAGCATGACGAAGAAGGTGCCGTCGTCGATGGTCAGGGTCGAGCCCTGGACGGCGACGAAGCCGGCGAACTCCTTGCGCACGTTCTCGATCCGGATCTCGGCCATGGCGGGTCTACTCCGGGAAATGGCTGACGACGAGGAAGGCCGCGGTGCCGGCCAGGATCACCGCGAAGGACCAGCCGTACAGGTCCAGCGAAAAGGGCTGCATCAGCATCGCGGCACCGGCGCCGATGGTCGCGGTCGCCGCGTTCTCCCACGGCCGGCGGCGCAGGACGCGGGGCCACCGGCGGGATCGCCCGCTGCGCGCGCTCATCGCCGCACCGCGCCGAAGGTGATGCCGCGCAGCAGATGCTTGCGCAGGATCACGGTGAAGACGACGATCGGCACCAGGAACAGGGTGGTCCCGGCGGCCACCGCCGGCCAGTCCTGCCCGCCCTCGCCGATGATGAAGGGAATGAAGGGCGGCAGGGTCTGCGCCTCGCCCGAGGTCAGCAGCACGGCGAAGGCGTATTCGTTCCAGGCGAAGATCAGGCAGAAGATCGCGGTGGCGGCGATCCCGGTGGCGGCCTGCGGCAGCACCACCTTGCGGAAGGCGGCGAGGCGCGAATAGCCGTCGATCAGCGCCGCCTCCTCGTACTCGCGCGGGATCTCGTCGATGAAGCCCTTCAGCAGCCACACCGCCAGCGAGATGTTCACCGCCGTGTAGAGCAGGATCATGCCAAGGTGCGTGTCGGTCAGGCCCAGCGACCGGTACATCAGGAAGATCGGGATCGCCACGGCGATGGGCGGCATCATCCGGGTGGACAGGATGAAGAACAGCAGATCGTCCTTCAGCGGCACCTTGAAGCGCGAGAAGCCGTAGGCCGCCAGCGTGCCGAGGAACACCGCCAGGACGGTCGAGCCGAAGCCGATCACCAGCGAATTGACGAAACGCTGTCCGAACTTCGACGGCCCGGCCACCACCATGTTGCGCGAGCGCACGAGACGGTCGACCCAGCCGTCGGCCGGCGGCAGCGCGGCGATGTACTCCGGCGTCTGGCGCGAGCGGGTGGTGAACAGGTTGACGTACCCCTCCAGCGAGGGTTCGGCGAGCAGCTTCGGCGGGTAGGCGATGGAATCGGGCGGCGTCTTGAAACCGGTCTGGACGATCCACAGGATCGGCAGCAGCGTGATCAGCGCGTAGGCGATCACCGCCGCCGCCGCCGCCCGGTTGCGCCAGCGTTCCGCCCGCGGGGGGATGGGTGTGGCGCCGCTCATCGTTGCTTCACCCCGTTCAGGACCTTGACGTAGATGTTGGCCAGCCCGAACACCGTGACGAACAGGATGACCGCGAAGGCGGAGGAATAGCCGGTCCGCCATTTCTCGAACGCCTCGCGCTTCAGGGTGATCGAGGCGACCTCGGTCGTCGATCCCGGCCCGCCCGAGGTCAGCAGATTGACCATGTCGAACATCTTGAAGTTCTCGATGCCGCGGAACAGCACCGCCAGCATCAGGAACGGCAGGACCATCGGCAGGGTGATCGACCAGAAGCGCCGGAACGGCCCGGCCCGGTCGACCTCCGCCGCCTCGTAGAGATCGTCGGGGATGGAGCGCAGGCCGGCGAGGCAGATCAGCATCACGTAGGGCGTCCACATCCAGGTATCGACCAGCACGATCGCCCAGGGGGCCAGCGTCACATCGCCGATCATCTGGAAGGAGCTGGGGTCGCGGCCGGAGACGAACGCGACGACATGGTTGAAGAGGCCGGTCTGCGGCTGGAACAGGAAGGTCCAGAAATTGCCGACCACCGCCGGCGACAGCATCATCGGCAGCAGGATCACCGTGGTCCAGAGGCCATGGCCGCGGAACTGCCGGTTGATCAGCAGCGCCAACCCGAAACCCAGCAGAACCTGGAGCGTGATCGACCAGACGACGAAATGCGCCGTCGTCTGCATGGCGTGCCAGACATCGGGATCGGACAGGATGCTGGTGTAGTTCTCCAGCCCGACCCAGCGCAGCGGCGCGTTGGGCCGGTTGGCGCGGTAGTTGGTGAAGGACAGCCGGATCGTCCAGATCAGCGGGAAGACGTTGATCGCCAG
Source organism: Azospirillum oleiclasticum (assembly GCF_013423485.1). GTDB lineage: Bacteria > Pseudomonadota > Alphaproteobacteria > Azospirillales > Azospirillaceae > Azospirillum > Azospirillum oleiclasticum. The sequence continues at coordinate 179,133 of NZ_JABFFR010000025.1, forward strand.
CAGAAGCAGCATGGTCGGGGTGATGAACAGCCAGGCGACGGCGCGGTCCGACAGGCCGCGCACCCGTGCGGCGACGACCGGCGGCGTGGCGGCACCGGCGCGCCGCGCCAGCGTGTGGAGGCTGGAGGTCTGGGTCATGACGGGGCCGTCCGCTGGTGGCCGGGATGCGACGGAGAACCCCCGGCCGGGTGTGCCGGGGGTGCGGGCCGGCTAGAGCTTGCCGTCATCCTTGAACACCTTGGTCCAGTCCCGGATCAGCAGGTCGAGCGCCTGCTGCGCCGTGCCCTGGCCGGCGATCACGTAGTCGTGCATCCGCTTCTGCATGTCGAGCAGCAGCGTGGCGTAGGACGGCTCGGCCCAGAAATCCTTCACCATCCCCATGGAGGTCAGGAAATCGGCGGCGAACGGCGCGCTGGCCGGGAAGCCGGGATCGTTCAGCACCGCCTTGTGGCAGGAGTAGCCGCCCAGCGACCACCATTTCTTCTGAACGTCCGGCTGGGCGAACCACTTGATGTACTGGAGCGCGTCGTCGCGCCGCTCGGAATAGGCGACGACCGAGATGCCCTGGCCGCCGAGCTGGGTCCCACGCTCCTTCTGCATCGGGTTGACGAAGAATCCGATCTTGTCGCCACCGACGTTGGGGTCCTTGTACAGGCCGGGGAAGAAGGCGAAGAAGTTCATCTGCATCGCCACCTGGCCCGACTTGAAGGCGTCCAGCCCCTCCTGCATGTAGGCGTTGGTCATGCCGGGAGCGGTGCAGCAATCGTAGAGCTGCTTGTAGAACTCCAGCCCCTTGACGGCGTCGGCGGAGTTGACGAAGCCCTGCATGCTGTAGGGCTTCTTGGGATCCTCGTACTTGAAGCCGAAGGCGTAGAGCGCGTTGGTGACGCCCATGGTGATGCCTTCGGAACCGCGCTCGGTGTAGATGTAGGCGCCGTAGACCTTGCGGCCGTCGATTTCCCGCCCCTGGAAGAAGGACGCGACCTCCTTCAGCTCGTCCCAGGTCTTGGGCGGCGCCAGTTCACGCCCCGCCTTCTGCTGGAACGCCGCCTTGATGTCGGGGCGGGAGAACCAGTCCTTGCGGTAGGTCCAGCCGATGGCGTCGCCCATCGCCGGCAGCGCCCAGTAATTGGGTGTGTTCTTCGGCCACTCGGAATAGCCGGTGACCGTCGCCGGCATGAAGTCCTCCATGCGGATGCCTTCACGCTGGAAGAAGTCGTTCAGCTTGACGTAGTGCCCGTTCTCCGCCGCGCCGCCGATCCACTGGCTGTCGCCGATGATCAGATCGCACAGCTTGCCCTTGGAGTTCAGCTCGTTGAGGAAGCGGTCGGCGTAGCTGGTCCAGGGCACGAACTCGAACTTCATGCCGATGCCGGACTTGGCCGTGAAGTCCTTCGACAGCTCGACCAGGGCGTTGGCCGGGTCCCACGCGGCCCAGCACAGCGTCAACTGCTTCGATTGCGCCATGGCCGGCTGGGCCGCCATCACGGTCAGGCCGCAGGCGGCCGCACAGATCAACGTCACCGGAGTTCGCACGCTTTCCTCCCCAGGAACGACCGCCACCAGTCGGAGGCGGCCATCCGCCCCCACGCGCCGGGTGCCGGAATGTTTAGTGATTTGCTTAGTGGAAAGGTTTTCACTTAACAGACCGCCTGTCAAGTCCGCTTAACGGATTGTTTGATGTTGGCGCATAATCCGGTTCCCAGGCCAAGCTCGCCCCATCCGGGTTGACGGTCAGGTGATCCGGGCCTCGGCCTTCTGTGCGGGGAGAGTTCTGGCACGCAGGCTGCGTCCGATGAGGACCGAGTTGGTCCCCGTTTCCCGGACAGTTTGGCGGCTGGAACAAGCTTGGCCCTGATCTCCGGAGCGCCGCCACTTTGATCCGATCCGGTGTGCCCTGGCAGGTCTCGTCCGGGGTGCGGGCGGACTTTCCGGAAACCGGGCCCAACTCACTGTTTCCGGGAAATTGGACACCGGCGACTTCCACACAACACGCTTTACCACTGGATTTCGCGCCAATGTCACGACTGTGAAAGTAATTCATTCATAAATAAGCCAGCAACGCTGAACCATACGGTAGTATGTAAGGTATTGTTATTAAAATGCAAGAAATCCAACTATGAAAACGACTGCGTTAGTGGGCGATGTTCACAATTTTTAAATATGTTCAAGCGTAATGATTATGCGAGATACAAAGGCGCAAGTATAAGGAATTTGGTCATTTCGCTAAAGTGGCCTCCTGGGCAGCGGTCGTTCGGCGACACCTGCGCCGGGGACATGGGCGACGCCAAAAGGAAAACTTGTCCGATTCGCCGATTCTGGCGGCAGATCACGTTCAATGGAGAAGAATGTCTCATGAGCATGGATCTTGCGCGTCTCACAAACCTTGAGCGGCTGATCACGCTTGTGCATCAGGGACACCGAGAACTCGATACCTGGCCGTTGGAATTGGACGGCGTCTTCCAGCGGCGCGCCATGAGGTCGGACGAGGCAATGCGGGAAACCGTCGCATGCTTGGCGGCTGGCTTCCGCAAGTTGCGTCCCGCCGAGTTTCCGGTTCTCTATTGCGGATGGGGCAAGGCCCGGGTCGGATCGACTGCTCTCAACAACCTGTTCGGCATGGCCGGGATTCCGTCCTATTACCAGCCGGTGAAGGCGCTGCTCCGGCAGGTGCTCGCCGACTCCGAGCGAACGCCGTGGGAACCTCCGGCGGCAGCGGTGCATTCTCATGTATTCACCAAGGAAACACAGGGTCCGTACTCCGTGGCGGAATGCCTGTTCATCCCCCTCCAAGCGCTGGTCGAAGCCGGCTATCCCGCCGACCGACTGCATCTTATCGTACTGGACCGGGACCCAGCCCGGTCACTGGCCTCCTGGCTGGCCAAGCTGGCGCATTTGGTGCCTGCCGAGGTGTTGCAGCGCCACTACGTGATCGCGGCGCTCAACGCGCGCCGCGTCAAGGCTTATGCCCGCAGCCACGGCATTCCGATGACCCACTACGTCTACGAAGCGAGCAAGGAGCCGGTTGACGCGGTGCGCGCCTTGTTCCGCCGCCTGGGATTGGCCGCGCGCTTCACCGAGGCGGCGGTGATGGACTGGAGGGAGCAAGGCACGCTCGCGCCGGACAAGTCCAGGATCCACTTCCCCAACGAACCGGCCATCTACCATGTGCCCGGCCTGCACGGTGCGGACACCGCCTATCGCTTCCGCAACGGCGGGACGACGCTGACCGACGAGCAGGCGGAGTTCCTCGTGCACAGCGGGGTCCCGGAACTCTATCGCGAGTCTGTACTTGCCTGCATCGACGATCTCGGATTCGACAACGCCACCGCCAAACGTCTGTTTGGTGTCGTTCGTGCCGCATCCGACGCCATCCGCAAGATGCCGGTCCTTGCCGCCGCGCCGACGCCGGCGTGATACCGCAACGCTTCATGGTAAGGAAACCATCCATGCTCAAGAAGATGCCGATCGCCCGTCGGCTCATGCTGTTCATGTCGATGCAGGTGTTCACACTGGCAGCGATCATCTGGTTCGGCCTGGCGACGCTGGACAGCAACCTGCTCGACGACCGCAAGGAAATGCTCAAGCAAGTCGTCCAGATCGGTCAGCAAACCATCAACTATTGGCACGAGAAGCAGAAATCCGGTGAGTTGAGTGAGGAGCAGGCCCAGAAGGGTGCGCGCGAGGAGCTGCGCCAGGTGCGGTTCGGCGACAAGAACTACTTCTTCATACAGCGTTACGACGGGACCACTCTGCTGCACGTCCAAAAGGATCTGGAAGGCAAGAACCGGATCAACGCAACGGACGTGGACGGCGTGCCGACCGTGCGCAGCCAGATCGAGGCGGCCCGCCAGGGCGGCGGCTACGTCTACTACCGCACAGCGCGCAACGGCACGCTGGGCGACCAGAGCAGGATGCTCAAGCTCTCCTACGTCCTCGGTTTCGAGCCGTGGCAGTGGGCGGTCGGCACCGGCATTCTGATCGACGACGTCGATGCCATCTTCTATGAGATGATGCGCTATTACGTCGGCATCGCCGTTTTCGTGCTCGGCATCGGCGCGATCCTGGCGTACGGCATCGGCAGGAGCATCACCCGCCAGCTGTCGATGATCACCGAGCGCATGGGCCGGCTGGCCGACGGCGATCTGTCCATCGACGTGCCGTTCCTCGGCGATGGCCACGAGATGGGCAAGCTCGCCCGCGCGCTCGAGTTCTTCAAGATCAACCGCCGCAAGGCGGACGAGCTGACCGCCGAGCAGCAGGCGGAACAGGCCGCCAAGCAGCACCGGCAGGCCACGCTGGAGAGCATGATCGCCGAGTTCCAGAAGCGGACGGAGGTCGCCATCGCCTCGGTGGTCCAAGCCTCGGAGCTGGTCCAGACGCACGCCGGCGGCTTGGCGGCCACCGCCACGCAGACGCTCAACCAGGTCGAGAGCCTGAACCAGGCGACGACGGAGACCTCCGGCAACGTGCAGACCGTGGCGGGCGCGGTCGAGGAGCTGTCCTCGGCCGTCAACGAGGTCAACCGGCAGATCGTCCAGTCCACCACGATCGCCCAGCGCGCGGTCGGCGAGGCGGACAGGACGAACGTCACCATGACCGGGTTGACCGACGTGGCGAACCGGATCGGCGCCATCGTCGAGGTGATCCACGGCATCGCCAGCCAGACCAACCTGCTGGCGCTGAACGCCACCATCGAGGCGGCGCGGGCCGGCGAGGCCGGCAAAGGCTTCGCCGTGGTCGCCTCCGAGGTCAAGGCACTGGCCAACCAGACCACGAAGGCGACCGAGGAGATCCAGGCACAGGTCGCCGGCATCCAGAGCGAGACCGCCCAGGCGGCCGGGGCCATCGTCGGGATCGGCGGCACCATCAACGAGATGCGGACGATCGTGACCGGCATTGCCTCGGCGATGGACCAGCAGGGTGCCACCACCCGCGAGATCGCCCGCAACATCAGCCAGGCCGCCGCCGGCACCAATGCGGTCGCCACCAACACCGCCGGCGTCGCCGAAGCGGCCGAAGCGACGGACGCCGCCGCGGCGGCTCTGCACCACGCCTCCGAGGACCTGCGGCGCGAGGCCACCACGCTGAGCCGCGAAATGTCCGCCTTCTTCGAACGGATGCGGGCGGCCTGACGCGGTTGCCCCCGGCCCGGAACCCGGCTTCACGAATGGAATTGGACGATGCGGTCACAGTCAGACGATAGCGCCGTTCCGAACCCGGACCCCGGCGACGGCGCTCCGCCGCCGGTGCGCCCTCCCGGCGACGTGGTGTTCTCCGCGGCGATGCACCTCCGGCTTCTCCTGCGCGTGGATCGCACGCAGAGCATCCGGCGGGCGTTGCAGGCGGCCGTGCGGCCCGGCGGCCGCGTCCTCGACGCCGGGTGCGGCTCCGGCCTGTTGTCCCTCCTGGCGCTGGCTGCCGGGGCGTCCGACGTGGTGGCGATCGATCGCGACAACATCGACCTGGCCCGTGCCCTGGCGCGCGAGAACGGTGTCGAGGGGCGCATCCGTTTCATCGAGGCGGACCTCAACACCCTCGACGCCCAGGCCGTGCCCGGGACGTTCGACTCCCTGCTGGCCTTCGTCTACACCAACCACCCGATCGTCGACGAACCGCGTTCGCGGACCGTCGCGTCGCTGCGGCGGCGGTTCGGCTCACCCTCCTGCGTCACCGTCCCGAACCGCGTGCGGTACTGGGCGGTGGCGTGCGAGTGGCCGCAGTTCGACGCTTTCACCGAGCTGGCCGACCTCCGCCACGCCGTGGCCGACATGGAGCACCGGTACTCCCTGAAGTTCGGGCCGCTGTTGGAGGCGGCGACGGGGGAAGTCTTCTTCAACGGCACCGGTCCACGGATCCATGGTGATCGCAAATGGATGCCGGGCTCCACCAACGGCGGCTATCGCCATGGGCGGGACGGCGGGCGCTTCCTCAGCGAGCGGACCGCGGTCGCCGAGATCCTCTACGACGGCGGTGGTGGCTTCGAGGGGCTTCCCGCACGGGTGGGGCTGACGGTCAGCAGCCCCGGCACAGTCACCGCGGTGATGTGGGGGCAGGAACTGTGGTTCGACGAGTTTCTGCTCTGGTCGTCGGAGACGTTCAGCCCGGCGGCGGAGGCGGTCGCCGCCCGCGCCGGCGAGCGCCTTGACCTGATCCTCGATGACCGCTGGCGCGCCACCAACCTCGTCACGCTGGCGCCGGCAGAATTGCCCCGGCAAGAACGTGAATAGGATAAGGATCATCGTCCGTCCACCTCGAGGCGAGTGTGGTATCGGCGACAGGGCCTGTGCGGGCACCGGGGTGGTGCCCTGATCAAGCGGCGCCTTGTGATGCGGCGTCAGCTTGCGCGGGCGCACGCATCCAAGGGGCATTCCCTTCAGTGCTTCCAGGCAACCTGAGAATGCCCTACACCCTGGCGGTGTCGGCCGGCCGTGCCGCCGTGCCGGACCGGACCAGCAGATCGGTGTCGGGGGAGAAGCGTGCCTTGAGCGGCAGCAGCGCCGCACCCAGCACGCGCGCCATCGGCCCGATCGAGCCGGCGGCCACGGTGGTGGGCGTGAGCCCCGACCGGTTGAACCCTTCCAGGGCCGCGGCCAGCCTTGCGGTGACGCGCTGTCGCCAGACCGGCGGCAGCAGGCCGTCGACCACGATCGCCTGGAAGTCGATGACGCTGAGAGCGGACACGACGGCGCGGGAGAGCTCGGCGGTCGCCGTTTCGGACCAAGCGTCGAAAATGGCGTTGGCCTCGTCGCCCTGACCGTCGGCCAGCGCGGTGGATGGCGCGAGGCCGGCCGCGGCCAGCGCCGCCTCGAGCAGGAAGATCGAGGCGCTGTGGATCAGTTGTGCGGGCGGTCCGCCGTCCAACCTCCGGCCGGTCGGCATGGAGCCGATGGCGCCTGCGTTGCGCTGTTCCCCCTGGTAGAGCCGACCGTCGAGCACCACCCCGCCGCCAACGAAGGTGCCGAGATAGATGTAGAGGGCGCTGCGCGTCGTGATCGCGTTCCCCGCGATCATCTCCGCGGCGCAGGCGGCCGACGCGTCGTTGTACAGCGACACCGGAAGACCCGTCGCCCGTTCCAGGGCGCCGGCCACATCGGCGGTCCGCCATCCGTCGAGCGCGCCCACGGGAAGGTCGAGCTCGGTCGCCCAGGCGTGGATCTCGTCGGGCATCGCCACGCCGAGACCGACCACGCGCTCGCGCGCCGCCGCCGGAAGATGCCCGAGCAGGCCCGTGGCCTGCGCGATCGCCGTCGCCATCGCCGGCTCGGGCAGGGGCGCCTCGTACCGCACCCGGCTCGCCCCCAGCTCCTTGCCCAGGAGGTCGACCAGAAGCGCCTCGACGCTCCGCCGTCCGATCTTGATGCCCAGGGAAAAGGCGCCGTCCGGGTTGGGGGCGATCGGAGTCGACGGTTGTCCGATCTGCCCGCGCACCTTGTCGCGCTTGATCAGAAGGCCGCCCTCGATGAGCCGGTTGACGATCACCGACGCGGCCTGACCGCTGAGGCCGGTCTCCCGCGCGATGTCCGCCTTCGACGGCCACCGCTCCGCCTGCAGCACCGCATGCATGACCAGACGCTCGTTGTAGGCGCGAAGCCCGGTGGTGTCGCCGCCCCGCATGCTTCCGCCGCCTCCCGGATGTCCAACGCGGACCCATCGCGTCTATAGCAGATTGGAAGTAACAAAACCAAAGTGATTTATCGGGCGGAGATCCCAGGGATTCGGGATGGTCGTTGAGAGAGAACGGTGCGATTTCAGGGCGGAGAGCCGATCAGTGCGCCCGCCACGGGCATAAAACGCCGGTCGAGCCGGCCAATATGGAAAGCAATATGATTTAATCGTTGCGCGAAGCATTTTGCGGCGTGTATAGTCGCCGCATCGGCTTCAACCGGATTGTGGGGTGGCCCCGGACAACGGGGGCCGCGCCTTGGCGCTCCCCGCGAGGGCGGACGCGCCGGCGATGCCAAGCCCCCATCGGGCCAACGACAAAGGACAAGCGGGAGGATAACGATGAGAAGCGCGCTTTCCCTGACCGGCGCGGCGGTGGCCGCGCTCCTCGGCACGTCCGTGCACGCCGAGACGATCTCCATCGCCACGGTCAACAACGGCGACATGATCCGCATGCAGAAGCTGGCGGGCCACTTCACCGCCGCGCATCCGGACATCACGCTGAACTGGGTGACGCTCGAGGAAAACGTGCTGCGCCAGCGCGTGACGACCGACATCGCCACCAAGGGCGGCCAGTACGACGTGATGACGATCGGCACCTACGAGGTGCCGATCTGGGGCGCCAAGAAATGGCTGCTCTCCCTTGACAAGCTGGGGCCGACCTATGACGCCGACGATCTGCTGCCGTCGATCCGCAGCGGGCTGACCATCGACGGCACGCTCTACGCGGCGCCCTTCTACGGCGAAAGTTCGATGGTGATGTACCGCAAGGACCTCTTCGAGAAGGCCGGGCTGACCATGCCGGAGGCGCCGAGCTGGTCCTTCATCGCCGACGCCGCGCGCAAGATCACCGACAAGAGCAAGGAGATCTATGGCATCTGCCTGCGCGGCAAGGCGGGCTGGGGCGAGAACATGGCCTTCCTGTCGGCCATGGCCAATTCCTACGGCGCGCGCTGGTTCGACATGGGCTGGAAGCCGCAGTTCAACACCGACCCCTGGAAGCAGACGATCACCACCTATCTCGGGCTGATGAAGGACGCCGGCCCACCGGGTGCCTCGTCCAACGGCTTCAACGAGAACCTCGCGCTGTTCCAGACCGGCAAGTGCGGCATGTGGATCGACGCCACCGTCGCCGCCTCCTTCGTCACCAACCCGGCCGAGAGCAAGGTGGCCGACAAGGTCGGCTTCGCGCTCGCTCCCGACAACGGGCTCGGCAAGCGGTCCAACTGGCTGTGGGCGTGGACGCTGGCGGTGCCCGCCGGCAGCAAGAAAGCCGAAGCCGCCAAGACCTTCATCGCCTGGGCGACCTCCAAGGAGTACATCGCGCTGGTCGCCAAGGAGGAGGGCTGGGCCAACGTGCCGCCCGGCACCCGCAGCTCGCTCTACGCGAATCCGCAGTACCAGCAGGCGGCCCCCTTCGCCCAGATGACGCTGAAGTCGATCCAGGCGGCCGATCCCAAGCATCCGACGGTCGAGGAGGTGCCGTACACCGGCGTCCAGTATGCGGCGATCCCGGAGTTCCAGGGCATCGGTACCGCCGTCGGGCAGGTCTTCTCGGCTGCGCTGGCTGGCCAGATGACGGCGGAGCAGGCGCTCCAGAGCGCGCAGGCCCTGACCACCCGCGAAATGACGAAGGCCGGCTACATCAAGTAGCCGGCGGGGCGCCGGCCCCGTTCCATCGACGTGCCCGGCGCCCAGATCGCAACCTCCGTCAAGGGTCGAGCCATGGCCACCGCCCACTCGCGCGCCGCCGCGCGGCTGACGATGGCACCCGCCGTCGTGCTGCTGCTCGGCTGGATGCTGATCCCGCTGTCGATGACCCTCTACTTCTCGTTCCAGCGCTACAACCTGCTGATGCCGGGCGACGAGGCGTGGATCGGGTTCCTGAACTACGAATACTTCCTGACCGATCCCGCCTTCTTCGCCGCGCTGTGGAACACGCTGCTGCTGGTCGGGGGGGTGCTGGTCATCACCATCGCCGGCGGCACCGCGCTGGCGCTCCTGCTCGACCAGCCCTTCTGGGGGCGGGGCGTGGTCCGGCTGCTGGTGATCGCGCCGTTCTTCGTCATGCCGACCGTCTCGGCGCTGGTGTGGAAGAACATGTTCATGAACCCGGTCAACGGCCTGTTCGCCAGCCTGGCCAAGGGGCTGGGGCTGCCGCCCGTCGATTTCCTGGCTCAGATCCCGCTCGCCTCGATCATCGTGATCGTGGCGTGGCAGTGGCTGCCCTTCGCCACGCTGATCCTGCTGACCGCGCTGCAGTCGCTGGACAGCGAGCGGCTGGAAGCGGCGGAGATGGACGGGGCCGGGCCCCTCGACCGCTTCATCCACATCATCCTGCCGCATCTGGCCCGGGCGATGACGGTGGTGACGCTGATCCAGACCATCTTCCTGCTGTCGGTCTTCGCCGAAATCCTGGTGACCACCAACGGCGGGCCGGGCACCGCGACCACCAACATCACCTTCCTGGTCTATGCCCAGTCGCTGCTGCAGTTCGATGTCGGCGGCGGCTCCGCGGGCGGCATCGTCGCCGTCATCCTCGCCAACCTCGTCGCCATCTTCCTGATGAGGATGATCGGCCGGAACCTGGACATCTGAGCCATGGCGCGCGCCGTATCCACCCGCCGCAAGCTGGTCGTCACCGTCGTCGCCTGGACGGTCGGGCTGCTGATCTTCTTCCCGATCCTGTGGACGGCGCTCACCAGCTTCAAGACCGAAGCGGAGGCCATCGCCTCCCCGCCGTCCTTCCTCGCCTTCGACTGGACGCTCGCGAATTACGCCGAGGTGCAGTCGCGCTCGGACTATTTCCGGCACTTCCTCAACTCGGTCATCATCTCCGTGGGCTCCACCCTGATCGGCCTTCTGGTGGCGGTCCCCGCCGCCTGGTCCATGGCCTTCGTCCCCGGACGGCGGACCAAGGACGTGCTGATGTGGATGCTGTCCACCAAGATGCTGCCGCCGGTGGGCGTGCTGATCCCGATCTACCTGCTGTTCCGCGACGCCGGGCTGCTCGACAGCCGGATCGGGCTGGTGATCGTGCTGACGCTGATCAACCTGCCGATCATCGTGTGGATGCTGTTCACCTATTTCCGCGAGATCCCGGCCGAGATCCTGGAGGCCGCCCGCATGGACGGGGCCGATTTCAAGTCCGAGATCCTGCACGTGCTGCTGCCGATGGCGGTGCCCGGCATCGCCTCGACGCTGCTGCTCAACGTCATCCTGGCCTGGAACGAGGCGTTCTGGACGCTGAACCTGTCGGCGTCGCAGTCGGCCCCGCTCACCGCCTTCATCGCCGGCTATTCGAGCCCGGAGGGGCTGTTCTACGCGAAACTCTCGGCGGCCTCGACCATGGCCGTGGCGCCGATCCTGATCCTCGGATGGTTCAGCCAGAAGCAGCTCGTCCGCGGGCTGACCTTCGGCGCCGTGAAATAGGGAGACCCCGCATGGGTGAGATCGTCCTGAAAGGGGTGACGAAGTCGTTCGGCGCGGTGTCCGTCATCCCGCCGCTCGACCTGACCATCGCCAACGGCGAGTTCGTGGTGTTCGTCGGCCCGTCCGGCTGCGGCAAGTCCACGCTGCTCCGCCTGATCGCCGGGCTGGAGGACGTGTCCTCCGGCGTGATCGAGATCGACGGGAAGGACGCCACCGCCATCCCGCCGGCCCACCGCGGGCTGGCCATGGTGTTCCAGTCCTACGCCCTCTACCCGCACATGACCGTGCGCAACAACATCGCCTTTCCGCTCAAGATGGCGCGCCTCGACAAGGCGACCATCGACCGCAAGGTGGAGGCGGCGGCCGGGGTGCTGAACCTGACCCCCTATCTCGATCGCCGGCCGGGGCAGCTCTCCGGCGGGCAGCGGCAGCGGGTGGCGATCGGGCGGGCCATCGTGCGGGAGCCGGCGGCCTTCCTGTTCGACGAGCCGCTGTCCAACCTGGACGCTGCGCTGCGCGTGAACATGCGCATCGAGATCTCCGAACTGCACAGCAGCCTCGCGACCACGATGATCTACGTGACCCACGACCAGGTGGAGGCCATGACGATGGCCGACAAGATCGTGGTGCTCAACGCCGGGCGCATCGAACAGGTCGGCTCGCCGCTCGAACTCTACTCACGACCGCGCAACCGCTTCGTCGCCGGCTTCATCGGGTCGCCACGGATGAATTTCATCGACGGCACGGCGGCGGGCGAGGACGGGGCCGCGACCATCGGCGTCCGGCCCGAGCATCTGGCCCTGTCCACCACGGGCGGCCGCTGGTGCGGGACGGTCACCGTGTCGGAGCATCTGGGCTCCGACACCTTCGTCTATGTCCAGGCCGACGGGGTGGGAACGCTGGTGGCGCGGGCCGGCGGGGAGTTCCCGGTGCATCACGGCGACCGGGTGTGGCTGACGCCGCAGCCGGGCAAGCTGCACCGCTTCGACGCGGAGGGGATGGCGATCGCCGGCACCGGCCAGGATCGCGCCGGTGCCGCGGCGGCCGTCGGAGCAAGCAACCCCAGGGGATCGGAATGACCACGCAACTGTCGGCCGGCGCGCTGCCGGCCATCGCCGCCACGGCGTCGGTGCCCGGCTACGACCGCGCGGGCCTCACCGCCGGCATCCTGCATTTCGGTGTCGGCAACTTCCATCGCGCGCACCAGGCGGTCTATCTGGACACCCTGTTCGACCGGGGGCGGGATCACGACTGGGCGATCCTCGGCGCCGGGGTCATGCCCTCGGACGCGCGCATGCGCGACGCGCTGGAGGCGCAGGACTGGCTGACCACCGTCGTCGAGCAGTCGGCCGGCGAAAGCCGCGCCCGCGTCACCGGCGCCATGGTCGGGATGCTGCCGGTGGGGGACGCCGACGCCATCATCGGCCGGCTGGCCGATCCGGCGATCCGCATCGTGTCGCTGACCGTCACCGAGGGCGGCTACTTCATCGACGCGGCCGGCCGCTTCGACCCCGAACACCCCGCCATCCGGGCCGACGCGGCGGCGCCCGACCGGCCGGCGACCATCTTCGGGCTGATCCTGGCCGGGCTTGCCCGGCGCCGCGCGGCGGGGGTGGCGCCCTTCACCGTCATGTCCTGCGACAACATCCCCCACAACGGCGTCGTCACCCGCAACACGGTGACGGGGCTCGCCCGGCTGTCGGATCCCGGGTTGGCCGACTGGATCGCGACCGCCGTCGCCTTCCCCAACGGCATGGTGGACCGCATCACGCCGGCGACCGGTCCCCATGAGCGCGAGACGCTGGCCCGCGACTTCGCCATCCGCGATGCGGCCCCGGTGTTCTGCGAGGACTACACGCAGTGGGTGCTGGAGGACCGCTTCGTCGCGGGCCGCCCGCGGTTGGAGGAGGTGGGCGTCCAGTTCGTGCCGGACGTGACCCCGTTCGAGACGATGAAGATCCGCATCCTCAACGGCGGCCACGCGCTGATCGCCTACCCGGCCGGTCTTCTCGGCGTCGAGTTCGCGCACGAGGCCATGGAAACCCCGCTCATCCGCCGCTTCCTTGAGAGGGTGGAGCGCCAGGAGATCATCCCGACGGTGCCGCCGGTGCCGGACACCGACCTTGGCGCCTATTTCGACGTGATCCAGCGGCGCTTCGCCAACCCCAAGATCAAGGACACCATCCGCCGCCTCTGCCTGGACGGCTCCAACCGGCAGCCGAAATTCATCGTGCCGACCCTGGCCGCCCGGTTGACGGCGGGCGCTTCCATCGACGGCTTGGCGCTCGGCTCCGCCCTGTGGTGCCGCTACTGCTTCGGTGAGACCGATAACGGCCGCCCGATCGCGCCCAACGATCCCAACTGGGACCGGCTCACCGCGACGGCCCGGCAGGCCCGCGCCGAGCCGGGCGTGTGGCTCGACATGACCGAAGTGTACGGGGAGGTCGGGCGGGCGGAGCCCTTCCGTGACCGGTTCGCCCACGCGCTCCGCGCCTTGTGGACCGACGGCACCGCGGCGGTGCTGGCCCGCTACACCGACGGCGCGCTCTGACGGGGACGGCATGGACATGACCAGTCGGCAATCCGGTGGCGACGCGTTCGACGCCCTGTGCATGGGGGAGGTGCTGATCGATTTCATGCCGATCCGCCCCGGCGCGCCCGCGGGCGGCATCGGCGCCTTCACTCCGGCGGCGGGTGGTGCCCCCGCGAACGTGGCGGCGGGGCTGGCGCGGCTCGGCGTCCGGAGCGCCTTTCTGGGGCGCACCGGGGCCGACGGGTTCGGCCGGTTCCTGGCGGGGGCATTGGCCGGTTGCGGGGTCGATGTCGGGCGGCTGCGGCTGGTGCCCGGTGCGCGGACCCCGGTCGCCTTCGTCTCGCTCGACAACGCGGGCGAGCGCGAGTTCCTGTTCTATGGGGAGCCGATGACGGGCTTCGGGCCCGGCGACCTCGACCTCCCGGCCGTGGAGGGCAGCCGCCTGCTGCATGTCGGCTCGATCGGCCTGATCGACCCGTCGGCGCGCGAGGCCACCCTGCTGGCGGTCGAGGCGGCACGCCGCCACGGGCGCATCGTCTCCTTCGACGCCAACCTGCGCCCGGCCCTGTGGCCGGACCTGGAGACGGCGCGCCGCATGATCCGGCGCGCCGCGGGTCTCGCCACCGTGGTCAAGCTCAGCGACGAGGAGCTGGTCTTCGTCACCGGTTCGGCGGTGCCGGATGACGGCGGGCGATCCCTGTGGCACGACGATCTGCGGCTTCTGGTGGTGACGCACGGGCGCAACGGCTGCACCTTCCTGACGCGTGACGCCTGCGAGCATGTGCCGGGCGTCGCCGTTCCGACCGTCGACACGACCGGTGCCGGCGACGCCTTCATGGCCGCCCTTCTCGCCGGCATGCTGGAGACGCCGGATTTTTCCTGCACCGCCGAGCGCGTGCGCCCGGTCTGCCGCTTCGCCAACGCGGCCGGCGCCTTGTCCACGACGGCCGCCGGGGCCATCCCGGCCCTGCCGGATCGCGACGCCGTGCTGCGCTTGCTGGGCGACGGCTGACCTTCCGGTGGACCGTCGAGCGGTGCCGGCCCAACCGACGGGCGATCGCCGCCACCGGAATACCGGCCGCCACCACTTCCTGGTTCAGCCGCCGCTCGACCATGTCGATGGGAGAATACTGCGTGCCCATGCAACCCTCGCGGCGTAAGCCACTGAAATCAATAGAGAGTCACACTTCGAATTTGAATCCACCCCCCCTACAGAAGAAAATCACTTATTTAGAGTTATGGTACAATTCGTCGTTTGGAGAAGGGCGGCCGCCGGTGATTATCTCTTCCGGCAGACGTTCCTATGCGGGGCATCCGCTGGCGTGAATGCTTTGGTGGAGTGGTTCCCGAGCGGCGCAGCCGACGCCGTATTCCCGGGGGAACCGACACCATGCCCACCTATCGCCTCGGTCGTGGGGACGACCGGTTCGTGTCGTCCGACACGCCGGACTGGTCCGACAACTCCGCGGTGTACGCCGGTTCCGGGGACGACGAACTGGTGATCGCCGGAGGCAATTCCGTCCGCCTCTTCGGCGGCACCGGCGACGATACGGTCCTGTTCGACCAGTTCCGGGAATCCACCGCCTGCGGCGGGGCCGGTGACGACGTCATGTCGGGAATCGCATTCGATTCAACAGTGAAGGGCGGATCGGGAGACGACGACCTCGCCGCCTTCGGCAGCGGCAACACCCTGTCGGGCGGCACCGGTGACGACACGCTGACCATCGGCGGCCAGAGGATCAGCGAAGGCCGGGTGCACGGCGGCGCCGGCGACGACCTGCTGCGTGGCGGCGGTTTCCGCGACAACCGGTTCGACGGCGGGGCCGGCGACGACCGTTTCGAGACCTTCAGCGCCGGCGTTTCGGTGTTCGGCGATGTCGCCACCGGCAACCTGATCACCGGCGGCCGGGGCCACGACAGCTTCTCCGTCAGCAACCGCAACCGCGCCACGGTCCAGGACGACACCAACGGGCGGCTGGACCCCGGCGAGGTGGTGCGGAGCGTCATGGACGTCATCACCGACTACCGCACCGGGGAAGAGCTGGAGTTCGGGGCCACCGAACTGGTGACCGACGTGACGCTGGCCCCCGACGTCCCGCCCGGCACCAGCGTGGTGCAACTCGCCGCCGGCGACTTCGCGATCAATCGGGGCGATTACCTGGGCGACGGGTCGTTCCGGCTCGACGCGCGCGGTGATGACACGCTGATCCTCTACCATCAGGCCGGTGACGACAGCCCCTTCACCGGGAGCCTCGTGCTGCTCGACGTGACCCGAACGGACTGGATCGCGGTGGGCTGACGGTGGATTTGGACGATCACCGCCCGAGCACCCGCCCGAAGCCGGGACCCTCGCGATCGTCCAGCCCCAATTCGGCCGCGCCGTCGGCGCCGCGGCGGATGGCGGTGAGCGGGCCGTAATACTGCGTCCATTCCTCCGTTCCAACGCTGCGAAAACGACCGGCAAACGCGGCCTCCACGGCGGGCTCGTGGCGGGTGCGCTCCAGGGTGGCGGCGTCGCGGCTTTCGGCGTGCAGACGGCCGGCGGAGACCGCGTCCGGAAGTGTGAAGCCACCCCACAGGGCGCGGGCCAGCGTGGTCGCCACGATGCCGGGGATGCGGCGCGCGCCGGGCGTGCCGGCGGCACAGCGTGTCCCGTCGTCGCACCGCACCAGCGTCGGCGCGAGGTTGGTCACGGCGAAGCGCCGGCCGCCGCGGTGCACGGGGTCGGCCCAGCGGAACAGCGGCATGCCGGCGTTCATCACCACGCCGGTGCCGGGCAGCACCCACCGCCCGCCGAACCAGAAGGGCCCGTGGGTCAGCGTCATCGCCACCATCGTCCCGTCATGGTCGAGGGTGTTGAGGTGGCAGGTGTGGCCGACGTCGCCGGGGCGCGGGCCGGAACCCGGCATTCCCGACAGCGCCCGCCGGATCCAGTCCGGCAGGCCGGCCGGATCGACCGCGTTGCCGCCGGACGGGCCGAAGCGGTGGGACCACACCGCCGCCATCGCCCCGGCCAGCCGCGCCAGCCCCTCCGGCCTGCGCAGATCCCGGCCGATGTCGGCCGCGGCGGCCAGGATGCCGAACAGGCAGAGCGAGCCGCTGGTGCCGAGCGGCCCCGACCAGACATCGGCGTCGGCGATGCGCAGCCGCGGCGCCGGCGCGATCCTCACCGCGTCCGGGACCGCGCGCCAGTCGGCGGGATCGAGGGAGAGGCCGGCGCTGCGCCAGGATTCCGCGGCGCGCCCGGCCAAGGGGCCGTCGTAGAACCAGCCGGGTCCATCCTCCGCCATGCGCCGCAGGGTCGCGGCCAGGGCCGGTTGCCGGAAGACCAGCCGGTCGCCCTCCTCCTCCAGCACGAACGTTTCACCGACGAAGTTGCGGCCCCGCACCTGGGCGAAGGCGGCGCGGGTGGTCGGGTTCGCTTCCACCCCCGTCTCAGCGGCCTGGATGGCAGGGGTGGAGACGCGCGCCCAGTCCAGCCGGCCGAACCGGGTCAACGCCGCGGCGAGGCCGGCGACCACGCATGGCATGGTGGATACGGCCGGCCCGGTGCGGGACTCCACCGTGCGCAGATGGTCATCCGGCACGCCGGGCGGGGCGAAGGTGTTGAAATCGACGCACCAGCCCTCCCCCTCCGGCGTCAGCACGACCATGTGGCCGCCGTAGCCGCCGATCCCGGTGTTGCAGGGGTCGGCGACGCAGGCCGCCAGCGCCGTGGCGACGGCCGCGTCGACGGCGTTGCCGCCGGCCCTCAGGATCTCCGTCCCGGCGTCCACCGCCGCGGCGCAGCTTCCGGTGACGGCGGCCTCGCCGCCCGGCTGACGGGTCATCGCGCGCTCCATTGCCCTGCCCCGCTCACATCGACAGTTCCAGGCGAATCCCGGCGGTCTGCACCACCACGTGCCGCCGATCGCACCGTGCTGCGACCTCCTTCAATAGCCGCAGCAGCGGCTTGCCGGCCGCCGACAACGCCGCGTCGTCGGCCATGCCCGCCCGCATGGCGTCGAGCAGCGCCGGGTCGAAGAAGTGGCGCAGCAGCAGCTCGTCGTCGTCTACGCCGGGATGGCGGCGGCGCAGTCCCGGAAGCGCCGGTTCCGGCCGCTTCGGCTCCAGCGGAATGTGCGGCGAGCCGCGCGCGACGATGCGATCGAGCACGTCCGGGTCCACCGGCGACAGCAGCTTGCCGTAATGGCCGAGCGCGTATTTCTTCACCTCGTCCGGCACCACCGCGTAGCGGTCGCCCTGGATGACGTTGAGCACCGCCTGCACCCCGATGAACTGGGCGAAGGGCGTGACCTGGATCGGCCAGCCGAGATCGGCGCGCACCCGTCCGCACTCCACCAGCACCTCCGGCAACCGGTGCTCCAGCCCGGCGGCCTTGAGCTGGGCGGTCAGGTTGCTGAGCACGCCGCCGGGGATCTGGTGGTCGAAGCTGGCGGCGTCGAAATCAGCGGGGGCGCCTGCCGGCTTTCCCTCCCGCTCCGCCACCTCGGCAAAATGGCGGGCCACATCGCGCAGCGTTTCCGCGTCCACCCGGCAGTCGTGGCCCATGTGGCGCAGGTTGTTCAGCGTGGTGAAGACGTTGGGCGGGGCGTTGCCGTCGGCCAGCGGCGGGATGCAGGTGTAGAGGTTGTCGACACCCCGATCGACGGCCGCGAGGTAGGTCCGCTGCGGCAGGCCGAGCAGCCCGTGGCTGTGCAGACCCAGAGGCCGGTCGCCGATCACCCGCTTCAGGGCCGGCACCAGGGTGGCCGCGCGCTCCGGCGTCAGCACGCCGCTGGCGTCCTCGATCATCACCGCGTCGGCCTGGCAGCGTTCGATGAACGCGCGGGCCTTGGCGACGTACAGCTCGTCGGTGTGCACCGGGCTGTGGCTGAAGGTCAGCCAGCCGGTGGTGTACGCGCCGAGCGACTTGGCGTGCAGCATCGCGTCGGCGAGGTTGTCGAGGTCGTGCAGACCATCGAAGGCGACGAAGCGCCGGATGCCGTTGCGCACCAGCCGCTCCACCCACAGACGGGCGATGTCGTCCGGCTGCAGGTCGAAGCCCAATGCGCATTTGCTGCGGATCAACGCCTGGAGCGGCGTTCGGGTGACGCGGGCGCGGATGGCGCGCAGCCGTTCCCACGGATCCTCCCGCAGGTAGCGGACGGCGGCGTCGACCTGCACCGCGCCCATCAGCTCGATGGCGAGGAAGCCGGCGCGGTCCATCGCCTCGGCCACCGGCAGCATGGCGCGGGTCGACATGCGCGTGGCCCACAGGCACTGCTGCCCGTCGCGCATGGTGGTATCGACGATTCCAACCGTGCGCCTCATGCCCCGCCCTCCCCGTCGCGGCGGATCAGCAGGATCTCCTGCCCGGCCTCCACCATGGCGCCGTTCTCCGGCACGATGCGCACGATGGTGCCGGCCATGCCCGCCGGGATCGAGGTGAAGAGCTTCATCACCTCCACCAGAGCGACGGTCGTCCCCGCCTCCACCCGGTCGCCCACCGCACAGAAGGGATCGGCGCCGGGGCTGGGGGAACGGTAGAAGGTGCCGGACACCGGGGAGCGCACGGCCGTCAGCCCGTCCGTCGCCAGGGTCGCCGGCTCGGCGGCCGGAACCGGCCTGGGTGCGGGGACAGGTTCGGGGCGCGCCGCCGCCGGGGCGGTGGTTTCGGCCGTAGGTGCGGCGCGAGCCGCATCCCCCTCGCGCGGAAGGGCGCCGTCCTTGCGCACGGCGATGCGGGTGGCGCCGACGTCGAGCCGCAGTTCGGCGAAGCCGGACTCCCGGAAGATCGCCAGTATGGCCTTGATGTCCTCGACCGTCGGTTCGTCGTGGTCAGCGCGCATCGGTTCCTCCCGTCACCATCGCCTTGGCCTCGCGCCGCAGCACCTTGCCCACCGGGCTGCGCGGCAATTCGGGCACGATGTGAATCCGTTTGGGGGCCTTCACCCCGTCCAGCCTTTCCTTGACGAAGGCGATCAGCGCCGCCTCCCCCGCTTCTGTGCCGGCGTGCAGCTCCACGGCGGCGTGCACCGCCTCCCCCCACTTGTCGTCCTCCACCCCGAAGACCGTGCATTCGTGCACGGCGGGGTGACGGCCCAGCACCGCCTCCACGTCGGCGGGGTAGACGTTGAAGCCGCCGGTGATGATCACCTCGCGCGAGCGGCCCTTGATCGACAGGTAGCCGTCCGCGTCCAGCACCCCCAGGTCGCCGGTGCGCAGCCAGCCGTCCTGGATGGCCGCCGCGGTGGCCTCGGGGTTGTCGAGATAGCCGGTCATGATCAGGTCGCCGCGCACCGCGATCTCCCCCACCTCGCCGGCCGGCAGTTCGGCGCCGTCGGGGCCGAGGATGGCGACGCCGGTCAGCAGGCAGGGCCGTCCGACCGAGCCCAGCCGGGACTCGTCCAGGAACTCCGTCCCGCGCATGGCGCTGATCATCTGCGGCGCCTCCGCCTGCCCGTAGCAGGTCTCGATGCAGGGGCCGAACACCGCCTGCGCGGCCCGGATCTGGGCGGCCCGCATCGGCGCTCCGGAGTAGATCAGGTGCCGCAACGCGGGATAGGCACGCCCGCCCACCCCCGGCTCGGCCAGCAGCATGTAGATCATGGTCGGCGTCAGGTAGGTTGCGGTGATGCCGCGCTCCCGGAGGGCCGTCAGCACGTCGGGCGGCTTCGGGCGGTCGAGCAGCACCAGCCGGCCGCCGCGCGCCAGCACCGGCAGCACGAAGCAGGAGCTGCCGTGCGTCAGCGGTGCGGCGACCAGGAAGCGCTCGTCGGCGTCGAAGCCGAAGGCGTCCAGGATGTTGGCGGTGAAGCAGTTCCAACTGCGGTGCGACTGTTGCACGCCCTTGGGTTTGCCGGTGGAACCGCTGGTGAACTTGATGGCCTGGGTGGCGTCCAGCGGCGGGTGAAGGCGCTGCGGGCAAGCGCCGCGGAACCGCTCCAGCAGCCGCTCGGTTGCCGGGCCGCCGTCCGGATCGTCCTCGCCCAGCAGAAGGTGAATCCCGCTGGCGCCCGCCACTTTGGACCGGTTGGCGGCGTCGGCGATGATGATGCCCGGCCGGGTCGTGTCGACCATGGCGCGCAGCTCGGCCTCGCCGTTGCGCGGGTTGAGCGGCACCCAGCATTTGCCGGCGGCCAGGATCGCCAGCAGGGCGGTCAAATGAGGCTCGCCGTTGGCGGCGAGCAGCCCCACCCGGCTGCCGGGCGAAGGGTCGAGCGACTGGAGGGCGGCGGCCAGCGCGTCCACGCGGGTCGCCAGCTCACGGTGGGTGACGGTGCCCTCCGCCGTTTCCACGGCCACGGCGTCCGGTGTCCGCGCGGCAGCGCGGCGGAAGAACTCGATGGGAAGCATGACGGATCCTAGGCGGCCGGGGTCAGGCGGCCGGGGTGAGGCGGACGAGCGGCTGGCCGTACTCGACCAGGTCGCCATCGGCGACGAACAGGTCGGTGACGGTGCCGGCGACGCCCGCACGCACCAGCTCGCCGGCCCCCTCGGGGCCGATGGTGGCGATGTCGGTGTCGGCCGAGACAGCACGCCCCGGCACCAGCCCGGCCGGCAGCGTGATGCCCCCGGCGCGCGGCGCCAGCACCGCCTGCGGGCCGGACGGCAACGGTGCGGGGAAGGCGGCGACGGGCTCCACCGCCGCAACCGAACGGGATGGTGCCGCCGCCCTGCCCTCCGCCCGCAGGCTGAGGCCGTCGACCGCAAGGTCGATGTCATGTCCCGCCGTGCCGTCGAGCAGGGCGAGGATGCGGTCGACGGCGGCGTGGGTCAGGCGGCCTTCGCCGGGCATGGCATGCTCCCTGCGGCGTCCTCGATCCAGCGGGTGTGCACGCGCGCGGCCACGAAGTCCGGATGGCGCGCGAGGTCCCGGTGGAACGGGATGGTGGTGGCGATGCCCTCGACCAGGAACTGGTCGAGGGCGGCGGCGGACCGGGCGAGGCACTGGCTTCGGCTGTCGCCGCGCACGATCAGCTTGCCGATCATGGAATCGTAGTGCGGCGGCACCGCGTAGCCCGGATAGACGTGGCTGTCGAACCGCAGCCACGACGCCTTCGGCGGCCGCCAGGTGGTGATGCGGCCAGGCGACGGTTGGAAGTTGCGGGCGGGGTCCTCCGCGCAGATGCGCCATTCGATGACGTGGCCCGGCGGTGGCGCCAAGCCGGCCGCGGGGATGGACAGCCGCTCCCCCGCCGCGACGCGGAGCTGTTCGACCACAAGGTCGTGGCCGGTCAGCATCTCGGTCACGGGGTGTTCGACCTGGATGCGGGTGTTCATCTCGATGAAGAAGAAGCGCCCGCTGTTCTCATCGACGATGAACTCCACCGTGCCGGCGCCCTCGTAGCCGGTCGCCTCCACAATGGCGGCGGCGGCTTCGCACATCGCGCGGCGGGCGGCGGGGTCGAGCGCCGGGGACGGCGCCTCCTCCACCAGCTTCTGGTGGCGGCGCTGGACGGAGCAGTCGCGCTCCCACACATGGCGCGCGGTGCCGTGGCGGTCGCCGAAGACCTGCACCTCCACATGCCGCACACGGTCGAAGAAGCGCTCCAGATAGACCTCGCCGTTGCCGAAAGCGGCCTCCGCCTCCGCCACCGCCTGGGGCAACAGCGTGCGGAACTCCTCCACCGAGCGGGCGACCCGCATGCCGCGCCCGCCGCCGCCGGCCGTCGCCTTCATCAGCAGCGGGAAGCCGACGGAGCGGGCGGCCTCCACCGCCTCATCGACCGTCCGGAAGGTGCCGGTGGAGCCCGGCACCACCGGCACGCCCAACGCCGCCACCCGGCGCCGCGCCTCCGCCTTGTCGCCCATCGCGGCGATCACCTCGGGCGACGGACCGATGAAGGTCAGGCCCGCCGACCGACAGCGCTCGGCGAAGCCGGCCCGCTCCGACAGGAAGCCGTAGCCGGGATAGACCGCGTCACAGCCGGTGCGGCGGGCGACGTCGATCAGCACATCCTCGCGCAGATAGCTCATCGCCGCCGCGGGCGGGCCAATGCAGACGGCGGCGTCGGCCGCCCAGATGTGGGGGGAGGCGGCGTCCGCCTCCGAATGGACCGCGACGGATTCGAGACCGGCCTTGCGGCAGGCGCGCATGGCGCGCAACGCGATCTCGCCGCGGTTGGCGATCAGGACACGCCTCATCGGCGCTCTCCTCCCTTGTCGTTCGACCCGGCCGGCGGTGGCGGGCATGACCCGCAGGGGCGCTCAGCCGAAGCGTTGGAACATGGTGCGCACCGCGCGCACCGCCGGCGAGGCGACGGCGATCAGGTCGGCACGCTCGCGCAGCACCCGCCCGACCTCGGGCAGGCGGTCGCCCTGGAACTTCTCGCTGGCCCCGGCCACCGTCAGGCAGGCGACCGGCCCCTCCCGACCCATGGCGTGGACGGGTGCGGCGGCGGCGCACAGACCGACGAAATTCTCATCGAGGTTGGAGGCGAAACCGCGGCTGCGGGTCAGCTCAAGCTCCTCCTGGAACGCGCCGGCGTCGGTGATGGTGTGTTGCGTGTAGGGCTGGTAGGGCGCCGGCCCCAGGAGCTGGGTCTGGCGCTGGCGCGGCATCCCCATCAGCAGGATCTTGCCCGACGCCGAGGCGTGCAGCGGGGCCGTCAGGTGGGTGTTGTAGTAGGGCGAGATGTCGATCGCCGCCGAGATGTCGAGCACCAGCCGCTCGATGCCGACGAAGACGATCAGGGAGCTGGTCATACCCAACTGGTCGCGCAGGCCGCGCAGCGTGTCCGACACCTCCCGCCGCAACTGGTGCAGGGGGTGGTAGAGGCTGAGCGGCAGCAGCGCGTCCGGGCTGGCGTGATACCGCTTGGCCTCGTCGCGGCAGACGTAGCCCTCGTCCTTCAGGGTTTGCAGAAGCCGATGGGTGGTGCTGTCGTTGAGGCCGACGGCCTCTGCGATCTCCCGGGAGGAGAGCGGGGTCAGCGCCTCCGCCAAGAGGCGCAGGATGGCGAGCCCGCGCTGCAAGGTGCCGGAGTCTCCCTTGGCGTCGTCCGCGCGCGGATGGCTCAGCGGCTCGGTCGTATCCAATGGAAAACTCCTTTCAATCACCGGGATCATCGTCTCAAAATATGTTGGTTCGGTCAACCAATGAATTGACCCGTCCCCTCATCGCAGCCCGCCGCCGGCCAGACCGACGAACTGGACGACGTAGAGCGTCAGGATTGGAAAGGCGGCGATGACGATCCAGGCCGTCAGCAACGCGAACAGATAGGGTAGCACCGCCCGCGCGATTCTCAGATAGGGCACGCCGGTGACGCTCGACACCACGAACAAGTTGAGCCCGAAGGGCGGTGTGATGAAGCCGATCGCCGCCCCGACCATGAAGACGATGGCGAAATGGAACGGGTCGGCCCCGGCCGCCACCGCCGCGGGGGCGAGGATGGGCGCCAGGATGATGGTGACCGGCACCGATTCCAGGAAGCAGCCGGCGATCAGGACCGCCACCATGCAGATCGCCATGATCACGGTGTAGTCGCCGATGCCGGCCAGCATCTGCTGCACGCCGCGGCTGACGCCGATCACCGAAAAGATCTCCTGCATCATCATGGATACGGCGACCAGCGGCATGATGATGCCGACGATCATCGCGCTGCGCAGCACGATGCGCGGCAATTCCCGCAGGCTCAGTTCGCGAGTCAGCAGCAGACCGGCGAACAGGCAGTAGGCGACGGTGACCGCCGCGGCCTCCGTCGGCGAGAAGACGCCGGTGTAGATGCCCCACAGCACCAGCACGACGGCTCCCATGGCAATGCCGATGCCGGGCGTCCGCCGCGCCGCCTCGCGCGCGCGGAACGGGATGATGGTGCCGAGCCCCTGGAAGCGGCTGACGAGGTGGCAGGCCAGCAGCATCGCCGCCACCATCAGCAGCCCGGGCCCCACGCCGGCCAGGAACAGCTCCCCGACCGGCACATTCACCAGATAGCCGTAGATGATGAACAGGATGCTGGGCGGGATGATGATGCCGACCACCCCGCCGGAGGCCGCCGTGGCCGCCGAGAAGGAGTCCCCGTATTTCTGGTCGCGCATCGCGGGAAAGGTGATGGAGCCGATGGTGGCCGCGGTCGCCGAGTTCGACCCGCTGATCGCCGCGAACATGCCGCAGGCGGTGATCGCCGCCATGCCCAGCCCGCCGCGCAGCCAGCCGAGTGCCGCCAGCGTGAAGTCGGTGATGCGGCGCGCGATGCCGCCGCCGGCGATCAGGTCGCCGGTCAGGATGAACAGCGGTGCGGCCAGCAGAGCGAAGCTGTTCAGCCCCTCGAACATGCTGATGCCGATGTTGGCGAGCGAGAAGTCGTAGATGAGGTGGGCCGCCACCACCCACAGCCCCATCAGCAGGAAGATGGGCGTGCCGTAGACGAACAGCCCCAGCGCCGCCGCCGTGGTGAGAATGATCAGGAATGTGTCCGACATCGTCCGTTCCCCCGGGTCCGCCGCCCTTGTCGCGGGTCGGCGTTATGGGTCAGTCGAGCGCCAGTTCGCCGCGCACCTTCAGCGGCGCCCCCGTGCGCATGGCGCGGAAGTCGATCACCGCGTTCTGCAACACCCGGAACAGCAGCAGGCACCAGCCCACCGGCGTGGCGCTGTAGAACCACCATTGCGGGACGTCGTCGGTGCCGGGCACGACCGAGAAATTGTCCATCTGCATGGACAGCAGTTCGCCGGAGTAATGGATCACCACCAGCCCGAAGACCAGGTACAGCAGGTAATCCATCTGCATCAGCAGATACTGCGTGCGCCGCGACAACCGGTCGCGCACCTCGCCGAAGCTCAGATGCGCCCGGATCTTCACGCCATAGGCCGCCCCCAGCCAGGTGACCCACAGGAACATGTAGGCCGGGATGGTCGTGCTCCACGGCGCCTGGACCGAGAGCGCGTAGCGGCGGAACACCTCCACCGCGATGATCACCGCACAGGCCGAATAGGCCAGCAGCAGCACCGATTTTTCAAGGTTGCGGTCGAGCCACCGCACGGCTCCGAGCGCGAGCCCGGCCGGCGATGGCCCGGCGGAGCGGGGGCCAGAGCGGGCGCTCACGACGGCGCCCCCCTCCGTGCCCAGGCCGAAGGGAGGGCGCTGGCGCCCTCCCGCCGCCTCAGGCCTTCCACCAGCGCCGCGGCTCGACATTGATCGCCAGCCCGTCCACGGGGTATTCGCGCACGACCGGCAGCATCGCCTCGTACACGTTGAAGCCCGCCATCTTGTTCAGCCGCTCGTGCCAGCTGTCGTATTCCTTGCGGGTCGGGCTGGCGATCTTCTCGGCCTCGTCCAGCGCTTCGGCGGAGAGGAAGTTCATCTCGACCTTGTTCTTGCCCAGGATGGTGTCGGGCGGCGGGTTCGCCATCTCGCCGCTGAGGATGCGCAGCCCCGCCTCGTTGTTGTACATGACGGTCGACTGCGTGTGGTAGGCGCTCTCCATCACCTGCGCGCGCAGTTCCGGCCCGATCTTTTCCAGCGTCTTGACCCGCATGGACACGTGCTGGATGCCGGGGATGAAGTTCAAGCCGACGTATTTCGAGACCACTGGTGCCATGTTGAAGGCGGTGCAGGCGGTGGTCCAGGTCTCCATCCCATCGATCAGGCCGGACTTCATGCCATCCAGCGTCTCCACCCAGGCCACCGGCACCGGATTCAGCTCCATGAGCTGCATGGCGATGCGGCCGAGCTGGGTGTTGGTGACGCGGTTCTTGGTGCCGGCGAGCTGCGTCACGCTGGTGACCGGCGGCTTGTCGCGCCACTTGGCGCCCATGAACAGCTTGCGCATCTCGCACAGGCCGAACAGGTACTCCATCCCGTGCTGCTCGCGGAAGGTCTTGCGGAACAGCCTCTCCGACGCGGGATTGAAGAAGAAATGGTAGATCTGCGCGTTGCTGCGGAACATGTAGGGGAAGTCGAGCGCGTTCAGCCAGGGTGCGACGCCCGACGCGTTCTGGGTGGACGAGCTGGCGATATCGAGAACGCCGCCCATGGATTTCTGCACGCAGACCGGCTCGGCGCAGACGCCGCCGCCGGTCAGCATCTCCACCCGGAGCGCGCCGTCGGTGCGGTCCTCCAGGTCGCGCACGAAATCCCACACGCCGGCGCGCTGCACGTTGTGCTGCTCGGGTGTGAAGATGGTGCCGAGCGTCAGCACCTGCTTGGGCTGTGCCGCGTAGCGCCGGTTGTAGACGCTGTTGGCGGTCTGGGCCAGCGCCTCGGCCGAGAACACACCGCCCATGGTGGCCGCCGCCGCCAGGGTCGAGGTGATGCCGACCGTGGACGCGATGCGCATCAGGTCGCGGCGGGACACGCCGGAGAGCTTGATGCCGAGGTCGTCGGTGGTGTCGAGGGTTTCTTCGGTCAGCGCGCCCAGCCGTCGGGCGGATCGGGCGTCCTGCGCCAGATCGATCGGTGTCTTCATCGTCTCCTCCCACTCAAGCCGGCCCTCCGACAGCGTCGCCGGGGGCCGTTATGGTGCCGGTGCGCGCGGCCGCCAAGCCGCGTCGGCGGCTCCGGGGGCGGTCCGTTCCTTATCGCTTCGGGTCTTGCGGGATGTCGCGCCGGCGACCGCGCGCATCGGCCGGCCGGACGAGGGGCATGGCTGCTGCCCTGGAGACGATGCTATGCCGGGTTGGGACGAAGCGCAACAAGATCGTTTGGCAAACATACAATTTTTCGGGATGATGATTTCAATGATGGGGAACATCATCCCGCACTTGACGGCCCGGCGAGCGCGTGGAGGGAGGAACCGCGGTGCGGCCCCTCCCCTGCCCTCACAGCGACTCCATGCCCAGGAAGTCGAGCGCGTTGCGGTGCATCACGCGCTCCATGTTCTCCGGACGGATCGGCAGCGTGGTGAACCACGCGTGATAGTCCTTCAACGGGCAGAAGGGGAAGGAGCTGGCGTAGACCGTGCGCTCGGCCAGGAAGCCGTCCGCGGCCTTCACATACTCCTCCCATCCCGGCATGCGGGAGAAGTACATGTCTGGCGACAGGTAGAAGTTTGGGCGGCGGAAGGCGACGTGCAGGATCTCCGTCACCCAGGGCCAGTTGCCGTGCACCGCCATCATCTTCAGTTTCGGGAAGTCGGCCAGCACCCGGTCGATCAGGATGGGGTTGGAGTAGCTGAGGTCCGGCCCGGCGGTGCCCCCGGTCATGATCACCACCGGCACCTTCTCATCCTCGCACATCGCGTAGATCGGGTAGAGGCGGCGGTCGTCGGTGTAGAGCGGCACCGGGTAGGCGCCCGGCTCGATGTTGATCGCCTTGAAACCGGCCTTCATGGCGTCGCGGATGGTGTCCATGGCACGGCGCCGGTCGGAAGGATCGATGGAGGCGACGCCGAGGAAGCGGTCGGGATGGTCCCGCACCACCGCGGCCACATCGTCGTTCGACACCGAGCCCAGCATCCCGGCGAAGCGCCCGACCACGACGCCGCGGGTCACGCCGGCCTCGTCCATCTCCTTCAGCAGCAACTCCATGGACTGGGACTGCGCGGCGGGCGACGGCTCGAACCCGACGCTGCGGGTGAAGGCGTCGCGGCGGGCGCCGTTGCTGTACATCAGCGTGTCCAGGAAACCCCGCACGGGCGGGCGCACGCGGAAATCGATCACCGGCATGATGGTCCGTTCCCTCCTTGTCGCGACTCCTCTATAGGTCGCTTCGAGGGAACTTTAGGCATGCAAAGCGATCCACGTCAACGACGGCGGTTTTGGCGAACCATCCTCTGTAGGACCATCCCCCTACAGGCGATGCCCGGTGAACCCCATGATGGTGGACACCTTGGTCGCGGCGGCGAGCAGGGACTGGACCGTCTCCTCCCGCGGCGGCTTGGGCAGATAGTGGATGGAACCGACCACGGCGAGGCTGCCGTAGAGCGTGCCGTCCGCCTGGAAGAGCGGGGCGGCGATGGCGTTCACGCCGGCGAACACCTCCTCCGGCGCGTCAGCCCAGCCGCGGCGGCGCACCATCTCCACCTCCAGCGTCAGCCGGTCGGGGTCGATGACGGTGTGCGGCGTGCTCGGCCGCAGCGGTGCCGCGGTCAGCCGCTGCAGCAGCGCCGGCGGGCCGAAGGCCAGCGCGATCTTGCCCTGCGCCACCGAGTTGAAGGTGAAGCGCGTGCCCGGCCGCAGCACCATCTCCAGCGCGCTGCGGCCGGGTACGAAGTCGAGAACCACCACCTCGTCCTCGGTGAAGGTGGAGATCACGATGGTCTGCTCGACCCGGTCCCGCAGCTCCTCCATCACCGGCTTCGCCAGCGACACCACGTTGAAGCGCCGCACGAGCTGCTGGCCCAGCAGGAACAGCCGCCAGCCGATGCCGTAGCGGTTGGTGCGCGGGTTCTGCGCCACATAGCCGTGGTCGCGCAGCGCGGTCAGGTGCCGGTGCACCCGCGCCTTCGGCATGCCCAGCTCGCGCGCCAGCTCGGTCACGCCCAGTTCACCGTCGGCGCCGCTCAGCGCCTCCATCACGCGCAGCGCGATGACCGCCGTCGGCAGCCCGTCGGCCAACTCGTCGCGGCCGGCGCCGGCCGGGCGCGCAAGCTCCACGGCCGGTGGGAGGGCCGACGGGAGGATCACCGGGTCGCGTGTGCGCTCGCTGCTGTCGTCCATGCCTGGGGTCCCGTCGATCGTCCGGCCGGCAGTGGGCCGGGGATGGCGCCGCTACACGCTGCCCGATCCCCAATCCCCTGCCAAGGGGTGAGCGCCTTCAGGCGCCAAGCGTGATGAAGCGTTCGCCGAACACGTGGTAGCGCTGCGTCTTCGGCACCGCCGCGTCCTCCGGCCGGACGTAGCGGATGGAGCTGCGGCTCTTGCAGGCGCGCGGCAGGATGAAGCAGCGGATGAAGGCCGTCTCCTCCCGCTCGGTGGTCGGCGCCAGCACCGGTTCGTACCCGCGCTCCAGCCACGCGTGACCGGCGGGGAAGGTGCCGCTGCGCCCTTCGGTGTCGATGCGGATCTCGCCATACAGGCAGCAGCGGATGCCGGGGCCCTGGTGAACGTGGGTCAGCGCCACGCCGCCCTTGGGGAACTCCACGCGGTCGCAGCGCATCAGCCAGTCCTGCCGCCGGTCGAACTCCAGGTCGGCCTTCAGCTTCAACGCCGATGAGCTGCCGGGGGCGGAGCGCAGCAGACCGTCGCCCTCGCCACCGGCCGCCACCAGCTCCCAGCGCCACAGCCGCGCCCCAGTGGAGCCGGCCAGCAACGCCACCGGGGCGCCGCCCAGCCACGCGCCGTCGGCGCGCTGGTGCTGGCAGCCATCCGGCTGCTCGACGGTGACGTCACCCTCGACCACATAGATGGCCCGCTCGGCGGCGGGCAGATAGACCGGCTGGGCGGACGGCGGCAGCACGTCCTCCACCAAGCGCAGCGTGCAGGTCGTCACCCCGTTGTCCCCCGTCATGACGCGGCTCACGCCGCACCGCCCGCGGCCTTGCTGCGGCCGGCGACGCCGAAGCGGCTCGGCGGCACTTCGCGCACGACCACGCGCACCGTCTCGCGCGGCGCGTCCAGCGAGCGCACGGCGGCGTCGGTCACCTCGGCGATCAGGCGTTCGATGCGGTCGTCGGGGCGGCCCTGGACCAGCGTGATGTCGATGATGGGCATCGATCCCGTATCCTTCTGTCAGTCCTGTGGGAATTCCGTTGAAGCGCGAAGCGTCCGTTCCGGTCGCGGAACGTTCGCATCCGCTGTATCCTAAACACGTATCGTCTGTCGATACAAGCGTCTCGAAATTTAGAATCGGCGCTTGACAGCGGATCATAGGACGGCGATTAATCGCGCAAGGCGACAATCGTCTCGCACAACGAAACACTCCCGTCCTGCACGACCCTTTGGAGGATACGATGCGCACTGCGATGCTGGCGTTCGCGCTGGGCGCGGCCCTCATGGCGGCTCCGGTGGCCCAGGCCGCCGACGTCACGCTGAAGCTCGGCCACGTCACCCAGACGTCCCACCCCTTCCACATCGGGGCGGAGATGTTCCGCGACGCCGTCGCCAAGAAGAGCGGCGGGAAAATGGAGATCAGCGTCTACCCCGCCCGCCAGCTCGGCGACGACCGCCAGCTTCTGGAAGGGGTGCGGCTCGGCACCATCGACGCGGCCGTGGTCTCCTCCTCCACCTTCGCGCTGTTCACGCCCGTCATGGACGCGCTGCAGCTTCCCTTCCTGATCCCGTCCTACCAAGCGCTGTCCGACGCGTTCCTGTCGCCGCCGGCCGACAAGATGCTGGCGAGCCTGGATGCGCTGGGCATCAAGGGGCTCGGCTATTACGAGGGCGGCTTCCGCCATTTCCTCAACAGCAAGCGTCCGGTGCACAAGGTGGCCGACATGCAGGGCCTGAAGATCCGGGTCGTGCCGAACCCGCTGCACATCGCCATCTTCCGCGCGCTCGGCGCCAACCCGACGCCGATGCCCTATGGCGAGGTCTACACCGCGCTTGAGACCGGTGCGCTCGACGGGTCGGAGATCAACGTGTCGTCGGTGCTGTCGGAGCGCTTCTACGAGAAGGCCAAGCACATGACGATGACCGGCCAGTACTTCTTCCCGGCCGTCACCATCGTCAACAAGGCGAAGTTCGACCGGCTGACCCCGGAGCAGCGCAAGGTGCTGACCGACGCGGCGCGCGAGACCATCCGCCCGCAGGTCGAGGCCGCCGCCGCGCAGGAGGGCGACGCCGCCAAGAAGATCAGTGCCCAGGGTGTCGAGATCATCAAGTTCGATGACGTCGCCACCGCGCGCGAGAAGGTGAAGGCCCTGTCGGCGGAGTACGAGGCCAAGAACCCGCTGATCAAGGAGTTCGCCGAGCACGTCCGCAAGAACGCCCAATGATCCAGGACAGCCGCGGGGCCGACGGCCCCGCGCGCGGCATGCCGGAAGCCACGGAAAAGGAAGGCGCCATGGTCATGGCGGTGGACAACGCAACGACGGGACGCGCGCGACGGTCGGTCGGCGCCTCCCTGTATTGGGGGGCGGTCGGCGTCGTCTCCGTCATCACCATGGGCGGCATCGTGGCGCTGACCGCCGCCCAGGTGGTGTCGCGCTATATCTTCGAATCCTCGCTGTTCTGGCCGGACGAGGCGGCCCGCTTCCTGCTGATCCTGCAAACCTTCCTGCTGGCCGGCGCCTCCTTCGAGAAGGGGGAGATGGTCGGGGTCACGGTCTTCACCGACCGGCTGGGCCGGGTCCCGGCGCTGGTCTGCGCGGTGGTGGCCGACCTCTTCGCCATCGCCCTGCTTCTCGTGCTCGCCTGGTACGGCTGGGAGTTCGCGGACATGAACAGCATGCAGACGGCCGCGGCCCTGCAGATCCCGGTGTCCTGGGTCTACCTGTCGGTGCCGGTCGGTCTGCTCATCCTCATGGCGCACATGGCGGCGGCGCTGGTCCGCCACCTGCGCGGGCTCTTCGGCGGGGACCACCGGCCATGACCATCTTTCTCGGCAGCTTCTTCGTCTTCCTGCTGATCGGGGTGCCGATCGTCATCGTTCTGGGGCTGGCGGCCGCCGTCTACATGATCGCGACGGGCCAGATGTCCATGCTGCTGGCCTTCCCGCAGCGCCTCATCGTCGGCGTCGACCAGTTCATCCTGCTGACCGTGCCGCTGTTCATCCTGGCCGGCAACATCATGAACGTCGGCGGCATCAGCGACCGCATCATCCAGTTCGCGCAATGCGCGCTGGGGCGCTTCCGCGGCGGGCTGTCGCTGGTCAACGTCAGTTCCAGCGTGTTCTTCGCCGGGGTCAGCGGCTCCGCCACCGCCGACGCCGCGGCGATGGGATCGGTGCTGATCCCCGGCATGGCGAAGCAAGGCTACCCGGTGCCCTACGCCGCCGCACTCACCGCGGTGTCCTCGATCATCGGCCCGATCATCCCGCCCAGCATCGCGCTCGTCGTCTACGGCGCGCTGTCCAGCACATCCATCGGCGAGCTGTTCCTGGCCGGCGTGGCGCCGGGCCTTCTGCTCGGGCTGTCGCTCGCGGTGTACGCGGTGTGGGTGGCGCACCGGAACAATTATCCCAAGGCCGAGGCGGTCGGCCTCGCCGGCTTCCTGCGCGCCTTCCTGCGGGCGATCCCCATCCTGCTGCTGCCCGTGGTCATCCTCGGTGGCATCCGCACCGGAATCGTCACGGCGACCGAGGCGGCCGTGGTCGCGGTGATATACGCGCTGCTGATCGCCGGCGTGCTCTACCGGTCGCTGACGCTGGCGTCGCTGTACGAGGCGATCGTATCGTCGGCGATCATGACGGCCGGCATCATGCTGGTGGTCGCCATGGCCAGCATCGTGTCCTTCGTGTTCGGCATCGAGCGCATCCCGGAAGCCATCGTCAACGCCATCTCCGGCCTGACCGACGAGCGTTGGGTGATCCTGCTGCTGATCAACCTGGTGCTGTTGCTGCTGGGCTGCTTCCTGGAGCCGATCGGCGCGCTGATCGTGACGCTGCCGGTGCTGCTGGAGCTGGCGCAGCGCTTCGACATCGACCTTATCCATCTCGGCATCGTGGTGTGCGTCAATCTGGTGATCGGCATGGCGACCCCGCCGGTCGGCCTCTGCCTGTTCATCGTCTGCGCCATCAGCAAGGCGTCGCTGGAGGAGGTGTCGAAGGCGGCCCTGCCGATGCTCGGCATCGCCATCGGCGTTCTGATGCTGATCACCTACGTGCCCGAGATCGTCCTCTTCCTGCCGCGGCTCGTGGGGCCGTGAGCCCCGACGCCCTCCTGCCATCACGGAACAGGGAACCCGAACCATGACCGCCGCCGACATCGCGCTCAGCCTGCGCACCGCGCAGGAGACCGGGCAGCCGATCGCCCCGATCCGCGACCTGCTGCCCGCCGGTGACCTGGACGCCGCCTACGCCGTGCAGGATGCCAACACCGCCCACTGGATCGACGCCGGCCGACGGCTGGTCGGGCGCAAGATCGGGCTGACCTCCGTCGCCGTGCAGAAGCAGCTCGGCGTCGACCAGCCCGATTACGGCATGCTGTTCGCCGACATGGAGCTGCTGGACGGCGCGGAGATCGCCGCCGGCCGGCTGATCCAGCCGAAGGGCGAAGCGGAGGTGGCCTTCGTGCTGGAGCGCGACCTGCCCCGCCCCGATTCCACCTTCACCGAGGTGCTGGGCGCCGTCGCCTACGCCCTGCCGGCGATCGAGGTGGTGGACAGCCGCATCGCCGCCTGGGACATCCGCATCCTCGACACCATCGCCGACAACGCGTCCAGCGGGCTGTACGCGCTGGGCAGCACGCCGGTGGCGATCGACCGCTTCGACCTGCGACTGTGCGGCATGGTGATGGAGAAGAACGGCGAGCCGGTGTCCTTCGGCGCCGGGGCCGCCTGCCTGGGCAACCCGCTGAACGCGCTGGTCTGGCTGGCCCGCAGGATGGCCGCGGTCGGACGGCCGCTGGCGGCCGGCGATGTGGTTCTGTCGGGGGCGCTCGGCCCCATGGTGGCCTTTGGGCCGGGCGACCGGCTGGAGGCGAGGATCAACGGGCTCGGCTCCGTCCGGGTCGCGTGCGCGGCGTAAGGGGACAACGTCATGAGCGGTAGGACCAAGGTCGCCATCATCGGCTCGGGCAACATCGGCACCGACCTGATGATCAAGGTGATGCGGATGGCGGAGCGTCTGGAGATGGCCGCGATGGTCGGCATCGATCCGGACTCCGACGGGCTGGCGCGGGCGCGCCGCATGGGGGTCGCGACCACGCACGAGGGGCTGGAGGGGCTGACCCGCCTGCCCGGCTACGCCGACATCGGCATCGTCTTCGACGCCACCTCGGCCGGCGCGCACGCCCGGCACGACGCCGTGCTGCGGCGCGACGGCAAGCGGGTGATCGACCTGACCCCGGCCGCCATCGGCCCCTACGTCGTGCCCGTGGTGAACATCGACCAGCATCTGGGGGCCGCCAACCTCAACATGGTGACTTGCGGTGGGCAGGCGACCATCCCCATCGTCGCCGCCATCCGCCGGGTGACGCCGGTGGCGTACGGGGAGATCGTCGCCTCCATCTCGTCGCGCTCCGCCGGTCCCGGCACGCGCGCCAACATCGACGAGTTCACCGAGACCACCAGCCGCGCCATCGAGCAGGTGGGCGGGGCCGAGCGCGGCAAGGCGATCATCATCCTGAACCCTGCGGAGCCGCCGCTGGTCATGCGCGACACGGTGATGTGCCTCGCCGCCGACGCCGACCCGCAGGCCATCGCCGATTCCGTCGAGCGCATGGTGGCCGAGGTGCAGCGCTATGTGCCCGGCTACCGGCTGAAACAGGCGGTGCAGATCGACCGTATCGGCGACAACAACCCCGTGCGCATCCCCGGCCTCGGCGACCGCACCGGCCTCAAGGTCTCCGTCTTCCTGGAGGTGGAGGGGGCCGCCCACTATCTGCCCGCCTACGCCGGCAACCTCGACATCATGACCTCGGCGGCGCTCGCCACCGCCGAGCGGCTGGCCGCGGCCTGAGGGGGAACCACGCGATGACCCACCGCCTCTACATCCAGGATGTCACCCTGCGCGACGGCATGCACGCCGTCCGCCACCGCTACTCCATCGACGAGGTGAAGGCGATCGCCGCGGCTCTGGACCGGGCCGGCGTCGACAGCATCGAGATTTCGCACGGCGACGGGCTGTCCGGAGCCAGCTTCACCTACGGCTTCGGCGCCCACACCGACCTCGCCTGGATCGAGGCAGCGGCGGAGGTGGCGACCCGCGCCACCGTCGCCACGCTGCTGATCCCCGGCATCGGCACCGTGCACGACCTGGGCGAGGCGTACGCGGCCGGCGCCCGCTCCGTACGCGTCGCCACCCACTGCTCGGAGGCGGACGTCGCCAAGCAGCACATCGAGCACGCCCGAAAGCTGGGCATGGACGTCGCCGGCTTCCTGATGATGGCGCACATGCTGCCGCCGGCCGAGCTGGCGAAGCAGGCCAAGCTGATGGAGAGCTACGGGGCGCACTGCGTGTATGTCACCGACTCCGCCGGCGCCCTGCTGATGGACGGCGTGGCCGACCGCTTCAAGGCCTTTGCCGACGTGCTGGACCCGAAGACCCAGACCGGCATCCACGCCCACCACAACCTGTCGCTCGGGGTCGCAAACTCCGTCGTCGCCGTGCAGCACGGGGCGACGCGGGTGGACGCTTCGCTCACCGGCATGGGGGCCGGGGCCGGCAACGCGCCGCTGGAGGTGTTCATCGCCGTCGCCGACCGCATGGGCATGGCGCATGGCTGCGACCTGTTCGCCCTGATGGACGCGGCCGACGACCTCGTCCGCCCCTTGCAGGACCGTCCCGTGCGCGTCGACCGGGAAAGCCTGTCGCTCGGCTACGCCGGGGTCTATTCCAGCTTCCTGCGCCACGCCGAGACGGCGTCCAAGACCTACGGCGTCGACACCCGCACCATCCTGGTGGAGCTGGGCCGCCGCCGCATGGTCGGCGGGCAGGAGGACATGATCGTCGACGTCGCCCTGGATCTCGCAAAAGACCTTGCCAAGACCCGCAACGCGGAGGCCACCGATGCCTGAGCTCGCTTCCATCGCCGCCCGGCTCGACGAGGCCGCCGTCACGGCCCGAGCCGTCGCCCAGTTGCCCGAGCCGCTGTCGCTCGACAACGCCTACGCGGTGCAGGCCGCCCTGCTCCAGTGCCGCTACGACCGCGGCGAGCGGCGCATCGGCGTGAAGATGGGCTTCACCAGCCGCGCCAAGATGGCCCAGATGGGCGTGGACGAGATGATCTGGGGCCGGCTGACCGACGGCATGCTGGTGGAGGACGGTGGCGACATCGACATCGCCCGCTACGTCCACCCCCGCGCCGAGCCGGAGATCGCCTTCCTGCTCAAGGCGCCGCTGGCCGGCAAAGTGTCGATGACCGAGGCCATGGCCGCGGTGGCGGCGGTGGCCCCGGCCATCGAGATCATCGACAGCCGCTACGAGAACTTCCGCTTCTCCCTGACCGATGTGGTGGCGGACAACAGCTCCTCCTCCGGCGTCGTGCTCGGGCCGTGGTGCGACCCGGCGACCGACGTCGCCAACCTCGGCATGGTGGTGGAGATCGACGGGCGGCCGGCGCTGATCGGCTCCTCCGCCGCCATCCTCGGCCACCCCGCCCGTTCGCTGGTCGCGGCGGCGCGGCTGGTGGCGCTGCGCGGCGAGCGGCTGGAGGCCGGCGACATCGTGCTGGCCGGTGCCGCCACCGCCGCCGAGGCGCTGAAGCCGGGCCAGCGCCTGCGCCTCAGCGTGGAGCGTCTGGGCGCGGTGGGCTTCCGCACGCGGATGGGCTGAACCCGACACCCCCTGCCAAACGAACAGCCACGCCGCAGGCCGCCTGCGGCGTGGCTGTTGGTCATGCAAATTTTCTCGATCCAAACCAAAAAATCGATATTATGCTCCCACCGTGGCGCGGGCGGCGTCGCCCGACCGCGCGAACCAAGTCAAAGCAGGGGTGGGACCATGATCAGGGTGCTCGGCATTTCCGGAAGCCTCCGGCGGGGCTCCTACAACACCGCACTGCTGCGTGCCGTGCAGGAGCTGGCGCCCGCGGGCATGACGGTGGACATCCACGACATCGCCGATGTGCCCCTCTTCAACGACGACGTGCTCCAGGCCGGCTTCCCGCCGGCGGCGGACGCGCTGCGCCAGGCGATGCGGGCGGCCGATGCCGTCGTCTTCGCCACGCCGGAATACAACCGCTCGATCCCCGGCGTGCTGAAGAACGCCATCGACTGGGCCTCGCGCGGGCCGGACCAGCCCTTCGACGGCAAGCCGGTGGCGATCATGGGCGCCAGCCGGGGCCTGATCGGCACGGCGCTGGCCAACCACCACCTGCGCCAGATCCTCGTCTACCTCAACGCCTTCATGGTCAACGGGCCGGAGGTGCTGGTGGGCGGTGCGCCGCAGAAGTTCGACGGCGACGGGCGGCTGACCGACGAGCCGACCCGCCAGTTCGTCGCCGCCCACCTCGTCCGTCTGGAGGCGATGGTGCGCGTCAGCCGGGAGCTGAAGGCCGCGCCCCGGTGACGGGGCCGCGAGCCGCCGCCTCAGCCATCCAGGTCCGGCAGGTCGCTGACGCCGCCGCCGACCAGCGGCGGCCGGGCCAGTTCCAGCGCGATGGCGCCCATGTGGTAGTAGCCGATCAGCGCCCCCAGCTCGACCGCGCCGCGCGCGCCGAACAGGTCGGTGACGCGCCCCAGCGTGTCGTCATCGACCCGGTGCCGCTCCAGGATCTGCGTGGCGAAGGCGTAGACCGCGGCCTCGTCCGCCCGCTCGAATTCGGGTGTGCGGCGGTGGCGGATGGCATCGACCACGGCGGCGGACAGCCCGCAAGCCTCGGCGGTCGGGGAATGGTTGCGCCAGACATAGTGCGCCGTCACGTGCCGCGCGGTGACGAGGATCGCCAGCTTGCTCAGCCGCTCCTCGAACACCGTGCCCCAGCGCAGCGTTTCGCCCAGCCGCTGGGCGCGGTCGGCCAGTTCCGGGCTGTAGAGCCAGATCTGCGTCGGCCCGCGCACGCGGCCCCGCGGTCCGGCCGCGATGGCGTCGTGCACGGCGCGCTGCTCGGCGTCGAGGGCGTCAAAGGTGGGGAGCGGGATTCGTCTGCTGCTCATGCCGGGTTTCCAATCAGTCGATGACAATCAAGAGAGGGAGGGACAAGACGATGACTCATACGCTTTTGCCGACGACGGTGGTCGGCAGCTACCCGCAGCCGGACTGGCTGATCGACCGCGAGCGGTTGAAGACCTTCGTGCCGCGCATCCGCGCCGCCGATCTCTGGCGCGTGCCGGCCGAGTTCCTGGAGGAGGCGCAGAACGACGCCACCCTGGTCGCCATCCGTGACATGGAGCGGGCCGGACTCGACATCATCACCGACGGCGAGATCCGACGGGAAAGCTACTCCAACCACTTCGCCAACAGCCTGGAAGGCGTGGACATCGACAACCCCGCCTCGATCGTCGGGCGCGCCGGCAAGGCGGTGATGGTGCCGCGCATCACCGGCCGCATCCGCCGGACGCACGCCGTGGAGAACGAGCCGCTGGCGTTCCTGAAGCGCAACACCGACCGCCGCATCAAGATCACCCTGCCCGGCCCGTTCACCATGGCCCATCAGGCGCAGGACGAGACCTACGGCGACGTGGAAGCCCTGGCGATGGACTTCGCCGCCGCGCTGAACGAGGAGCTGCTGGAACTCCAGGCCATCGGCCCGGACGTGATCCAGCTCGACGAGCCCTGGCTCCAGGCCTTCCCCGACGACGCGGCCCGCTTCGGCGTGCGGGTCATCGACCGGGCGCTCCAGGGGATCACTTGCACGAAGGCGGTCCATCTCTGCTTCGGTTATGCCCAGTTCGTCCATGACAAGAAGGGCGGCTACGCGTTCCTCGGCCAACTCGCCGACAGCGCGGCGGACCAGATCTCCATCGAGGCGGCGCAGCCCGACTACGATCTCGGCATCCTCCGCGACTTCACCCGCCAGTCCATCATCCTCGGCGTGATCAACCTCGGCGATCCGGAGGTGGAGGCGGAAGCGCTGGTCGCCTCCCGCATCCGCCGCGGTCTGGAGCATGTGCCGGCCGAACGGCTGATCGCCGCCCCCGACTGCGGCATGAAGTACCTGTCGCGGGCCAGCGCCTTCGGCAAGCTGAAGGCGCTGTCGGCCGGAGCCGCCATCGTCCGCCGGACGATCTCCTGATGACGAGCCCTCCCCCGCTCCGAGGCGGGGGAGGGTTTTCGTCCCTCACCCCTTGCGGGCCAGGAACTCCTCCAGCGAGATCAGGGTCAGCGGGATGTCGGACGGCTTGACGGTGGCACCGTCGAATTCGGTGGCTTCGAACAGCCAGCTCTTGGGCGGCGGCATTTCCCACGACTGCCGGTTGGCGGTGTGCCAGTGCACCGGCCCGTCGTCCAGGTCGAGAATCTGGATGGGCGGCGGCAGGATTTCCACCCGGTGCCCGTCCGGGTCGCGGAAATAGACGTAGAAGCTGTGCCCCTGCCCGTGCCGCGCCGGGCCGCGCTCGATGCTGGTCTTGAAGCCGGTGTTTCCGGCCGTATCCAGCGCCCGGAACAGGCAGGTGGTGTCGGTCACGATGTAGGCGAAGTGGTGCATCTTCGGACCCGGCCGGGTCAGGAAGACGATGTCGTGCGGGTTGTTTTTCCGGTAGAGGAAGATGGCGAGGGGCTGGTCGTCCTCCGGCTTGTCGGTGGCGTAGTCGGAGATGCGGAACCCCAAATCCGTGTAGAAGCGCGCGGCGGACCCCACCTCGGGCGCCAGGAACTGGAAATGGTCGAAGCGGAGCGCGCCGCCGCCCTTGTGCAACTGCACTTGGTCGTGCAGACGCCGCTGCACCGGCATCGACGCCACGAATTCTAGCGGCATGCCGAGTGGATCGGACACGTGTAGCGTGCGGCCCTGATGGGGCCGATCGACCCACACCGCCTCGCGGCCGGTGCCGTCGAAATGCTCCTTGGCCCGGTCGAGGTCGTCGTCCGAGAAGACGCGCAGGCCGACACGCTGGCAGAGCGGTTTGCCGTCGCTCCTCACCAGGACAAGGCTGTGGTGGCAGGACTCCTCCAGCCCGCGCAGATACACGGTGTTCGAGTCTTCGGCCGTCACCACCAGCCCGATCACCTCGGTGTAAAAGGTCTTGCTCGCCTCAAGATCCCGAGCGGTCAGCACGATGTGGCTGGCTCGCGTGATGTTGAAGGGAGGGTCGAAATTGGTAACTGGCACCGGCATTGCTGTTTCTCCCGTTTTATTCGAGGTAGAGCGCGCCAATAAAGGAGTCTTCTTTATTGATTTGCGCTCCATACTGTTGCATGCTTCAGCATGTATTGCTGAAGAGGAACGCGATGACGACGCTCACCTTGACCTTCGACAATGGTCCGGTGCCGGGGGCCACCGACGCCATCCTCGACCGGCTGCGCGACCGCGGGCTCCTCGCCACCTTCTTCGTCATCGGCGAGCGGCTGCTCGATCCGGCGGGGCGCCGACTGGCGGAACGCGCGCGGGCCGAAGGCCACTGGATCGGCAACCACACCCTGACCCACACCAAACCCTTCGGCGAGTACGAGGAGCCGGGCCATGCGGCGGTCGAGATCGGCGGGGCGGAGGCGCTGATCGGCGACCTCGCCTCGCCCGAGCGCTTCTTCCGGCCGGTCGGCCGCGGGCAGCTCGGCCCGCATCTGCTGACCCCGGAAGCGCGCGACCATCTGATCGACCATCGCTACACCCTGGTCACCTGGAACAACGTGCCCCGCGACTGGGTCGAGCCGCAGCGGGATTGGCTGGAGCGGGCGATCGATGGGATGGCGGCGTCCGAGCGGAACCTCATCGTCCTTCACGACCACTGCATCGTCGAGATGCTGGACACGCTCGACGCTTTCCTCGACCGGATGGCGGCTGACGGAGTGGAGATCGTCCAGGCGATGCCCGAGGAATGCCTGCCGATCCGCCGCGGCCGGGTGGTCCTGCCCATCGACGGCTTCGTCGGCGACGCGGCGGCACCGGGGGCGTGACCCCCGGCACCGCGCGGTCGCGCTCAGTGCGTGCCGATCGCGCGTTCCAGATCCAGCTCGTACTGCTGGAAGAGCGGGTCGAAGCGGTTGCGCGGGCGCGGCAGCTCGATCCTCTGCTCCATGGCGATCTGGGCCGGACGGCCCGCCAGCACCAGCACGCGGTCCGACAGATAGACCGCCTCGCGGATGTCGTGGGTGATGAACAGGATGGTGTTCCGCGTCTTCATCCAGATGTTGCTGAGCGCGGTCTGCATCGCCTCGCGCGTCTGGGCGTCGAGCGCGCCGAACGGCTCGTCCATCAGCAGCGCCGCCGGTTCGATGGCGAGCGCGCGGGCGAGGCCGACGCGCTGGCGCATGCCGCCGGACAGGCGGTACGGGAAGTAATCCTCGAAGCCATTGAGGCCGACCAGCTCCACATACTTGCGCGCCATCTCCATCTGCTGGCGCTGCGGCACCCCCTTCGACTTCAGGCCGAAGGCGATGTTGCCGAGCACGGTCAGCCAGGGGAACAGCGCGAATTCCTGGAACACGATGCCGCGGTCCAGGCCGGGGCCGGTGACCGGGTTGCCATCGACATAGATGGCGCCGTCCGACACCTCGGCCAGACCGCCGGCCATGCTCAGCAGCGTCGACTTGCCGCAGCCCGACGCGCCGATGATCGACACGAACTCCCCGTCCTCGACGGTGAAGGAGATGTTGCGGAAGACGTGCAGCAGGCGGGTGGTGTTCCAGCCTTCCTTGCGGCGGTACGTCTTGCTCAGATTCTCGATGCGCAGCTCGCCCATGGTCAGCTCAGCTCCCGGACCGTGCCCCAGCGTTCGACGGTCATGATCTCAAGGGTGCGCAGGAAGACGCGCTCGATCAGCAGCCCGACCAGCCCGACCACCAGAAGGCCGGCGTAGACCACCTCCGAATGGAAGAACTCGCGGCCCCAGTAGATGCGGTAGCCGAGACCGGAGGTCACCGACACCAGCATCTCCGCCACGATCAGGATGCGCCAGCAGCGCGAGAAGGCCAGCCGATAGCCGGCGATGATCGACGGCAGCGCCGCCGGGATCAGCACCCGCCAGAACAGCGACAGGCCGGTCGCGCCGAACGCCTTGCCGGCGCGGATCATCGAGTTGTCGACCGCCTTCACGCCGCTCCAGGTGTTCAGCACGACGGTCAGCGCCACCTCGTACATGAGGATGCTGGTGATCGCCGCCTCGGTCAGGCCGAACCAGATCATCGACAGCGGGAACAGCGCGGTGCCGGGGATCGCCAGCAGAAAGTTCACCGGGGCCGACAGCACCCGTTCCCACATCTTGAAGTAGCCCATCATCACGCCGATGGCGGTGCCGATGACGATGCCGACGATGACGCTCTTGAACAGCCGGGTGATGGTACCGGCGATGTCGGTCCACAGGAAGCCGTCGGCCGCCAGCTTGACGATGGCCGCCAGGATGTCGCTGACCGGCGGCAACAGGGCCGCCGGCATGCCGCTGAGCCGCGCCAGCAGCTCCCACGCCACCCCCAGAGCCACCAGCGGCAGAATGACGTACAGGAGATTGGTGACGCCGGTCATCAGGCCGCCGCCGGAGCGCGTCTCCTCCGGCAGGGTCGGGTGCGCAAGACGGTCGTCGGCCGTCCGTGTCATGGCCATCATGCCCTCCGGGCGCAGGTCGGGTGCCGGTCCTCTTCGGGAGAGCGGCTTATTTCAGGGCGGCTTCGGCCTTGTCGCCGAAGCTGCGGTCGACGATCTTCGCCAGATCGGGCTTGCTGCCGATCTGCCCGGACTCGACCAGGAATTCCGCAGTGCTCGGCATGTCGCGCAGGTCGCCCTCGGTGAAGTTGGCGCCGCCGAACTTGTCCACCTCGAACATCATCACCCGCAGCGTCGCCTCGTCGAGATCGGCGCCGGTCTTCTTGATGTAGTCGGTGTAGATGCGGACGGCGGCATCCTGGTTCTCGCGGATGAACTTGTGCGCCTTGGCGTAGGCATTCACCACACCCTGCACCATCTTGGGTTTGGCCGCCATGTAATCCGGCGTGGTGATCAGGATCAGCGGGTAGGTGATGTCGGCCTGCTGTTCGAAGTCGCGGGCGGACATGACCTCCTTGCCGTTCCCGGCCTGCACGATCCGCTGCATCATCGGGTCCCAGCCGACCACCGCATCGAAGCTGCCGGCCGAGGCCATGGCCGTTGGCATGTCGGTGACGCGGACGTTGGCGATCTGGAAGTCGGTCTCCTTCAGGCCGGCCTTCTTCACCAACATCTGGAAGACGCCGTGCACCCCGGTGCCGACCTGGATGCCGATGCGCTTGCCCTTGAAGTCGGCCAGGGTCTTGCGGTCGGCGTTGGCGTTGGAGGCGACCATCTTGCCGGTGAAGCCGCGCGACCCGACGCCCACCGCGACCAGGGGAATGCCCTTGGTGACGGCGGAGAAGAATGTGACGTGCGCCACTTCGCCGAACTGGATCGACTTGGACGCCAGCGCCTCGATGGCAATGTTGCCGCGCGGCACCGGCTTCAGGTCGGCGTCGATCCCCTGCTCCTTGAAGAAGCCCT
This sequence comes from Azospirillum oleiclasticum, assembly GCF_013423485.1. Classification (GTDB taxonomy): domain Bacteria; phylum Pseudomonadota; class Alphaproteobacteria; order Azospirillales; family Azospirillaceae; genus Azospirillum; species Azospirillum oleiclasticum. The sequence goes on from NZ_JABFFR010000025.1 coordinate 222,771, forward strand.
GCTCATGGGCGACCAGCGAGGACACGAAGTTCACCCCCGACGCCATGCTGATCGCGACCTTTTCGGTCTGCGCCGCCGCCGGCAGTGCCGCGAAGCCGATGCCCGCCGCCAGAAGCGCTCCGAATGCGGTGGTCTTCCAATCCATTGTCCGTTCCCTCCCGATGATCCGGGCTCGTCCGGCGTTCACCGCGCCGGTGATGGCCTCGCTCCGGCTGGGGGAATGTCCCCGATGGCCAGGGGCCTTGAGCCGTTGCTCACTTGCCGTCACGGATCGTACGGCTTCAAACGAAATGGGTCAAGATATCGATATTCCATCCGACTGACATTTTTATCGATGATCAGTCCGTTTTCCGATCAATCCGCTTGACGGCCCATAAAAATCGATATTATGTGTGCAAAACGCCGCCATCGGCGGACATGCCCGGCCGGCGCTCCGCCGACGCCGCGGGCCGAGAGGAGGAAGCCAATGCGAATTCTGCGGTTCGACCATCACGGAACGCCGGACATCGGGATCGCCCTGGGCGACGAGATCGTGCCCCTGTCGTCGCTTCCCGGCGACCCGCTGCCGGTGTCGATCCGCGGCGTGATCGAGGGTGGTCCGGCGGTTCTGGCGGACATCGCCCACCGGCTCATGGCGGTGCCGGCCAGCGCCCGCCTGCCGATGACTGACGTGCGGACGCTGATGCCGATCCCCGATCCCGGCAAGGTCGTCTGCCTGGGCCTCAACTACGCCAAGCACGCCAAGGAGGGCGGGCACGAGGTTCCCGACTACCCGTCGATGTTCCTGCGCTGCACCACCTCGCTCATCGATCCCGGCGCGCCCATGGTGGTGCCGCGCTGCTCGGAGCGTCTCGACTACGAGGCGGAGCTGATGGTGGTGATCGGCAAGCGCTGCCGGTACGTTCCGGAATCGGAGGCGCTGGACGCGGTGTTCGGCTACACGCTGTTCAACGACGGCTCGGTGCGCGATTACCAGCGGCGGACGGCGCAGTGGACGGCGGGCAAGAACTTCGACGGTACCGGCCCGGTCGGCCCCTGGATCGTCACCGCCGACGAGCTGCCGCCGGGTGCGGACGGGCTGCGCATCCGCTCCCTGGTCAACGGCCAGGTGATGCAGGACGCGAACACCAACACCATGCTGTTCAACGTCGCCCGCACCATCGCCATCGTGTCGGAGATCATGACGCTGGAGCCGGGCGACATGATCGCCACCGGCACGCCGGAAGGCGTCGGCCACGCCCGCAACCCGCCGGTGTGGCTGCGGCCCGGCGACATGGTGACCGTCGAGGTCGAGCGGGTGGGTTCCCTCACCTGTCCGGTGGTCGCGGATGTCGAAGCGGCGGTGCCCGAAGCGGTATGATGGCGGCAACGCCCACAGCCCAGCGCGGATCCCGGCATGAGCGACCGAGCCCCCCCTTCCCGCCCGACCACCCGGTCACGCACCCACTCGATCTACGAGCGGCTGCGCGACGACATCATCAGCGGTGAGCTTGCGCCGGGGCTCAAGCTCAAGATCGAGGCGCTGCGCGAACGCTACGACGTGGGCGCCACACCATTGCGGGAGGCGTTGAGCCTCCTCACCTCCGACGGTTTCGTGGAGCGGCTGGACCAGCGCGGCTTCCGTGTCGCCCAGGTCGGCCTCAGCGACTTCGACGAGCTGCTGCGCACCCGCTGCTGGCTGGAGGAGCGGGCGTTGCGGGAGTCCATCGCGCATGGCGGGCGCGACTGGGAGGAGGGCATCGTGCTGGCCCTCTACCACCTGTCGCGCACGCCGCGGGTGTCGCCCGACGCCGACTACGACGGCAACCAAGCGTGGGAGCGCTGCCACCGGGAGTTCCACATGCGGCTGATCGCCGGCTGCGGCTCCACGATGCTGCTGCGCTTCTGCGGCCAGCTCTGCGACGAGAACAACCGGTACCGCTACATCGCGCGGCTCGCCCCCGACGCCCGCGACAACGCCTACGAGGAGCACAACCGCATCGCGGAGGCGGCGCTCGCCCGCGACGCCGAGCTCGCCGTGCGGCGGCTGATCGATCATTACCACCGGACCGGGGAGCTGCTGCGGCCGCGGCTGGAGGCCACCGCCGCGCCCGCCCGGGCGCCGCGCGCGTCCGCCGCCCGCGGCTCTCCCCAGGACCAGACGAAATCCACGCAGCGCGTGTGACGAGGTGAGGAACCATGCGGATTTGCCGTTTCGATGACGACCGCGTCGGTGTCGTCATGGGCGACGAGGTGGTCGATGTGACCGACGCGGCGGCGGCCCTGCCGCCGGTGCGCTGGCCGCTGCCCCGGGGCGACCTGTTCATCGCAGCACTCGCGGAACTCCGTCCCGAGATGGAACGGCTTTCCACCACGGGTACGCGCCGCCGGCTGGCCGATCTGCGGCTGCTCAGCCCGGTCGCGAACCCCGGCAAGATCATCGCCGCACCCGTCAATTACCAGTTGCACCTGGACGAATCGCGCAAGGACACCGGCATCAATTTCGGGTCCCATGTGAAGACCATCGACGAGTACGGGGTGTTCCTGAAGGCCAACAGCTCCCTCGTCGGCCCGGCGGAGGGCGTGGTCGCCGACCGGCCGGAGCGGCGCACCGATCATGAGATCGAGCTGGCCGTCGTCATCGGCCGCACCGTGCGCAACGTGCCGGAGGCCGAGGCGCTCGATTGCGTGGCCGGCTACACCATCGGGCTGGATATGACCATCCGCGGCACCGAGGACCGCAGCTACCGCAAGTCGCTCGACACCTTCACCGTGCTGGGGCCGTGGTTGGTCACCGCCGACGCGTTCGGCGATCCGGGTGCGGTGGACTTCGAGATCAAGGTCAACGGCGAGACGCGGCAGAAGGCCAACACCCGCGACCTCATCTACTCCGTGCCGAAGCTGATCGCCTACGCCTCGCACGCCTACCGGCTGGAGCCGGGGGACGTCATCCTGACCGGCACGCCGGAAGGGGTCGGGCCGGTGCAGCCGGGTGACGTGATGGATTGCCGGATCGACGGCATCGGCACGATGGCGGTGGCCGTCCGAGGACCTTCCTGACAACCATTCAAAATCCAGCCAAAATCCACAAAATCTAAACAGTTGACCCCTATTGTCCCTGCGTTCATCAATGGAAGGACTGCACAGTCCTTTTGCGCGCAGGGCCTTGGGAATGCTCAACTGTATTGTTAGGCTGTTTGTCGTATATCTTTTCGTGATGATTCCCACCGCGGCGATGTCCGAGCATTTGCCGCCGGTGCGCATCGGGCTGGACGGTGAATTCGGTCTGGCCAACAGCACCTCGGCGGAAGCCATCGAGCGCGGCATCCGCACGGCGATGGATGAGATCGACCGCGCCGGCGGGGTGCTCGGCGGCCGGCGCTTCGAGCTGATCCTGAAGGAGCATCGCTCGATCGCCGCGCGCGGCATCCGCAACATCAAGGAATTCGCGGCCATCACCGATCTGGTCGCGGTGTTCGGCGGACGCTTCAGCCCGGTGGTGATCGAGGAGCTGCCGACGCTGCGCGAGACGAAGACGCTGTTCCTGGCGCCCTGGTCGTCGGCGGACGCCATCATCGACAACGGCATGGAGCCGAACTACGCCTTCCGGCTGTCGCTGCGCGACAGCCTCGCCATGCCGTTCATGCTGCGTCACGTCGACCGGCGCGGCATCGCGAAGGTGGGGCTGCTGCTGACCAACACCGCCTGGGGGCGCAGCAACCTCGCCGCCGCGGAGCGGTACTTCGCCGACGGCAGTACGCCGCGCCCGGTCGCGACCGCGTGGTACAACTGGCGCGACCGCTCGCTGATCGACAAGTACGAGACGCTGCACCGCGCGGGCGCCGAAGCCATCGTGCTGGTCGCCAACGACGACGAGGCGGCGATCCTCGTCCGCGAGGTGGCGGCGCTGCCGAAGGAGCGGCGGCTGCCGATCATCAGCCATTGGGGCGTCACCGGCGGCGACTTCGTCGGACAGGCCGGCACCGCGTTGGAGGAGGTCGATTTCACCGTCATCCAGACCACCAGCCCGTTCCGCGTGGACCAGAAGAAGCTGGCGACGGTGCTGGACACCGCCGGGCGGCTGTTCGGCATCGCCCGGCCGGAGGACATCAATTCACCCGTCGGCTTCATGCACGCCTACGACCTGACCCACATATTGGCGCGCGCCATCGACCTTGCCGGCACCACCGACCGCGCCGCGGTGCGCGACGCGCTGGAACGGGTGACCGGCTACGACGGGCTGGTGCGCTTTTTCGAACGGCCCTTCACCCCCGACCGCCACGAGGCGCTGGGACCCGACGACCTGCTGATGGCCCGGTACGACCGCAAGGGCGTGCTGGTCCCGGTCGAATGATCCGCCCGAACGGCAGGACGCGGCCATGACGTCCGTACAGCCCGCATCGGCCGGGAGCATCGCCGGAACGCTCGCCGGCCGTTTCGCCCTTGCCGCCGCCGCCCTGTCGGTGGGGCTGGCGATGCTGGTGGGGGCGGTGCTCCAGCAGGTGTCGAGCCAGCGGCTCGCCGAACAGCACCGGAGCAATGTGGAGTCGAACGCCGCCCTGGTGGCGCGCCAGACCCAGGGGCTGCTGGACGCCATCGCCCAGACCATCGCGGAGCTGGCGGACAACAGCGTGCTCGCCACCGCGCTGGTCGACAGCGCGGGCAAGGAGACCTACCTGCTGCCTTTCCTCGCCAGCTTCGAGCGCGTGTCGGGGGTGCCGCTCTCGATCGTCTTCACCGATTTCGAAGGGACACCCATAGCCGGCAACGGGCACACCGCGATCACCGACGCGGATCTCGCCTGGCTGCGGACGGTGATGATCGGGGGACGCCACGCCGCGGTCGTGCGGGACGACGGCGGCGGCCCGTACCTCCTCGCGGCGGAGATGCTGATCTATTCGCGCACGGCGTCGCCGGAAGGCGCCCTGCTCTACCGCGTCCCGTTCCAGGCGCTGGTGCTGCAGCCCGATGGCCAGTTGCTGCACGCCGGATCCGCGCCGCCGCCCGCACCGGGTCCGGGCCGCATCGCGGTCGATGTGCCGGTCCGGGTGCCGGATCATCTGGCGCCGCTTGCCCTGTCCCTGCGGCTGGAGGCGGCGGAGGCGTCGGCCGGGGCCACCTTCGCGTCCGGCGTGCCGGCCTACGCGGCGGTCGGTATCGCGGCGCTGGTCGCCGTGTTGATGGGAAGCCGGGCAGTCGGACGGCGGCTGACCCGCCCCCTGCGCGAGCTGGAGCGGGTGGCGGCCACCATCGTGCAGGACGGCTTCAGCGGCCAGCGGGCGGTGGTGCGGCGGGCCGACGAGGTCGGCAGCCTGGCGCGGGCTTTCAACGCCATGCTCGACCACATCGCCGCGATCCAGCGGGAGCGGGAGCGGCAGGCGGCCGAAGAGATCGCCACCCAGCGCACGCTCGCCGGGCAGGCGGAGGAGGCACGACGGGAGGCGGTCGCTGCGCTGGCGACGGCCGAGCAGGCGATCGAGGCGAAGACCCGCTTCCTGGCCGCCGCCAGCCACGACCTGCGCCAGCCCGTGCAATCGCTGGTGCTGCTGTCGTCGGCGCTGGCGTCCCGGCTGGCCAACCACCCCGCGGCCGTCCTCGTGGACACGCTGCAGGCGTCCGTCGACGCGCTCTGCCGGCTTCTGGAGGCTCTGCTGGACGTGTCGAAGCTGGACGCCGGCGTGGTGTCCGCCGATCCGCGGCCGGTGCGGATGGCCGAGGTGGTCGAGCGGCTGGAGTCCGAGTACCGGTTGCGCACGCAGGCCAAGGGGATCGGCCTGCGTGCCGTGCCGTCATCCCTGGTGATCCACACCGACCGGGACCTGCTGGAGCGCATCCTGCGCAACCTGCTGGAAAACGCCCTGCGCTACACCGACCGCGGCGGCATCCTGATCGGCTGCCGGCGCCGCGGCGACAGCGTTCTCATCCAGGTGGTGGACACCGGATCGGGCATCCCGCCGGAACATCTCGACCGCATCTTCCACGAGTTCTATCAGGTCTCCAACCCCGCGCGCGACCGGGGGTTGGGATTGGGGCTCGGCCTTGCCATCGTCGAACGGCTGGTGCGGTTGCTCGATGGCCGCATCCATGTGACTTCCACACCGGACCGCGGCTCCTGCTTCTCGATCGAGTTCCGCCGGTCGGCGAACGACGGCGCCGACACGCCGCAAGACATCGAGGTGGCTGGTCCTCCGGCATCGGCACGGCCAGGACTCGCGCTGCTGATCGACGACGACCCGCTCGTGCGCAAGGCCCTGGCCGTTCTCATCGAACAGGCCGGATGGCGGGTCCTGACGGCCGACGGGCTGCCCGCCGCGCTGCACGCCCTGTCATCCTCCCCCGAGGAACCGTCGCTGATCATCGCCGATTACCGGCTGGGGGACGGAACCACCGGGCTGGACACCCTGCACGCGGTTCACGCGCGCCTGCGCAACCGGGTGATGAGCGTCATTCTGACAGGCGACACCGCCCCCGACCAGATCGTGCAGGCGCGCAACAGCGGCATCCACATCCTGCACAAGCCCATCGCCGCCCGCGACGTCGCCGCCCTGCTCGCCGAGGCGTCGACCCTTGCCGTGGCATTGCCGGGGTAAGAGCGGACGGCACAAGGCCGTCCGACGCGCGGCTGCCATCGCCACGGGCCGGGTTGGCATCCTCGCCGGGCGGGTGGCATGATCCTTCGCCCTGGAACGGTTCCGTCCGCGGCCGGACACGCACTTCCCAAGCCATCCCTCCCCCAGCCATCGGCCCTGCCCCGCGATGTCGAACGACGGACTTCCGTCTCCGCAAAGATATTGGGCGATCACGACGATCCTGATCGGCATCGTGCTGTCGGTCCTCAGCGAAGGGATCGCCATCACCGCCCTGCCCACGATCTCAGGCGCACTCGGCGTCAGCGTGTCCGACAGCATCTGGGTGATCAACGCCTATCAGGTCGCGGTGATCGCCACGCTGTTCCCGCTGGCCTCGCTCGGCGAAATCCTGGGGTTCCGCTTCGTCTACCGGACGGGGCTGCTGGTCTTCGTCATCGGCGCGGTCGGCTGCACCCTGGCGGACTCGCTGTTGACGCTGACGCTGGCGCGCGCGGTGCAGGGGCTTGGCGCGGCCGGCGTGATGAGCGTCAATCTGGCGCTGGTCCGCTTCATCTACCCCACCCGCCAGCTCGGCCGCGGCGTCGGTCTCAACGCGCTCTTCGTCGCCGTGTCCTCGGCGGCGGCGCCGAGCGTGGCGTCGGCCCTGCTGCTGCTCGGCCCCTGGAACTGGCTGTTCGCCATCAACATCCCGATGGGCCTGCTGGGGCTGTTCATGGCGTGGCGGTTCCTGCCGGAAACGCCGGCCTCGCGCCAGCGCTGGGACGTGCCGAGCGCGGTGCTCAACGCCCTCACCTTCGGGTTGCTGGTGGTGGGCCTCCGCGCCTTCGACGGCGGCCAGAGCGGCCTGCTGGTCCCGGTGGCGCTGGCGGGCAGCGCGGTCAGCGCGCTGCTGCTGGTCCGGCGGCAGGCCGGGATGACGGTGCCGATGCTGCCGGTCGACCTTCTGCGCCTGCCGGTCTTCGCCCTGTCGATCGCCACGTCGGCCTGCGCCTTCGCCGGCTACGCGATCGCCATTGTCGCCATGCCCTTCTTCCTCGTCCACGACCTCGGCCGCGCCCAGGTGGAGGTGGGGTTGCTGCTGACGCCCTGGCCGCTGGCGGTGGCCGTGGCGGCGCCGCTGTCCGGCTGGCTGGCCGACCGCGTCGCCTCGCCGGCGGTGCTGGGATCGGTGGGCATGGCGGTCTTCGCCGGCGGGCTGGCGCTCCTCGCCACCCTGCCGGCCGACCCAAGCAACCTCGACATCGTCTGGCGCACCACGCTGTGCGGGTTCGGCTTCGGCTTCTTCCAGTCGCCCAACAACAAGCTGCTGATCACCAGCGCGCCGAAGGAGCGCAGCGGCGGCGTCGGCGGCATCCAATCGACGGCGCGGCTGCTGGGTCAGACGCTGGGCGCCGTCACCGTGGGGCTGATGTTCGCCCACGCCCCCGACCATGGGGCGGTCATCGCCTTCGGCGTGGCAAGCGCCTGCGGCGTGGTGGCCTGCATCACCGGCGGCCTGCGCCCGGCGGCACGGACGACGTGACGGCACACGGCCGGACCGACCCCGGGACCGCCGTCATTCCACCGCCGGCAGCCGGAAGCGGTAGCCGACGCCCGGCTCCGTCACGATCAGCGCCGGCAGGTTGGGGTCCTCCTCCAGCTTCTGGCGGAGCTGCTTGACGTACACGCGCAGGTACGCGGTGTCGTGCACATGCGCCGGCCCCCACACCGCGCGCAGGATCTCCGCGTGGGTCAGCACATGGTCGGCGCGGGCGGCGAGGGTCGCCAGCAGCTCGTACTCCCGGCGGGACAGGTGCACCTCCTCCCCACCACGCAGCACCACCCGGCGGGCGAGGTCGACGCAGACGCGCCCGGCGGTCACCAGGGTGGGAGGCTCGCCGGTGGCGCTGCGCTGACGCAACGCCGCGCGCACGCGGGCCATCAGCTCGGCGATGCCGAAGGGCTTGGCGACGTAATCGTCGGCCCCGCGGTCCAGGGCCTCCACCTTGTCGTGCTCGTGCGCGCGCACCGACAGCACGATGATGGGCACGGCGCTGGTGCCGCGGATGGCGCTGATCGCCTCCTGCCCGTCCATGTCGGGCAGGCCGAGGTCGAGGATGACGAGATCCGGACGGGCGGAGGCGCAGGCGTCAAGGCCGGCGCGCGCCGTCTCCGCCTCCACCACCGTGTAGCCGTTGGCGGTCAGGCTGATCCGCAGGAAGCGGCGGATCTGGGGCTCGTCGTCGATGACCAGGATCGTCGCCATCGGCGCGCCTCAGCCCGGCGGTGGTGGTGACGGGCGGCGCAGCACCGCCAGCGACTGGCCCAGCGCGTGCCCGTTCCAGCGCGGCTCGTCGGCGTCCACGATCTCCACCACCTCCAGCCCCAGCTTCTCCGCCCACAGGCGGATCACCGGCCGCTCGATGAACATGTTGAGATGCGGCAGCGTGGACCGGCGCTGCCCCTCCACCGTCTCCGCGAAGACCGCCCAATGGCCGGCGCAGCCGAATTCCAGGAAGGAGAACAGGATCCGCCCGCCGGGCCTGGCGATCCGCGCCAGCTCCTGCAGGTAGAGATAGGACTCCGCATGCAGCAGGTGGGTGAAGACGCTGAAGGCGCAGCACCAGTCGGCCGCCTCGTCGATCACCGGCAGCGTCAGCGCCCGGTTGAGCCGGAAGCGGTAGTGCGCCGGTGCCTTGGTCGCGGCGTAGTCGAGCAGGTCCTGCACGATGTCGATGCCGAGATAGGCAATGGGCCGCCGCTTGCCCAGCGCGTGTGCCAGCCGGCCGCTGCCGCAGCCGAAGTCGAGCACACCGTCGCCTTCGCGCAGGCCATAGTGGTCGAGGATGTCGGCCTCGATCCCGCCGAAGCGTTCGTAGCCGCCGCCGACCGCCCGGCTCATGGCCTCGTCGATCGGCAGGCGCTCCTTCAGCGAAGCGACGAGCCGGACGTAATCCTCGACGAAATGGAAATCGGCCACAGGTCCACTCTTCCACCGGGTGAGGCGCCGAGACGGCACCGGACGCGCACTGTATGGGGTGGCCGCCCGGCCGCAAAGGGGTGAAAAAGCGGGGGAGGCCGGCCGGTGGACCGCCATTGTCGTTCGCCGGCGCACGGCATTGCGGTATGAGAGCCCATCGCACACACGCGGACACGAAAGCACCTCATGCACCCGACCGCCACCGACGGACGCCTGCTGGACGCGTTCGTCCGGCATGTCTGTCCACCCATGATCGACGAGCCACATCGCCTGGGCCTCATCTGGGCACCGAAATCGGCCAGCGCGATCACGGCCCTGTGGTTCTTCGCCGCCACCGGGCGGGTGGACGCCGCACGGGCCGCCGACACCTGGCCGCACGACGAACGTATCCGGCAGTTCCATGACGCCGGCGGCTTCCATGCGCACGCGCGCGTCCTCGGCCAGCCGGATTTCCGCTGGATACGGGTGATCCGCGATCCGTACCGCCGCGCCGTTTCCATGTACCGCCACGCGCTGAACTACGGGAACCTCGATCAGCGCATCGGGGCGTTCCTCGCCCGTCCCTTCCAGCCGGGGCACGGCTTCTCCTTCATGGAAATGCTGGGCTACATCGCCGACGAGGACCCGCAGCGGCTCGACCCGCATTTCGCCCCGCAATGGCACCCGGTGGAAGGGATGGTGACGGTCGACCGCGTCATCAACGCCGACCGGGAGGACATCGTCGCGGCGCTGTCGTCGCTCGAGGAGACGTACGGTCTGGCTCGCACGGACCTCGGTGCCCTCGCCGCCCGGAATTCGCAGCTGGTGGATCATGTCGCGAAGGTCGATCGCCATATCCACGATGCCCATGTCCGGGCGTTTCCACGGGCGGGCCATTTCGACGGGTGGCCGGACTTCGCCTCCTTCATCAACCCCGACTCCGCCGCGATGGTCGAGCGCATCCATCGCATCGATTTCGAGGCGTACAGGGCCTATCTCTGATCGCCGCCGCAAGGGGCATCAGTCCGGAAGCGTTGGCGGCGGTTCCGCCGGGAGCGCGATGACGATGCAGGTTCCGGCGTCGTGCAGCCCCGACCGGGCCTCGATGGTCCCGCCATGCGCCTCGACGATGGCGCGGGAAATGGCGAGGCCGAGGCCGGTGCCGGCCGCCTGCCCGTCGCCGCCCTGCACGCGGTAGAACATGTCGAACACCCGTTCCCGGTCGGCCTCCGGGATACCGCGCCCGCGGTCGCAGACCTCGGCGACGACGCGGCCGTCCTGGCGCCGCGCCCAGACCGTGACCGTGGTGTCCTTGGGCGAGTATTTGCAGGCGTTGTCGATCAGGTTGAAGAACACCTGTTCCAGCAGCACCGGGTCGGCGCGCAGCAGCGGCAGGCCGGGTTCCAGGTCCAGCCGCAGCCGGTGCCGGCGCAGGATGCGGCGGGCACGTTCCGCCGCCGCCCCCACCACGTCGGCCAGATCCACCCAGTCGGCCTTCGGCCGCAGCGCGCCGGAGCTGATCCGCGTCATGTCCAGCAGGTTCTGCACGAAGCGGTTGAGACGCTCCGCCTCGTCCTGGATGGTCTGCACCAGATCGAGCCGCTGCGCCGGCTTCAGCGTCTCGTCGTAGGTGTAGAGGCTGGTCGCGGCACCCAGGATCGAGACCAGCGGCGTGCGCAGATCGTGCGACAGGGACGACAGCAGGGCGGCGCGCAGCCGCTCCGTCTCCGCGTCGAGCCGCGCCTTCTGGATGTCGCCGACCAGCGAGGTCCGCTCCACCGCCACCGCTGCCTGACTCGCCAGCGTGTCGATGAGGCGGCCCTGTTCCGGTGACAGCAGGGGCTGCCCGCTCCGGATCTGCACCCCCAGCACCCCGACCGGCCCGTGCCCGGTGCGCATGGGCAGGAAGAACCAGTCGGCCGCGGGCAGCGTGGTGGAGCCGCGGCCGGCCGGGCTGCCGTGGTCCCACGCCCATTGGGCAGCGGCCATCGATTTCTCGTCCAGCGTGTCCTCCGGCGGGTAGCCGGCCTTGACCACCAGCCGCCCCTCCTCCGGCATCAGCACCAGCGACCGCCCGTCGACCGACGCGGCCACATGGTGCACCACCGCCCACAGCACGTCGTCCAGGGAGGCGGCGGCGGCGACCCGCCGGTTGAAGTCGTACAGGTTGGCGGTGCGGCGCGCGCTGACCCGCGCCACCTCCACCTGCGCCCGCACCCGCGCGGCGAGGTTCGATGTGATCACCGCGGCGATCAGGAAGAAGGCGACCGTCAGGATGTTCTGCGGATCGTTGATGGCGAGCGTGTAGCGCGGCTCGGTGAACAGGAAGTTGAAGGCCAGGAAGCTCAACACCGAGGCGTAGATGGACGGCGCCAGCCCCGACCGGATCGCCACCAGCAGAACGCCGACGAGGTAGACGACCGAGACGTTGGGCAGCGGCAGCCAGCGGTCGATCAGGGCGCCGAAGGCGGTCGCCGCCGCCACGATGAGCGTCGCCAGCGCGTAGGCCGGCCAGTCGCGGGCCGCCGGCCATGCCATGGCCTCCGTCGTCGCCGGCGCCGTCGCGGCCTCGTCCCCGGCGGCGACCACCAGCACGTCGAACCGCCCCGCGCGCGCCAGCAGATCCGCGGTGGCGGAGCGCAGGAACCCGCGGGTCCAGCGGCGCGCCCCGGCCCGCCCGACGACGATCTGGCTGACGTTGCGGCCGCGGGCGAAGGCAAGGATCTCATCGACCACCCGCTCCCCCTGCACCACCGCCGTCTCGCCGCCGAGCTGCTCGGCGAGGCGGAGTGCGGCCGCGATGGCGTCCTTGTCCGCCTCGCGGCGGGAGGTGCTGCGGTGCGTTTCCACATGCAGGGCGACCCAGGGGGCGTCGCGGCGTTCCGCCGCGCGCTTGGCGGTGCGCACCAGACGCGCCGCCTCCGGCCCGTGGCCGATGCACACCAGGATGCGCTCGCGCGTCGGCCAGGGGCCGGCTATGGCGTGCGAGCGCATGTAGCGGAGCATCTGGGAATCGACCCGCTCCGCCGCCTGCCGCAGCGCCATCTCGCGCAAAGCCGTCAGCGTGCCCGGCGAGAAGAAGCGGTCGAGCGCGCGGCGCGCCTGCTCCGGCACATAGACCTTGCCGTCGGCGAGGCGGCGGATCAGCTCCTGCGGCGGCAGGTCGATCAGCTCGATCTCGTCGGCCTTCTGCAGCACGCTGTCGGGCAGGGTCTCGCGCACGCGGATGCCGGCGATGCGCTCCACCACGTCGTTCAGGCTTTCCAGATGCTGGACGTTCAGCGTGGACGACACGTCGATGCCGGCGTCCAGGATCTCCTCCACATCCTGCCAGCGCTTGACGTGGCGGGAACCGGGGATGTTGGTGTGGGCCAGTTCGTCCACCAGCACGAGCCGCGGCCGGCGCGCCAGGACGGCGTCGAGGTCCATCTCCTCGAACGCCTTTCCGCGGTAGGAGACGGTGCGCAGAGGCACCCGCTCCAGCCCCTCCAGCAACGCCGCCGTCTCCACCCGGCCGTGGGTCTCCACCACCCCGACCACGAGATCCACCCCCTCGCGCCGGCGCGCCTGCGCGCCCTCCAGCATGGCGAAGGTCTTGCCCACGCCGGGCGCCGCCCCCAGGAAGATCGTGTGCCGCCCCCGCCGCTCACGGTTCGCCTCCTCCAGCAGCGCATCGGGGGAGGGGCGGGCGTTGGGGTCGTCGTGGGGCATGGGCGTTCCGGTCAGGGCCGTCGGGTCAATAGCGTAGAGAATGTCGCGGGACGGTGGTACCGGCTATTGGCCGATCCTCGCCAGCCCGCCCGCCGGAGCCAGCCCGTCCAGCTCCAGATTGACCAGCAGCACGTTCACCCGCGGCTCGCCGAGCAGGCCCCATTGGCGGCCTTCGGTGTGGCGCTCGATGACCGCGCGCACAGTGTCGAGCGGCAGGCCGCGTGCCTTGGCGATGCGGGGGGCCTGCCACAGGGCGGTCGCGGGCGACAGGTGCGGGTCGAGGCCGGAGCCGGACGCGGTGACCAGCTCGGCCGGCACCACACCGGGGGAGTCGGGGTTGGCGGCCCTCAGCGCCGCGACCCGCGCCGCGACCCGTTCGACCAGCGCCTTCGACGTCGGCCCCAGGTTGGAGGCGCCGCTGGACGCCGCGTCATAACCCTCCCCCGCCGCCGAGGGGCGGGGCTGGAGATGGTCCGGTCGGGTGAAGGGCTGGGCGATCAGGGTGGAACCGACGGTGGTGCCGCCGCGCTCCACCAGGCTGCCGGCCGCCTGCCAGGGGAAGAGCAGGCCGGCGAGGCCGGTCACGGTCAGCGGGTAGACGAGGCCGGTCAGCACGGTCATGACGACCAGCAGGGAGACGGCCGGACGAAGGTCCTTGAGCATGATGGGTTCCTCCCGCGCGGGCGGTCAGGCGAGGCCGAGAAGGGTGACGAGCAGGTCGATGGCCTTGATGCCGACGAAGGGCACCACCAGACCGCCCAGCCCGTAGACCAGCAGGTTGCGGCGCAGCAGCGCCGCGGCACCGGCCGGACGGTAGGCCACACCCTTCAGCGCCAGCGGGATCAGCGCCACGATGATCAGCGCGTTGAAGATGATGGCCGACAGGATGGCGCTTTCGGGGCTCGACAGCCCCATCACGTTGAGCGGTGCCAGTTGCGGCAGGGCGGCCACGAACAGGGCCGGGATGATGGCGAAGTATTTCGCCACGTCGTTGGCGATGGAGAAGGTGGTCAGCGCGCCGCGGCTCATCAGGAGCTGCTTGCCGATCATCACCACCTCGATCAGCTTGGTGGGGTCGCTTTCCAGGTCGACCATGTTGCCGGCCTCGCGCGCCGCCTGGGTGCCGGTGTTCATGGCGACGCCGACGTCGGCCTGGGCCAGCGCCGGCGCGTCGTTGGAGCCGTCGCCGCACATGGCGACCAGCCGCCCTTCCGCCTGGAAGCCGCGGATCAGCTCCAGCTTGCGTTCGGGCGTCGCCTCGGCCAGGAAGTCGTCGACCCCGGCCTCGGCGGCGATGGCGGCGGCGGTCAGGCGGTTGTCGCCGGTGATCATCACGGTGCGGATGCCCATGCCGCGCAGCGTGTTGAAGCGCTCGCGGATGCCGGGCTTCACGATGTCCTTCAGGTGGACGACGCCCAGCACGCGGTCGTTCCGCGACACCACCAGCGGCGTGCCGCCGGCCTTGGCGACCCGCTCGACCGCCAGCGTCAGCTCCCGCGTGACGCTGTGCGCACCGGCGCGGGCGAGGATGCTGTCGGGCGCGCCCTTGCGCAGCCGGGTGCCGTCCGGCAGGTCGGCGCCGCTCATCCGGGTCTGGGCGGTGAAGGGGATGAAGTTCATGCCCGCCGGCGCGGCCGTGTCGAGGGCGAACCTCTCCCGCGCCAGCGCCACGATGGATTTTCCCTCCGGCGTGTCGTCGGCCAGCGAGGACAGCATGGCTGTTTCCGCCAGCGCGCGCTCGGCCACGCCGGACACCGGCAGGAATTCCGCCGCCTGCCGGTTGCCCAGCGTGATGGTGCCGGTCTTGTCCAGCAGCAGCACGTCGATATCGCCCGCCGCCTCCACCGCCCGGCCGGATTTGGCGATGACGTTGAAGCGCACGAGGCGGTCCATGCCGGCGATGCCGATGGCCGACAGCAGCCCGCCGATGGTGGTGGGGATCAGCGTGACCAGCAGCGCGCACAGGAACACCACCGGCACCGTCACGCCCATGTAGCCGGCAAAGGCCGGCAGCGTCACCACCACCAGCAGGAAGATCAGCGTCATGCCGACCAGCAGGATGGTCAGCGCGATCTCGTTGGGCGTCTTCTGGCGCTTGGCGCCCTCCACCAGCGCGATCATGCGGTCGAGGAAGCCGGTGCCGGGGTCGGCGGTGATGCGCACGACGATGCGGTCGGACACCACCCGCGTGCCGCCGGTGACGGCCGAGCGGTCGCCGCCGGATTCGCGGATGACCGGGGCGGATTCGCCGGTGACGGCGCTCTCGTCCACGGTGGCGATGCCGGACACCACGTCGCCGTCGCCGGGAATGAGGTCGCCGGTCTCGACCAGCACATGGTCGCCGACGCGCAGGGACGGGGCGGGCACCATGTCCCAGGCGAGCGCGTCGGCGGTGGCGAGCTTCTTCGCCGGGGTCTCGCTGCGGGTGCGGCGCAGGCTGTCGGCCTGCGCCTTGCCGCGCCCCTCGGCGATGGCCTCGGCGAAGTTGGCGAACAGCACGGTGAACCACAGCCACGCCACGATCTGCGCAGGCACGGCGACCGGCCCGGCGCCGGTGACGACCTCGCGGACCAGCAGCACCGTGCACAGCGCGGCGGCGGCGGCGGTGACGAAGATGACCGGGTTGCGCAGGAGCTGGCGCGGGTCCAGCTTGGCGACGGCGGAGACCGCCGCCGGGCGCAGGATCGCCGGATCGAACAGGGCGATGTCACGGGAACGGTGGATCATGGGGGTCCGTCCTCAGAACAGGGTGCCGGTGCCGAGCAAGAGCTGCTCGGCGACCGGGCCGAGGGCCAGCACGGGGAAGAAGGTGAGCCCGCCGACAATCAGGATGACGCCGACGAGAAGCCCGACGAACAGGGCGCCGTGGGTCGGGAAGGTGCCGGCGCTGGCCGGCACGGCGCGCTTGGCCGCCAGCGACCCGGCGACGGCGAGGGCCGGGATGATCACCAGGAACCGCCCGATCAGCATGGCGAGGCCAAGCACGCTGTTCTGGTAGAGCGTGTTGGCGCCATAGCCGCCGAAGGCCGAGCCGTTGTTGCCGGTGGCCGATGCGTAGGCGTACAGGATCTCCGTCAGCCCGTGCGGGCCGCCGTCCTGCACCGAGGCGAGCCCCACCGGCAGCACCGCCGCCAGCGAGCCGAGGCCGAGCACGCCCACCGGCGTCACCAGCACCGCCAGCACCGCCAGCGTCACCTCGCGCGCCTCGATCTTCTTGCCCAGATACTCCGGCGTGCGGCCGACCATCAGGCCGGCGATGAAGACGGTGACGATGACGAACAGCAGCATGCCGTAGAGGCCGGTGCCGACACCGCCGAAGATCACCTCCCCCAGCAGCATGTTGACCAGCGCCACCAGCCCGCCCAGCGGCATGAAGCTGTCGTGCATGGCGTTGACGGAGCCGTTGGAGGCCGCGGTGGTGGCGACCGCCCAGAGGGCGGAGTTCACCACGCCGAAGCGCATCTCCTTGCCTTCCAGATTGCCGCCGGCCGGATCGACGCCCAGCGCGGCGAAGGCCGGGTTGGGCTGCGCCTCCGCCCACCACGCCACGGCGATGCCGGCGACCAGCACCACCGCCATGGCGGCGAACAGCGCCCAGCCCTGCCGGCGGTCGCCGACCATGCGGCCGAAACTGTCGGTCAGCGCCGCGGCGATCATCAGGATGAACAGCATCTCCACGAGGTTGCTGACCGGCGTCGGGTTCTCGTAGGGGTGGGCCGAGTTGATGGAGAAGAAGCCGCCGCCGTTGGAGCCCAACTGCTTGATCGCCACCTGCGAGGCCACCGGCCCCTGGGCGATGACCTGCCGGCCGCCCTCGACGGTGGTCGCATCGACATGCGCCAGCAGCGTCTGCGGCACCCCCTGCCACACCAGCACCAGCGCCGAGACCAGCGCCAGCGGCAGCAGCACGTAGAGGACGATGCGGATCAGGTCGCTGTGGAAGTTGCCGATGGTGGGCGACGAGCGGCGGGCGAAGCCGCGCACCAGCGCCGCCAACACGGCGATGCCGGTGGCCGACGACAGGAAGTTCTGCACGGTCAGCCCGGCCATCTGGCTGAAATGCGACAGCGTAGTCTCACCGCCATAGGCCTGCCAGTTGGTGTTGGTCATGAAGCTGACCGCCGTGTTGAAGGCGAGGTCGGCCGGCACCGCCGGCAGACCCGCCGGGTTCAGCGGCAGCCACGCCTGCGCCCGCAGGATGGCGTAGAGCAGCAGGAAGCCCAGCAGGTTGAAGGCCAGCAGCGACAGGGCATAGCCGGTCCAATGCTGCTCCTCGTCGGGGCGGATGCCGCACAGGCGGCACAGCCCGCGCTCCGCCGGCCCGAGGGCGGGGGTGAGCAGCGTGCGCTCGCCGGACAGCGCCCGCGCCATGAAGCCGCCCAGCAGCGGCGTCAGCGCCACCAGCAGGGCGAGGAAGACGAGGATCTGGAGAAGGCCCGCGGCATCCATGGGATGTCCCCCTCAGAAACGGTCGGGATGGATGAGGGCGTAGGCGAGGTAGCCGAGCAGCGCCGCGGCCACCAGCCCGCCCAGGACGAGATCGACGGTCATGGCGACACGTCCTCCCCCGCTCACAGCCGGTCGAGCGCGCGCACGGCCAGTGCGCACAGCCCGAAGAAGGCCAGGGTGGCGAGGGGAAAGAGAAGGTCGAACACGGGTGCGGTCCTCCGCTGTTGCGCGTGTGGCATCCTCCTCCCGGCCCGCGTAAAGGGTCGATGCGGATTTCGGTGGGGCGCATAAAGGCCGCGTAAAGACGCCGCCGCTGCCCTGGCGCGGCGGAGGAGGCATCGATGACCGGTCGGTTCCACAGCACGGCGGACGGCATCCCGGCGGAGCCCGGCGCCTATGTCCTGCTCGTCACTCTGGCGGAGGGGGTGGAGGTCCGCCTGCCGGGCCGCGCACCCGTGGTGCTGGCGGCCGGCCGTTATCTCTACTGCGGCAGCGCCCGCGGCCCCGGCGGCCTGCGCGCGCGGGTCGGCCGACACATGCGCCGCGACAAGGCGGTGCGCTGGCACATCGACCGGCTGACGCTGGCCGGCCGGGTGGCGGGGGCTTGGGTCTTTCCCGGTGGCGACGAATGCGCGCTGGTGGCCGGGCTGTCCTCCCTGCCGGTGCCGCTGCCCGGCTTCGGCAGCAGCGACTGCCACCGCTGCGCCAGCCATCTGCTGGCCTGGCCGGAGGGTGTCGGGCTGGACCTGGAACGGTGGACCGGCGGGGCGCCACCCCCGCCGGTCCCCGCCGTCAGGACACCACCCGGATGTCCGCCGCGGTGATGGTTCCCGCGGCCAGGTAGGCGAGCGACACCGCGGCCCCGATCCCGCTGCCATCGGCGTCGTAGGACAGGATCCGCGTCGTTGTGTCGAAGACGAACCGGTCGTCGGCATCCGCCGCGGCGTTCAGTGCGAAGCGCTCGGGATCGAGCGTGCCCACCGGCAGGCTTCCGAAGGCCGTGCCCACCACTTCGATCCGGTCGATGCCGGTCTGGAAGTCGGTGATGGTGTCGGTGCCGACGGTAGGGTCGGTGATCAGGAACGCGTCCGCCCCGGCACCGCCGGTCAACGTGTCCTGGCCTGAGGAGCCGAACAGGGTGTCGTCGCCGGTCGTCCCGTCATACCGGCCGAGCGGAACCCCATCGGCGGCGAAGACGCGGGTGTAGACGTTGACGTTGTCCTGGGTGGCGGAGGACGAGCCGTTGGTGTTCATCCAGGCCGTCACGAAGCCGCCGTCGGGTCGCGCCGCGACCACCGGGAACGCGAGAGGGACGCCCATGTCGTCGATGCGGAAATCGTCCCCGAGCGCCACAGCCTCGGCGTCGAAGCGCCGCGCGCGGATTTCCCCGCCATAGGTGCCCGTGGCGCTGCCCGACGTCCACACCGCCACGAAGCCGCCGTCCGCCAAGCCGGTGACGTCGGGAAGGAACTGGTCGCCACACGCCATATCGCCGAGCCACCGCTCGTCGGTGCGCGCGCTGCCGTCGGCGTCGAAGACCCGCCCATACACCCCCAC
This sequence comes from Azospirillum oleiclasticum, assembly GCF_013423485.1. GTDB lineage: Bacteria > Pseudomonadota > Alphaproteobacteria > Azospirillales > Azospirillaceae > Azospirillum > Azospirillum oleiclasticum. The sequence continues at coordinate 241,995 of NZ_JABFFR010000025.1, forward strand.
CCCGCTGCCATCCTGCCCCTGCGACTGCCACACGACCACCCAGCCGCCATCGGCCAGCGCCGTGATGGAGCTATTGCTCTGCCCGTCGAGCGTGACCATGTTGACCCGCACCTCGCCACCCACGCGCGCTCCTTGGTTCGAGAAGCGCTGCTGGTACACGTCCGCGTTTCCGCCCGCGTGGAGCGAGGTCCAGCTCACCACCCAGCCACCGTCGGCCAGCGCCGTACTGTGCTGTTGGTATTGGGCATTGGTCGTCTGGGTGTTGACCTGCTCCTCGCTGCCCAGTTTGGTCCCATTCGCCGCGTAGCGCTGCTGATACACACCCCAGGAGTCGCCATCCTGCTCCTCGGACCACCAGTTCACCACCCATCCACCGCCAGTCAGCGCCGTCACATCCGAAAAATTCTGCTGACGCGCGATGGTGCTGTTGACCCGTGCGGGATCACCGACCTTGTTGCCCTCATTGTCGAAGCGTTGCTGAAAGATGTTCCAGGTCAATCCGTCTTGGAACGTGTCCCAGGTCGCCAGGAAACCACCATCGGACAGCGCCGTCAGGCTGGGGCGGATCTGGTTGTTCGTGGTGTTCGAAGGGATCGTGATGACACCCCCGACGGCCGTGCCGTCCGCAGTGAATCGCTGCGCCGACACGCCCGTGCCCGACCCGTCCGACTTGCGGCCATACGCAACCACGTAGCTACCATCCGACAGAACCGCCAAAGCCGCCGGACCCTGCATGTCCACATTCGCGACTGTCGCGTTCACCTTACGGGTCGTTCCGGCGACGATCGCAGGTCCCACCGGCGTGGACAGGACTATGTCAACCAGCACAGTCGTGTCGGACGTGGCGCCATGCTCATCCATGACGGTGTAGCGGAAGCTGGCCGTACCGCTGAAGCCAGCTTCCGGGGTGAAGAGGATGTTCCCCTGGTTGTCACGGCCCACCGTGCCGTGTACGGCGTCGCCAACGTCGCTGATGGACAACGTCGCCGTCTGGTCGGCATCCTCATCGTTGGTCAGCAGGGTCGCCTCATCGATGACCGCCTGGATGCCGGAAACCGCAACGATGGCGTCCGCCCCCGCGACCGGCGCGTCGTTCCGACCCTGCACCGTGACGGCCAGTGTCTGCACGACCGACGCCGCGCCGTCGCCGATGCTGTAGCCGAAGGTCACCGTCTCGCTCTCGCCGACACCGAGGTCGTTGAACTGCCCCGGGTCCAGCGTCAGCACGCCACCCGTGCTGCTGAAGGACACGGCCCGTCCGCCGGTCCGCGTTACCCCGGTTACCGACAGCGTGTCGCTCGTGTCGGGGTCGCTCGCCCCCTGCAGCAGGTCCACCAGCAGCGGGCCGGCATCCTCGTTGGTCGTGACGGTCAGCGGCCCGGTCAGCACCGGCGCGTCGTTGCGCCCCGCCACCGTCACCGTCAGGCTGCGGGCCGTGCTGTCGGTGCCGTCGGACACGCCGAAGTCGAAGGTCAGGTCCGCCGTCTCCCCGGCGGCCAGGAAATCGAGCTGCGCCGGGTCCAGCGTCAGCACGCCGCCGGCCAGCGAGACCGTGACCGGCGCACCGACGGTCTGGGTTAGCCCGGTCACCGACAGCGCGTCGTTCTCGAAATCCCACACCCCGGCCAGCAGGTTCACCGACAGCGGGGCCGCGTCCTCGTTGGTGGAGGCGGTCAGGCCGCCCGGGACCACCGGCGCGTTGTTGTGGTCGAGATGCACCAGCATGTTGGAGAACTGCGCGTACTCCACGCCGGTCAGCGTGTCCGTCCCCTCCCCCGTCGCCGCGGGCGCCGCGATGGTCCAGGTCGTGCCGGTTTTGGTCGCCACATAGTCGCGCACGGAGCCCAGATAGACCGCCGTGTCGGTGCCGCTGCCGCCCACCAGGCTGTCGTTGCCGCCGCGGCCCTGCAGCGTGTCGTTGCCGGCGCCGCCGTCGATCCGGTTCGCCCCGCCGTCGCCCAGCAGCGTGTCGGCCCCGTTGCCGCCGGTCAGGTTCTCGATGCCGGTCAGCGTGTCGCCCGCCGCATCGCCCGCCGTGCCGCCGCCGTCCGCCAGATCCACCGCCACCGACGCCCCGCTGGTCGCGTAGCTGGCCGTGTCGGTGCCGAGGCCCCCGTCCAGCGCATCGGCACCGGCACCGCCGATCAGCGTGTCGTTGCCGTCCAGACCCGTCAGCGTGTCGGCCCCGGCGTTGCCGTTCAGCACATTCACCCCGGCGTCGCCGGTCAGCGCGTCGGCGCCATTGCCCCCGGTCAGATTCTCGATCCCGGTCAGAACGTCGCCCGTGGCGTCGCCGCCCGACGCCGTGCCGGCCGTCAGGTCCACCGCCACGCCGGCGGCGGCGCCCGCGTAGCTCGCCGTGTCGGTCCCGAGGCCGCCGTCCAGCGTGTCGGCACCGGCACCGCCGGTCAGCGTGTCGTTGCCGCCCAGCCCGGACAGCGTGTCGTCGCCCGCCTGCCCGGTCAGCGTGTTCGCCAGCTCGTTGCCGGTGCCCGCGAAGGACCCCGTGCCGGTGAACACCAGCCGCTCCAGGTTGGCCCCCAGCGTCCAGGCCGCCAGCGCCGTGCGAACCTCGTCGCTGCCCTGGTTCGCCGCCTCCGTCACCACGTCGCCCAGGCTGTCCACGATGAATATGTCGTTGCCGGCGTTGCCGATCAGCGTGTCGTCGCCAAGCCCGCCGTCCAGCGTGTTGTTGCCGCCGTTGCCGGTGATCACGTTGTCCAGCTCGTTGCCGGTGCCGACGATCGATCCGGACCCGGTCAGCACCAGCCGCTCCAGATTCGCCCCCAAGGTCCAGGAGACGCCGCTGCGCACGGTGTCCGTGCCCTCGCCCACCGCCTCGACCACCTGATCGGCGGGGCTATCCACCACATAGGTGTCGTCGCCAAGCCCGCCGGTCAGCGTGTCCGCCCCGGCGCCGCCGTCCAGCGTGTCGGCGCCGTCCAGCCCGGTCAGCAGGTTGGCCGACGCGTTGCCGGTGATCACATTGTCCGCCGCGTTGCCGGTGCCCGTCGCCGCGGTCCCCGTCAGCGTCAGCGCCTCGAACCCGGCGGCGAGCGTCCAGGACACGGCACTCCGCACCGTGTCCGTGCCCTCGCCGGGCTGCTCCACCAGAAGATCAGCGGCGTCGTCCACCACATAGGTGTCATCGCCGAGGCCGCCGGTCAGCGTGTCGGCGCCGAGCCCGCCGTCCAGCGTGTCGTTGCCGTCCAGGCCCGCCAGCGTGTCCACCCCGGCCCCGCCGGTGATGGTGTTGTCCAGCGCGTTGCCGGTGCCGGCGAAGTCACCCGAGCCGGTGTAGGTCAGCCCTTCGACATGATCCGCCAGCGTGTGGGCGGCCAGTGTCGTGTGGACCGCGTCCACCCCCTCGCCCGCCAGCTCGACCACCACGTCGCCGGCATCGTCCACCAGATACAGGTCGTTCCCGAGGCCGCCGACCAGCGTGTCCGCGCCAAGGCCACCGTCCAGCGTGTCGGCACCCGCCCCGCCCGACAGGGTGTCCGCACCCGCACCGCCGGTGATGACGTTGTTCAGCGCGTTGCCGGTCCCGGAAAAGGACGCGGAACCGGTGTAGGTCAGCCGTTCCACGGCGTCGGCAAGCGTCAGCGCCGCGAGCGCCGTGCGGACCTCGTCGGTTCCGCCGCCGGCCTGCTCCACCACCACGTCGCCGGTGTCGTCCACCAGATAGACGTCGTCGCCGAGACCGCCGGTCAGCGTGTCGGCGCCAAGCCCGCCGTCCAGCGTGTCGGCACCGGCGCCGCCGGTGATGACGTTGTCTTGCGCGTTGCCGGTGCCGGTGAAGGATGCGGAGCCGGTGTGGGTCAGCGCCTCGACATGGTCGCCCAGCGTGTACGTCGCCAGCGTGGTGTGGACCGCGTCCGCCCCCTCGCCCGCCAGCTCGACCACCACGTCGCCGGCATCATCAACCAGATAGACGTCGTCGCCGAGGCCGCCCACCAGCGTGTCGGCGCCCAGCCCGCCGTCCAGCGTGTCGGCACCGGCGCCGCCGGTGATGACATTGTCCAGCGCGTTGCCCGTGCCGGTGAAGCCGGCCGGGCCGGTGTGGGTCAGCGCCTCGACATGGTCACCCAGCGTGTACGTCGCCAGATCCGTCCGGACCTCATCCCACCCCTCGCCGGCATTCTCGACCAGCTGGTCGAGCGGGTTGG
>NZ_JABFFR010000026.1 GCF_013423485.1 Azospirillum oleiclasticum
CAGCGTGTACGTCGCCAGATCCGTCCGGACCTCATCCCACCCCTCGCCGGCATTCTCGACCAGCTGGTCGAGCGGGTTGGCGATCAGGTAGAGGTCGTCGCCGGTCCCGCCGACCAGCGTGTCGCCGGCCAGATCCATGGCACCGCCGCCGACCAGCGTGTCATTCCCCGCGTCGCCCAGCAGCAGGTCGACGTCCACCGTTCCGGCGAGACTGTCATCGCCGGTCGTTCCCGCAATGGTGTTCACCTTCGTCTCCAATACCCGCGCCAAGCCCGCCGTGACTTATCCACCGCACCGCTGCTCGTGTCAAACCATGCAGTATATGCGCGGCAACTTGCCAACAACTTTATCTTGTTTACACAGATCAACCACTAAGTGCAGCGAGAATTATGCCGTGTTGTTTTCGACCGACGTGCGCCGCAGCCATCAAGTCGAATATCAAATTCAATCGATCAGAAATATGCGTTTTCCTAATCGACGCTCCGGTGCCACCCTATCGGCAACCAACGGCAGCACAGGAACCATCGCCATGAAAGCCATCGGCTACCACCGCCCCGGCCCCATCACCGCGGCCGATTCCCTGGTCGATCTGGAGCTTCCCGCTCCGGAATTGCGCCCGCAGGACCTGCTGGTCCGAATCGCGGCGGTCTCGGTGAACCCGGTGGACGTGAAGCTGCGCACCGCCGCCGTCCCGCCGGAGGGGACGGCCCGCGTGCTGGGCTTCGACGCGGCGGGCGTCGTGGAGGCCGTCGGGCCGGCGGTGACCCGCTTCAAGCCGGGCGACGCGGTGTTCTACGCCGGCGCCATCGACCGGCCCGGCACCAACGCCGAGCTGCACGCGGTGGACGAGCGCATCGTCGGGCCGAAGCCGGAGAGCTTGTCCTTCGCCGAGGCCGCGGCCCTGCCGCTGACCGCGCTCACCGCGTGGGAGCTGCTGTTCGACCGGCTGGGCGTGCCCTACGGCCGCAAGACGTCGGACGACGCCATCCTGATCGTCAACGGGGCCGGCGGGGTCGGCTCGATCCTGACGCAGATCGCCCGGCGGCTGACCGGCCTGACCGTCATCGCCACCGCCTCGCGACCCGAGACGGTCGAGTGGGTGCGGCGGATGGGCGCGCACCACGTCATCGACCACCGGCAGCCGCTCGACCAGGGGCTGAAGGCCATCGGCATCCCGCAGGTGCGCTACGTCGCCGGGCTGACCGCCACCGGCGAGCATCAGGCGGCGATCCTCGAAGTGCTGGCGCCGCAGGGCGCGCTGGCCCTGATCGACGACCCCAAGAGCTTCGACATCGTGCCCTTCAAGCGCAAGAGCCTGTCCGTGCATTGGGAGCTGATGTTCACCCGCTCCCTGTTCGGCACGCCGGACATGGCGGAGCAGCACCGCATCCTGTTCGAGGTCTCGGCCCTGGTGGACAGCGGCGTGCTGCGCACCACCCTGGTGGAGGATTACGGCCCGATCACCGCCGCCAACCTGCGCCGCGCCCACGCCACGGTGGAAAGCGGCCGCAGCATCGGCAAGATCGTGCTGTCGGGCTTTTAGAGGCGGGGCTTGCGTAACCAGTGGGATGGCGCATAGATCAGTTTCCACCCATCACGGAGGCTTCTGGAGCATGCGCTTTCCCGATCTGGAGATCGACCTGCTCCGCGCCTTCGTCGCGGTGGCGGAGACCGGCAGCTTCACCGCGGCGGCCGATGTGGTGGGGCGGTCGCAGTCGGCGGTGAGCCAGAAGATCCTCCGGCTGGAGGAGATCCTCGACCGCCGTGTCTTCGACCGCAACAGCCGCTCCATCGGCCTGACCCGCGACGGGGAGCGTCTGCTGGTCGCCGCGCGCCGCATGCTGGAGCTGAACGACGCGGTGATCCGCGAGCTGCGCGAGCCGCAGGCGGCGGGCACGCTGCGGCTCGGCATCTCGGAGGATTTCATCCCGAAAGAGCTGCCGAAGCTGCTGGCCCGCTTCAGCCGCCTGTATCCCGGCCTGCACATCGACCTGATGACGGGGCTGAGCTGTTCGCTGATGACGGCCTACGACGAGGGCCGTCTCGACGCGGTGATCGCCAAGCGGAACGGCGGCTTGCAGCGGGGCCGGGTGATCTGGCGCGAGCCGCTGGTCTGGCTGGCGGCCGCCGATCACCCCGCCGACCCCACGCTGCCCGCCCGCCTCATCGTTCTGCCGCCGCCCTGCACCTACCGGGAGCTGATGATCGCGGCGCTGGACACGGTGCGGCGGGAGTGGGAGATCGCCTGCACCGCCAGCAGCCTGATGGGCGTGCAGGCGGCGGTGGCCGGCGGGCTGGGCGTCACCGTGCTTGGCAAATCCTTCGTGCAGGAGGGGATGCGCATCCTCCATCCGCCCGCCCATTGGCCGGCCCTGCCGATGACCGAGATCACCGTGATCGGCGAGGAATCCGATGCCGCCGGGCTGATCCGGCCGCTGGTCGGCTTCCTGTCCGAGAGCCTGTCGCGCAACGGCGCCCTGACGCTCGTCGCGTGACGGCCGCGCGCGCGACCCGCGGGGTCGACGCGCGGCGCCTTGAGCGCTACTGTCCTTCCCCATGAAAGACAGGGCGACCCACGGAAAAAGCCATCGGGGGCGGCAGCGCCCGCCCTTCGACCGCATCGCGCTGCTGCTCCAGGGCGGCGGTGCGCTCGGCGCCTACCAGTCCGGCGTCTACGAGGCGCTGGCGGAGGCGCATCTTGAGCCGGACTGGGTGGCCGGCATCTCCATCGGGGCCATCACCGCGGCGATCATCGCCGGCAACCGGCCGGCGGAGCGCGTGGAGCGGCTGCGGGAGTTCTGGGAGACGATCACCCGGCAGGCGTGGTGGGACGGCGACGGCCACTGGTGCCGGACGCTGCTTCGCGGCGACGCGGCGCGCGGCTGGGTCAACCAGGCCAACGCCGCCACGGTGGCGACGATCGGGGCCGACGGCTTCTTCACCCCGCGCCCGCTGTCGCCCTGGCTGGCCCCGGCCGGCAGCCTGGAGGCGACCAGCTACTACGACACCACGCCGCTGCGCTCGACGCTCGAACGGCTGGTGGATTTCGACCGGATCAACGCCGGGCCGATGCGGCTCAGCGTCGGCGCGGTCAATGTGGCCACCGGCAACTTCGTCTATTTCGACACGGAGACCCACAGCATCGGGCCGGAGCACATCATGGCGAGCGGCGCGCTGCCGCCCGGTTTCCCGGCGGTGGAGATCGAAGGGGAGCATTACTGGGACGGCGGACTGGTCTCCAACACGCCGCTGCAATGGGTGCTGGAGGGCGAGCCCCAGCGCGACACCTTGGCTTTCCAGGTCGATCTGTGGAGTGCGCGCGGTCTGCTGCCCCGCACCGTCGCCGAGGTGGCGACCCGGCAGAAGGAGATCCAGTTCTCCAGCCGCACCCGCGCCAATTCCGACCGCTTCCGGCGGGATCAGGCGCTGCGCTGCGCGCTGTCGCGCCTGCTCGACCGGCTGCCGGAGGAGATGAAGTCGGGGCCGGAGATGGAGGTGCTGCTGCCGGCCGCCAACCACCGCGCCTACAGCCTCGTCCAGCTCATCTACCGGGCCAAGCATTACGAGGGGGATTCCAAGGACTACGAGTTCTCCCGCCGCAGCATGGAGGAGCATTGGCGCAGCGGCTACCACGACACGGTGCGCACGCTGCGCCACCCCGACGCGCTGAAACGGCCCGACGGCACCGTCGGCATCCGCACCTTCGACGTCGCCCAGGACGGACGGGAGTGAGGCGCGGCCGGGCGGGTCCGCTCCTCACCGGTCGCGAGCGGACGACCGGATGCGGTGGAGGACGGCGCGGGTGGCCGCGGCCACCGGGGCGATGACGGGGACGCCGAAACGCCCTGACAGAGCCGCCGCCGCTTGGCTGAGCGGACCGCCCCCGATGATCACCGCCTCCGCCCCGTCGACCGAAAGCAGCTGGAACACCGCCCGGCCGAGCGCCCGTTCCAGGCGCGGCGGGTCGCCGGCCAGAGCCAGCGGGTCATCCTCGGTCAGGCGCGTGCCGACATAGAGCCCGCCCAGCCCCAGCCGCACCGCCGCCGCGTCGATGCGGTCCACGAGATAGGGCGTCGTCGTCGCCACCCCGAAGCGGCGTCCGCCGGCGACCGCCTCCCGCATCGATGCCTCGCCAAGGCCGGTCACCGGCACCAGCAGCCGGTCGCGCAGCCATGTCACGCCGGGATCGCCGAAGGCGCCGACGATCACCCCGTTGAAGTCCGGCCCATGGCGAAGGCCGAGCGCCACCACCGCGGCGACCGACGCGTCCAGGTCGGCCGGGTTTACCAACATCCCCGGGCCTGAGGGCGCGGTCACGCCCACGACCTTGACTGGGGGCCCGGCCGTCGCCTCCGCCATCGCCACCATCATCGCCGTGGTGGCTTCGGAACTGTTGGGGTTGATCAGCAGGATCGAGGTCATGGCGCCGCCGGGGCCCAGTCGGGCAGGCCCAGCCCGGCGCGCCAATGACGCGCGATCGCGGCGCGGCGCGCGAACCACACCCCCGGCTTCGACGCCGCGTGGGTCAGGAAGCGTTCCAGCCCGCCGATGCGGCCGGGACGGCCGATGATGCGCAGGTGCAGACCGACCGACATCATCCTCGGCGCCGACGCCCCCTCCTCGTACAGCCGGTCGAAGGCGTCGATGCAGTAGCGGGCGAAATCATCGCCGAACACGAAACCGCCGCCGCGCTGGAAGCGCATGTCGTTGGTGTCGAAGGCGTAGGGCAGCACCACATGATCCCGCCCGCCGACCTCCACCACATAGGGCAGATCGTCGTTGTAGGCGTTGCTGTCGTAGAGGAAGCCGCCCTGCTCCACCAGGAGCCGCCGGGTGTTGACGGAGGTGGCGGAGCGGGTGTGCCAGCCGCAGGGCGGGGTTCCCGCCGCCTCGGCGATCGCCGCCACGGTGCGGGCGATGACCCGGCGCTCCTCCTCCTCCGTCATGTGGGCGTGGCGCTCCCAGCGCCAGCCGTGGGCGGCGACCTCGTGCCCGTCGGCCACCGCCTCCCGCGCGATCCAGGGGGAAAAGGCGAGCGCCCGGCCGTTGGCGTTCAGCGTCGCCTGCACGCCGTAGCGGGCGAGCAGCGCGCGGATGCGCGGCCACCCCGCCCGCGGTCCATACTCGAAATGCGATTCCATGCAGAGGTCACGGACGCCCTCGATGGGCTCCTGCACCTCGTAGACGCCCTCGTTGGCCTCGTCGCCATGGCCGAGCGACAGCTCCGCCCCCTCCTCGACGTTGACCACCACGGACACGGCCAGCCGTGCCCCGTCCGGCCAGCGGATCGCCGGCGGGGTGCCGCCGTAGCCGCGGAAGTCCCGGTCGTGCTGCATGCTCACAGATCCGTCATGCGGCGCAGCCCGACCAGCCGGTCGCCGACGACGAGGACCAGAGCGGCCAGCGCGATCGACAGGGCCGACACCGCGGCGATGGTGGGATCGGGGCTTTCCTCGACGAATTGCAGCATCTGAATGGGCAAGGTGCGGGTCCAGGCGTCGGTGAAGAAGATCGAGATCGGGTAGTTGTCCATGGAGGCGAGGAAGGCGAACATCCCGGCGGTGAGGAAGGCCGGCGCCAGCGCCGGCACCAGCACCCGGACCACCGCCCCCGCCCAGCTGCAGCCCAGCGTGCGGGCGGCGTCGATCAGGGTGAAGTCGAACAGCGACAGGGCCGCCAGCACCGTGCGCACCACATAGGGCAGCGTGATCACCACATGGGCGATCAGCAGGCTGGTCCAGGCGTCGCGCAGGCCGGCGGCGCGGTAGGTCTCCAACATGGCGATGCCGATAACGAGGCCTGGCAGCATCAGCGGCGACACCAGGAAGGTGACGGCCGCCTCCCGCCCCGGAAAGCGGCCGCGCAGCAGCCCCACCGCGCACAGCGTGCCCAGCACGAGCGCGACCGCGGTGGACAGGGCGGCGATCTGCACCGACAGCAGCACCGCCGGCCACAGCTCGCGCGAGCGGCCCAGCGCCTCGTACCAGCGCAGCGACCAGCCGGGGGCCGGAAGGGTGAAGACGGGGCTCGACCCGAAGGACACCACCACGGTGACGACGAGCGGCGTCAGCAGGAACAGCACGGTGAAGGCCGCGATGGTCCATAGGACGACTGACGCCAGCTTCTCGGCGATGGTCACGAGCTTCCTCCCAGACGGCGGGACAGGCTGGTGCTGCCGACCACGATGGCGACGGTGAGTGCCAGCAGGACCACCGCGGTGGTCGATCCCAGCTCCTCGTTGCGCATGAACAGGAAGGACCGGCCGGTCAGCGTCGCCAGCGTCTGGAAGCGGTCGCCGACCAGCAGGCTGGGGATCACGTACATCGACGCGGTCATCGAGAAGACGAAGGCGATCCCGCTGACGATGCCGGGAAGGGCCAGCGGCAGCGTCACCTTGCGGAAGCGGTACAGCGGGGATGCACCCAGCGTCGTGGCCGCCTCCCCGACCCGTGGGTCGATGGTCTTCAGCACCGAATAGACCGGCAGGATCATGAAGGGCACGAAGACGTTGGCGGCGCCGATGACCAGCCCGGCCTCGGTGAACAGCAGCCGCTGCGGCTCGTCCCAGACGCCGAGGCCGACCAGGATCTGCGAGACGACGCCGTCCCGCCGCAGCACGATCTGCCAGGCGAAGGCCTTGACCACCACCCCCACCGAGAGCGGCAGGATGATGGCGACGAGAATCGCCGCCTGCGCGAAGCCGCGGGCGCGCGCCAGCGCCACCGCCGTCGGGTAGCCGATGGCGAGGCAGACCAGCGTGGTCAGCGCCGCCACCCGCAGCGTGTTGCCGGCCACTGTCCAATGGAAGGGATCGCGGAAGAAGTCGGCGAAGGGCGCCAGGGTGACACCCCCCGGCCGGACCACGCTACCGACCAGCAACCCGGCCAGCGGCACCGCGTAGACGATACCGAGATACAGCAGCGCCGGCAGAGCCAGCAGGGCGACGGGATCGGGGCGGTTGCGCATCAGGCCGCCTCCCCCGCGGGGTAGACGAGCGTGTCGGCGGATGCCCAGGACACCGTCAGCGCCGCGCCGGGGGCGGCACCCTCCGGCAGGGCGGGCGCCTCCACGAGGACCGGTGCGCCGCCGGCCGTCAGGTGCAGCTCCACCCGCGCGCCCTTGAAGGAGGCGTCGACCAGCACCGCCTCCACCCGGTTGCCGCCGCCGTCTCCCAGCGTGATCCGCTCCGGGCGGACGCCGAGCAGCACCGGGCTGCCGGGCAGGTAATGGCCCGGCGCGCGGAGCAGGCCGGCGGGGGTGGTGACGACGATCTCGTCCCCCAGCGTGCGGACCACCCGGCCCTCGAGCCGGGTCGAGGTGCCGACGAAGTCGAGCGCGAAGGGCGTGGCCGGCCGGTGGTAGATGGTGGCGGGGTCGGCGCACTGCTCGATCCGGCCGCGGTTCATCACCGCGATCCGGTCGGACATGGTCAGCGCCTCGTCCTGGTCGTGGGTGACGAAGATGGCGGTGGTGCCGACCTCGCGCAGCAGACGCTTCAGGTCGATCTGCATCGCCTCCCGCAGCCGCCGGTCGAGCGCCGAGAAGGGCTCGTCAAGCAGCACCAGTTTCGGCCCCACGGCGAGCGCGCGGGCGACCGCCACCCGCTGCTGCTGCCCGCCCGACAGCGCCTTCACCGGCCGGTCGGCGTAGGCGCCCATCTGGACGAGATCCAGGAAGCGCGCCACCGTCGGCCCGACCGAGCTCCGCGCTGTACCACGCGCCTTCAGCCCGAAGGCGACGTTCTCGGCGACGCTGAGGTGCGGGAACAGGGCGTAGCTCTGGAAGACGACGCTGACGTCGCGCCGGTGCGGCGGCCGGCGGGTGATGTCCAGCCCGTCGAGCGTCACCCGGCCGGCGTCGGCGGCGGTGAGCCCGGCGACGATGCGCAGCAGGGTGGTCTTGCCGCAACCGGACGGCCCCAGCAACGACACGAACTCCCCGCGGCGCACCGCGAGATCGACGCCGCCCAGCACGGCGGTGGAGCCGAAGGTCTTGGCGGCCCCGGCGATGTCGAGGAAGGCGGCGGGGAGCATGGCGGCTCTCAGAGCGCCATCTCGCGGTCCCAGCGCGCGACCCAGGCCTTGCGTTCCTTGGCGACGTTGGCCCAGTCGATGGCGTGCACCGTCATGCCGGCGGGCAGCCCTTCCGGCGCCGGCACATGGCGATTGGTCGCCAGCGAGAAGGTGGGGCCGACCAGCCGGCCCTGGATCTCCGCCCCCAGCAGCTCATCGACATAGGCGAAGGCGAGCTCGGGATCCGGGGCGCCCTTCACCACCGCGATGCCGGAGGGCATGGCGAACACCCCCTCCTTCGGCGCCACGAGGTCGATGGGGGCACCGGCGGCCTTGCGCTCCAGCGCGTAGGAGGACATGGCCGACGCGATCATCCACGCCTCGCCCTGCTCCAGCAGGTTGTAGGCCTGCGGCTGCTGGGTGTAGGCGGTCAGCAGGTTGGGCTTCAGCGTCACCAGCTTGGCGAAGCCGGCGTCGGTGTCGCGCTGCATGGCCTCCATCGGCTGGCCGGTGGCGAGGTGCCCGGCCATGAAGATGTTGGGCAGCCCCTCGGTGTTCTGCAGCGACGGGACGATGATGCGGCCCTTGTATTTGGGATCATAGACGTCGGCCCAGGAGGTCGGCGGCGCCTTCATGCTGTTGCGGTTGTAGGCGATGCCGAGCCAGGGCCGGAGGTAATTGGCCCACATGCCGTCCATATGCGTGGTGCCGGGCACCAGGGTGGCGAGGTTCGACACCTTGGCAACGGTCAGCGGGTCGAGCAGCCCTTCCTGCACCGCCAGGATCATCACCGGGTCGTCCATCTGGACGACGGACATGTAGGGCTTGTCCTTGTTCTTCTGAATCTTCTCCAGGTTCACCAGGGAGCGGGTGCCCTCGAAGATCACCTTGCAGCCGTATTTCTTCTCGAAGGCCGGGATGACGATGGACTCGACCCAGGGCTTGTGGCTGGCCGCACCGCCGACCACCAGCTCGCGCTTCTGGGCACGCAGCACGGCCGGTGCGGCCAGCAGCGACGCCACCCCGGCCGCACCCGCCAGCACCGCGCGGCGGCTCGGCTTTCCCGTGACGATCCTGTCCATGATCCCCTGTCTCCCCGGTCAAGGCCGCATCCCCGACGGTGCGGCCACGTGTTCTTTTGTACGCAACCGTCGTGCCACGCCGCCGACGGATTTGGAAGATTGCCGATCGCTCCATCTTTTCAGCGGGATGATGCCCGGCCGCTGGCCCGCGGCGGCGATACCCGAACCACTCACGCCGCATTCCGCGCCAGCGCTTCGCCCATGATTGTGCACAATTGTCCATCGATTGTGCAATATGCGTTTGCGCTTTCCAGGCACCGCGCCATCTGCTGTGATGGCGGCCTTGGACCCAGTCGGGACGGGGACACGGCGTGGATGAACTGACGATTCACGAGATTTTGGCGCGCGCGCTTCTGGCCGGCCGGATTCCGGCCGGGACGAAGCTGGGCGAGCACCAGCTTGCCGAGGTGTTCGGCGTCAGCCGCGAACGCGTACGCAAGGTGCTGCACCGGCTGGGGCACGAGCGGCTGCTGAATCTCGTCAAGAACCGCGGCGCCTTCGCCATCGAGCCCGACCCGCGCGAGGCGCGCATGGTCTACGAGGCGCGCCGCATCCTGGAGGGCGGGATCGTCGCGCATCTCTGCGACCACCTGACCGACGCCCAGGCGGTCCGCCTGCGCGAGCATATGGAGGCGGAGGAGGCGGCGCTGCGCGCCGGCGACCGCGCGACCTGGATCCGGCTGTCGGGCACGTTCCACCTGATGCTGGCGGAGATGACCGAAAACGCGATCATCGTCCGCCAGGCGCAGGAGCTGGTGGGGCGCACCGTCATGCTGGTGACCTTCTACGAGCCGGACAGCGCGTCGGCCTGCGGCTGCGACGAACACCGCTCGATCTGCCGCGCCGTCACCGCGCGCGAACGCTCGAAGGCCATCAAGGCGATGAGCAGCCACCTGTCGCTGGTGGAGACCCGGCTGCGGCCCCGGCCCTTCAGCGGGCCGGGGGTCTCACTCGACGTGGTGCTCGTCGAGGAGCTGGAGGCGCATTACGCCCGCAGCGGGAACGCGCCCTGACGTCGGCCTTTACTTCTCCGCGACAGCCACCGCACTCCTGCGCTTTCTCTTCTTCGGAGTAGCGGCAGGATCGTCCGGTATGGCCGCATCGACGGGCCAGAACGCGCGGCGCGCGTGCTCGTAAAGACGACGGTCGAACCGGATGAAGGACTCCATCTTCTCCCGATCCTCGTCGGTCAGCCGGACCTCTTCGAAAAACTCCTCGTACAGATGCTGCAACGGGCTGTGTCCGGCATTCTGTCGGCGGGAGTTCTCGAACGGTACATCGACCGCGTCATCGGCGATGCCAAGCTTCCGGCACAGGCTGCGGGCGGACTCCGGAAAGCACTCCAGGAAACCCACATGCCACATGGCGTCGAGGTGCGCCACCGCACGGTCGTAAATCTCGTCCCACCCGATGATCGGATTGTGTTGTGCGTCAAACGCCCCCATACCACAGAGCTGCCGAACTATGTTGTTGTCGTTCAGATAGCGGACGTGGTTCGAGGGGCAGTCGAGAAAAGCGGACATGCTGCGTGCCATCTTCGCCGCTGTCATCGCCACCGAACTGGTCTCGTCGATCCACGACCACCGGAACGATCGGTGATAGTAAAAGTTTGAAATCAATCGATCAAACGGGTCGCGCAGAAATACTATGATCTTCGGATTCCCAGGGATATAGGTGGTTATCGAGCTGTGATCATAGTGCCCCTGATAGAATTCGTACGCTGGCGGGGCCGTCGGATAGGTCATCGCCTTGTCACGCAAAGGCAGATATCGGCCATCGGCGACGGTGATGCGACCGTAGCGCTTGCGCGGCATGGAGCTGGGAGGAGCGCGGAAAGCCAGACTGTCTTCGGTGATCAGGGAGAGCGGCTTGTCCTGCGGGTAGATCGCCGGATCGTCCGGCTCGAACAATGCCGTCCGCAGCATCTCTCCGACCGAAGTCCCCCCACATTTTCTGATATGCAGGAATACCAAAGGCCAGCCATCGAATTGCGTGCGAGTACGGCGCGAAGCGCGATCGACATCCATGAACACAATCCGAATTACATTATTTCGTGGCTCAGAGAGAGTCGCGAAATCAGCAAGAATTTGCAACGCGCAATGTTGCCGCAAGGCTGTGCCGTTTACATGGCAGACGCATACGGATTGGATGGTCTATGACTTTTAGGCAGATAACAGGATCCCCGCGATGCAAGTTGGGCGATCGGCGCCTGCGGCAGGCCCTATCCTGCCGCGTCGAGACCCTGAACGTACAGGCCGGGTATACCTCCGGTGGTTGGGTGAATCCAAATCGGGCAGCCCGGCCTCCGCCGGTCACGCCGGGTCGTCGCAGGCGGGGGTCAGGAGGCCGAGTGCATCGAGGCGCCGGCGGAACCGGGCTCCCACCAAGGCCGGTGCGTGCAGCGATTCCGCGTGCGATCTTCCGGCCCGTCCCAACCGCCGGGCCTCGGCCGGGTCGCCGGCGAGCGCCGCCATGTGCGCCGCCGCCACGTCGATGTCGGGATCGGCCCAGCTCTGGCCGGCTCCGCCGAGATAGCCCGGATCCACCGGCACCCGACGCCATGGGACCACGCAAGCCGTGCCGGGATTGGTCAAGTCCATGGTGGCGGAGAAACCGGTGACCACCACCGGCTTGCCCAGCATCATCGCCTCGGCCACCGCCCGCGCGCTGGATTCGGCCCGGTGCAGGGAGACGAAGGCGTCGCAGGCGTCGATCAGCCCCAGCACGGCCGATCGCGTCATGACGTCCGCGACGATGCGGATGCGCGGGTCGGCGTCCACCGCGGCCCGCAGCACCTGCCACTCCGGCTGTTCGGCGGCTGTGTTCACCGCGCGCACCACCAGCCCGACCGGCTCGGTCCCGTGCGGGAAGGCGCGGCTGAAGGCCTGGACCGCCGCCAGCGGATTCTGCCGGGCCAAGGTGGCGCCGTCGTAGATGGCGGCGAAGAGCGCATCACCCTCCGGCAGGCCCAGGTCGGCGCGTGGCCGGCGCCGCCGCGCCGCCACCGAGACGGCTTCCGGCATACAGACGACGGGGACCGGGCTGACCAGTTCCAGCGCCGCCTGCGCGTAGCGGTTCGGCGCCCAAATCTCGTCAACCAGGTCAAGCGCGAAGCGCCATTCCTCGGGCCATTCCGGCAGCTCCCAGCTCCAGCAGCCGATGACCCGGCGGCGGCCCTCGAAGGGCTGGCGACCGAAGCGGGCCAGCGCCTGCAACGCTTCCGCGCCGGTGGCGCACAGCAGGGTCACGCCGTTCGCCGCCGACGGTGCCAGGAAAGCCGACAGCCCGGCGTCGTGCAGGGCGGCGCTATCCGCCGGGTCGGTGTGCAGGATGCGGAAGGGTACGCGCGCGCTTTCAAGGGCACGCGCCGCGTAGCGCAGTTCGTCGAGGCCACGCTCCGTGCCCGTGCACCCGACGAGGTCGATCCCGGGAGCCGCCACGACCGGCGGACGCGACACCCGTTCAACCGCGGCGGTCTTTGGCGCCTCCGTCGGCAGCACCCGCGGCAGCAGCGGGTGGCTGTCCGCCCCGTCGCGGCGCAACCAGTCGAGATAGGTCTTGCGCTCCTCGGCGCTGCCCGCCGGGAACCGTTTGCCGATGGCGCCGTCGCTGTCGCGCACCCAGACGGCGAGCCGCGGCAACGGTGGCTCACCCGCGTCGGCGGGCTGCCCCAGCCAGGCGAGCAGACGGTCGTCGACAAGGTCGAGGAGCTTCAGCTCGGCCACCCCCGTCATCACGAACCAGCGCAGGAAGCCGTCCTGCCCCGGCGCCTTCGTCAGATCGAAGCGGGCCCGCAGGTCGGTGATGATGGAATGGACCAGCACCATCAGCCAGTTGAACGGCCGCCCACCCCAGTCGAGCCCCGGAATCGAGAAGGGCTTCGTCAGCAGCGTCCGCTGCCAATCCGGAAGGAAATCCGTGAAGTCCGATCCGGCGCGTTGGTGGATGAGGAACCACGCCAGCAGATAGGCGCGTCCCGGCGGCTTCGACAGGTCGTAGGACGCCCGCAGGTCCGGCCGGGTGGCGTGCAGGTGGAGCATGATCTCCGACACCACCGGCCCGTACTGGTCCACCGGAATGGCCTTGGCCGGCTCCGTCAGGACGGCCAGGACGGCCGGGTCGACCATGCCGCGCAGGCTCGGATAGTCGCGCCGCCCCTCCAGCAGGCACCACAGGGCAAAACCCAGACGGTCGGACGGCCGGTCGAGCGGGAACCGCGCCTGAAGGTCCGGCCGCGTCATCCAGACGGCGAGCATCGCGCCGGTGACGGGCACCGGCAGATCCGCCGTCAGCGGACCGATGCTGTCCGCCCAGCGTCGCCACGCCTCGCGCCCCCGCCCGCGGTCGCCGGTCACACCGTTCAGGAAATCGCTGATCCGCGAGGGGCTGCTGTCAGACAAGGACGCTCTCCCGAGGCTTGTGGTGTGCCGGTGAGGGAAACCCGCGTGGATCACAGACGGAAATCACGCTCGTTTCCTTGAAGGAATGACCGGATGTACGGGGTGAGAATGGTGCCGGCGTCGGCCACGATGGCGGGCGGCAGCGCCTCGCGCCAACCCCCAGCCGCTTCGTCGTCGCCCTCCCAGCCGCGCGTGGCGTCGGCAATGCCGCGGGCCATGGCCTCCCGGTCCCCGCGGTAGCCGGTGACGTCGATCAGATGCGCGATCCGCTCCTGCGGTTCGTGCATCAGCCGGCGATGCGCGGCCAGGTGCACGCGGATGACCGGGCTGCGTTCGGCGAAACGGGTCCACTCCCTGAGCCAGTTGGCGCGCTGCTTCGCCAGCTTCAGGAAGGTCTGCGGATCAGCGCCGCCCTTGCGCCGCATCTCGATCCAGGCGCTGTCGCGCGGATCGCGGAAGCACAGGAAGACGTTCATCGGCCCACCCGATTCGAGGATGCCGAAGGTTTCCGGGACCGGCCTGAGCTGTTCGACCGCCACGCAACCGCCACGCCGCACCGAATCAACCCAGGCGGGAACCGGCCGGATCTGCGGGTACAGGCCCTGCCCGACGCGCACCTCCGGCAGGCCGAGGCCATCGCCGAGCGCCCGAGCGAGCTGCGGCGCGACGGTGTCCGGCATCGCCGTGATCAGGAAGCCCGGTTTGCCCTCCCCCCGGCGGTGCAGGATGGCCGGCATGAAGCGCGCCAGATCGCTACGCCGCACGCCATGGACCAGGATAGTGCCGTCCAGATCGGTGGGGATTGTCCGGACGCCCGCCTTGCCTGTCGCCCGGGTCCCGGCGGGACGGCGCATGCCATCGGCGACCGCGCGATAGACGGCGGCGGCATCGGCCGCGATCTCGGGGTCAAGGCAGCCTTCCAGCGCCGCCTCCCGTCCCGGCCGTTCCACAAGCTGCTTGACGAAGTGCAGAACGGCCGCGGCCGGATCGCCGCCGGCGATGCACTCGTCCATGCGCGCCGTGACGGCGTCGATCTCCGGCCCCGGCACGTCCCGGCGCAGCATGAGCGTGGCGCTGCCGGGCGCTGCCGGCTCGGCACGGGCGGGAATGCCGCCGACCAGTCCGGGAATTCCCAGCTCCACGCACAGGGCGCCCAGTCCGGGCGCGTGCGTCGCCACCTGGTGGCTGATCATCGCGTAATGGTGCGGCCCGAGCACATGGACATGGTCGCCCGGCCGCCCCTTGCGAAACGGCCCCACGGACCCGAAACGCTCCCGCCGCGCGCTCTTCATGGCGTCGAAACCGGATGCCGCGGCGATCGCCGCGATCCGCTCAGGTCCGGCATCGACCTCCAGATAGGCGGCGAGCCTTTCCAGCACCGCCACCTTGTCCCGCACCAGCGACTCGTAGGTCACCACGAAGCAGGGATACTCCGTGGAGAAGCGCAACATCCCTTCGATCTGGGCGAGGTGGGCGCCGAAGCCATGATAGGTGAAGCGCTGCGACCGCCCGCCCGCGATCACCAGCGAGAGGCCGGCGTCCAGCCCCATCGACCCGAAATAGTCGCGCGTCCCGGTCGAGCTGCCGATCTCCAGATCGACGTCGAGCGCGAAATGATGGTACTGCGAGACCAGCAGGTCGTAAATGTTGCGGACCAGCAGGACGACCTTCGCCCGGTTGCGCCGCAGCTTCGTCTTGACCGCGGGGCTCATGGTGTTGTGCCAGACGAAGAAGCGGCCCTTGGGAAAGACGATGGGTCCGGCGTCCCCATAATCGGGGGAAGCGGTCGGCCGAGGCGTCTCGATCTCCAGCCCGCTCAGATCGCGCACCACCTGCTCGATCAGCTTGGTGCCGGATTTGAAGACGCTGGATACGAAGATCTTCGACTGCGTCGTCATCAGCCGGCCCGCCGTTCCCCGACACCACCCGCAATCCTTGCGGCCCGGTTCTGCAGCGCCTCGGCGATCCCGCGGGCGAAGGCACGATGGTCGCACAGGGCGGTATCCGCCATGCGCCAGCGCAGTTCCGCCCGCAGACGGCCCAACCGGCCCCGGTCGCTCGCCAATGCGACCGCCGCCTCGACATAGCCCTCGTCGCCGGTGCCGACCAGGGCGCCCAGCCCCAGCGTCTCCAGGAGTGCCGCGGCGACCCGCCCCTCCGGACCAGCGTCGCGCCGGACGATGGCGGGAACCCCGTTCCACAGCGCCTCGCACAGGCCGAGGCCGGACCCGTTGGGAACACCATCGAGCAGGAGGTCGCAGACCGCCGGGTCGAACAGCGGCTGTCCGGCCGAGGCGTCGCGGAACAGCACACGGCCCGGTTCCGTGCCCCGCGCCGCGAAAGCCGCGCCGACCGCGGCCGGCAGGCCAGGGGTAAGACGGGAATCGTGCCAGAGCAGCAGGCGGGTGCCCGGCAGCCGGGCAAGCACGGCGGCCCACAGGGCCACCATCGACGGCGTGACGCGGGCGGCGGGGATGAGGCTGGCGAAAGTGACGCACCCGTGGTGCAGAACCGGCGGACCATCCGGCTCCGGCGCCTCGACGGCCGGCCGGTAGGACCAGGCGAAGCCCGGCACGCGCAGGACGGCTTCGCCGAAACCGGTTTCCCGGCCATAGGGCACGAGAAGCTGGTCGGTGATCAGCGCGTCCATATTGTCCAGCCCGCTCGGAACCGGTAGGGTCGTCCACAGCGCCTGCACGGGGGCGAGGCGGCGCGCGAAGGCCGCGAGGCGGTTGGGGCCGGCATGGCCGGTGAGCTCCACCAGCACCTCGATCCCGTCATCCACGACCGCCGCCGCGAAGGTGTCGTCGTCCATGCCGCCGATGTCCGTCCAGCCGGCGGCCATGCCGCGCAGCACCGCGTCCGCCGCGGGATCGTCGCTGCCACCGACATAGCAATGGACGCGGGTCACGGCCGGATCATGGCCGGCCAGGAAGGGGCCGAGACGCGTGTCGCGCAGGACGGGATCGAGATAGGCGGCGACCAGCCCGACACGCCGCAGCGGCCAGCCGTCGCGGGACCGCGGCGTTGCGGCGCAGGCGCGACCGAAGCTCCGGGCCTCGGCCAGCAGGGCCACGCCGTCGGCGGTATCCAACCGGGCCTGACAGGCCAGCAGCCGCGAACGCAGATCGAGACGGTCAGGCTCCCGCCGCAGCGCCTCGCGGTAGGCGTCGGCGGCCTCGGACATCTGGCCGCGGGTCTCGCACAGCGACGCGACCGCCAGCAGCGCCTCGGTTCCCTCCGGCCGCAGCCGGCTCGCCGCACGGTAGACGTCGAGCGCGTCGTCCAGATGACCGAGCACCGCCCGCTGCGCACCGAGGGCCATGAACACCCCGTGCACGGCACGGCGCATGGCCCCCGCGGCGAAGCCTGGCCCCCCGAACGCGTCGCCGCGCTCCTCCGGTGCCGGTGCCTTGTGCGCCGCAGCTTCCTTGTAGAGGGCGATCAGCTTCTTGATCTGCCGCTCCATCGAGTAGTCCTTGTTGAACTTCTCGATGTTTCGCACCGTGCGCCGGTAATCGTGCGCCCGCAGGATCTCCGCGAGGCGATCGATATTCTTCGTGTGGATGGCCAGACCGACGCCGTGCTCTTCGGCGATGCGGGCCATCTCGGTGTATTCGGCGCTGACCAGGACGGGGATGTTGGCTTCCAGATAGGCGAAGATCTTGGTGGCGACCACGCCGCCCTTCTGGTCGTCGTTGATCGACACCTCGGCCGGGAAGTCGGTGAGCAGGATGCCGTAATCATACTTCGACAGCGCGCCGGCCAGCTTGTCCGGCGTGAGAGTCTGTCCGGAAAGTTCATACCGGCTTG
>NZ_JABFFR010000027.1 GCF_013423485.1 Azospirillum oleiclasticum
CGACATCTTCACGTTCGCGGTCTCGACACCCGAGCCGTCCGCCTTCACGCGGACCTTCACGTTGTAGTCGACCACGCGCTTCACAGCGACCAGGACCTTCATGGCAGACCCTTGCTGGCGTTCACACCGCCGTCCGCCGGCCCACCGCCAGCCGAACGGCACGCACACCGGGCGTTGCACCCCGTGACATCGCGCGGACCATAGGATTTGCCGGGAAAGCTGTCAATGTCGCCCCCGTCGCAGGGGGGGGCGGCCGGGCGCCGAGGCGGCGCTACTTCGGCGCCGGGAAGGCGTAGCCGCCGCGCTTGGCGGTGGTCAGCCCCAACGCCGCCAACCCCTCCACCAGCTTGACCGCGGCGGTGACGCCGTCGATCACCGGCACGCCGAACTCGGCCGTGTAGTCGCGGGCGAGGTCGGCCATGCCGGCGCAGCCCAGCACGATGGCCTCCGCCCCGTCCTCCTCCAGCGCGCGGGCGATCTCCGCCCCGACACGGCGGCGGGCGTCGGATCCCGGCTCCTCCAGCGCCAGCACCGGCACCGCGGCGGCGCGCACGCGGCAGCGCCCCGCGACACCATAACGCTGCGCCAGATGCTCGATCGCCGGCACGGAGCGCGACGTGGTGGTGACGATCGAGAAGCGGCCGGCGACCAGCGTCGCCATGCGCACGGCGGCCTCGCACACCCCGACCACCGGCTTGGCCGTCAGGGCGCGGGCGGCGTCCAGCCCCGGATCGTCGAAGCAGGCGATGACGGTGCCGGCGACATCGCCGTGCACTCCCGGCCCGCCCGCCCCCGGCCCGGCGTACCGGTCGATGGTGGCGAGCAGGCCGGGCAGGCACAGCGCCTCGTCCACATAGCCCTCGATGCTGGCCGGCGTGTCGGGCGGGTTGACGGCCAGGATCTCGGTGCCGGGTGCCGCCACCAATTGCGCCGCCCGCCCGATCTTGGCGGTCATGGAGGCGGTGGAGTTGGGGTTGACGACGAGGATTCGCATGGCGGTCTCACACACCCTTGCCGGCGTCGGAGCCGTGGCGGGAGCGCCGACGGCCGATGAGCAGCACGCCGCCGACCGCCAGCCCGATCACCACGAAGGAGAAGACGGTCGTCACCGTGCCCAGCGCGTACAACACCGGGGTCGTGACGTTGGTGGTCATGCCGTAGATTTCCAGCGGCAACGTGTTGAAGGAGCCGGCGGTCATCAGCGTGCGCGCGAACTCGTCGTAGGAGAGCGTGAAGCCGAACAACGCGATGCCGATCAGGCTGGGCAGGATGATCGGCACCACCACATGCCGCACCGTCTGCCAGGGCGTGGCGCCGAGGTCGCGGGCCGCCTCCTCAAAGGCGCGGTTGAAGCGGTTGAACACGGCGAACATGATCAGCAGCCCGAAGGGCAGCGTCCAGGTGAGGTGGGCGCCGAGAGCGGAGCTGTACCAGTTCGGCTCGATGCCCGCGATGTTGAACATCAGCCCGATGCCCAGGCTGACCAGCACCGACGGCACGATCAGGCTGGCCACGGTCAGGTAGAACAGCGCCTTGCTGCCGGGGAAGGGCCGGCGGAAGGCGAAGCCGGCGGCCAGCGACACCACAACCGTGATGCCCATGACGATGAAGCCCAGCAGGATCGAGCGGGTGAAGGACCCGCCGAAGTCGCCCACCGCCTGCCGCTCGAACAGGTTGCCGAACCAGTGCAGCGACACCCCGTTCATCGGGAAGGTCAGCCCGCCGTTCGGCCCCTGGAAGGACAGGATGCCGATGGTCACGATGGGGCCGTACAGGAACAGCACGAACAGCCCGAAGAAGGCCGCCAGCAGGTAGAAGGAGACGGGTCGCCGCTCGCCGGTCTTCATGGCCTCACAGCTCCTTGCGGATATCGACGACGCGCAGCATGGCGGCCACCATCAGCAGCACCACCAGCAGCAGGATGACGGCGTTGGCGGCGGCGGCGGGGTATTGCAGCAGCGAGATCTCGTTGGCCATCATCAGCCCGACCGACGCGCTCTGCCCGCCGCTCATCAGCCGCACGGTGATGAAGTCGCCCATCACCTGCGTCACCACGAAGATCGAGCCGATGGCGATGCCGGGCTTGGTCAGCGGCAGGATGACGGAGGTCAGGATCTGGAACCCGTTGGCCCCGGCGTCGCGCGCCGCCTCCACCAGCGAGCGGTCGATGCGCATCATGGTGTTGAAGATCGGCACCACCATGAACAGCGTGTAGAGGTGGACGTAGGCCAGCACGACGGAAAAGTCGGAGAACAGCAGGAACTCCAGCGGCGCGTCGATCACCCCCATCGACAGCAGCGAGGAGTTCAGGAGCCCGTTGCGGCCGAGGAACGGGATCCACGAGATCATGCGGATGATGTTCGACGTCCAGAACGGGATGGTGCAGACCAGGAACAGCACCATCTGCCAGGTCACCGAGCGCACGTGGAAGGCCAGGAACCAGGCCACCGTGAAGCCGATCAGCAGCGTCAGCGTCCAGGTCAGCGCCACGTATTTCAGCGTGTTCAGGTAGATGCGCCAGGTCACGGTGGAGCCGAACAGCTCCTCGTAGTTGGTCAGCACGAAATCCGGGATGATGCGGACGCTGTCGTAGTCCCAGAAGCTGACCGTCACGATGGCGGCGATGGGCAGCACCAGGAAGACCGTCAGGATGACGGCGAGCGGCGCCACCTGGAGCCAGGACACCCACCATCCCGTCCCGCCCCGGCGGCGCCGGGCGGCGGGCTTGGCGGCGGGGGCCGCGGCGGTGTCGGCGGTCGCGGTCATCGGCGGGTCCTCCGTCGTTTGAAAGCCCTCTCCCCACCGGGGAGAGGGTTGTTTCGTCAGGCGGCGATGAACTCGTTCCACTTGCGGACCATGTACCGGTCCTCGTCCATCACGGCGTTCCAGCAGGCGACGCGGCCCATGCGGTCGGCGAAGGAGCCGCCGTCGCGCACGGCGCCGGCCTTCTCCATCACCTTGCCGTCGGGGTTCTTGATGTCCTCGGCGGCCGGCTTGCCCTCCATCCAGAAGGCCCATTCCGCCGGGCTCATGTGCTCCTTGGCGGTGTCGAGCACGGCCGAGTAGTAGCCCTGGCGGTTCAGGTAGGCGCCGACCCAGCCCGACAGGTACCAGTTGATGTATTCGTAGGCGGCCTCCAGCTCCAGCCCGCTCAGGTGCTTGGCGAGGCCCAGCCCGCCGCCCCAGGCGCGGTAGCCCTCGGCCAGCGGCTGGTAGACGCAGGGGATGCCCTTCGCCCGCACGGCGGCCACCGCCGGCGACCACATGGACTGGATGATCACCTCGCCCGAGGCCATCAGGTTGACGCTCTCGTCGAAGGTCTTCCAGAAGGCGCGGAACTGCCCGGCCTTCTTGGCGTCGGTCATGATCTTGAGGGTCTTGTCGATCTCCTCCTTGGTCATGTTGCCCTTGTCGCCGTACTTGATCTCACCCATGGACTCGCAGACCATCGCCGCGTCCATGATGCCGATCGACGGGATGTTCAGGATCGACGCCTTGCCCTTGAAGGCGGGGTCCAGCAGATCCTTCCAGTTGGCGATCGGGCGTCCCACCAGATCCGGGCGGATGCCCAGCGTGTCGGCGTTGTAGATGGTGGGGATCAGGGTCATCCACTGGGTGGTTTCCTTGGCGAACTTGGTCGAGTCCTTGCCCTCGACGAAGCCCACCGTGTGCGGGGCGGTGCCCTGGGCGATCTTGCTGTCGGGCGTCAGCTTGCCGCTGACGAAGATCGGGACGATCTTGTTGAAGTTCTTGATCTTGCTGACATCCATCGGCTGCATCACGCCGGCCGGGAAGACCTTCTTGCAGATCCAGTATTCGATGTCGGCGATGTCGTAGGATTTCGGCTGGGTGACCGCCCGCTGCGCCACCGCGTCGCTGTCCAGCGCCGTCATCTGCAAGGTGAAGCCCAGGTCCTCCTTCACCTTCTCCGCCACGGCGTTCAGGTTCGACACGCCGGTGCCGAACTGGCGCAGCGTGACGTTCTTGATGTTCTGCGCCCAGATGGTCGGGAAGCCGGTGATGGCGCCGCTGCCCACCGCGGCGCCGGCCACGGCGGCCGTCCCCTTCAGCAGGGTGCGGCGGGAGACGCCCGCGGTCTTTGTGGTGGTGGGACCGGTGGTCTTCATCGTGCAAGCGCTCCTGTTCAGGGGTGGGTTTGTCGTTGCGTCACACCGCCAGGCGCGGTTCAGCCGGCCAGCCGGTGGACGTCGGCGGTCTTCCAGGCCGCCAGCACGCGGTCGCCGACATTCACCGGCGCCGCGTAGAATCGGGTCTCGTCGAGGACGACGGCGAAATCGTCCGCCGCCGGCAGCTCCAGCCTCAGATGCACGGCTGCGCCGTGATACTCCATCGAGCGCACCACCCCCTCCATCGTCATGGAATCGGGAGTCATGGATTTCGCCGGTGCGGCGGCGCTGGCGAGCTGCACGCGGTCGGCGCGCACCGCGAAGGGGCCGGCCTCGTGCCGCTCCACCACGTTGTGGCCGCCGATGAAGCGGGCGACGAAGGCGGTGCGCGGGCGGTTGAAGACCTCGCGCGGGCTGTCCGCCTGCTCGATGCGGCCGTCGCTCATCACCACGATCAGGTCGGCCAGCGCCATCGCCTCGCTCTGGCTGTGGGTGACGTGGATGAAGGTGATGCCGATCTCGCGCTGCAGGCGGCGCAGCTCCTCGCGCATGCGGTCGCGCAGGAAGGGGTCGAGCGCCGACAGCGGCTCGTCCAGCAGCAGCACCGCGGGGTGGGTGATCAGCGCGCGCGCCAGCGCCACCCGCTGCTGCTGCCCGCCGGAGAGCTGGGCCGGCATGCGGGCGGCGTAGGCGCCCATATGCACCGTCTCCAGCATGGCCTGCGCCTTCGCCCGCCGCTCCTCCCGGCCCACGCCGCGCATCTTGAGGCTGAAGGCGACGTTGTCGGTGCAGTCCAGGTGCGGGAACAGGGCGTAGCTCTGGAACATCATGGCGGTGCCGCGCTTGGCCGGCGGCACGTCGTTGACCACGGTGCCGCCGATCATCAGGTCGCCGTCGGAGATCGTCTCGTGCCCGGCGATCATGCGCAGGGTGGAGGTCTTGCCGCAGCCGCTGGGGCCGAGCAGGCAGCAATAGCTGCCGGACGGTATGCGCAGGTCGATGCTGTCGACCGCTCGCACGGCGCCGTAGAGCTTGCTGACCTTCACCAGCTCGACCGAGCTGTCCGCCCGTTCCTGCTCCATGGCCCCGCCCTGCTGGATTGTTCACAATCACTGTGAGCAATGCACGGTGCGTGCCAACGCGGACCCGTGCGCCGCCGCGGCCCGACCCGGCCGGCGACGCTCAAAAATGCAGCCGCCTGCCTGAATTCGAGCCGATTGTGCAAGGATAAGGCAAAGTCACGACCTGCACAAGCGATGGACAACCGCCGGTCATACGGCGCTGGCAATGTGGACCGCCGCGCGTTAGGATTGTCCACAATCCACGCAGCGAGCCGCGCCATGCGCCGCACCACCACACTCCGCGCGACCGCCCCGGCACAGCGCGCCTCCGCGACCCGGCCCCCCGCGTCGCGGGCGGCGACGGCCGAGCGGCAGATCTTCGACACCATCGCGGAGGCCATCGCCGGCCGCCGCCTGCCCCCCGGCACCAAGCTGACGGAGGAGCAGCTCGCCTCGACCTTCGGCGTCAGCCGGGCGCGCATCCGCCGCGTGCTGCTGCTGCTGTCGCAGGAGCGCATCGTCACGCTGAAGCCCAACCGCGGCGCCTATGTCGCCCGTCCCACCCCGCAGGAGGCGCGCGAGGTGTTCGCCGCCCGCCGCCTGATCGAGGACGACATGGCCGCCCGCTTCGCCGCCCTGCCGCCCGCCGCCCGCGCCGCCGCCGCCCGCCGCCTCACCGCCCATGTGGAGCGCGAGCGGGCCGCCGCCGCGGCCGGTGACCGCAGCGCCTCGATCCGCCTGTCGGGGGAGTTCCACCAGCTCGTCGGCACGCTGGCCGGCAACGCCGTGCTGGCCGAGCTGCTGGAGCCGCTGATCGCCCGCTCCTCGCTCGCCATCGCCGCCTACCAGCCGCCGAGTGCCGAGGACTGCGCCCCCGACGAGCACGCCGCCATCATCACCGCGCTCCAGGACGGCGACGCCGCACTCGCCCGCCGCCTGATGGCCGAGCATCTGGAGGAGGTCGAGCACAAGCTGGTGCTCGACGGCGACGCAGAACCGGCGATCGATCTGAAACGGGTGCTGCTGGGGGCGTAAAGCCCCCTCGCAGGACGCCGGCGGCTCACACCGCCCGCAGGTTTCCGAGGAAATCGCCGACCTGGTGGCGCAGGCCGCCGACCTCGCCGACCATGCGCTCGACGCGGTCGAGCACCTCGTCGGCGGCGCGGCCGGTGTCCTGGCTGGCCCCGGCCACGGCGCCGATGGTGCTGGTCACCTGCTGCGTGCCCTGGGCGGCGCGCTGGACGTTGCGGGCGATCTCCTGGGTGGCGGCGCCCTGCTGCTGCACGGCGGCGGCGATGGCGGTCGCCATCTCGTCGATGCCGGCGATGGAGCGGGTGATGCCGCGGATCGCCTCCACCGCGTCGCCGGTGGTGTTCTGGATGGCGGCGACCTGCTGGGCGATCTCCTCCGTCGCCTTGCCGGTCTGGTTGGCGAGGTTCTTGACCTCCTGCGCCACCACGGCAAAGCCCTTGCCGGCCTCGCCCGCCCGCGCCGCCTCGATCGTGGCGTTCAAGGCCAGCAGGTTGGTCTGGCTGGCGATGGAGCTGATCAGCTTCACCACCTCGCCGATGCGCTGGGCCGACTCGCTGAGCGCCTCGACGGTGGCGTTGGTCTTGCGGGCCTGGTCCACGGCGTCGCGCGCGGTGATGGCGCTGGACTGCACGCGCTCGGAGATCTCGCCGATGGAGGCGGTGAGTTCTTCGGTGGCGGCGGCGACGGTCTGCACGTTGGCGGTCGCCTGCTCGGCCGCCGCGGCCACGGCACCGGCCTCGGTGCTGGCGCCGCTGGCCAGGGTGCGCATGCGGGTGGCGGTGTCGCGCAGCGACTGCGCCGCCTCGCCCAGCGCGCCCAGCGCCCGGTCGGCGGTGCTGTCGAAGCCGCGGCACAGGCTTTCCATCCGCCCGGCGCGCTCCAGCTCGGCGGTGCGGCGGGCCTCCTGCTCGGCGGACAGCCGGCGGGCCTCCGCCGCACCCTGGCGCAGCGACTCCAGGGCGCCGGCCAGCCGGCCCAGCTCGTCGTCGTTGGCCAGCCGGTCCACCGGGGTGGCGTAGTCGCCGTCCGCCAGCCGCCCGACGGCGCCGAGGAGCTGGCCGACCGGGCGGCTGAAGCGGCGGCGGATGGTCAGCACGCCGACGGCCGCGGCGGCCAGCAGCACCGCCAGCAGCACCGCGTTCATGATCAGCGTCCGCGTCTCCTCCGCGACCAGCGCACCGGCGCGCTCGACCGCCTCGTCCAGCGAGCGCAGGCCGATGGCGATGATCGGGTCGAAGGGCGCGCGGCACAGGGTGTTCCAGTCGGCCGGGGGCATCAGCGGCTTGCCGCTGCCGTCGAAGCGCGCGATGGTCTCCTCGATGCGGACCAGCGCGTTGTCGTAGACGGCGCGGGCCTCCTTCGCCAGACGCAGCACCTCCGGGCTGACGCCGGGTCGCGTCAGCATCTCGTCCATCCCCGTCCACCCCGCCTGCGCCCCGCCGCGCAGCGTGTTCAGGTTGGCGTTCTGCTTGGCGTCGAGCGGCTGCGAGGCCAGCACCTGCGGGCGCAGCATCAGGCATTGCAGTCCGTAGCGGTCGCGCACCTGCCAGGCGAAGCGCCGGATCTGCGCCAGCTCGCCGATTTCCGGGTCGGCCATGCGCACCATGTTGGTCACCGTCGCGAAGACGGTGGAGATGGCGTCGATCAGCTCGCCGAAACCGCTGTCCCAGGCGGCGGTGCGCCGGATCTCGCGCTGGGCGCGGGGTTTGGCCGCCTCGTCGTAGAGGATCGAATAGCTGGCGTTCACCGTGTCCCAGCGGCGCTGGAGGTCGGCGCGCAGCCGGTCGCTGCCGGGCAGCGGAACGCTGGCGATGGTGGCGAAGGTGGCGGCCACCGTCTCCTGCGCCTGCCGTTGCAGCGCTTCCAGGCCGGGCCGGGCGTCGTCCTTGGTCACCAGGATGGTCTGAGACTCGCCACGGTGGATGCGGATGGTCATCAGGCCACGGAACAGGGTGCGGTCGGCCTCGGTGTAGGCCAGCGTCACCACCCCCTCCTGCCGGCGCGACCAGCTTTCCCACAGGCGCGCCGCTGATTCCACCAAGAGTCCGAAGACCGCGATTCCGAAGACCGTAAGGAAAAGCGTACTGACCGACCGCCCGAACATGACTTCATCCCCCGATGCATGAATCGACGTCCCATTCGGGTTCGTCGATCACTTGACGGTAACAGTCGTTCCTGCCGGGACATAGATCGTTCGGTGTATGGTCGCGATTTGCAGGATTTCGTCACGAGCTGGTGGATTTGCGGATAACGTTCGGACAGCATCGAACCGCTGCCGGGAAAGAATATTATAGTATGCGGCCAGAGGTGAGATCGCTTCGCGGTGTCACCGCCAGAGGTTTGGTCAATCCGTCCACCCTTCCATCGTCGCGCGCGCCCCGCCGCCGGGCGGACGGCGGGTGTTGACCCGACTCGGACGGCAGCCGCCCCGGCCGTGGTCAGAGCGCGGCCACCGCGTTGCGGCGGATGGTGTCGGCGAACCAGTGGTAGCTGGCCTTCGGCGTCCGTTTCATCGTCTCGCGGTCGACGGCCACCAGCCCGAAGCGGCGATGGTAGCCCTCGGCCCATTCGAAGTTGTCGAGCAGTGTCCAGACGAACCAGCCCTTCAGGTTGACGCCGTCCTTGATGGCGGCGTGCCCGGCCAGCAGATGGTCGCGGATGAAGCGGATGCGCTCGGCGTCCTCCGCCTTCCCCTCCGGCCCGACCCAGTCGTAGAAGGCGGCGCCGTTCTCGGTGACATAGACCGGCGGGTTGCCATAGCGGTCGCGCAGCTCGCGGAGCTGGTGCAGCAGCCCGTCGGGTTGGATCGGCCATTCCATGCCGGTGCGCGGCGTGCCCTCCGGCGGGCCGCCGAAATTGGTGCCGAACAGCCCGCCGGGATCGCGGCGCTGGTACATCGGGCTGTAGTAGTTGAGGCCGAGGAAGTTGATGGGCTGCTTCATCACCGCGAGATCGCCGGGCTTGACCACCGCCTCGAAATCGGCCTCCAGCGCCACCGGGTAGCCGCCCTTCAGCAGCGGGTCGATGCAGGAGCGGTTCCACAGCGCGTCCCACAGCCGGGCCGCCGCCTCGCTCGACTCGCGTTCCGATTCCGGCCCTGCCGCGGGGTGCACGGGCTGGAGCGTCAGCACGGTGCCGAGCTGCCAGCCCTTGCGCGCCGACGCCCGCAACGCTTGGAGCGCGCGGCCCTGGGCGAGGTTCTGGTGGTGCAGGGCGGCGATGCAGGTCTCACGCCCCGTCAGGCCGGGCGCGTGGGCGCCGACCCCATGGCCGAAGAAGGCGACCACCGACGGCTCGTTCAGCATGGCCCAATGGTTGACCCGGTCGCCCAGACGCCCGGCGACGATCAGCGCGTATTCGGCGAACCAGTCGGCGATCGCCCGGTTGGTCCAGCCGCCCTTGTCCTGCAACGCCTGCGGCAGGTCCCAATGATAGAGACAGGCCCAGGGCTGGATGCCGCGCGCCAGCAGCGCGTCGGTCAGCCGGTCGTAGAAGTCGAGCCCGCGGGCGTTCACCGGCCCCACCCCCTGCGGCAGCACCCGCGGCCACGCCACCGAGAAGCGGTAGCCGCGCATCCCGGCGCGGGCCATCAGCGCCACATCCTCCAGATAGCGGTGGTAGTGGTCGCAGGCGACGTCGCCGGTGTCGCCGTTCACCACCTTGCCCGGCGTGTGGCTGAAGCTGTCCCACACGCTGGGACCGCGCCCGTCCACCGTCACCGCTCCCTCGATCTGGTAGGAGGAGGTGGAGCAGCCCCACAGGAAATCCGGCGGGAAGCTTGCGGCATCCTGCGCCAGGGCCGGGCGGACGAGGCCCATGCCGACGGAACTCGCGGTCGCCGCCGTGGCCGCCGCCGATTTCAGGAAGGTCCGCCGTTCCATGCTCCGCCTCTCGCTGTTCATACCGTGGTTGCCGCACGATCTGAGGCCGGGCGGCGCCCGGCGCAAGGGGGACCGGCGCCACGGGAATGGCACGCGTGCGCGACTCACGCCCTGTCCATCCGGCAGGGGCGTGCTATATGTCGGGGCATGAGCGGATTCTTCGTGGTTCTGATGGCCCTGGCGATGCTGGCGGTGCTGGCCTCGCTCTTCCTGGGGCTCTTCTTCATGGCGCGCGGCGGTGCGGCCGATGCGCGCAATTCCAACCGGATGATGCGGTGGCGGGTGACGCTCCAGGGCATCGCCCTGGTGCTGTTCCTGCTCGCCGTCATGTCCGGCGCCTGAGGTCGGATGTCATGGTGAAGCTCACCCGCATCTACACCCGCGGCGGCGACCAGGGGCAGACCTCGCTCGGCAACGGCGCGCGCGTCCCCAAGCACGACCTGCGCGTCGCCGCCTATGGCACGGTGGACGAGGCGAACGCGATCCTCGGCATCGCCCGGCTGCACAGCGCCGGCGATCCCGACACCGACGCCATGCTCGGCCGCATCCAGAACGACCTGTTCGACCTCGGCGCCGACCTCTGCACGCCGGAGGAGGAGAACCCGAAATACCCGCCGCTGCGCATCGTCCACGCGCAGGTCGACCGGCTCGAACGCGAGATCGACGCGCTGAACGCGGAGCTGGAACCGCTGAACAGCTTCATCCTGCCCGGCGGCTCGCCGCTCGCCGCCCACCTCCACCACGCCCGCACCGTGGCGCGCCGCGCCGAGCGGCTGATGACCGAGCTGGCGGGGCACGAGCCGGTGGGGGCGCCGGCGCTGAAATACATCAACCGCCTGTCCGACCACCTGTTCGTCCTGTCCCGCCACGTCAACGGTCGCGGCACCGCCGACGTGTTGTGGGTGCCGGGCGCGAACCGGTAGGGCAGGGACCCGCCCTCACTCCGGGATCAGCACAGCCGCGGCGCGGTCGCCGGGATCGGCGCTCGCGGCGAGCCCCAACTTCACCCCGGCCCGGTCCTCCGGCTTGCGGTTCTGGCTCATCTTGCGTTTGGCGTCGATGCGGGCGATGGGCAGGCGCACGCCCACGATGCCGCGGAGCTGCGCCCGGATGAAGTCGGGCGGCGCATCGGCGACCGCCCAGGGCTCGGCGCGGCTACCCTCGTGCCGGTCGGTCAGGCGGGTGACGACCTCCAGCAGCCGGTCGGCGTCCTCGAAGAACTCCACCGGCCCATAGGCGTGCACCGCCACATAGTTCCAGGTCGGCACGACCTTGCCGTCCACCCGCTTGCTCTCGTACCAGGACGGGCTGACATAGGCGTCCGGCCCCATGAAGATGGCCAGCGCGTCCCCCGCCGGCGGTGCGCGCCATTGCGGGTTGGCCTTCGCCACATGCCCGTACAGCGTGCCCAGCTCACCCTCGTCGGGAGCCAGCAGCATGGGCAAAGGCGTGCAGATCAGACCCTCCGCGGTGGCCGTCACCAGACTGGCGAGGCCGGCTGCCCGCATCGTCGCGTGGATCGCGTCGCGGTCGGACTCGCGGAACGCCGGGGGTACGTACATGCGGAGCTCCTGGCTGGTGGGGGCGTGGCGATCAGGCTAGCAGCGTCGTGGCGATCGTGCACATGACGATGGCGATGACCAGCTCCAACGCCCGCCACGCGCCGGGCCGCGCGAAGACCGGCCGCAGCAGCCGGGCGCCGTAGCCCAGCGCGAAGAAGAAGACGAAGGACGCGGTCATGGCGCCCGCCGCGAAGGCCCCTTCGGCCCCGGCGAACTGGGTGGAGACCGAGCCGATCAGCACCACCGTGTCCAGATAGACGTGCGGGTTCAGCCAGGTCAGCGCCAGACAGGTGGCCAGCGTCGGGCCGAGGTGGGAAGGGGCGGCATCCGCCGGCACCAGCGCCCCGTCGGCGCGGAACGCCGCATGCAGGCTGCGCAGGCCGTAGACGTACAGGAAGGCGGCGCCGCCGTAGCGCGTCGCCGTCTCCAGCCAGGGCAGCCGGTCCGCCGCCTGGGCGAAGCCGCCGACTCCCGCCAGGATCAGCGCGGCGTCGGACAGCGCGCAGGCCAGGCAGACGGCCATCACATGCTCCCCCCGCAACCCCTGCCGCAGCACGAAGGCGTTCTGCGCGCCGATGGCGACGATCAGGCTGAGCCCCAGCAGGAAGCCGGGCAGGAAAGCGGGCAGGGTGGCTGAGAGCATGGCGAGGGGCATTCCGGTGGTGGGCGCCCTTCCGTTAGCACGGCGATCCGGATTACGATCGTTAATGTTTCTTTGGTTGATTAAGGAACGCTAAGTAATGCTGGATTACGCCCTGCTGTCCGCCCTGGCCGCCGTCGTCCGCAGCGGCAGTTTCGAGCGTGCGGCGCGGCAGCTCAACGTCACCCCCTCGGCCGTGTCGCAGCGGGTGAAGCTGCTGGAGGAGCGGCTGGGGACGGTGCTCGTGGTGCGCGGGGCCCCCTGCACCGGCACGCCGGCGGGCCTGCGCCTGTGCCAGCACGCGGAGCGGGTGGCGCTGCTGGAGAGCGAACTGCGCGACGAGCTTCCCGGCCTGCCGCCCGATGGCGCGCCGGTGACGGTGCGCGTCGCGGTCAACGCCGACAGCCTCGCCACCTGGTTCGTCGCGGCGATGGCGGGGACGGAGGGCTGCCTGTTCGACCTCGTCCTCGACGACGAGGAGCACAGCGCCGACTGGCTGCGCCGGGGCGAGGTGCTGGCCGCGGTGTCCGCCGCCGCCGGACCGGTCCAGGGCTGCGACAGCACGCCCCTCGGCGCGCTGCGCTACGTCGCGACCGCCAGCCCCGGCTTCCTGAACCGGTATTTTCCCGACGGCGTGGACGCGGCCTCGCTCGGCCGCGCCCCACGGCTGACCTTCAACAGCAAGGACCGGCTGCAGGCGCAATGGACCCGGCAGGTCTTCGGGGCGGAGATCGCCTCGCCCACCCACTGGCTGCCGTCCACCCAGGCCTTCGTCGACGCCTCGCTCGCCGGGCTCGGCTGGGGGATGAATCCGGCGATGCTGGTCGCCGCCCACCTGCGCGACGGGCGGCTCGTCGCCCTCGTCCCCGACCGCCCGCTGGACGTGCCGCTGGTCTGGCAGCGCAGCCGCATCGCCAGCCGCAGCCTCGCCGACCTCACCCGCGCCGTGCTCGCGACCGCAAGGGCGACGCTGCACCAGCCTTGAGGGATCTGGTTGGGCCGTTGAGGCCCCGCGCCCACATGGGCGCGAAGGCAAGCGGCCGGATGGCCGCGCCCGCCGTCTGAGGGGCCATGGATCGCTTGCGATCCATGGCATGTGACATCACGACGCGAACATGCCGTCGCGCACCGCCAGCATGTGCCGCCGCATCGCCTCCCGCGCGGCGGCGGTGTCGCGCGCCTTCAGCGCGGCGACGACCGCGCGGTGGTCGGCCTCGTAGACGGCGCGGCGTTCCGGCGTCAGGCCGCGTTCCTTCAGCCGGCCCCATTCCGGGCGGGAGCGGATCTGGTTGACGACCGCGACGATGCCGTCCAGCAGCTCGTTGCGGCAGGCGGCGACGATCGCCTGATGCAGCGCCCCGTCCCACAGGTCGAACTCCGCGGCACCGGCCGCCGCCTCGCCGCCGGCCAGGCAGCGCTCGAACTCCGCCAGGTCGTGCGCGGTGGCGCGGGTGCAGGCGTATTCGGCCACCGACGGCTCCAGCAGGATGCGGACCTCCATCACCTGCGCCGGGCTGGCGTTGTCGAACACGCCGGGCAGGGACAGGCCGTTCGGGTCGCCGCCATTGACCAGGAAGGTGCCGCGCCCGACCCCGCGGGCGATCACCCCCTCCGCCTCCAGCATGTCGAGCGCGCGCCGCACGGTGTTGCGGGCCAGCCCCAGCGAGCGGGCGAGGTCCCGCTCGGTCGGCAGCCGCGCCCCCGACTGCCAGGACCCGTCGGCGATGCCGCGGCGGAGATGGTCGTAGGCGAGCTGGGCCTTGCCCATGCCGTCCATGGGCACCGGCGCGCGCCCACCGCGCAGCGGTCCGATCTGCACCATGCCGCGTCTTCCCCCTTATCGAAGGACCCCCTTGTCGAAGGGCCCCTTTGCGTGCCGCCCCTGTCCTGCACCGGTTCCCCCGGCGCGTCCTTGGTTCAACGAATACGCCCGCACGCATCTGTTGACAAGACGGACAATCAGTGACATTGATGAATTGAGGAACCGCTCACAGGACCATAAGGTTCAACAAGAACCCGTCCTTCGGCACCGTTCGCGTCTGGGGAGGAACAAGCGCGCGGGGTGGGTGTACGCGCCGTCACCGGCGGCGTACGCCTGCCCCGCGTTGCTGTGCTTCCGCGGGGTTAGGGAATCTCCGCCGGCTGACGGGCGGCCACCTCGGCGCTGGCCTCGCTGACCAGCAGCACGTGGGAGCGCATGGCGCGGGCGGCGGTGTCGCCGTCGCCGGCCAGGATGGCGCGCACCACCACGTCGTGCTCGGCCCAGGAGCCGGCCAGCCGGCCCAGCACCGTGAACTGCGCGCGGCGGAAGGCGGAGACGCGGCGGCGGGCGGCCAGCACCGTCTCCTCCAGCTCGCGGTTGTGCGAGCCGCGGTAGAGGGCGGCGTGGAACTGCCGGTTGGCCGCCTCGTAGCTGTCGCGGTCGCCGGAGCGGACGAAGCCCGCGGCGTCGCGGTGCAGCACCTCCAGCGCGTTGCGCTCGCGCGTGGTCATGCGCCCGGCCGACAGGCGGGCGCAGACGGCCTCCAGCTCGGCCATCACCTCGAACATCTCGGCCAGCCGCTCGCCGCTGATGGTGGCGACGACGGCGCCGCGGTTGGGCCGCCGCTCGACCAGCCCGGTGGCGGCGAGCAGTTGCAGCGCTTCCCGCACAGGGGTGCGGGAGACCTTGAAGCGCTGCGCCAGCTCCTGCTCCTCCAGCCGGATGCCGGGGAACAGCCGCCCGTCCACGATGTCGTCGGCCAGCCGCTGCGCCAGCTCGTCGGCACGCGAGCCGCGCGCCTGCCTGCCGACCGCCCCGTTCCGCGCGCCACGTGCCGCCATGCCCGGTCCTGGTTTCCGAATGGGTTGCATGGAACGATGCATACATCGTTCCGGTGCCGCATCAAGCAGGAAATGGGTTCCATGCCCGCCGCCGCACCCTATCTTAAACCGCCTGTGGTGACGGGGGTGTGGCGATGCGGTGGGTGGTGATGTTCCTCGGCCTGTGCAGCGGGCTGGTGGCGGTGGCGGCGCTGACCTTGTGGGCGTTCGAGGGCTTCGCCACCTGGAACCTCAGCGTCATGGGGGTGGTGGCGCTGGTGGCGGGCTCGGCGCTCACGGCGCTGCTCGCCATCGGGCTGATGGCGCTGGTGTTCCACAGCCACCGCAGCGGCCACGACGAGGCCGCCGCCCACGACGACCCCTTCGCCGGCCCGCGGCCCTGATCGCTACGCCCGCGCCGGCGCCGGCTTGACCGCGTATTCGCCGAAGCGGGTGTCCTCGCGCAGGATGTGCTTGGACAGCCAGCCCGCGCAGAACTCGAACACCTCCTCGCCGCCGATGGCGTCGCGTTCGAGCTGGAAGCGGCGGCGGTAGGATTCCACCTGCTCGGTCAGGCTGTCGTGCAGCGCCTTGTGCGCGGTGTAGGTGGGGTAGGCGCGCTCGCGCATCTCCGCCTCCTCGGCGGCGAAATGGCGCTTGGTGTAGTCGATCAGCTCGTCGAGGATGGATTCCACGATGGCCGGGTCGCGGCGGTTGTCCTCGTCCGCCAGCTTGTTGACGATGGCGACCAGGACGCGATGGTCCTCGTCCAGCGCGTCGATGCCGACGCTCATCCACTTGGACCATTGGATGGGTTGCATGGCTTCCCCCCGAAGCGTGCCGGCCGTGGGGTCCGGCCGGATTGTCTTGTCGGGAACCGTTGTGGCACCCGCCCGCCCCGGCGGTCAAACGCGCGGACGCCGCTGCGACACTGTGCGCGGGGCAACGCGCGCCGCCTCCTGCAACGCCACATAATGGTGCCAGATCAGCCGGGCGGCGAGGCTGCGGTGCGGCCGCCACGCCTCACCCGCCTCGATCAGCCGGGCCCGCGTCGGCGGCTCGGCCCAGCCCTTCAGCCGTTGCAGGCCGAGCTTGATGGCGAGGTCGTCCACCGGCCACAGGTCGGGCCGCCCCAGCGCCATCATCAGGTAGATCTCGGCGGTCCAGCGCCCGATGCCCTTCAGCCGGCAGAGTGCGGCGATCGCCTCCTCGTCGGGCAGGGCGTGCACCGCCGCCACGTCGAAGCGTCCGGACGCCACCGCCTCGGCCATGCCGCGCACATAGCCGATCTTCTGGCGCGAGAAGCCGCAGGCCCGCAACGTCTCGTCGGGCAGGGCCAGCAGCCCCTCCGGCGTCACCGGATCGAGCAGCTCCAGCAGCTTCGCCCACAACGTCTCGGCGACGCGGGTGGACAGCTGCTGCTCCATGACGATGCGCACCAGACCGGGAAAGCCCGCCGGCCGCGTGAAATCACGCAAATCCGGCCCGCCGACGCGGATGCATTCGGCGAAGACCGGGTCCAGCGAACAGAGATGCGTAACGCTCACGCCACCAGTTCGATGGCGTAATCCTCGATCACCGTGTTGGCGAGCAGGCGGTTGCACATGGCTTCCACCTCCTGGCGGGCGGCGGCCTCGTCGGCGGCCGTCAGGTCCAGCTCGATGACCTTGCCGGCGCGCACATTCTCCACGCCGCCGAAGCCCAGCGTGTGCAGCGCGTGCTCGATGGCCTTGCCCTGGGGATCGAGGACGCCGCGCTTCAGGGTGACGTGGACCTTGGCCTTCATCTCGTCGGGTTCCGTGTTATGGGTGCGATGGGGAGCGGTTACTGGACGGCCTTGGGCGGCTTCACGTCGCCGGGTCCGCCCTCGGGCAGGATGCCGAGCCGGCGGGCCACCTCCTGGTAGGCCTCCTCGACCTTGCCCAGATCCTCGCGGAAGCGGTCCTTGTCCAGCTTCTCGTTGGTCTTGATGTCCCACAGCCGGCAGTTGTCGGGGCTGATCTCGTCGGCGATGACGATGCGCATGTCCTCGTTCTCCCACAGCCGGCCGAACTCCAGCGTGAAGTCCACCAGCTTCAGCCCGATGCCGAGGAAGAGGCCCGACAGATAGTCGTTCACGCGCAGCGCCAGCGCCACCATGTCGTCCAGGTCCTGCGGGGCGGCCCAGCCGAAGGCGGTGATGTGCTCCTCCGTCACCAGCGGGTCGCCCAGCTCGTCGGACTTGTAGTAGTACTCGACGATGGAGCGGGGCAGGGCGGTGCCCTCGGCCAGCCCGAAGCGCTTGGCGAAGTCGCCGGCCGCGACGTTGCGCACCACCAGCTCGATCGGGATGATCTCGACCTCGCGGATGAGCTGCTCGCGCATGTTGAGCCGCCGCACGAAATGCGTGGGCACCCCGATCTCCGACAGCCGGCTCATCAGATACTCGGAGATGCGGTTGTTCAGCACGCCCTTGCCGGTGATGACGCCCTGCTTGCTGTTGTTGAACGCGCTCGTGTCGTCCTTGAAGTACTGGACGAGCGTGCCGGGTTCCGGCCCTTCGAACAGGACCTTCGCCTTGCCCTCGTAGATGCGCCGGCGTCGTGTCATGGGGTGGTGGTCCAAACTCGTACGGGACCGGACCCGATGCGGGGCCGATCCCTGGGATAACGAGCACAAGGATATAGCAAGCCGCCCTGTGGAACACAATGCGCGGGGCGTCGCCTGCGGACGCCGCCGGAGCGCGTCACAAAGTGGCACGGAATTGCGCTTTTCGATCGATCGCTTGTACGGGAGTGCAAAGTTAGATAAAGTCCGCTTTCATTAACCGGCGAGGACCCCATGCTCGAAATCACGCAGGAGGAGGTGGTCGGCAGCCTTGCCGCCGAGAATCCCTGGTGGGACGAGGGCAAGGCCGAGGACCGCTACACGCGCCTGCCACGGCGCGGCTATTTCCGCATGTTCTTCGAGCTGATCGTGCAGACCGCTTTGAATCGTGCCGTGGTTCTGATGGGACCGCGGCGGGTCGGCAAGACGGTGATGATGCAGCACGCCGTCCAAGGGCTGATCGACCGTGGCGTGCCGGCCCGCTCGATCCTGTACGTGTCCATCGACGCGCCGACCTACACCGGCATGCATCTGGAAAAGTTCCTGCACCTGTTCTTCGAGCGCAACGGTGTGGGCCGCGCCGACGAGACCTATGTGCTCTTCGACGAGGTGCAGTACCTGAAGGACTGGCAGGTCCACCTGAAGTCGCTGGTCGACCGCTACCCCAACACCCGCTTCGTCGCGTCGGGCTCCGCCGCCGCGGCGCTGAAGCGCGCGTCGAACGAGTCCGGCGCCGGCCGCTTCACCGACTTCCTGCTACCGCCGCTGACCTTCGTGGAATACCTAAATTTCATCGGAGTTGAGAACGAGCTTATCACTCAGAATTATGATGGTGAATACGAACTCCGCACATCCGGCAGCATTGAGCTTCTTAATGCAGAGTTCGTCAACTATATCAATTATGGCGGCTATCCAGAGGCGGTTCTGTCCGACGTGGCTCGTGGTAATCCATCGCGCTTCATCAAAAGCGATATCATAGACAAGGTTCTGCTGCGCGACTTGCCCAGCCTCTACGGTATTTCCGACATTCAGGAACTCAACAAGCTCTTCACCAGTGTCGCCTACAACACCGGCAACGCCGTCAGTCTGGAGAAGCTGTCACAGTCGTCGGGCGTCTCGAAGCCGACGATCAGCCGTTACCTCGATTACCTCGAAGCGGCGTTCCTGATCACGCGGTTGCGCCGGATTGATGAAAAGGGAGGCACCTTCGCGCGGGAGCGTGAGTTCAAGGTCTATCTTACCAATCCGTCGATGAGGGCCGCGCTGTTCCAACCGGTGACCGCCGACAGTGAAATAATGGGGCAATTGGTCGAGACCGCGATTGTGGGACAGTGGCTCCACTCTCCGTTTTTCAACGAACTTGCCTACGCCCGCTGGAAGCGGAGTAAGCGGTCGAAGGAACATCAGGACTCTTACTGTGAGGTCGATCTGGTCCGTTGGATCGACGGATCGAATCGACCGTTCGAATGCACTGAAATAAAATGGTCTGACCGCTTCGTTGAGCGTCCAGAACAATTGGAGGGTTTGCTGGAGTTTTGCCGGAAAAACTCGGTGATATTGAAGATTGAAGCAACCACTCGATCAAGGTCGGCAATAACATCTGTTTCTGATATCACGATTCAGCAAATGCCTTCTGCTCTCAAGTGTTATACGATCGGGCGTGAAGCGCTCGACTTCAGAGAGCTGATTTCCTGAGTGCAGGCGAATCCCGCCCCTCACCCCATCTCCACCACCCCCCACCCAACCTCCGACGGCCGCCCGGCGGCGAAGTGCCAGAGCGGGTCGAGCTCCGGATGCTCGACGCCGGGCAGGGCCAGCAGGCTGCCGCACACGGTGCCGAAGCCGTTGGGCATCCGGAAGTCCATGGCGCCGCCCTCGCCGCGGGCACCCTGCCAGTCGCGGCTGGCCAGGGCCGCCGGCCAGCCGCCCCAGTCGGCACGATCCGGATCGGGTGGGACGGCGCCGCGGAAGTCCGGCAGGTGGCGGGTGATGCGGGCGTCGGCCGGGTCGTCCAGGTCGAAGGCGGTGACCATGTGCACGCCGTCGGGGATCTCCACCACCTCCGGCCGGTGGCGCGGGGTGTCGCCGCGGTTCATCAGCAGCCAGGCGTCGCGGTTGTCGGCGACCACCAGGTTGAAGCTGCGGTAGGCGCGGGTGTCGAGCTGGGCCAGAGCCAGCACCGCGTCGGCGGCGTCGGCGTGGTCCAGCGCCTCCAGCACCAGCTCGCCGCGCGAGCGCTTGCCCGCCTGCGGCCCCAACGTGCCGTGGCGGTTGAGCACGCAGGCCATCACCCCGTCGTCGTTCAGCCCGAACCAGGTGCCGCCGGCCAGCACGTCCAGCCCCGCCACCACGTTCGGCCGGTCCGGCCAATGGCGTGCCGGCGGCTGCCAGGGCCGGTCGGTCATCTCGTCGCGGTTGGCGCCGACGATCAGCGGCCAGCGGTGGTCGGGGCGGCGGAGCAGGACGACGCTGCACATGGGCTTGACGATTCTCGCTTTGTTATGAAATGCATCGCTGTGGCGGCACGCCGCTTTTCGACCGATGCGGCGGCGCGCCGCAGCCGGGTCCGGATCGGCGGTGGCGCCGGTCCGGGCTTACGCTGTATAACGCCGTCCGGGAGCGCAAAACCACCAAGGAGTCCGGTTGTCCATGACCACCTTCGACGAGCGCGAGCGGGCTTTCGAGAACAAGTTCCAGCACGATCAGGACCTTCTGTTCCGCATCCGTGCCCGGCGCGACAAGCTGGCTGGCCTTTGGGCGGCTGACCTCCTCGGACTGAAGGGTGCCGAGGCCGACGCCTACGCCCGCCAGATCCTGGACGCGGACTTCGGCACCGCCGGCCCGCACGACATCCGCACCCGCCTGATCGCCGACCTCCAGGCCCGCAATGTCGACATCTCCGACCACCGGGTCGACAAGGAACTGGACCACATCCTCACCGTCGCCCGCGAACAGGTGATGGCGGAGTAAACCGGGCCGAAGCGTCGCTCATGAATGGCCGCAGCCGCCATTCATGAGCGGCCGTGTGCCCCAGCCTTACGCTGCGCGCGTTGATGCCCTATCATGACACGAGGAGGGCCGTGCGATGGCGTTGAAACTCGATCGGATGGTTCTGCAGGGATTCAAGTCGATCCGATCCATGGATCTTGCCTTCGGCGAACTCAACCTGCTCATCGGCCCGAACGGCGCCGGAAAATCCAACCTGATCGGCTTCTTCCGGTTCATGCACAATGTCCTCAACAAGGACATGCAGTTCCATGTGAGCCGACAGGGGGGTGCCGAGCGACTCCTGCATTTCGGCTCGAAAATTACTGATAGCATATTTACGGAATTTGACTTTGGGCCGTTCTCGTACAGCTTCTCCCTGGTGCCATCGTTGAATGGCGACTTGGTGTTCGAATGGGAAACTTGCTCGGAAAGGTCCCCCGATCCGCAATCGGCTGAGCCGCTTTGGATCCACACGCTGGTACGCGGAGGCGCCAAAGAGTCGGGCCTTCCACGTCCTGGCAATCTTGGCGACGATGCCCCGGATCATGTGCTGCTCACCATGAGCGGGTGGATCGTCTACCACTTCCACGACACGGGCGATACCGCTGCGGTCAAGAAACCTTGCAACATTCACGACAACGCTTGGCTCCATCCCGATGCCGGCAACCTCGCGGCATTCCTCCATCTCATCCGGCAG
Organism: Azospirillum oleiclasticum; assembly: GCF_013423485.1. Classification (GTDB taxonomy): domain Bacteria; phylum Pseudomonadota; class Alphaproteobacteria; order Azospirillales; family Azospirillaceae; genus Azospirillum; species Azospirillum oleiclasticum. Next base: position 21,377 of record NZ_JABFFR010000027.1, read on the forward strand.
GAGGACGTGGCGGCCTACGCTGACATCGTGGAAACGGTGCGGCGCATCGCCCCCTTCTTCCACGACTTCGTTCTCGAGCCGGATCGGCTGGCGCCCGACCAGATCCGGCTGCGCTGGAAGCACCGGGGCACGGACGCCTACTTCGACGCCAACGACCTGTCGGACGGCACCCTCCGCTTCATCGCCCTGGCGACGCTGCTGCTCCAGCCCGATCCCGCTCCGTCCATCCTGATCGACGAACCGGAACTCGGCCTTCATCCCCACGCGATCGAGCTGCTGGGTGGGATGATGCGGTCGGCGTCCACGCGCACCCAGATCATCGCCTCCACCCAGTCGGTCACCCTGGCAAACCAGATCCCCTGGCGTGACCTCATCATCGTGGACCGCGTGGACGAGGCGTCGGTGTTCCGGCGCCTGACGGAGGCCGAGGTCGAACCGTGGCTCGACGCGTATGGTCCGGGCGACCTCTGGCGGAAGAACCTCATCGGGGGAACGCCGTGACGATCCGGCTGGTTCTGTCGGTCGAAGGGGCGACGGAGCGGGCCTTCGTCCAATCCGTGCTGGCTCCGCACCTTCAGGCGCACGGCCTGTACACCACCCCGGTGTCGCTCGATGGAAACGTCTCGCTGGACCGGCTCCGCCACGAGCTGCCGCGGCTCGCGCCGGCCTTCGACGCGATCAGCACCATGTACGACTTCCACGGCTTCAAGCGTCGGGGCGACCGGTCGCCGTCGCAACTGGAGGACGCCATCCGTTCGATCTGTCCGACCATCATCCCCTACATCCAGGTGCATGACTTCGAGGCTCTTCTGTTCAGCCATCCGGACATCACGGCGGCGGCTCTGCGCGATTCCGGCCGGGCGCAGGAACTCCACGCGATACGCTCCCGCTACGCATCGCCGGAAGAGATCGACAGCCGGCCGGAGTGCTTTCCGAAGGCCAGACTGCACCGGCTCTTTCCCCGCTACGATCCCGTGCTGCACGGCCCATCGATTGCGGAGCGCATCACGCTCGCCACGCTGCGGGCGGAATGCCCCCGCTTCCACGCCTGGGTCGCTCGCCTGGAATCCCTCGGGGCGGTTGAGCGGAGGGAACCTTCACCGTAAACGTCCAGTATACACCAAATCGCGATGAAGCGGGAGCGGTGGTTGTACCGCTCCCGTCTTTGATCCTTGTCAACCCTCGCCGAAGCCGAGGCGCGCTACAATGCGCCCATGGCACCGCGGAGGTGCGGTGCGCTCTTTCGGGAGGGTGCCATGAACCTGACATCGCTGAATCCCTTCCGCGCCGGTGGGCGCGGCGTGCGGCGGGTGGAGGAGGATCCTTTCACCGGGCTGCGGCGGCAGATGGACCGGATGATCGACGACATGACGCGGAGCTGGGGCGTGCCCGCCGCCGCCCGCGCCACGGACCTGCCGGATCCGGCCTTCGACGTGGCGGAGAACGACGAGGCGCTGACCGTCAAGGCCGATCTGCCGGGTGTGGACGAGAAGGACGTCGAGGTGGTGCTCGACGGGTCGCTGCTGACCATCCGCGGCGAGAAGCGGTCGGAGCGGGACGAGGAGAAGGACCAGTACCACTTGGTCGAACGGAGCCACGGTTCCTTCACCCGCTCCTTCCGGCTGCCCTTCGACCCGGCGGACGGCGTCCGCGCCGCCTTCGACAAGGGCGTCCTCACCGTGACCCTGCCGAAACCGCCGGAGGCTCGCAGCGCGGCCCGCCGGATCGAGATCGGCAAGCCCTCGTAGACCCGCGAGAGCGGGGACGGACGGCGGATCCCGTGGGGGCAGGCGCCGCCCCTGCCTCCGGGCTCCGCCGCACCGCTCTTGCGAATTTTTATTCCTTCATATAGGATCAAAAACCCCTTACCTGGCACCGGGAGGCCCGCCGATGCCCGTCGCTCCCGGCATGCGCCGCGGTCCCAAGGCGGTGCCGCGCGACCGGTCGCAGGGGCTGGCCGCGCTGGGCTTCTACCAGAGCTTCACGCGGATCGCCTTCCTCACCAACGACCCGCGGGTGGCCTGCGCGGAAGCCGGCCACGCCAAGCGCGGCCGGCGCCTGCCCGATACGGGGCCGGACGCCATCCCCGGCCCGCCCGCCATCCGCGCCTGGGAGGGGCGGCTCGTCCCGCGCTCGCGCACGCCTGACCGGGTGTGGGCGCGGGCCGCCCGCGCGCTCGCCGCCGGCTACACGCCGCGGCAGGTGTCGGACTCGCTCGGCATCGGGCCGGACGCGCTGCGCAACGCCTGGAAGGAGGCGGACGACTTCCGGTATCGGACCTACTGGGAATACCACGCGATGATCGCCGAGGCTCGCGCTCGGCTGCGGCGCAACAACGCCTATGTCATGCCGGCGGCGCTGGTGCCGGACTGGCAGAAGGCGATGTGGGCGCGGATGGAGGCGGCGGCGTTGTCGCGCCCGGCCCCGTGCGACACCCCTGTCGCACGTTCGCACACAGACAAACCGCCGCAACCCCCTGAAGCGTCGGCAAAATCCCCCTTCACCCGCCGTGCGACACTCCGCGACGGCGCCAAAAAGCGTCGCACGATGTCGCACGGGGATGCGCCGGTCTCAGCCCTCGCCGAAGACGCGGCGGAAGATCGTGTCCACATGCTTGGTGTGGTAGGCCATGTTGAACATGGGGGCCAGCTCGTCGCGGCTGATGTGCTGCACGACGTCATGATCGGCGGCCAGCAGGTCGAGGAAGCTGCCGCCGTGCCGCCAGACCTGCATGGCGTTGCGCTGCACCGCCAGATAGGCGTTCTCCCGGCTCATGCCGGCCTGGGTGAGGGCGAGCAGCACCCGCTGGGAAAAGACCAGCCCGCCGAGATCGTCCAGGTTCTTCTGCATCCGCTCGGGATAGACGACCAGCTTCTCGATCATGCCGGTGGCGCGGGCGAGCGCGAAGTCCAGCGTGACGGTGGCGTCGGGGCCGATCATGCGCTCGACCGAGCTGTGGGAGATGTCCCGCTCGTGCCACAGCGCCACATTCTCCATCGCCGGCACGACATAGCCGCGGACGATGCGGGCGAGGCCGGTGAGGTTCTCCGACAGCACGGGGTTGCGCTTGTGCGGCATGGCGCTCGACCCCTTCTGGCCGGGGTGGAAGTATTCCTCCGCCTCGCGCACCTCGGTGCGCTGGAGATGGCGGATCTCCACCGCCAGATTCTCCAGCGACGAGGCGATAACGCCCAGCACGGCGAAGAACTGGGCGTGCCGGTCGCGCGGGATCACCTGGGTGGAATGCGGCTCCACCGTCAGACCCAGCTTGGCCGCGACATGCGCCTCCACATGCGGGTCGATGTTGGCGAAGGTTCCGACGGCGCCGGAGATGGCGCAGGTCGCCACCTCGTCGCGCGCCGCCACCAGCCGGGCGCGGGCGCGGGCGAAGGCGGCGTAATGGCCGGCCAGCTTCAGCCCGAAGGTGGTCGGCTCGGCGTGGATGCCGTGGCTGCGGCCGATGGTCACGGTGTGTTTGTGCTCGTAGGCGCGGCGCTTCAGCGCGGCCAGCAGCCCGTCGAGATCCTGGATCAGCAGGTCGCCCGCCTGTTTGAGCTGGACGGCCAGGCAGGTGTCGAGCACGTCCGACGAGGTCATGCCCTGGTGCACGAAGCGGGCCTCATGCCCGACATGCTCGGCCAGATTGGTCAGGAAGGCGATGACGTCGTGCCGGGTCTCCCGCTCGATCTCGTCGATGCGCTCCACCTCCCACTTGCCGCGCTCCCACACGGCCTCGGCGGCGTGCTTGGGGATGACGCCCAGCTCGGCCTGCGCGTCGCAGGCGTGCGCCTCGATCTCGAACCAGATGCGGAACCGGTTCTCCGGCTCCCAGATTCGGGCCATCTCGGGGCGGGTGTAGCGGGGGATCATGGCGGGTCTCCGGACTGTCGCGGCGCAAACGCGCCGGACCTTAGCCGCGCCGGCCCGCCCTGGCTAGATCCCGTGTCGCAGCGCCGCTCAGCCGCCCCCCTTGCGCACGAGATCATGGACGTAGGCCAGCTTCCCGATGGCCGTCGGCGACAGCACGAAGGGGTAGAGGTCGGGCTGGCCCATGCTGCGGTTCAGGCTGTTGACGGCGTAGGTCAGGGGCAGCCAGGTGTCGATCAGGTCGTCCATGTCGCGGACCCGGTGCGGGTCCGCATCGACCTCGGCCTGCAGCTCGTGCCCCAGGCGGATGCGCGGGCGCACCTTCAGCCCGAAGGCGCGGGCCGTCTCCAGCGTGTCGATGATGTGCAGGTAATGCGCCCAGGTCTCCGCCCAGTCCTCCCACGGGTGGGCGGTGGCGTAGGCGCTGACGAAGCTGTTCTGCCAGTCGGCGGGCGGGCCCTGGTCGTAGTGGCGCTTCAGCGCCTCGCCGTAATCCTCCCGCTCGTCGCCGAAGAGCGCGCGGAAGGAGTCGATGGCGGCGGTGTCGCGCACCAGCCGGTCCCAGAAATAATGACCGACCTCGTGGCGGAAGTGGCCGAGCAGCGTGCGGTAGGGCTCACCCATCGCCGTGCGACGCTTTTCGCGTTCGGCGTCGTCGGCCTCGGCCACGTTGATGGTGATCAGTCCCTCGGCGTGGCCGGTCAGCACGGGCACCGGGTTGCCGTCCGCGTCCACCCCGTCCGTCAGGAAGTCGAAGCACAGCCCGCCGTCGTCGTGCAGGGCGCAGGCCTTCGGGCGCAGACCCAGCCGCAGCAGGGAATAGAACAGGTGGTGCTTGGCCATCTCCAGCCGGCGCCAGCGGGCCAGATTCTCCTCGTCCGACAGGTCGGGGATGGTGCGGTTGTGCTCGCAGGCGGCGCAGTAGGTCTCGCCACTGTCGGCCGGCACCATCCAGTTGCAGGCGTCGTGCGCGGCGTTGGCGCAGAAGACGTACGGCGTGCCCGGATCGGCCAGCGCCCGCCAATGGTCGCCGTCCGGCTCCAGCGCCGACAGGGTGCCGCGGTCGGGCAGGTAGCCGAGCCGCCGTCCGCAGCTTTCGCACAGCGTGTTCTCGAAATAGAGCGGTTGTCCGCAATGCTGGCATTCGAAGAGCTTCATGGTCGGCCTCGTCCGGTCTGGGGCGCGCGCGTGCTGCCCTGCATGAACGGTGGCGGGCCGGCACCGGCCCGGTCGCTCCTCGAAAAATTCCGGCTGACGAGGGTCACACGCCGAGATACCGGTGCTGCAGCTCCGGTTGGGCGGCGAGCTCGGCGGAGCGGCCGGTCCACACCAGCCGGCCCTTCTCGATCACATGGTGCCGGTCGGCCAGATCCATCAGCGCCGACAGGTTCTTATCCACCACCAGGATGGCCTGCCCCTCGGCCTTCAGCCCGGCCAGACAGCGCCAGATCTCCGCGCGCACCAGCGGGGCCAGACCCTCGGTCGCCTCGTCCAGGATCAGCAGGGCGGGGTTGGTCAGCAGCGCGCGGCCCACCGCCAGCATCTGCTGCTCGCCGCCGGACAGCGTGCGGGCAACCGCGTTCCGCCGCTCCAGCAGCTTGGGGAACAGCGCGTACACCCGCTCCGCGGTCCAGGGCGGGCGGCGGTCCAGCCGGTTGGCCGCGGTGGCGATCAGGTTCTCGTGCACGGTCAGGGTCGGGAAGACCTGCCGCCCCTCCGGCACCAGCGCGATGCCGGCCCGCGCGATGCGGTGCGGCGGCAGCCCCGCCAGCTCCCGCCCGCCGAATTCCACCCGGCCGGCGGCGGGGGGGAGCAGGCCGAGGATGCTGCGGATGGTGGTGGTCTTGCCCATGCCATTGCGGCCGAGCAGCGTCGCCACCTCGCCGGCGCCCACGGCGAGTTCCATGCCGAACAGCGCCTGGCTGCGGCCGTAGAAGGCGGTCAGGCCGGTCACCCGCAGCATCACGCGGCCTCCCCACCCAGATACGCCTCGCGCACCGCCGGGTCCGAGCGGATCGCCGCGGGAGTCCCGGTGGCGAGCGCCCGACCGCGGACCAGCACGGTGATGCGGTCGGCGAGCGCGAACACCGCGTCCATGTCATGCTCGACCAGCAGGATGGTGACCGTGCCCTTCAACGACCGCAGCAGCTCCACCATCCGCGCGGACTCCTCCGGCCCGCAGCCGGCCATCGGCTCGTCGAGCAGCAGCAGGGCGGGATCCCCCGCCAGCGCCATGGCGAGCTCGAGCTGCCGCGCCTCCCCATGGGCGAGATCGGACGCGTACACGTCCGCCCGCGCCGACAGGCCGACCCGCTCCAATACGGCGCGCGCCGGATCGCCCAGCCGCCGGTCCCGCCCCGCGTCCCTCCAGAAGCGGAAGCTGTGCCCGGCGTGCGCCTGGACCGCCATCGCCACATTGTCCAGCACGCTGAAACTCGGGAACAGCGAGGTGATCTGGAAGGAGCGGGCCAGCCCCATGGCCGCCCGCCGGTGGGCGGGCAGCCGGGTGACGTCCCGGTCCCGGAAGCGTACGCTGCCGGCGTCCGGCCGCAGCTCCCCGGAAAGCTGGCCGATCAGCGTGGTCTTGCCGGCTCCGTTCGGCCCGATCAGCGCGTGCAGCTCCCCGGCCGTGACCGCCAGCGACAGCCCGTCGGTGGCCGCAAGCCCGCCGAAACGCTTGACCAGATCCCGGACCTCCAGGGCCGCCGGCGCGCTCATCGCCGCGACCCCGCGATCCATCCCCACAGCCCCCGCCGCGCGTACAGCACCAGAAGCAGGAGCACGGGACCGAGCACGATCTTCCAATGCTCGCCCAGTCCGGGCTTGGCGAGGTTCATCAGCTCCGGCACGAACTCCTCCAGCAGCAGCAGGGCCGCGGCCCCCACCACCGGGCCGGCCAGCGTGCCCATGCCGCCCAGCACGACCATCACGATCAGGTCGCCCGACCGGCTCCAATGCAGGTACTGCGGCCCGACGAACAGGGTGGCGTTGGCCAGCAGCGCCCCGGCCAGACCGGCGATGGCTGCCGCGATCACGAAGGCCGCTAGCTTGTACCGGGTCACCGGAAAGCCCAGCGCCCGCATGCGCCGCTCGTTGTCCTTGGCGCCGCGGAGCACCCGTCCGAACCGCGAACGCACCATCCGGTGCGCCGCGACCAGCACGGCCACGAGTATGCCCAATGTCACGTAATAGAAGACGGTGTTGTCGGCCAGCGCCGGGCTGTCCGGCAGCTCGTTGCGGTTCCACAGCGCGACGCCGTCATCCCCGCCATAGGCCTTCAGCCCGGTCATCAGGTAGAACAGCATCTGCGCGAAGGCGAGGGTGATCATGATGAAGGGCACACCCGTCGTGCGCAGCGAGATCAGGCCGATCGGCACCGCCGCCAGCGCCGCCACGGCAGCCGCCAGCGGCCAGACGATCAGCGCGTTCTGCGTCGCCGTCAGGCCGAGGATCGGGGTGTATTCGGACGCGTGCACGAACAGCACCCCCACGACATACGCCCCGACCCCGACGAAGGCCGCATGACCGAAGCTGACCATCCCCCCGTAGCCGAGGATCAGGTCCAGGCTGACCGCGGCCAGCGCGAAAACCAGGATGCGGGTCCCCAGCCGCACGTAGAAGGGCTCGCCCATCCAGGCGGCCACCACCGGCAGCAGCAGCCCGACCGCGAGCATCACAAGAAGGGCGAAGCGAGGGCGCGTCATCCGTCCTCACCCCGCCGGAAACAGGCCGCGCGGGCGGATCGCCAGCACCAGGGCCATCAGCACATAGATCGCCATGGACGCCGCCGCCCCGCCGGCGCCGTTCGCCGCGGCCGGATCCAGGAAAAGCCGGAACAGGGCTGGCAAGGTGGCGCGGCCCAGCGTGTCCACCATGCCCACCAGCAACGCCCCGGCCAGCGCGCCGCGGACCGAGCCGATACCGCCGATCACGATCACCACGAAGGTGAGGATCAGGATCTGCTCCCCCATCCCCACCTGCACCGCCAGCACCGGCCCGGCCATGGCCCCGGCCAGGCCCGCCAATCCCGCGCCCAGCGCGAACACGAGGCTGAACAGCAGCCGTACGTCCACCCCCAGCGCCATGACCATCTCGCGGTTGGTGGCCCCGGCGCGGATCAGCATGCCAACCCGCGTCCGCGCGATGAGCAGCCAGAGCAGCAGCGCCACCGCGACACCGACGCCGAGAATGGCGAGGCGGATCGCCGGGTATTGCAGCCCGAACAGGTTGACCGTGCCCGCCAGCGCCGCCGGCGGGTTCAGGAAGATCGGCACCGGCCCCCAGATGATCCGCGCCAACTCGTTGAAGAAGAGGATCAGGCCGAAGGTCGCCAGCACCTGATCCAGGTGATCACGCCGGTAGAAGCTGCGCAGCGCCGTCCACTCCACCGCCAGCCCGACCAGGGCGGTCAGCGCCACGGCCGCCAGCAGGGCCAGGAGGAAGTGGTCGAAGACGCCGACGAAGGCCGCCGTCAGATAGGCGCCCACCATGTAAAAGGACCCGTGCGCCAGGTTGATCAGGTCCATGATCCCGAACACCAGCGTCAGGCCGGCGGCCATCAGGAAGAGCATGACGCCGAACTGCAACCCGTTCAGCGCCTGCTCGGCGATCAGCAAGGTATCCATGTCCGGGTGTCTGGCATCCCGGCCTCACTTCATCGCGCAGTCCTTGGCGAAAGCGTCGGCGTGGTTGGTGAAGGCGGTGCCGACGGTCTTGTTTGTCACCGTCCCGTCCGCTCCCTTCACCACCTCGCGCAGATACACGTTCTGGATGGGGTAGTGGTTGTTGTTGAAGCGGAAACCCTCGCCGCGCACGCTGTCGAACTTGGCGGTCTTGAAGGCGGCGCGCAGCGCATCCTTGTCGTCCAGCTTGCCGCCGGTGGCCTTGATGGCGGCATCGATCAGCAACGCGGCGTCGTAGCCCTGGCTGGCGTACATGGACGGCAGGCGGTTGTGCTTCGCCTTGAAGTCGGCCACGAAGCGCTTGTTCGCGGCGCTGTCCATGTCCGGGCTCCACTGCGCGCTGTTGCGCACGCCGAGGGCGGCGTCGCCCACCGCGGCCAGGATGTCCTGATCGAAGGAGAACCCGGGACCGAACAGGGGCACGTTGCCCTTCAGACCGGCCTGATCGAACTGCTTGATGAAGTTGATGCCCATCCCGCCGGGGTAGAACACATACACGGCGTCGGGCTGCGCGGCCTTGATCTGGGCCAGTTCGGCGGCGTAGTCGAGCTGGCCGACCTGGGTGTACACCTCCCCGGCCACGCCGCCCTTGTAGTAGCGGCGGAAACCGGCCAGCGCGTCCTTGCCCGCCGGATAGTTCGGGGCCATCAGATAGACCTTCTTGAACCCGCGCTCCTGCACGTGCTGGCCGACCGCCTCGTGGATGGTGTCGTTCTGCCAAGCCACGTTGAAGAAGTACGGGTTGCACTGGGCACCGGCGAGCTGCGACGGGCCGGCGTTGGGGCTGATGAAGAAGGTCTTGGCGTTCGCCAGCGTCGGCATCATGGCGAGCGCCAGGTTCGACCACACCACACCGGTCACCAGATCCACCCGGTCACGCTCGACCATGCGGTTGGTCAGGCCGACCGCCACGTCCGGCTTCTGCTGGTCGTCGGCCTCCACCACCTCGGTCTTCAGGCCGCCGAGCGAGCCGCCGAGATGCTGCAGCGCGAGTTGGAACCCGTCCCGGATGTCGATGCCCAGACCGGCGCCCGGCCCGGACAGGGTGGTGATCATGCCGATCTTCAGCGATCCGTCGGCGCCAAGCGCCGGCCCGGCGAACAGGGCCAGAGCCGATGCGGCGGCGATCAGGGTGCGGGCGGTCATCTCGTGCTGCCTCCGTGTCTTATCGTTGGTGCGGGGTGAAACCGTTGGTCATGCCGCCCGGCGCCGGCGCCGGCGTTCGTCGGCCCAGGTGCGGACGGTGGCCGGGCGCCCGTCGGCGTCGATCAGCCCGGCGGTGTGGAGCGTCTCCACATGGTCGATGAAGAAGCGGGTGGTGGTCGGCCGCTCCCATCCTTCCATCCAGTTCTGTTCCAGAAACGCCAGGATCGCGGGGTGGCCGAGTTCGGCCTCCCAAAGAATGCCGAGCAGCGACGTCTGCTGCTCCTCGTGCATGCATTGTTCGAAGGTCAAGGCTTGCTGGCCGCGCGCTTCCGCACGCAGGGTGGTTTCGGGTCCGGGGCCCAGTCCGTATTCGAGCAGGCCGCGCCGTTCAGGAGCAGCGCAGAGCCAATGAGCCACCTCGTGGACGATGACCGTCGCCTCGACGTCGGTGCGGATGACCGACCCGTCCCACATGAAGCTGGCACTCGGCTTCTCGTCGAGCGTGCCGATGCCGTGGGCATGGGCGAGCGCCACACCGTCGGCGCGCTGGGCCGGTGTGTCGACGCCATGCCGGACCGGCCACGTGTCGGCGATGCGGCGGAACGCGCCGAGCGCCGTCGCGTGGCCGGACAACGCGGCGGCGAAACCGGCAATGGCGGTTGGCAGATCGGCAGCGGGTATCGGAGTCAGGATCATGGCCGCGGGCGTGGGAATGGCTTGCGCGCCCTTATTGCCCGACGAACGGCAACCGCCGCAAGGGGAGTGCCGGTGGCCGGCGCGTTTTTCCGGAACGCCGGGAGTCCCGGCGCGGAGTCCGGTGGCCGGCATGGCTACCGGCGTCGAACCGCCGCAGGCGTCCTGCGGGCGGGATGCACACGGGCACCCCGATTTCGGGGAATAATCCTCGGGCGGCGCTGTTCGCCGTACCGATGGGTCGGTATCGGATTTCGGAGTCCTGCACTGTGCGCGCAGAGGCAATCCGAATGTTTGGGTAGCAAGCATTTTGCTCCGGTGCCGGCGCCATGGTATATGCCTTATGGGTGGATGGCCAGCCGGGGCCTCGCCCGCCACGAGTCCCGGCCGAGTCCGAACCGATACCGACACCCACGATGCTCCTCACCGATCCCTCCTCCGGCGCAGGTCTCAAGGAAGCGGCGGCGCCGCGCACTCTGCCGCCCGGCCAAGGCGCCGGCCGACCCTGCCTGTCGATCGTGATTCCCTTCTACAACGAAGGCGAGAACGTCGATGCCTTGTTCGAACGCCTCACCCCCACGCTCGATCGGCTGGGCATGGCATGGGAAGTCGTGTGCGTCAATGACGGCAGCCGCGACAACACGCTCGATCGACTGATCGCCGCCCATGGCCGCGAACCCCGCATCAAGGTCGTCGAACTTTCGCGCAATTTCGGCAAGGAACTGGCACTGTCCGCGGGGCTTCGCCACACCACCGGCGATGCGATCGTTCCGATGGACGCGGACCTCCAGCACCCACCGGAGCTGCTCCCCGATCTGATCGCGCGATGGCGCGAAGGCTTCGACGTCGTGGTCGCCGTGCGCCACGCCCGGATCGGGCAGAGCTTCCGGCACCGGCTGTTTGCCAGGGCCTTCTACTGGGTCTTCGACAACCTGTCCGAAGTGCGGCTGCCGCGCGAGGCCGGTGATTTCCGGCTGATGGACCGCAAGGTCGTGGATGTGATCAACCGGATGCCGGAGCGCACGCGCTTCATGAAGGGCATCTTCGCCTGGGTCGGTTTCCGCCAGACCAGCATCCCCTATCTGCAGGGCGAAAGGGTCGGCGGTGAGGCGAAATGGGGGTTCGTGAAGCTCCTGCGTCTGGCTTTCGACGGGCTGACCGCCTTTTCCACATTTCCGCTGCGGGTGTGGAGCATCGTCGGGATGGTGGTGTCCGGCGTCGCTTTCGTTTACATCGTCATTCGGCTGCTGCGGACCCTGCTCTTCGGTATCGACGTTCCCGGATATGAATCGCTGCTCGTGACCATCCTGTTCCTGGGTGGGATTCAGCTGATCACGCTGGGGATCATCGGCGACTACCTTGGCCGGGTGTTCAATGAGGTGAAGGGCCGGCCGCTCTTCATCGTGCGCTCGGTTCATGGTTTCGACGATCAAAAGGTGTCGGCCGAACGGTCGGAGGCGGGGGGGGAATGACGAGCGAAGCGGTTGTCATCGACGCCGGCGGACGTTCCGGCGCTGGGCTTTCTTTTGAGTTCCCGTGGCGCGAAACCGCGCTGTCCGTGGCTTCGGTCGCGATGGCCGCCGTCCTTCTGGCGCTTCCGGCGCTGTGGAACGGCTATCCGCTGCTGTATTGGGACAGCGCCGACTACATCGCCATGCCCTTCACCGGCGATGTGCCGGTGTTCCGCACCGTCTCCTACACCATGATGACGGTCTTCGGCGTGATGGCCGGAACGCTGTGGGCGGTGGTGGCGGTGCAGAGCCTTCTGCTGGCGTGGCTGCTGCATGAGATCGTCGATGCCTTCGCGCCGTGGCGGGCCCGCATCGCCTTGGTTCCCCTGGTGCTTCCGGTCTCCCTGTTGACGGCGCTTCCCTGGTTCGCCGGGCAGATCATGGCGGATGCCTTCACCGGGGTGCTGGTCCTCGGCATGGCGGCGCTCGCCTTCGGGCCGGCGTGGATGGGCCGGTCACGGCGTGTGGCGATGGCCATGGTCCTGGTCCTGGCGACCGGGGTCCACACCTCCCACATCGCGATCGGCGGCGGCCTTGTCGTGGTGTTCCTGGCTTTGCGGTGGCTGGCGGTGCTGCCCGGCTGGCGTTGGGCTTCGGCGCGGGTGGGGCTGCCGATCCTCGTGGTGGTCGGCGGGGCGGTGTTGGCCGCCATGGCCAACTGGTCCCTGACCGGACGCGTCTTCATCAGCCAGTCCACCGGCAATCTTCTGCTCGCACGCATTGTCCAGGACGGCATCGCGAAGAAGTACCTGGACATCGTCTGCCCCCAAGGCGTGACGCTGCGGCTCTGCCCCTACCGCGACCGGCTGCCGAAGACGGCCAACGCGTTCCTGTGGTTCCCCGGCACCTTCTACCGGATCGGTGGTTGGGCGCCGGAGGTGCAGGAGGAGTCGAACCGCATCGTGTCCGAGTCGCTGCGCCTGCTGCCGTGGGAGCATGTCAAGGCCGCCGCGGTTCTGACCTGGGATCAGCTTCTGATGGTGAGGACCGGTGACGGCGTCATCAAGCTGGACACCATCCACGCTGACGACAAGGTCGAGACCAATCCGTTCATGCCGAAGGTCATCGGTCGGCATTACCCGCAAGACATGGCCGATTACTGGGCGAGCGAACAGAGACGTGGCATCGACTTCACCGTCATCAACCGCATCCAGGTGCCGTTGGCCTTCGCCGGGTACCTCCTGGCGCCGGCCGTCCTGGTTTGGGCCTTCCGCCGGCGTGACCGGCTGGCGGCGGGGCTGGCCCTGACCGTGGTGCTGGGCATCCTCGGCAATGCCTTCGTCTGCGGTGCGCTGTCCAACCCGAACGACCGGTATCAGGCCCGCATCGCCTGGACCGCCCTGCTGGCGGCGGGGATCGGGGCGGCCCGGCTGCGGCGGCCGGAGACCGGGGCCGACAGCCGGACCATGATCCAAATGCAGCCCTAGGCTGGCGAGCGGATCAGTGGAGGCGGCGCTTCGGCTCCGCCTCCGGGCGGGGGGCGAGGGGGCTCGCCTGGTGGTGGGCGAGGCGCCATTCGCCGTCCTCGCGCACGAAGAGGTTGGCGGCGGCGAGCACGGCGCTGCCGTTCAGCACCTCCTCGCACAGCACCAGAGCGGTGTCGCGGTAAAGGCTCACCCGTTCCGCCCGCGCAACGATCGGCGTCGCAGGCCCGGACCGCATCAGGTCGCGCCAGCTCGTCATCACGTCGGCGCGCCCGAACAGGGCCTGCCAGCCGGGGTGGATGCAGCTCACCGGCAGGCTGTCCGCCCACAGCTCGTCCATGGCCTCGAAGTCGTGCTCGGCGAAGGCCCGGTAGAAGTTGCGGTTGAGGCGGAGGATGTCGTCGGGGTCGGCCATACGTTAACGCTCTGGTTGCGAATCGGGCGTGGACCGGTGATCCGCCCGCACGCCCCGGACATCTAGGGGGTACTCCGCCGGACGGGCAAGCGATCTCCGGAAGACCATGCCCCCGGCACGCACGATCACCGGCGTGTGTGTCCGGAAGGCGTCACCACTTTCGACGGACATAGGGTCGCGGCACCCTTTCGGTGTTCTCCGCCGCGTGCCATATGCAATCGGAACGACCATCACGGGGCCCCCGCTATCCGGGGACGAGGACCGCCCATGACGACCGACCGCATTTCCATCGCGCTGGCCCAGCTCGATTGCGCCGAGGGCGCCGTCACCGCCAACCTCGACCGCGTGCGCACCGCCCGCGCCGAGGCCGCGGCGCGCGGGGCCGACCTCGTGCTCTGCCCGGAATGGACGGCGTCCGGCCCGCCGCCCGATGGCGGCTTCGCCCCCGCTTTGCTCGACGCGGTCGAGGAGGGTGTACGCGCGCTCGCGGCGGAGACGGCGGACGGCGGCCCGGCCCTGCTGATCGGCGCCCCCTGGCGGCAAGACGGGCGCACGCACGGCGGCCTCGTCCTGCTGGACGGCGGTGCGGTCGCCACCCTGCGCTTCCGCCACCACCGGCCGGAGGGTGCCCCCTTTGTCGCCGGGCCGGTGCCGGGGCCGATGAGCGTACGCGGCGTACGGCTGGGCGTCATGGCCGGCGCCGATCTGGAATCCCTCGACGTGGCGGAGACGCTGGCCGAGAGCGGCGCCGAGATCCTGGCCGTGCTGGACGCCGAGCCCTTCGCGCCCGGCGGCCATGACCGCCGCGTGCAGGCCGCGGTGGTGCGGGTGATCGAGTGCGGGTTGCCGCTGGTCCGCGTCAACCCGGCGGGCGGGCAGGGCCGACGGGTGTTCGAGGGCGCCTCCTTCGCCATCGGCGCCGACCGCTCGCTGCGCGTCCAGGCCACTGCCTTCGAGGAGCATCTGGTCCTGACCCGCTGGGAGCGGGACGACGACGCGTGGATCTGCGCCGAGGGCGAACGCATCGCCCCGACGGAAGGGGCGGAGGCGCTGTACCGTGCGCTGACCCTGCGGCTGGCCGGCCACGCCAACAAGAACGGCTTCGCCGGTGCGGTCGTGCCGCTGAATGGCGGGTTGGACGGCGCGCTGTCCGCCGCCCTGGCGGTGGACGCGCTGGGGGCGGAGCGGGTGCGCGTTCTGCTGCTGCCGGGTCCCGACAGCGCGGCGGATCGCCTGGACGACGCGGTGGAGACGGCGGAGCTGCTGGGCTGCCGCTGCGATCGCGTCGCCATCGAGCCGGCGCTGCGTGCCTTCGACAGCATGCTGGCCCCGATCATCGCTGGCGGGGATGCGGACGCGCTGGACACCGGCCTTCGGGCGCGGGTGCGCGCGGTGACACTCGCCACCCTGGCCGAGGGCATGGCCGCCCTGGCCGTCACACCCGCCGACCCGCCGCCGGGCGGCTTCGCGGCGTTCGCCGGGGTGGACGCGGCGGCGGTGCGGGATCTCGTGCGCTGGCGCAACGCCCACAGCGCGCCGGGGCTGCGCGGGCCGGCCGGGCGGGTGGTGCCGGCCAGGGTTGGCGGATAGGCGGGAGCGGGTGAGTGGTCGCGCAGCGCCCCCCTCCCGACCTCCCCCCGCTGGGCCGGGGAGGAGAAAAGTCCTCCCCGGCCCAGCGGCTACGGCATGCACAGTTCTGGCGATGCCGAGTGACCGACCCTCCCTCGCCCCCGGCGGGGGAGGGTGGCGTCCGAAGTACGCCGGGTGGGGGCTGGGTCTTGCACGAATCCAGCGCCCATCCGTTGCAGAACTGGGGCGACGGCTTTATCGAGAACACCTAGCCCCCACCCTCCCAGCCTTCGGCCGGGCCCCTCCCTCAACCGCCGGAGGCGAGGGAGGGGTAGTTTTGCCGCGCTTGGATCGATCTGTGCATGCCGTAGCGCCCGGCGGGGGAGGGTTTGGGTGGGGGGCCTCCGCATCACCTCATCCCCCCGGCTGCGGCGTGTGCGTGCGTTTCGTTCCGGCCACGAAACGGGCGAGCGTGTCGGACAGGACGCCGCGCGGGATCATCGCCTCGATGAGCTGGAAGCGGCCGCGGGTGGCGTGTGCCTTCGCCAAGGCGTCGCGCAGCGCGCCCCGCGTGGTCACCCGCACCCCGTCGCCGCCCATCGCCGCGGCCATCTCGGCGAAGCGCCAATCGTCTAGATCGTTGAAGCCGCTTTCCGGTTGGAAGGTGCGCAGCATCTCCCAACTGGTGTTGTTGAAGACCACGACGATGGGGTCGAGCCCCAGCTTCCGGCAATTGCCCAGCTCCCACCCCGTCATCTGGAAGGCGCCGTCGCCCACCACGATCAGCATGCGCCGCCCGGTCACCGCCTGCGCCCCCATCCCGGCCGGCACGCCGAAGCCCATGCCGGCGTAGACGCCGGGGGCCATCAGCCCGTCGTCCAGCATGTCCATGGCGGTGAACAGGCAATCGCCGATGTCCGAGGCGATGGGCATCGGCCCGCTCATGCGGGCGAGGTCGTTGACCGCGCGGGCGATGTCCATGGGGTGGATGGGGCCGTCGTCGGGGTTCAGCCCGGTCGGCGCCTCCTGCCCGCGGTTGGTCCCGGTGCGGGTCGAGACCGGCAGCCGGGCGAGCAGCGCGTCGACCAGCCGGTCCAGCGGAATATCGGCGTAGCTGTGGTAACCCAGCGTGACCCGGCGGTCGGCCGCGTGGATGCTGCGGCGCATGTCGATCTTCTCCTTGGAGATGGAGAAGTTGGTGTCGCAGAGGATGGCCCCCAGCATGAACAGCCCGTCGGACTCCTCCACCAGCCGGGTGATCTCCGGATCGCCGGCCACGCCGAGATAGGTGCCGAGCGGCGGGGTGGGTGCGGCCGACAGCAGCCCGCGCCCCATGAAGGTGGTCACCACCGGCACGCCCAGCCGCTGGGCCAGTTCCGCCACCTTGCTCTCAAGCCCATGGCGCCGCACCTCCGCGCAGACCATCAGCACGGGGGCCTTGGCGGCCTTCAGGCGGGCCAGCACCTCCTCGGCCGCCGCGGCGACGGCGGCGTCGTCCACCGCCAGCACGGGATCGGCCCCGACCGCCGACACCTCCGCCGACACCATGTCGCGCGGAAGCTCCAGATAGACCGGCTGCGACCACGCCTTGCAGGCGCCCAGCACGCGCGCGATCTCCGCCGGTGCGGTCGCCGGATCGTCCAGCCGGGCCTGGGCGCAGGTGATCTCCTGATAGATGCGGAACTGGCTGTCCAGCGTCTTGCCCTGATGATGGATCATCAGGCCCGACGCCCCCTCGTGCCGCCCCGGCGCGCCGGAGACGACCACCACCGGCGACTTCTCCACGAAGGCCGCGGCGATGGGGTTGACCATGTTCAGCGCCCCGGCGCCGTAGGTGACCGCCGCCACCCCCAGCGTTGACCCGATCCGCGCCGCCCCGTCCGCCGCGAAGCCCACCGCCGGCTCATGGCTGAGCGTGTGCAGCGGCAGGATTCTGGTTTCCTCCATCACCTTGAAAAACGGCAGCGCGAAATCCCCCGGAATCCCGAACACCGCCCCGGCCCCGCGCTCCTTCAGCGCGTGCAGCAACGCCTCCGCCAGTCTCATGACCGTCTTCCCTGTCGTTCGTGGCCCTTGCGGCCTCCCTGACCGGAAGATGGCGCGTTCGGACGACGGACGCCAGCGTGCGTCGGCGGCCCGAATCGGTTGCCGCCCCGGCCGGGGCTCATCGCATGGCGAAGAGTTCCTGATGGAAGCGCTGGTCCACTGGCATGCCGCGCACCGCCAAGTCCCGCCGCAGCGCCTGCCCGAAGCCCGCCGGGCCGCAGAACCAGACGCTGGTGTCACGCCATTCCGGAACCGTCTTGCGGATCCGCTCCCCGTCCAGGCGGCCGTCGCGGCCATCGACGAGGACATGCAGGCGCACGCCCGCCGCCGCCGCGTCAGCCGTGAGCCTGGCGATCGCTTCCTCGTCGTAGTCGCGGGTCGTGTGGAAGAAATCGACGGTCTGCGGCAACCGCCCAGGGTCCGCCGCCAAGTGCTTCATGCGGGCGATGAAGGGCGTCACGCCAATGCCGCCGCCCACCCAGATCTGGTGCGCGCAGGTGTCGTCGAAGGTGAAGCAGCCGTATGGGCCTTCGACCATCACCGCCTGACCGACCCGCAGCTTCTCCCGCAGGCATCGGGTGTGGTCACCCAGTTCCTTGACCACGAACGTGATGTGGCGGTCGGTGTCGTTCCAGGCGGAGGCGATGGTGTAGGGATGGGCTCCCTCCGCGACGTCCGAGGTGACGAAGGCGAACTGGCCCGCCTTGTGCCCCGGCCAGCCCCGCGGCACCTCGATCGTCACTTTGAGCGCGTGCACGCCGGGATAGTAATGGAAGGCGCTGATCGTGCCCGGAACCCGCCGGTCGGCGGCGACGCGGCGCAACAGCACCACGATGGCTGCCCAGGTGCCTCCGGCGAGCAACAGCGCCGTCACCCAGCCGATCGGCGTGCTCCAGTAGGCGAACTTGATCAGCACGACGGTATGGAGCACCAGCACCAGGTAGGCCACCGCCAGCAGGCGGTGCGTCTTGATGAACAGCCGGTAGGGAAAGCGATTGAGCAGCGCCAGCGCGACCAGCAGCACGGCTGCGTAAAAGGCCCACTCGCCGACCCATTCGGCGATGCCGCGCAGGCTCTGGAACTGCTGCTCGACGAGGTTCTCCAGGACGGGCCGCGGCCCCCGTTGCGGCCGGTCCAGCCACCCCCATCCAACCGCCCATTTCGTTCCCTGCGCCCAGAGCCAATGGATGATTGCGAAGACGAGGAAGGCGATGCCCAGCCACTTGTGCAGGCGGTACATCTTGTCCAGACCCCCGAACCACGCCTCGGGCCAGCGGGGGCGCAGCGCCAGGATCATCCCCACGCTCATGCAGCCCATGGCGATCAGGCCGCTGTATTGGACCATGTTGGCGCGGAATGGAAAATAGCCGGTCCATGGGAACACCGGGGACTCGGCCGTGAGCCACAGCAGGGTCAGCAGCGCCAGCAGTCCCCACAAGGAAATCCTGATCGTCCGCATGGCGACCTTCTCCGTGCTGCGCCGCCGATGAAGCGGTCCCGTATGAACTCCGTTCCGGACGGGGCGGTGGGCAAGCTGATCGCCGGGCCGGTGTGAGGTCGATCGGGTCGTCCGCGGGCGCAATTCAGCGATCACCATCGCCGCAACGAATCACGTCCCTGGAAAAAAATCGTCTCGCCCCTGTCGATTTCCATGGGGCAACTTCGTCGCAGGGACAGGGAGGCCGATGGGGTCTCCGTTACAGGAAGGGATTGGACCATGCGAGTGATGGTGTTCGTGAAGGCGACGGCTGACAGCGAGGCCGGTGTCATGCCCTCCACCGAGCTGCTGATCGAGATGGGGAAGTTCAACGAGGAGCTGATCAAAGCCGGGGTGATGCTGGCCGGGGACGGGCTGAAGCCGACGAGGCAGGCCAAGCGGGTGGCCTTCGACGGGGCGTCGCGCACCGTCATCGACGGGCCCTTCGCCGAGACGCGCGAGCTGGTCGCCGGCTACTGGATGTGGGAGGTGAAGGACATGGACGAGGCGGTGGAATGGGTGAAGCGCTGCCCGAACCCCATGCCCGGCCCCAGCGAGATCGAGATCCGTCCCCTCTATGAAATGTCCGATTTCGCCGAGATCATGACGCCGGAGGCCGAGGCCCTGCATGGCGGCAACGCCGCCGCGATGGGGCGGGCGGACGGGTAGGGGAGGGCCGGCCGTCGCCGCCGCGGCTTGCCAGGGCGGGGGCTGAGTCCCTAACCTGGGGCCGTGGCGGCGACGGACACTCACACGGACACTCACCCGGACACCCACCGGGCCATCGAGACGGTCTTCCGGATCGAGCGGGCCCGGCTCATCGGCGGGCTGGCGCGGCTGCTGCGCGACGTCGGGCTGGCGGAGGAGCTGGCGCAGGACGCGCTGGTCGCAGCACTTGAGGACTGGCCGCGCGGTGGGGTGCCGCGCAACCCCGGCGCCTGGCTGATGGCGGCGGCCAAGCGCCGCGCCATCGACCGGCTGCGCCGTGACGCCATGCTGGAGCGCAAGCACGCCGAGATCGGCCGCGACCTGGAGGACGGGCGGGGCGACGCCGCGGCGCGGATCGAGGCGGCGCTGGACGACGATCTGGGCGACGAACTGCTGGGGCTGATCTTCGCCGCCTGCCACCCCGTGCTGTCGCGCGAGGCGCGGGTGGCGCTGACTCTGCGGCTGGTCGGCGGGCTGACCACCGACGAGATCGCCCGCGCCTTCCTGGCGGCGGAGCCCACCATCGCGCAGCGCATCGTCCGCGCGAAGAAGACGCTGGGCGGGGCGGGGATCGCCTTCGCGGTGCCGCGCGGGGCGGAGCGGATGCCGCGGCTCGCCTCCGTCCTGGAGGTCATCTATCTGATCTTTACCGAGGGCTACGCCGCCACGGCGGGGGAGGATCTGACCCGCCCCGACCTCTGCGCCGAGGCGCGGCGGCTTGGCCGCATCCTCGCCGGCGCCCTGCCGGAGGAGCCGGAGGTGTTCGGGCTGCTCGCCCTGATGGAGCTCCAGGCTTCGCGGCTGGCGGCGCGGGTGGGGGCCGACGGGGTGCCGGTGGCGCTGCCCGACCAGGACCGCGGGCGCTGGGACTGGTCGATGATCCGCCGCGGCCTCGACGCGCTGACGCGGGCGGAGGCTCTGGGCGGGGCGGAGGGGGCGTACGCGCTCCAGGCCGCACTCGCCGCCTGCCACGCCCGCGCGCGGCGGGCGGAGGACACGGACTGGGCGCGGATCGCCGGGCTGTACGACCGGCTGGCGGTGGTGATGCCGTCGCCGGTGGTGGAGCTGAACCGCGCGGTGGCGCACAGCATGGCCTTCGGACCGGAGGTCGGGCTGGCGCTGCTGGCACCTCTGGAGGAGGAGCCGGTGCTGCGCGGCTACGCCCCGCTGCCGGCGGCCAAGGGGGATTTCCTGCTGCGCGCCGGGCGGGCGGATGAGGCTCGAGCGGCCTTCGAGCGCGCGGCGGAGCTCAGCCGCAACGGGCCGGAGCGGGCCTTCCTGCTGGCGCGTGCGGCGGCCTGCGGCGGGTGAGCGCGGGGGTTCACGGGCGGCGGCCCGCGTGCTATCGCTGCCGGCCCCAGCCACCAGCCCCGTGCCGCCGCCATGTCCGTCGCCGTCCGTTTCGCGCCGTCCCCCACCGGGTTGCTGCATGTGGGAAACCTGCGGCTGGCGCTGGTCAACTGGCTGTTCGCGCGCAACGCCGGCGGGTCCTTCCTGCTGCGCCTGGACGACACCGACGAGGAGCGGTCGCGGCCGGAATACGCCGAGGCCATCGAGCGCGACCTTGCCTGGATGGGCCTGACCTGGGACCGCTTCGCGCGGGAGAGCGACCGCTACGGCCGGTACGACGAGGCGGCGGCGATGCTGCGCGCGGCCGGGCGGCTCTACCCCTGCTACGAGACGGCGGAGGAGCTGGGGCTGCGGCGCGCCAGCCAGGTGTCGCAGGGGCGCCCGCCGCTCTACGACCGCGCCGCCCTGCGCCTGACCGACGCCGACCGCGCGCGGCTGGAGGTGGAGGGGCGGCGGCCCCACTGGCGCTTCCTGCTGGAGCACCGGCCGGTGGAGTGGGACGATCTGGTGCGCGGGCACCAGCGCTTCGCCGGGGCCGACCTGTCCGACCCCGTGCTGATCCGCGAGGACGGGCGGCCGCTCTACACGCTGACCAGCGTGGTGGACGACGCCGACTTCGCGATCAGCCACGTTATCCGCGGCGAGGACCATGTCGCCAACACCGCCGTGCAGATCCAGATCTGGCAGGCGCTGGGAGCCGACGTGCCGGGCTTCGCCCATCTGCCGCTGCTGACCGACGCGGGCGGGCAGGGGCTGTCCAAACGGCTGGGGAGCCTGAGCATCGGCAGTTTGCGCGACGACGACGGGGTGGAGCCGATGGCGCTCGCCAGCCTGCTCGCCAAGCTCGGCACGTCCGACGCCATCGAGCCGCGGGCGACGCTGGACGCGCTGGTGGCGGAGTTCGACATGGGCAAGGTGTCGCGCGCCACGCCGAAGTTCGATCCGGAGGATCTGAAGCGGCTGAACGCCAAGCTCCTGCACCTGACGCCCTTCGACGCGGTGCGCGGGCGGCTGGAGGCGATGGGGCTGGCCGGGGTGGATGCGGGGTTCTGGGAGGCCGTGCGGCCCAACCTCGCGCGGCTGTCGGAGGTCGCCGACTGGTGGGCGGTGACGCACGCGCCGGTGGCCCCGGTGGTGGAGGATGCGGGGTTCCTGGCCGAGGCGGCGGGGCTGCTGCCCGACGAGCCGTGGGACGCCGGCACCTGGGGCGCCTGGACCGCGGCGGTCAAGGCGCGCACGGGCCGCAAGGGCAAGGAGCTGTTCCTGCCCCTGCGCAAGGCCTTGACCGGCCTGGAGCATGGACCGGAACTGAAGCTTCTGCTACCCCTGATCGGCCGGGCCCGCGCGCTGAAGCGGCTGGCCGGCGAAACCGCCTGATAAGGAGACCATTGTCGTGCCGCTCGACCTCACCAACACGCTGACACGCCGAAAGGAGCGGTTCGAGCCGCTGGACCCCGGTCATGTCGGCATGTACGTGTGTGGTCCCACCGTGTACGACACGGCGCACATCGGCAACGCCCGGCCGGTGGTGGTGTTCGACGTGCTGTACCGGCTGCTGAAGCGGCTGTACCCGAAGGTCACCTACGTCCGCAACATCACCGATGTGGACGACAAGATCATCGACCGCTCCCGCGCCAGCGGCGAGCCGATCGAGGCGCTGACCCGCCGCACCACCGACCTCTACCACGCCGACATGGACGCGCTGAACGCGCTGCGCCCCGACGTGGAGCCGCGCGCCACCCACCACATCGGCCACATGGTGGCGCTGATCGGCGTGCTGGTCGAGCGCGGCCACGCCTACGCCGCGGAAGGGCATGTGCTGTTCAGCGTGCCGTCCATGGCGGAGTACGGCCAGCTCTCCCGCCGCAGCCAGGACGAGCTGATCGCCGGCGCGCGCGTGGAGGTCGCCCCCTACAAGCGCGACCCGTCCGACTTCGTGCTGTGGAAGCCGAGCCGGGAGGGCGAGCCGGGCTGGGACAGCCCCTGGGGCCGCGGCCGGCCGGGCTGGCACATCGAGTGCTCGGCCATGGCCAAGGAGCATCTGGGCGTCACCTTCGACATCCATGGCGGCGGGCTGGACCTGATCTTCCCCCACCACGAGAACGAGATCGCGCAGAGCCGCTGCGCCCACCACGGCGACCCGCTCGCCCGCTATTGGGTGCACAACGGCTTCGTGACCGTGGAGGGGGAGAAGATGTCGAAGTCGCTCGGCAACTTCTTCACCGTGAACGAGCTGCTGGACGAGCATCCGGGAGAAGCCATTCGCCTGACCCTGCTGTCCGCCCATTACCGCCAACCGCTCGACTTCACCAAGGACGGGTTGCGGCAATCCAAGCTGGCGCTCGACCGCTGGTACCAGGCGCTGCGCGGCGACCCGGCTCCGGTCGACGCGGAACTGCCCTTCGAGGTTCTGGCGGCGCTGGAGGACGACCTGAACACGCCGCTCGCCATCAGCCACCTGCACGAGCTGGCGACCGCCGCCAACAAGGCGGAAGGGGCGGCCAAGGCGGCGGCCAAGGGCGCGCTGCTCGCCGCCGGGCGTGAGCTGGGACTGCTGGAGCAGGAGCCGGAGGCGTGGTTCCGCTGGGCGCCCAAGGCGGCCGGTGCGCTGTCCGACGAGGCCATCGAGCAGGCCATTGCCGACCGTCAGGCCGCCCGCAAGGCCAAGAACTTCGCCGAGGCCGACCGCATCCGCAAGGAGCTGGCCGAGCAGGGCGTCACGCTGGAGGACGGGCCGAAGGGAACCACCTGGAAGCGGGGGTGAGAGCCCCCGCTACGCCTTGTCGTCCCGCCGCCCGGCCAGAATGCCGAACAGCAGCTCGAACTTGCGGTTCAGCTCCGTGTGGTTCTCGTTCATGACGTCGAGCATCCGGTCGTACTTGGCCTCGAGCCGCTCATGGCCGGCCTTGAGGCCGGACACGTCGGTTTCGAGACGGGCCTGTCCGTCTTTCAGATCGGACACGTCGGCCTTCAGCTCGGTCTGCCCGGCTTCAAGCCTTGCCTGCCCGTCCTTCAGCTCGTGCACGTCGCCTTTCAGCTCGCGCACGTCGCCTTTCAGGTCGGCGATGTCGCCTTCCATGCGGGTCTGGCTGTGGATCACGCGGTCGAGCTTGACGGCGATGTGTTCGACCTGGGTGGCCAGTTCGGTGGTGCGGTCGGGGTGGCGGTCGGGCATGCGGGCTCCACACGTATGAGTGGATCGTAGCGCAGCGGCTTCGCTGTGTCCAATGACCCGTCCGGCAGGAATCGGTTGAGATGCTGGCGCCGCTGCGTCATTGTTGCCGTCTTTTCGGCCAAGGGGCCGTTTCAGCGGGCGATACCGAGCGATGACCGGCGAGCGGATCTATCTGTACGACACCACCCTGCGCGACGGGGCGCAGACCCAGGACGTCGATTTCTCGGTCGCCGACAAGATCGCCATTGCCCAGGATCTGGACCGTCTCGGCATCGATTACATCGAGGGCGGCTGGCCCGGGGCCAACCCGACCGACGACCGCTTCTTCGGGTCCGACGCGCCGACGCTCGCCCGCGCCACCTTCACCGCCTTCGGCATGACGCGGCGGCCGGGGCGGAGTGCGGCCAACGATCCAGGCCTCGCGGGGCTGTTCAACGCGCGCTGCTCGGCCGTCTGCATGGTCGGCAAGACCTGGGACTTCCATGTGGACGTAGCGCTCGCCATCCCGCGGGAGGAGAATCTGGAGCTGATCCGCGACAGCGTCGCCGCCGCCAAGGCGGCCAAAGGCGAGGCGCTGTTCGACGCGGAGCATTTCTTCGACGGCTACAAGCGCAACCCCGGTTACGCCGCGTCCTGCGTGCGCGCCGCCTATGAGGCCGGTGCCCGCTGGGTCGTGCTGTGCGACACCAATGGCGGCACCCTGCCGCACGAGATCGAGGAGATCGTGCACGCGGTGGTGCACGAGCACGGCATCCCCGGCGACCGGCTGGGCATCCACTGCCACAACGACACCGAGAACGCCGTCGCCAACTCGCTGGCCGCGGTGCGTGCCGGTGCGCGGATGATCCAGGGCACTCTGAACGGGCTGGGCGAGCGCTGCGGCAACGCCAATCTGGTGGCGCTGATCCCGACGCTGATGCTGAAGATGGGTTTCCGCACCGGCGTCCGGGCGGAGGATCTGGGGTTGCTGACCGAGGTCAGCCGGGCGCTGGACGAGCGGCTCAACCGGGCGCCCAACCGGCACGCGGCCTATGTCGGCGCCTCGGCCTTCGCGCACAAGGGCGGGCTGCATGTGTCGGCGGTGGAGAAGGACCCCGCCTGCTACGAGCACATCGCGCCGGAGACGGTGGGCAACCGCCGGCAGATCGTGGTCTCCGACCAGGCCGGCCGCTCGAACATCCTGGCCCGCCTGCGCGAGATGGGGCTGGACATCGACCCGGCCGACGCGCGGCTGCCCCGTCTGGTGGATCTGGTGAAACAGCGGGACACCGCCGGCTACGCCTACGACACGGCGGAGGCGAGCTTCGAGCTGCTGGCCCGGCGGGAGCTCGGCAAGGTCCCCGCCTTCTTCGAGCTGAAGCGCTTCCACGTCACCGACGAGCGCCGCTACAACGCCAAGGGCGAGTTGGTGGTGGAGTCCGAGGCGGTGGTGCGCGTCAAGATCGGCGACCAGGTGCGGCACGAGGTGGCGGACGGCAACGGCCCGGTGCACGCGCTCGACCAAGCCATGCGCAAGGCGCTGGAATCCACCTACCCGCTGATCCGCGGGGTGAAGCTGGTCGATTACCGCGTGCGCATCCTGGCGGCGACCGCCGGCACGGCGGCCATGCCGCGGGTGCTGATCCGCAGCCGCAATGGCGACGGGTCGGAGTGGTCGACGTTGGGCGTGTCCACCAACATCATCGAGGCGTCCACCGAGGCGCTGGTGGACAGCTACACCTTCAAGCTGCTGCGCGACGGCGTGGCGCCGCGGGGCTGAGCATCCGCGGGCGGGAAGACGGGAAGGGCAGGGCATGACCTCCGGCAAGGATCCGAACCGGCCGTCCATCCTGGGCGGGCCGACCATCGTGCTCGTGGAGCCCCAGCTCGGCGAGAACATTGGCGCCTGTGCCCGCGCCATGCTGAACTGCGGCCTGACCGAGCTGCGGCTGGTCCGCCCGCGCGACGGCTGGCCGAACGAGAAGGCGCAGGCGGCGGCGTCGGGGGCCGACCTGGTGCTGGACGGCGTCCGGCTGTTCGACAGCACGGCCGACGCGGTGGCCGACCTGGAGGTGGTGTTCGCCACCACCGTGCGCACCCGCGGCATGATCCAGGAGTTCGTCACCCCACGACTTGCGGCGGAGCGGATGCGCGCGCACTACGCCGCCGGCCACAAGGTCGGCGTGCTGTTCGGGCCGGAGCGGACGGGCCTCGTCAACGACGACCTGACGCTGGCGGAAACGCTGATCACGGTGCCGCTCAACCCGTCCTTCTCCTCCCTCAACCTCGCCCAGGCGGTGCTGCTGATCGGCTACGAGTGGTTCCAGACCGGCGATGTCCCGCCGGCGGAGCTGCTGCACACCGGCCAGACGCGCCCGGCCACCAAGGCGGAGCTGGTGAATTTCTTCGAGCATGTGGAAGGCGCGCTCGACCGTACGGGATTCTTCACCTCTCCGGAGAAGCGCCCGTCGATGGTGCGGACCCTGCGCAACGCCTTCGAGCGGATGCGGATGACCGAGCAGGAGGTCCGCACCTTCCACGGCGTGATCGCCGCGCTGACGGGCAAGCGCAAGGGCGATCCGTAAGGTCCGGGCGGGGCAGGCGCATGCACCGGAGCGGATTCCGGGCTCCTTCATCCCTGGCCCGGCGGGGGATCACGGCCGTCGCCACAACGTCCTGAAAGGCCTGGAGCCCCGCTTTTCCGACGATGAAATCCAAGCGTGTCGAATCATGTCGGGTTGACTGTCGAACGATTGTCGAGAGCCTGTTTGACGATCGCATGATCGCCGCGCGCAACCCAGGATCCGTCATCCCTGCGGGGGCGGGGATCCAGCTTTTTCAGCCACTTTTCGCAACGGCCCGGCTTCTTTGCCGTGCCGTGGATGATGATGGAGCGGGCAGCACTCCTGTGAATGCGCCGTTTCCAAGCGAATGCCGAGATCATCGAGAAATCGGGATGGAACGATTCTTGTTCAGTGAAGAAATAATATGACAAATCTGAGAAATTTAAATATATGCGCCTGTGATCGGGTTTATTGGTAAAGAAAATCGCCTTTCGAGTAGAATATATTGAATTGCCTTTTTTGAATCACGGGGATTCTGCGCGACTCGCAGCGGACCGATGCCTTATCGTCTCGTTTCCAGCCATCGTGGGCTGGGCAAAAATGAGGTAGGGACGGGTCATGGGTCAGATTTTGAACAGGCTGTCCATCAGGACAAAGATCGGGATGTCCTTCGTGGGGGTTCTGATCATCGTCGCCGCCATGGGCATCTACATCAACGCCAACATATCCACCGTCCGCGAAACCAGCGCCTGGAACACGCACACCTACCAGGTTCTTGACGGCATCGATTCCGTGGTGGCCGGCATGGTCGGGCAGGAGACCGGTCTGCGTGGCTATCTGGTGGCGGGCAAGAGCGAGTTTCTCGATCCCTACCACGCCGGCGCCAAGCAGGCGGGGGAGGGGTTGTCGGCCATCAAGAGGCTGACGGCCGACAACCCGGCCCAGCAGCGGCGCGTGGACGAGCTCAAGGCGGCCATCGGGCGCTGGCAGAAGGATGTGGCCGAGCGGGAGATCGCCCTGATGGGCAACCCGGCGACGGTCCAGCAGGCGCGCGACATGGAGGCCGGCGGCGCCGGCAAGGCGGCGTTCGACGAGCTGCGCCGGATCGCGGCCGAGTTCCGCAAGGTGGAAAGCGACCTGCTGGCGGGCCGGTCGGCCGCGGAGACGGCGGCGCTGACCGACGCGTCGATGGGAACCTGGATCGGCATGGGGCTCGCGCTTACGGTGTCGGCCTTGCTGGGCTTCCTGCTGGCGCGCGGCATCAGCGTTCCGGTGCAGCGGATCACCGAGGTGATGACCCGGCTCGCGGGTGGCGACCGGGTGGTCGAGGTGCCCTCCCGCGATCGCGGCGACGAGATCGGCCGGATGGCGGCCGCGGTCCAGGTGTTCAAGGAGAACGCCGTCGAGATGGAGCGGCTCCGCGTCGAGCAGGAGGCTCTCAAGGCCAAGGCCGAGGAGGAGCGCCGGTCGGCGATGCTGCGGCTTGCCAACTCCTTCGAGTCGAGCGTGAAGGGGGTCGTCGAGACCGTCGCCACGGCCGCGACCGAGATGCAGGGTGCGGCAACCTCGATGTCCGCCACGGCCGAGGAAGCGAGCCGACAGGCCATGGTGGTCGCATCGGCGTCCGAGCAGGCGTCGGCCAACGTCCAGACGGTGGCGACGGCGACCGAGGAGCTTTCGGCGTCGATCCAGGAGATCGGCCGGCAGGTGTCCAGCTCGACCCAGATCGCCAGCCAGGCCGTGCAGGAGGCCAAGCGCACCGCCGACATGATGGCCGGCCTGGTCGCGGCCGCCCAGCAGATCGGCGATGTCGTCGGGCTGATCAACTCGATCGCCGGGCAGACCAACCTGCTGGCGCTCAACGCGACCATCGAGGCGGCACGGGCGGGCGACGCCGGCAAAGGCTTCGCCGTCGTCGCGTCGGAGGTGAAGGCGCTGGCCAACCAGACCGCCAAGGCGACCGACGACATCCAGGCGAAGGTCGGCGAAATCCAGGCCGCGACCGGCGGAGCCAAAACCGCGGTCGAGAGCATCGAGGGCACCATCCGGCACCTCAACGAGATCTCCGCGGCCATCGCCGCCGCCGTGGAGCAGCAGGGGGCGGCGACGCGCGACATCTCGTCGAACGTTCAGCAGGCCGCCCGTGGGACGCAGGAGGTCAATTCCAACATCGCCGGTGTGAACCAGGCGGCGGCGGACACCGGGTCCGCGGCGACCCAGGTGCTGGGCTCCGCGAACGGGCTGTCCAAAGGCGCGGCGACGCTCCGTCATGAGGTCGAGGCGTTCATCTCCACCATCCGCGCCGCGTGATGGAGAGCGGCCGGGGCGCTCCCGCGGGCGCCCCGGTGCCTCCCGCCCCCCACTGAGCGGAAGACCAGCTCCGGAACCGGATCCGGAACGCCGCGGTTCTCTTCCCGACGCGATCGACGCTGGGGGAGAACGGCTATGAAGGCCCTGTGCTGGCACGGCAAGAAGGACATCCGGTACGACACCGTTCCCGACCCGACGATCGAGGATGCGGGCGACGCGATCATCCGGGTGACGAGTTGCGCCATTTGCGGCTCGGACCTGCATCTCTACGACGGATTCATGCCGGGCATGGAATCGGGCGATGTGATGGGCCACGAGACCATGGGCGAAGTGGTCGAGGTCGGGCGCGGCGTCACGAACCTGAAGAAGGGCGACCGGGTCGTCATCCCCTTCACCATCATCTGCGGCGAGTGCGACCAGTGCCGGCGCGGCAACTTCTCCGTCTGCGAGCGCACGAACCGCAATAAGAGCGTCGCGGACAAACTGTTCGGCCATACCACCGCGGGGCTGTTCGGCTACACCCACCTGACCGGCGGTTACGCGGGCGGGCAGGCGGAATATCTGCGGGTTCCCTTTGCCGACCACACCCACATCAAGGTGCCCGAGGGGCTGAGCGACGAGCAGCTGCTGTTCCTCAGCGACATCTTCCCCACCGGCTGGCAGGCGGCGGCCCAGTGCGACATCCAGCCGACCGACACGGTGGCCATCTGGGGCTGCGGCCCGGTCGGGCAGATGACGATCCGCAGCGCCGTGCTGCTGGGCGCCCGCCAGGTGATCGCCATCGACCGGGTGCCGGAACGGCTGACCATGGCCGAGGCGGGCGGGGCCACCGTCATCAATTTCGAGACCGAAAGCGTCGTGGAGCGTCTGGCCGAGCTGACCGGCGGCATGGGGCCGGAGAAGTGCATCGACGCCGTTGGGATGGAGGCGCACGCCACCGCCACCCTCGATTCCCTGTACGACCGCGCCAAGCAGGCGGTGATGCTGGAAACCGACCGCCCGCATGTGCTGCGCGAGATGATCTACGTCTGCCGCCCCGCCGGCACTCTGTCGATCCCCGGCGTCTATGGCGGGTTGGTGGACAAGATCCCGTTCGGGGCGTCGATGAACAAGGGGCTGACCTGGCGCATGGGGCAGACCCATGTGAACCGCTGGACCGACGATCTGCTGAAGCGGATCGAGCGGGGGCAGATCGATCCATCCTTCGTGATCACCCACACCGTGCCGCTCCAGGAGGGTCCCGGCATGTACAAGACCTTCCGCGACAAGCAGGACGGCTGCGTGAAGGTGGTGCTGAAGCCCTGAGCGCCGCGGGTCAGACCGAGACGCTGCTGACCAGCGAGCCGGCGGGGGCGCCGGATTCGGCGCGGCGGTAGGCGGCGATGGCGGTGTCCCACGGCTCGATGGTCAGGCCGCTGCCCAGCATCTCCTGATGGATGGCCTGTGCCATGAAGGCGGTGCTGGGCCCGGCCGTGGGGGTGGCGGCGGAGCCGGTGACCGGACGATCGGCGTTGCGGCCGGCATGGCCGCCGTCGGACGCGGTGCCGTCCGCTTCGCCCGAGCGGCCGCGGGCGGCGGCACCGGCGCTGCCGCGCGCACCTTGCAGCGCCTCGTCCGTGGCCTCGACTTCGGGGCGGGAGCGGCGCTGTTCCTGGCCGGGAATCGGGCGGACGGGGGTGACGGGCAGGGCGTCGCTGGTCAGCAACTTCCGAATCACCGCCAACCCGGACTGGGTCGGCGGGGATGAGGGAGGCGGAAGGGCGGCGATGCTCGACACGGGCGTGGCGGAACGTTGAGAGGTTCAGCGATCCTGTCCAGCTTGCCGGGCAACGATGACCGGAATCTTAATTACGCAGGCCGCGACGGAACCCTGCGATTTCACAGGATCTCCAGCACCGATTCCGGTGGGCGGCCGACACGCGCGTGATCGCCGGCGACCACGATCGGCCGCTCGATGATGATGGGGTTGGCGACCATGGCGGCGATCAGGGCGTCGTCGGGCAGGTCGGGGGAGACGCCGGCCTCCGCCGCCTCCTTGGCGCGCAGGATGTCGCCCGGCCGCTTGCCCAGCTTGGCGAGGATGGCGGCGAGCCCTGCGGCGGTCGGCGGGGTCTTCAGATACTCGATCACGACGGGCTCGAGTCCGCGCTGGCGCAGCAGTTCCAGGGTCTGGCGCGATTTGCCGCAGCGCGGGTTGTGATAGATGGTGACGGTCCCGGCCATGACGATCCTCCCGCTTCGTTGCGTGTCTGGCATACCGCACCGCCGAAGGCCGTGACAATGGTCCGTCACGGCGCTACTTTGCGCCGCGTTCGAACGCCCACCACCAACACGGGTGCCCGCCGTGAGCAAAGTCTCCAAGCCCAGGGAAAACATCCAGGTACTCCTGCTCGAGGGTATCCACGACAACGCGGAACGGGAATTCAAGGAGCGCGGCTACAGCAGCGTGACCCGCCTTCCCCACGCGCTGGACGAGGACGAGCTGGTCGAGCGGATCGGCCAGGTCCACATCCTCGGCATCCGGTCGCGCACCCAGCTCACGGCGCGCGCGCTGGAAGCGGCGCAGCGGCTGTTCTGCGTCGGCTGCTTCTCGATCGGCACCAACCAGGTGGATCTCGCCGCGGCGCGCGACCGCGGCATCCCGGTGTTCAACGCCCCCTATTCCAACACCCGTTCGGTGGCGGAACTGGCGATCGGCGAGATCATCATGCTGATGCGCGGCATCCCCGACAAGTCGCGGGACGTGCACGCCGGCGGCTGGTCGAAGTCGGCCAAGGACAGCTACGAGATCCGCGGCAAGACGCTGGGCATCGTCGGCTACGGCCACATCGGCACGCAGGTGTCGGTGCTGGCCGAGGCGATGGGCATGCAGGTGCGCTTCTACGACGTGGTGAAGAAGCTGGCGCTCGGCAACGCCCGGCCCTGCAACTCGCTGGAGGGGCTGCTGGAGGTCTCCGACGTCGTCACCATGCATGTGCCGGAGACGCCGCAGACCAAGGGCATGATGGGTGCGGCGCAGTTCGCCGCCATGAAGAAGAAGAGCTTCTTCCTGAACCTTGCCCGCGGCACGGTGGTGGATGTGGGCGCCCTGGCCGACGCGCTGCGCAGCGGCCGTCTGCTGGGAGCGGCGGTGGACGTGTTCCCGGAGGAGCCCGGCAGCGACAAGGAGGAGTTCGTGAGCCCGCTGCGCGGTCTGCCGAACGTCATCCTGACCCCGCACATCGGTGGCTCCACCGGCGAGGCGCAGGCCAACATCGGCACCGAGGTGTCGCAGAAGCTGACCGAGTATTCCGACAACGGCTCGACCCTGGGGGCGGTGAACTTCCCGCAGGTGGCGCTCCCCGTGCGTCCCGGCTCCACCCGTTTCCTGCACGTGCACCACAACACGCCGGGCGTGCTGAACGGCATCTTCAAGATCCTGGAGTCCCACAACCTGAAGGTCGCGGGCCAATATCTGCAGACCGATCCGAAGCTCGGCTATGTCGTCGTCGATGTGGAGGGGCACCATGAGAACGACGATCTGCGGGCGCAGCTGCGGGCGGTCGGCGGCACGCTGAAGATGCGTTTCCTCTACCCGTCCTGACCGGTCCGGCGGGCGCCGGCGACAGCGCCCGGTACCCCACTTGCCCTGGCGCGGGGGATCGCCGACATTCCGGGTATGCCCATGCGTCGTAGACCCGCCTGCACCTTTGCCCTGCCGCTGCTCGCGGCCGGTGCGCTGTGGCTATCGACGGCTCCGGCCCTGGCCGGCGTGGTCTGCCCGGCCTTCGATCCGCCGCGGGTGAAGGTCACGCCGCAGATCGCCCCCCTCCTCCGCGACCACACGCGCACCATCGCCGAACTGGCGACCATTCCCGGCCGCGCGCCGGGACCGGCCGGGCGGTCCAACGGCCACATCCTGGGGCTGGCGCACGCGCGCTACGGCGAGGAGTCGCAGTTCCGGGCCATGTTCCGGTCGCTCGCCAACGGCGACGTGTGCGGTGCCCCCGCCACGTTGGCGGTCACCTTCGGCTTCCAGGAGCGCCGCCTCTTCGTGGCGCGCGAACTCCCGCGGGAAAGCTGCATCCACGGCGAGGTCCTGAGGCACGAGATGAAGCACATCGCCGTGGACGAGATGCTGCTGAAGGAGTTCATCCCGCGCATCCAGCAGCGGCTGGAAGCGGTGGTGCAGCGCGTCGGCACGGTGCGGCGGCGCACCCAGGAACAGGCCATGGCCGCCATCCGCCAGCCCATCGACGCGGCCTTGAAACTGGCGATGCAGGAGTTCACGCGCGAGCGCGACCGCCGTCAGCGGCAGGTGGACAGCGCGGAGGAGTACGCCCGGGTCACCCGGAGCTGCGGCGGCGAACTGACGCGCTATCTGCCGAAGGCTGGCAAGCCGCGTATGTAGGGCGGCGCCTGCACCGGACGCCGCACCGGATCCGGCGCCGCCCTCGTCTCAGGCGGCGCGCACCGTGGACAGGAAGGCGCCGACCTCGTGGCGCAGGCGGGATGCCTCGTCGGTCAGGGTGCCGGCGGCACCCAGCACCTGGGTGGCGGCAGCCCCGGTCTCGGTCGCCGCCCGGTTGACCTCGCCGATCACGGCGGTGACGGACTGGGTGCCGTGCGCGGCCTGCTGGATGCTGCCGGCGATCTCGCGGGTGGAGGCCGACTGCTCCTCGACGGCGGCGGCGATGCCCGACGCGATCTCGTCCATGCGGCCAATGGTGCGGCCGATCTCCTGGATGGCGCCGACCGCACCGGAGCTGGACTGCTGGATCTCCGCCACCTTGGCCTGGATCTCCTCGGTGGCCTTGGCGGTCTGGTTGGCGAGCTGCTTCACCTCGCTGGCGACGACCGCGAAGCCCTTGCCGGCCTCCCCGGCGCGCGCGGCTTCGATGGTGGCGTTCAGCGCCAGCAGGTTGGTCTGACCGGCGATGGAGTTGATGAGGTTCACCACATCGCCCACCTGCCGCGCCGCGGCCGCCAGTGCCTCCATCATGCCGTTGGTGGCGGAGGCCTGCCGCACCGCCTCGCCAGCGATCGCGGAGGAGAGATGCACCTGCCGGCCGATTTCCAGGATCGAGGCGTTCAGCTCCTCCGTCGCCGCGGCCACGGTGCTGACGCTGGCCGACGCCTCCTCCGCCGACGAGGCGACGGACATCGCCTGCTGCGAGGTCTGCTGCGCGGTGGCGGACAGGGCGGACGCCGCCGCCTTCATGTCGCCGGCCGAACTCGCCACCGCCTCCACCACGCCCTTCACGCTGCGCTCGAACTGGTCGGCGAGGCGGGTCATGGCGGCCTGCCTGGCGGTCCGCTCGGACAGGGTGTAGGTCTCCAGCAGCACCTCCAGGTCGAACCAAGCCATGCTGTCCAGGGCTTGCCTCAGGGCATCCCGCTCCTCCCGCTCGCGGCGTCCGGAGCCGAAGAAGCCGCCGGTCCGCGGCGAGTCCAGCCCCAATTCGCGGGCGATGGCGCGCGACACCGTGTGGTGGCAGACGGCCACGGCGTAGGCGGGAACCCCGTTCTCGTAGAAGGCTATGGCGAGCCGCCGCGCCGAGTCTTCGAATCCCTCATGCACCTGCCCCGACACCACCCGCACCCAATGCTCCACGCGCACCTTGTGGACATTGGGATTTCGGAGCGCCGCCTGGATCTCCGGCCAAGCCGCGAACAGCCCGTGCCAGGTCTCCAGCAGCGCGGGCAGCTTCCGTTCGGCCCAGTCGCGATGCCGGCCCAGCCGGCGAACAAGCGCATCGTCGATCCCGAAAACGGCAAGGCGTGAGCGGTGATGATCGCTGTCGGTTCGGGTATTCGTCATGATCGGCGCTTTCCTCGGCGTGCGTGGGCTGGTCAGGCGGGCGGCGTCCGGTCCGTTGGTGGCGGGCGGGACGATATAACAGCTTGAAATACGTGTTTGCGGGCTAATTAGATTGCCTATGATGCGAAAACTTTATGCCAATGCAATGCGGAATAGAGGCCTGCATACCTGGGTATGATAGCCGATCTTCCTCAACCGAAAGTCATAAATGCCTATGACGGTGCGGCCTGTGACAGCCTATTGCCGAGGCTCCGCGTACCAGTCACTCTGAGGGTCATGAACCCACAGCCGGACGTCACAGGGGCCAGCGTGCGCGGAATTGTCGCGGGCGTGCTGCTGGCCGGCGGCCTGTCGCGCCGCATGGGCGGCGGGGACAAGTGCCTGCGCCGGCTCGGCGGCAGCACGATTCTGGAGCGCATCCTGGCGACGGTGCGGCCGCAGGTCGGGCCTCTCGTGCTCAACGCCAATGGCGACCCGGCGCGCTTCGCCGCGTACGGCCTGCCGGTCGTGCCGGATGTGGTGGAGGGCTTCGCGGGGCCGCTGGCCGGCGTGCTGACGGGGTTGGAATGGGCGGCGGAACAGGCGCCAGGCTGCCGCTGGGTGGCGAGCGTCGCCACCGACTCGCCCTTCCTGCCGCCGGATCTGGTGGACCGGCTGCTGCGCGCGGTGGAGACGGACGGGGCCGACATCGCCTGCGCGCGGTCGGCCGGTCGGGACCATCCGGTGTTCGGCCTGTGGCCCGTGGCGCTGGCCGCCGACCTGCGACGGGCGCTGGTGGAGGAGGGCGTGCGCAAAGTCGCCGCCTGGGCCGGCCGTCACCGGCTGGCCGTCGCCGATTTCCCGGCCAAGCCGGTCGACCCCTTTTTCAACACCAACCGGCCGGAGGATCTGGAGGAGGCCCGGCGGATGGTCGCAGCCGGGCTGGTCGCGTGATCACGCGGTTGCGTGCCGGCACAGCCGGTGGCATGCAGCGCTGAACGCGCCGGTGGCGCCGCAGGGCAGGGAGGGACGGCGATGGACGACGAGGGCAAGGAGACGCCGGCGGCGCGCGCGCTGACCGAGGGGGAGCTGTCCGGGGCCAGCGTGGAGGCGCTGATCGTCCGCTACCACGACGCCCGCCGCAACGCCGCCCTGGCCCGCGCCCGCGCCGACTACCAGGACGCCAACAACGCCCACCGCGAGGCGGTGCAGCACGAGCGGCTGGTCGCCGCCGGCGACAAGATGCCGCAGGCCGAACGCAAGGCCATCGTCGAGTCCAACCCCGAGGTTCTGAAGGGCCGGCAGCAGAGCATCGTCCGCGCCAAGGAAGCCGCCCTGTGGAGCGCCGAGGCCGAGGCGCTGCGCCTCTACATCCTGGCGCGCGGGCGGATGGCCGGTGGCGAGGATGCCGGTTAGGAACCGAGGCGCGTCCAGCGCCGCCGCGCCCGCCGCAGCACAGCCGCCAGCATCGCCGCGGTGAGGACGGCCAACCCGGCCACCAGCATCAGCAGCCCGACCGTGAAGGCGGGCGGCATCTCGCCGATCACCCGGCCTTCGGCATCCAACCGCTCGACCGGGACGAGGAGCACCAGGATCGTGCCGGCAAGGCCGATCGCGGCGAGGCCGGCTCCGGCGAAGCCCAGCCAGCCGATGACGCCGATCCGCCGACGATGGGACCGTCCCCGTGCCACCGCGAGCCTCCCGCGACCTTTGTCGCGCGGAGTGTAGCCGCTCCGGCCCAGGCTTGACAGCGGGGGCGGGGCGTGGCTCGTTCGGCGCATGACGACCGCCGACGACCTCCCCCTCCGCCGCGCTATCATCGACACCTGCCTCGCCATGAACCGGTCGGGCGTGAACCAGGGGGCGTCCGGCAACCTGTCGGTCCGCCACGGCGACGGGCTGCTGATCACCCCGTCCGGCCTGCCCTACGACGAGACGGAGCCGGAGGACATCGTCGCCATGGGCTTCGATGGGGCGTGGTCGGCGCGCGAGGGGCGGCGGCCCTCCTCGGAATGGCGCTTCCACCGCGACATCCTGCAGGCGCGGACCGACGTGGATGTGGTGCTGCACGCGCACCCCACCTTCGCCACCGCTCTGGCGGTGCACGGGCGCGGCATCCCCGCCTTCCACTACATGGTGGCTCTCGCCGGGGGCGATTCGATCCGCTGCGCCCCCTACGCCACCTTCGGCACGCAGGAACTGAGCGACCACGCGCTGGCGGCGCTCGACGGGCGGATGGCCTGTCTGCTCGGCCATCACGGCATGATCGTGCTGGGCCGCAACCCGAAAGCGGCGCTGGCCTTGGCGGTCGAGGTCGAGACGCTCGCCCGGCAATACACCTACGCCCTGTTGCTGGGCGATCCGCCCCTGCTGCCCGCCGACGAGATCGGGCGGGTGGCGGAGAAGATGCGGCGGATGAAGTACGGCCAGTCGCCGGACTGAGACTATTTCAACGCGTAGGTGATGTCGTAGCCGCTGCGGCGGAAGCGCGTCATCAGGAGGGTGCCGTCGTCGGCGTACCAGAGGTCGCGCTCGACGTCGCCGTCGATGCGGTGGTGCTGGGCGTCGGTCTTGCGGCCGGCGGCCTCCACGGTCTCGCGGCCGACGGGTCGCGCCGCCACCCGGTAGCGGCTGCCGTCGATGACGGAGAGCAGCAACGGATGCTTCAGCACCGCCGGCGTCCACAGGGTGAGGGGCAAGGCGTCGGCGGGAAGGTCGGCGTCCTTACCGTCCGCGGTCAGTCGGAATCCGGCACCGGCCCGGCGGAGCTCCAGCCTGTGGGGCGTGCCATCATCGTCGGTGCTGGTCGTGACCGAGACCAGCGTGCCGCCCTCCCACAGCTCTTCGCGCTTGTGGTCGTAGCGGAAGGTGATGAACAGCATCGTCACCCGGGTGCTCGCCTCGACCGTCACACGGGTGCGGGGTCCCTGACGCTCGATCGTGACGGTTTCCGTGCCGATCGGGTCGTCGCCCATCAGGATGCGGTAGGTGAGGGTGCGGCTGTCGCCGGCGGCCAGGGCGGGGGTGGCCGGCAGCAGCGACAACAGGGCAAGGGCGAGGGCGGCGCAACAGGCGCGCGTTCTGGTCATGCGTTCCTCCCGGTTCCGCGGCGGCTCTCGTGGCCGCTCGTTCGGTGCGATGGGGCGGAAGCGTAGTGTTTGATGACGTTTACGTCAACGTCAATGACTCGACCACATGAGCGCGCCCATGTCAGGGTCACGCGGCGGGCAGCGTCTCCATCACCGTCAGCAGGGGCCGGCCGGCGGGCTGGTCAAGGGCGTCGATGCGCAGGCGGCGACGCCCGTCATCCTCCCGATAGACGGCCGGCAGCAGCACCGTGACACGGGTTCCGCGGCCGGGGGTGCTGGCCAGCTCGATCGCGCCACCGAGCATGGCGCAGTAATGCGCCACAAGGGTGAGGCCGAGCCCGGCGCCGCCCTTGCGGGCGCCGTTCACCGTGCTGCCCTTCACGAAGGGCTGGAAGAAGCGTTGCGCCTGCTCCGGCGGGAATCCGGCACCGGTGTCGGCGACGGCGAAGCGCAGCCAGGAGCGGCCGTCGCGCTCCAGGCGCTCCGCCGACAGGACGACACGGCCGCCGCTGGTGTGTTTGCAGGCGTTGTCGAGCAGGTTCAGGAGCACCTGCCGAACCTTGCCGAAATCCGACTGCATGCCGCCCAGGCCGGGGGAGGCGGCGACTTCCAGCTCGTTGCCGTGCAGGTCGGCCAGCGGCATCAGCCGCTCGCGCACCTCGGTGGTCAGCCGGCCGACGTCGAAGTCCTGCAGGCAGATGTCCATGGTGCCGGCCTCGATCTTCGCGTAGTCGAGGATCGAATCGACGAGGCCGACGAGCTGCTCGCTCGACCACTGGATCATGTCCACGTCGTTGGCGAGCTCGCCGACGCCGAGCCGGTGCAGCTCGCTCATCAGCGACTGGCTGTGGTGGACGATGTCGGTGAGCGGGCCGTGCAGCTCGTGGCCCATGTTGACGAGGAAATCGGTCTTGGCGCCGTTGGCGGCCTCGGCCCGCTCCCTCTCGTCGATCAGCTCCTGCTGAAAGGCGTCGGCCTCCCGCCGGAGCCGGTCCAGGTCCGCCTCGGCGAGCGCGCGCCTCTGTTCCTGCTCCTCCGCGACCGCGCGCAGGGCGAGCACCGACCGCGAGAGGTCGCCCAGCTCGTCGCCGCGCACCAGGGCGGGCAGGGCGACGCCGCTGCCGCCCGCGGCCAGCGAGGTGACCGCCGTCGCCATCGCCCGCATCGGCCGGCTGACGCTGCGCACCACGTACCAGACCGTCAGCAGCCCGACCAGCACCACCACACCGCCGATCCACAGCGCGATGCGCAGGTAATCGGCGCTGCCGGCCGCCAGCCCGTCGCGCAGGGCCGCCGCGTCGGCGTCGGCCCGATGGCGCAGCGCGGCGCCATGCTCGGCCAGCGCCGCGGCGTTGGGCAGAAGCGCGTCGGCGCGCACGGAATCCTCCGCCACCAGCAGCTCCTCCACGCGGTCGAGCGTGGCCGCGGTCGCGGTCAGCAGCCCGTCCACCTCGGTGATCAGCTTCTGCGTGCCGGGCACCCACAGGTAGCGGTTCATCTCCACCAGCCGGCCGCGCGCGGCGGCAAGCTGGCCGCGCATGCGCTCACCCTCCACGGCGTCGCGCCGCTCGACGAAGCGCACGAGGTGATCCTGCATCAGCGTGACCGCGATGGCGGCGTCGCCGGCCAGCGTCGCGGAATCGATGCCGCCGGAGGCCTTCAGCGCGCCCAGCCGGTCGCGGATGGTCTGCACCTGCGGTTCGAGCTGCCCCGAGAGCAGGGCGGTGCGCTCGCGGCGCAGGTCGAGGATGCGGCCGACGCCCGTCCAGTAGGCGCCGAGCGCAGCGCGGGCGCCTTCCACGTCGCGTCGGTCGTCGGCGTCGGTGGCCTCCGCGCCAAGCCGCTCCAGCGCACGCTCCAGCCCGTCGCGGGCGTCCTGCGCCGCGCCGAGGCTGTCGGGGTCGCCCTCGGCCAGATGGTCGCGCACCGCGACCTCCAGCCCGCGCAAGGCGACGTCGATCTCCGCCGCGCTCTGCGACAGGTCGGCCGTGCGGGAGAAGGAACCGACATCGCGGCTGACCCCGTAGAGCGTCGCCACCCCGGTCAGGGCCAGCACCAGCACCATCGCCAGGGCGAGCAGGAAGCCGAGCGCGATCCGGGCGGTGACGGACAGGTCGTTGAGCCGCGCGCGCAAGCCGCGCGCGCCGGACTTGGGGCCATCCAGCCGGGGCAAGGCGCCGTCCACCGTCACACCGTCTCCCGTACGCGCGTCCTCGCGCGTGGCTTGCCACCGGACCGTTCCGGTTCCGGTCAGATCCCTCGCCCGCCAAGACGGGCCCCGCCTGGACTGGATACGTCGAACGGGTGTGGCGATTGTACCCCGCCCGGCCCCCATCCGGAAACAAAGAAAAACCCCGGCGCGGGTGCACCGGGGCTGTTCCTGTCGGGGGACCTTGCGGGAACCGTCCCTAGTCAGTGCAGCGCCTTCGGCAGGTCGGCGATGGCCTGGTCTACCAGAGCCTGCTGGCGCGCCTCGTCCATGCCCTCGGTCAGCAGACGCCGGCTGGCGGCGACCGCCAGATCGACGGTCAGGTTGCGGACCTCGGCGAGCGCCGTCGCCTCGGCCTGGGCGATGCGGTCCATGGCCTGCTGCTCGCGGCGCTTCAGCGACGCCTCGAGATCGGCCTCGGCCTGCTTGCGCAGGCGCTCGGCTTCCTCGCGGGCGCGGGCGACGATCTCCTCCGCGTCCTTCAGAGCGTCGCGCTGCTTGCGCTGGTAGGTGGCCAGCGTGCTCTGCGCGTCCTCGCGCAGGCGCTGCGCCTCGTCCAGCTCCTGGCGGATGCGCTCGGCGCGGCTGTCCAGCATGCCGGTTCCCATCGCCCACACCTTGCGGCCGACCAGGGCCACGAAGATGACGAAGGAGACAAGGACCCAGAATTCGGCGGTGTAGAACATCAGCCGCGCTCCTCCATCACGGCGGCCACGGCCGCCTCGGCCTTGGCCGGATCGCTGTCGACACCGGCGAGTCGGGCGGCGACGTCGCGGGCGATGTCCGCCGCGGCGGAGCGGACGTTGGCGACCGCGTCCTGCTTGGCGGCGAGGATGCGGGCCTCGGCCTGGCGCAGCCGCTCGGCGACGTCGGCGGCCAGCTGCTGCTGCCGGGCGCTGTTCGCCGCATCGATCTCCGCCGACGCGCGGCCGATCTCGGCCTGCGCCTTGGTGCGGGCCTCGGCGAGCGACTTCTCGACGCCGGCCATCACCGTCTCGGCCTCGTCCTTGAGGGCGCCGGCCTTGCCGAGGTCGCGGGAGATGCGTTCCTGACGCTCCTCCAGCACCTCCGCGACGCGCGGCAGGGCCTTCTTGGAGAGCAGCCAGTAGAGCGTGATGAAGGTGACGGCGAGCCAGAAGATCTGGGTCGGGAAGGTCGCCGGATTGAGCTGAGGCAGCCCGCCGCCGCCATGCTCGGCGCCGTGCGGCGCTTCGGCGGTCGCCGCGAGCGCGCTGCCGGCGGTCACGGTGAGAGACGCGAGCGCAACGCCCGCGATGCCCGACCACCGGTGAGGCCGCACCAGGGCCAATAGGTTCGGCATGATCGGTCCCCCAAAGGCATAAGAAAACGGCGCCGTCACCCGACCACCCTTTGGAAAAGCCGGCTCCGTGCTGGACACGGGGTACCGGCTTCCGCCGGTGGTCGAGGACCGGCGCCGAATCGCAAACCGCGTATCGCGTCCGCGTCGGCCTTAGGCGAACAGGATCAGGAACGCGATCAGGAGCGCGAAGAGCGCCACCGCTTCCGTCAGCGCGAAGCCCAGGATGCCGATCGGGAAAACCTTCGGCTGGACGGCCGGGTTGCGGGCGACCGAGCTGATCAGGTTGGCGAAGATGTTGCCGATGCCCAGACCGACACCGGCCAGGGCGACCACCGCGAGACCGGCGCCGATGTACTTTGCGGCTTCAGCTTCCATGATACTCTTCCTCTTCTTTCGATGATCGGTTTGTGAAGGGACGGGTGACGACGGGTCGCGGACGCTCTCAGTGCAGTTCGAGCGCGTCGCGGATGTAGAGGCAGGTCAGGATCGAGAACACATAGGCCTGCAGGAACGCAACCAGGAACTCGAAGCCGGTCAGCGCGACGTTGAGCGCCAGCGGCACCAGTCCGACCGCGAAGCCGAGCGCGCCCAGCGCCGAACCCATGAGCACCGTGAAGCCGGCGAACACCTTCAGCATCGTGTGGCCCGCCATCATATTGGCGAACAGTCGGATGGAGAGGCTGACCGGGCGCATCAGGTAGGAGATCACCTCGATCGGGATCAGGATCGGGGCGAGGAACATGGGCACGCCGTGCGGCATGAAGAAGGTGAAGAAGTGCATCCCGTGCTTCACCAGGGCCAGGATGGTCACGAACACGAACACGGCGAAGGCCAGCGTGAAGGTGACGATGATGTGGCTGGTGAAGGTGAAGGTGTAGGGGATCATCCCGATCAGGTTCCCGAACAGCACGAACATGAAGATCGCGAACACGAACGGGAAGTAGGGACGGGCGTCATGCCCCGCGTTGTCGCGCACGAGGTTGGCGACGAACTCGTAGAACATCTCGGCCATCGACTGCAGCCGGCCGGGGACCAGCGCGCGGCGCTTCATCCCCTGGACCAGCAGCGCGTAGATCAGGCCGGCGGCCACCGCCATGAACAGCGACGAGTTGCTGAACGACACGTCGTAGCCGGCGATGACGATTTGGAGGATGGGATTGATCTGGAACTGGTGCAGCGGATCCAAGGTCGTTCCTCGCTCACAGTGCGTCGCCGCCGTCGGGGCGCCGGGGTTCGTTCTTATTGACCCGACCGTAGCCGGGGGCGAAGCCGAGCCCGGAAACGGCCCGGTAGACATTCAGTACCCCCGCCGCGGCGCCCAGGAAGAACATCCCGATCAGGCCCCAGGGCGAGGTGCCGAGCCAGCGGTCGATCAGATACCCACCGCCGACGCCAACGATCATGGCAGCCACCAACTCCGCCCCGATGCGAAAGGCCACCCCGATCGGACCCTGGTTGGCCCGGTCGAGACGGGAGCCCTTGCCCGCGCTGCGGGCGAGTTCTCCCCCGCGCGCCTTTCTCAGCCGGGCTTCGAGCTCATCCAACGAATGAGGGGGCTTGTCCTCGGTCATACCGCTTCGGGTTCCCCGTCGGCTCGCCGCCACGCGAAAGCGGCGAGACCATACGGGCGGGGCTCTACCCTGTCAAGCGGCAAAACCTCTCGCCCAAGTGCTTGAATATGCTGGAATTCCAGCGTTGTCGCCGCGGTTGGCGGGGGCTGCGTCGCTTGGTCCCGCCGGCCGCGCATCGGGTTGGTCAGCCGGCCAAACGTTTTTTCAGGTCGTCGGCGATCGCCTCCGGCTTGGTCCCGGCGGGGTAGACGCCGCGGAACGAGCCGTCCGGACCCATCAGGTAGATGAAGGACGAATGGTCCATGGTGTAGTTCTCCGGACCTGCGTCCTTCACCGGCACCTTGGCGTAATAGACGCGGTAGGCCTTCGCCACCGCGGCCACCTGCTCGGGCGTACCGGTCAGCCCGACCAGCCGTGGGTGGAACAGGCCCACATAGCCGGCCAGGTGTGGCACCGTGTCGCGCTCCGGATCGACCGAGACGAAGAGCGGCTGCACCTTGTCCGCCGCCGGGCCCATGGCGTCGAGCGCCTGGCTGATCACCGACAGCTCGGTGGGGCAGACGTCCGGGCAGTAGGTGTAGCCGAAATAGATCAGCTCCCAGCGGCCGCGGTAGGTGGTGTCGGTGACCGTCTGGCCGGTGTGGTCGGTCAGGGTGAAGGGACCGCCCACCGCCGCACTGCCGGCGGAGGTCATGGTTTCGGCCATCCTCACCTGGTACCAGGCGATGCCCGCCGCGATGGCGAGCCCCGCGACCGAGGCGAGGGCGATGCGGATGATGCGCGCTTTCATGCCGCAGTAGTGGGGGGTCGGGCGCGCGCGGTCAAGGGGGCGGAACGTCGATGCCGGGACGGGCGCCGTCCCGGCATCGACGCGGTGCGGCTACAGCACCGTCAGCATGCTGGCCACCAGCGGGTGGCGGACGATGTCGCGGTCGGTCAGGCGGACGACGGCGATGCCGTCCACCGCCTCCAGCCGCCGGGCGATGTCGGCGAGGCCGGAGAGGTTGTCGAGCAGGTCGGTCTGGTCCGGGTCGCCGGTCAGCACCATGGTGGAATGCCAGCCGAGCCGGGTCAGCAGCATCTTGATCTGCGCGTAGGTGCAGTTCTGCGCCTCGTCGATGACCACGAAGGCGTTGTTGAGGGTGCGACCGCGCATGAAGCCGACGGGGGCGATCTCGATGGTGCCCTCCGC
This sequence comes from Azospirillum oleiclasticum, assembly GCF_013423485.1. Classification (GTDB taxonomy): domain Bacteria; phylum Pseudomonadota; class Alphaproteobacteria; order Azospirillales; family Azospirillaceae; genus Azospirillum; species Azospirillum oleiclasticum. Next base: position 65,454 of record NZ_JABFFR010000027.1, read on the forward strand.
CATCAGCGCGCGCAGCCGCTTGCCGCCGAGCCGGTCGGCCAACGCGTCGTAGAGCGGGCGCAGGAAGGGCGCCATCTTCTCGTGCATGTCGCCGGGCAGATAGCCGATGCTCTCCCCCGCCTCGACCGCCGGGCGGGACAGCACGATGCGGTCGACGCGGCCGGCCTCCAGCGCCTCCACGGCCGAGGAGATGGCGAGGTAGGTCTTGCCGGTGCCCGCCGGCCCCAGAGCCACCACCATGTTGTGGTCGGCGATCGCCTCCATCAGCGTCTGCTGGTTGGGGCTCTGCGGCTTGACCTTCCGGACATAGCTCTGGTCGCGGCGGTCGTCCCCGCCCAGCGGATCCCAGCCGGCGGGATTGCCGGAGCGGGGGAACAGCGGGTGGACCTTGCCGTCCGGAACGGACGCGACGGCGCTGCCCTTGGGCTGGCGTTTGGCCATATCGCTCTCCTCATGAAATGGGGATGGGCGCTGGTCACCGGGCACAAAAAAACCTCCCGCAGGGGGAGGTTCGTGACGATCCGCGATGTCGGGAGCGGGCCGGCGTGCCGGTGCGGGGGAGCCATCCGTTGCCGGCCGCCGCGCGGGCGGGTCGGTGAGACGGGGGAAGACGGACTCAGCGTTCACGCCGGACCTCGCCGCGGGATGGACCTCGTGACACTTAACATAAGCGGTCAACCCCGGCCCGTCAGCCGGAATTGCGGTCGCCAAAAAAGATTAATACAAGATGTTGTGGCTTTGCCGCAGTGGGAGCCGCAGTGGGGGGCCGCAGTGGGGGGCCGCAACGACGATGGAGGCGGGCATGGCGAAGAGGTTCACCACGGTGTGGGGGGACGGTGCCCGGCCACCGGTGCGCGGCGTGGCGACGCGCCCGGCGGCGGCCGGCGCCGAGACCGACGCGGAGAGCGGCAGCGGCGACGACACGCTGCGCCAGTCGCTGCGGGCGCTGCGCGCCATGCGCGACCGCGGGCTGATGAGCGAGGAGGAGTACGAGCGCCACCGCGCGGACACCGTGGCGCGCGCCGGACGGCCGCAGCCGGGCTGAATTCCCTTTGCTCCATTCGTGCGGTTTCGGTACTATTTCTTGTGGGAGCGCTGCGATTCCGGCGCAAGACTTTGGAGGTACACCGTCCGATCAGGGCGGGATACCCATGACGGACGGATCCCGCCCGGCGCGGCATTCCGGACCATGGATATCACCCCGCCGGCCGTGCGAAGCTCTTGAACGGATCGGCGGCACCCTCTAGAAGGCGCACGGAGTCGGTTCGCCGCGGGAAGGCAGGGGGTTGGCCGTTCGGCCCGGCGGCAGGGCAGGCGATCGGCAGGAACAGTCAAGGTGGTGGCGGTGAACAGCGCCAGTCAGGTCGCCGAACGGGACGTGCCGTTCCAGTTGCGTGGGAACTCCTTCACCATGATGGTGCTGAAGGTGCTGGACCCCGCGTCTCCCAGCTTCTTCCCCCTGCTCGGCGGCAAGGTCCGCCAGGCGCCCAACTTCTTCCGGCACGCGCCCGTCGTGCTCGATTTCGAGGAGCTGGCCGGGCTTGAGGGCGGCTTCGACGTCGCCGCTTTCGCCCAGGGCGTGCGCGAGCACCATCTGCTCCCGGTCGGCTTCCAGGGCGGATCGCCCGCCGTGCAGCAGGCGGCACTCGCCGCCGGGCTGGTGCCGATGCCGGCCGGCCGCGCCGCCAAGCTGGAGGTGGCCCGCCCCGACGCGCGCAGCGCCGCCCCGCAGCCGGCGGCCCCGCCGCCCGAGCCGGCCTTCCGCCCGGCCCTGATGATCACCGAACCGATCCGCTCCGGTCAGCAGATCTATGCGGAGAAAACCGACCTGATCGTCACCGCCGCCGTCGGGCACGGGGCGGAGGTGCTGGCCGACGGCAACATCCACATCTACGGCCCGCTGCGCGGCCGGGCGCTGGCCGGCGTCTCGGGCGACGGCGCCGCGCGCATCTTCTGCCAGAGCCTGGAGGCGGAGCTGGTGTCGATCTCCGGCCTCTACCAGGTCAGCGAGGACATCGACAAGGCGGTGGTGAAGAAGGCGGTGCAGATCCGCCTGAAGGACGGGTATCTGCAGATCGAGGCCATGTGACGGGCCACGGTCGGGCGTGTGCTGCGGTGTCGGGGAAACTCTAGGATAGTGGGAGACGCTCTTTGAGCAAGATCATCGTCATGACCTCCGGCAAGGGCGGCGTCGGCAAGACCACGTCGTCCGCCGCCTTTGCCACCGGGCTGGCCCTGCGCGGCTTCAAGACGGTGGTGATCGACTTCGACGTCGGCCTGCGCAACCTGGACCTCGTGATGGGCTGCGAGCGCCGGGTGGTGTTCGACTTCATCAACGTCATCAACGGTGAAGCGAAGCTGAACCAGGCGCTGATCAAGGACAAGCGGGTGGAGAACCTCTACATCCTCCCGACCTCGCAGACGCGTGACAAGGACGCGCTGACCAAAGACGGGGTGGACCGCATCCTGAAGGAGCTGGTCAAGGAGTTCGACTACGTCATCTGCGACAGCCCGGCGGGGATCGAGAAGGGCGCCCTGATGGCGCTGTACTTCGCCGATCACGCCATCATCGTGACCAACCCCGAAGTGTCGTCGGTGCGCGACAGCGACCGCATCCTGGGCGTGCTCAACGCCAAGTCGCGCCGCGCCGAGCAGGGGATGGAGCCGGTGACCCAGCAGCTCCTCCTCACCCGCTACGACCCGGAGCGGGTGGAGAAGGGCGAGATGCTGAAGGTAGATGACGTGCTGGAGATCCTGTCGATCAACCTGCTCGGCGTCATCCCGGAAAGCCAGGCGGTGCTGCGAGCCTCGAACATCGGCATGCCGGTCATCCTCGACGAGAAGTCCAACGCCGGCCAGGCCTATCTGGACGCGGTCGGGCGCTTCCTCGGTGAGGATGTCGAGCACCGCTTCGTGAAGCCCGAGAAGAAGGGGCTGTTCAACCGGCTCCTGCGGAGGAGCGCATGAGCATCTTCAACTTCTTCCGCTCCTCGGCCAAGACTCCGGCGACCCAGGCCAAGGAACGTCTGCAGATCGTCATGGCGCACGAGCGCGTCGGACGCTCCGGGCCGGATTATCTGCCGATGCTCCAGCAGGAGCTGCTCGCGGTCATCGCCAAATATGTGGACATCGACCAGAACAAGGTCGAGGTGAAGCTGGACCGCGGCGGCGACTGTTCGACCCTGGAGGTCAACATCGAGCTGCCGCAGCCCGACCAGGAGCGCAAGCCCGACGGCAAACCGGCCAACGCGGAATCCAAGCCGCCGCTGAAGCAGGCGGCGGCCGGCGGTGCCGCCCTGACCAAGGGCGGCATCAAGCGCCGCTGACCGGCCCGTGCGGCGACGTGCCCGGCGGTGTGGCCGGAGCCCGCCCCCTCCGGCCGGGTTTACGCCCGACCGCGCAGGCGGTATCTGTTGGTGAGCGCGCCGGGCGGTTTTTCGCGCGCCGACAGGGGGGCAGGGCATGTTTCTCGACAGCCAGGACCGGATCGCTGACAACCGGCCGCGCACGTCCAACGGCATCGCGGTCACCGACGTTGACGGTGACGGCGTGGCGGAGGTTGTGGTCACCGGCTTCGCCGAGCCCAACCTCGTCCTGAAATGGGACGGGGAGCGGCTGGTCGACACCGCCGATGCCGTGCTGGCCGATCCCGCCGGCTGCGCGCTGGGGGTGGCCGCCGCCGATGTGGACGGCGATGGGCGGGAAGAGATCTACATCCTGAACTCCGAACGCGCGTCCGGTCCGAAGGACGCCGGCGACCGGCTGTTCGCCGGCTTCGGCGACCGCTGGCTCGACCTGCTGGCGCAGGCGGAGAACGCCGCCGTGGCAAATGCCTCCGCGGGGCGATCGGTGGCGGTCATCGACCGGCTGGGCACCGGGCGCTACGGGATCGTGGTGGCGAGCGACGGAGCGCCGTTCCGCCTGTACGAGCTGAGCCGCCGCGGCCGCGTCAGCGACGTGGCGGAGGAGGCGGGGATCGACAGCTACGCCGCCGGGCGCGGGCTGGTCTGCCTGCCGCTGCTGTCCGACCGGATGGACATCTTCGCCTGCAACGAGGCCGGCCCCAACTTCCTGTTCCGCAACCTCGGCGACGGCACCTTCGAGGAAATCGCCGAGGAGCGCGGGGTGACGGACTCGCGGCAGTCCGGGCGCGGCGTGGTGGCGCTGGACGCCGACGGCGACGGGCAGTTCGACCTGCTGGTGGCCAACTGGGAGGGCTCGCAGCGGCTGTTCCTCCATCGCACCGGCGCCTTCGCCGATGCCGCCAATGCCGAACTGTCCATGCCCGTCCGCGTCGGCACCGTGATCGCCGCCGATTTCGACAATGACGGGTACGAGGAGCTGTTCTTCAACATCCAGGGCGACCGCAACCGCCTGTTCGCGTGGCGCCACGAGGAATGGCAGGAGATCGATCCCGGCGACGCCGCCCTGCCGAAGGGGTTCGGCACCGGGGCTGCGGTGGCCGACCTGGACGGCGACGGGCGGCTGGAACTGATCGTCGGCCATGGCGGGCCGCACCCGCAGCCGCTGGCGCTGTTCCGCCCGGTGCCGAATGGCAACCAGTGGCTGCGGGTGCAGCCGTTGACGGCGCACGCGGCGCCGGCCCGCGGCGCCATCGTCACCTGCACGGCCGGCAGGCGCCGGCAGATGCGGGCGGTTTGCGCCGGCTCCGGCTATCTCTGCCAGATGGAGCCGGTCGCCCATTTCGGTCTCGGCGACCTGCGCCAGGTGGAGCAGGTGGAGGTGCGCTGGCCGGACGGCGCCGTGGCGGTGATCGAGCAGCCGCCGATCGGCCGCCTGCTGACGGTCCAGCACCCGCCGGAGTGAGCCGGGCGACTCGATTCGCTTTCAAACTTTGCCTTGAATTTGGTTGAAAGTTGCGTGCATACACGCTCCGGATCGGCTGTGAGCGGAGATGCACACTTGTTCATCCCTGGCTGCCTTCAACCTGCGCAGCGTTGATCAAGAAATAAACGATCATTGGTGCGAATGAAAAAAAGTTCGTTTTCCTTTGAATCCTCCCGCATTGCACGCAAGATGTTACCAACGTGCAACATGGCACGCGGTGCAACGCCGCACGCGGAGGGATACATGAGCATTGCAGGGAACGAGCTGTTCGACCTGTCGCGGCAGGTGCTCGATGTGGCGTCGAAGAAGGTGTCGCTGATCGAGGACATCACACGGCGCACCAAGATGCTGGCCATGAACGCCCTGATCGAGGCGGCCCGCGCGGGTGATGCGGGGCGTGGGTTTGCGGTGGTGGCGAACGAGGTGTCGGAGATCTCGCGCCAGGTGAACTCGATCACCAAGGAGCTTCGGACGGAGATCGCGACCAGGGTCGATCACCTGACCTCCACCGGCAGCGCCATGGTGCAGGAGATGCACGGCAAGCGGCTGGCCGACCTCGCGCTCAACATGATCGAGATCATCGACCGCAACCTGTACGAGCGGTCCTGCGATGTGCGCTGGTGGGCGACCGACAGCGCCATGGTCGATTGCGCCACCGATCCCACGCCCGAGAACCGGCAGCAGGCCAGCTACCGGCTGGGCGTGATCCTGGAGTCCTACACGGTCTATCTTGACCTGTGGGTCGCCAATCTGGCGGGCGAGGTGATCGCCACCGGCCGTCCCAGCCGTTATCCCAGCGCGGTGGGCGCCCGGGTGATCGACGAGCCGTGGTTCCGTCAGGCGCTCGCCACCCGCAACGGCGGCGAGTTCACGGTGGGTGACGTGGCGCGCAATCGGCTTCTGGACGACCGCGTGGTCGGCACCTACGCCACGGCGATCCGCCGCGACGGGCGCGCGGACGGCGAGCCGATCGGCGTGCTGGGCATTTTCTTCGACTGGGAGCCGCAGGCCGCCGCGGTGGTCGAGGGGGTGCGGCTGGAGGACGGGGAGCGCAGCCGCAGCCGATGCCTGCTGATCGACGCACGGCACCGCGTGATCGCCTCCTCCGACGGCCGCGGTATCCTGACGGAGAGCGTGCCACTGCGCACCAGCGGCCAGAAAATGGGCTATTATACCGATCCGGAGGGCCGCATGATCGGCTTCTCCCTCACCCCCGGCTACGAGACCTACAAGGGCATGGGCTGGTACGGCGTGATCGTGCAGGAGAAGTGACAAGGGGGCGGTGCCGGCGTGGTGGCGCCGGCACCGCCTACGCCCGTCAGAAGGACGAGTTCGGTTCCTTCAGGAAGGCCAGCTCCGCCGCCGTGCTGTCGCGCCCCAGGATGGCGTTGCGGTGGGGGAAGCGGCCGAAACGCTCGATGATCTCCAGATGGCGGTCGGCGGACGCCACCGCACCATCGATGCCGCAGCGTTCCCGCACCAGCCGGACGCACAGCCGCTGGCTGTCCACATCCTCGTGATGCATGAAGGGCAGGTAGAGGAACATCCGCTCCTCCGCCGTGCAGTCGATGTCGAAGCCGGAGCGCAGCGCGTGCGCCGCCACCGTGCGGGCTTGCGGGTCGGTGGCGAAGGCCCGCGGGCTGCCGCGGAAGGCGTTGCGCGGCACCTGGTCCAGCAGGATGCACAGGGCCAGACAGCCGTCCACATCCTCCATCCATGGATCGAAGCCGCCGGCCGCCGCCGTCTCGTGATGCGGCAGCAGCGTTTCCCGCACCAGCCGGTCGAAGCTGTCGGACGGTTCGAACCAGTAGGGCTTCATCGCCTCGTCGAACCAGAAATCGACGATCTCGTCGATCAGTCCGTCGGCCTTGTCCATCCCGCGTCTCCGTGGCTTGGCATGCTGCGCTGCGGCAAGCATACGCCGGAACCCGCGCAAAAAAAACGGGGCGCCGCGAGGCGCCCCGTCCGGTGTCGATCGGTCGCGGCCGGAGCCGTGCCCGGTGTCAGTGCCCGGTGGTCAGTGCTTGACGCTGCTCCAGAGCTGACGCTTGGTGGCGTACATCAGGCCGGCCAGGACGATCAGGAACAGGATCACCTTCACGCCCATCTGCTTGCGGGCGTCCATGTGCGGCTCCGCGACGAAGGTCAGGAAGGTCGCCACGTCGTGCGCCTGCTGCTCCACCGTCGCCTTGGTGCCGTCGGCGAAGGTCACGCCGTCCGGGTTCAGGATGTTGGGCATGCCCACCTGATGGCCCGGGAAGTACTCGTTGTAGTACATGCCGTCCATCACCGTCACGCCGTCGGGCGGCTCGCGGAAGCCGGTGAGGAAGGCGTAGAGGTAATCCTCGCCACCCTTGCGGGCCTTCGCCATCAGCGACAGGTCCGGCGGCAGGGCGCCGTTGTTGGACGCGCGGGCCGCCTGGTCGTTGGCGAAGGGGCTGGGGAAGCGGTCGGCCGGAATGGCCGGACGCATGAACATCTCGCCCGCGTCGTTCGGGCCGGCCTGGACCTCGTAGCCGGCGGCGATCGCCTTGAGCTGCTCCTCGTTGTAGCCGATGCCCGACAGCGTGCGGATCGGGACCAGCTTCATCGAATGGCAGGCGGCGCAGACCTCCTTGTAGACCTGGAAGCCGCGCTGGGCCGACGCTTGGTCGATGGTGCCGAAGATGCCGCTGTGCGGCCAGTCCTGGGTCGGGATGTGCACGCCTTCCGACGCGTGGGCGGCACCGGCCAGCCCGAGGGCGACGGCGGCCGAGAGGAGGACGGTCTTGAGCGCGCGCATTATGCCTTCTCCATCGGCTTGGCGTGGGCTCCGGCGGCGACGCGCCCACCACCCTTCAGAACCGGCTCGCTGATGCTGACGGGCAGCGGCAGCGGGCGCTCCATCTTGCCCAGCACCGGCAGCAGGACCAGGAAGTGGAAGAAGTAGTAGAAGGTGCCGATGCGGGCGATCAGCAGCCACGCACCCTCCGCCGGCTGGGCGCCGGCATAGCCCAGCACCAGCACGCAGAGCACCAGCACCCAGAAGAACTGGCGGTAGATCGGCCGGAACTTGCAGGAGCGCACGCGCGAGGTGTCGAGCCAGGGCAGCACGAAGAGCACCGCGATGGCGCCGAACATGGCCAGAACGCCGCCCAGCTTGTCGGGAATGGCGCGCAGGATGGCGTAGAAGGGCAGGAAGTACCACTCCGGCACGATGTGCGCCGGGGTCACCAGCGGGTTCGCCGGGATGTAGTTGTCGGGGTGGCCGAGATAGTTCGGCGCGAAGAACACGAAGGCCGCGTAGAGGATCAGGAAGACGACGATGGCGAAGCCGTCCTTGACCGTGACGTAGGGGTTGAACGGCACGGTGTCCTGCGGACCCTTGGCGTCGATGCCCAGCGGGTTGTTCGAGCCGGAGATGTGCAGCGCCGCCACGTGGAGGATGACGACCGCGAAGATCACGAAGGGCAGCAGGAAGTGCAGCGCGAAGAAGCGGTTCAGCGTGGGGTTGTCGACCGAGAAGCCGCCCCACAGCCAGGTCACGATCGGGTCGCCGACGATCGGGAAGGCCGAGAACAGGTTGGTGATGACGGTCGCACCCCAGAAGCTCATCTGGCCCCAGGGCAGCACGTAGCCCATGAAGGCGGTCGCCATCATCAGCAGCAGGATGACCACGCCCAGGATCCACAGGATCTCGCGCGGGGCCTTGTAGGAGCCGTAGTAGAGACCGCGGAACAGGTGGATGAACACGACGATGAAGAACATCGACGCGCCGTTCGCGTGCACATAGCGCAGCAGCCAGCCGAAATTCACGTCGCGCATGATGCGCTCGACGGATTCGAAGGCCATGTGCGTGTTGGCGGTGTACTGCATCGCGAGGAACAGGCCCGTCGCGATCATGATGACCAGCATCATCCCGGCCATCGCCCCGAACGCCCACAGATAGTTGACGTTCTTGGGCATCGGGTATTCGTTGTATTCATGGTTCAGCATCGTGAAGATCGGCAGGCGGCTGTCGATCCAGGTCACGACGGGGTTGCTGAACTTCGGCGTGTGAGCCTGAGCCATTCGTGGTCTCCCAACTCCTTCAGCGGCTTAGCCGAGGCGGATGGCGGTGTCGCCGGTGAAGGCGTATTGCGGGACCGGAAGGTTGGCCGGAGCCGGCCCCTTGCGGATGCGTCCCGACGTGTCGTAGTGCGAGCCGTGGCACGGGCAGAAATACCCGTCGTAGTCGCCCTTCGGGTCGGTCGGCTTCTGCCCCAGCGGGACACAGCCGAGATGCGTACAGATGCCGATGACGACGAGCCATTCCGGCTTGGTGACGCGGGCGCTGTCCGGCTGCGGGTCGCGCAGGTCGCCGAGGTTCACCTCCTTCGCCTCCGTGATCTCCTTCTCGGTGCGGTGCCGGATGAAGACCGGCTTGCCGCGCCAGGTCACGGTGATCGCCTGACCGACCGCGACCGGCGCCAGGTCGACGTCGATCGAGGCCAGCGCCAGCGTGTCCGCGGCCGGGTTCATGCTGTCGATGAAGGGCCAGGCGGCGGCGGCCACACCGACGGCACCCACGGCTCCGGTGGCGAGGTAGAGGAAATCACGGCGCGTCGTCCCCTCGCCGTCGGGAGCCCCGTGGGCGCCCACGCCGGACGGATGCGTGGTTTCAGCCATTAGCGTCTTTCTCCTCAAGGCAGGCACGCGAGCTGCCTCGGCGCGCCGGAATGATGCGTTCGACCTTCGAGTTCAAGCACGACCGGGGGCGCCCGCGCGGTGCCCGCGCCCGGCGACCCGGATTCGGCCGGAATGGGTGAGCCCGACCACGGAGGTGCGGTATACCGTCGCGCATGGCGCTTGAAAAGGCCTTGTCTTCGGACATGATGTCGCGCGCTGCAACGCAACATGATGGCGCTCTCATATGGCTGGTCATTCCGTCGGTTCCGCGTTGCGTCTGGTCCTGTTCGAACCGGAGATTCCACAGAACGCCGGGACCATGATGCGGCTTGCCGCGGCCCTCGGCGTCGCCATGGATCTGATCGAACCCTGCGGTTTCATCCTTGACGACCGCAGGTTGCGGCGCGCCGGCATGGACTACCTGGACCAGCTCGCCCTGACCCGCCACAGCTCCTGGGAGGCCTACCGCAACGGTTCGCGGAGCGGACGACTCGTGCTGCTGACGGCTCGGGCCGCCGTCCCCTATACCGCCTTCCGCTTCGCGCCCGACGACCGCATCCTGGTCGGGCGCGAGAGCGACGGCGTTCCCGACGCGGTGTTCGGGGCCGCCGACGCGCGCCTCGTGATTCCGCTGGTGCCGCCCGCCCGTTCCCTTAATGTTGCGCTCGCCGCCGCAATGGTCCTGGGGGAAGCTCTGCGACAGACCGTCGCACCCCCCGACACCGCATCCCACCACACCGTCCCGCCGTCACCGGAGCCGATGCGATGACCACCGTTCCCCCCGCCTCCCGCCAGGCCGAAGCCGCCGCGTGGTTCGCCCTGCTGCGCGACCGCATCTGCGCGACGTTCGAGCGGCTGGAGGACGAGCTGACCGGTACCGAGCACGCCGCCATGCCCCCCGGCCGCTTCGAGCGCAAGGAGTGGCAGCGCACCGACCACGCCGGGATGCCTGGCGGCGGCGGGGTCATGTCGATCATGCGGGGCCGGGTGTTCGAGAAGGTGGGGGTGAACATCTCCACCGTGCACGGCACCTTCAGCCCGGAATTCCGCGCCAACATCTCCGGTGCGGCGGAGGACGGGCGCTTCTGGGCGGCGGGGATCAGTCTGGTGGCGCACATGCGCTCGCCGCTGGTGCCGGCCACCCACATGAACACCCGCCACATCGTCACCAGCCAGGGTTGGTTCGGCGGCGGCGCCGACCTCACCCCCATGGTGCCGGACGAGGCGGACACCGCCGCCTTCCATGGTGCCCTGAAGGCCGCCTGCGACCGCCACGATCCCGCCTACTACCCGCGCTACAAGGAATGGTGCGACCGCTACTTCTTCCTGCCGCACCGGGGGGAGACGCGGGGCGTGGGCGGCATCTTCTTCGACAATCTGGACACCGGCGACTGGGACCGCGATTTCGCCTTCACCCGCGACGTCGGGCTGGCGTTCCTGGATGTCTATCCGGAGATCGTCCGCCGCCGCATGAACGAGCCCTGGACGGCGGAGCAGCGCGAGCACCAGCTCGTCCGCCGCGGCCGCTATGTGGAGTTCAACCTGCTGTATGACCGCGGCACGACCTTCGGGCTGAAGACCGGCGGCAACACCGAGGCCATCCTGATGAGCCTGCCGCCCGAGGTGAAGTGGCCGTGAACCGGCGCAGCCGCATCGCGCGCGGGATCGCCGTCGCCGCCGTGCTGGCGGTGTCGGCGCTCTGCCTGGGCATGTCGGCGCTGTTGGGCTGGATCACCGTCGCCGCCCCGCGCGTGACCGTCGCGGGCATGGTGCTGGAGAAGGGGCTGGAATACGCCTCCTCCGGCCGTGCCGGCGGCTGGCGGCTGCTGCTCACCGTGGAGGGGCAGCCCTATGTCTTCACCCGCCAGGTCGGCTGGTTCGACAGCAACGAGGCGATGGTGGAGGCGGTGGCGACCGGCCGTCCGGCCACACTCACCGTCATCGGCCCCGAGATGGAGGACGAGGACGCCTATGATCCCGACGACCGCCGCGTTCCCATCGTGTCGCTGGTGCAGGACGGGGCGACGGTGTTCGGCGCGCTGCCCATGCTGGGACCGCGAGTGTTCGGGCTGCTGATCCTCGTCGTCATCGGGCTCGGCGCGGGGCTCGCCGGGCTGGCGCTGATGCGGCGCCCGCGAGACGTCGGGCCGGCCCCGTCGCCCTGACCCGACTCCGGTCGCTCAGATCAGCTTGATCACCAGGAAGCCGCCGATCAGCGCCACGGCGAACAGGCTGGTGACCAGCGTCAGGCGCTTCTCGATGAAGATGCGGATCGGCTCGCCGAACCAGTAGAGCAGGGCGGCCACCAGGAAGAAGCGCATGGAGCGCGAGATCAGCGAGGCCCCGATGAACACCCAGATGTCCAGATGCGCCACGCCCGCGGTGATGGTCAGCAGCTTGTAGGGGATCGGCGTCATCCCCTTGATGATCAGGATCTCGGCGCCGTACTGGATGAAGGTGTCGCGCAGCGCCGCGAACTGTGCCTCCAGATGGTAGAGGTCGATGACCCAGCGGCCGATCGTCTCGTACAGGAAGAAGCCGATCATGTAGCCGGCGATGCCGCCGACCACCGAGGCCGCGGTGCAGATCGCCGCGATGCGCCACGCCGCCTGGCGGTTGGCGAGGATCATCGGGATCATCAGCAGGTCGGGCGGGATGGGGAAGAAGGAACTCTCCGCGAAGGAGACGCCCGCCAGCCATCGGGTGGCGTGGCGCGAGGCCGCCTTGGCCATGGTCCAGTCGTACAAACGCTTCAGCATGACGGCCGCCGCTTTCCCAAGTCGATGGTGGAGCCGCCCTTGTAAGCGCGGACACGGCCGAGCGCCAGATGCGACTCGGGAGGAAGGCCGTGAAAGCCCGGCGACGCCCCGTCGCGCCCGGCCGCCGGGACGGAGTTACCCACAGGCGGCGAAAACGGGCGTTGCGTCGGCCGCCGATCCCCAATACATAAGGCGCCGCGTCAGATGGCCGGATGGCCGCCTTCGGCTCCGGCCGGGGGAGGAAAGTCCGGGCTCCACGGAAACACGGTGCCGGTTAACGGCCGGCGGGGGCGACCCCAGGGAAAGTGCCACAGAAAGCAAACCGCCGCGGTCCTTCGGGCCCGCGGTAAGGGTGAAAGGGTGCGGTAAGAGCGCACCGCGCCCCCGGCGACGGGGGCGGCACGGTAAACCCCACCGGGAGCAAGACCGAATAGGGACGGCACGGTCCAGACCACCCACGGGGGTTCTTCCCATGGGACGGCGTGGGCCAGGCGTGTTTCCGCGCCGCTGTTCGGGTTGGTCGCGCGAGGCGTCCGGCAACGGGCGTCCCAGATGAATGGCCATCGCCCGGCACCGGGCGACCGGTGCCGGGACACAGAACCCGGCTTACAGGCCATCTGACGCTTCAACACACCCCCGTACCGCGCTCCCCATTCGATCGGGCGGCCCACAGGGCTTCGTCCCCGTTATCCCCAGCCTTGTCCACAGCCGGTGGATAGCTGTGGGGCAACATCCCATCCCATCCCATGCTATGATGGCTGTAACGGGACAGGTTCGGCCGCGGCATCAGAGTCCTGATTCGGACCGATTGCGACATTTGTAGGCATTAATAAACGGCACATTTTAGGAACATTCCGATCGACTCGTATACGAATGCTTTGGTCTCTACCGGAATCTCTCCAAAAAGGCGTATGCTTTCGCATATCACGACACCTTATTGCCGTCGCTGTGCCTAAAGGGCGAAAACTCTTGACAGCCCTATCTGAATACTAGGGCCCCCGTTGACGCCCGGCTCTGTCCCATGCTATCCCATGTCAGCCCAGTAACGAACGGGACCGCACCTTTCGGGGTGGGGTTGGTCGGGCGGGCAAATGGGGGTCGGCGGCCGCTTCGGCGGCCGTCATAACTGGGCAAGGGGTTTGGAAACGGATGGCCGTTTTCCTGTCCACGCACGTCAACAAGGTTGACAGGAAGGGGCGCGTCTCGATCCCGGCGCAGTTCCGCCAGTCCCTTGCCAAGACGTCGGCCCCCAACGCGCTCTATGTCTGGCCGTCCCTGAACCATCCGGCGCTGGAGGGTGCGGATCAGGACTACATCGACATCCTGTCGGACAGCCTGGAGTCGCCCGACCTCGACGCCGAAGAGCGCGAGATGATCGAAACTTTTATCTTCGGGAAGATGGTGCCGCTGACGATCGACAACGAAGGCCGCGTCGGGCTTCCCAAGGATCTGGCCGAGATCGCCGGGGTCGGCGACGAGGCCGCCTTCATCGGCCGCCGCAAGACCTTCCAGATCTGGGAGCCGTCGGCGCTGAAGGCGCACGAGGACGCGCTGCGCGAGCAGGTCGTGAAGAAGGACATCTCGCTCAGCCAGATCGTCGCCAAGGCGCAGCGCGGCGCGCGGGCGGGAGAGGGCGCATGACCGGCTCCTCCCACATCCCCGTCCTGCTGGCCGAGGTGGTCGCGGCGCTGGCCCCGCGCGACGGCGGCGTCTATGTGGACGGCACCTTCGGCGCCGGCGGCTACGCCTGCGCCATCCTGGACGCGGCCGATTGCCGCGTGTGGGGCATCGACCGCGATCCGGCGGCGGTGGCGCGCGGGCGCGACCTCGCCGGCCGCTACCCCGGCCGGCTGGAGGTGGTGGAAGGCCGCTTCGGCGACATGCAGGGGCTGCTGGCCGAGCACGGCGTGACGGCGGCGGACGGGGTGGCGCTCGACCTCGGCGTCTCCTCCCCGCAGATCGACGAGGCGGAGCGCGGCTTCTCCTTCCGATTCGACGGCCCGCTCGACATGCGGATGGGACGGGATGGGACGACCGCCGCCGATCTGGTCAACGGCGCCGGCGAATCGGAACTGGCCGACATCGTCCACCATCTGGGGGAGGAGCGGTTCGCCCGCCGGGTCGCCCGCGCCATCGTGGCGGCGCGCGCCGAGGCGCCCATCCTGCGCACCGGCCGGCTGGCCGAGATCGTGCGGTCGGCGGTGCCCAAGTCGCGCGACGGCATCGACCCCGCGACCCGCACCTTCCAGGCGCTGCGCATGCACGTGAACGACGAGATGGGGGAGATCGCCCGCGGCCTCGCCGCGGCGGAGCGGCTGCTGGCACCGGGCGGGCGGCTGGCCGTCGTCTCCTTCCACTCGCTGGAGGACCGGGCGGTGAAGGGCTTCCTGCGGGAACGCTCGGAGCCGCCGCCGGCCCCGTCCCGCCATCTGCCGGCCGCCGTCACCCCGGCGCGCCCGCCGTCACTCCGCCTGCTGCACCGCAAGCCGGTCGCCCCCGGGCCTGCGGAGCAGCACAACAACCCCCGCGCGCGCTCCGCAAGGCTGCGCGCCGCCGAACGCACGACGGCGCCGGCCTTCCCGGCGCCCGGAAAGGAAGCCGCCTGATGAACGGGAAACACGCGCTGATCTGGCTTGGCCTGGCGGCGGTCGCCGGTGCCGTCCTGTTCGAGACGAGCTACGAGGTTCAGGAGATGGAGGAGCAGCTGGCCTCCCTGAACCGGCAAATCGTGCACGAGCAGGAGGCCATCCAGGTCCTGCGCGCGGAGTGGAGCTTCCTGAACGACCCGACGCGGCTGGAGAATCTCGCCCGCTCCCACACCGACCTGCGCCCGGCGGAGGCGCGGCAGTTCCTGGCGCTCGACGTGGTGCCGTTCCGTCCCACCCCCATGGTGACCGAGCCGCTGCCGGCGGCGCCGGCCCCGCACAGCATTCCCAACGTCGCCTCCCAGCCGAAGCCCGGCCGGGTGCCGCCGTCGGCCGTGCCGACGCTGGCCTCCACCGGCGGTGGCGCTCCGGCCGTCCTGACGCCCGCCGTCATCACCGCTCCGGCGGCGGCTCCGGCGGGCGTGGGCCGGGAGACCGGCGCCACGGTCGCGGTGGCCAAGCCGCCGGCTGCCGTCAAGCCGTCGCAGGGCGCGCGCCCGTCCCCGTCCCGCCCGGCGGAGACGATGCCGGCCCGGGTCGCCGGCGGTGGGGCGACTCGCTCGACCCCGACCATTCCGGTCGCCAACGACGCGATGGGGGTGCTGATCGCCCGGCTGGGAGGCAACCAATGACCGACGGCACGCTGTCCGGATACGAGCTGCGCGCGGATGGCCCGCCGCCGTCCGCCGTCCGTCCGCGCACCACCCTGTCGGTGGCGCTGGAGCAGACGCGCAATCGGCTGATGGTGACCGCCGCCATGGTGGCGCTGGCCTTCACCGCCATCTCGGCCAAGCTGGTGGACGCCACCGTGCTGCGCCACGTGTCGGAGCCGAAGCAGGCGCTCGTCGCCGAGGTCGGCACCCTGCCGGTGGCGCGCGCCGACATCACCGACCGCAACGGCAACCTGCTGGCGACCTCGCTGGCCACCGCGTCGCTCTACGCCGATCCCAAGCTGGTGATCGATCCCAAGGAGGCCGCGCGCAAGCTGGTCGCGGTGCTGCCCGAGCTCGACCTGAAGGACCTGACCGAGAAGCTGTCGAGCGGCAAACGCTTCATCTGGATCAAGCGCAACCTGACGCCGAAGCAGCATTTCCAGGTCTTCCGCCTGGGCATCCCCGGCGTCT
This sequence comes from Azospirillum oleiclasticum, assembly GCF_013423485.1. Taxonomy (GTDB): domain Bacteria; phylum Pseudomonadota; class Alphaproteobacteria; order Azospirillales; family Azospirillaceae; genus Azospirillum; species Azospirillum oleiclasticum. Next base: position 81,477 of record NZ_JABFFR010000027.1, read on the forward strand.
ATTTCGAGCGGGAGGAGCGGCGCTTCTACCCCACCTCCAACCTCACCTCGCACGTGGTGGGTTTCACCGGTGTGGACAACAACGGTCTGGCCGGGATGGAGCAGGGGGCCGACAAGCGGCTGCGCACCGACCCGCGCCCGCTCCAGCTCTCGCTCGACCTGCGGCTGCAGCACATCCTGCGCAAGGAGCTGGCCGCCGCGACGGAGGAATTCCGGGCGCTGGGTGCCGCCGGCATGATCTACGACGTGCGCAACGGCGAGGTCCTGGCGATGGTCTCGCTGCCCGACTTCGATCCGCACGACCCGACCGGGCTGGACGAGAACACGCTGTTCAACCGCAACACGCTGGGCGTGTACGAGATGGGCAGCACCTTCAAGATCTTCAACTCGGCGATGGCGCTCGACTCGGGGAAGGTGCGTCTGGCCGACAGCTTCGACGCCTCCCATTCCATCCAGATCGGCCGCTTCACCATCAGCGACTACCACGGGAAGAACCGTTGGCTGACGGTGCCGGAGATCTTCCAGTACTCCTCCAACATCGGCTCGGTGCGCATGGCGCTGCAGGTCGGGGTGCAGGCCCAGAAGGCGTTCATGACCAAGATGGGCTTCATGCGGCCGACCGCCATCGAGCTGCCGGAGAACGGCTGGCCGCTCGTGCCCAACCCGTGGCGCGAGATCAACGCGATGACGATCTCCTTCGGGCACGGCATCTCGGTCAGCCCCATGCACACGATCGCGGCGGCTGCCGGGATGATCAACGGTGGGATCATACACCCGCCGACGATCCTCAAACGCGACCCCGATGCCGAGGTTCCCGGCGAGCGGGTCATTTCCGACCAGACGTCCCGGATGATGCGGAAGCTGTTCCGGCTGGTGGTCACCGACGGTTCCGCGAAGTCGGCGGAGGTCAAAGGCTATGTGGTCGGCGGCAAGACCGGCACGGCCGACAAGCAGAAGGGGCGCAGCTACAGCACGAACGCCCGGCTGTCGTCCTTCGTCGGCGCCTTCCCCATGCACGACCCGCGCTACATCGTGTTCGTCATGGTGGACGAGCCGAAGGCGACCGCGAAGACCTTCGGCTATGCCACCGGCGGCTGGGTCGCCGCTCCGGCGGTCAGCCGTGTGATCCGCCAGATCGGCCCGCTGCTCAACGTGCCGGTGTACGACGAGACGCTGCCCGAAATCCGCAACGCCGTGGATCTCAACCCGCCCGCACCCGCCGCCCCGATTCCGACCAAGGCCGCCGCCGCCAGCACGAAGGGAAGCACCGTTGCGTCTGTCCCGACTCTCCGGCCGAACTGACGCGCCTTCGGGCGACGTCGAGGTGACCGGGCTCACCGCGGACAGCCGCGCGGTGGGGCCCGGTTTCCTGTTCGCGGCCCTGCCGGGCAGCCGCGCCGACGGGCGTGCCTACATCATGGATGCGGTCGCCAAGGGGGCGGTGGCGATCCTGGCCCCCCGCGGCACGGCGCTGCCGGACGGGACCGCCGGCGTGACCCTGATCGAGGACGACGAGCCGCGGCACGCCTTCGCGCGCATGGCCGCCGCCTTCCACGGCCGGCAGCCGGAGACGGTGGTCGCCGTCACCGGGACCAACGGCAAGACCTCCACCGTGCAGTTCGTCCGCCAGATTTGGGCCGCGCTCGGCCACAAGGCCGCCAGCCTCGGCACGCTGGGGCTGATCGGGCCGGGGGTGGACCGCTACGGCTCCATGACCACGCCGGACCCGGTGGCGCTGCACCGCGACCTCGCCGCGCTGGCGGATGCCGGCATCGACCATCTGGCGATGGAGGCGTCGAGCCACGGCCTCGACCAGTTCCGGCTGGACGGGGTGCGGCTGGCCGCGGCGGGATTCACCAACCTGACGCGCGACCATCTCGACTACCACGGCAGCATGGAGGCCTATCTGGCGGCCAAGGCCGCGCTGTTCGGCCGGGTGCTGCCGGCCGGCGCCACGGCCGTGCTGAACGCCGATTCGGACGCCTTCGCCACCCTTGCCGCGATTTGTTCCAGCCGCGCAACGACCGTTCTCGGCTATGGTCTGACCGGCCGCGAGCTGGCGGTGCGGGCGGTGGAGCCACTGGCCCACGGGCAACGCCTGCACCTCACCGTTCTCGGCCGTGATCTCATCGTGGAGCTGCCGCTGGTGGGGCGTTTCCAGGCTTGGAACGCGCTCTGCGCGCTCGGCCTCGTCATCGCCTCGGGTGGCGACCGGGACCGGGCGCTCGACGCGCTGGCCGGGCTGGAGGGCGTGCCGGGGCGGCTTCAGCACGTCGCCACCCGCGCCAACCGCGCCGCCATTTATGTGGATTACGCCCACACGCCCGACGCGCTGGAGACGGTGCTTCGGGCGCTGCGACCGCACGCGGCCCGGCAGCTGGTCTGCGTGTTCGGCTGCGGCGGCGACCGCGACCGCGGCAAGCGGCCGGTGATGGGGGAGCTGGCCGGCCGGCTGGCCGACCGCGCCATCGTCACCGACGACAACCCGCGCACCGAGGATCCGGCTTTCGTGCGCGGCGAGGTGCTGGCCGGCAGCGCCCGGCTGGAGGAGATCGGCGACCGGCGGCAGGCCATCCGTACGGCGGTGGCCGGGCTGCAGGCCGGCGACGTGCTGGTGATCGCCGGCAAGGGACATGAGCAGGGACAGACCGTCGGGACCGAGGTCAGGCCGTTCGACGACGCCACCGAGGCCCGGGCCGCCGTAGCGGAGGTTGGGGAATGAGCGAGGGAGTGGGGACGCCTGTGCCGGGAACGACCGTGCTGTGGACCGCCGCCGATGCGGCCGCCGCCACGGGCGGCCGGGCCACTGGAGCGACGGAAGGCACGTGGACGGCGACCGGCGTGTCGATCGACAGCCGGACGGTGGCGCAGGGCGACCTGTTCGTGGCGATCCGCGGGCCGAACTTCGACGGGCACGGCTTCGTCGCCGACGCGCTGGCGAAGGGCGCCGCCGCGGCGCTGGTCGATCACGCCCCCGACGGGCTTCCCGCGGGGGCGCCTCTGCTGCTCGTGTCGGGTGATACGCTGGACGCCTTGGGCGCCCTCGGTCAGGCGGCGCGGGCACGGGCGGCGGCGCGGGTGATCGGGGTCACCGGTTCGGTCGGCAAGACCGGCACCAAGGAGGCGCTGCGCCATGTGCTGTCGGGTCAGGCGCCGACCTTCGCCACCGAAGGCTCGCTGAACAACCATTGGGGCGTGCCGCTCAGCCTCGCCCGGCTGCCGGCCGGCGCCGCCTACGGCGTGTTCGAGCTGGGCATGAACCACGCGGGCGAGCTGGGGCCGCTGTCGCGGCAGGTGCGGCCCGACGTCGCCGTGATCACCACGGTGGAGGCGGCGCATCTGGAGTTCTTCGCGTCGGTGGAGGCCATCGCCGACGCCAAGGCCGAGATCTTCGAGGGCGTGTCGCCGCAGGGCGTTGCCGTTCTGAACCGCGACAACCCGCATTTCGGGCGCCTCGCCAAGGCCGCCAAGGCCCAGGGCATCGGCCGCGTCTGGAGCTTCGGCAGCCAGGATGGCGCCGACGCGCGGCTGGTCGACTGCTCCCTGCACGCCACCTGCTCGGCCGTCACCGCGGTGATCAAGGGCGAGCGGCTGCAATACTGCCTGTCGCTGCCGGGGCGGCACTGGGTGATGAACAGCTTGGCCGTGCTGCTGGCCGCGGGTGCCGCGGGTGCCGACCTCGCCACCGCGGCGCGCGCCCTGTCGTCGCTCCAGCCGGTGAAGGGGCGCGGGGTGCGTCAGCGCATCCAGCTCAGCCCCGTTCGCGGGGCCGGCGCCTTCTCCCTGGTGGACGAGAGCTACAACGCCAGCCCGGCCGCCATGACCGCCGCCTTCGAGGTGCTGGGCAAGCTCGACCCCGGCGCCGGCGGGCGGCGCGTGGCTGTCCTGGGCGACATGCGCGAGCTGGGCGCCCGCGCCGACCAGCTCCACGCCGCGCTGGCCGAGCCGCTGCGCAAGGCGGGGGTGGACACCGTGCATTGCTGCGGTCCGCACATGCGCGCGCTCTACGACAAACTGCCGCCGGCCATGCGCGGCCACTGGACCGAGGCGAGCGCCGAGCTGGCCCCGCTGGTGGCGGACGCCGTGCACGGCGGCGACGTGGTTCTGGTGAAGGGGTCGGCGGGGTCGCGCATGGCCCTGGTGGTGCAGGCGCTGGCGGCGCTCGATCATCCGCGCGACGGGGTGGCGCCAGCCGCCCTGGTCAACGGCAAGCGGGGCTGAGGCGACGGCGATGCTGTACAACCTGCTCTTCCCCCTGGCCGACGTCTTCAGCCCGTTCAACCTGTTCCGGTATCTCACCTTCCGGACCGGCGGGGCGGTGATCACCGCGCTCGTCATCTCCTTCGTCTTCTTCCCGCGTCTGATCGCCTGGCTGAAGAGCAAGCAGGGGGAGGGGCAGCCGATCCGAACCGACGGCCCCGAGACCCACCTGAAGAAGAAGGGCACGCCCACCATGGGCGGGCTGATGATCCTGATCGCCGTCACCATCAGCACCGTGTTGTGGGTGGACCTGACCAACGCCTACACCTGGATCGTGCTGGGCGTGACCATCGGCTACGGGCTGATCGGCTTCCAGGACGACTATCTGAAGCTGACCAAGCGCAACCCCAAGGGCATGTCGGGCAAGGCGAAGCTGATCGGGCAGGTCGGCCTCGGCGTCGCCGCCGCCATCGCCGTGGTGCTGGTGGCGCAGCCGACGCTGGCGACCGGGCTGGCGGTGCCCTTCGTGAAGGATTTCGTGATCGAGCTGGGCTGGTTCTTCGTGCCGGTGGCGGCCTTCGTCATCGTCGGCGCGTCGAACGCGGTGAACCTGACCGACGGGCTGGACGGTCTCGCCATCGTGCCGGCGATGATCGCGGCCGGTTGCTTCGGCCTGATCGCCTATCTGTCGGGCAACGCCATCTTCGCCAACTACCTGCAGATCCACCATGTGCCGGGCTCGGGCGAGCTGGCGGTGTTCTGCGGGGCGCTGGCCGGGGCGGGGCTGGGCTTCCTGTGGTTCAACGCGCCGCCGGCCATGGTGTTCATGGGCGACACCGGCTCGCTGTCCATCGGCGGGGCGCTGGGCGCCATCTCCGTCGTCACCAAGCACGAGATCGTGCTGGCGATCATCGGCGGGCTGTTCGTGCTGGAGACGGTGTCGGTGATCGTGCAGGTCACCTCCTTCCGGCTGACCGGCAAGCGGGTGTTCCGCATGGCGCCGCTGCACCATCACTTCGAGAAGAAGGGCTGGGCGGAGCCGACGGTGGTCATCCGCTTCTGGATCATCGCCTCCATCCTGGCCCTCATCGGCCTCTCCACCCTGAAGCTGCGGTGAGGCCGGGATGATCGACCTCTCCTTCCTGCAAGGCCGTGCGGTGGCGGTGATGGGGCTCGGCAAGTCCGGCCTCGCCACCGCCGACGCGCTTTTGCGCGCGGGCTCCGACGTCCGCGTGTGGGACGACAACGCGGCCAAGCGTGGGGAGGCGGAGGCCGCCGGCTTCCGCGTCGTGGACCCGCTGGCCGCCGACCTGTCGGGGCTGGCGGCCCTCGTCTGGTCCCCCGGCATCCCGCACAGCTTTCCCAAGCCGCACCCCGCCGCGGTCCGCGCACGCGCCGCCGGGATCGAGCCGCTGTGCGACGTCGATCTGCTGGGCCGCGCCGAGCCGGACGCCGCCTTCATCGGCATCACCGGCACCAACGGCAAGTCCACCACCACCAGCCTGATCGCCCACGTCATGCAGGCCGCCGGCCGGCGCTCGGCCGTCGGCGGCAACCTGGGCACGCCGGTGCTGACGCTGCCGCCGATGGGCGAGGGCGGCACCTATGTGCTGGAGATGTCGAGCTACCAGCTCGAACTGACGCGCTCCATCGTCTTCGGCGTGGCGGTGCTGCTCAACATCACGCCGGACCATCTGGACCGGCACGGCGGCATGGACGGCTACATCGCCGCCAAGCGCCTGATCTTCCGCGGCCAGACGGGGGCTGATACGGCTGTCGTCGGGGTGGATGACGCGCACTGCCGCGCCATCGCCGACGGGCTGTCCGCCGCCGGCGGTCCGCGGGTGTGGCGGATCAGCGCCGAGGGGCCGGTCGCGGGCGGCGTCTACGCCGACGGCGGCTGGCTGGTGGACGACACCGAGGGCCGGGCGGAGCGGGTGGTGGAGCTCGCCACCCTGCCGACGCTGCTCGGCCGGCACAATTGGCAGAACGCCGCCGCGGCCTTCGCCGCCTGCAAGGCGGCGGGCGTGCCGGCGGCGGTGATCGCCGCGGCCATGGGAACCTTCCCCGGCCTTGCCCACCGGCAGCAGACGGTGGCGACGCTGCGCGGCGTGCGCTTCGTCAACGACAGCAAGGCCACCAACGCCGACGCGGCGGAGAAGGCGCTGGCGACCTACGCGCCGGTCTACTGGATCCTCGGCGGGCAGGCCAAGGACACCGGGCTCGCCGGGCTGGAGCCGCTGATGCCGCGCGTCCGCCGCGCCTTCCTGATCGGCGAGGCGAGCGAGCGTTTCGCCACCTGGCTGGAGGCCAACGGCGTGGCGCATGAGCGCTGCGGCACGCTGGACGTGGCGGTGCGCCGCGCCGCCGGGGCGGCGTGGGACGACGCGCTGCCCGGTGCGGCGGTGCTGCTGGCCCCGGCCTGCGCGTCCTTCGACCAGTTCGCCAATTTCGAGAAGCGCGGCGAGGCCTTCGCCGCGCTGGTCAACGAGCTTCCACAGGGAGGGGCGGCCGCATGATCACCTTCGACCGCACCGACCAGTCCGTCTTCGGCCGCTGGTGGTGGACCGTCGACCGCTGGCAGCTCGTGGCGCTCGCCATCCTGATGGCGATGGGCACGGTGCTGATCACCGCGGCCAGCCCGCCGGTGGCCGAGCGCATCGGCATCGACGACACCTTCTACTTCGTCGAGCGCCACCTGCTGATGCTGGTCCCGGCGTCGATCATCATGATGTCGGTGTCGCTGCTGTCGCCCCGCGGGGTCGCGCGCACCGCCGTCGTCGTCTATCTGGTGGCGCTGGCGCTGGTGGCGGCGACGCTGGTGGTGGGCGTGGAGATCAAGGGCGCGCGGCGCTGGATCCACATCCCCGGCCTGTCCCTCCAGCCGTCGGAGTTCGTGAAGCCGGCCTTCGCGGTGGTGGCGGCGTGGCTCTTCTCGCTGTCGCGCACCACGCCGGGCTTTCCCGGCAGCTTCGTGTCGATGGTGCTCTACGGCGGCACGGTGGGATTGCTGCTGATGCAGCCGGACCTGGGCATGGCCTTCGTGCTGTCGGCCGTGTGGTTCACCCAGTTCTTCCTGGCCGGGCTGAACGTGCTGCTGGTGGTGGCGCTGGGGGTGCTGGGGGTGGCCGGCCTTGTGATGGCCTATTTCACCTTCCCGCACGTGACCAGCCGCATCGACCGTTTCCTCGACCCGCAGGCCGGCGACACCTATCAGGTCAGCCGCTCGCTGGAAGCCTTCGCCAACGGCGGGCTGATGGGCACCGGGCCGGGGCAGGGGACGGTGAAGTTCTCGCTTCCCGACGCGCACGCCGACTTCATCTTCGCGGTGGCGGGGGAGGAGCTGGGGCTGGTCGCCTGCCTGCTGATCGTGATCACCTTCGGCTTCATCGTGCTGCGCGGCTTCGCACGGGTGTTCAACGAGAACAACTACTTCGTGATCCTCGCCACGGCCGGGCTGCTGGTGCAGTTCGGTCTGCAGTCGATGATCAACATGGGCTCGTCCCTGCATCTGATGCCGACCAAGGGCATGACGCTGCCCTTCATCAGCTACGGCGGCTCGTCGCTGCTGGCGCTGGGCTTCGGCATGGGCATGGTGCTGGCGCTGACCCGCAAGCGCTTCGGGCCGGGGGACTGACGGCCATGGCGCGCGACCTCCCCATCTTCCTTCTCGCGGCCGGCGGCACGGGCGGGCACATGTTCCCGGCCGAGGCGCTGGCGCGCGCGCTGCTGGGGCGGGGGGCGCATGTGGAGCTGGTGACCGACCGCCGCGGCCACGCCTTCGGCGACCAGTTGCCGGAGGTGCCGGTGCACCGCGTGCACGCGGCCGCCCCCGGCGCCGGCTTCCTGGGCAAGCTGAAGGCCGGGCTGGTGATGGGGCGCGGTCTGCTCCAGTCCGGCGCGCTGATCCGCCATCTGCGGCCCGACGCGGTGGTCGGCTTCGGCGGCTACCCGTCGGTGCCGGCGGTCTACGCCGCGGCGCAGGCCAAGGTGCCGGTGCTGCTGCACGAGCAGAACGCCGTGCTCGGCCGTGCCAACCGGCTGCTGGTGCCGGGTGCCGCGCGCATCGCCACCGCCTTCCCGGAGGTGTCCGGGGTGAAGCCGGCCCACCGCGCCAAGATCATCCGCACCGGCAACCCGGTGCGCCCGCCCATTGCCGCCCAGCGCCACGCCGCCTACCAGCCGCCCGCCGCCGACGGTCCCGTCCGCCTGCTGGTGATGGGCGGCAGCCAGGGGGCGCGGGTGTTCAGCGAGGTGGTGCCCGCCGCACTCGCCCGCCTGCCGGAGTCCTTGCGCGCCCGCATCCACCTGTCGCAGCAGTGCCGGCCGGAGGATCTGGAGGAGGCGCGGGCCGCCTACGCCGGCATCGGGCTGGGGTCGGTCGACCTGCAGAGCTTCTTCCGCGACGTGCCGGAGCGCATGGCCGGCTGCCATCTGGCGATCACCCGGTCCGGCGCGTCGACGGTGGCGGAACTCACCTGCATCGGCCGGCCGGCGATTCTGGTGCCGTACCCCCACGCCATGGACGATCACCAGACCGCCAACGCGCGCGCGGTGGTTGACGCCGGAGCGGGGTGGCTGGTGCCGCAACCTGCCTTTGTGGCGGATGCCCTTGCAGACCGGTTGACGGACCTGCTGGTACACCCCGATAACCTTGCCGTCGCCGCGGCGGCGGCGCACGCCTGGGGCATGGACGACGCCGCCGGCCGGCTGGCCGACGCCGTGTACGCACTCGCCGACATCCCGACCGAACCACCCACCGACGCCACGGAGGCCGCGGAATGAACAAGGGTCTGCGCAATCTCACGCGCCGCACCGCGCGCCCGCTCCACGCCTGGCCGGCCCGGCCGACCCGCGCCGAGGACGCCTGGAGCCGCCGGCCCGACTGCCCGCTGATCCCGCGGGAGGCGGCGGCCTACGGCTTCCTGCGCGACCGGCTGCACGTGGTCACCGGCGCCGTCGCCCTGCCGCCGGCGCTGTCGGACAACGCCGTCGACGCCACCCTCTGCCTGATGCTGCGGCGGGGGAGGGAGTAACCGCCATGCGCGCCCTTCCGCTCACCATCGGCACCATCCACTTCGTCGGCATCGGCGGCATCGGCATGTCGGGCATCGCCGAGGTGCTGAAGAATCTCGGCTACACCGTGCAGGGGTCGGACCTCGCGGAGAGCGCCAACGTCAAGCGCCTGCGCACGCTGGGCATCCATGTGGAGATCGGGCACCGGGCGGAGAATCTGGGCTCCGCCGCGGTCGTGGTCATCTCGTCGGCGGTGAAGAAGGACAACCCGGAGGTGGTGGCCGCGCGCGGCGCGCTGATCCCCGTGGTGCGCCGGGCCGAGATGCTGGGCGAGCTGATGCGGCTGAAGTGGTCCATCGCCATCGGCGGCACCCACGGCAAGACGACGACCACCTCGATCGTCGGCAACCTGCTGGAGCATGCCGGGCTCGACCCCACCGTGATCAACGGCGGCATCATCAACGCCTATGGCACCAACACCCGGCTCGGCTCCGGCGACTGGATGGTGGTGGAGGCGGACGAGAGCGACGGCACCTTCGTGAAGCTGCCGGCCTGCATCGCCGTGGTCACCAACATGGACCCCGAGCATCTGGACTTCTACGGCACCTTCGACAACGCGCGGGCCGCCTTCGACAGCTTCGTCCAGAACATCCCCTTCTACGGTTTCGCGGCACTCTGCATCGACCATCCGGAGGTGCAGGCGATGATCCCGCGGGTGTCCGACCGCCGCATCATCACCTACGGCTTCTCGCCGCAGGCCGACGTGCGCGCCGTGAACGTGGAGCTGGGGCCGGAGGGGGCACGCTACGACGTGCTGCTGTCCGACCGCGCCACGGGCGAGAGCGCCACCATCACCGGCGTGACGCTGCCCATGTTCGGGCCGCACAACGTGCTGAACTCCCTGGCCGCCTTCGCGGTCGGGCACGAGATGGGCATCCCGGCCGAGGCGATGCGGGAGTCCATGGCGAAGTTCCAGGGCGTCAAGCGCCGCTTCACCCGCACCGGCGTGTCGGGCGGCGTGACGGTGATCGACGATTACGGCCACCACCCGGTGGAGATCGCCGCCGTGCTGCGCGCCGCCCGCACCGCCGGCAAGGGCCGCACCATCGCGGTGGTGCAGCCGCACCGCTACTCCCGCCTCGCCAACCTGTTCGAGGAGTTCTGCACCTGCTTCAACGACGCCGACGCCGTGGTGGTGGCCGACGTCTACGCGGCGGGCGAGACCCCGGTCGAGGGCATCAGCCGCGACGCGCTGGTGGAGGGGCTGCGCATGCACGGTCACCGCCACGTGGTGGCGCTGCACGGGCCGGACGAGCTGCCGCGGCTCGTCCGCGAGATGGCGCAGCCCGGCGACTTCGTGGTCTGCCTGGGGGCCGGCAACATCACCCAGTGGGCCAACGCCCTGCCGGCCGAGTTGGACCGGCTGCGCGCGGCCGAGCCGCAGGGGGTGGGCGGATGACGGCCCTTTCCGCCATGACCGAGCCCCACCTCATCGACGTGATGCCGCGGGTGCGCGGCCGGCTCACCGCCGACGCGCCGCTGGCGCCGGTGACGTGGTTCCGCGTCGGCGGCCCGGCGGAGGTGATGTTCCGCCCGGCCGATGCCGAGGATCTGGCGGTCTTCCTCGACGCGCTGCCCGACGAGGTGCCGGTGACGGTGATCGGCGTCGCCTCCAACCTGCTGGTGCGCGACGGCGGGGTGCCGGGCGTGGTGATCCGGCTCGGCCGCGGCTTCGCCGACATCGACGCGGCGGGCACCGACGTCACGGCGGGTGCGGCGGCGCTCGACCTCAACGTCGCCGCCGTCGCGCGTGACGCCGGCATCGGTGGGCTGGAGTTCCTGTCGGGCATCCCCGGCACCATCGGCGGCGCCCTGCGCATGAACGGCGGCGCCTATGGCCGCGAGATGCGGGACGTGCTGATCGCCGCCCAGGGGGTGGACCGGCGCGGCGCGCGGCTGACCTTTACCGCCGCCGAGATGGGCTTCACCTACCGCCACAGCGCGGTGCCCGACGATGTGATCTTCACCGGCGCGCTGCTGCGCGGCACCCGCGAGGATCCCGCCGTCATCGGCGCCCGCATGGACGACATCGCCGCGAAGCGCGCCGATACCCAGCCGGTGCGCGCCCGCACCGGCGGCAGCACCTTCAAGAATCCCCCCGGCCGCAAGGCGTGGGAGCTGATCGACGCCGCCGGCTGCCGCGGCCTGACCGTGGGTGTGGCGCAGGTGTCGGAGAAGCACTGCAACTTCCTGCTGAACCTCGGCGGCGCCACGGCGGCCGACCTGGAGACGCTGGGCGAGGAGGTGCGCCGCCGCGTCTTCGACCGCTTCGGCATCATGCTGGAGTGGGAGATCAAGCGGATCGGCCTGGCCAAGGGGGACGCGCGATGAGTGCACAGCGCCACAGGCATGTCGCCGTCCTGATGGGCGGCTGGTCGGCGGAGCGGGAGGTGTCGCTGGTCAGCGGCGCCGGGGTCGCCCGCGCGCTGGAGGAGGAGGGCTACACGGTCACCGCGGTGGACGTTCAGCGCGACCTCGCCGGCCTGATGCAGGCCCTGTCCGATCCCCGCCCCGATGTGGTCTTCAACGCGCTGCACGGCCGCGGCGGCGAGGACGGCACCATCCAGGGCGTGCTGGAGTTCCTGGGCATCCCCTACACCCATTCCGGGGTGCTGGCGTCCGCCGTCGCCATGGACAAGGCGATGACCAAGCGCGTGCTCGCCGGCGTCGGCATCCGCTCGCCGCAGGGGCGCGTGCTGCACCGCGGCGAGCTGGCGGACGGGCACCCGATGGAGCCGCCCTACATCGTCAAGCCGGTGGACGAGGGCTCGACCGTCGGTGTCACCTTGGTGCGCGAGGGGCAGAACGCCCCGGTGGGCGAGGGCTGGACCTTCGGCGAGCGGGCGCTGGTGGAGGAGTTCATCCCCGGCCGCGAGCTGACCGTCGGGGTGATGGGCGGCAAGGCGCTGACGGTGACGGAGATCGTCTTCCACGCCACCGTCTACGACTACACCGCCAAATACACCGCCGGCCACGCCGAGCACGTCATCCCCGCCGCCATCCCCCCGGTGGTGTTCGAGGAGGCCAAGCGCGTGGCCGAGCTGGCGCACGGGACGCTGGGCTGCCGCGGCGTGTCGCGCAGCGACTTCCGCTGGGACGACCGCAAGCCCGGAACCGAGGGGCTGTACTTCCTGGAGATCAACAACCAGCCGGGCATGACCCCGCTGTCGCTGGTGCCGGAACAGGCGGCGCACCTCGGCATCGGCTACGGCACGCTGGTGGCCTGGATGGTGGAGCACGCCGGATGACCGCAGCGCCGACCGCCTCCCGACGCAAGATGGACACCCCGCCGCCGCCCAAGGCGATGGCGGACTCCGCCCAGCGCGGCAACCGCCGCCGCGCCTGGCCGCGCTGGGCGCGTCCGGCGATCAAGCTCGCCGTGGTGGTGCTGCCGCTGGCGATCGGCGGGCTGGCCGTGTGGAACGCGGTGCGGTCGGACACGCTGACCGGCTTCGGCAACTCGATCGCCGTCCTGCTGCAGGACAAGGCGGCCGCCTTCGGCTTCGCGCTGGGCGACGTGATGGTGGAGGGGCGGACCGAGACCGACCGTGCCTCCGTGCTGGGCGCGCTCGGGGTGGAGCGGGGCGACCCGATCTTCGCCATCGACCTCGACGACGCCAAGGCGCGGCTGGAGCAGCTTCCCTGGGTCTCCGCCGCGGCGGTCGAGCGGCGCCTGCCGGACATCCTGTATGTCCGGCTGAGCGAGCGGCAGCCGATGGCGATCTGGCAGCACGAGCGGCGCTTCACCGTGATCGACCGCGATGGCCGCCCGCTGGCCGACGCCACCGAGCTGGCGCGGCGCGGCAACATGCGGATCGAGACGCTGCCCCAGGTGGTGGGCGCCAACGCCCCGCAGCAGGTGCCCAAGCTGCTGGCCGCGCTGGAGCGGGTGCCGTCGCTGCTGCCGCGGGTGGCGGCGGCGGTGTGGGTCAGCGACCGCCGCTGGGACCTGAAGCTGAACAACGGGGTGATGGTGAAGCTGCCGGAATCCGGCATGCAGACCGCCCTCCAGCAGCTCGCCGAACTCGACCACAGCGGGCGCGTCCTCGACCGCGACATCGTGGCGGTCGATCTGCGTCAGCCCGACCGTATGGTGCTGCAGACGTCCTCCACCGCCGTTCTTCCCGGCGCGGAAGAGGACAAGAAGAAGCCGGGGAAGAAGATATGAGCGTCAACGCGGCCGGGGGGTGCTGACGATGGGCTTCAATGGCGTGAAGAAGCCGAAACGACCGACGCGCGGCGGGACCATCGCCGCGCTGGACGTCGGATCGACGAAGGTCTGCTGCCTGATCGCGCGGGTCGACGACCCGGGCAACCTGCGCGTGGTCGGCGTCGGGCACGGGCTGGCGTCCGGCGTGCGCGCCGGCGCCATCGTCGATATGGAGGCGGCGGAGACCTCCATCGGCGCCGCGGTCCACGCGGCCGAGCAGCAGGCGGGGGAGACGATCCGCGACGTGGTCGTCAACATCTCCGGCGGCTACCCGGTCAGCCACATGTTCAACGCCGAGGTCTCGGTCCCCGGCCAGGAGGTCAACGACGCCGACGTGCGGCGCGCCATGGCGAGCGCGCGCGCCCTGCAGATCGGCCCCGAATCGTCCCTGGTCCACGCCATCCCCACCGGCTTCTCGCTGGACGGCAACCGCGGCATCCGCGATCCCAAGGGCATGTACGGCGACCGGCTGGGCGTGCAGGTGCACGTCATCACCGCGTCCGCCGGCGCCGTCCGCAACCTGCACACCTGCGTCGCCCGCTGTCACCTGGACATCGAGAGCGTGGTCGTCAGCCCCTACGCCTCGGCCCTGTCCTGCCTGGTGGAGGACGAGATGGAGCTGGGGGTCGCCTGCATCGACATGGGCGGCGGCACCACCACCATCTCCGTCTTCTTCGAGGGCAACATGGTGTGGACCGCCTGCCTGCCGATCGGCGGCGGCCACGTCACCAACGACATCGCCCGCGGCCTGACCACCCCGGTCGTCCACGCCGAGCGCATGAAGACGCTGCACGGCAGCGCCATGGCCAGCGCGTCGGACGAGCGCGAGATGATCGACGTGCCGCAGGTGGGCGAGGAGGAGCGCGGCCAGGGCAACCACGTGCCCAAGTCGCTGCTCGTCCGCATCATCCAGCCCCGGCTGGAGGAGATCTTCGAGCTGGTGCGCTCGCACCTGGAGCAGTCCGGCTTCGGCAAGCTGGCCGGCCGCCGCGTCGTGCTGACCGGCGGGGCCAGCCAGTTGCCGAGCACGCGGGAACTGGCCCAGCTCATCCTCGACAAGCAGGTCCGCATCGGCCGCCCGACGCGGATCGCCGGGTTGGGCGACGCCCGGTCCGGTCCGGCCTTCGCCACGGCCGCGGGCCTGCTCATCCATGCCGTCCGTCATCCCACCGAACTTCCGGTATCCGGCTTCGAGGCCGTGAGCGCCGGGGGCCTGTGGGGGCGGGTCGGTCTGTGGCTCAGGGAAAACCTGTAGCCGCGCCCAGGAACGCCCACCGGGCGGTGGCGACGCCGCCCGCACTGCGCACGAACCCGACGGAACGGAACCAAGGAAGGTTGTGGAGGCCCACATGATCAATGTCAGCATCCCGCAGATCGAGCCCGAGCTGAAGCCGCGCATCACCGTGTTCGGCGTTGGCGGCGCCGGCGGCAACGCCGTGAACAACATGATCAAGTCGAATTTGGAAGGCGTGGAGTTCGTCGTCGGCAACACCGACGCGCAGGCGCTGAAGGGCAGCCTCTGCGAGAAGCGCATCCAGCTCGGCACCAACGTCACCCGCGGTCTCGGCGCCGGCTCCAAGCCGGACGTGGGCCGCGCCGCGGCGGAGGAGCAGATCGAGGAGATCGCGGCGCATCTGGACGGCGCCAACATGGTGTTCATCACCGCCGGCATGGGCGGCGGCACCGGCACCGGTGCCGCCCCGGTGATCGCGCGGGCGGCGCGCGAGCGCGGGCTGCTGACCGTGGGCGTGGTGACCAAGCCCTTCCACTTCGAGGGCGCGCACCGCATGCGGCTGGCCGAGAACGGCATCGCAGAGCTGCAGCAGTATGTCGACACCCTGATCATCATCCCCAACCAGAACCTGTTCCGCATCGCCAACGAGAAGACGACCTTCGCGGACGCCTTCAAGATGGCCGACGACGTGCTGCATTCCGGCGTGCGCGGCGTCACCGACCTGATGGTCATGCCCGGCCTGATCAACCTGGACTTCGCCGACATCCGCTCGGTGATGACCGAGATGGGCAAGGCGATGATGGGCACCGGCGAGGCCGGCGGCGAGCGCCGCGCCATCGAGGCGGCCGAGGCGGCCATCTCGAACCCGCTGCTGGACGACGTGTCGATGAAGGGGGCGCGCGGCGTCCTCATCAACATCACCGGCGGCTACGACATGACCCTGTTCGAGGTGGACGAGGCGGCCAACCGCATCCGCGACGAGGTCGATCCCGACGCCAACATCATCTTCGGCTCGACCTTCGACAGCACCCTGGAAGGCACGATGCGTGTGTCGGTCGTGGCGACCGGCATCGACGCCGCCGCCATGGCGCACCCGCGCCCGGCGGCGGCCCAGCCGGTCAACCTGTCGCTGGTCAGCGACCGCTCCAAGCGTCCGGGCGCCGTCCCCGGCCTGCACGCCGCGGCCCCGGCCCGTCCGCTGCACGACCACGCCCCGGTGCCGTCCCCGGCGGTCGCCGCCCCGGCGATGTCGGCGACCACCGCTGCGGCGCTCAAGAGCCAGCCGGTGATCACGTCCTCCGCCGCCCCGCGCATGGACGCCCACTACGAGACGCAGCACCACCAGGCCCAGCCGGCCCCGCAGCCGGTGCAGGCCGAGCCGCAGCACGTTCCGCAGGCCGCCCCGCAGTCCTACGCCGCGCCGCAGACGCACGGCTACGAGCAGCCGGTGCAGCACCAGCACGCCGCCCAGCCGAAGCCGGCCGCCGGCCCGCTGCACGGCGAGCGCCGTGACGGCCACTTCATCGCCCCGACTCCGGCCGACCCCGGCCCGCGCCAGCCGCTGTCGGCCGGCCCGGTCCCGACCGCCGGTCACGACGGCCCGGAGGCCGCCGCCAAGAAGCGCATGTCGCTGTTCGGTCTGGTCACCGGCCTCGCCCGCCGTGGGCACGAGACCGCCGAGCCGCCCAAGCCCGCCCAGCCGGCGCACCACCACGCCCCCCAGCACGCCCCGGCCCAGCACAACCCGGCCCAGCACGCGCACGCCCCGGTGCCCCAGGCCCCGGCGCAGCCGCAGCGCCAGCCCATGATGGGCATGGAGGGCGGCCAGCCGAAGATGACCGCGGCGGACGAGGAGCAGCTCGACATCCCCGCATTCCTGCGTCGTCAGGCCAACTGAGGCTCCGGTTCCGTCACAGCCTTCCGTCGGTCGGCACCCCCTCCTCCGGACCGGAGGAGGGGGTGTTCGTTTTTTGGCCCGGTTCGCGACCGCCGTGGCCGTCATCACACCTTCAGGCCCATCGCCGTCTGCGTCATCTCGTCGGCGGTGCTGATGATCTTGGTGTTGGCGGAATAGGTGCGCTGGGCGACGATCAGGGTGGTGAACTGGTCGGCGATGTCGGTGTTCGACTGCTCGATGGCGCCGGTGGCCAGCGCCGCCCCCACCGTCATCGGCGTCTCGCCCTCGGGCGAGGCCTCGCTGCCGAAGGTCTTGAGCCGCAGCTCGCCGCTGTTCTCCGTCACCCGGAAGGCGGTGCCGCTGACCGATTCCAGGTCGGTCGGGTTGATCACCACGCCGTTGGGAACCTGGTAGAAGTCGCGGTACTCGCCGTTGCCGTAGGTGGCCCGCACATAGCCGTCGCTGGTGATCTCCACATCGCGGTAGGTGCCGGCGGCGATGCCGTCCTGGCCGCTGGACATGCCGGTCAGCGGCACGTCGGGCACGCTGCGGATGCCGGCCAGCGACCCGTACTGGCCGATGTTCAGGGCCACGTTGTTGAAGTTCGACCCCAGCGCCAGGGCGAAGGTGACATCCTCGCCGTCGGTGCCGCCGGTGAGCGTGCCGTCGGGCCCGAAGGTGATGCCGCCGAGCAGGCCGGTGGCGGCGGTGCGCAGCACGGCGCTGCCGTCGTCGTAGACGGCGCCGTCCTCGTACACCTCCCAGTTGGCGGAGCCGTCGGCGTTGTCCGCGGTCTTCTTGAAGGTCAGGGAGACGGCGGCGTAGCGGCCCTCGTTGTCCACCGCGCGGATGGTCGTCGGGATGCCCTTGAACGGATCGTCGCCGTCCGAGCTCGCCGACGCCGGCAGGTTGCCGGCGACCGACAGGGTGGTCGATCCCTGGTAATAGCTGCGCATCTCATCGACCGACACCAGCTCCAGGTCGTTGACCGAGGTGCCGTCGGCGATGGTGTTGCCGGAGCTGTCGAGCTTGAAGCCCATCAGCGCCCGGCCGGTGCTGTTCACCAGATTGCCGTACTGGTCTTCGGAGAAGTCGCCGGCGCGGGTCAGCTCGGGAATGCGGTTGTTCGCGGTGAGCTGGGCGGAGGTCAGGGCCGGGTCGCCGGTCGCCTGGTCGATCTCCTGGACCAGGAAGAAGCCGTTGCCGATGATGGCGGCGTTGGTCGATTGCCCCGTCTGCTCGATCGATCCGGTGCTGTCGGTGCGCAACCGCTCGCCCGGACGCACGCCGGCGCCATCCAGCCGGTTGCTGAACCGGTCGGTGACCACGAAGTCCGAGAACTGTGCCTCCGACCGCTTGTAGCCCGTCGTCCGGGCGTTGGCGATGTTGTCGGAGATCACGTTCAGGGCATGGCTCTGGGCGGTGGCCCCGAGGACGCCGTTGGACAGGATCCGGTTGATCGACATGCTGCTCCTCCGCGCCTTATGCGCCGCGATGATCGACCATCCGGAAAGCACGTCGCGTGCCAGTTCATAACATATTGATTTGACGCGATCTTTCGCGACGGAGCGGACGCGGCGCCATGGTCGGCCCGCGGCAATTCCGTCAGCACCCGGCAGGAAAGTGCCGGTCGCCTTTGCCGTCCGCCCCCGCCGATCCATCTCATCCGGCAGTTCCGTCCCTGTCGTCCACGGCCCCTTTGGAGCCCCATGCCCGCACCCGTCATCGTCTGGTTCCGCCAGGATCTGCGCCTCGCCGACAACCCCGCCCTGAGTCTCGCCGCCGCCAGCGGCGCGCCGGTGATCCCGCTCTTCGTGCTGGAGGAGGGCGGGCGCCCACTCGGCGGCGCGTCGCGCTGGTGGCTGCACCACGCGCTGGCGCGCCTGGCGGGCTCCCTGGCGGCGCTGGGCTCGCCGCTGGTGCTGCGCCGCGGCGAGCCGGCGGCGGTGCTCGACGCGCTGATCGCGGAGACGGGGGCGGACACGGTGCTGTGGAACCGCCGCTACGAGCCGGACGCGGTGGCGGTCGACAGCGCCATCAAGGCGGGCCTGCGGGAGCGCGGGCTGACGGTGCGCAGCCACAACGCCGCCCTTCTGTTCGAGCCGTGGGAGATCCGCAACAAGTCCGGCGACCCCTTCCGCGTCTTCACCCCCTTCTGGCGCGCCTGCCTCGGCGCCCCGCCGCCGCCCCGGCCGCTGCCCGCCCCGGTGTCGCTGACGTCCCCGGCCAAGCCGGTGACGGGCGATGCGCTGGACGGCTGGGGCCTGCCGCCGACCAAACCCGACTGGGCCGGCGGCCTGCGCGAGGCCTGGGTGCCGGGGGAGGCAGCGGCGCGTGAGGGTCTGCTGGATTTCCTCGACGGGCCCGTGGCGACCTATGGCGGCGACCGCGACCGGCCGGGGATCGACGGCACGTCGCGCCTGTCGCCGCATCTTCGTTTCGGGGAGATCGGGCCGCGGCAGGTCTGGCACGCCGCCCGCCACGCCGCCGACGCCCGGCCGGGTGCGGCACCGGGGGTAGACGCCTTCCTGCGCGAGATCGGCTGGCGGGAGTTCTCGGTGCATCTGCTGCACGCCAACCCCGGCCTGCCCGACACGCCGCTCGACCCGCGCTTCGCCGCCTTTCCCTGGACCGACGACGCGGCGGCGGCCGGGGCGTGGCGGCGCGGACGCACCGGCTACCCCATCGTCGATGCCGGCATGCGCCAGCTCTGGGAGACCGGCTGGATGCACAACCGCGTGCGCATGATCGCCGCCAGCTTCCTGATCAAGGATCTGCTCCAGCCCTGGCAGACGGGGGAGGCGTGGTTCTGGGACACGCTGGTGGACGCCGACGCCGCCAACAACGCCGCCGGCTGGCAATGGGTGGCCGGTTGCGGGGCGGACGCCGCCCCCTTCTTCCGCGTCTTCAACCCGATCCTGCAGGGCGAGAAGTTCGACCCCGACGGCGCCTATGTCCGCCGCTTCGTGCCGGAGCTGGCAAAGCTGCCCGACGCCTGGATCCACAAGCCCTGGCAGGCGCCCCCGGCGGTGCTGTGCGCGGCCGGTGTGACGATCGGGCGCGACTACCCGGCTCCCATCATCGACCACGCCCTGGCGCGCGACCGCGCGCTGGCCGCCTTCAAGGCGGTGAAGGGGGAGGGCGGGTGAGGGCGGCGTCACGGGCGCCGCCGCGTTCCGACGTTTCGGCCGACTGCGGTCCTGACGTATGGTCGCGCTGTCCATCAATGGAGTGTCCATGCCCGCCGACACCGTCACCGTCCGCCCGGCCGTCGAGGCCGACGCCCCCGTCATCCCCGCCTTCATCCGCGAGCTGGCGGTCTTCGAGAACGAGCCCGACGCGGTGAAGGCGACCGAGGCCGATCTGCGGCGCGACGGCTGGGGCGAGCGCCCCGTCTTCGAGGCGATGATCGCCGAGCTGGACGGCGCGCCCGTGGGCTTCGCCCTGACCTTCCGCAACTATTCGACCTGGGAGGGCCGGCACGGGATTTTCGTGGAGGATCTGTATGTGCGGCCGGAGGCGCGGCGGCACGGCGTCGGGCGCCGCCTGCTGGCCGCGGTGGCCCGTCGGGCGGTGGAGCAGGGCTGCCGGCGGATGGACCTGAACGTGCTGGACTGGAACCCGGCCCGCGGCTTCTACGCCGCGCTGGGCTTCCGGCACCTGGAGGAATGGCTGCCCTACCGCCTGACCGGCGACGCGCTGGGCGTGCTGGCGGCGGCGGAGTGACGGCCCGCCGGGCCCTTACGGAATCAGCCCGGTCAGGTCGAAGCTGACGGCGAAGGCCAGCATGACCCCGCAGGCGTGGGTGGAGTTCACCCGCAGCACGCCGTTGCCGCCCACCACCGGGAACTTGCTGCGCTGGAGCGCCTGCTGCGCGGTGGCGGTGTCGGTGACCCGGATCACCACCCCGGCCAGGAACGGCCGCGGCCGTTGCGCCAGCGGATCGGCGCTCCAGCCCCAGGCGATGGCGGCGGGCGGGGCGACCACCACCTGCGCCGTCCCGGCCTTGACCAGCCGCACCGGACCCACCGCCTCGACGGCCGCGTGGAACAGCCGGGCGTAGAGGGACGCGGTGCCGTCCGGATCGTCGGAGGCGACGACCAGCGCGGCGATCCCCAGCGCCCCGTTGTCGTGCTTCAGGTAGTCCGGCCGCCACACCGTGTCGCGCGTGTGGTGCTCGCACAGGAAGGCGCCGGCGCCGGGGATGGTCCCGGGGGGCAGCGGCGTGACGGTGAAGCGCGCGGTCCCCACCCCCTCCACCGGCCGGCCGAACTCGATGGGGTCGCGCGGCGCGAAGCCGTCCAGCGACAGCCGGGCGTGGGCGTCGCGCGCGTCCTCCGTCTTCAGGGCGACCGAGGCCAACCCTTCGCGCACGCGAAGGAAATCGGCGGTGCCGGCGGTGAAGGGGTGCTCGCCCTCCAGCGCCATCAGCTCCAGATAGTCGCCGTCGGCGAACATGATGGTGTGGTTGGCGGATTTCAGCTCGCTGTGGTGGCCGCGCGGGGTGGGAAGGAAGCCCAACCGGCTGTAGGCGTCGCGCGCCTGATCCAGGTCGCGCACCGCGATCACCAGATGGTCGATGCCGCCGATGCCGTTGCCGCCGTCCTTGCCAGCCATGATGCGCGCTCTCCGCCCGTTCCCCGCAGGGCGCGCACGATGCCACGAAACCGCGCGGGAATCACGCCGTTCGCGGCCGGCCCTTGTGGTTCTGCCGGTGGTCGATGCGGTCCATCAGCTCGGTCACCTCCAGCGCGTCGTCGAGCCGCCCGAGCATCGCCAGATTGCGGCCGTAGGTGGCGAGCGCCCCCAGCACCGCCCGCTCGTCGGTGACGCCGGGGATCGGCTGGCCGCTGCCATCGACGATCAGCACGCCCAGAGCGGCCAGCGCCTCGGCCACGTCATTGATGGCGCCGTCGAGCGAGCCTTCGTCCTCCTCATCGGCGGCCTTCAGCAGCGGCTCCAGCACGTCCTCCAGCGGGACGCCCTCGGTGGGCCATGTCATGCCTTGAACTCCCCTGGCACCGTGCGAGACCTCCGTCATCGGCGGTTTCCTGGAGAACAGGCCGCCGGGGCGTCTGTTGCACGCGGCCCGGCCGCCCGTGCGTCAGATGCCGTGGCGGGCGGCCTGGAGCAACCGGTCGAGGAAGGCTTCGGCCTTCGCCAGCTCCGCCACCTCCAGATACTCGTCGGGCTTGTGGGCCTGTTCGATGCTGCCGGGACCGCAGACCACGGCGGGGATGCCGGCCATGGTGCCGAACAGCCCGGCCTCGGTCCCGAACGCCACCTTGCCGTGCGCGTTCTGCCCGGCCAGCCGCTTCGCCAGGGTCGTCACCGGGTGGTCGGGCGGGGTGTCGAGGCCGGGGGCGGAGGACAGCTCCTCCCACGAGAAGCCGGTCGCCGGCTGCACCGCCTTCATCTCCGGCTCGAGCACCTCGTGGGCGAAGCGCTTCAACTCGGCCAGCATCGGCTCGGGCGGGTGCTCGGCCAGATGCCGGAACTCGAAATCGAAGAAGCATTCGAACGGCACGATGTTCAGCGCCGTGCCGCCGGCGATGACGCCGGTGTGCACCGTGCTGTACGGCACGTCGTAGGCGTTGTCGAACGGCCCCTGCTCGGCGAAGCGCCGCCCCATGCGGCGCAGGTAGGACACCAGCTCCGCCGCGTACTCCACCGCGTTCACCCCCTGCGGGGCGAGGGAGGAGTGGCAGGCGTGGCCGTGCACGTGGCAGCGCAGCGACAGCTTGCCCTTGTGCCCGAGCATGACCTGCATGTTGGTGGGCTCGCCGACGATGCACAGCGCCGGCCGCACCGGCATCGCCGTCAGCCGCTCCAAGAGCCCGCGCACGCCGATGCAGCCGACCTCCTCGTCGTAGGAGAAGGCGTAGTGGATGGGGGTGGCCAACTCCGCCTCCAGGAAGGCCGGGGCCATGGCCAGCGCCGCCGCCACGAAGCCCTTCATATCGGCCGTGCCGCGGCCGTAGAGCCGGCCGTCGCGCTCGACCAGCGTGAAGGGGTCGGTCGCCCAGTCCTGGTCATCCACCGGCACCACGTCGGTGTGGCCGGACAGGCAGACGCCGCCGCGGTCGGTCGGGCCGATGGTGGCGTAGAGGTTGGCCTTGCCGCCGTCGGCGTCGTGGATGAGCGTGCTGTCCACGCCCAGCGCCTTCAGATGGTCGCGGATGTGGTGGATGAGGTCGAGGTTGGAGTTGCGGCTGGTCGTGTCGAACGCGATCAGGTCGCGCAACAGCGTATGGCTCTTCAGGTCACTCGCCCGCATCGACACTCTCCACCGTCCCCCGTTTTCGGCAATCCCCTGATATGGGGTCGCCTTCCGCGACGCACCATGGTGCCACGCCATGCTGCGCTTGACGATGGTCAAGGAGGGTGGCGGCGGTCGGCCTAGGGTACGCCCGGACCCCGCGATGGAGACGCGCCCATGACCACCCGCACACTCAGCTCCTCTGGCTGGCTCGGCACGCCCATGCTGCTTGGCTACGGCTTCCGCCCCTTCTTCCTGCTGGCCGGCCTGTCCGCCCCGGCGCTGGTGCTGGTCTGGCTGGCGGTGCTCGCCACCGGCGGCTGGCCGGACACGGCGGTGCCGGCCCTGTCCTGGCACGGGCACGAGATGCTGTTCGGTTTCGTGATGGCGGCGGTCGCCGGCTTCCTGCTGACCGCGGTGCCGAGCTGGACCGGCTCGCCGGCGCTGAAGGGCGCGGGGCTCGGCGCGCTGGTGGCGCTGTGGCTGGCCGGCCGGGTGGTTGTGGCGCCGTGGAGCGGCGTGCCGCCGGCCGTCGCCGCGGTCATCGACCTCGCCTTCCTGCCGGCGCTGGGTGTGGCGCTGGCCCTGCCGCTGGTGCGCGCGGGCAAGATCGCCAACACCGCCTTCCTGGTGCTGCTGGGCCTGCTCACCGCCGCCAACCTGCTGTTCCATCTGGAGTGGCTGGGTCGTCTCGCCGACGGCGCGCGGCTGGGGCTGGCGCTGGGGATCGGGGTGGTGCTGATGATGGTCACGGTGATCGGCGGTCGCATCCTGCCCGCCTTCACCCGCAACGCGCTGAAGGCCCGCGGCGTGACGGCCGAGGTGACGACCCGCCGCTGCGTGGAGCGGCTGACGCTGCTGTCCACCGTGGCGATGATCCCGGTGGACCTGATCCTGCCCGGCAGTCTGTTGGCGGGCGCGGTGGCGCTGGTCGCCGCGGTGGCGCACGCGCGACGGCTGGCGGGCTGGCAGACGCGGCACACCCTGGGGCAACCGATCCTGTGGATTCTGCACGCCGGCTACGCCTGGGTGCCGCTGGCGCTCGCTCTCAAGGCCGCGCACGGGCTGGCCGGGCTGGTGGATGCGACGGCGTGGCTGCACGCGCTGACCGCCGGCGGCTTCGCCACCCTGATCCTGGCGGTGATGAGCCGCGCAGCGCTCGGCCACACCGGCCGACCCGTCGTGGCGACGCGGGTGACGGTCGCGTCCTACGCGCTGCTGCTGCTGGCTGCCACCCTGCGCACGCTGGCGCCGGAGCTGCCGGGTGGTGCCTACACGCCGGCGCTGCACGCGGCGGGGCTCGCCTGGGTGGCGAGTTTCGCCGCCTTCCTGTGGGTCTACGCCCCCATCCTCACCCGCCCGCGGGCCGACGGGCAGCCGGGCTGAACCTTGTCCGGCGCGCGCCCCCTCCCATCTTGTGGATGCACCGGACGGGAGGGGGAGACTGGCATGGACATGACGCGCAACCGCGGCCGCAACGTCTACGGCGAGCCGCTGGAGGATTGCTCCTTCGACCCGCTGACCGGCTTCTTCCGCGACGGCTGTTGCGGCACCGGGCCGGAGGATGTCGGCCAGCACACCGTCTGCGCCGTGATGACGGCGGAATTCCTGGCCTTCTCCAAGGAACGCGGCAACGACCTCAGCACCCCGGTGCCGCAATTCGGCTTTCCCGGCCTGAAGCCCGGCGACCAGTGGTGCCTGTGCGCCGGCCGCTGGCTGGAGGCGGCGGAGGCCGGCCGGGCCCCCCAGGTGCGCCTGCGCGCCACCCACGAGCAGACCCTGACCATCGTGCCGATGGAGCTGCTGCGGCGCCACGCGGTGGATCTGAACTGAGCGTGCCCTCGTGGCAATTCCGCGCCGGGAGCAATCTTTCGCTTGCATGTCGGGGGGAACAGGCCCATATCCGGCAAATCGAAGTTGCTCTGGGTTACGTGTTCTCCAGCCCTGTTCCGCAGGTCCGGGTTACTTCCCGAAGTGATTTGATGCCGCGGCACATGTTGTGTGGCGGCAACGCCAGAACGGGGACTGACCCATGGCCATCGGTACTGTCAAGTGGTTCAACACCATGAAGGGTTTTGGCTTCATCCAGCCGGAAGACGGCTCGGCTGATGTCTTCGTCCACATTTCCGCCGTCGAGCGCTCGGGCATCGGCAACCTGAACGAGGGCCAGAAGCTCTCGTTCGAGGCCGTGCGCGACCCGCGCCGCGGCAAGGTGTCGGCCGAGAACCTGCGCGCTCTCTGAGCGCTGCATCGGTTTGCGGGAAAGGGCGGCTTCGGCCGCCCTTTTTTGTTGCGCGCTGTTTGATGCTCGGCGTCCGCTGTCCGGATCCGGCGCGCTCAGTCGGAGCTCTCGCGGGTGCGCTGCAGGGTGCCCTGGCGGCGCCCGGCGTCGTCGCGGATGACCAGTTCCCCCTTGCTGAAGCCCGGCTCGACGCGTCCGACGGTGTGGCCGTCCTGATCGACCAGCGTGTAGCCGCCGTTGCCGTCCTCGGTGATCCGGCCGACCACCCGGCCGTTCCGGTCACGCACCGTGCCATCGGCCGCGACGTGGTTGCCCGGATTGAAGAGGTTGCCGGTGTAGCGTTCGGCCGCCGCTGCCGGCCCCGCGGTCGACAGCCCCGCGGCCGACAGGGCGAGCGCCACGGCGGCGGCGGCCAGCGTGGCGCGGAGGCGTCGTTGGATGGTCCTGTGCAACATTCGTGGCTCGTCTGTCGTCGTCAGTCCGGATTTTCCGCAGCGGCCAGGCGGCTGCGCGCCTCCTTGAGCCACAGGTCGCGGATCGGGCGGCCCCGTCCGGACCAGGGGACGTTGGTGGCGTTGTCCGCCTCGTAGAGGCTCTGGGCCAGGGCCTCCACCACCGCCCGCCCGGCGATCTGGCTTTCGCGGACGACGCGCTCCCGGCCGTCCTCCAGCCCCTTCACGCGGTACTGGTGCTCGCTGCCCTCGCGCGGCAGGAGCCGCTCGACGCGGAGGTCGCCGGACGGCGCGCCGCGCTTCACTTCCCAGCCGCAGAAATGCACGACCTGGCCGACGTGGTATTTCTGGCCGTCCATCACCGGTCACCAAGCTGGTCGGCGGTGTGATCGGCGGCCTTGGGGGCCTTCGCCTTGGTGGTCTTGCGGCCACCGGTGGCGCGGCGCGGCGCCTCGGCCTCCTTGCGCTCCCGGCGGGTGGTGAGCTCCGCCCGGATGGCGGGCAGCACGGCCGCCGCCTCCTTCTGCTGCTTCGCGGTGCCGGTCTGGGCCAGGCGCTCGGCGTTGGCGCCGAGCACACCCAGAGCGTCGTCGGCCATGGCGGGCAGCTTGTCGATGAGGGTCATGTCGGTGTCGCTTTCTGTAGGGGTCGGGCCGCGCGCCGCCGTCTTCCGGATGGGCGCAGGCGGCGATGCGCGTTTCCGCCAGCCGTCCGACCAGCTTCCGGCGGACGGGCTGCCGGGCGGGTGGGGGTTGGCCGCCCGCGGCGTGCCGCAGAGGGCGGCGAGTTCGCCGCTTCGAAACGCGACGCGGCTCCATCGATCGACCGGACCAGGAACCGCTTTTGCGCGAGGCATGCCGCCTCCGTCATCAATGGAAAAATCGCCCGTTCGGACAGGATGACGTCGACTTCAACCCATGAAATCGTCAATCAAACATACCGACAAATCTATCACAGAAACATCTGTGGGGCGAGTTTATTAAGTTTTATTTTTTCCGGGCGGTTTCAAGTCCGCTGAAGGTCATGGCGGTGCGACCGTCTTTTTGACATTTTTTTGATGGTTGGGGCTGTGCGAGCCCTCATCGGCCCGACGCGAGGGCCTGGAAAACGAAAAAGGCGCCGGACCCCCGTCGGGCCCGGCGCCTGCCGATGCGTTGCGCGGTGGTCCGGGTTGGTGCCCGGTCCGCCGTCAAGGGGTCACCACTGCCGCACCGGCCCGGTGTCGACATGGACGAACTCGCTCTCCGGGTAATAGCCGACGCCGCCCGCGCGCAGGCTGAGCGCCGCGCGGCGGAGCTGTTTCAGCGGGCGCCCGGGCAGCCGCAGGTCGATGGCGCGGCCCTGCATGTGGAAGCTGTTCTGCGCCACGCCATCGCTGGTTTCGCGCAGCATGGCGTTGGTTTCCGGCGAGCGGTAGCCGGACACGATGTGGACCGGCCCGCGGGACCCCATCATGCGGTTGATCTGGAAGAGGATGTCGAGGACGCGCGGATCGATCGCGTGGATCTCGTTGTTGCGGTGGTCGCGCAGCAGGCGGTTGATCGCCCGCAGGCCCTCGCGCGAGTAGCGCCCCTTCACCCAATAATCGACCTTCAGCGACTCGCCCGTGTGCAGGTTCTGCATGGCGAGCTGGCGCGCCGGCGCCTTGATCATCGCCATCGCGTCCACCGGCGACAGCACCGACGCCGCCACCGCCGCCCCGATGCCCAGCCGCAGGAAGTCGCGCCGGCCCGGCGCCGATGCGGGTTCGGTCCTAGCCTCAAGGTCCGTCATTGTCGTTCCCTATTTGCCCCGAACGCCTTCGATTTGGGCGCGTTTCAAGCGTGTCTTGGGAACGGTTAAGCGATTTTTGGGGCCTGTGTGTCAAGCAATCAATGGTTAACGAACCCAAGCCATTGACGCGGTTCGGCTTTGGCCGTGTTACGGAACGGTAACCCGGAGCGTCGCGGCGACCGGCCGGACGCCGTGCGCGGCGAATCACCCCCGCTCACCCCCGCGCCAGCGTGATCCGCGGCACCGACAGGCCACGGCGTGCGATCGCCTCCAGCAGCTCGCTGTCGCGGCCATAGACGTCGTCGCGGAACTGCAGCAGCCCGGCCTCGTCCACCCAGGCCGTCTTGTAGAGCAGGTGCACCGCCACCGGGCGGCGCACCGTGACCGTCTTCGTCTCGCGCCTGTCGAGATACTGCTGGCGCTTCTCCGCCGGCCAGTCGGGGTCGCCGGCCAGCACGAAGGCCGCGAGTGCCTTGGGATCGCCGACCCGCACGCAGCCGGAGGAGAAGGCGCGCACCGTCTGCCCGAACTTCTCGCGGCCGGGCGTGTCGTGCAGATAAACGTCGAAGCCGTTGGGTATGTTGAACTTCATCTGCCCCAGCGCGTTCTCTGGGCCGGGGTCCTGGCGCAGCTTCAGCCGGCCGATGCCGGTGCCGACCGCCTTCCAGTTGATGCGGCGGGAGTCCAGCGGGGCCGCACCGGCCGCCCAGCTCGAATAGACGGTGAAGCCCTTCTCGGCCAGATAGCCGGGGTTCTTCAGCAGCTTGGGCAGATAGTCCTCGCGCGCCAGACTCACCGGCACGGTCCAGGTGGGGTTGAGAACGACGGAGGTGATGGTGCTGGAGAAGATCGGCGTCCGCCGCAGCTTGGTGCCGACGATCACCCGCATGTCCTGCACAACCCGCCCGTTCTCCACGGCCTGGAGCCGGTAGTCGGGGACGTTGACCGCCACGTGCCGCTCGCCGAGGTCGGCGGGAAACCAGCGGGCACGCTCCATGTTCGCCACGACCTGGGCGATGCGGTCGGTGACCGGCACGTTCAGCGTGGCGACGGTGGAGGTGCCGACGATCCCGTCCACCTCCAGCCCGTGGCGGGCCTGGAACCGCTCCACCCCCTGCCGCAGCGTGGCGTCGTAGAGGTCGGAGGCGGAGGCCGCCCCCGTCATGTCGCCGCTGGCGGCGAGACGCTGGCGCAGCGCCCGCACCGCCGGATCCCTCATGCCCGGTTCCAGCTTCGCCGCGCGCGGGGCCGGCACCCGCGGCCAGCCGCCCGCGGCGTCCGCCGCCCGCAGCGCCGCCAGCGCCGCCTTCAGGCCGGCGTGGTCACCCTGCGGCGGGGCCAGCGCCTCCAGCGCTGCGGCGGGATCGGCGGCGGCGGCAACCGCGTTGCCGATCGCCACCGGGTCCATCGCCGGCGGGGTCACCGCGAAGTCGACGCTGACCGACCGTGGCGCGATGCGCCCGGCGCGCCGATGCGTGGCAAGGGCGATCACCCCGTCGGTCAGAAGCAGTTCCAGCTCGACCGGCGTCGTCTCATCACTGTGGGCGTCGAGACTATGGGCGTCGAGCCGCCGGGCGATCGGCCCGGCGTGGTAGTCGTCCGCCGCCAGCCCGTCCAGCCCGGCCGCTTGCAGCGCCGCCAGCGCCTTGCGGCCGGCGTCCCGCACCGACCCGTCGTCACCCAGCCACAGCGGGCGGAACCCGCGCTGGGCGTAGAAGCGGCGGAGCATCGGCAGATCCACCGGGCGCCCGGCCACCGTGCGCCGCTCCTCCACCAGCCGCCGCGCCAGCGCCACGTCGGGAGCGATCACGCGAATCGTCGCGGCGGCGTCCACGGTGGGCGTGGCGGGCGGGTCCACGGGCAGTGTCCCGGCAGCCGCACCCCAGACCGGGGCGAGGGCGAACGCAAGGATCAGTCGCGCGAGAGGGGTCATGCTGGCCTCGAATGTCGCGGATCAATATTTTACGGCGTTGACGCTGTCCAGGATGTGTTCCTGAAATGCCGCAGCTCGTGACAAACTCGCAACAACTCGCACGAAGGGGTTAGCACAGTCGATCGAGGCACCCATTCAGGCTTCGGTAACACATGTTCGCGCATACTCACTTTTGCTTGTTACAACTTGAAAACAAATTGCCGTGTCGACCTCACACAACCCCATCGCGTTCCCGTCAGCGCCTGTCCGGCCGGATCAGCTGGGCGATGTGCTCGACCGGCATGTGCGTTGGGTGAAGGGGCTTCCCGGCGGCATGCGCGCCAATCTGGCGCTCGCCGACCTGGAAGGGGTGGACTTGGCACACCGCGACCTGCGCGCCGCGACGCTCAGCGGCGCCCGCCTTGGCCGCTGCCGGCTGCACGCGACCAACCTCGCCGGTGCCGACCTGTTCTGCACCGACCTGCGCGACGCCGACATCAGCCGCGCCAACCTGACCCAGACCGATCTGCGCGGCGCCCGCCTGCGCGCCGCCGACTTCACGGAGGCGAACCTGCGCGGGGCCGACCTCGGCCCCGGCACGCCGGAGGATGGCAGCCGCGCCCGCGCGCTCGCCGGCAACCGCCCCGACGACGCCACCGCCCGCACCCGCCAGGACATGCGGGAGGCGCTGCTGGCCGTGCTGCACGCGGGCGCCGACACGCCGGTCGCCGAGGGGGTGCGCACCGACCTGACCGGCGCCGTTCTGCGCAAGGCGGTGCTGACCCAGGCCGACCTCAGCGGCAGCATCCTGCAGAACGCCGACCTGTCGATGGCGGTGCTGATCAACGCCAACCTGACGGGCGCGCGGCTGAACGGCGCCAACCTGACCGGGGCGACGCTGACCGGTGCGGTGATGGCCGGGGCCGATCTGGTCGGCGCGCGGCTCGCCGAGGTGGACCTCAGCCAGATCGACCTCAGCGGCGCGCTGACGGCGCGCCCCCTGGATACGCTGGGCTCGGCCATCCAGCGCGCCATCTACGATCACGAGCGCTGGATCGAGAGCTTCGGCAGCCGCGGTACGCGGGCGGAGCTGGACGGCATGGACCTGACCCGCGCCGACCTGCGCGGCGTCAACCTCAGCGCCGCGTCCCTGCGCGGCATCCTGCTGACCGACGCGGCGCTGTGCGGCGCGCGCTTCATCATGGCCGACCTGTCCGGCGCCGATCTGGAGAACGCCAACCTGATCGGTGCGGACCTGTCGGGCGCCAACCTCAGCTACGCCAAGCTGTCCGGCGCCGACCTGACCCGCGTCCGCCTCGGCCCGGCCGAGATCAAGGACCCCTCGGGCAAGCCCACCGGCCGCTCCTGGGCCGCCAACCTCACGGGTGCCGACCTGCGCCGCGCCGCTCTGGTGGGGTCCTGCCTGGTGCAGGCGAACCTGTCCGAGGCCATCCTGGAACAGGCGGCGCTGGACGGGGCGGACATGACCGGCGCCCGGCTGGGCCGCCACGCCAACGGCCGCCTGCCGCCGCGGCGGCGCTGACGGCTATCGGCCGTCCGGCCCCCACGGTTTCGGCAGCTCTTCCAGCAAATCCGTCTGCCGGGAGATCAGCCGTTCCGAGCGGGAGAAGCCCTGCCGGCGCACCAGCACCACGAGCACCCCCGCGGTCGCCAGGATCAGGGCAACCGGCCCGATCATCCAGGCCAGCGCCGCCAGTGCGAAGTAATAGCCGCGCAAGCCACCGTTGAAGGCGAGGATCGCCAGCGTCAGCGACCCGGAAATGGTCTCGCTGGTCACCCGCCGGATCTCGCCCTCCACCGGCGGCATCGGGGCCGAGCCGATCAGCGCGATGGTGTAGTTGAACTGCCGCAGCGACCAGGTGAATTTGAAGAAGATGTAGATGAAGATGGCGACGAGCAGCGCCATCTTCACCTCGAAGAAGTCGCGCGATGTCTTCGCCATGATCGACAGGTGCGAGATGATCTCGTGCGCGGTGTCGATGGCGCCGAAGGAGCCGATCAGGCCGGCGAGGATCAGCATGGTGGTGCTGGCGAAGAAGGTGGCGCTGCTCATCGTGTGGCCGACGAGCTGGCTGTCCATGATGCGGTTGTCGCGCTCCAGCATGCGGTCGATCCAGTGCCGGCGGATCACCACCAGATGCTGGTTGATGCCGCGCCGGCCGCGCAGGACCTGATCCTGGATCAGTGTGTAGACCCCCCACAGCCCCGCGAACCAGCAGAGCGCGAACAGATCCAGCGGTGTGGCATCGGGCGCGATCAGGTCGGTCGGCACGGGTCGGTGTCCAAGGGGTCGGTGTCCAGGGGTGGGGGTGGTCGCCATCCGGTGTAATGCGCCGGCCGGATGGCTGTCCAGACGCCGCCGCATCTTCCGCACCGCAACGAGACGAGGGTGGCGCCGGTGGGGTCCATGCTACACTCCGCCGCAGCCCCCAACCGCGCGGGAGTTGTCGCGTGCCCCGGTCGTTCCTTGCCGTGCTCCTGCTCCTGCTGCCGCTCCAGACGCTCGCCCCCGCCACGGCGCGCGCCGAATCACAGGCGGAGGCGCCCCCCGGAACACCATGGTTCGACACCTACAGCCGGATCATGTTCAGCCTCAACCAAGCGGTCTATGGAGCGCTGGAGCGCAAGGCGGATCCCGGCAACAACGAGGCCGCCGCCGCGCCACCACCGGCCTGGCTGACGGGTGTCGGCAACATGGCGGCCAATCTCGTGAACGAGCCGATGTCGGTGGTCTCCGCCCTGGTGGCGGGGGAGCCGCAGGCGGCCGCCGCGGCGGCCGGGCGCTTCGCGGTCAACAGCACGGTCGGGCTGCTCGGCTGGTACGACGTGGCCAGGGGCTGGGGGCTGGAGCCCTACCACACCGACCTCGGCCTCGCGCTGTGCGCGCACGGGGTGGGGGAGGGGCCGTATCTGGTGCTGCCCTTCATCGGGCCGCGCACGCTGCGCGACGGCATCACCGATGTGGTGGTCACCAACGTCCTTCTCTATTCGATGTTCGCGCCGCTGTTGCCGGCCAATTCCGGCTGGCAGACCATCGTGATGGTGGAATCGATCGAGATCGTGGCCGACATGGCGGCGACGCGCCAGATCGACACCCGCGCCAAGGCGCTGGCCTTCGACGATTACGACGCCATGCGCGACCGCTACCTGACCCAGCGCCGCGCCCGCTGCGCCGCCCTGACCGGTCAGTCGTCGGAGCCGTCGCCGGCACCGCCCTCGGGACCGGTGGCGGCGGCGCGGTAGGCGTTCAGGATGTGGACGCGGATGGCGCTCGACAGGTTGCCGCTGCGCGTCGCGTCGATCGCCTCGATCAGCGCGTTGACGGACAGGTTGCGCCGCCGCGCCACCTCCTTCAGCGCGTCCCAGAACTCCTCCTCCAGCGACACGCTGGTGGGATGACCGGAGATCAGCACCGAACGCTTCTTCATGGAACGACCCCCCTCGGCCGCCCCGCTGGTCCGGTCGCGAGCGCCTGCCCGGTCCCCCCTGGACCGGGTCAGGGCCGGCGACCGCCGGGGATTGTCATGCCGGACACCCTTGCCATCACCACCACTGTCGCCAGTTTAGCCGTTCATCGCGGCCCGGTCATGTCCTCCGGTCGGACCCACTGGTCGAACTGTTCCGCCGTCAGCAGCCCCAGCGCGACGCCGGCTTCCTTCAGCGTGGTGCCCTCCTTGTGCGCCTTCTTGGCGATCCTGGCGGCGTTGTCGTAGCCGATGTGCGGGTTGAGCGCGGTGACCAGCATCAGGCTCTCCCGCATGAGCTGGCCGATGCGCTCGCGGTTGGCTTCGATGCCGACGACGCAGTTGTCGGTGAAGCTGACGGCCGCGTCGGCCAGCAGCCGGATGGACTGCAGCACGTTGTAAATGATCACCGGCTTGAAGACGTTCAGCTCGAAATGGCCGGTGGCGCCGGCGACGGTGACGGTGGTCTGGTTGCCCATCACCTGGGCGGCGACCATGGTCAGCGCCTCCGACTGGGTCGGGTTGACCTTGCCCGGCATAATGGAGGAGCCCGGCTCGTTCTCCGGCAGCGACAGCTCCCCGATGCCCGAACGCGGGCCGGAGCCCAGCAGGCGGATGTCGTTGGCGATCTTCATCAGCGACACGGCGACGGTGTTGAGCGAGCCGTGCGCCTCCACCAGCGCGTCGTGGGCGGCCAGCGCCTCGAACTTGTTCTCGGCCGTGACGAAGGGCAGGCCGGTGATGCGCGCCACCTCCGCCGCGAAGGCTTCGGCGAAGCGCGGCCGTGCATTCAGCCCGGTGCCGACCGCGGTGCCGCCCTGGGCGAGTGCCAGGAGCCGGGGCAGGGCGGCCTTCACCCGCTCGACCCCGTAGCGCACCTGTGTGGCGTAGCCGGAGAACTCCTGGCCCAGCGTCAGCGGCGTGGCGTCCTGGAGATGGGTCCGGCCGATCTTGACGATTCCGTCGAACTCCGCCGCCTTGGCCGCCAGGGCCGCGTGCAGTTGCTCCAGCGCCGGGATCAAGTGATGGTGGATCTGCTCGGCGGCGGCGATGTGCATCGCGGTGGGGAAGCTGTCGTTCGACGACTGCCCCATGTTCACATGGTCGTTGGGGTGGACCGGGGTCTTGCTGCCCATGGTGCCGCCCAGCCGCTCGATGGCGCGGTTGGCGATCACCTCGTTGGCGTTCATGTTGGTCTGGGTGCCCGATCCGGTCTGCCAGACGACCAGCGGGAAATGGTCGGCCAGCGTGCCGTCCAGCACCTCGTCCGCGGCGGTCGCGATGGCGTCGCCGAGGCGGCGGTCGAGCGCGCCCAGCGCCATGTTCGCCAGCGCGGCGGCCTTCTTCTGGATGCCCAGCGCGCGGACCATGGCGGCGGGCATGCGTTCCCCGCCGATGCGGAAATTCTGCAGCGAGCGCTGGGTCTGCGCCCCCCAGTAGCGGTCGGCGGGAACCTCGATCGGGCCGAAACTGTCGGTTTCCGTGCGAACGTCCGGCTTGCCGGTCATGATGTCCTCTCGCTGTGGGCGGATCGGTATCTTCACCGACTGTTCGTCAAACCCGCCGCCGGGGCAAGGGGTGTCGGCGGCGATTCCGGGGGACGGGCGCGACCGCCAGGCCGGGAAAACCCGTCCTGCTGCATCGTGTTCTTCAAAAGTTCTTGATTTGCCGGACGGACGATGCCAGCTTGAACCGGAACACATCAAGAACCAATTCTTCCCATTCTCCATTCCACCCCGCCTGAACGGAGGACGCGATGGACAGCCGCCTGGATCACCTCTGGACCGACAGCGACCCGCACTGGACCTCCTCCGCGGCGGAGGAGACGGTGCGCGCACCCATCGCGCGCGGGCGGGTGGGGGAGATGCTGACGCGCGGCTGGCGACTGTCCGGCTCCGGCGACGAAAGCGTGGTGTGGATGGAGGGACCTTCCCCCGACGGCCGGCCGCAACCACTGGCCAACCCCGTCGCGGCCCTGATGGCACGCGCCTGGGATCGGGCGGCCACCGCCGACGCCGAGCGGCCGTACAGCGTCGCCGCCTGACCGGGAGTACAGGTTTTTCTACCCCCTCGGTATACCTCGATAGATAAAAATCCGCCGCTGGGGGTAGTTCCCAAGATAAGGCTCTGTAGAGGGTGCCGTTAGTAAGTCATTAACTCCGCTCCTGTCAAATAACCTCATCAAGACGCACCACCCAGCCCCGCCACCGGGCAAGACGAAAGGGTCGAACGATGAGCGTTATCGCCAAGATGCAGAACATCAACGCGGCTTCCCTGGCGCACATCAGCCTGCTCGACGATTTCATCAAGTTGACGCAGGAGAAGGTCGTCGGTCACGCGGACCCGTTCGTTCGCGAAAGCCTGGGCGAGCTGCTGGACTCCTTGCGGCACGAGCGCCAGGGCTATGTGACCCTGCTCGGTTCTTCCCCGATGGGAAAGGCGGCCTGATACGCCGCCCGGGGGTGGGAAACGTCGGGTCCGGGCGGACCCGACGTTGACGCTCAACCCTTCGGCGCGGTCGCCGCGGTCTGTCCGAACAGGATCTTCTTGCTCTCCTCGTTCACCGTCGGCTGGGTGTTCACCGCCTTGCCCTTCTCATAGGCGCGGACGGTCGCCGGGCGCTCCGCGATGGCGGTGAACCAGCGCTTCAGGTTCGGGAAGTCATCAAGGTTCTGCTGCTGGCGCTCGTGCGGCACGATCCAGGGATAGCAGGCCATGTCGGCGATGGAGTAGTCGTCGCCGTTGATGAAGGCCCGTCCCTCCAGCCGCTTGTTCAGCACGCCGTAGAGCCGGTTCGTTTCCTTGACGTAACGTTCCATGGCGTAGGGGATTCGTTCCGGGGCGTACTGGACGAAATGATGGTTCTGCCCGGCCATCGGCCCGAGGCCGCCCATCTGCCAGAACAGCCATTCCAGCACCGTCTTGCGGCCGCGCAGGTCGCCGGGCATGAATTTGCCGGTCTTCTCGGCCAGATAGACGAGGATGGCACCGGATTCGAAGACCGACACCGGCTCGCCGCCGTCCGCGGGGGCGCGATCGATGATGGCGGGCATACGGTTGTTGGGCGCGATGGCCAGGAATTCGGGCCGGAACTGCTCGCCGGCGGAGATGTTGACCGGCTTGATCTCGTAATCGAGACCGGCTTCCTCCAGGAACAGCGTGATCTTGTGGCCGTTCGGTGTCGGCCAGTAATGCAGTTCGATCATCGCGACGCTCTCCTTGCTTCGGACATCGCCGCAATGTCGTATGCCCGGCCCCCCGCGTCCAGGGCATGGCGGCGGCATGAGCCGCATGCGCCGGACGCAGGGTGACGTGGCACGGGAGCTGTTACCAGGCCGGAACCACGGCGTTCTTGAACTTCTCCAGCACGAAGCGCTTCACTTCGTCGGAGTGGTAGGCGCCGACCAGCGTGGCCACCCACGGCTGGTCCTTGTCCTTGCCGCGCACCGCGATGATGTTGGCGTAGGGGCTGTCGGCGTCCTCGCGGGCGATGGCGTCCTTCACCGGGTCGAGACCGGATTCCAGCGCGTAGTTGGTGTTGACCGCGGCGGCGTCCACGTCGTCCAGCGAGCGCGGGAGCTGGGCGGCGTCCAGCTCGACGATGCGCAGCTTCTTCGGATTCTCCACGATGTCGAGCGGCGACGCCTTCAGCCCGGCGCCCTGCTTCAGCTTGAGCAGGCCGCGCGCCTGGAGCAGCAGCAGCACGCGCCCGCCGTTGGTGGGGTCGTTGGGGATGGCGAAGGAGGCGCCGGGCTTCAGCTCCTCCAGGCTTTTCACCTTCTTGGAATAGATGCCGATGGGGAAGACCACGGTCTTGGCGACGCTGACGAGGTCGAAGCCGCGGTCGCGCACCTGGTTGTCCAGATAGGGCTGGTGCTGGAAGGAGTTGGCGTTCAGCTCGCCCTGCGCCAGCGCCTGGTTCGGCACCACGTAGTCGGAGAATTCCAGCACGCGGATGTCCAGCCCCTGCTTGGCGGCGATGGGCTTCACCTGTTCCAGGATCTGGGCGTGCGGGCCGGGCGTCACGCCGATGGTGATGGTCTCCGCCCCAGCAGGCAAGGCGGCCGGCAGGGTGGCGAGGAGGGCGGCGGCGCCCGCCAGGGCGCCGAGCAGACGGGTGCGAAGCATGATCGGGTGTTCCTTACGAGGTCGGGTTGCGTTTGTTGACGCGGCGCGCGATGCGGTCGCCGGTGGACTGCACGAGCTGGACCAGCACGACCAGCACGATCACCACCGCCAGCATCACCTCCGGCAGGAATCGCTGGTAGCCGTAGCGGATGCCGAGGTCGCCGAGACCCCCGCCGCCGACGGCACCCACCATCGCCGAGTAGCCGATCAGGCTGACCACGGCGAGCGTCAGGCCGAGCGCTATGGCCGGCAGCGCCTCTGGCAGCAGCACCTTCACGATGATCTGGAATGGGGTGGCGCCCATGGCCTGGGCCGCCTCGATCAGGCCGCGGTCCACCTCGCGCACCGCACCCTCGACGATGCGGGCGATGAAGGGAATGGCGGCCACGGTCAGCGGCACGATCGCCGCCGCCGTGCCGATGGAGGTGCCGGCGACCAGCCGGGTGAAGGGGATGATGGCCACCACCAGGATGATGAAGGGGGTGGAGCGGGTGACGTTGACCACCACCCCGGCCACCCGGTTGAAGGCCAGGTTCTGCAGCAGCTCGCCGCGACCGGTGACGGCCAGCAGCACGCCGAGCGGCAGCCCGGCCAGCGTGCCGAGCGCGCCGGAGACCGCCACCATGTGCAGCGTCTCCAGCGTCGCCTTAACCAGCAGCGCGTAGACTTCCGGGGAGAGCATGGCCGATCACCTCGACGCCGAGATTGTTGACGCGCAGCAGGCTGATGGCGGCCTCGATGGCGGTGGTCGTGCCCACCGCCTCCACCACCAGCGTGCCGAAGGGGGAACCCTGGATCTCGTCCACCTGGCCGTGCCAGATGTTGAGGTCCAGGTTGAACTTGCGGCTGAGCATGCTGATCACCGGCGAGGTCGCGCGGTCGCCGGTGAAGGTGATGCGCAGCACCGGGTTGGCGTCGGGCGCCGGGACCGGCGACAGCCGGTGCCGCAGGCTGTCCGGCAGGCCGCGGTTGACCACCGGATCGACGAAGCCGCGGGTGGTGGCGTGGACGGGGTGGGCGAACACGTCGAACACCGCCCCCTTCTCCACGATCCGGCCGCCGTCCAGCACCGCGATCCTGTGGCCGATCTCCTTGATCACCGCGATCTCGTGCGTGATCAGCACGATGGTCAGGGAGAGCCGGCGGTTGATGTCGGCCAGCAGTTCCAGGATCTGGCCGGTGGTTTCCGGATCGAGCGCCGAGGTCGCCTCGTCCGACAGCAGCACCTTCGGCCCGTTGGCGAGCGCGCGGGCGATGCCGACGCGCTGCTTCTGGCCGCCCGACAGCTCCGCCGGGTAACGGTCGCGCTTGTCGGTCAGCCCGACCAGCTCCAGCAGCGGGTCCACCGCCTGCCGGATCGCCGCCTTCCTCACACCCGCCAGCTCCAGCGGCAGCGCCACATTGTCGTAGACGGTGCGCGAGGAGAGCAGGTTGAAATGCTGGAAGATCATGCCGATCGACCGGCGCGCCGCCCGCAGCTCGGCGGCGGGCAGGGCGGTGAGTTCGACGCCGTCCACCAGCACCCGGCCGGCGGTCGGTGTCTCCAGCAGGTTGATGGTGCGCAGCAGGGTGGATTTGCCCGCCCCCGACCGGCCGATGATGCCGAAGATCTCGCCGCGCCCGACCGTCAGGTCGATGCCGGAGAGTGCGGGCACCGGCGCGCCGCCGCCGCGCGCCGGATAGGTCTTCTCGATGGATTGAAGCTTGATCATGCCGCTGTCCTTCCGCGGGACTTCGATGCCGCGGTCTATGCCCGCCGGTGGTCGCGCCGCGCGGCGAACACGCGGGCCGCCGCCCGTTCGGCCTGGCCGACGCGGCGGAAGACCTGGCGGTCGAGATCGCGGAAGCTGTGGTCCGACGCGAAGAAGGTGAAGTCGCCGTCATGGCCGACGACGATGCCGGCCGACCGGCCGTGCACCTCGATGGCGAACGCCTGGGATTGGGTCATGGCTGTGCCCTCGCACGGCCCGTCCGTGACGGGCCGTCGTCTGAAAAACCGGAACGCGGGTGGGGAGGTTGCGCGGGAAGGGCCGCGTCAACAGCTCCGGCACATTCGCCGGGTCCGGACTTTCCGTGGGGCGGGGGCGGTGCGGGTGGTGATGGTCATCCGGTCACTCCTCGAAAGGGAACCACGACCGGGGATCGTGGCGCTTTAGCGTTTGGTGACGCGGCGCAAGCTGCTGCCCTCAAATTGCCGCGGGACTCCCGGCTTCCGGGCCGTCCGAGGGCCATCTAAGCCGTGTACGGGGCTTTCGTCAAGTGCGTTGATGGATGGATTTGTGAAATGATATTTTGCACATATTGAAATTGTTGAATATGGGAAACGCTGGGACGCCTGCTCGAAAACCCTCTCCCGCCGGGCGGGAGAGGGTCCCCCCTCAGCCCGCCACGTCGAAGCGGATGCCCTGGGCCAGCGGCAGCGAGCCGGAGTAGTTCACGGTCGCCGTCTGCCGGCGCATGTAGGCCTTCCAGGAATCGGAGCCGGATTCGCGACCGCCGCCGGTCTCCTTCTCGCCGCCGAAGGCGCCGCCGATCTCCGCACCGCTGGGGCCGATGTTGACGTTGGCAATGCCGCAGTCGCTGCCGGCGGCGGACAGGAACCGCTCCGCCTCCCGCAGGTCGTTGGTGAAGATGCAGGAGGACAGCCCCTGCGGCACCGCGTTCTGCAGCGCGACGGCCTCGTCCAGATCCCGGTAGGTCAGGGTGTAGAGGATGGGGGCGAAGGTCTCCTCCCGGACGCACGCCGTCTGTCCTCGCATCTCGGCGATCGCGGGGCGCACGTAATACGCGTCCGGCCAGCGCTCGGCCAGCACACGCTCGCCGCCGGTGACCGTGCCGCCCTGCACCCGCGCGGCGTCCAGCGCCCGCTGCATCGCCTCATAGGCGCCGCGGTCGATCAGGGGGCCGAGCAGGTTTCCCTCCTCCAGCGGGTTGCCGATGGTGACCTGGGCGTAGGCGGCCTTCAGCCGCGGCAGCAGCCGGTCATACACGTCGACGTGCACGATCAGCCGGCGCAGGGTGGTGCAGCGCTGGCCGGCGGTGCCGACGGCGGCGAACAGGATGGCGCGCACGGCGAGGTCGAGATCGGCCGCCGGGGTGACGATCATGGCGTTGTTGCCGCCCAGCTCCAGGATGCTGCGGCCGAAACGGGCGGCCACGCGCGGCGCCACCTCCCGCCCCATGCGGGTGGAGCCGGTGGCCGACACCAGGGGCACGCGCGGATCGTCCACCAGCGCCTCGCCGGCCGCGCGGTCGCCGATCACCACCTCCAGCAGCCCCTCCGGCGCATCGGCGCCGAAACGCTCCACGGCGCGGCGGAACAGGGTGCGGCAGGCGAGTGCCGTGAGCGGCGTCTTCTCCGACGGCTTCCACACCACGGGGTTGCCGCAGACCAGCGCCAGCGCCGCGTTCCACGACCACACCGCGACCGGGAAGTTGAAGGCGCTGATCACCCCCACCACCCCCAGCGGGTGCCACGTCTCCATCATCCGGTGTCCCGGCCGTTCCGACGCGATGGTCAGGCCGTAGAGCTGGCGCGACAGGCCGACCGCGAAGTCGCAGATGTCGATCATCTCCTGCACTTCGCCATAGCCTTCCTGGATCGACTTGCCGCATTCCAGCGTGACCAGCCGGCCCAGCGCCTGCTTGTTGGCGCGCAGCTCCTCGCCCAGCAGGCGGATCAGCTCGCCGCGGCGCGGTGCCGGCACCGTGCGCCAGTGCAGGAACGCCTCGTGCGCGCGGCCGATCCTGGCGGCGACCGCCGCGGAATCATCCAGGGGCACGCGGCCGAGCGGGGCGCCGTCGATGGGCGAGCGGACGGCGAGCGGGCCATCGGCGATGTCCGCGGGGTCCAGCAAGTCCGTGATGTCCCGGCTGTCGATCGTCATGTCCCGTCCTCCATTCCTTACCTGGCATCCCATGCCTGGGTTATCTGTCGCCATTGGTGGCGCGAAGCGGGGGGCGGGCGCAAGCGCGTTTCCGGCGGGCCGCCCCGGCTACCGGGGCGCGTTTCCGCCTTTCACGGTCGGGCTGCCAAAGCTGAGCAGGTAGCCGTTGGGGTCGCGGATGGCGAATTCCGTCATGCCGTAGGGCATGTCTTCCGGCCCCCACTCGGCCGTGCAGGACCCGCGGATGGCGTCCCACACCGCCAGCGCGTCATCGACCCGGATGTACTGCGTGGCGGTGGCCTGCGGCTCGCCCAGATGATCGTTGCTCATGAACATGATGGAGACCGCGTCGCGGGCGAGATGGCACCACCGGTCCCCATCCGCGCCGACGCACCGGAAGCCCAACACCGTCTCGTACCAGTGGCGAGTCCGCGCCATGTCCGTGGTGTGGAGCATCGGGACCAGGGAGGTGAAGCGCATGGATCCCATTCCGGCCGGGCTTCAGGGCCAGGCGGACTGGCGGGCGGTGGGGGTGATGAGGACGCGGGTCACCTTGTCCTTGCCGACGACCGCCTCCCCCGCCTCGTCCAGCCTTTTGCGCAGCGCCGCGGCGTTGGCGATGTTGCCGCGGATGATCCAGCCGGCGGAAATGGCGTTGTAGAGCTCGCCAAGGATCGCGTCCTGCAGCTTGGGCGTGTTTCCCTGCGCGGTCAACAGCGCCGCGGCATCCGCCAGCTCCAGCGTCACCTCCATCTGGGCGTATTTTTCGACCCGCCCGTCCGGCGTCAGCACCGGCAGCATCAGCGGCTTGATGCGGATCGACGGCGGCAGGTTGGTCGGCCCGGCCTCCTCCGCGCCGGCCCTTCCCGGCACGGCCGCCAGGGTCAGCAGGGCCGACAAGGCGGCGACGACGCACAACGAAAGGGGCATGGCACGATCCGGGAAAGAAGAACGGCCCCGTTCTATCCCGCTCGTGCCATGCCCCGCAACCTTCGACGGAGATGACCGTGGCGCCGCGCCGTGGCGGCGCCGCCCGGATCACGCCGCCTTCTTGCCGCCGGCCTGGATCGCCTTCTTGTTGACGTCGTTGATGGCGAGATCGTTCAGCTTCTTGTCGGTGGTCTTCTCCTCCTCCAGCGTCTCCTGGAGAAGCTGCGCCACCTCCTTCAGGCCGCAGGCGGTGGCGTAGGCCTGCAACGTTCCGTAGCTGGCGATCTCGTAATGCTCGACCTTCTGGGCCGCGGCGAGCAGGGCCGCGTCCTGGACCTCGGGGGCGAGCCCCATCTCCAGGATCTGCTGCGCCTCGTCGAGGAGCCCCTCCATCGCCTCGCAGCGCTTGCCGCGGGTGCGGGTGTCCATATGCTCGAAAACCTTCTCGAGCCGCTCGATCTGACCCTTGGTCTCCTCCACATGCTGCTGCATGGCCTGGCGCAGCGTTTCGTTGCTGACCGCCTTCGCCAGCTTGGGAAGCGACCTCGCGATCTGCTTCTCGGCGTGGTAGATGTCGCGCAGTTCCTCGATGAGCAGGTCCTGCATCGTCTTGGCTGCCATGGCGGTGGTCTCCTTGCTTGGAAGCGGTGGGGATGGAAACGGTGGCATCGTGGTGCGCCGTCATGAACAGGGCGCGGTGCCGACGGTTCCGCCGGTTCCGGAATGGCTGCCACGAAGGGGGGGAGCGATGAGCGGGAAGGATCCGGAAGTCCTCTTGGAATTCCAGAGGATCGGAAGCTACATGAAGGCGGTCGCCATCGACGCGGCGACGGGCACGGAGGTGTCGGTCGTGGGGCCCGCCACGGGAAGCCGCGAGCTGCTGACCCGCACCGCGGTGGCCAAGTTGCGTTACGTGCTG
Source organism: Azospirillum oleiclasticum (assembly GCF_013423485.1). Classification (GTDB taxonomy): domain Bacteria; phylum Pseudomonadota; class Alphaproteobacteria; order Azospirillales; family Azospirillaceae; genus Azospirillum; species Azospirillum oleiclasticum. The sequence goes on from NZ_JABFFR010000027.1 coordinate 124,080, forward strand.
GAGCGCAACCGCAACGCCCCCGGAGCGAAGCGCTGAAGACGCGCATAAGAAACGCGCCCGCCGGACCAGCCGGGGGCGCGTTGAAGTCGTTGGCTTCTGCTGATGGTGAGCAACGGCATTTGCCGTCGAGTCCGGACTGGTCCGGATCTACGGCGAACTGCTCGGGGTCACCCTAGGGGGTTTTTCGGCGAAGGGCACTGGTGCATGCGACGTAACGCCTGTAGAAGGTGTCTCGACGTTCGAACGGGGCCGCCCGCCGGCCCGTCGCCCAGAAGGCCGCTCTTGCGGCCCGTCGCACAGATAGGGAGAGTTTGCCGATGCGCCCCATGTTGGCCGCGATTGCCCTGCTCTGGACCCCGGTCGTGCTCGCTCCGGGTGCCCTGGCGCAGGCGCTTTGCGTCAAGCCCGGCGTGCCGGTGTGCATGGACGACACCACCACTTTCGTGAGCGCTGACCGCATGACCGCCTGCCAGCAGGAGGTCCGCGAATACATCGACCGCACCATGGACTACCTGCGCTGCCTGAACGAGGAGAACGCGACGACGGGCCGCGAGTTGTCCCAGAATGTCGAGCGCTTCAATTGCCGGCTGTCGGGCACCCGCAATTGCGGGTGATGCCCGTTTTGCTGGTAAGACAGCGCATCGGCGCGGCGCCGGCCTGAACAGCGCTGCGCCGGCAGCGTCCCGTACCTTGGTTGGCCGTCGCCACGCGCATGGAATCGAAAGGGCCGGCCCCAGGGATATGGCCGGCCCTTTCTCGTTGGTACCGTTCGACGTCGCTTCGCTCCGTCCGCCGCTTTCCGGTCAGCCGACCTTGCGCCGCGTCTGACGGCCCGAGCTGCGGCCAAGCCCGATTCGCTTGGCGAATTCCGACCGCTGCGCCGCGTAGTTGGGCGCCACCATGGGGTAATCCGGCGGCAGGCCCCAACGTGTCCGGTACTCGTCCGGAGACATGTTGTAGGTCGAACGAAGATGGCGCTTCAGCATCTTCAGCTTCTTGCCGTCCTCCAAGCAAACGATGAACTCGGGCGTCACCGACTTGCGAATCGGAACCGCCGGTTTCAACGGCTCGGCCGGCGTCTCGCGAGGCTGGTTGTTGAGGCCGGTCAGCGACGTGTACACGGTATTGATCACATCGGGAATCTGCTGAGCCGGGAGCACGTTCTTGCTGACATACGCCGAAACGATCTCCGCAGTCATACGGAGCAGCGCATTGTCGGGAGAATCGGTACGGAGCGGGTCGCTCATTGCCTTGCGTCCTGGGTATTCATTTTGAGCACTGCAACCAAGTTGCACACAGTGCTTTTGCTGTCAATAAAAAACCGTCACAGTGCAAATATGTTGTCTGCCCGAGTTCAGAACTGGTCGCGAGTGCGCAAGTAGGTTGGCGCTGAAATGGGATTCAGGCGGCGACCTGTGTCGCGGCAATTGCGCGGCACTAGTGCGCCCGACAAGGCTTTAGGACGGCTTGCCGTTGCGGGAACTCACCGACTCACTGGACTAAGCCGAATCGCTTAAGTCGTTAAGCCGGGCAGTACCGCGGCAATGAGCGGTGGTGAAAATGGGCGCTTTCTCGCGTCCGTTGGGCGCGGGCGGCCCGAATCCAACTTGTGGTCCTTGCGGTGGTGTGCCGCTGGTGATGCATGCCGATATCTGGTAGGTTCCCGGCCGAGGCCGCCGAATCGGCGGGGTTGTGGCGTTTCACCCGCCCGGCGGCCGGCCGGTGCAGGGACCGGGAGTTGCCGAAGTCGGGAGTTGTCGAAGATGAGCGCAGGTACCGTGGCAATCGCCTCGGATCACGCCGGGTACGAGATGAAGGCGCAGATCGGCGCGTGGCTGGCGTCCGAGGGGTTCGGGGTCCTCGACCTCGGGACGGACGGGCCGGCCTCGGTCGATTACCCGGATTTCGCCTCGGCCGTCGCCGCGGCGATCCGCGACGGGCGGGCGGAACGCGGCGTCCTGATCTGCGGCACCGGCATCGGCATCTGCATCGCCGCCAACCGGCACGCCGGCATCCGCGCCGCACTCTGCCACGACGTGACCGGCGCGCGCCTGTCGCGCGAGCACAACGACGCCAACGTCATCGCGCTCGGCGCCCGGGTCACCGGGATCGAGGTTGCCAAGGACTCCGTCGCCACCTTCCTGAAGACCGCGTTCGAGGGCGGTGAACGGCATTCGCGCCGCGTCGCCAAGATCGGCTGACGGAACCCGCACATCATCGAACGCGCACGAGGAAACCATCCGATGACCAGCAGCACCGCCGCGTCCTCCGACGTCAGCCGCTTCTTCTCCGCCTCGATCGCCGAGAGCGACCCCGAACTCGCCCGCGCCATGCGCGACGAGCTGCTCCGCCAGCAGGACCAGATCGAACTGATCGCGTCGGAGAATGTGGTCTCCACCGCGGTGCTGGAGGCGCAGGGCTCCGTCCTCACCAACAAGTACGCCGAGGGCTATCCCGGCAAGCGCTACTATGGCGGCTGCGAGTTCGTGGACATCGCCGAGACGCTGGCGATCCAGCGGGCCTGCGCCCTGTTCGACTGCCGCTTCGCCAACGTGCAGCCGAACTCGGGCAGCCAGGCGAACCAGGCGGTGTTGCTGGCGCTGCTGCAGCCGGGCGACACGGTGCTCGGCATGTCGCTGGCGGCCGGCGGCCACCTGACCCATGGCGCGCCGCCCAACCTGTCCGGCAAGTGGTTCAAGGCCGTGCAGTACGGCGTGCGCCGCGACGACCACCGCATCGACTTCGAGGAGGTCGAGCGCCTCGCCCGCGAGCACAAGCCGAAGCTGATCATCGCCGGCGGCTCCGCCTACCCGCGCGAGATCGACTACGCCCGCTTCCGCGCCATCGCCGACGAGGTGGGGGCGTACTTCATGGTCGACATGGCGCATTTCGCCGGTCTGGTCGCCGGCGGCGCCTACCCGAATCCGCTGCCGGTCGCCGACGTGGTCACCACCACCACCCACAAGACGCTGCGCGGCCCGCGCGGCGGCATGGTGCTGACCAACAACGAGGAGATCGCCAAGAAGATCAACTCGGCGGTGTTCCCCGGCCTGCAGGGCGGCCCGCTGATGCACGTCATCGCCGGCAAGGCGGTCGCCTTCGCCGAGGCGCTGCGGCCGGAGTTCAAGGCCTACGCCCGGCAGGTGGTGGACAACGCCCGGGCGCTGTCGGCCGTGCTGGTGCAGGGCGGGCTCGACATCGTGTCGGGCGGCACCGACAGCCACATCGTGCTGGTCGACCTGAGGCCCAAGAACCTCACCGGCAAGGCGGCCGAGGCCAGCCTGGAGCACGCCGGCATGACCTGCAACAAGAACGGCGTCCCCTTCGACCCGCAGAAGCCCATGATCACCTCGGGTGTGCGGCTGGGCAGTCCGGCGGCCACCACCCGCGGCTTCGGCGTGGCGGAGTTCCAGGAGGTCGGCCGGCTGATCGTGGAGACGCTGGACGGGCTGGCCGCCAGCAACTCCGGCGACAACGCCGCGGTCGAGCAGTCCGTGCGCGAGCGCGTGCGCACCCTGTGCCGCCGCTTCCCCATCTACCCGACGCTCTGAGACAGGGGACGCCCGGCCGATGCGCTGCCCGTTCTGCGGACACGAGGACACCCAGGTCAAGGACTCCCGCCCGACCGAGGACAATTCGGCGATCCGCCGGCGGCGTTTCTGCCCCGGCTGCGGTGCCCGCTTCACCACCTTCGAGCGCGTGCAGCTGCGCGAGCTGACGGTGGTGAAGAGCACCGGCCAGCGCGAGCCCTTCGACCGCGAGAAGCTGCTGCGGTCGATGCGCATCGCCCTGCGCAAGCGCCCGATCGACGCCGATCGCATCGACCGGGTGGTGAACAGCCTGGTGCGCCAGCTCGAAAGTTCCGGCGAGAGCGAGATTCCGTCCAAGCAGATCGGCGAGATGGTGATGCAGACCCTGCAGAACCTCGACCCGGTCGCCTACATCCGCTACGCGTCGGTCTACAAGGACTTCCGCGAAGCCGCCAACTTCACCGACTTCGTCGGCCAACTGGCGCCGGAGTCGTCGGGATCCTGATGGACCGGGCAGCGCCATTCCGCCTGCGATCGTGTGCGCCGCGCGGGTTGCGGCGCATGCCGATGCAAGGCATGATGGTGGACGGTGGAGGTGCCGGATGGACAACGACGATCTCAAGCCGCTTCTGCTCACCTTGATCGGCAAGATCGACGGGTTGATCGGCGATGTGGGCGGGTTGAAGGCGGATGTGGCCGAGTTGAAGACGGATGTGCGCCAACTCAAGGCGGATATGGCCGTCGTGAAACCGGCCGTGGCGCGTCTTGAAACCGCCCAGGCCGTGACCTCCGCCCGTCTGGACGAGCAGCGTTCCGTGCTCGCCGCCCTGATACCCACCCGGATCGCCGCGGTCCCTCCGGCGGCGGAATGACGGCGACCGGTCCCGGCGCGGTCGACGACCTCCGACACATGCGCGCCGCCCTGGCGCTGGCGTCCCGCGGGTTGGGCACCACTTGGCCCAACCCGGCGGTCGGTTGCGTGCTGGTGCACGACGGTGTGGTGGTCGGCCGCGGCTTCACCCAGCCCGGTGGGCGGCCGCACGCCGAGACGGTGGCCCTCGCCGCCGCCGGTGCGGAGGCCCGCGGCGCCACCGCCTACGTCTCGCTGGAGCCGTGCAGCCATCACGGCAGGACGCCTCCCTGTGCCGACGCGCTCGTGGAGGCCGGCGTTGCCCGGGTGGTGGTGGCCTGCGAGGACCCGGACCCGCGGGTGTCCGGCCGTGGTGTGGCGCGGCTGCGCGCCGCCGGCATTCCCGTGACCACCGGTGTCTGCGCCGCCGAGGCGTGGCGCCTGAACCAGGGCTTCTTCAACCGCATCCTGCACGACCGGCCGCTTTTCACGCTCAAGCTCGCCACCACGCTGGACGGCCGGATCGCCGTCCACACCGGCGAGTCGAAATGGATCACGGGCGAAACGGCCCGCGCCTGGGGCCATGCGTTGCGTGCCCGGAACGATGCGATCATGGTTGGGATCCGCACCGCCCTGGCCGACGACCCGGAACTGACCTGCCGCCTGCCGGGTCTGGCCCACCGCTCGCCGGTGCGGGTCGTGGTGGACAGCCGTCTGCGCCTGCCGCTCACCGGCCGTCTGGTGGCCGGGGCCAAGGCGCAGCCGACCTGGATCGTCACCCGGAACGATCACGACCGGCAGCGGGGCGCGGCGCTGGTGGATTGCGGCGTCGAACTGATCCCGGTGGCGCCCGACGCCGCCGGCCTGCCGGACATCGTGCTGGCGGCCGGCGAACTGGCGCGGCGCGGCGTCACCCGCGTGCTGGTGGAGGGTGGGGCGACGCTGCACGCGTCGCTGCTGCGCGCCGGGCTGGCCGACCGGCTGGAATGGTTCCGGGCGGCCGGCGTGATCGGTGGCGACGGTGTGGCCGCGGTCGCCGGATTCGGCGTTGACCGGCTGGACCTGATGGTCCGCTTCGAACGCGAGGCGGTGCGGCTGGCCGGCGGCGATCTGGTGGAGAGCTACGCGCGCCGCGACACATAGCCGCGCGCTGCAACCCACGTGTGCGGCCGGCGGTCCCCGGCTGCGCGCGTGGCGTCTTCCGCGCCGCGCAAAACCTGCTACAGTCCGCCGCCATGTTCACCGGGATCATCACCGACATCGGGCGTGTCCGTGCCGTCGAGCGGCAGGGCGACACCCGCTTCACCATCGCCACCGCCTTCGCCATGGAGACGGTGCCCATCGGCGCGTCCATCGCCAACAACGGCGTGTGCCTTACCGTGGTCGAGAAGGGGGAGGGCTGGTTCGCCGTCCAGGCGTCGGCCGAAACCCTGTCGAAGACCACGCTGGGCGACTGGGCCGAGGGGACCCGGGTCAACCTGGAACGCTCGCTGAAGCTTGGCGATGAGCTGGGCGGGCACCTCGTCTACGGCCATGTGGACGGTGTCGCGGTGCTGGCGGCCGTGCGTCCGGAGGGCGATTCGCTGCGCCTGACCTTCGAGGCGCCGGACGCGCTCGCCCGCTACGTGGCGCCCAAGGGATCGGTGGCGCTGGACGGCGTGTCGCTCACCGTCAACGAGGTGGACGGCAACCGTTTCGGCATCAACATCATCCCGCACACCCAGACCGCGACCACCTTTGGCGATCTGCGGCCGGGCGACCGGGTGAACATGGAAGCGGACATGCTCGCGCGCTACGTGGCGCGGCTGGTGGGGCGGGAATGACGTCGGAATACCACAGCTATCTGTCATCGCCGGAAGAGATCATCGCGGAGGCGCGCGCCGGTCGCATGTTCATCCTCGTCGATGACGAGGACCGGGAGAACGAGGGCGACCTCGTCATCCCCGCCGAGGCGGCGACGCCGGAGGCGATCAACTTCATGGCCCGTTACGGCCGCGGATTGATCTGCCTCGCCATGGACAGCGCGCGCATCGAGAAGCTGCGGCTGCCGCTGATGGCGCAACAGAACGCGTCCCGCCACCAGACCGCCTTCACCGTCTCCATCGAGGCGCGGGAGGGGGTGACCACCGGCATCTCCGCCGCCGACCGCGCCCGCACCATCGCGGTGGCGATCGATCCGGACTCCGGCCCGCAGGACATCGCCACCCCCGGCCATGTCTTCCCGCTGCTGGCGCGCGACGGCGGCGTGCTGGTGCGCGCCGGCCATACGGAGGCCGCGGTCGACATCGCCCGGCTGTCCGGCCACCGGCCGGCCGGCGTGATCTGCGAGATCATGAACGACGACGGCACCATGGCCCGCCTGCCGGATCTGGTGAAGTTCGCGCAGTTCCACGGGTTGAAGGTGGGCACCATTGCCGACCTGATCGCCCACCGCCGCCGCACCGAGACGGTGGTGGAGCGGCGTCTCGCCGCGACGCTCGACAGCCGCCACGGCGGACTGTTCCAGACCTATGTCTACGTCAACAGCGTGACAGGGGCCGAGCATGTGGCGCTGGTGCGCGGCGACATCTCCGGCGACGACCCGGTGCTGGTGCGCATGCACGCCCTGTCGGTGCTGGACGATGTGCTGGGCGACCGTGGCGCCGGCCGCGACGGCGAGCTGCACGCGGTGATGGACCTGATCGCCCGCGAGGGGCGCGGCGTCATCGTCGTGCTGCGGGAGGCCCAGCCGGCCAACCTGACCGCCACGCTGAAGGCGCGGGCCGAGGGCCGGCCGCTGGCGCCGACGCCGGAGCTGCGCGATTACGGTGTCGGCGCGCAGATCCTGCTGGATCTGGGCGTGCGGAGCATGGTTCTGCTGTCGAACCGGAAGAAGGCCATCATCGGGTTGGAGGGGTACGGGCTGACCGTGGTCGGCCACCGCCCGCTTCCCCAGTCCGCGGAGTCGGAGAGGAGCGCATGAGCGACACGCCCCACATCATGATCGTCGAGGCGCGCTTCTACGACGACCTCGCCGACGAGCTGGCCCGCGGCGCCGTGCAGGCGCTGGAGAAGGCGGGCGCCACCCACCACCGCGTGTCGGTGCCGGGCTGTCTGGAGATTCCGGCGGCCATCCTCTACGCCGTGCGGTCGATGGATTACTTCACCGCCCGCAAGCGCTTCGACGGCTATGTCGCGCTGGGCTGCGTGATCCGCGGCGAGACGACCCATTACGACATCGTCTGCAACGAGAGCGCGCGCGGCCTCCAGGATCTGGCGCTGCGCTACGCCCTGGCCGTCGGCAACGGCATCCTGACCGTGGAGAACCGCGAGCAGGCCTGGGCCCGCGCGTCGGTCGCCCACAAGGACAAGGGCGGCTTCGCGGCGCGCGCCTGCCTTGACATGATCGAGCTGAAGCGCCAATTCCGCCTCTACCCGCGGTAAACCCGTCCCGTAAAAGCCCGGCAGCAAACCCTATCATGAGCAACGACGACTCGGGCGCCCGCGCCAAATCCAAGCGCGGCCCCCGGAAGAGCGGCGGCGGTTCCGCTAAGGCGCGCCGCAAGGCCGCCCGCCTTGCCGCCGTCCAGGCCCTCTACCAGATCGACCTCAACGGCGTCGACCCCGCCGGGAAGGGGGTGGAGACGGTGCTGGGCGAGTTCGTGAAGCACCGGCTGGGCGAGGATGTGGACGGTGTCGCCTTCGTGGCCGCCGAGCCGCAGCTCTTTTCCGACATCGTGCGCGGCGCCAGCTACCGGCGCGAGGACGTCGATCGCATCGTGTCGGCGGCGCTGGACTCCCGCTTCCCGCTGGAGCGGCTGGAGATGCTGCTGCGCGCCATCCTGCGCGCCGGCGCCTACGAGCTGCTGGCCCACGCCGACCTGCACCCGCGCATCCTGATCAGCGAGTATGTGGACGTCGCCCACGCCTTCTTCGCCGGGCGCGAGCCGGGCATGGTGAACGGCGTGCTCGACCATGTCGCCCGCGTCCTGCGGCCCGACGAGCTGGCGCGGCCGGACCCCTCCCGTGACGACGACAAGCCCGCCGGCTGAGCCGGCCGGGGCCGGCCCGTCCGGTTCCGGCGAATTCGGCCGGATCGCCCGCTTCTTCAAGCCGCTGGCCGCCGGTTTCGCGGGGTCGTTGGGGCTCGCCAACGACGCCGCCGTGTTCGGCGTGCCGGAGGGGCAGGAGTTGGTGGTCACCATGGACGCCATGGTCGCCGGCATCCATTTTCTGCCCGACGACCCGCCGGCGGACATTGCTGCCAAGCTGTTGCGGGTCAACCTGTCCGACCTCGCGGCCATGGCGGCGGAGCCGCTGGCCTACACGCTCGCCACCGCTCTTCCGAAGTCGCTGGGCGACGATTGGCTGGCCGCCTTCACCGCCGGTCTGGCCGCGGATCAGGCTCGTTTCGGAATCGGTTTGGCCGGTGGCGACTCGGTGTCCACCAGCGGGCCGGTCACGCTGTCGCTGACCGCCTTCGGGCTGGTGCCGCGTGGTCGGGCGCTGCCGCGCAAGGCGGCCCACAATGACGACTGTCTTTTCGTAACCGGAACGATCGGCGACGCGGCGCTTGGCCTGGCGGTGGCGCTCGGCACGCTGGCGCCGGATGGCGCGGAGTCGCGCGTGCATCTGCTGGACCGGCTGCGCCGGCCGGAGCCGCGGCTGGCGGTGGGGCGGGGCCTGCGCGGTCTGGCGACGGCCTGCATCGACGTGTCCGACGGGCTGGTCGCCGACCTCGCCCACGTCGCCGAGGAGACCGGCTGCGCCGCGCTGCTGGAATCCGCCGCGGTGCCGATGTCGGACGCGGTGCGGAGCGCCATCGGCAAGGACCCGGCGCTCCTCGTCACCGCCCTGACCGGCGGCGACGATTACGAGCTGCTGTTCACCGCCCCGGAGTCGGCACGGCCGGATCTGGCCCGACTCGCCGCCGACACCGGCGTTCCCATCACCGAAATCGGCCGCCTGACCCCGGGTGCGGCGGGGGAGGTGACGGTGCTGGATGCGGCTGGAAACGCGATGGCGCTGGAGCGCCGGGGCTGGGTGCATTTCTGAGACGGGTCGGGCGCTTAACCCTCCGGTAAGCGCGGCCGGCGCATGGTGGCCGCCGTTTTCGACGCGTGTGCGGGGTGCCCCATGAAGGCTCTGATCGTGCTGGCGATCGGCCTGCTGCTCCTGGGCGGGGCGGGTTATGGGGGCTGGACGCTGTACAACGAATACATCGTGAAGAAGCAGGAGGAGCAGCCGCCGAAGCCGCCGCCGAAGCCGCCCAGCGCCTTCGTGCGCGTGAACCCGGTGGTGGTGCCGGTGATCGGCGCCCAGCGGGTGGAGCAGTTCGTCACCGTCGTGGTCACGCTGGAGGTCAACGCCGACCAGCAGCCGATGGCGCAGGCGAATCTGCCGCGCATCAGCGACGCCTTCCTGCGCACGCTCTATGGGGCCGCCGACGACCGCTCGATCCTGCAGGGCAACATCGTCAACATCCCGGCGGTCAAAGCCAAGCTGCAGGAGGCCGCAGGCAAGGTGCTGGGGGCCGACATCGTCCAGAACGTGCTGGTCCAGGTGGTGGTCCAAAGAAATCTTTGATCGTCCGCGCGAGCGATCCTGTCGCGTCGGGACTTGACATGCGGTGCCCCTCCGTTCCGGTGGCGGCGCCGTTGCACGATCAATACTGCCGGTCGCCCGATCCTTCTCTTGACGTGCGGAATCGCCGCGGAGGGGCGCAATGGTGCGGCCAATTCGCCGCGCTCGGCCGCGGCGGCGACGGTTGCAATGCGCCGGACCGTTGGGCATGCTCAACGGGAAAAAGCGGGATGCAAAGGGCCGCAATCCTCAAAATCCGCGGTGCACAAAAAGCCTCCCGTACCATAATGAAATGTGTTGGGGGAACCGATGGCAGTTGCTTTCATCGTTGTCATCGCTTGCGGCCTTCTGGCCCTCGGCTACAGCTGGTGGGCGGGCAAGGAGGTCATGGCGGCCAACGCCGGCTCGGCGCGGATGCAGGAGATCGCGGCCGCCGTCCAGGAGGGTGCGCGGGCCTATCTGAACCGTCAGTACACCACCATCGCCATCGTCGGCGTCGTCGTCCTGATCATCCTCGGCGCGATCCTCGGGCTTCCCGTGGCGATCGGCTTCCTGATCGGCGCGGTGCTGTCGGGCGTGGCCGGCTATCTCGGCATGAACGTCTCGGTGCGGGCCAACGTCCGCACGGCGCAGGCGGCGACCGAGGGTCTGGGCAAGGCGCTGGACATCGCGTTCAAGTCGGGCGCCATCACCGGCATGCTGGTGGTGGGGCTGGGCCTGCTTGGCGTCAGCATCTATTACGGCATCCTGTCGATGATCTACAACGTGCGCGACCCCGAGGAGGTGCGGCACGTTCTGGAAGCGCTGGTCGCCCTGTCCTTCGGCGCCTCGCTGATCTCGATCTTCGCGCGTCTGGGCGGCGGCATCTTCACCAAGGGTGCGGACGTCGGCGCCGACCTCGTCGGCAAGGTCGAGGCCGGGATCCCGGAGGATGATCCCCGCAACCCGGCGGTCATCGCCGACAACGTGGGCGACAACGTCGGCGACTGTGCCGGCATGGCCGCCGACCTGTTCGAGACCTACGCCGTCACCATCGTCGCCACCATGCTGCTGGCCGCCATCTTCTTCATGGGCGGCGGTATCCCGGATGCGGAATCGGCCGTCAACGTGCCGAAGCTGCTGATCTACCCGCTGGTCATCGGCGGCGTCTGCATCGCCGGCTCGGTCGCCGGCACCTTCTTCGTCAAGCTCGGGTCCTCCAACAACATCATGATGGCCCTGTACAAGGGATTCATCGCGTCGGCGGTCATCTCGCTGGTGCTGATCTTCCTGGTCACCCTGATCATGTTCGGCTTCGGCAAGCCGATGACGATGATCGACCGGGCCGGCGGCATCACCGGTCTTAACCTGTTCGTCTGCTCGCTGGTCGGGTTGGGCGTCACCGGTCTGCTGGTGTGGATCACCGAATACTACACCTCCACCGCCTTCCGCCCGGTGCGCAGCGTCGCCAAGGCGTCGGAGACCGGGCACGGCACCAACGTCATCCAGGGCCTTGCCGTCTCCATGGAATCGACGGCCCTGCCGGTCATCGTGATCTGCGCCGGCATCATCATCGCCCACAGCCAGGCCGGCGTGTTCGGCATCGGCATCGCCGCCACGACGATGCTGGCGCTGGCCGGCATGGTGGTGGCGCTCGACGCCTACGGCCCGGTGACCGACAACGCCGGCGGCATCGCCGAGATGGCCGACATGCCGAAGGAGATCCGCGTCACCACCGACGCGCTGGACGCGGTCGGCAACACCACCAAGGCGGTCACCAAGGGCTACGCCATCGGCTCGGCCGGCCTCGCAGCACTGGTGCTGTTCGCCGCCTACATCCAGGACCTCAAGCACTATTTCCCGAACGTGCCGGTGGAGTTCCGCCTGCAGGATCCGTTCGTGGTGGTCGGCCTGCTGATCGGCGGCCTGCTGCCCTACCTGTTCGGCGCCATGGGCATGACCGCGGTCGGCCGCGCCGCCGGCTCGGTCGTGGTCGAGGTGCGGCGCCAGTTCCGCGAGATCAAGGGCATCATGGAAGGCACGGCGAAGCCGGATTACGGCCGCGCGGTGGACATGCTGACCCGCGCCGCGATCCGCGAGATGATCATCCCGTCGATGCTGCCGGTCTTCGCACCCGTCGTGCTCTACTTCGTGATCAACGCCATCGCCGGTCAGGCGGCGGCCTTCTCGGCGCTGGGCGCCATGCTGCTTGGCACCATCGTGACCGGCATCTTCGTCGCCATCTCCATGACGTCCGGCGGCGGCGCCTGGGACAACGCCAAGAAGTACATCGAGGAGGGCAACCACGGCGGCAAGGGGTCCGACGCCCACAAGGCGGCGGTCACCGGCGACACCGTCGGCGACCCGTACAAGGACACCGCCGGCCCGGCGGTCAACCCGATGATCAAGATCACCAACATCGTGGCGCTGCTGCTGCTGGCCATCCTGCACCAGCTCGGCTGAACGCCGCATCCCTGAACGCGAAAGCCCCGGAGCGGTCCGCCGCTCCGGGGCTTTTTGTTTTGCGACGACCGAACCGCGGCGCCGGTGAGGTCATTACGGGATGCGCGAGCCGCCGGTCGGGGCGCCGGGGCCGGTCATGCCGCCGGTCTTGGAGCCGAAGCGGCCGACGTTGCCGATGAGCTGTTCCAGAAACCCCAGCTCGCGGCCGGAGGTCGGGGTGGCGCGGTCCACCATATCCACCTCCTGGCCCTGGCTGGCGTCCAGCGTCTTCAGGTTGGAGACGACACCCTGCGGGTCGAACTGCACCACCACGACACGGCGCTCCACCACCTCCGGCTGGAAGAAGGCGGTCTTCTCCGTCTTCTGCCCGATGTAGTACCAGACCGACTGGTCGAAGGTGCCGACATGGCTGGGCGTGCCGAGCAGGCCGGCCACATCCTCCTGCCGGCTGGCGCCGGGCTTGATCTCGGCGAGGCGCTCCGGGTCGGCCATGTTGCCGCGGGTCGCCACGATGGGTGCGCAGGCGGTTCCGGCAAGGGCCAGCAGGCCCAGGGCGGTCAGGGCGGAAAGGCTCGGTCGGTTCCTCGATCGGGTCATGGCGCTCGGCTTGCGAAGCTGCGGGGCTTGCGGTCGAAAGCCGCTTGACGGCGGCGGTCCCATGCCCCAAATGCCGGGACAATCGCACCGCGCGGTTTTCCCTGTCAACGAAACTCCGGAATCGATAAGTGGTTAGCCTGCTGGACCGGCTGTTCGGGCGTCGCCGCGGCGACGAACGCGCCGACATGGCCTTCTACGCGGCCGTCGTGACGCAGGCCCGGCAGCCCGGCTTCTACGCCGACCTCCGCGTGCCCGACACGCTGGACGGCCGTTTCGAGCTGATCGCGCTGCACGTTTTCCTGGTCATGCGCCGGCTGAAGGGGCAGGGGGCGACGGCGGACCAGCGGGCGCGCCGCCTCTACGAGGTGATGATCGACGAGTTCGACACCTCGCTGCGCGAGATGGGGGCCGGCGACACCGGCATCGGCCGCCGCGTCAAGACCATGCTGCGCGGCATGCATGGTCGTATCATCGCCTACGACAAGGCGCTGGCCGACCCCGACCCGCGCCATCTGGAGGTGGCGCTGGACAACAACCTCTACGGCACGGTGCGCGCGGTCGATCCGGCCCATCTGGCGGCGATGGCCGGCTACGCACGGGCGACGGCCGCGGCGCTGGAGGCGCTGCCGGTGGAGCGGATCGTCGACGGGGAGCTGCGCTTCGTGCCGGTGCCGGCCGGTGCGATGACCGGTGTGTCCGGCTGTTGACGGGTTTGGAAAAGGAGCACCGAGCATGATGGAGAGCGCGGAGGCGCGGGCGCCGGAATTCTCCCGCGTCGTGATCGCCGACAAGGTCCAGCACCGCGGGATGGTGGAGGAGATCGCACCGACGGAGGCCGAGCGCCTCGCCCTGGCCGAACGCTTCGAGCTGGAGGCGATCGGCGCCTTCACCGCCACGGTGCGGCTGCGCCGGGTGCATGGCGGCAGGATGATCCGGGTGGACGGCCATCTGGAGGCGGACGTGGTGCAGACCTGCGTGGTCACGTTGGAGTCGGTGCCGGCCCATGTGTCGGAGGATTTCGGCGCCATCTTCGCCCCGCCCGAGCTGGTGCCCGACGACGACGAGGTCGAGTTCGACATGGTCAGCATCGAGGAGGACCAGCCCGAACCGATGGTCAACGGCCGCATCGACATCGGCGAGCTGGCCGCCCAGCACCTGTCGCTGGCGCTCGATCCCTACCCGCGCGCACCCGGCGTGGAATACGACCCCGTGGCCGAACACGAGGAGGGCGGCGACGAGGCCGGCCCGGCGGACGGGGCCGAGGGTGGAGAGCGCAAGCCCAATCCCTTCGCCGCGCTGGCGAAACTCAAAAGCTAGGGGGCGGACATGATCGGGCTTGCCCTGGCCCCCCCGTTGGTTTATTGAAAGCGGCTCGCGTCGGGCGGCCCCGTTTGGGCCGCCTTTTACAATGATCGAGAGTGTACGGATATGGCCGTTCCGAAGAAGAAGACCTCCAAGTCGCGGCGCAACATGCGGCGTTCGCACCACGCGCTGAGCACCTCGGCGTACAACGAGTGCCAGAACTGCGGCGAGCTGAAGCGCCCGCACCACGTCTGCGGCGCCTGCGGTCACTACGACCAGCGCGAAGTGGTGGAAACGGCTGCGGCCTGACGGTCCCGGCCCGCGCCGGACACGCAAGTTCCCCAACCCTGGGAGTCCGCACTCGGTGAGCCAGCGTCTGACCATCGCCCTCGACGCCATGGGCGGCGATCACGCCCCCGACATGGTGATCGCGGGGGCGGAGATCGCCCGCGAGCGACATCCCGACGTGCAGTATCTGGTGTTCGGTGACGCCGCGCGGATCGAGCCGCTGGTGGCCAAGCGCCCGGCGCTGAAGGCGGTCGTGCAGGTGCACCACACCACCGAGGCGGTGGCCGGTGACGCCAAGCCGTCGGTGGCGCTGCGCGCGGGTCGGCAGTCGAGCATGCGGCTGGCGATCGATGCGGTGGCGGACGGGCGGGCGGCCTGCGTGGTGTCGGCCGGCAACACCGGCGCGCTGATGGCGATGGCGAAGTTCGTGCTGAAGACGCTGCCCGGCATCGACCGGCCGGCGATCGCCTCGTTCTTCCCCACGCTGCGCGGCGAGAGCATCATGCTCGACCTGGGGGCCAACACCGAATGCTCGGCCGAGAATCTGGTCGAGTTCGCGGTGATGGGCTCGGTCTTCGCGCGTCAGGTGCTGGGCGTCTCCGAACCGACGGTGGCACTTCTGAACATCGGGTCGGAGGATGTGAAGGGCAACGACACCGTGCGGGCTGCCGCGGCGCGCCTGCGCGAGACGACGCTGCCCGGCCGTTTCCACGGTTTCGTGGAGGGCAACGACATCGCCCAGGGCACGGTGGACGTGATCGTCACCGACGGCTTCACCGGCAACGTCGCGCTGAAGACGGCGGAGGGCACCGCCAAGCTCTACGCCGAGTCCCTCAAGCGGACCTTCGAGTCGTCGGTGATGGCGCGGATCGGCTATCTGCTGGCGCGCTCCGCCTTCAAGAAGCTGCGCATGCGGATGGACCCCCGGCGCTACAACGGTGCCATGTTCCTCGGCCTGCGCGGTGTCTGCGTGAAGAGCCACGGCGGCACCGACGCCTATGGTTTCGCCAACGCCGTCGGCGTGGCGGTCAATCTCGCGGTGAACGGCTTCAACGAGCGGATCAAGGAAGAGATGCAGCGTCTGGGGCCCGCCACACCCCTTCCCGACACCAAGGCGGCGGCCGTCTGATCCATGTCCCGGCGTTCTCGAATCATCGGCTGCGGGGCCTATCTCCCGTCCAACGCGGTCAGCAACCAGGAGTTGGCGCGGCGCGTCGACACCTCCGACGAGTGGATCGT
This sequence comes from Azospirillum oleiclasticum, assembly GCF_013423485.1. Taxonomy (GTDB): domain Bacteria; phylum Pseudomonadota; class Alphaproteobacteria; order Azospirillales; family Azospirillaceae; genus Azospirillum; species Azospirillum oleiclasticum. The sequence goes on from NZ_JABFFR010000027.1 coordinate 139,890, forward strand.
CCAGCGCACCGGCATCCGCAACCGCCATCTGGCGGCCGAGGGCGAGCTGACCTCCGACCTCGCGGTCGCGGCGGCGCGCCGGGCTCTGGAGCATGCCGGGATCGAGGCGTCGGCCATCGACTGCATCGTGCTGGCGACCACCACCCCCGACAACACCTTCCCCGCCACGGCGGTGAAGGTGCAGGCGGCGCTCGGCATGACGACGGGCTTCGCGTTCGACGTGCAGGCGGTGTGCGCCGGCTTCATCTTCGCGCTGTCGGTCGCCGACAACTTCATCCGGTCGGGTCAGGCGACGCGCGCTCTGGTCATCGGCGCGGAGACCTTCTCCCGCCTGCTCGACTGGGAGGACCGCAGCACCTGCGTGCTGTTCGGTGACGGCGCCGGGGCGGTGGTGCTGGAGGCGTTCGACGGCACCGGTGCGGCCGGCGAGCGGGGGGTTCTGTCCACCCATCTGCATTCCGACGGGCGCCAGTACGATCTGCTCTATGTGGACGGCGGCCCGTCCTCCACCCGCAGCACCGGCCATGTCCGCATGTCCGGCCAGGAGGTGTTCCGGCACGCCGTCACCCGCCTGTCGGAGGTGGTGGAGGAGGCGCTGGTCGCCAACAAGCTGGAGCCGTCGGCCATCGACTGGCTGGTGCCGCATCAGGCCAACCAGCGCATCATCGACGGCATCGCCCGCAAGCTGCGGTTGCCGGCGGACAAGGTGGTGCTGACGGTCGACCACCACGGCAACACCTCGGCCGCCTCGATCCCGCTGGCGCTGGCCGAGGCGGTGGGCGACGGCCGCATCAAGCGCGGCGACCTGATCCTGATGGAAGGGATCGGCGGCGGCCTGACCTGGGGATCGGCGCTGGTGCGCTGGTGATGCCCGCGGGGCATCCCGCGAGCTTTTGAGCCGCGGGGCATCCCGCAAGCTTTTGAGCCGCGGGGCATCCCGCAAGCTTTTGAGCCGCGGGGCACCCCGCAAGCTTTTGAATTGACGGAATAATCACGCGGGATTACGGTTCTTCCCCGGGGAATCGGGGGAGGCGCCGATGTCGCAGAACACCGTCACGCGCGCGCAATTGAGCGAAGCCGTCTATCAGGAAGTCGGGTTGTCGCGCAACGAATCGGCCGATCTCGTCGAAACCGTGCTCAACGAAATCTCCGACGCGCTCGCCCGCGGCGAGATGGTCAAGATTTCGTCCTTCGGCAGCTTCCAGGTGCGCCAGAAGGGCCAACGGGTGGGGCGCAACCCCAAGACGGGGGAGGAGGTGCCGATCCTGCCCCGCCGGGTGCTGGTCTTCCGCGCCAGCCACGTTCTGAAGCACCGCATCAACGAGGGTCTGGCCGAGGCGGACGCCGCCCGGTTGAAGGCCGCGTCCTGACCCGCGCCGGCTGACGGGGGCGGCGGAGCATGAGGGCGCAGGGTCCCGTCAAATCCGCCTCGGCCTTCCGCACCATCAGCGAGGTTTCCGCCGAGCTGGACGTGCCGCAGCATGTGCTGCGCTTCTGGGAGACCCGATTCCCACAGATCCGCCCGCTCAAACGCGGCGGCGGCCGGCGCTATTACCGACCGGAGGATGTCGAGCTCCTGCGCCGAATCCAGAGCCTGCTCTACAAGGAGGGCTACACGATTCGCGGCGTGCAGCGCCTGCTGCGCGAAAGCCGCGGCGCGCCTCACCCGGAACCCGCGTACCGGCCCGAGCCTGTGGAGCCGGATGCGGCCTGCCCGGATGTGGTCCATCCGGATGCGGTGGAGGCGCCCGACATGCCGCAAGAGGACGGTGCCGACCTCGATCCCGAACCTCTGGAGCTTCCCCCCGACGTACGCCGGGAGCTGGTCACCGTGCTCGACGAACTTCGTGCGATCAGGGCGCTTTTGGGCCGGGATCGGTAGTTGCGTTGCACCAGCGACCCCGCTATAGTCCCGGCCCACCCGCGGTTCCGGCAACACGGACGGAGCGTAGCGCAGCCTGGTAGCGCATCAGACTGGGGGTCTGGGGGTCGCAGGTTCGAATCCTGTCGCTCCGACCAATCGCGGAACCGGGTGGAAGGCCTCGAAGCGATGAGCTTCGAGGCCTTTTTTGTGGCGGGGCGGTGTTCTCTTGCGCGACCAGCGTGGCTTGCGGCTGCCGCGATCTCCCGGCATCGCGAGACCGCGCTACGCCGCGGCGACCCATCCGCGGAACGAGAGAGCGGCGTAGAAGAGGGCGACCTCGGAAAAGCCGGCCTGCCGGAGGACCGCTTCGTCCTCCTCGACCGACAGGATGGGCAGCCGCTCGGCCATGCTTGCGGCCGCGGCGGCGGCCTGTGCGCTGTTGGTGGTCGCCTCGCCGGCGAAAGCCGCCGATCGCGCCAGCCAGCGAATCGGCTCGCTGCCCGTCGGATGGCTGTGGTGCGCGACGATGAGCGGTGCCTGCGGCCTCAGCCGCCGGTGGATCTCCCGCAGGGTGCGCAGCCGCTCGTCCTTCGTCAGGAAGTGCAGGGTGAGCAGGCAGGTCGCGCCGTCGAACGGCCCGGGCGGGGCGTCGTCGACATGGCCCCGTAGCAACGCGACGCGCGCTTGCAACGGCCCCAGGACGCGGCGCGCCAGGTCGAGCATCGCGGCCGACGGATCCACGCCGACGAAGCGCCAGCCCGCCTGCGCCCCGGCGAACGCCGTCAGTTCGAGACCCCCGCCCGCGCCAACGACGAGGATGGTCGCCGTCTCCGGCGCGCGCTCCGCCAGCAGAAGCACCGCCATGCGGTGAAGGTCCGCGAAACCGGGCACCTTGCGTGGCGTGCTCTGCGCATAATTGGCGACCATCGCCGGATCGTCGAAGGGCTGCACCGGATCCATCCCTCAGCCGAACACCAGCGCGCGGTGGGCCGATGTCCCCGCGGTGACGCCGTCGGCGACCGCCCAGCTCACGCTGTGCGGCGCGCGCGCGATGTCGCCGGCGGCGTAGAGTCCGGGCACGGTCGTCATCCGGTCGGCGTCCGTCCGGATCATCGGTCCGAGCGGACCCTCGTCGATCGCGGCGCCGAGCTGCTCCGCGATCGGGCTCGACAGGCAGGACCGCGGGGCCACGTAGAGGGCTTCGACCGGCCGCTCGCGCCCGTCCTCGAACGCCACGGCGGACAGGGCATGGCCCTCGCCGACCAGCCGGCTCAGCGTGCCCGGCTCCACCGCCACGCCGCGCCCGGCGAGTGCCGCCGCGCTCCCGGGATCGAGCTCCGCGCCGTTCAGGAACAGGGTCGTCGGCCCCCATTCGGCGACGAGACACGCCTGGTGCACGGACATCGGTGCGCGGTAGAGCACGCCCAGCGACCGGCCGCTGAATTCGAAGCCATGGCAGTAGGGGCAATGGAGGACCGTCCTGCCCCAGCGTTCCGCGAGGCCCGGAATGCGCTCCAACTGATCGCGCAGCCCGAACGCGAGGATGAGCTTGCGCGCCGACATCGCCTCCCCACCGCCCGACAGGGTTACGGAGAAGCCATCCCCGTCGCACCGGGCCGCGATCGCTTCCCCCTCGATCAGGCGGGCGGTGGGATAGGCGGCGAGCTGGTCGCGCGCCTTGGCAAGGATGGACCGCGGGTCGCTGCCGTCGAAGCCGAGAAAGCCGTGCGAGGCGTTGGCGAAGCGGTTGCGCGGCCGGCGCGCGTCGATGACGCACACGCTCCGCCGCGCGCGGGCAAGGTAGGTCGCGGCTGCCAGCCCCGCGAAGGCGCCCCCGACAACGACGGCATCATGCTGCATGGTTGCTCTCCAGTGTGGGCGATCCGCCGCGTTCGGCGAGGCGGGCGTGGAAGTCGGCGCTCAACGCGGCGAGGGAGATTTCGCCGAACCGGCGGAGAAGCAGAGCCTCCGCCTCGTCGAAGGCCTCGCCGAGCGCGGCGTTGACGGCCTGCTCGACCAGACAGCCGGGGGCGTCCGTACGATGGCCCATCGCCAGAAGCTCGGGCCGGCCGAGCGCGTCGTGAATGTCGCGGAGCGTGACCGCGGCGAGGTCGCAGGCGATGGTCCAGCCGCCGCCGTGGCCCTTTTCGGATCGGACATAGCCCCGGTCGCGGAGGCCCGCCATGATCCGGCGGATCACCACGGGATTCGTGTCCATGGCGCGGGCCAGCGCTTCCGATGTGCTCGGACCCGGTTGCTCCGCCATGTGCAGCAGGACGTGAAGCACGCCCGACAGTCGGCTGTCCCTTCTCATGAAACTTCATATGTTGCATGACTGACCGGGTGTCAAGAGTCACGAGGCGGTGACCGGTCCGCTGACGCGGATGTTGCGGCTCGCCTCCACCGGTCCGCTGACGGAGGAGCGCAGGAGCGCGGTGGAGGCCCCCCCCCGACACCGTCGTCGTGGTCGGCGGCTCCGGGACCACCCACGGACGACGCGCCGCAGGGCCGCCTCGTCCATGCGCCGGAGGCAGCCCGGCCGGCCGATCCTGCCGGCGCCCGTGCCCGATCGGGATCAGAAGCTCATGGTGACGGCCAGTTCCACCGAGCGCGGCCGGCCGAGCACCCAGCTGTTGGTACCGCCCGTCACCGCGTAGACCTCGTCGAACAGGTTGATCCCGCGCAGGCTGATCCGGGTGGTCTCCGTCGGGCGGAAATCGAGCCCGGCGTTCACCACGGTGTCGGCGGGACGGACGCTGGTGTTGGCGGCGTCGGTCTTCCCCACATACTGCACACCGGCCCGCACTTCCCAATCCGGCCGGAAGGCCCAGCTCAGCCACGCGTTGGCGACGCGCTCCGGAACCCCGGTCGGCACGTTGCCGGCGTAATCGACTCGCCATCTCGTCGGGGTGGCTGGTCAACACGACGACGCGGCCCTCGATCGCCAGGGCCGGCGCCCCGACGCACAGCATGGCCTCCACCGAAAGGGCGGGCCATGGGCAACCATCCACCGTGTCCTGCCCTACGTCCGGACGAATCTGCAAGGACCTCACGGTCGAGGAACTCGCCGGGGTCGCCCATCTCAGCCCCGTCAGTTCAGCCGGCTTTTCCGCCAGGAGACAGGCCGCTCTCCCGCCAAGGCCGCCGAGGCTTTGCGGATCGAGGCGGCGAGGGCAATGCCGGAGGAGCGGCGCGGCTCCCCGGAGGGTGTCGCCGGCGAAACCGGATCAGCCGACCGCGGCCGTATGCGCCGGGCTTTCATGCGCGCCTTCGGCGAGCCCCCCAAGTGGTTCAAGGACGTTGCGCAGGACCGCCCGGTCCTGACCGGCGACGCCGGCTGAATTCTTCACCGCCGAGGCCACGACCCCCCAACCAATCGTGACAGGAAACGACGCCATGAGCGGCGGATTCGTCAAGACGTCCGATCCGGCCTGCGCATGGTCCGGCTCGCTGTGTCGTGGAGGTCCCGGATGCGATTTCGGATGAGGTTGCCACCGCGACCGCCGCCCGCCTATCCTTTCGTTCAGCGGGCTTTGTCTCGCCCCCGCCACGCGACCGCGGGTCCGGACCGACGGCACCGGGCCTGGAATTCCCCCTCCGTGAGAGGACTGCGATGATCGCCATGAAACCCAGGATCCCCATCGTCCCGGCCTCCTTCTTCGGCATGGTTCTCGGCCTCGTCGGTTTTGGCGGCAGCTGGCGGGTGGCGCACGAGGTCTGGGGCCTGCCCGCCATTGTCGGCGAGACGCTGATGCTCGCGGGCGGCGGCGTCTGGGCGATCCTGATCGTGCTGTTCGTGGCCAAGTGGCTGGTCGCCGCGGACGAGGCGCGCGCGGAGGCGGGTCACCCCGTGCAGTGCTGCTTCATCGGGCTGGCCGGCGTCGCGACGATGCTCGTCGCGATCGCCGTCCACCCCTACACGCCGCCGGTGGCCCTGGCCCTGTTCACCGTCGGCTCCGCCTTCACCCTCGGCTTCGCCCTTTGGCGCACCGGGGGGCTTTGGCAAGGCGGTCGCGATCCGGCGGCGGCAACGCCCGTCCTCTACCTTCCCACGGTGGCGGGGTCCTATGTCACCGCGATCGCCTGCGCCACGCTGGGATTCCCGGAGTGGGGCAAGCTCGCCTTCGGCGCCGGCGTCCTGTCCTGGCTCGCCATCGAGTCGGTCCTTGTGCACCGGCTGTACACGGCGCCGGCGATGCCGGTGCCGCTCAGGCCGACGCTCGGCATCCAGCTCGCCCCGCCGACGGTCGGTGCAGCCGCCTATGCGAGTGTGACCTCCGGTCCGCCGGACCTCGTCGTCTACGGTCTGATCGGTTACGGACTGATGCAGATTCTGATCCTGGCCCGGCTGTCGCGCTGGATCTTCGCCGGGGGAGTCGCCGCCTCGGCCTGGAGCTTCAGCTTCGGCCTGACGGCGCTTGCCACCGCGATGGTGAAGCTGGCCGGCCGCTCCGATGGCGGACCGATCGCCGTGCTGGCCCCGCCGGTCTTCGCACTGGTCACCGCGGCGCTGGCCCTGCTGATGGCGAGGACCATCTGGCTGCTGGCGACCGGGCGCCTGCTGCCGGCCGCACCCGCCGCTCCACCCGCGGTCACGCCGCCCCCCGTCCACGCGTGAGGTCCGAATGAGGAGGGAGTGCGGTGGTCAGGCCGTTACCCTCCCGGATGCCGTTGCGCTCGCCGGCGGTTTCTCCGTGCGGGTCGATCATGCCCGTACCCGATTGCGTATGATCATCATATAATCGGGTCGAGCATCGACGGAGACTGGCCATGCGGGTGAGCAAACAGCAGGCGGCGGAGAACCGTCGGCGGATCGTGGAGACGGCCGGCGCGCTGTTCCGCGAGCGCGGCTTCAACGGCATCGGCGTGGCCGACCTGATGAAGGAGGCCGGGCTGACGCATGGCGGCTTCTACGGCCATTTCGCCTCCAAGGACGATCTGGCCGCGGAGGCGTTCGCCAAGGCCATGGCGGTGTCGATGGAACAGTGGGAGAGGGTGGTCGAGGAAGCGCCGGGCACGGGGCTCGCCACGGTCGCCGGCCGCTACCTGTCGGCGGCGCACCGTGACAATCCCGCCGCCGGCTGCGCCATCGCCGCGCTCGGCGTGGATGCGGGTCGCCAGTCGGGGACGGTCCGCCGGGCCTTCACCAGCGGACTCCGCCCCCTGATCGACCTCCTCGCCCGGCTGGTTCCAGGCCGGTCCAAGGCGGCGCAGCGGGAAAAGGCGCTGGCGACGCTGTCGGGGCTGGTCGGGGCCTTGGTCCTGGCCCGTGCGGTCGATGATCCGGCGCTGTCCGACGAGATCCTGGCCGCCGCCAGGACCGCCTTCGGCGCCGCGCCGGAGTGACGTCAGCGCGCCGGGGATGCGCGCAGGCCGAGGAACGCCAGCAAGGAGAGGGCCGCGGCGCCGGCCATGGTGATGGCGAGCGCACCCACGGGTGGCTGCGGCAGGGCGGTGGCGAGTGCGGCGCCGGCCGCCGCGCAGACCATCTGGAGGAACCCCAGCAGCGCCGACGCGAGTCCCGCCTGCCGCCCGAAGGGATGCAGCGCGATCGCCGTGCCCAGCGGGTTGACGAGGCCCATGCCGAACAGGAACACCGCGATGGCGACCGTGAAGAGCGTGAGGTCCGCCGTGCCGCCCCCGCCCAGAAGGATCACCCCGCCGGCCAGGCACAGCAGGATCCCGGCCGTCGCCACACGGGGTGCCGTCCACCGGTGGGCAAGCCGCGGGGCGAGCAGCCCGGCGCCGAACACCACGAAGACCGTGGCCGCGAAGAACAGCCCGAGCTGCAGGGGCGAGAAGCCCAGAGCGGTCATCAGGATCGCCGGGGCGGCGCCGAAGAAGGCGTAGAGCCCGCCGATCACGAGGCTGACCGAGAGCGCCGGCAGGATGAAGCGCCGGTCGGTCAGCAGCCGGCCGTAGGCGGACCCGACCGCCGACGGTGTCCAGGCCGACCGCCGGTCGGGGGGATGCGTCTCACCCGTGCCAAGCGCGTAGAAGGCGGCGAGCAGCGCCGCCATCACGCCGACCAGCACGAAGGCCGCCCGCCAGCCGAACAGCGCGTCGAGCGCGCCGCCCAGCAGCGGCGAGAAGCCGGGCGCCGCGGCCATGGCGACCATGGTCAGCGCCAGCACCCGCGCCAGCGCCTCGCCGTCGAAGAGATCCCGCGCGATGGCGCGCGACAGCACCGACGCCGCGCAGACGCCCAGCGCCTGCACCACCCGCCCCAGGATGAGGACCGTCATGCTGTCCGCCGACGCGCAGACCGCGCTGCCGATCAGGAAGACGGCCAGCCCGCCCAGCACCGGAAGACGGCGGCCGAAGCGGTCGGACAAGGGTCCGACCACGAGCTGCCCCACAGCGAAGGCCATGAAGAAGCTGGAGAGCGTCAGGCCGAGGTCGCGCGCGTTGACGCCCAGGCTGGCGCCGATCGAGGAGAAGGAGGGAAGGATGATCGTGGTGGAGAGCGTGCCGATGGCGGCGAGACCGGCCAGCAGCGCCAGCACCCCGGCGGTGAGCCGGCGTCCGCCGACGGCGTCGACGCCGGAGTCCGCGGTCTGTTCCATGGTGGACAAGGCGGTGTTCCTCATCGGATCGGGCGGGCGGGGGTCACGGCCGTTCGACGGCGATGGCGGTCGCCTCGCCGCCGCCGATGCACAGTGAGGCAATGCCGCGGCTCAGCCCCCGCGCCGCCAGGGCGTGGAGCAGCGTGACGATCAGCCGGGCGCCGGTGGCGCCGATCGGATGGCCGAGCGCGCAGGCCCCGCCGTTGACGTTGAGGCGCTCGCGCGGAATGGCGAGGTCGCGCTGGGCGGCCATGGCGACCACCGCGAAGGCCTCGTTGATCTCGAACAGGTCGACGTCGCCGACCGACCAGCCGACCTTGTCCAGCAGCTTGCGGATCGCCGGGATCGGGGCGGTGGTGAACCAGGCCGGGTCCTGGCTGTGGGTGGCATGCCCGCGGATCACCGCCAGAACGGGCAGCCCCTCGCGCTCGGCGATGGAGCGGCGGGTGAGGACCAGAGCCGCGGCGCCGTCGGCGTTGGCCGACGAGCTGGCGGCGGTGATCGTGCCGTCCCGGCGGAAGGCCGGCTTCAGGCCGGCGATCTTCTCCGGCGAGACCTTCAGCGGGTTCTCGTCGCGATCGACCAGCCGTTCCCCGCCCTTCGCGGCGATGGGGACGGGGGCGATCTCCGCCGTGAAGGCGCCACCCTCCACCGCACCGCGGGCGCGGATCAGCGTCTCGATGGCGTAGGCGTCCTGCTCCGCGCGGCTGAAACCGTAGGCCTGGGCGGTCGCCTCGCCGAAATCGCCCATGGGCCGGCCACCCTCGTAGGCGTCCTCCAGCCCGTCGAGCATGAGATGGTCGAGCAGGCGGTCGTGCCCGATCCGGTAACCGCCGCGCGCCTTGGCGAGCAGATACGGAGCGTTCGACATGGATTCCATGCCGCCGGCAACCACCATCTCCGCCGAGCCGGCCAGGATCAGGTCATGGGCCAGCATGGTCGCCTTCATGCCCGAACCGCAAACCTTGTTGACGGTGGTGGCGCCGGTGTGGTCCGGCAGCCCGGCGCCGCGGGCCGCCTGCCGGGCCGGCGCCTGGCCCTGCCCGGCGGGGAGGACGCAACCCAGCAGAACCTCGTCGATGCGGCCGGGATCGACACCGGCCCGGTCGAGCACCGCCTTGACGGCATGGGCGCCCAGCGCCGCGGCGGGCAGTGTCGCGAGGTCACCCTGGAAGCGGCCCAGCGGCGTTCGCGCGGCGGACACGATGACGACGGGATCGGTGTGGGCGGGATCGGCGTGGGCGGGATCGGCGTGGACGGGATCGTGAGCGGACATGGACGATGGCTCCGGCAAGGGGCGCCGCCGCACGCCGAGCGGGCTCGACGTTAAATGACGGACATCATCAAAAACAATGATGACGACCATCATGAAATGTCAAAGGGAATCCCGCGCAGGATGGGAGCGTCGGGTGGATCGCAGCCTTGCGAGAGGGTTCTGCCAGGTTCCGCCCACCGCCCCGTCGGCGACCGGGAAGCCGTCGTGTCGAGCGCCGTGCGGCCGTTGGCGATGAGGATCTCGTCAGCCCCGGCATCTGCACGTCGACGATCCATCACGTCAGCGGCCTCAGTTCGCCGAGCAGGGTCGGGATCAGCTCCGACACCGTCGGGTGGATGTGCACGGAGCGCTGCAGGGTGGGGTAGGGCGCCTTGGCCTGCATGGTGGCGAGCACGGCGTGGATCGCCTCGTCGCCGCCGGGGCCGAGGATGGCCGCGCCCAGGATCTCCTGCGTGTCGGCGTCCACCGTAATCTTCATGAAGCCCTGCTCCTCGCCCTTCTCGACCGCCCGGCCCACCCGCGTCATCGGGCGCATGCCGGTCAGCGCCCGCCGTCCGGACCGCCGCACCTCCTCGTTGGTCAGGCCGACCCGCCCCAGCGGGGGATCGACGTAGAGGGCGTAGGCCGGAATACGGTCGGTGACGCGGCGCGGGTCGCCGTCGAGGATGTTCGCCGCGACGATCTCGAAGTCGTTGTAGGCGGTGTGGGTGAAGGCGCCGCGGCCATTGCAGTCGCCCAGCGCCCAGATACCAGGGACGCTGGTGCGGAGCTGGTCATCGACGGTGATGTAGCCGCGCGCATCGGTCACCACGCCGGCCCGGTCGAGGGCGAGGTCGTCGGTGTTGGGACGGCGCCCGACCGCCAGCAGGACGTGGCTGCCCGCGACCTCCGGTGCGCCGGCGGTGCAGTCGACGGCGACCGCCACCCCGTCGCCCTGCGGGGCGAAGCGGATGCACTCGGCCGACAGGCGGATCGACACGCCCTCGCGTTCCAGGATGTCGCGGATGCCGTCGGACACGTCCGGGTCCTCGCGCGGGATCAGCCGCGGCCCCCGTTCGACGACGGTCACTTCGCTGCCGAAGCGGCGGTACATCTGCGCGAACTCCAGCCCGATGTAGCTGCCGCCGACGACCACCAGGTGGCGCGGCAGCGTGTCGAGGTCGAGGATCGTGCCGCTGGTCAGGGGCCGGATCCTGTCCACGCCCGGCAGATCCGGCACCGCCGCGCGTCCGCCGACGTTGATGAAGATGCGCCCGGCGGTCAGACGGTCGTCGCCGACCCGGATCGTGTCCGCGGATTCGAACCGCGCATGGCCTTGGAAGACGGTGCAGCCCGTCATGCCCCGCAGCCAGCGCTCCACGTTCGTGCGGGAGCGGCCGGACACGGCGTCCTTGCGCGCCTTCACCCGGGCCATGTCCACCCGCACCGGGCCGTCCAGCACCACGCCGTACTCCGCCGCGCGGCGCGCCATCCGGGCGACGCGGGCGCTGGCGACCAGCGTCTTGGTGGGAATGCAGCCGGTGTTGACGCAGGTGCCGCCGAAGCGGTGGCGCTCGACGAGCGCCACGCTCATGCCGGCGGCCGTCAGGCGCCCGGCCAGGGGCGGCCCGGCCTGGCCGGACCCGATGACGATGGCGTCGAACCGGGTGCTCATGGATCTCGCTCCCCCCACGATGGTGTCGCCCCGAAGGCTAACCGTCGCCGCCGGGATCCGGCAACCATACGAAGGTTTGCGGCACCCCGGCCCGCCTTGCAGGACGCGACGGTGACCTGTTCATTCGCCCGGCCGCAGGTTCGGGCCGGCGCGCGCCGTTTTCATCCTTCCGGCGGAGGATCGGAGGCCCTGCCGACCAGGCGTGCCCTGCCTCCTTGCCCGTCACCCCTTGTCCCGCGGCGGCAGCGCGTGTATGAACTGCGATCCATAAATCACTTATGGCAACGACAAGGGAGGCAAGCCGTGGCACTGGTCGACGCCGAGCTGCGGGACAACGTGGCCGTGATCCGCCTGAACGATCCGGCGCGGATGAACGCGCTGTCCGACGCGCTGGTCGAGGGGCTGGTTTCGGCACTCTCCGCCGCAGCGGGCGATCCGGCGGTCCGCTGCATCGTCATCACGGGCACTGGAAACGCCTTCTGTGCCGGCGGCGACCTCGACGTCATCGTCATGAGCGATCCGAACATGGTGCGCGACTATCTGCGGCGCATGCAGGCGTGGGCAGCGTCGCTGGGCGCGATCGAGAAGCCGCTGATCGGCGCCGTCAACGGAGCGGCCGTTGGTGCCGGTCTGTCGCTGGCGCTCCTCGCCGACATCGTCGTCGCCAGCCGACAGGCCAGGTTCCAGGCCGCCTTTCCCCGGCTGGGGGCGGTGCCGGACCTCGGCCTTGCCTACACGCTGCCGCGGGCGGTTGGTCATCCGGTCGCGAACGACCTTCTTCTCACCAACCGGACCCTGACGGCGGAGGAGGCCCTGGCGCTTGGGCTGGTCAGCCGCGTGTTCGACGCGGACTCCTTCGACCGGTCCGTTCTCGAGATCGCCGGCCAGCTTGCCAAGGGGCCGACCCGCGCGCTGGGCCTGACGAAGCGCCTGCTCGCACAGGGAATGACGGGCTCCCTCCACTCCCTGCTGGAGATCGAGGCGGCCACCCAGGCCCTGGCGTTCGCCACCGACGATTTCTCCGCGGGCGTCGCCGCCTTCAAGGAGCGGCGCCAGCCGCGTTTCACCGGGGCGTGACGGCCGGCCCCGCCTCCGGCCGGCACGGTGTTCCGGAACTCGCGCGGGGCTCGTAGCCGATCGGGGGGTGGGCCTGGATGGCGGCCATGAAGTGTTTCATCGGTCGCGTTGGCAGCCATTCCTTGCGCGACGCGGCGGCGATCGGCATCGGTTCCCCCAGGTCGTAGGGAATGGTGGTGAACCGGGCCTTGAAGGTGCGGCTCTGCGCGTAGCCGGCGCTGACCACGCCGATGGTGTCCGTCGTGCCGACGATCTCCGTCACCATCGGGAAGTTCTCCAGGATATGGACCCTGAGCGACGGCGGCGCCTGCTCCGACGGCACCAGGGCGAGGATCCGGTCGACATAGGCGCCGCTGAGATCGGGGATGATGATCGGGTATCGGTTGATTTCGTCGGCGCGGGGCTTCTCCAGGCGGGTCAGCGGATGAACCTTCCGTACGAACAGCCGTCCATTGAGCATGCCCAACGGTTCGCACGTGAAACCGCTCTCGGCCGATAGGCGGTCGAGCGGTCCCAGGCAAATGTCGAGATCGCCCTGGCGAAGCATCTGGATGCCCCGTTCCACCGGAACACCATGCAGCTGGACCCGGTAGTCCGGGTATTTCCGGATCAACGACCGCACCGCCCGGTTCAGCAGCCCTTCCAGGGATGATGGCGCGATCCCGACCCGCAGCAGCGCCTCGCGCTGCTGGCGTCTGGCCTGCGCGTCCTCGATCAGCTGGTCCATGTCGGCCAGGATGCGCGCGGCGCGGGCTATGAAGGCGCTGCCCATCTCGGTCGTCGACACGCCGCGGGCGTGCCGGGTGAACAGGGCATAACCGATCTCGCGCTCGACGTCCGCCACGCTCTTCGTCACCGCCGACTGGGTGACGTTCATCATCTCCGACGCCTTGGTGATCGAGCCGGTCCGCTCCACGGCGATGACGTGGCGGAGCTTGCTGAGATTCATGACGAGGCATTCCTGAATGGAATATTACAGGACTAACTTGCATTGGCTTTATGGCGGAGGCAATGCCAAAATCGTTTGCATCACGAACGGAACATTGGGGTGGAGACCGCCATGGCAGGTGCCCGAAACACAGCTCCGATTGTCGCCGGCGTCGGCATGATCCCCTTCGCCAAACCCGGCGCGTCCGAGAGCTATGACGTCATGGGGGCGCTCGCCGCCAGCCAGGCACTGATCGATGCGGGGCTGGACTTTGCGGATGTCCGTCAGGCCTACGCCGGTTACGTCTACGGCGACAGCGCCTGCGGGCAGAAGGCGCTGTACCGGGTCGGCATGACCGGTATCCCCGTGGTCAACGTCAACAACAACTGCTCCACCGGCTCCACCGCCCTCTTCCTGGCGCGGCAGGCGATCGAACACGGCATCGCCGACTGCGTGCTGGCGCTCGGCTTCGAGCAGATGAAGCCGGGCGCCATCGCCAGCGTCTTCGACGACCGTCCCAGCCCCTTCGACGCGTTCGATGCCACCTGCGATGCGCTGGTCGGCCATGCGGAGGTGCCGCTCGCGCTGCGTTATTTCGGCGGCGCCGGCAAGGCGCACAACGACCGCCACGGCTCGACGCTGGAGGATTTCGCGCGCATCCGCGCCAAGGCCAGCCGGCATGCGGCGAACAACCCGCTGGCGCTGTTCCGCAAGCAGGTCACCGCCGAGGAGGTGATGGCCTCTCCCGTCCTGTGGCCGGGAGTCATGCACCGCCTGATGGCCTGTCCGCCGACCTGTGGTGCGGCGGCGGCGGTGCTGGTGTCGCCGGATTTCGCGGCACGGCGTGGCATCGACGGGCGGGTGCGGATCGCCGCCCAGGCGATGACCACCGACACCCCCAGCACATTCGACAGCCGGGACATGATGCGGCTCGTCGGTTACGACATGACCGCCGCCGCGGCCCGGCAGGTCTACGAGGCGGCCGGAACAGGGCCCGGTGACCTGGACGTCGTGGAACTGCACGACTGCTTCGCCCAGAACGAACTGATCACCTACGAGGGGCTCGGCCTGTGCCCGGAGGGTGGGGCGTCGAAGTTCATCGCCGACGGCGACAACAGCTATGGCGGCCGGGTGGTGACCAACCCGTCGGGCGGGCTGCTGTCGAAGGGGCATCCGCTGGGCGCCACCGGGCTGGCGCAATGTTTCGAGCTGACCCACCAGCTCCGCGGCACCGCCGGCCCACGGCAGGTGGAGGGGGCACGGACGGCGCTCCAGCACAATCTCGGTCTGGGTGGCGCCTGCGTGGTGACGCTCTACCAGACGGCCTGACCGGAACAGATGGAGGGGAGGAGACGGAATGGTGCCTGATGCGACGGTGCAAGGCAATCCCAGGGGTATTTTCGACCGCTCCACGCGGGGCGCCCGAACCGAGGCCGTGGACTTCGAGGTCGAGGCCGGCCGGGTGATCTTCTTCGCCGAAACCGTGGGGGAGACCGACCCGATCCACCTCGACCGGGAGGCGGCCCGCGCCGCCGGCTACCCCGACGTCGTCGCCCCGGCCACCTTCGCCATCGTGATCGACCTGGAAGCCGGGCGGCTGATCGAGAAGCGCGGCGGCATGGGCGGGCTTACCCTGATCAACAGCGATTTCCGGCGGCTCCTGCATGGGGAGGAACGCTACGACTACGGTGGCCTGGTCTTCGCGGGTGACGTGCTGACGGTCCAGACCGACGTGGTCGGTTTCGAGGACAAGAAGGGCGGGGCGCTGGAGTTCGCCCACCTGCGCACGCTGATCAGCCACCCCGTGCGTGGCCCGCTGGTGACGATCACGCGCAGCGTCCTGCACCGGCTGGGCTGAGGGAGAAACCAGGAATGACCGATCTTGCGAACGCCGGCCCCGGCGACGCGCTTGCCCCCGTGCTGTTCGGCCCGATCACGCGGACGACGCTGGCGCTCTATGCCGGCGCCTCGGGTGACCACAACCCGGCCCACATCGACATCGACTTCGCCAGGAAGGCCGGGCTGGAGGACGTCTTCGCCCATGGCATGCTGTCGATGGCCGAACTCGCCCGCGTCGTCACCCGGTGGGCCGGGCTGGGGCGTGTCGAAAGCCTGTCCACCCGCTTCCTCGCCATCACACCGGTGGGCGCCACCGTGACCTGCCGCGGCGAGGTGGTGGAGCGCTTCGAGAGGAATGGTGAACCGCGCCTGCGGGTGGCGCTGACCGCGGAGATCGACGGCGGCGTCAGGACGCTGGCCGGCGAAGCGGTCCTCCGGGTGGCATGAGGGAGGGACGGATGCTCGAATTCCAATGGATGACCGAGGAACACCGCGCCTTCGCCGCGAGCGTGCGCCGTTTCCTGGCCGAGGAGTATGAACCCAACCGGGCCGCCTGGACCAAGGCCGGCCAGATCCCGCACGCCTTCTGGGAGAAGGCCGGCGCGCTCGGCATCCTCGGTGCCACCATCCCGGAGGAGTTCGGCGGCTCCGGCCTGCCGCTGTCCTTCGATCTGGTGACCTTCCTGGAGCAGGCGCGCATCGGCGACATGGGCTGGGGAACCTTCGTCCACAGCATCGTCGTCCACTACGTCAACGCCTACGGCACGCGCGAGCAGAAGGCCGGCTGGCTGCCGAAGCTGGCGTCGGGCGAGTGGGTCGGCGCCATCGCGATGACCGAGCCCGGCACCGGGTCCGACCTCAAGGCGGTGCGGACCACCGCGAAGCCGGACGGCAACGGGTACATCATCAACGGCTCGAAGACCTTCATCACCAACGGCCTGACCGCCGACTTCATCCTGGTGGTGGCGAAGACCGATCCGGCGGCCGGAACGCGGGGCATCTCGCTGATCGGGGTGGAGACCGCCGAGGCGGCCGGCTTCCGCCGCGGTCGCAACCTCGACAAGATCGGGATGAAAAGGCAGGACACCTCGGAGCTGTTCTTCGACGAGGTGCGCGTGCCGCGGACCAATCTGTTGGGGACGGAGGAAGGGCAGGGCTTCTACCAGTTGATGAAGCAGCTCGTGTGGGAGCGGCTGCTGATCTCCTACTGCGCGATCGGCAACGCCCAATGCGCGCTGGACGATACGCTGGCCTATGTGCGCGAGCGGAAGGCCTTCGGGCAGCGCATCATGGATTTCCAGAACACCCGCTTCAGGCTGGCCGAAGCCAAGACGGAGATCGAAATCTTCGCCGCCTTCCTGGACCGGCTGACGGTCGAGCTGGAGGAGGGCCGGCTGACCGCCGAACGGGCCGCCATGGCGAAGTACTGGGGCACCGAAATGCTCGGCCGCATCGCCGACAACTGCCTGCAACTGCATGGCGGCTACGGTTACATGAACGAATACCGCATCGCCGAAATCTACGCCGATGCGCGCGTCCAGCGCATCTTCGCCGGAACCAACGAGATCATGCGCGAAGTGATCGCGCGGTCCCTCGACATCGAATGAGACGGGCAATGACCATGGGCAAGATTGCAGGAAAGACCGCCTACGTCACCGGGTCGGGCCGTGGGATCGGCCGGGCGCTGGCGCTGAAACTCGCCTCGGAAGGTGCGCGGGTGGTGGTCAACGACCTCGATGCCGATCCCGCCGACGAGGTCGTCGCGGCGATCCGTGCCCGCGGGGGCGAGGCGGTGGCGGTGGCCGGCAGCGTGAGCGCCGACGGGTTCGCCGAGCGTTTCATCGGCACCGGGCTGGAGACCTTCGGCGGTATCGACATCATCGTCAACAACGCCGGCTACACCTGGGATTCGCTGATCGGCAGGATGACCGACGAACAGTTCGACGCGATGATGGACGTCCACGTCAAGGCACCCTTCCGCATCCTGCGCGCCGCCGCCGATCCGATCCGCAGGATGGCGAAGGCGGAGGCCGAGGCGGGCCACGAGGTGTTCCGCAAGGTCGTCAACATCTCCTCCGTGGCCGGGGTCGGCGGCAACGTGGGGCAGGCCAACTACGCCTCGGCCAAATCGGCGGTGCTGGGCCTGACCAAGTCGCTGGCCAAGGAATGGGGGCGGCTGAAGGTCAACGTCAACTGCGTCGCCTTCGGTTTCATCGAGACGCGCCTGACCGAGGCGTCGGAGGAGAAGAAGCAGATCGTCGTCGGCGGCAACCGCATCGATGTCGGACTGCCGCCCAAGGTGGCGCAGGGGTTCGCGGCGATGATCCCGCTCGGCCGCGCCGGCACGCCCGAGGAGGCGGCGGACGGCGTCTATCTCTTCTGCACGCCGGAATCCAACTACATCACCGGCCAGGTCGTGATCGTGGGGGGAGGGTTCGCGCTCTGAACGGCCACACCCGGTGGGAGGAGGGGTGACATGGAAATGTCCGATGTCGCGCAGCTCTCGCTGATCGGCGTCTCGCAGGGCTGCGGGTATGCGCTGGTCGCTCTCGGCTTTGTCTTCATCTATCGCGCGACGGAGATCGTCAATTTCGCCCATGGCGAGCTGATGATGTTGGGGGCGTTCACGGTCCTGACCTTTGCGGAGCTCCTCGGTCTGGGCTTCTGGCTCGGCGCGGCGCTCGGAATCCTGTCGCTGGGCGTCTTCGGTTATCTGCTGGACGCGGTGGTGATGCGCCGCGTCATCGGCGAATCCCAGGCCAGCGTCTTCATCCTGACGGTGGCCCTCGGCCTGATGCTGAAGGCCCTGGCCGGCATGATCTGGGGCTACGGCGCGCGCAGCCTGCCGTCTCCGTTCCAGACCGACGTTCATTTCGGCGGCATCGTCATCGGGCTCGACCGGATCGCGGTGATCCTGGCGACCGTGCTGATCTGCGGCCTTCTCTGGCTGTTCTTCAGCCGCACCAGGTTGGGCCTGGCGATCCAGGCGGCCTCGCAGAACCAGCTTGCCGCCTATTACAGCCGCATCCCGGTCAAACGGCTGGTGTCGCTGGTCTGGGCGATCGCCGCCATGGTCGCGGCGGTCGCCGGTCTGATGATGGCGCCCGTGACCCAGGTCGATACCGAGATGAGCCTGTTCGGCATCAAGGCGTTCGCCGGGGCCGTGGTGGGTGGCTTCGGCTCGATCCCGGGCGCGCTCATGGGCTGCCTGATCATCGGGGTGGCCGAGCCGTTCCTCGACTACGCGTTCCCGCCGCTCAAGGGTGTCTACGCCTACATCCTCATGCTCGCCGTGCTGTTCGTCCGTCCCGAGGGGCTGATCCCGCAAACCTACCAGAAGAAGGTCTGACCCATGCGGGTTCTGTTCAAGACCAGCTACGACCAGGACATCGACCTTCTGGTCCTGCCGGGTGAGCGGATGCGGGTGGGTGCGTTGATCGCGCTGGCGATCCTCGCTCCGCTTCTGCTCTCCTCCTACTACCTGTCGGAGCTGGCGATCTTCTTCAGCTTCGCGCTGGCCGGGATCGGGTTGATGGTGCTGACCGGCTTTTCCGGGCAGGTGTCCTTCGGCCACGCGGCCTTTGTCGGGATCGGCGCCTACGTGCACGCGGTCCTGGTCGCGCGCGGCGTGCCGTTCCCTCTGGCCCTGGCCGCGGCCGGCCTGCTCGCGGGCGGCGTCGGCGCCGCGCTCGGGCGGGCGGTCAGCGCCATGCACGGCTTCTATCTGGCGATCGCCACGCTGGCCTTTTCCATCGTGATGGAAACGGTGATCGGCGCCATGGAGCCGGTGACCGGCGGACACATGGGCATGCCGGTGCCGGGGATCGCCCTGTTCGGGGTGGCGCTGGAGGAGGCGTGGCAGCAGCACTACCTGTACCTGGCCGTGCTGCTGTTCTTCGTCTGGGGCGTCGCGAACCTCATGCGGGCCCCCACCGGACGCGCCATGATCGCGGTGCGCGATTCCGAGACCTCGGCCCGCAGCCTCGGGATCGACGTTCGCAGCGCCAAGATGACCGCGTTCTTCGTCAGCGCGCTGATAGCGGGCGTGGCGGGCGGCCTCTTGGCGCATCAGCTGCAATACCTCTCGCCGGAAACCTTCGGTGTCGGCATGTCCCTGAAGCTCATGCTGATGATCGTGGTCGGCGGGCTCGGATCGATCAGCGGCGCCATCTTCGGTGCGGTCTTCGTCTCGTTCCTGCCCAACGCCATCGACGCGCTGCGCGCGCTCATGCCCGACGGGCTGGTCAGCCAAGCCGGGCTGGAATCCTTCATCTTCGGCGCCTTCATCGCCGCCTTCATCATCTTCGAGCCCGACGGGCTCCACGGCCGTTGGCGCAAGCTGCGGCTCTTCCTGGAAACCTATCCCTACTACAAGCGCGCCACCTTCATCCGGCAGAAGCGCTATCTGAAGACGGGTCGATTCCGATGAGCACCCTCACAGTGGACGGGCTGACCGTCGCCTTCGGCGGGATCAAGGCCCTGGACGAGGTTTCCTTTCACGTCGAACCGGGCGAGGTCTTCGCCATCATCGGCCCGAACGGCGCGGGGAAGAGCACGATCTTCAACGCGATCAGCCGGATCTATACGGCGAGGGCCGGATCGATCCGGTTCCACGGCAGGGAGATCCTGGAGCTGCCGCCGCACGAGGTGGTCCGCCTCGGCATCGCCCGCACCTTCCAGAACATCGAACTGTTCGAGAAGGCGACCGTGCTGCAGAACCTGCTGGTCGGCCGGCATTCGCGGGTCCGTCGCAGCGCTTGGCGGGAGTTCCTCTTCCTGCCCGGCGTGCGCCGCGGCGAACGGGCCGCGCGCCGCAAGGTGGAGGAGATCCTCGACCTTCTGGACATGCAGCACCTGCGCGACGCGCTGGTCTGCGACCTGCCCTATGGCGCCCGCAAGAACGTCGAGCTGGCCCGCGCGCTGTGCGCCGAGCCCGAGCTCCTGCTGCTGGACGAGCCGGCCTCCGGCCTCAATCCCGAGGAGACGGCCGACATGTCCTTCTGGCTCAAGGACATCAAGGAGGAGTTGGGGGTCACCATCGTGATGGTGGAGCACGACATGAACCTTGTCGGCCGCATCGCCAACCGCGTGATGGCGCTGGCCGGCGGCCGGGTGCTGTCGGTCGGCAGCGTCGAGGAGGTTCAGTCCAACGAGCGGGTGCAGACCGCCTATCTGGGGGCTGCGGCATGAGCGATCCCCTTCTGGAAACCCGCAATCTGGAGACCTTCTACGGCCCGATCATGGCGATCGCCGGCGTCAGCCTGAAGGTCGCCGAGGGGAGCATCGTCACCGTGCTGGGTGCCAACGGCGCCGGGAAGACGACGCTCCTGAAGACCATCTCGGGCGCCATCGACTGCCGCAAGGGGCAGGTGCTGTTCGGCGGCGAGCCGATCCAGAACCGCGACCCGGACGAGGTCGCGCGCCGCGGCATCGGCCATGTGCCCGAAGGGCGCGAGGTGTTCCCCTTCCTCTCAGTCGGCGAGAATTTGACCCTGGGGGCCTGGGGCCGCTCCGACCGGGCCGGCATCGCGCGCGATCTGGAGACGGTCTACGGCTATTTCCCCGACCTGCGGACCAAGCATCGCGACATGGCGGGCTTCCTGTCCGGCGGCCAGCAGCAGATGCTGGCGATCGGGCGCGCGTTCATGGGCAACCCGAAGCTGATGATCCTGGACGAGCCGTCGCTCGGCCTGTCGCCCCTTCTGACCCGGACCATCTTCGCGATCATCCGGCGCATCAACCGCGAACAGGGCGTGACCGTCCTGCTGGTGGAGCAGAACGCCCGCGCCGCGTTGGAGGTGGCCGATCACGGATACGTCATGGAGGTCGGCCGCGTGGTGATGGAGGCGCCGTGCGCGGTCCTGATGGAGAGCGAGGACGTCAAGGAATTCTACCTCGGCAAGGCGGAAACCGGCGTCAGGGGCGACCGACGCTGGAAGAAGCGCAAGACCTGGAGGTGAGCATGGCGAAGGTTGTGGTGAAGGACGGCGTGGTCACGGTCGATGGCCAGGATACGGTCGCCAAGCTCTTCCGTGACCGCGTCGGACGCTGGGGCGACCGCATCGCCATGCGCGAGAAGACCTTCGGCATCTGGGAGAGTCTGACGTGGCGGGACTTCGACCACAGCGCCCGGCGTCTGGCCGGCGGGCTGGTGGCGCTGGGGTTGAAGCGCGGCGACGTGGTGGCGATCCTGTCGGAAACCAACAAGGAATGGGTCTTCGCCGATATGGCGGTGCATCTCGCCGGCGGCATCGTCAACGGGATCTATCCCACCTACAAGGCGGACCAGGTCAAACACCTGCTGGCGGACAGCGGCGCCCGGTTCCTGTTCGTCGAGAACGAGGAGCAGCTCGACAAGTACCTGGAGGGGCGCGACCGGCTGCCGCTGGTCGAGAAGGTGTTCGTCTTCGACTGGAAGGGGCTGCGGGGATTCGAGGACCCTGAGGTGGTGCCGCTCGACCACCTCAGCGACCTGGGGGCCGGCTGGCTGGCCAACAACCCGGCGGTGCTGGACGCGATCGTGGACGAGGGCCGCTGCGCCGACACGGCGGTGCTGGTCTACACGTCCGGCACCACCGGACAGCCGAAGGGCGCGCGGATTCCCAACGCCTATCTGATGTTCACGGTGGGCATCGCTCCCGACCACTATCCCGTCGGTCCCGACGACGAACTGCTGACCTATCTGCCGCTGTGCCATGCGGCGGAACGCATGCTCTCCCTGTGCATGTCGCTGGGGCACGGCCCGCGGCTCAACTTCGCCGAAAATTCGGAAACCGTGTTCCAGAACATCCAGGAGCTGTCGCCGACCCTGCTGTTCGCGGTGCCGCGCATCTGGGAGAAATTCTATTCCCGTGTCTCCACCCTGGTGTCGGAGGCGACCTGGATCGGGCAGTTGGGCTACAGGACGGCCCTGACGATCGGCAGGAGGCGGGCGGAGCATCTCATCGCCGGACGGACGCCGCCCGTCGGCCTGCGGGTCGGTTTCGCGCTGGCCGACCTGCTGGTGTTCCGCAACATCAAGATGCTGCTGGGTCTGGACCGTGCGCGCTTCATGCTGTCGGGCGCGGCGCCGATTTCAGCCGATCTGCTGAAATGGTATCTGGCGCTCGGCCTGCCGATCGCCGAGGTCTACGGGCAGACGGAAACGGGCGTCGCCACCTTCTCCGATCGAGGCCGCTTCAAACCGGGCACGGTGGGGCGCCCCGTGCCCGGGGTGGAGGTGCGAACCGATGCCCATGGTGAAATCCTGGTGCGGTCGCCCGGCGTCTTCAGCGGCTACCACAACATGGCGGAGGCCACCGCCGCCACGCTGGTCGATGGCTGGGTGCGCACAGGCGATGTCGGCGTGATCGAAGGGGACGGGATGCTGCGCATCACCGACCGGATCAAGGACATCATCATCACGGCGGGCGGCAAGAACGTGACCCCGTCGCTGATCGAGAATCAGCTGAAGTTCTCGCCCTACATTTCCGACGCGATCGTCATCGGCGACCGGCGCAAGTACCTGACCTGCCTGATCATGATCGACCAGGAGAATGTCGAGCATTACGCGCAGAGCAACGCCATCCCGTTCACCGACTACCGGTCACTGTGCGCGCGCCCCGAGGTGAAGACCCTGATCGAGGGGGAGATCCTCCGGGTGAACCAGCAGTTCTCGTCGGTCGAGCAGATCAAGAAATTCCGCCTCATCGACATCCTGCTCACCCCGGAAGATGAAGAATTGACTCCGACGATGAAGCTGAAGCGAGGCTTCGTCGAGAAGAAATACGCGGGGATGATCGAGCAGATGTACTGATGCGAAAGCCATGATTTCACACCGATACGAAGGGGAGGACGCGATGAAGGTTTCCGAACGGCTGATGGTCATCATGGCTGTTGCGGGTGTTGCCGTGATGGGGACGGGAACGGCGGCGGCGGACCCGCAGCGCGGCGTCCGGCCGGACAAGGTTGTTCTCGGCTCGCACACGGACCTGTCGGGGCCGCTGGCCATCTGGGGGGCCCCCGCGACCAACGGCGCGCGCCTGCGGATCGAGGAGGCGAATGCGGCCGGCGGCGTGCATGGCCGCAAGATCGAGTTCCTCGTCGAGGACACCGCCTATCAGGTGCCGCAGGCGGTGCGCGCAACGAACAAGCTCGTCTCCCGCGACGGCATCTTCGCGATGCTGCTGGGCGCCGGCACCTCGCAGAGCCTGGCGAGCATGGAAATCACCGACAAGGCCGGCATTCCGTCGCTCTTCCCGCTGACCGGCGCGCGGTCCATGGCGGAACCGCTTCATCCCCTGCACTTCACCTATTTCGTCAGCTACTACGACCAGGCCGCCGGCGGCCTGAAATACTTCCGGAAGACGCAGGACGTGCAGACGGTCTGCCTGCAGACCCACGCCAGCGACTATGGTGAGGAGATCACCAGGGGTGTGACGGACGCCGCCAGGGAGCTCGGGATGAAGCTCCTGATGGTGGGCACGCACAAGCCGACCGAGACCGACTTCGCCGGTGCCGCCACCGCGATCAAGAACGCCGGATGCGATCTCGCCTATCTCGGCACCACGACCAAGGACACGATCGCGCTCCACACCACCCTGCGCAAGCTGGGCTTCAAGGGCACGACCGTCGGCAACATGGTGTCCTACGTGCCGATCGTGGCGCAGGCCGGCGGCATGGACGGGTACTACGCCGTCACCCCCGCCATGATCCTCGACCCCAAGGACGGGGAGCCGGTAAAGAAGCGGTTCTTCGACGCCTATCGGGCGAAGTACAACGAGGCGCCCTCCCTGCAGTCGCAGGTCGGCTACGTATCGGCCGATCTGGCCATCAAGGCGATGGAGGCCGCCGGACGCGACCTCACCGTGCAACGGTTGACGGCCGCGCTGGAGGCTGTCCGGAACTACCGGGATCATTTCGGCGGCACGACGATCTCCTTCGGCCCTGACAAGCATTTCGGTGGCGACAGTCTTCTCCTGATGCAGGTGAAGGGGGCGGACTGGGCAATGGTTCAGGACAACCTTCCCTATTGAATGCGGCACGAAGCGGGGACGAGGCGGCCCCTTTCGAACGGGCAGGGGAGGGGATCGGGATGCTTGAGGGAATCCGTATCATCGAGATCGAGGGGCTGGGACCGGGGCCTTTTGCCGGAATGATGTTGGCCGATCTGGGCGCCGATATGATCGTCGTCCACCGGAAGACCGCGGACCCGGTACCGGGGAAGGCGGAACGCAACCTGCTCGACCGCGGCAAACGGTCGATCGCGCTCGATCTCAAGGACGCCGGGGACGTGGCGGTCCTCAAGCGGCTGATCGCGGGTGCGCACGGCCTGATCGAGGGATTCCGGCCGGGCGTGATGGAGCGGCTCGGCCTCGGGCCGACGGAGCTGCTGGCGGTGCAGCCGCGGCTGGTCTATGGCCGCATGACCGGCTGGGGACAGAGCGGGCCGCGGTCGCAGCAGGCCGGGCACGATTTGAACTACATCGCGCTTTCGGGGGCGGCGTGGTTCGCTTCGCCGGCCGGCCAGCCGCCCTTTCCCCCGCCGACGCTGGTCGGCGACATCGGCGGCGGCGCCCTCTATCTGGTCGCCGGCCTGCTGGCTGGAATCCTGCGTGCGCACCGGAGCGGGACGGGAACCGTGGTGGACGCCGCCATCGTGGACGGCTCCGCCCATATGATGAACCTGCTCATGTCCCTGCGCCCCGCCGGTCCCCGGGCGTCCGACCGAGGCCATGGGCTGCTGGACGGACCGCACTGGAGCCGCTGCTATGCCTGCACCGACGGCGGCTGGATCTCGGTGCAGTGCCTGGAGCCGAAGTTCTACGCCGTCTTCCTCGAAAAACTCGGCCTGCGCGACGACCCCGGATTCGCCCGACAGTTCGTCCCGGAGGCATGGCCGGTGCTTGCCGGCCGGCTATCCGGAATCTTCGCGGCGCAGCCACTCGCCTGTTGGGTGGAACTGTTCGCCGGCAGCGACGCCTGCGTCGCGCCGGTGCTGTCGCCGGAGCAAGCCGCCGAGGACCCGCACCTGGCTGCCCGCGGCACCTGGGTTGCGGCCGAGGGAGGCCTCCAGGCCGGCGCCGCCCCGCGCTTCGACGGCCGGCTGCCCGACACGCCACGGGCGAGCCCGTCCCGCGGCGAGCACACGGCGGCCATCCTGGCGGAACTGGGCGCACGGCCGGTATGAGCGGCGGCCTTTTCGACCGGTGCCGGCTGCCGGTCATCGGGGCCCCGATGTTCATGGTTTCCCGGCCGGCGCTGGTGATCGCGCAATGCCGCGCCGGGATCATCGGCGCCTTCCCGGCTCTGAACGCCCGCAGCACCGGCCAGCTCGACGGGTGGCTGCACGAGATCCGGGCGGCGCTGGGGCAGGGCGACGCCCCCTTCGCGGTGAACCAGATCCTGCACCGCTCCAACGACCGTGCCGCGGCCGATCTGGAGGTGATCGTCCGTCACGAGGTGCCGGTCGTCATCACCTCCCTGTCCAATCCGGCTCCTGTGGTGGAGGCGGTCCACCGCTATGGCGGAACCGTCCTGCACGACGTCATCGACACGCGCCATGCCCGCAAGGCGCTGGACGACGGGGTCGATGGACTGGTGGCGCTCTGCGCCGGGGCCGGCGGCAACACAGGCCGCCACAACCCATTCGCTTTGGTGGCCGGAATCCGGGAGTTCCATTCCGGCCTGCTCGGTCTGGCGGGCGGCATTTCGACCGGGCAGGGCATTGCCGCGGCCTGCGCGCTGGGAGCGGACTTCGCCTACATGGGAACGCGGTTCATCGCCAGTTCGGAAGCCGACGCCCCGAAGGCTTACAAGGATGCGGTCGTCGCGGCAGGCATCGACGACGTGGTGTGCACCCGGGCCGTCACCGGTGTCCCGGCCAGCTTTCTGAAGGCGAGCCTGGCCGCTGCCGGACTGGACGCCGACCGTCTTCCCGGAGCGGACGGAAACATGGATTTCGGTGCCGGGGGAGCCGGCAAGGCTTGGCGCGACATCTGGTCCGCCGGGCAGAGCGTCGCCGGCGTCCGCGGCGTTGCCACGGCGGCGGCCATCGTCGACGAGCTGGAAACGGGGTTCCACGAGGGGCGGCGCCGGCTGTCCGGCGCGATCAAGAGGCCGCGATGCACATTCACGGCGGAGGGCTGATCGACCTTCCCGACACCGGGGCATGCGCGAGCGGACTGTTGCGAACGGTCTTGCATTGGTTTTGTGGCAGGGGGGGAATGCGCGGGATCGCGTGCGGGGCCGACGGAAAGCCAATCCGGCGGAGGTGACGGAGCATACGACGATCGATATGCTCCACAAGCGGGTGGAGCTGTGGTCGGACTGGGTTGCATTGGTTGGACGGTCCTGCAACCGTGACGAGGTGCGGTTGACCTATGCCGACTTGTACCGGCGGGTCGACAGGCTGGCCGACGGCCTGCGCCGCCTCGGCGTGCGATCCGGGGACCGCGTCGGCATCCTGATGGACAACCGATCCGGCTGCGAGGCCATGGTCGGCGTGCTGGCGATCCATCGCCTGCGGTGTGTGTTCGTTCCGCTCAACGCCCGCTACGCGCCCGCCGAAGTCGCCTACGCGATCGACAAGGCGGAATGCACCGCCGTGATTGCCGCGTCCGACCGGATCGCCAAGCTGAAGACGGTGCGGCAGAACCTGCCGACGCTGAAGCACGTTGTCGCGCTGGACGATGCCGACGGGCTCGGCCCCACCTACGCCGAGGTCATCGAGGCCGGCGATCCGGTCGCCTCCGCCTGGCCGAAGGTCACGCCCGACGACGTGGTGCAGAGCTTCTTTCCGTGCTTCGTCACCGCCGGTCCCCGCTGCCTCGTCCTGCCGTCCTGGTGGGCGGGGGGCACGTCGGTGATGGGCCCGTCGATGGCGGTGGAGGACGTGCTGGCGCGGCTGCGACGCGAGCGTTCGACCATCTATTACGCCGTTCCGTCCTTCTTCATCTTTCTGCTCGAAGCCTTCGACCGCGGCCGGCACGACCTGTCGAGCGTCCGCCAGTTCGTCTACGGCGGCGCCGCGATGTCGCGGGAGGTGATCGGAAAGCTGGCCCAGGCGTTTCCCCGCATCCGCCTGATGCAGACATACGGATCGACGGAGCTGGGGCCGTCCGGCACCGTCCTCGATCCGGAACATCCCCTGACCAGGCTTGGTTCGATCGGGCGCCCGATGCCGTCGGTCGAGGTCGCCCTTGTCGACGAGACGGGGAAGCCCGTTCCGACCGGTGACGTCGGGGAAATCGCCATCAAGGCGCCTTGCGTCCTGGAGCGTTGCTACAAGGATCCGGAAAACACGGCCGCGGCCTTCCGCGACGGCTGGCTCCTGAGCGGAGACCTTGGCAGGGCCGACGACGACGGGTTCCTCTACCATGTCGACCGGAAGAAGGACATGATCATCCGGGGCGGCCACAACATCGGCCCGATGGAGATCGAGAACGTGCTCTTCCAGCATCCCGGCGTGGCGGAGGCCGCCGCCGTGGCGGTCCCCCACCCGCGGCTCGGCGAGGACATCCATGTCTTCGTGGTCTGCCGCACCGGCGCCAGCCCGACCGACGAGGAACTCGCCGCCTTCTGCCGCGAGCGGCTGGCGGACGACAAGGTTCCGCGACGGATCACCTTCGTGGACGCGCTGCCCCGCAACCCCATGGGAAAGGTGCTGAAGACGACGCTGCGCCAGATGGCGGTCGAAACATCCGACGGCTAGCTGGGGTCCCCCGGCACCGCCGGATTGCCGGCGGGCCATTTCGCGGCTTCGCCCTTCAGGCCGAACGAGATGAACTTGCGATAGGTTTCCACCGCCTTGGGCAGGGCCTCGCTGATGTTGCCGCTGCGGGCGACATACTGGGCGTACACATAGTCACGGGCGGAAATCATGAGGTAGGCCAGCGTGTCCAGTTCGCTCTCGTCGTAACCGGGCAGCTCTCCGTTCTCCCAGCTCCGCCGCAGCGCCTTGCGGAAATGCCGCATGATGTTGTCGATGTGCGTGCGGTAGGCCGCCGGGGCGTGCACCTCCGCCTCGTGCAGCAGGCGGAAGAACCAGGGATGGTCCTTGGCGAACTCGAAGAAGGCGTGCAGGCCCCGCTGCTCGAGTTCCAGGAAGTCCCTGGCCCCCTTCACGGAGCCGCGGAGATGTTCGAGCACTTCGAGCCCCTTGGCAGGGAGCAGCTCGTCGAACAGCTCCTGCCGGCTTTCGAAATGGCGGTAGAAGGTGCCATGGGCCAGCCCGGCGCGCTCGGTGATGCGTGAGATCGACGCCTCGGCGTAGCCGTACTCGCCGATCACCTCGGCCGCCGCCTGCATGAGCGCGTTGCGGTTCTGCTCGACCTGTTCGGCACGTGTCGGCTTCGTCCGGGGATTGCGGGCACGTCTCCTGGCCAGGGACGCCTCCCGCGGTTCCGTCGGCTCCACATTCGCCATGCACGCACCGTTCGGTTGCTCGGATCGGTCATGTTCATCCCCAACACAAAGCGCCCCCTCCGTCAACCCGGGGATCGCGCCGCGGCGGGTGATGGACCGGTCCGGGCGCATGCCGGACACACAGTAAATGAATAGTGATTCTTAAGTCACTATTCTTGACGCGGCATGGCGGGCGCCGTAGGGTGCCGCTGTCCTTCAGCGGCGTCGGAGCGGACCGCGGATGAAGCCTGACGCCTACACGTCCATCGAATGGAGCTACCGCGGGCGGGTCCTCCACCTCACCATGAACCGACCCCACCGGCTGAACGCTGTGGATGCCGGCCTCCACACCGAGCTGGCGCAGGTCTTCGTCGACGCCGCCGCCGATCCCGGCTGCGACGTGATCGTCCTCACCGGGGCCGGACGCGCCTTCTGCGCGGGGGGTGACCTCGACTGGCAGCAGCGCGCGATCGACGATCCCGCATCCTTCGACAGGACTGTGGTCGAGGCGAGGCGGATCATCTTCTCCCTCCTCGATTGCGAGAAGCCGATCATCGCCAAGGTCAATGGCCCGGCCGTCGGGCTCGGCTGCACGCCGGCCCTGTTCTGCGACGTCATCTTCGCCGCGGAGGACGCGCGGATCGCCGACCCGCATGTCGGTGTCGGCATGGTCGTCGGCGACGGCGGGGCGGTGATCGTGAGCGGGTCAGGTCCCTAAACGTGGTGTGGGAGGCGTGGGGAACCGGCTCGTCGAAGCGCCCTTCGTCGCAGGCGTCGGCTGGCCGGTTGTCCACGCGGGGCGACCGTCCCCGATCGGGTCGGTGTCGGTGCCTCGGTAGAGTCTGGTCGCCACACCTGCGACCTCGGTGGGCGTGGCATCACCGCGACCGGAGAGCGGCCGGACATGGTTGTAGTCCTGCTTCGAGGCGCCCAGGACAACCGGGCGTGAGACAGCGCACCTTTCTGGCGAGCAGCGTCTTCAGCCGCCGAGCTCGGAGACCTGCAGCACGCCTTGCCCGGCTCTCCCTATGGAGATGGTCGCTTCGCCGATCCCATGCCGGCGGCAAACATCCGCCGTCTTTTGACCGGCCTCCTGCTCGTTCAGGATGCCGATGAGCCGATCCTCGCTGAACCGGCTGCGTCCCATGCGTCCGTCTTCTCTCGATGACGGACTCCACCGATTGCTGGAGGAGTTTTCCGGGCTCGGGTCAGTGGCTTCCGGCCCGATTGCCCGAGGGACGGTGCCGGGCGCAGCGCTCATCTTGACATAGTCCGACTGGTCGGTCAATTATTGGTCGGGGTGAGCCGGACCGGCGAGCCGAGAGCGTGGTCGTGCCGGGCGGCGCCCGCGCGCAGGGGAAAACCAACGTTGGGAATCACGCAGCACCGCACCTTCGCTGGTGCGTCGGAAGCGTGGAAGTCTTCAAAATCGGGGAGGGATTTTTCCGTATGCAATCTTCAGCGAGCGGATCCGCTCGGGTACCGATCACACCGGCGCCGCCGGACGATGCGTGGAGCCGGGATCAAGCGGAAACCCCGGGCCGGAACGGGCCGAGCAAGGCGGCGATCGACCGGATCGATCGCCTGACCGCCTTCGACACCACCAGCCGCAACACCAATCTCGCATCGATCGACCATGTCCGGGAACGCCTTCCCGGACATGGCTTTCTGTGCCGCATGACGTGTGACGGGTCCGGCGCCAAGGCGAACCTCCTTGCCAGCCTTCCCGCCGACGATGGGCGGCTGAGCGGCGGCCTGTGCCTGTCCGGTCACGTGGATCCCGTGCCGGTCGATGGACTGGAATGGGCCAGCGATCTTGGCGCTCCGGCGCTCGTCGACGACATGGTGGCGCACGACATCGTTCCCGAAGGCTGCATTGTCGGCGAACCGACCATGATGCGGGTCGTCTGTGCCCACAAGGGCGCCAATGGGGAACGCTGCCGGGTCGGTGGGCCGGCGCGCGACCCCGCAATGGCGTCGCCGTCGGTGGTCGCGCCGGCCAACCGGAAAGAGCAACGGACATGACACACTCGGCGGACCCGCAATCCATCGCCGATTACCGGGAGGCCGCGCGCCGTCGGCTGCCCAGGATGATCTTCGATTTCTTCGATGGTGGCGCCGACGGCGAGAACACGCTCGCCCACAACCGCGCCGCACTCGACGCCCGCCTCCTCCTGGGCTCCGCCCCTGTCGATGTCGGCCGGCGCAGTCAGAAGACGACACTGTTCGGACGAACCTTCGAGATGCCGTTGATCATCGGCCCGACCGGTCTCGCCGCCGCGGCCTGGCCGAAGGGGGATGTGGCCCTGGCGCGTGCGGCGGGTCGGGCCGGCATTCCGTTCGTCATGAGCACCGCCGGCACCTGCACGCAGGACGAGGTCGCCGCCGCGGGCGACGGCGCCAAGTGGATGCAACTGTACCTCTTCAGGAACCGTGACCTTTCCACCCGCATCGTCGACCGGGCGGAAGAGCTCGGTTTCGAAGCGCTCGAGGTGACGGTCGACAACGCGGTCGCGGGAAAACGGCTGCGCGACGCCCGCAACGGCTTCACGCTTCCCTTCCGCTGGACGCCGGCGAAACTGGCGAGTCTCATGCTGCACCCCGGCTGGGCTCTCCGGATGGCCCGTGCGGGCGAGCCGCGGCTGGAGGTGATGGCCGCCGGCCTCGGCCCGCAGCGGACCGAGACGATCGCCGAACTGATGCAGAGTCAGCTCGACCCCTCCGTGTGCTGGGATGACATCGCCCGGCTGCGCGACCGCTGGAAGAAGCCGCTCGTCGTCAAGGGCGTGCTCGATCCCGCCCATGTCGCCCGTGCGCTCTCGATCGGCGTCGACGGGCTGGTGATCTCCAATCATGGCGGCCGGCAGCTCGATGGCGCCGTCGCGCCCATCGACGTCCTGCCGGAGTTCGTGGACGAGGCCCGTGGGCGCCTCACGTTGCTTGTCGACAGCGGCTTCCGCTCCGGCTCCGACATCGCGCGGGCGCTGGCGCTCGGCGCGCATGCGGTGCAGATCGGGCGTGCCACCCTCTACGCTCTGGCGGCCGGCGGCGAGGCCGCGGTCCTCCACGCGCTGGGCCTGCTCAAGGCCGAACTCGATGTGGTCCAGGCACTGACGGGCGCAGCCGGCATCGGCGATTTCCATCCCGGTATGGTCCGCGCTCCGGCTTCCCTTCCGGGCGCCGTGCGCAGCACCGCCGGCAGCGCCCTCCATCCATCCGGTTCTCTCGCCCTCCACCCATGAGAGGAAACGTCCGGGTACGGATCGGCGGGCCGTTCAACAATTGACCGTCCAGACGGTCTATAATATGCTGTCGTCAGCTCACGGTGCCCCGATCGCGTGCGGGCACCGGCCGACGATCAATCCAACAAGCAACAGGGATGGAGGCTGACCCAATGAACAGGCGCAACAAATCCGCATGCGCGGCCGTGCTGATGGGACTGTCGTGTCTGGCCGCCGGTTCGGCCCAGGCCGACATCACCGTCGGCGTCATCATATCGGCGACCGGGCCGGCCGCGTCGGTGGGGGTCACCCAGCAGCGCACAGTCCCGCTCCTGCCGAAGGAAATCGGCGGGGAGCGGGTGAACTACATCGTGCTCGACGACGCCTCGGACACCACCACGACCGTCAAGCAGGCGAAGAAGCTGATCAGCGACGACAAGGTGGACGTCCTTCTCGGGCCGAGCCTGACGCCGAATTCATTGGCCCTGATCGACCAGATGGCGGAGACCGGAACCCCGATGATCAGCCTCGCCGGCTCGGGAGCCATCGTGGAACCGGTGGACGACAAGCGGCGGTGGGTGTTCAAGACACCGCAGAGCGACGGGCAGATGGCGCGGGCCATCATCCAGCACATGACCTCCCAGGGCATCCGGTCGGTTGGTTTCATCAGCTTCAACGACGCCTACGGGGAAGGCTGGGCGGCATCCTTCCGTTCGCTGGCCGAGCAGGTCGGGATAAAGATCGTCGCATCCGAGCGCTACCAGCGCACCGACACCAGCGTCACCGGACAGACGCTCAAGCTCATCAGCGCCAATCCCGACGCCGTTTTCATCGCGGCGTCCGGCACACCGGCGGTGTTGCCGCAGGCGACGCTGGTCGAGCGCGGCTTCCGCAAGCCCATCTACCAGACGCATGGCGTGGCGAACAACGATTTCCTCAGGGTCGGAGGCAAGAACGTCGAGGGAACGCTGTTGCCCGGCGGGCCGGTGCTGGTCGCCGAACAGTTGCCGGACTCCCACCCGGCCAAGGCGCCGTCGCTGGAGTTCATCCGGCTGTACGAAGCGCTCCCGAACGCCGGGATGCGGTCCACCTTCGCGGCCTATCTGTGGGACGCGTCGCTGATCCTCAAGGCCGCGGTTCCGGAAGCGCTCAAGACGGCCAAGCCCGGCGCGCCGGCGTTCCGGGCGGCTCTGCGCGACGCGATCGAGGGCGTCAAGGACGTCGTCGCCACCAACGGCGTCTATTCCATGTCGGCGAGCGATCATCTCGGTCTCGACTCCCGAAGCCGCGTCATGATCCGCATCGAGAACGGTGGGTGGCGCCTCGTCCCGTAGCGTCGAACCCCGCGACCGATTGCCCGACGCGAAACCTGGGAGCGTGGCCGATCGACCCGCCGCGCTCCCCTCATCGACATGGGCCCGATCATGGATCTCACGATCTTCGGCTTCCTGGTGCAGGACGGCCTTACCACCGGCGCGGTCTACATCCTGCTCGCCGTCTCTCTGGTCATGGTGTTCACCGTCACGCGCATCGTCCTGGTGCCGCAGGGCGAGTTCGTCGCCTTCGCCACCCTGACCCTGGCGGGGCTCGAACGGGGTGATGCGCCGGGGCTCGCCTGGCTTCTGGTGGCGGCGGGCGTCCTGGCGTTCGTCATGGACCTGTCCGCCGCGCGCCGGCGCGGATCACGCCGCGGCATCGCCGCGGCCGCGGTTCTGTTCCTGGCGGTGCCGGCGGTGCTTGCCGCCGTCGCGTTGTACGGGATCGGCGCGTCCACGCCGCTGGCGGCGAAGATCGCCGTCACCTGCGCCATGGTCGTGGCACTCGGGCCGATCCTCTACCGCGTCGCCTTCCAGCCCATGGCGGCCGCGAGCCCGCTCTACCTGCTGATCGCGGCGATCGCGCTGCACTTCGTTCTCGTCGGCGCGGGCCTCTACCTGTTCGGGCCGGAGGGGGTGCGCACCTCCCCACTCCTCGACGGGAGCACGGAGGTCCTGTCCATGCCGGTGAGCGTGCAGACCCTGCTGATCCTCGCCGCCAGCCTTGGCCTCAACCTCGCCCTGTTCGCCTTCTTCGGTTTCACGCTCCAGGGGAAGGCGCTGCGGGCGACGGCGGTGAACCGGCGCGGCGCCGAGCTCGTCGGCGTCAGCGCGGACTACGCCGGGCAGTTGACCTTCGCCCTGGCCGCAGCCATCGGGGCGCTCTCGGGCGTCCTCATCGGGCCGGTGACGACGATCTACTACGATTCCGGCTTTCTGCTCGGGCTCAAAGGTTTCGTGGGGGCGATCATCGGCGGCTTGGCCGCCTATCCGGCGGCGGCCGTGGGGGCCCTGCTCGTCGGGCTGCTGGAAGCCTTCTCGTCCTTCTGGGCCAGCGCCTACAAGGAGGTGATCGTCTTCACCCTGATCGTGCCGGTGCTGCTCTGGCGCTCGCTTGCCCACGTCGCAGTGGAAGAAGACCATGACTGACCGGTTGCGCGGCCCGCTGCCCTGGCTGATCGTCGCGGCGCTGTTGCCGCTGGTGCTCGGCCCCTATCACGTCGCCCTCTTCGGCTACATCTTCATCGCGGCGCTGGTGACGCTCGGCATCGTCCTGCTGACCGGTGTGACGGGGCTGATCTCGTTCGGTCAGGCGGCGTTCGTCGGCATCGGCGCCTACACCACGGCGTACCTCACGACGACCCTGGCGATGTCCCCGTGGCTCACGCTGCCGGTCGCGGTGGTGCTGACGGCCGGGGCGGCGGCGGTCATCGGCGCGGTGACGTTGCGCATGAGCGGCCACTTTCTTGCGATCGCATCGCTGGCGTGGGGGATCAGCATCTACTTCCTGGTCGGCAACCTTCCGTACTTCGGCGGGTTCAACGGCCTCTCCGGCATTCCCGCGCTGACGCTGTTCGGCATCGACCTGCGCGGCGAGACCGCCATGTACTACGTCATCCTATCCTTCCTGGCAGCCAGCATCTGGGCCGTGCTGAACCTGCTCGACTCGCGCGTCGGGCGGGCGATCCGCTCCATCCGCCACGGCGCGGCGCTGGCCGAGAGCGTCGGGGCCGATCCGGCCCGGCTGAAGATCGCCGTCTTCGTCATCGCGGCCGCCCTGGCGGCGCTTGCCGGGTGGCTGTACGCCCATCATCAGCGCTTCGTGAATCCGACGCCCTTCGGCATCCACATGGGCATCGAGTATCTGTTCATGGCGGTCATCGGCGGGGTGTCCAGCGTGTGGGGGGCCGTCATCGGCGCGCTGGTCGTCACCTTGATGAAGCAGGCTCTCGAAGATCTCCTGCCCAGCCTTCTCGGCCAGTCCGGCAATTTCGAGATCGTCGTGTTCGGCGTGCTGATGCTGCTCGTCCTGCAGCACGCGCGGCAGGGGTTGTGGCCATGGCTGATCGAGCGGACCGGCGTGCGTCGCGCGCCGTCGCGCGTCGCCGCGGATCCGATGCCCGCCATCCGCGCCAAACCGGAGCCGGGAGAGGCGATCCTCCGGATCGACCGGGTGCGCAAGTCCTTCGGCGGCCTCGCCGCGGTCGATGAGCTGTCCTTCCGGGCCGAGGCGGGGCGCGTCCTCGGGCTGCTCGGCCCGAACGGCGCCGGCAAGAGCACGATGTTCAACCTCATCAGCGGGGTGCTTCCGGTGTCGTCCGGCGAGATCCGCTTTCTCGACCGCCGCATCGACCGGGAGCGCAGCCGCGTCCTCGCGGCGCAGGGGATGGCGCGGACCTTCCAGCACGTCAAGCTGGTGCCGTCGATGACGGTGCTGGAAAACGCGGCACTCGGCGCGCATCTGCGCGGCCGGCACGGGCTGCTGCGGGCCGCGCTCCGCCTCGACCGGGCCGAGGAGGCGCGCCTGCTGGCGGAAGCCGCCTACCAGCTGGAGCGCGTCGGCCTGTTCGCGCAACGCGACGAACTGGCGGGCAACCTGCCGCTCGGGCAACAGCGCATTCTCGAAATCGCCCGTGCGCTGGCGAGCGATCCCGTCCTGCTGCTGCTGGACGAGCCGGCCGCCGGCCTCCGCTACAAGGAGAAGCAGGCGCTGGCCCGACTTCTCATGCGCCTGCGCGACGACGGGGTCACGGTGCTTCTGGTGGAGCACGACATGGATTTCATCCTGGGCATCGCCGATCGGCTGGTCGTCATGCACTACGGCCGGAAGCTCGCCGACGGGGCGCCGCGCGAGGTCCAGGCCAACGCGGACGTGCAACTCGCTTATCTGGGAGCCGATTGATGGTGGAGGTTGTCCTTGCCAGGACCGAGGCTTTGCGCGTGTGCTACGGCCGGGTGGCGGCGCTGCACGACGTGTCCGTCACCATCCGGGAGGGACAGATCGTCACGGTCGTCGGTGCGAACGGAGCGGGGAAGACAACCCTTCTCTGCGCGCTGATGGGGCTGCTGCCACACACGGGGCGGATCGAGTTTCCACAATGGCCGACGGCCGCGCTGACGGTCGGGGAGCGCATCCGCGCCGGCGTGTGCCTGGTGCCGGAGACGCGCGACCTCTTCGGCACCATGCCGGTGGAGGACAACCTGCGTCTCGGCGGGTTCAGCCGTCGCCGGGACAAGGCCTACTCGGCCAGCCGCACGCTGGAGGAGGTCTACACCCTTTTCCCCCGCCTGAAGGAGCGGCGGCGGCAGTCCGCCAACACCCTGTCGGGCGGCGAGCGGCAGATGCTGGCGCTCGGACGGGCGCTCATGGCCAAGCCCAAGCTGCTGATGCTGGACGAGCCGAGCCTCGGTCTTGCCCCCCTCGTCACCAAGGAGATCATCGCGGCCATCGCCGGCCTGCGGGACCGCAACGTCTCGATCCTGCTGATCGAGCAGAACGCGCGCGCCGCCCTGGCCGTCGCCGACTACGCCTATGTGATGGAGACCGGGACCGTCACGCTCGAAGGTCCGGCGGATGCCGTCGCCCGCGATCAGCGCGTCGTCGAGTCCTACCTGGGTGCGCGCCGGAGGGAGGACCCGGCCGTCGCGCCGGCCCCGCAGGACCGGCCCGCGGCCGAGGAACGGACGGCCACGACGAGCAGCATCGGAGACCGCCGGTTTGCCGCCCCCGTCAGGCAGGGGCGTGCGGGGCAAGGCTCCGTCGCGTAGGGCTTGACAGGGTGTCCTCAGTGGCGCGATATGCCGACCGATCGGTCGAATTTTTGCGACGGGAGTATTCGCCGGTGGCTCGGACACGCGCTGTTGACTTCGAGGACAAACATCAACTGATCTTGGACGCCGCTGCGGATCTGTTCGCCAGCAAAGGCTTCGCGAACACCTCGATCCTTGAAGTCGCGGCGGCCTGCAACGCTTCAAAATCATGGCTCTATCATTATCACAAGTCCAAGGAAGCGATCCTTTTCGCTATTCTGTCCACGCACATCCGGACGATCCTCGATCGTGCCGGCGACGTTCTGGACGAGTCCGACCCACCGGAAACCCGGTTCCGGAAGTTCCTGCACGAGGTGATGGACATCTACGCCGAAGCGCGCAGCAAGCACGTCGTGCTGCTGAACGACATCGGCAACCTGCCGGAGGATCAGCAGGACGAGATCCGCGGGTTGGAGCGCCGGATGGTGGATCACCTCATCCGCCTGCTGCGCGACCTCAACCCCGAGCTGCTCCGTGGCAAGCAGGAGCAGAAGGTCTACGCGATGCTGTTCTACGGGATGGTGAACTGGACCTACACCTGGTTCGACGAGAAGGGGCCGCTGTCGCCCCGCCAGCTGGCCGACCGCATCGGCGACCTTTTCCTGAAAGGCTTCATCGCGTTGCCCGACGACGCGCGCTGACCGCCGCCCTCCGGCACGGGCCCCGTTCCCGCCGGTCGGGAGCGGGGCTTTTTCTGAACAAATAATTTGACCGACCGGACGGTCTTTAATATGATGGGCCCACGAACAACGACGCCGGCCCGCGGAGCGGGGAACGGCAGACACCACAAGGACGAGGACATGGACGGAATTGCCGATCACAAAATTGAGCAGGCGTCCGGCGCTTTGACGGTGCCGCCCGGGAATCCGACCGAGGAGCCCGATGCGGAAGCGATCCTGTTCGACGGCCGCGAGCCGCCCCCGTTTCCCGAGCTGAACATCTTCCCGCTCAGCTGGCGCATGGAGACGCCCAAGCTGAACGAGC
The DNA here is from genome assembly GCF_013423485.1 of Azospirillum oleiclasticum. GTDB lineage: Bacteria > Pseudomonadota > Alphaproteobacteria > Azospirillales > Azospirillaceae > Azospirillum > Azospirillum oleiclasticum. Next base: position 177,808 of record NZ_JABFFR010000027.1, read on the forward strand.
TCTACGAATCCTCGCGTGATCCGGGCTGGAATCCCTCGCGGCTGCCGTGGCACACGCTGAAGGCCGAAGACTTCACGCTCGACCAGCGCTACGCGCTCGCCTACTGGTGGGGGCTGCTGTCCACGTTCGACGGGTCCGGTCCGGTCGTCTTCGCGCGCACCATGATCCACACCTTCGAGACGCACGAGGAGGATCCCGTGCGCAAGTGCTTCTTCTCGATCACGCGCGACGAGATGCACCACGAGGAGGTCTGCGGGCGCGCCATCCAGACCCTGACGCCGGGCGGGCCGCTCGGCTACACGCCGGAGACGGCGTTGGGCAGGGTCGCCCAGAACAACGTGCAGTGGATGTACCACAACGGTGCGCGGTACTGGGACGGCTTCAAGAACGCCGTGCACCGCTACCCGCTGCCGATCCTGTTCACCTCCTTCCTGATGGGGGAGGTCGCGTCGGCGACGCTGTTCAACGGCATGTACAAGGCCACCACGATCCCCGTGTTCAAGGAGGCCTTCCGCTGCATCGGCCAGGACGAGGCGCGGCACATGGGCATCTGCATCGCCGTGCTGGAACGCATCCTGCCGGAGCTGACCGCCGAGCAGCGCGCGATGATCACCAAGCAGATCCGGGCCGGCTTCGTGTTCCTCTCGGCCGTGCTGCACGAACCGCCGGGCGACTTCTGGGAGCTTCCGCCGACCTTCCTCGACGCCAACCGGCGCCTGGAGGAGGTGGCGCGCTCCGCCGGACTGGGCATCCTGACGCTGGATCAGCGCAAGGAGAACTGGCGCAACGCGGTCCTGAAGATGAAGGGACTGCTGGAGCCGCACGGCATCGTCTTCCCGGCCCTGCCGGAGGTCGGCATCGACGGTGAGACCGTGGCCTTCGATCCCGAGGACATCATCCCGGTGTTCTGACCGCTCTCCCTGACCTGGCCGGGAGCGGTGCTCCCGGCGCCTTTTGCCAACGGTTTGCAAGAACAAGAGAGGGAGGGCGGGGTGCGGAATTTCCTCGAGAAGCATTTCGACGAGCTGGAGATCGGCGAGACCTTCGTCTCGCGGGGGCGGACGATCACGGAGGCCGACGTCGTCAACTGGGCCGCCCTGAGTGGCGACTGGTACGTGCTGCACACCGATGCCCACTACGCCGCCCGGACCCGCTTCGGGCAGCGGGTCGTGCATGGGCTCCTCGTCCAGGCGGTCACGACGGGGCTCGGCGTGCCGCCGGATGCGCCGGCGATCATCGCCAATTACGGAACGGACAGCCTGCGCTTCGTCGCGCCGACCTTCATCGGCGACACCATCCACCTGGAATCCGCCGTGCTGGAGAAGACGGTCAAGCGCGAGGGCCGCGACGGGGTGGCGAAACTGCGCTGGAACGCGGTCAACCAGAACGGGACGACCGTCATGGTCAGCGACCTGCAAATCCTGATGGCCTGCGCGGGGGGACGGTGACGATGGACGGGATCATCCGGCTCCAACGGGACGGCGCCGTCGCGACGGTGACCCTGAACCGGCCCGAGACCAGGAACAGCCTGCGCCTACGCGAGATCGGAGCGCTCGCCGAGGTCCTGTCGGCGATCCCCGGCAGCGGCGCGCGCAGCCTGATCCTGCGCGGGGAGGGCGGGGCCTTCTGCGCCGGTCGCGACCTCAAGGAGACGGATCCGGACAACGACGACACGCAGGCCATCCTGCGCGATGTCATCAACCCCGTGTTCCTCCGGATCCGGGATCTGCCGATCCCCACCATCGCCGCGGTCCGTGGGCCGGCGCTCGGCCTCGGGCTGGGGTTGGCGCTGTCCTGCGACGTCACCTACGTGGCGGAGGACGCCGTCCTCGGCAGCCCGTTCCGCAACATCGGCGCGATCCTTGATTCCGGCGGCCATCATTTCCTCGCCGAACGCATCGGTCCGCACCGCGCCATGGAAATGATCGTCAGCGGTCGTCTGATCCCGGGGCGCGAGGCTGCGGCGCTGGGCATCGTCAACCGCGCCTTCGGTGCGCTCGATCTCGACGCCGCGGCGGCCGAATTCGCACGATCGGCGGCGGCCGGTCCCACGCGGGCGTTCGGCTACTCGAAGCTCATCCTGCGCACGGCGCGGACGCTGGAGGAGACTCTGGAACTCGAAGCCCGCTACCAGGCCGACGCGCTGCGCACGGCCGACGCCCGCGAGGGGATCCGCGCCTTCCAGGAAAAGCGCAAGCCGACCTTCACGGGAGCCTGACGCCGATGGACGAGAGCGGCCAGCCACCGCGTTCGCCGCGGCAGCGCTTCCTGGACCATTGCGCGCGGGGCGAGCTCGCCTTCCAGCGTGATCCGGAGAGCGGTGCTGCGTTCTTCTACCCCCGCGCCGTCGCCCCCGGCAGCGGTGGGGAGAGCCCGCCCTGGGATGTCTCCGCCGGGCTGGGCACCGTGTACAGCACCACCTGCATCCGCACCCGCGGTGGCGACCACAACGTCGCGCTGATCGATTTGGACGAGGGATTCCGCATCCTGAGCCGTGTCGAGACGCCCGCTCCCGATGCCGTACGCATCGGTCAACGGGTGCGGGTCCGGATGCGTACGGACGGGGATGAGCCCTATCCCGTGTTCGACCTCCTGGAGGATGGAGCATGAGCGCCGCCCTGCGCGGATCCGTGGCCGTCGTCGGCGTCGGCGAGGCCGGCATCCCGGTCATGCCCGACGGCTCCACCCCGGTGGACGCGATGGCGCTGGCCGCGGCGCGGGCGGTCGCCGACGCCGGCCTGACGCTGCGGGATGTCGACGGGGTGTTCGCCGCCGGCCTTCAACTCTTCATGCCGACGCTGAGCCTGTCGGAATATCTCGGCCTGACGCCGCGCTATTCGGATTCCACGCAGGTCGGGGGCGGCGCCTTCATCGCCCACCTCAACCACGCCCTGGGGGCGTTGGCGGCGGGACTGTGCGATGTCGCGCTGATCGCGTACGGCAGCACCCAGCGCTCCGGCGGGGCCGGCTTCGTCACGCATTCCGAACCGAATCCGTACGAGCGTCCCTACCGCCTGCCGGGTCCGGTCGCCGCGTACGCCATGATGGCGGCCCGCCACATGCACCGGTTCGGCACCACGCCGGAACAGCTCGCGGCCGTGGCCGTCGCCGCCCGTGCGTGGGCGCGTCTGACACCGGGTGCGGCCGAACGCGGGCCGCTCGGCATCGCGGATGTGCTGGCGGCGCGTCGCGTCGCCGACCCGCTGGGGGTGCGCGACTGCTGCCTCGTCACCGACGGCGGGGGAGCCGTCGTGCTCGTGCGGGCGGATCGCGCGCACGACCGGCCGCGTCCCCCGGTGTATGTGCTGGGGGTGGGGGAGGCGGTCAGCCACCGCTCGATCGCGCAGATGCCGGAGCTGACGGTCACGGCGGCGACCCGGTCGGGCGAGCGGGCCTTCACCATGGCCGGCCTGGGACCGGTCGATGTGGATGTGCTGCAGCTCTACGACGCCTTCACCATCAACCCCATCCTGTTCCTCGAGGATCTCGGCTTCTGCCGCAAGGGCGAGGGCGGACCGTTCGTCGCCGACGGCCGCATCGCGCCGGGCGGCGCCCTGCCGGTCAACACCAACGGCGGCGGCCTCTCCTACGCCCACCCCGGCATGTACGGGATCTTCACCATCATCGAAACGGTGCGCCAACTGCGTGGCGAGGCCGGCGAGCGGCAGGTCCCGAACGCCGAGATCGGGCTGGCCCATGCCCCCGGTGGCTTCATGTCGAGCCAGTCCACCGCCATCCTCGGAACGGCCGCGGCCGTGTGAGCGCCCTGCGAAAGGACAGACCCATGGACATGGCGCAGACCCTGTTCGATACGCACAAGCCCCTGCTCGACGAGGCGATTGCCGCCATCGGGAGCCGGGGTTACTGGAGCGCGTTTCCCGAGATGCCCAGCGGCCGGATTTACGGCGAGACGGCCAAGGCCGACGGGCTGGCGGCCTGCAACGCGCGCCTGCACCGCCGCTTCGTTCTCGATCTTCCCGGCGTGCGCGGCTGGGTCGGCGCCGAGCGCTCGCCCTACGGCTTTGACCTCGGCGTCAGCTATCCGGACTGCGACCTGGACGAGCTCTTCGCGGCGATCCGGTGCGCGACCCCGGCGTGGGTCGCGGCGGGCCCGGAACGCCGCGCTGGGGTGTGCGTGGAGATCCTGCGGCGGCTGAACCGCCGGAGCTTCGAGATCGCCCACGCCAGCATGCACACCTCCGGCCAGCCGTTCCTGATGGCGTTCCAGGCTGCCGGGCCGCACGCCCAGGACCGTGCGCTGGAAGCAATCGCCTACGCCTACCGGGAGATGGCGCGGATCCCCGGCCGCGTGCGCTGGGAAAAGCCGCAGGCGAAGGGCGCCACGCTGGCGATCGACAAGACCTTCCGGATCATCCCCGCGGGCGTGGGGGTGGTCGTCGGCTGCGCCACCTTCCCGGTCTGGAACGGCTATCCGGGGCTGTTCGCCAGTCTGGTCACGGGCAACCCGGTGGTGGTGAAGCCGCACCCCCAGGGCATCCTGCCGCTGGCCATGACCGTGGAGACCGCGCGGCAGGTGCTGCGGGACTCGGGGTTCGACCCGAACCTCGTCACGCTGGTCGCCGACACGCCGTCCGCTCCCCGGACGCTCGAACTGGTGCGGCGGCCCGAGGTGGCGCTGGTCGACTTCACCGGCGGGCCGGCTTTCGGATCCTGGCTCGAAACCAATCTGCCGCACGCGACGGTCTTCACGGAGAAGGCCGGCGTCAACATCGCGCTCATCGAGTCCACCGACGACCCGCAGGGGATGATCCGCAACCTTGCCACCTCCCTGTGCCTCTACTCCGGCCAGATGTGCACGACACCGCAGAACCTGCTGGTGCCGGCGTCCGGCATCCGCACGCCGGAGGGGATCATGCCGGTCGCCGACTTCACGGCGGCGCTGGACACGGCCATCCGGACGCTGACGGCGGATCCGGCCGGGGCGGTGGAACTGCTGGGGGCCATACAGAGCGACGCCATCCTGGCCCGTGTGGAGGAGGCGGCGCTGGATCCCCGTGCGCTCATCCGCCCGCGCGCGATCGGGCATCCGCGTCACCCCGACGCCCGCGTCCGCACCCCGGCGCTGCTCGCGGCGACGGCCGACGACGCGCTGATCCGGCAGGAGCTGTTCGGCCCGGTGTCCGTTCTGGTCGCCACCGATGGCGCCTCTGCCGCCATCGACCTCGCGGCGGAGCTGACCGGTGCCGTCGGCGCCATCACGTGGCTGGCGCACAGCACGGACCCGGCGACGGTCGAACGGATCGAGGACGCCGCGGCGGCGGTCGGGGCGAGCGTCGCCTTCAATCTCACCGGACCGGTGCTGGTGAACCAGTCGGCCGCCTTCAGCGACTATCACGTCAGCGGCGCCAACCCGGCGGGCAACGCGACGATCACCGACACCGCCTTCGTCGCCGCACGCTTCCGTGTTGCCCAGACCCGGCGACCGGCGCGAGGCTGAGTTCCGCATGAACCGAACGGCACGAGTGCCCCCAAGAGGCACCGGCCGATGCGACTGGGAGAGGAAACGATGAACAGCGTTGATCAGAATGGCCTGGACTTCCAGGACCGCGACGGTGTGCTGGCGGCCCAAAGCCGCAAGCTGGCGGCGCTCGGCCGGCGGCTCGGCCGGGATCCCGCATGGCGCGCCCATTTCGCGAAGGCCGGGATGGCGCCGGAGGATCTGGCCGACCCGGCGGCACTGGCCCACGCGCCCACGCTTGAGAAGAGCGACCTGCGCGCGCAGTATCCCTACCCGTTTCTCACCGTTCCGCTGGCGGAGGTGGCGCGCTTCTGCGCGACCTCCGGCACCACCGGGCTGCCGGTGCTGTTCGGCTACACCCGGCAGGACATGATGGAGCTGGTCCCGCGCCAGCTCGGGCGGATCTTCCGCACCGTCGGGATCCTGCCGGGGGACGCGGTCTATCAGGGCTACGGCTACGGCATGTGGATCGGCGGCGTGGCGATGGACGCGGCGCTGATGGACTACGGCGCGACCAACTTCGGCATCGGGCCGGGCCGCGGCGAGCTGGTGGTGGAGTGGCTGCGCGACCACGGCTATGTCGCCTGCACCATGTCCCCGCTGTGGCTGATGACGCTGGCGCGCATCGCGCAGGAGAAGGGCATCGACCCACGCCGGGATTGGAAGCTGCGCATCGGCGTGTTCGGCGGCCAGTCGGTCTCGCGCCAGTTCCGCGACGAGATCGAAGCGGCCATGCCCGACGGATTCCTGGCCCACAACATCTATGGAACGACCGAGGCCGGCGGCCCGGTGGTGGCGATCTCCTGCCCGCATTCGCACGGAACGGACGAGATGCACCTGATCAACGAGGACAGCATCCTCACCGAGATCGTCGATCCGGTGACCCTCAAACCGGTCGGGCCGGGCGAGGTGGGTGAGATCGTGGTGACGACGCTCGACAAGCAGGCCTCACCCGTGGTGCGCTGGCGGACGCGCGATCTCGTCCGCCTCTCCGACCATCCTCACGACTGCCCCTGCGGCCGCCATGGGCTGCCGCTGATCGGCCGAATCATCGGCCGCTCCGACGACATGCTGAAGGTGCGCGGCGTGATGGTCTTCCCCTCGCAGGTGGAGGACATCATCGCCGCCGTCCCCGGCACGGTGAAGGAGGCTTGGCACATCTATGTAGACCGCAGGGAGGGCGACCTCGACGGGCTGACGGTGGCCGTCGAACGCCAGGCGGGCGTCGATGTGGAGCCCGCCGCGCTGGAGGACCGGATCGCGGCGAGCGTGCGGGCGCGGCTGGGCATCCGCTGCAAGGTCGAATGCCAGGAGGAGGGCACGCTGCCGCGGTACGAGGCCAAGGCCGTGCGTGTCCACGTGCGCGCCGCGGCACCGGTGGGCTGAGCAATGGCTGGTCCTCTCACCGGTCTTCGCGTGCTCGACCTGACGACGTTGTTGCCCGGGCCGTACGCGACGCTGCTGCTGGCCGAGGCGGGCGCGGAGGTCGTCAAGGTCGAGCCGCCCGCGGGCGATCCGATCCTGGCCTTGCCGGCCGGCCCCGGCGTGGCCGCTGCGGCGCACACCCTGCTCAACGCGGGAAAGCGCATCCTTCGCCTCGACCTCAGGGACGCCGGTTCGGCCGACGTCCTGCGGCGGGAGGTGGAGGCGGCCGACGTGCTCGTCGAGCAGTTCCGTCCGGGCGTCATGGACCGGCTGGGATTCGGGTACCGAACGGTGCGGCGCTGGAACCCGGGCCTGATCTACTGTTCGATCACCGGGTACGGCCAGTCGGGACCGGACGCGGCGAAGGCCGGGCACGACCTCAACTTCCTGGCGGAAGCCGGCCTCCTCGACGCGGACGCGGAGGGGGTGGCGGAGCCGCCGCCGGTGCTGGCCGCCGACATCGGCGGCGGAGCGCTCCCGGCCGTCGTCAACATTCTGCTGGCGCTGCTGGAGCGACGGACGACCGGCCGCGGCCGTCATCTGGACATCGCCATGGCCCGCACCGTCCGGTGCTTCGCCTTCCCCCATCTTCCCGCCGTCGCGGCGACGGGACGGCTGCGGACCGGCGAGGCGGGCGGGCTGCTCGGCGGGTCGCCGCGCTACGCGGTCTACCCGACCGCCGACGGTCGGCGGCTCGCCGTCGCCGCGCTGGAACCGAAATTCTGGACGAGGTTCTGCTCGCTCATCGGCCTGCCGGACGAACTGTGCGACGACGCTGTCGATCCGGCCGCGACGCGTGCCGCGATCGCCGGGCGTCTGGCGCAGCGGAGCGCCGGCGAATGGCTGTCCGTCTTCGCCGGCCACGACGTCTGCGTCTCCCTGGTGTCGCGCCCGGAGGAGTCGCTGCGCGGCGTGACCCGTTATCCCACACCCTTGGACCCGGCCCTCACGGCGTCGGCGGAGGAGATCGCATGACGAACGCCGGAGCGCTGGCCGGCCTGCGGGTGGTCGACCTGTCCCGCGTGCTCGGCGGCCCCTATTGCACCCAGGTCCTGGGCGACCATGGGGCCGACGTCGTCAAGGTCGAACCGCCGCAGGGCGACGAGACGCGGGGCTGGGGGCCGCCGTTCCGGGACGGCACCGCCTCCTACTTCCTCGGCGTGAACCGCAACAAGCGGTGCATGGCCCTGGACCTGACGAGGCCGGCGGGGCGGGAGGTCCTGATGCGCCTGCTCGGCTCCGCCGACGTCCTGGTCGAGAACTTCAAGGTCGGGACGCTGGAGAAATGGGGCATCGGCTATCGCGAGGTGCTGGCCGGGCGCTTCCCCCGCCTGATCCACTGCCGCGTCTCGGGATTCGGCGGGGACGGCCCGCTCGGCGGTTTCGCCGGCTACGACGCGGTGGCGCAGGCCATGTCCGGTCTGATGAGCGTGAACGGGGAGGCGGAGGGCGAACCGGTTCGGGTCGGCATTCCCGTCGTGGACCTTGCGACCGGTATGAACGCGGTGATCGCCATCCTGCTGGCACTCCAGGAGCGTCAGCGCTCGGGGCGGGGGCAATCCGTCGAGGCGACGCTGTTCGACAGCGCTCTGGCGCTCGCCCATCCGCACACCGCGAACTGGTTCCTGTCCGGCCGGACGCCGCAGCGGACGGGCAGCGCGCATCCCAACATCAGCCCCTACGACCTCTTTCCGACGCGGACCCGCCCGGTCTTCGTGGCGATCGGCAACGACCGCCAGTTCGCGCGCTTTTGCGCCGAGGTCGGCCGTCCGGATCTCCCCGCGGATCCCCGCTTCGCGCGCAACGCGGATCGCGTCGCCCACCGCACCGCGCTGCGCGAGGCGCTGGTCGCGGCGCTGGCGGAGCGTGACGGACAGGCGCTCGCCATGACCCTGCTCGAACAGGGGATCCCCTGCGGCCCCCTGCTGGACGTCGCCGAGGCGCTGTCACTGCCGCACACCGTCGAGCGCGGAACGGTCATCGGCATCGGCGACTACCGGGGCGTCGCCAACCCGTCGGCGCTGGAGCGGACGCCAGCCAGCTACCGGACGGCGCCGGCGGCCTTCGGTGCCGACACCGCCGCGGTGCTGGAGGAACTCGGCTACGACGCCGACGCCGTCGAGGCGCTGTGCACCGGCGGAGTCGCATACCGGGCCGACAAACCCACGCGCTGAATAATTGACCGTATGGACGGTCTATTATATGGTCGTCCGTGGACGGTCGAACGAGGACGGTATGGACAGCAGCCGCATCACCATCGCGAACACGGGCATCCAGTTCTCCTGCGCCCGGCACGAGACGATCCTGGACGCAGCCCTGCGCCAGGGCGTGACGCTTCCCCACAACTGCCGGGGCGGTGCCTGCGGACGGTGCAAGGCCGATGTGGTCGCGGGGCAGGTCGAGCACGGCTGGGTCATGAGCTTCGCCATCACCGATGAGGAGAAGGAGGCGGGGCAATGCCTGGTCTGCGTGTCGAAGCCCGGAAGCCCGGAGGTGGTGGTCTCCATGCACAACCACGCGGCCGCCGAGGAGCGGCCACCGATCGTGCCGGTCACCACGCAGGCCACGGTCGTCGCCTCCACACCCGTCACCGCCCAGGTGCGGGAGATCGTGCTGGCACTCGATCCGGGCTGCGGTTTCCGCTTCCGTGCGGGCATGCACGTCGAGCTCGGGGAGGAGGCCGGGGATCTCGGCCGTCCCTACTCGATCGCCACCGCGCCGGACGGCAGCGGCGCGGCACCCCTCGGCCTGATCGTGGTTCACGTGGCCCTCCAGCCCGGCGGGGTCACCAGCGCCTGGCTGCACGGTCACGCCCGCGTCGGCACACGCCTGACCATGCGTGGCCCGTACGGCGACTTCGGCTTTGCGGACGCCGCGGCGGAAGGCCTGGTCCTGCTTGCCGGCGGAACCGGACTGGCCCCGTTGCTGTCCATCGCCGGGGAGGCGCTGCGCGGCGGCTATGCCGCGCCCGTGGAGCTGGGGCTGTCGGTGCGAACGGCGGCCGATGTGTTCGGCGTGCGCGAGCTGGAGGCGCTGGCCCGCGCCCATGACAATTTCCACTATTGGGTGACGCTGACCCGGCACCAGGGGCCGGCTCGTCCGGAGCCCTGGCGCACCGGCCGGATCCCGGACCTGCTGTCCGCGCACGCCGCCGATCTGCGCGGCCGGCAGTTCCTGATCGCCGGCCCGCCCGGTTTCGTCGGCGCCTGCGAAGCCGCGCTCGCGGCGATCGGCGTGCCGGCGGGTCGGATCGCCGCGGAATCCTACACGGCGCGCTTGGCGCCCCTGCGGGCCGCGGGCTGACAACAACGACTGATCTTCGGGAGGGGGTTGACCATGTCGCACGGCGTGGCGCACGCGGGTGCGCTCGAACTCTGCATCGACGAGCTGCACCGGCTGCTGCCCGGACGGGTGTCGACCGCCATGGCGGTCCGGATGCACCACGGAACCGACGTCTCCTTCCACGCACCCCATCCTCCGGATGCGGTGGTCTTTCCCCATGGAACCGACGAGGTGTCCGGCGTGGCGGCGTGCTGCGCGCGCCACGGCGTTCCCATGATCCCGTTCGGCACCGGCACCTCGTGCGAAGGGCACATCGCGGCGCTACACGGCGGCGTGTGCATCGACCTGTCCGAAATGCGGGAGATCCTGCGGGTCGGTGTCGAGGATCTGGACGTCACCGTGCAAGCCGGTGTGACGCGCAAGCAGCTCAACGAGCACCTGCGCGACACCGGCCTGTTCTTCCCGATCGACCCGGGTGCCGACGCCTCGCTGGGCGGCATGACGGTGACGCGGGCCAGCGGCACCAACGCCGTGCGGTACGGCACCATGCGCGAGAACGTGCTGGGCCTGACGGTGGTGCTGGCCGACGGGCGCGTCATCCGGACCGGTGGACGCGCGCGCAAGTCGGCGGCCGGCTACGACCTGACACGGCTGTTCGTCGGTTCGGAAGGAACGCTTGGCATCGTCACCGAGGTGACCTTGCGCCTCTACGGCATTCCCGAGGCGATCTCCGCCGCCGTCTGCCCGTTCCCCACGCTCGCGGGCGCCGTCGATACGGCCATCGCGGTGATCCAGGCGCAGATCCCGGTCGCCCGCATGGAGCTTCTCGACGAGCTGCAGATGCGGGCGACCAACCTGTACTCCAGGCTCGACCACCCGGTGCTCCCGACCCTTTTCTTCGAGTTCCACGGCTCCGAGGCGGCGGTGGCGGAGCAGGTGGCGGCGGTGCAGGCCATCGCGGCCGACAACGGCGAAACCGATTTCCGTTGGGCATCAAAGCCGGAGGAGCGCACCCGCCTGTGGCAGGCGCGGCACGACGCGTGGTGGGCGGCGCTGGCGCTGCGGCCGGGGGCCAAGGGGTGGCCGACGGACGTCTGCGTGCCGATCTCCCGGCTTGCCGAATGCATCGCGGGGACCCGGCGCGACATCGACGAGGCCGGGCTGCTGGCGCCGATACTGGGTCATGTCGGGGACGGCAACTTCCATCTCTGCTACATCCTCGACCCCGACGATCCCGACGAGATGGCGCGGGTGCGCTCCGTGAACGCGCGGATGATCGCGCGGGCGCTTGCCATGGGCGGCACCTGCACCGGGGAACACGGGATCGGCTACGGCAAGCTCGACGAGCTGAGGGCCGAGCACGGGGACGCCGTGGATGTGATGGCCGCCATCAAGCGGGCGCTCGATCCCCGCGCCCTGATGAACCCCGGCAAGGTCGTCGGACGGCTGTCCTGAGCGACGCCGCGGAAAACCGAAGGTTCCATCAGCCATGAGCGCAGCCCTTCCGCCGCACTCTCCGGTGACGGGGCCGTCACGATCATCCGGATCGACAACCCGCCCGTGAACGCCCTGTCGCACGCTGTGCGGGCCGGGTTGCTCGATGCGCTCCGGGAGGCCGTCGGCGACCCGAAGGCGGGCGCCGGCCCCTCGACCTCGGCGCCCGCCCCGTCATGACGCGGGCGGGGAGGGGCGCCCGACCCGTTCCCTGGCAAGCTCCTGCAGGAGAAATCCCGGAGACGCCTCCGGAACCATCTGGCGGATGGCGGTCACCGTCACCGTCTGGAAAAGCCCGCTCCGGCAGTAGGGCTCCTCCGCCAGGAAGGCGTCCACGTCGCGGCGGGTCGGCTGGTCGATGACGAAGAGGCTGCCGATGCTGAGCGAGCCGTCGTCGGTGACCAGCGGCCCGCCGTAGCGCAGGGACTCTGCGGCCGCGATCATATAATCCAGATGGTCGGCGCGGGTGGCGGCACGAAGCGCCGCCGAGCCCGGCTTGTCGATGCAGACGACGGAAAAGAGCATTGGACCTCCTCATACCCGTTCGATGATCAGCGCGATGCCTTGGCCGACCCCGGCGTAGCGGCCGATGGGTGTGCGGATGGTGTCGCACAGGTAGGCTTCCGTCATGGGCGTCGTCCTCCGGGAGCGTTCCAGGATATCGGGCTGTGCACCACACGGCGGGTGCGGCGTGACGGTGGCCATCTTGACATAGTCCGACTGGTCGGTCAATTATTGCGGGTGGGGCGAGCCGGAACCGGAATGCCGCGGGACGGGCCATGTCGAACGGGGCCCGCGTGCAAGGGAGAGGAAAGAACTATGGCGTTGGCGACTGTCGCTCTCGACGACCGCTATCGGCTGGAAAAAGGCCGCGTGTACCTGAACGGAACCCAGGCGCTGGTCCGCCTGCTCGTCGCCCAGAAGCTGCGCGACCAGGCGGCGGGGCTGGACACCGGCGGGTTCGTGTCGGGGTACCGGGGATCCCCGCTCGGCGGCTTCGATCGCGAGCTGTGGAGCGCGCGTACGGTGCTGAACGGGCACGGCATCCATTTCTGGCCCGGCGTGAACGAGGATCTGGCGGCCACCGCCGTCTGGGGCACGCAGCAGACCGGGCTGACCGGCGACGGTGCCCGCGACGGCGTGTTCGGCATGTGGTACGGCAAGGGCGCCGGTCTCGACCGCTGCGGCGACGTGATGCGCCACGCGCACGGCGCCGGAACCGCCCCGCGGGGGGGTGTGCTGGCGGTCGTCGGCGACGACCACGCCCAAAAATCCTCCACCCATCCCTACAACGCCGAACCGACCTTCGCCGATCTGATGATGCCGGTGCTCGCCCCGGCCGACGTGGGCGAGGTGCTGGGCTACGGGCTGCTCGGCTGGGCCATGTCGCGCTATTCCGGGTGCTGGGTCGGGCTGAAGACCATGGCGGAGATGCTCGACTGCTCGACATCGCTCGACGCGGACCTGCACGCGCTGGCCATCCGCCAGCCGGAGGACTTCTCGCTGCCGGACCGGGCGGTGCACATCCGCTGGCCCGATCCCTGGCCGGATCAGGAGGCCCGGCTGGTGCGCTACAAGCTGGAGGCGGCGATGGCCTTCGCGCGCGCCAACGGCATCGACCGCGTGGTGGCCGACAGCGGCAACCCGAGGCTGGGCATCGTCACCACCGGCAAGTCGTATCACGACCTCCGCCAGGCGCTCGCCGACCTCGGGATCCCGCCGGAGGAGGCCGGCGCCGCCGGATTGCGGATCTACAAGGTCGGCATGCCGTGGCCGCTGGAGCCGCAAGGGCTGCTCCGCTTCGCCGAGGGACTCGACGAGATCCTGGTGGTGGAGGAGAAGCGCGGCGTCGTCGAAAGCCAGCTCAAGGAACTCCTCTATGGCCGGCCCGGCGCTCCGAAGGTGACCGGCAAGCGGGCGGAGGACGGCTCCTGGCAGTTCCCCTGGATCGGCGAACTGTCGCCGGACCGGATCGCCCGCGTCCTCGCCGCCCGCATGGCCCCGTTCCACACCGGTGATGCGGCGCGGCGGCGCCTCGCCGTGCTGGACCAGCAGGAGAAGTTGCTGGCCAAGGCACGGCCGGTGGTGGCACGGCCGCCGTACTTCTGCTCCGGCTGTCCGCACAACAGCTCCACCAAGGTGCCGCAGGGCAGCCGTGCCATCGCCGGGGTCGGCTGCCACTATATGGCCGTCGGCATGGACCGCAACACGGCCACCTTCCCGCAGATGGGAGGGGAGGGGGTGGCCTGGATCGGCCAGGCGCCGTTCAGCAGGACCAGCCACACCTTCGTCAATCTCGGCGAAGGCACCTACTTCCATTCCGGCTCGCTCGCCGTCCGGGCCTGCGTGGCGGCGGGCGTCAACATCACCTTCAAGCTTCTCTTCAACGATGCCGTGGCGATGACCGGCGGCCAGCCCGTGGATGGCACGCTGACGGTGCCGCAACTGGCCGCGCAGTTGCGTGCCGAGGGCGTCGGCGAGATCGTGGTCGTGTCCGACGAGCCGGAGAAATACCCGGTCGGAGCGGGCTTCCCCCGCGGCGTCGGCATCGAGCACCGGGATCGCCTGGACGAGGTCCAGCGCCGGCTGCGGGACCGTCCTGGCGTCACGGCGCTGATCTACGACCAGACCTGCGCCGCGGAGAAGCGCCGGCGCCGCAAGCGCGGCACCATGCCGGATCCGGCGAAGCGCGTGTTCATCAACGACCTCGTGTGCGAGGGGTGTGGCGACTGCTCGAAAACGTCCAACTGCCTGTCGGTGACGCCGCTGGAAACGGAGTTCGGCCGCAAGCGCACGATCGACCAGTCGGGCTGCAACAAGGACCTCTCCTGCGTCGGGGGCTTCTGCCCGAGCTTCGTGACGGTGGAAGGCGGCACGCTGAAACGCCCGAAGCGGGTCGATCCCGGCGCACGGCCATTGCCGGTTCCGGACCTGCCGCCACTGGACCGGCCCTACAACCTGTTCATCACCGGGGTCGGCGGCACCGGGGTGGTGACCATCGGCGCCCTGCTCGGCATGGCCGCGCATCTGGAAGGCAAGGCCTGCGCGATCCTCGACCAGATGGGGATGGCGCAGAAGGGCGGCGCCGTGGTGACCCACGTGCGCATCGCCGCGGATCCGGCGGCCATCCAGGCGGTCCGTGTGCCGACCGCCGGTGCCGACCTGCTGCTGGGCTGCGACCTCGTGGTGGCGCTGCACGACGGGACGGTGGCGAAGATGGCCCCCGGCCGCGGGCATGCGATCCTGAACACGCACGAGACCATCACCGGCGACTTCCCCCGCGATCCGGATGCCGCGATCCCGACCGGCGCCATGGTCGAGGCGCTCCGCGACATGCTGGGCAGGGAGAGCGTGGATGCGTTCGACGCCACGGCGCTGGCGACGCGGCTGATGGGCGATTCGATCGCGACGAACCTCTTCATGCTCGGCTACGCGTATCAGAAGGGCCGCATTCCCGTGTCGGCGGAGGCGATCCTGCGGGCCATCGAACTGAACGGGGTGGCGGTGAAGGCCAACCTGGACACCTTCACCTGGGGCCGCCGCGCGGCACTCGACCGCAGCGGGCTGGAGGGCATGGCGCCTGCGGCGGACTCCCCCGTCCCGGACAGCCTGCGCCTGTCGGAAACGCTGGAGGAGGTGATCGCACGCCGCGCCGGTTTCCTCACGGACTATCAGGACGCCGCATACGCGGATCGCTACCGGACCTTCGTCCAGCGGGTCGGACAGGCGGAACAGGCGCGCACGCCCGGCCGTCGTGAGCTGACCGACGCCGTGGCCCGCAACCTGTTCAAGCTGATGGCCTACAAGGACGAGTACGAGGTCGCCCGCCTCTATGCGGAGACGCGGTTCATGGAGGGGGTGCGCGAGCGCTTCGACGGCCGGACGCGCCTGCGCTTCCATCTGGCCCCCCCGTTGCTGGCCGCGCGCGATCCGTCAACCGGCCATCTGCGGAAGACGGCGTACGGGCCCTGGTTGCTGACCGCGTTCCGCCTGCTGGCCCGTCTGCGCCGTCTGCGCGGAACACCCCTCGATCCGTTCGGCCGCACGGCCGAGCGGCGGATGGAGCGGCGCATGATCGAGCTGTACCGCACCACCGTTGCCGACCTGCTCGCTGACCTGACGGACGCCAACCACGCCCTGGCGGTGAGCATCGCCCGGTTGCCGGAGGGCGTGCGTGGCTTCGGCCATGTCAAGGAGGCGAACATGGCCGCCGTCGAAGCCAGGCGGGCCGAACTGCTGGCCGCGTGGCGCCAGCCGTCATCCGTCGGTCCGGTGGCCCATCAAGCCGCGGAGTGACCGACCGCTCCGGCGGCGCGGTGAGCAGGCGCCGCCGGACATGGGTGTCAGGCTCTGTCGCCGACCAGCGCGCCGGCCGACGCGGCTTCCATCTCCGCAAGCACGTCGGCGTTTGGACAAAAGGTGGAGTACTGCACCGGGGCGCTGCCGGCGGCCAGCGCGGTGCGGCAGCGGGACAACGCGGGGCAGTGCGGGCAGACCCTTTCGACGTCCTGCATGGCGCCCCAATAGGCCGGACCAAGCCGCTCGGTATCGATTCCGATCGCGGACATCAGACGGCGGGCAGGGGAGGTTGGTGTCTCGGCGGTCTGGCTGCGCATGGCTCGCTCCAAATAATAGTCCGTATAGTCGGATTATGATTGGGAGCGCCGCTCACTCGCACTGATTCAGATCAATTGCACGCGCCGACGACCTGGTGAAGGCGATGGGCACGACCCCACGCTGGAACCGTGGCACCAGACCAACCACCCGACCCAACACCTCTCTTCAGCTTGGAGGAGCACCCCACTCAGCACCGGCTGGGACGATCCCGCTGCAAACAAGCTCCAAGCTGACCAACTTCCGGATCATCGGACCGATGTCTCTTGCGCAGTGTCTTTCGTCTCCTCCGCTGCGCCTTCCATGTCATCACCGCCACGGCCAAACACCTGATGAGCCCGCTCGACCACCTTGCGGGTGAGAGCACGCAGACAATTCAACTCCTCCGCCGTCAACGGGCTTAGCAACGTCCGCTCGATCTCGATCGCGTACGGGACGATCTCACCATAGACGTCCCTGCCACGAGGACTGAGGCGCAGCACCACCTTGCGCCGGTCGGCGGAGTCGACCCGGCGGCTGATCAGGCCGAGGGAGGCCAGGTGGTTGATCGCCCGGGTCACCTGCACCTGATCCATGGCCGTATGTTCGGCGACCTGCTTGGCCGACAGGGGCGCGTGCAGGCCGAGCACAGCCATCACCCGCCACCCGGACACGGTCAGGCCGAAGCGGGTCCTGTAGATGTCTTCCAGAAACAGGCTGACTTCGTTCGAGACGTAAGAGAACTGATAGGGGAGCCAGTCGTCGAGATGGAGGATCGCCGGACCCTGCCCATCGCCGGTTTCACCGATGCCCCGCGACGACGCGTTTGACCTGCTCAAGTCCCCTCCAGCCATTCCGCGGTCGGGCCTGCCGGCCGCCCCGCCCCCAGATTAGCAAACCAATTCCCCGCGAACGAGCGCCGTCGAGCGGCAACGCTCACTCCGAAGCCGGCTTCGCTGGCGCCGCCCGCTCGGTGGACTTCCAGCTGTCGGCGTAGCCGGCGAATTCGACCGCCTCCATGCCCGGCCCCGGGTCCAAAGCGTCGCGGGTGTCCAGCATCACCGCATACTCGTTGGTGCCCGGACTCTTCGGTTGGTACATCGCCTTCAGCGCCTGCGGGTGCGGACCATGGGTGAAGCCGCAGGGGTGCCACGTCACCATTCCCGGATGAATGTTGTCGCGCGAGAAGAAATCCCCATCGTGATAGAACACCACCTCGTCGAAATCGTCGTTGTTGTGGAAGAACGGCACCTTGATGGCGGCGGGATCGGTCTCGAAGGGGCGGGGCACGAAGCTGCAGATGACGAAGCGGTTGCCGACCCATGTGGTATGGGCCGACGGCGGCAGATGGTAGCGGTGCGAACTCAGCGGCCGGATGTCGCGCAGGTTCAGCCGCACCGGTGCCAGGTCGCCGTGCCAGCCGACCGCGTCCAGCGGGTTGAACGGATAGACCACGCTGGACAGCACAGCGCGGCGGCGGATCAGCACCAGCCATTCCCGTTCGTCCTGCTGGGCCTTGAACGCCTCGTCGATGGCGGGGGTGTCGAGAATCGCCTCGTCATACAGCGCATGGCGACCGACCAGGCCGCGGTCGGGTGCCTTGATGGCCCCGTTGGTCGCCTCGAACAGCAGCAACGACATCGGACCGGTGGTGTCGATGCGCCACATGGTGGAACGGGGCAGCAGAACGTAGTCGCCGGCCCCGATCCGCAAATGGCCATAGTCGCAGTAGAGATCGCCGGCGCCGCCATGGACGAACAGCAGCTCGTCGCCGTCGGCGTTGCGCACCAGATGATCCATCGCGGTGTCCAACCGCCAGAACCGCATCCGCACATGCGCGTTCTCCAGCACCGTCGGGGCATCCCAGACGGTGGGGCCGAACTCCACGATGCGGGTCAGGTCGAACGCGCGCGGGCGCAGCGGCCCGCCCCACCTGGACCAGCCGGTCGGGGGATGGCGGTGGTACATCATGGTGGCCGGGCCGAAAAAACCCTCGCGGCCGAGTTCCCGTTCAAAGGTGCCGGCCGGCAGGTCGGCATGGGCCTGCCGGGAGGCGCGGCCCTCGATGCGCGGGAAGCTGATGTCGTGCGAACTGGCCATCGGTTTCGTCTTTCCGGGCAAGGGTGGGTCAGGTTCCGGCGGCAGCAAAGGGGTGCGCCGGAACGGATCGGGTTTCGGTCGATGCGGGGATCGGGGCCGGTGCGTTGGCGATGACATGCTCCGGCCCGAGGGCGGCGAGGTCCGTGCAGCCCAGCAGGGCCATCGCCCGGTCCACCTCGCGCCGCAGGAGGTCGAGCACATGGCGGGACCCCGCCTCACCCGCTGCGGCGACCCCGTACAGGGTCGGACGGCCCATCAGAACGCCGTCGGCCCCCAGTGCCAACGCCTTCATGATGTCGGTGCCGCGGCGGAAGCCGCTGTCGCACAGCACGGTCAATCGGCCGCTGGCCGCGTCCAGGATGCGTGGCAGCATGAAAAGCGGCGGGACGGCCGCTCCCAGCTGCCGCCCGCCGTGGCTGGAGACCAGGACGCCATCGGCGCCGACCGCCAGAGCGCGGTCGACGTCGGCCGGCGACAGCAGCCCCTTCACCACCAGCGGACCCCGCCAGAGCCGGCGCACCTCGCGCACGTCGTCCCAGGTGACCGAGGGGTCGAGCTGGGCTTCCATGAAGGCGAGCAGGGAGGTGGACCCGGAGCGCGCCGCCGCCTCCGCCATGTTGCGCGGCTGCGGCGCGCCGTGCCGGGCGATCTGCGCGAGCCAGGAGACCCGCCGCGCCGTGTCGAGGATGCCGGCGAGCGCCGGCCGGTAGGGAAGCGAGAACCGGTTGGCGAGGTCGCGTTCCCGATTGCCGCCCACCGGGCAGTCGAGGGTGACCACCAGCGTCTCGAAACCGGCCGCCGCCGCCCGTTCCGCCAGACGGCGCGAGATCGCGCGGTCGCGCAGGATGTAGAGCTGGAACCAGTGCGGGCGGCCCGCGGCGTCCCCGATCTCCTCGATGGCGACGCTCGACACCGTGCTGAGTGTGAAGGGCACGTCGGCGGCCTCGGCCCCCCGCATCAGGGCGACCTCCGCCTCCGGCCACGCCAGTCCGGCCAGCCCGGTCGGTCCGATTCCGAAGGGCGAGGCGAAGCGACGGCCGAACAGGGTGCGTGACTGGTCGCGTCCGCCGACGCCGACAGCGACCCGCGGCACCAGGGCGAAGGCGTCGAACTGGTTGCGGTTGCCACGCATTGCCGCTTCGTCGTCGGCACCGCCGTCGATGAAGTCGAAGACGGCGCGCGGCAGCCGTCGTTTCGCCAGCGCGCGGACGTCCTCCACGTTCCGGCAGCGACCGATAGGGGCGGTCATCGGGCGACCTCCGCCGCAGCCGGGAGCAGCATCACCCGCTGGTCGATGGCGCCGAAGACGCACCGTCCGGCCTCGTCCAGCATCTCGATCTCGACCCGGTCGCCGGGCTTCAGATAGGGGGTGCGGATACCGCCTTCCTCCAAGAGTTCGATGGTCCGCCGCTCGGCGAGGCAGCAGACCCCGGCGGTCCGGTCGCGGTTCGACACGGTGCCGGAACCGACGATGGTCCCGGCACCGAGCCGGCGCGTCTTGGCCGCATGGGCGATCAGAGCCGGAAAGTCGAAGGTCAGGTCGGTCCCCGCATCGGGGCGGCCGACCTCCGCCCCGTTCAGCCGGACGATCAGCGGCAGCGACAGCTTGGCGCCATCCCAGGCGGAACCCAGCTCGTCGGGCGTGACGAAGACCGGGGCGAAGGCGCTGGACGGCTTCCCGTGGATAAAGCCGAAGCCCTTCTTCAGCTCCGCCGGGATCAGGCCGCGCAGGGACACGTCGTTGACGAGGCCGACCAGCAGGATCGACGCCGCCGCGCGGTCCCGTCCGGCACCAAGCGGGCAGTCGCCGGTGACGACCACCACCTCCGCCTCGAAATCGGCGCCCCAGCCCTCCGGGTCGGCGATCGCGATCGGGTCGGTCGGGGCGAGGAAACTGTCGCTCGCCCCCTGGTACATGATCGGGTCGTGGTACATGTCCGGCGGCAGGTCCGCCCCACGGGCCCGCCGCACCAGCTCCACGTGGTTCATGTAGCCGCTGGCGTCGAGCCATTGATACGCCCGCGGCAGCGGCGCCATCAGCCGTTCGGTCTGGAGAGGGAAGGCTCCGTCGGCCTTGCCCGACGCCAACCGGTCCGACAGGGCTTCCAGCGTGGGGCGGTGGCGGTCCCAGTCATCCAGCGCGTCCTGCAGGCGGCGCAAGCCCCCGCCAGCCATCACCGCGGACCCGAGATCGCGATCGACGACGATCAGCCGCCCGTCGCGGCTGCCGTCCTTCAGAGTTGCGAGCTTCATCGCCGGGCCGCCGTCACGAAGCCACGACGCCGCGTTTCATCTGGTCGCGCTCGATGGCCTCGAACAACGCCTTGGCGTTGTTGTCACCGAAGCCATCGTTGTCGCGCCGTTCGATGAACTCGAAGAAGATCGGCCCGATCAGGTTCTTGGAAAAGATCTGCAGCAGGATGGTCCAGGCGCCCTCCTCCCGCTCACCGTCCATCAGGATTCCGTTGGCCTTCAGACGGGCGAGATCCTGGCCATGGCCGGGCATGCGCGCATCGACGCCGTCGTAATAGCTGTCGGGGATGTCCATCATCGGGATGCCGGCGCCGGCGATGCGTTCGATGCTGCCATTGAGATCGCCGCTGAGGAAGGCGAGATGCTGCACCCCCTCCCCCTTGTAGACGTCGATGTATTCCTGGATCTGAGACTTGGGATCGGTCGGTTCGTTCACCGGGATGCAGATGCGCCCACAGGGGCTCTTCATCGCGCGGGTACGGAAACCGGTCTTCTGCCCTTTGGTGTTGAGGTAGAAGACGTCGCGGAAGTTGAAGGCGTCGCGGTAGAACTCCGTCCAGCGGTCCATGTTGCCGGCCGCGACGTTGTGCGTGAGGTGATCGATCTCCAGGAAGCCGACCCCGGGGACGTCGGGCAGGCTGTCGCCTTCCAGCGGAATGAACTCCTGCTCCTTGATCCGCCGTTCGGTCTCCTCGTCCACCAGATAGAGCAGGCTGCCGCCGATGCCGGTCATGGCGACCGCCTCCACCGCCGTGGCCCCGCGCTCGCCCCGGTAGGGCTCCGCGCCGCCGGCTTCGGCCCGCGCCTTGGCCAGCGCCACGTCGGCGACCCGGAAGGACAGTGCGGAGATGCAGGGGCCGTGCCGTCCGGCGAAGGCGGTGCCGTGGGTCGCCGGATCGTCGTTCAGCAGTATGTCGATGCCGCCCTGCCGCCACAGCGCCACCGACTGGGTCCGGTGGCGGGCGACCGGGCGGAAGCCCAGCCGCCCCAGCAGATCGGCGACCGGACGGATATCGGCGGCGCTGAACTCGATGAACGGGATGCCGTTGGTGCCGACGGGGTTGTCGTGGACCTGGCCGGGGGCCGTCCGATCCGACGCCCTCTCGATGGGAACGCCCATGAAAAACTCCTCTGCGTTGATCGGCTGGATGGTTCCAAAGGAAACGTCTTTATGCGGGCGACCGCTGATCCTGCGGGGTGTCCCGGCCCGTCCAGCGGCCATCCCCGACCTTGCGCCGGACCAGGGTCAGCGCCTCGTCGCCCGGCTTCACCGCCGGCCGGGTCAGCAGGATGCGGCAGTCCTCGTCCGCGACCATGGGATGCGTCCCGTCATACCCGTAGGTTTCCCCCCGCCGCAGCGGGTGGAAGCCGCCGAAGGACGCGGCCGGCCGGAACGGTCCGTGCCGGAGCCTGACCTCGTCCACGAACTCGTAGGTGCCGGCGCCTTCCCGCCCAAAGGGCGGAACGGTGGGAATCGGCGTTGGCGCGTCGATCATGCCATGGGTGCGCAGTGCGGTGACGACCAGGGCCAGGGCCACCGCATCGGCGTCCGCGGAGCCGTGGCGCCCGCACTCGGCGACGACGATGGCGGTATCCGGAGGCAGCAGCGCGGTTTCGAACAGCGCCGGACCGCGGTTGACGGGCGGCGGTGCGATCACCGTCCGCGGCACGACGTCGGCAAGTGCGTCGGCCAGATGTTCGGACGCGGGCCGCAGGGCCGACCGCATCAGAAAAGGTACGTCCTGGTGCGGCAGGGAATGGAGGTCGAGGATCGCGTCGGCCTCCCGCAGCAGCGGCAGCACCGCGCGGGCGCGGACGGCTTCCGGCCTGTCCGCGGCGATCCCCGCCTCGCACCAGAGGCGGTTCATGTCGGTGCCCAGATGACGCCGCGGTCCGCCGACAGCGGTGTGGGCCGGCCGATTCATCACCGGAACGATCAGCCGCCCTTTGCCGGGGGCGATCCGCCCGGCAGCCACCGCGTCGGCCACAGCCAGACCGCAGGTTTCGTCGCCGTGCAGCAGCACGGTGACCGCCAGGGTCGGGCCGGGATGTCCCGTCCGGATGTCGATCACATCCTCGATCATCGCCTCGCCCCTCCACAATTCGTTTGTCGTGCTGATACTTTCAAACAGAAAAAGAATACGTTTGCAATTGTTTTTTTCGCATGCTAACGATGGGGCGTTCCAACACGAAGCGGGGGAGGAGACCATGCGCCGTACACTGACCGGCATGATCGTGGGCGCCGCACTGGCGCTGGGTGCGCTGCCGGCCTGCGCGGAGACCGTGCTGCGATTCAACAACATCCTGCCGGCGACCCACGGCCAGGTGGTCGATGTGTTCAAGCCCTGGGCGGAGGCTGTCGCCAAGGCGACGGAGGGCCGCGTCACGGTGTCGATTTTGCCGACCAGCCTCGCCGCACCGCCGCGGATGTTCGATCTGGTGGAAAGCGGCGGGGCCGACATCGCCTGGGGGGTGCCGTCCTACAACACGGGCCGCTTCACCCTCACCAAAGCCATCGACCTGCCGTTCCTCGGCGACAGCGCGGAGGCCCTGTCGGTCGCTTACTGGACAGTCCATCAGGACATGTTCGCGGCCGCGGACGAGTTCAAAGGCGTCAAGGTGCTGACGGTCTATGCCACCGGTCCCGGCACCATCTACACCCGCGATGCCCCGCCGGAGACGCTGGACGGCTTCAAGGGCAAGAAATTCCGCACCGGCGGTCGCACCGTGCAGGAGGTTGCCCGGCTGCTGGGTGCCGCCGCCGTGACGTCCCCGTCGGGGGAGGTGCACGAGATGATCTCGCGCAACATCGTCGATGGTGCCTTCTTCACGAACGAGGCGTACGCGTCCTACAAGCTGAACGGGGTGGTGAAGGGCCAGTTCGTGATCCCCAAGGGCGCCTACAACGCCGCGGTCTACATCATCATGAACCAGAAGGCATGGGATGGCCTGTCCAGGCGGGACCAGGACGCCATCATGGCCGTGTCGGGCGAAGCGTTGGCCCGGATGGGTGGCAAGGCTTGGGACAAGGCCGACGCCAGCGCGGTCGCGCTGATGGAGAAGCAGGGGGTCCGGCGCGTCGTCGCCGGCGGCGCGATGCTGGACGAGATCCGCAAGCGGCTCGCGCCGCTCGACGACGCCTGGATCGAGGAAGCCAAGCAGAAGGGCGTCGATGGCCGCAAGGCGCTCGACCGCCTTCGCGAATTGGCCGGCGGGAAGTAGTTCCGTCGCCTCTCCACTGCCAGCCTGATGACGGAGCCTTCGATGGCATCACCCGCCCGCGCGGACCGGCCTCTGGCGGTCCGTGTCGTGGACCGTCTCTTCCAGACGGTCTGCGCCACCAGCATCCTCGCGATCACTGTCGTCATGTGTTGGGACGTGACATCCCGCTACCTGCTGTCGAAGCCGCTGCCCTGGAGCCAGGAGGTCATCCAGGTACTGATGGCGGTCCTGTTCTTCGCCGGCCTGCCGCTGGCCACCCTGCGGCGCGAGCATATCGTGGTGGACATACTCTCGGAACGGCTGACCGGCACCGCCGCCCGCGTCGCGGGCACGGTTTCCGGCCTGGTCCTCGGCGCCTATCTGCTGGTGCTGGGCTGGTACAGCACCGGGTTCGCCGCAAAGCTGATGGGCTATGGGGACAGCACGCCATGGCTGGGCCTTCCCTGGCACCCGGTGGCCTGGGGGGCGGCGATCGCCTTCGCCGCGGCGGCTGTCGCGTCGCTCGCCTGGATCCTGGCCGGCTTGCGGAGGGTGGCGCGATGATCACGGCCGTCCTCTCCTTCGCCGCGGTCTTCATCCTGCTGGGCATCGGCGTACCGCTCGCCGCGGCGCTGGGTGGCGTCGGCTTCGTGGGTCTCACCCTGATCATCGGGTTGGGGGCTGCCGGGTCGATGGTCGCCCAGACCGCCTTCGATACCGCCAACAGCTACACGCTGTCGGTGCTGCCGCTGTTTCTGTTCATGGCGAACCTGATCGCCCGTGCCGGCATCGCATCGGCCCTCTACGACGCCTCCAACGCCTTGCTCGGCCGGGTGCGCGGCGGGTTGGCGATGGCGACCATCATGGGCTGTGCCGGATTCGGCACCGTTTGCGGGTCGAGCCTCGCCACCGCGGCGACCATGGGTTCGGTCGCACTGCCGGAAATGAAGCGTTATGGCTACGACGACGGTCTCGCCACCGCCTCGATCGCCGCCGGCGGTACGCTGGGAATCCTGATCCCGCCCAGCATCATCCTGGTCATCTACGGCATGATGACGGAGCAGAGCATCGGCGACCTGTTCCTTGCCGGCATCCTGCCGGGCCTGTTGGGCGCCGTCCTCTACATCGTCGCGATCGCCGTGACGGTGCGGCTGCGGCCGGCCTTGGCGCCGCGCACGGATCCGGCGGGCCTGCCTTCGCGCCGTGCCGCCCTTCTCGGCGTCTGGCCGGTGGCGGTGCTGTTCACGGTGGTGATCGGCGGGCTCTATCTCGGCGTCTTCAGCGCCACGGAGGCGGCGGGGATCGGTGCCGCCGGTGCGCTGCTGATCGGCGTGGCACGGCGCAGCCTGTCTCCGGCCGCCATCTTCGCCGCGGCGCTGGATGCGGCGGTGATGACCGCGACCCTGCTGTTCGTGCTGATCGGCGCCCTGTTGTTCTCCAACGTCGTGGTGTTCTCGGGCTTCTCGGCGCAGCTCGCTCAATTCATCCAGTCGCTGGATGTGGCGCCGATCCTGGTCATCGTGGCGATCGTCATGATCTACCTGGTCCTGGGCTGCATCTTCGACAGCCTTGCCATGATGCTGCTGACGGTGCCGCTGTTCGCCCCGATCGTCGCGGGTTTCGGCTACGACCTCGTCTGGTTCGGGATCGTCGTGGTGGTGTCGATCGAGTTCGGCATGATCTCCCCGCCGATCGGCATGAATCTCTTCATCATCCGATCGCTCAACCCCACGGTCGCGCTTGGCACCATCTACCGGGGAATCGTGCCATTCCTGGTGGCGGACGTGGTCAGGCTGATGCTGCTGATCCTGGTGCCGGCGATCGCGCTGATCGTGCCTTTGACCATGCGCGTGGGATGAACCGGCATCGGGTGGCCGAAACACCCTCGAAGCCGGCTGGGCGCATTCGCCGTTCGGCCGTATCGAAGGCGTCGATCTGGAGGCGCAGATCGTCGCTGTGACGCGGAAGGTGCTGCGGAATGCCGGGGTCGCCGGCACCGATGTGGACGGTATCTGGCTCGGCAAGCTGAACGGCGGATTCGTGCCGGATGCTTTCTGCTCGTCGCCGGTGCTGCAGGCGGATGACGACGTGCGCTGGAAGCCGGCGACGCGGGTGGAAAACGCCTGCGCGTCCGGAGCCGCCGCGCTGTCGTATGGCACAACTGTCCTGTCAGCCGCTCAGCCGGCCGGCATGGATCGCGATCACGCCGCGCCCTGCCGAAGGAACTCCGCGACAATTTGCTCGCCGAAGGCGCATTTCTTCAACGTCTTCGACCGACGCCGGGTCGGGCTTTCCGGGGCGCTGGAAGGGGGGCGGATGTCCGGCTTCGATCGGCAATCGAGCGATGCGGCGATGGAGGCGCTTTCCCGTATGGCGGGCGATCCCCACGGCAACTGGTGGCGTGACCTGCTGTCCCTGTGGGCGCCGGGCGGGCACGATGGCGAGCTGCGGCTGGCCATCCGCGATGGCTGCCTGACCTCTGCTCCTGCGGCCAGTCGGTGGCGCGCGTGGCCTTCAGCCAGAACGGCGAGCCGGCGCCGAGCGTTCACGCCAAACACGCCACCGGCAATCCCATTGGTCCGCAGAGTTATACCGGCGAACGGATGAACTGACTCGGCTTCGGTTGGGGATTCCCTCTGCTGCCGGATCGTGATTCGATGCCCCAAGCCGAATGGTGTTTGGGGGGGAGCCGATGTCTGGAGGGCTGACGGTCTCACGGTTTTGACGGCGGCGGAGTTGCGGGTATGGGCACGGCGCTGCGGGAACGGGCGGGCTGCGGCGCGGGCGTACGCGATCGCCCACGCGCTGGAAGGGATGAGCCGGGCGGAGGCGGCACGGCTGGCGGGAATGGAGCGCCAGGCGCTGCGGGATGCGGTAATGCGTTACAACACCGAAGGCACGGACGGGCTGTTCGACCGGCCGAAGGGGCATCGGGCGGAGGTGTTGAGCGAGGGTGAGCAGGCCGCCCTGGCCGCGGTCATCTACGCCGGCCCCGATCCTGCGGTGGACGGGGTCTGCACCTGGACGCGCGAAGCGTTGGCGCTGTGGATCTCGCGGCGCTTCGGCAAGGCGCTGCACCCCCACAGCCTGAGCCGTATCCTGCGTCGGATGGGACTGTCGCGGCAGAAGGCACGCCCGGTCCTCCCGCGCACCGACGCCAAAGCGCAGGAGCGCTTCGAAAAAAGGGGCTCCGCGCGGCGCTGGATGCCGCAGCGGCGGCCCATGCCGGCAAGCGGGTGACACTCTGGTTCCAAGACGAGGCGAGGGTTGGGCAGAAGGGGCGCCTGTGTCACCGCTGGTGGACGAAAGGCCAGCGCCCGCCCGGCCGGTGCGACCAGCGCTACGAGTGGGCCTCTATCGACGCGGCGGTGCGACCGGACACCGGCGATGCCTTCGCTTTGGTCATGCCGACCGTCTCCACCCGCATCATGGCCCTGTTCCTGGAGCGCTTCGCCGCCACTTTGGCGCCGGACGAGCACACCGACCTGGTGCTCGACGGCGCCGGTTGGCACGCCACCGCAAGGCTGCGCGTGCCCGAAAACGTCACCCTCGTCACCTTGCCACCCTACAGCCCGCAACTGAACCCGGTGGAGCGCGTCTGGTTGTTCCTGCGCGAGCGCTTCCTGTCGCTGCAAGTCTTCGCCGATGCCGACGCCTGCTGCCATGCCTGGAACACTCTCGTCGCCGAACCGGGCCGCATCCGAAGCCTGTGCTCGCAGCCTTGGCTCCAATGGGTCACTTCATAGATTCGGCGGTATCAGGCCCGGCTCCCGCCGGGCGCCTCCAAGCGCCTGAGCTTCCCCAAGGCTTCCGACCCCGCGGCGCTACCGCCCCGCCCTGAGCGCCACATCCCGACCTCAATCACCAGCATGCGCGTCGCAATCGCCCGCACCCTGGCACAAACCCTCCAGAGATGCTGCCACCACAACCGCAGCTGATGACACAGTAGCAACAGGGGCTTGCCACGCCACCACCTCGGCCATTGACAGAATATGAAATATGAATCAGAATTCATATTTATTGAGGGCGGTCAATCGGCCTCTGTGGCCCAGGTAAGGTATGGAGATGTCATCCGAAGCACAGGTGCTGGCAATCGGTTCCGCCGCCGCCGGGATGGTGGCCGCCGTGGAAGCTGCCGAACTTGGCGCCAACACGCTGTTGCTCGGGAGCGAAGCGATCGTCGGGGGCAGCACCGCGCTGACCGGAGGCCATGTGAGGCTGTGCGAGACGGAATCGCAGCCGGGGTCGCGGCAGGAACTTCTCGAGGCCTTGTTGCAGTCGCATGCCGAAGACTGTCAGGAAGACCTCTCCCGCCTCTATGCCGAGACGGCGCCTGTGCCTTATCGGCGTCTGAAGGCGCTGGGCTGCAGGGAGGTTTCCGCGCCCACGCTCGATGCGCTCCTTGCCATTCTGCAGTGGGAATGCGGCGTTGATGCCGGACCGGCGGCCACGACGGTCGACCTCCACAACCGCGATGTGAGGGTAGGGGGCGACAGGCCTTCCGATCGCCGGACGATGGTCGGAGACGAGGGCGTGCCGCTGGCGATCGACGCATCGATGCGGGTCATCAATGCCTGTGGCGAGCCGACCGACCGGCTGTTCGCTGCGGGTGAGGTGACCGATGGTTCCCACGGAGCCGGCTGTATCGTCGGCCGAAACACCACGGCCAAGGCTCAGCCATGAATTATGAACGCCCACTCATTTTTTCATTGATCTTGTCGTCCGATCAATATACATTCTGTTCAACAAATTAAAAGTTGGAATGGGTGATCGTATCCCTTTCCGGGACCGAGAGAGGAACCGTGCAGAAATCAGATCAAGACGTGACGATTCCGCACTACTGGCGCTCCATTGACTGGGAGGAGTTGGTCCGTAATTTTCCACCTCCGCCCGATTATGCCCGCACCACGGGAAGATGGTCGGCCGAGCAGTTGCGCGATCACCAGAACCGTCTTTTTCTTGAGCGTATGGCCGATGGCTGGAGGACTCCTTTCTACCAGAAGCTCTGGGGTGCCGAAGGCATCGAACCTGGTGATATCCGCAGCCTCGACGACATTGCGAAGCTGCCCTCCTTCACGAGCGACGATCTCAAGCAGGCGTCCGCCGAATGCCCGCCATATGGCAGCCATGTGCCGTTCGGCAGCGAGAGGCTGGGGACCATGCCGCTCAAGGTGCAGACCAGCGGCGGCACCACTGGTCTGCCTCGCATCACGTTGTTCGACCCGATCGCGTGGGAAATCCAGGGCATCCAGACCGCCCGGGCGATGTTCGCCCAAGGTGCGCGTCCGGGAGACGTCGTCCAGGTCCTGTTCACAACCTCGCTCGCCAATGCCGGATGGTGTGCGCATCATGGCATCCACGCTTGGCTGGGCGGGGTATCGGTGACCACCGGTTCGGGCGTGGTGACGCCCAGCGAGCGTCAGCTCGAATTCGCCAAAGCGCTGGGGACGAACGGCTGGTTCGGCACCGCCGAGTATTTCGGGAGACTGGCCGAGGTCGCCGAGACGATCGGTTTCGACCTGCGGTCACTGCCGACCAAGTTCCTCTTCGGCCTGCTCGGCGTCGACACCGAGGGGACCGTGCGCAGCCGCCTGCAGGAGGCATGGGGTGCGCCATTCTACGACACCTGGGGATCCCACGAGATCGGCATGGTCGCCTTCGAATGCGATCGCCAGGACGGCAAGCACATTTCGGAGGACACCTGCTATCTCGAAATCGTCGATGCCGATGACGGGACCCCCGTGCCCTATGGTACGGAAGGCAATGTGGTAGCCACCAACCTTGCGCGCAGCGTTCCGCTGTTCATCCGGTACAACATGCGCGACCGGATGCGGATGAGTGACCGCAGTGAATGCGCATGCGGTCTGTGCACACGGAAGCTGTCGCTGTTCCTTGGCCGCAGCGACGAGATGGTCAAGCTGCGCGGGACCAGCGTCTATCCGATGGCCTGCCTCTCGGCGGTCAGCCGCGAGCCGCGCGCGACCAACGACTATGTCTGCGTCGTGTATTACGACGGCAGCGGGTTGGGACGCCGCGACGAGATGGTGATCCGGATAGAACGGAAGAGTCCGGACATCGATGCTGCGGCGCTCGCCGCCGACATGGAGGCCGCGTTCCGCAAGGACCTGGGTGTCAAGGTCGGCGTGCAGGTCTTCGAGGCTGGCGAGCTTACGCAATTCACGAAGGTAGGCGCCGAAGGCAAGGCGCGCAGGCTGATCGATCTCCGAAAGTCCGGAGGACGGCCATAGGAGCCGGAGGACGGCCATAGGAGCCGAAGAACGGCCGCAAGAGCCAATTGGGAGGAAATCTTGAAAAATCTGCTTCTCGGAACAGTCGGGATGGTCGGGACGCTTTTGTCGGGTTGTCTCGGCCTTGCACCTGCGATGGCGGCCGAGGCGACCGGCGAGCCGGTCGTCATCGGCGTCCTGGAGGATCGCTCCAGCTCGGGTGCCTTTTATTCGCAGGAATCGTCGAAGGCCCTGAAAGCCTTCGTCGCGGCGGTCAACCGGGGGGAGTTGCTTTACGCGGCCGAACAGTTCGGCGGCAGGCCGGGCATCATGGGCCGCCCGATCAAGCTCCTGTTCGAGGACGACCAGAGCAACCCGAACCTCTCCGCTGCGAAGGCGCGCCGGCTGGTCGAGCAGGGTGCGCGGATGCTGATCTTCATCTCCGGCTCGGCCGCGACGATCCAGGGCAAGGTCGTCTGCACCGAAGAGAAGATCTTTTGCATCGCCCCGACCAACGTCAACGACAAGATCGTTCAACCGCCGAACAACCAGTTCATCTTCACGGTGGCACCTCCGGCCGAACTCCAGGCGGAAACGCTGGTCAACGGCTTGAAGCGGGCCGGATACGGCAAAATCGGTTTCTTCAGTGAATCCACCGCGACATCCAAGCCGCTGCTCGACAGCTACGTCAAGAGGTTGACCGAGGACGGCTTCAAGGCGGCGTCGGTCGAGATCATGGAAGCGGGAGCCCGTGACGCCTCTCCCCAGCTTCTCCGTATCGCCGAAGCCAAGCCCGACGTTCTGCTCGACGTTACCGCCCATGCGCCGTCAACGGTGACGCTTTACCGGTCCTACAACCGGCTCAATCTTGAATTGCCCCGCTGGGCTACGAGCAGCGTCACCGCTCAGCCGCAAATCTGGGCGCAGGCAGGCGACAGCATTGATGGGCTGATCGTGGTCGACATGATCGATCCGACCAAACCCAGTTTGGTTGCCGTCCGCGATCTGTATCTCGCGGCCGTCGGAAAGGACCAGCCGTTCGTCTGGCTGCA
The DNA here is from genome assembly GCF_013423485.1 of Azospirillum oleiclasticum. Classification (GTDB taxonomy): domain Bacteria; phylum Pseudomonadota; class Alphaproteobacteria; order Azospirillales; family Azospirillaceae; genus Azospirillum; species Azospirillum oleiclasticum. The sequence goes on from NZ_JABFFR010000027.1 coordinate 208,914, forward strand.
CGCCGCGGTCTGGGACGGCCTGATGATGACGAAACTGGCGGTCGAGAAGGCAAATTCCGTCGACGGTGCCGCAATGGTGGCAGCGATGGAGCAGATTGCCGACTTTCCGATGGCCCATGGTCAGCAGGGTTACACGGTTTCCTACAAAGGCAAACACAGCGGCGCCGGTTCAAAATCGACCAACATCGTCGTTTTCAAGGGCGGCAAGCCGGCCAAACTCTGGGAAACCTATCAGCCCTGAGGCAATCGCCTGGCTTCCGAGGCGCGGATGCGGGGACACATTTTGTCCCCGCATTCAAGACTCCGCGCAAAAACAGTGAGGCTCAGCCATGGAACTCCCGATTCTCATATCCGGTCTCGATGCCGGCGCGTTCTTCGCGCTCGTCGCTCTGGCCTATTACGTCTTTTTCCGATCGACCGGGCTGATCAATTTCGCGGTGGGCAGCTACGCGATGTTCAGCGGAATGACAGTGGCGTACCTCGTCAAGGAAGTCGGCGTCACGGCATGGGTCGCCGTGCCGGCCGCCATCGCGTCAGCCGTCGTTATCTCTGTGCTCGCCGACTATCTTATCATTCGGCCGATACTTCGACGGACGACGGAGGAATTTGCGCCGGTGATGGCGTTTGTGGCCGTGATGTTTGTCATCGAGCAGGTGGCCGGAATTCTCTTCGGGCATCGAGGGGTGACCGGCGATTATTATCTGTACGGTGTTTTCCGCATCAGCAATTTTTCATTGGACCACCAGAGCGTGTTCGCGTTTGCCGCTACCATTGCGGTGTTCGCCGGCGTCTGGTTCTGGCTCCGCTATGGCCGCTACGGCAGGATGCTGCGCGCCGCCGGCGACAATGAGCATGGCGCCCGCGCGTTGGGCTTGCCGCTCCCCATGATCCGCCTGGCGGCATTGTCGACCGGGGGTTTCCTGTGCGGCGTAGCCGGCATCCTGGTGGCCCCTGCCGTGGCTCTCGACATTGAAAGCCATTTGAGGTTCGCGACCGCCGGCTTCATCGCTTTTGTGCTCGGCGGTTCGAAGAGCGCCTGGGCCTGCCTCGCCGGTGGTCTCCTGTTGGGTCTCATCGAAGCGATCTCGGCGCGGTACCTCGGCGGCGCCTATCGGGACTATGTGCTTCTGCTGCTGGTCCTCACCGTCCTCACCTTGCGGCCACAGGGGCTGTTTCATCTTTCGGTCAGGAGCTAGCAACGATGTTGAAGCGTGGACTCCCGATCACTTGGGTAATCGCCCCGGCGAAGCCCGGATTCCCGATTACCTGGGAAATCGCCCTGACGGTGCTCGCGGCCAGCCTGTTCGTACTCTTCGGCATTCGCAGCGGACACACCATCGACATGGCCTTCCTGGCCCTGTGCTATGGCTTTCTGGCGCTCGGCATGTATGTGCCCTTCAATCTCTGCGGAAGCCTGTCGCTGGGTTACAATGCCTATTTCGCGGTCGGCGCCTATTCGGTGGCGATCCTGTCGAACACGGCGCCAGTGTGGATCTTGTTCAGCCTGCCGTTGGCGCTGGTTGTTTCCGCAGTGCTGGCTGGGATACTCGGATACCTCACGCGCAAGCTCTCGGGATTCCATCTCGCGCTGGCCACGCTGATGTTCGGGATCGCGACTCAGCGCTGGCTCGTCAACACGACCGATGTGACCGGAGGGGCCGCGGGATTGGGTGGCTTCGGCGCACCCGACATCTTCGGGATCGGAACGGGCCGGGAGCAGCTGCTGGTCGTTGCGACGGTTGTCATCTGGTTCATCGCTTTCGGTATTTCCCGCATTCGCGGCAGCGCGGTCGGCATTGCCTGGCGGGTCCAGCGGGAATCCTCGATCGCTGCCGAGGCCAGCGGCGTGCCCACGGTGCGGATGCGTCTGTTCGCCCTGATGATCGGTGCCGCAATCGCATCGATCGGCGGCATCGTGCTCGCCTTGGCGAACGGTTTCGTCGTGCCGGAATCCTTCCCGGTCTCGGTGGTGTTCCTCGTCCTGTTCATGCCGCTGCTGGGGGGGACGGGATCGCCATGGGGGGCGCTCATCGGTGCGGGGATCGTGGTGTTCCTCACCGTCGGCTTCACCGGCTTCGGCCTGCCCGGCGCCCTGACCTTCGCGCTGTTCACTCTGGCGGTCCTCATCATCGCCCCGAAGGGCATCCTGGGGATTGCCGGACAGCTGTTCGAACGCCTCCGTCTCTCGAAGGATGCCCGTCCATGAGCCCGCTCTTCACGGCCAGCGGAGTCAAGAAATCCTACGGCGGGCTGACGGTTCTGCGCGGCGTCGACCTCCATGTCGAGCCAGGGGAGATCCTCGGACTTGTCGGCGCGAATGGCGCGGGAAAGTCGACCTTCGTCGACATCATCACCGGAATCACGCCAGCCAACGAGGGGGAGATCCTGCTGGGCGGCACCAGGCTCGCAGGCTCTCCGTCGCAGCGCGCGAAGCTTGGCCTCGCCCGGACGTTCCAGCATCCGCAGCTGGCTTTCGAGATGTCGCTTCGCGAAAACATCGCCGTCGGCCGCAGCACCGGCCTGCTGTCGAACTGGACCAGGACCGTCACGGCGGCCGGACAGGGGCTCCTCGGCGGCTGCCGGGTGAATGTCCCGGCCATTGAAAAGATCGCGTCCGAGCTCGGTCTCAAGAATATCGACCGCCTGGCGCAAAAGGTTTCCTTCGGCGAGTTGCGGCTGGTGGAGGTCGCGCGCGCGCTGATGCAGTCTCCGCGCCTGCTGGTCCTGGACGAGCCGTTTTCGGGCGTCGGCGATTCCGGCACGTCGGGCATCATCTTCGCCATCAAGCGCGTCCGTGATTCCGGGTGTGCCGTCCTTCTGATCGACCACAACATCGACCTGCTGGTCGATACGGTCGACCGCATGGCGCTGCTGTCGCAAGGCCGCATCACCGTCGAGGGAAGCGTCGCCGAGTGCATGGGCAATGCCGAATTCCGCAGCACATACATTGGCGTGGGCTGAGCAATGACGACACTTTCGGTCTCTTCCCTTTCCGTGCGCTATGGCAGCGTCGTCGCCGTCTCCGACGCGAGCATCGCGTGCCCGGCCGGTTCGGTGACCGCGCTCGTCGGGCCGAACGGCGCCGGAAAAAGCAGCCTGTTCCTGGGCACGATCGGCGCCATCAAGGCGGTGGGCGGCGTCATAGAACTCGACGGCGAGGATGTATCCGCGCTCGACGCCAATGCACGGACGCGCAGGGGGCTGGTCCTGGTTCCGCAGGGCAGGCAGGTGTTCAGCCATCTGACGGTCCGCGAGAATCTGTGCGTCGTCGCCGACAGCATGCGCCTGCCGCAAGACCGGGTGGAGGAGGCGCTGGACCGTTTTCCGATCCTGCGCAGCCGGCAGAACCTCCCCGGCGGCGTCCTCAGCGGCGGCGAGCAGCAGATGCTTGCGTTGGCGCGCGCGATCATGGGACGGCCCAAGGTGCTGTTGCTCGACGAACCTCTGCTGGGGCTTGCGCCGCAGGTGATCGAGGCGGTTCTCCAGACCCTTCACGAACTTGCCGGCGCCGGCATGGCGGTGGTCGTGGCCGAGCCGTCGATCCGTTTGATCCGCAGCCAGATCACCCGCGGCTATGTGGTCCTGCGGGGGCGGGTGGTGGGCACCGCCGGCAGTGGCGACGAGCTGGCCGAGGAATATTCACGCCGCATGGGCATGTGATCACCCACACCACAGCAGCGAGCCGAACCTTCGATCCACCGATCCACCACACCCGCCGTGGCGGGGCTGGCGGGGGCTGGGCGAAGGATCGCACCGGGCTGCTCCATTACCTGACAAGATCCTATGGAGAGAATGATGAAGGACGCAGTCGTCGTATCAACCGCCCGGACGCCGATCGGGCGTGCCTACAAGGGCGCTTTCAACAACACGCATGGCGCGACATTGGGAGGCCATGTGGTGGCGGAAGCCGTGCAGCGTGCGGGGCTCGAGGGGGGGCAGGTCGAGGATGTCCTCATCGGATGCGCCATGCCCGAAGGCGCCACCGGATCCAACATCGCGCGTCAGATCGCGCTTCGCGCCGGCCTGCCGGTGAGCGTTCCCGGTGTGACGGTCAACCGCTTCTGCTCGTCGGGACTTCAAACGATCGCGATGGCGGCCGAGCGCATCCGCTCCGGCGGCGCCGATATCCTCGTCGCCGGTGGCGTGGAGTCGGTGTCACTGGTGCAGAATTCACACGCCAACCAGCACCGCCTGCAGGAAGAGTGGATCGTCGCGAACAAGCCGGAGCTCTACTGGTCGATGCTGCAGACCGCCGAGACGGTCGGTGAGCGGTACGGCGTCAGCCGGCTTGCGCAGGATGAATATTCGGTCGAGAGTCAGCGCCGCACGGCCGAAGCCCAACTGGCCGGCCGCTTCGATGCCGAGATCGTCCCGCTCACGACGGAAAAGCTGCTGTATGACAAGGAAGGAAATCTGACCGGCAGCGAAACCGTGACGCTTTCACGGGATGAAGGAAATCGTCCCGGAACGTCGTTGGAGAATCTCGCCAAGCTGAAGCCGGTGCTGCCGGAGGGCCGGCATGTGACCGCCGGGAATGCCAGCCAGTTCTCGGACGGCGCCTCGGCCTGCGTGGTCATGAGCGCATCGGAGGCCTCCCGGCGTGGCCTTCTGCCGCTCGGCCTGTTCCGTGGGATGTCCGTGGTCGGCTGCGAGCCCGACGAGATGGGGATCGGCCCGGTTCCGGCGGTGCGGGCGTTGTTGAAAGCGCAAGGGCTCAAGATCGACGACATCGGCCTGTGGGAATTGAACGAGGCGTTTGCGGTTCAGACCGTCTACTGCCGGGACGCGCTCGGCATCCCGCATGAGCGGCTCAACGTGGACGGCGGCGCAATTTCGGTGGGGCATCCCTATGGCATGAGCGGCGCCCGGCTGGCTGGCCATGCCTTGATCGAAGGTCGCCGCCGCAACGTCCGCTATGCCGTCGTCACCATGTGCATCGGCGGTGGGCAGGGTGCTGCCGCACTGTTCGAAATAACATGACCGGCCCTGCCACCCGGACCCTGTCGACGCGCTCGGGCCTGAAACTGAGCGCAACGGCTTGGAATGGCGACAGGGGCGGGATCATCCTGGCGCATGGCGGCGGGCAAACCCGCCATGCCTGGCGCCGTACGGGCATGAGGCTCGCCCGCCAGGGATATTCCGTTCTGGCCTACGATTTGCGCGGCCATGGAGAGAGTGACTGGGATGCGAACGGCGACTACTCGCTCTCGCGTTTCCGTGATGATCTCTGCGACGTGGCTTCGGTGTTCGATCGGCCGCCCATCGTGGTTGGAGCATCGCTCGGCGGGATATCCGCCATGCTGGCGGCAGGAGAAGCCGCCGCCGCGTTCGCCGCGGTGATTCTGGTGGACGTTGCGCCGCGCATCGAACGGGTCGGATCCGACAGAATTCTCGGGTTCATGCGCAGGCACATTCATCGGGGGTTCGATTCCGTTGCCGAAGCCGCAAGCGCTGTATCGGACTACGTGCCGAACCGACCCAAGCCGGTGAGCCATGCCGGGCTGGAAAAGTACCTGCGGAGTTCCGCCGACGGCCGGCTGCGCTGGCACTGGGATCCGCAGGTCCTGACCGAGCCCGATTCCATCGCCACAGTGCCGCTCGAACACGAAAGGCTGGCGGATGCGGCGAGGCGTATGACGATGCCGGTCATGCTCGTACGGGGCGGCCATAGCCACGTGGTCAGTCTCGACTCCGTCGCGGAATTCCTGACCCTTGTACCGCACGCAAGATACGAGACGCTGGCCGACGCCCATCACATGATCGTCGGTGATGAGAACGACTCTTTCACAGCGTCGCTTCTGGATTTCATCGGCTCGAATACCACGGCATGACATCGGGTTGGACTGGAGGGTGGCACGTTCTGCGCAAACACAATGGCGGTGTGAACGGCGAATCGTGGTTCAATTTGTTGACTCTTCCGCCGCCGGACGCGTAAAAAAGCCGGGGATTTTTCGCCTCCCCGGGCGGATCATCGGGCGTCTGACAGAGGTGAAGCGTTGCCGCGGGAAAAAAGACAGAAAAAGCTCAATCGTGCCGAAAAGGCTGATGAGAATAGGAAGGCCCTGTTCAAGGCGGCGGCTCACGTCGTTGGCAATTATGGCTATGCGAAGGCGAGCATCGGGCGGATCACGCAGGAGGCCAACCTCGCTCAAGGCACTTTCTATCTCTATTTCGAGTCCCGACAGGACCTGTTCGACCAGCTTCTCCCCGCGATAACCGATGAAATGATGGAGCACATCAAAAGTCGGCTGCACGGAGCGGCTGATTTTTTCGAGCTCGAGGAGCGCGGGGCAACCGCCTTCTTCGAGTTCATGACACAGGATAAGTGCTTTTTCCGGATTCTCTACGAGACGGACCTGGTGTCGCCGAAAGCGGCCCACTATCACTACAGTCTCGCCGCGCAGAAATATTCCGAGGTGCTGCGCCGGGCGCGGGCCGAGAAGCAGCTGCGCCCCCTTGAGGACTATGAAGAGGAAGTGCTCACCTACATGATGATTGCGGCACGAGCTTACCTCTATCAGCACATCATCGCGGCAAATCAGACCGATGGTGACGTGGTGAAGCGTGTCGTCAAGGCCTATATCAACATCCTGCGCAATGGAGTGGGGCCGCGTGTCGACGCCGGTGAACCGGGCAAGCGGATCAATGCCGGTCAGGGTGCTTCCTGACCCGCCGCTTCGCAATGCTTTGCCATCACCAAGGGCCTCCAGCTGTCCGCTGGATTTGTAAGACGCGCGTCGACGGGTGAGAGCGCGGTCCGACCCAATCCCGCGACCGGCCCGATGCGTTCATGCAAGACGACGACGCTGGCGATGCCGGCAAGGGCGCACCTTTCGACCGATCACAGTCTGACTCGTTAGCCTCGGCTCGCCAATCGCCCCGTTTTCCGGCGTCAAAAAATGAATAATGGCTCATATTTCATTTTTTGTTTGACAGACAGTTTGCCGTCTGTATAACCTGAAGTTGGTTCTATGGCAGGTAATGAAGAACTCGTTCTGACGACTTGGCAGCGGCGCTTCCAGGTGTTTGTCGGACAGCCATGAATTCCAACCAAACAATCGATCGCTGCGGGGTGGGTTTCGTGGCGACCGGACTGGTCGAATACGCGATTCACCATTCGGATGAGCAGGCATCACGGGCGCCGCCTGTTCCGATTGTTTCAAACATCAGGAGAGGACGCGAGGCATGGCATTCTTGTTTGAGCCGCTTGCGTTGCGCGGCCTGGCCCTCAACAACCGCATCATGATCTCGCCCATGTGCCAATACCAGGCAAGGGAAGGGATCATCTCAGGGCCATGGCACCGGACCCACGTCGGAATGATGGTGTTGAGCGGCGCCGGGTTGGCGGTCATGGAAGCGACGGCGGTCGAGGCGGCGGGACGCATCAGTCTGGGATGCATCGGCCTTTACAACGACCAGCAGGAGGCTGCCCTCGCCGGGCTCGTCGCCGATGTCAGGCGCTTCAGCAGCACGCCGCTGGGAATACAGCTTGGCCATGCCGGCAGGAAGGCATCCGCCTATCCCATACTCGACAATCGGGATGGGATGTTTCCGGCGGACCGGTCGAAGGGCGGCGGTCCCCTGCCGGTGGAGGCCGGGGCGTGGGCTCCCTATGGGCCGTCCCCGGTTCCGTTCGACACGCATTGGCAGACGCCGGACATGCTGGACGAAGAGGGAATGGGCCGCATCAAGCAGGCCTTCGCCGCCTCGACCTTGCGTGCGGATCGCTGCGGCTTCGACATGATCGAGATCCATGGCGCGCACGGTTATCTCCTGCACAGTTTTCTAAGCCGCGTCTCGAACAAGCGGGATGACGCCTATGGCGGCAGCCTGCAGAACCGGATGCGCTTTCCCCTCGAAGTGGTGGCGGCGGTGCGGGGGGCTCTCCCCGGAAACAAGCCGCTGGGCGTGCGGATCAACGGGTCGGACTGGTCTCCGGATGGAAATTCGATAGAGGACGCCGTCGCGTTCGCCGCGGAACTGAAGGGGATCGGCGTTGACTATGTCACCGTTTCCGGCGGCGGTGCCGCACCCAACGCAATCTATCCGCGGCAGGATCCCGGATACATGGTCCACCTCGCCGAAGCGGTGAAACGTGGAACGGGCATAACGACGGTGGCCGTCGGGACGATCACGTCGCCGGTGCAAGCCGACGAGATCATCCGGTCCGGCAAGGCCGACCTGGTGGCCATAGGGCGTGCGTTCATCGACCACCCGAAATGGGGCTGGCATGCCGCAAGAGAGCTCGGCGTGGATTGGCTGCCGACAGGTCTGCAAGCGCGTGTGGACCCGAAATACTGGCCGCTGAAGGCCATCGCGTAGAAAATCCTCGAACCTCGAAAATCAGGAAAGTCAAGATGATTACGAAGATCTATGGAGTGAACGTCGCCGTGGCCGATCTGGAAGCGGCGACCAGGAAATATGAAGCCTTCTTCAACGTCAAAGCCCGCCCGATCGGGGAGAAATTCTTCGCTGTTCCCGGGTTGGATGGCAATGAAATCAAGGTGGGTGATTTTTGCATCAACCTGATCGCGTCGAAGGAAGAGGGAACCTCGATTGCCAAGTTTGTCGAAAAGAAAGGGGAGGGACTGTTCCTGCTGTCGGTCGAGGTGGACAATTACGGCGAAGATGCCGCCGAGATGAAAGGCAAGGGGGTAAAATTCCTCATGGAAGAACCCATCGACGCAGCGATGGGTCTTGTGAACTTCGTCCACCCGAAATCGATGGCGGGCGTGCAGATTGAAGTGTTCCAGCCGAGCCGGGAGATGCTGGAACGATAAGTGAAGGGATTATCTCGTCACTCTCCCAGGCAAGACTGCCTCACATCATTGTCAGAAAATTCCCTTGGCCTTTGAGCGCCAAGCCGAAAGGTCGTTGCCTCATGTCATCGCGCAGCTTCGAGCACATCACCGGGGCGAAGTCGGTCTTGGAGGCTCCTGCCTCTCCTCTCCTGCGAGGAGGGGCAGGCCCGGAGACGATGCTTCGTCTCTTCGAGACAATGGTGCGTATCCGACGCTTCGAGGAAACGGCGGCCGACCTTTTCCTGTCGGGCAAGGTCAAGGGAACCGCGCACAGTTACGCCGGCCAGGAGGCGATCGCTGCCGGAGCCTCGCTCAATCTTGCGGCCGGAGATTATATCGGCAGCTATCACCGCGGTCATGGCCATTGCATTGCCAAGGGGGCGAGCACCGACCGCATGATGGCGGAGCTTCTGGGCCGCTCGACCGGTTATTGCGGCGGTCTTGGCGGGTCGATGCATGTGGCTGACCTCAGTCTGAACATCCTGGGTGCGAACGGCATCGTCGGGGCGACGATGCCGATCGGAACCGGCGCCGCCCTTGCCTCGAAACTTCGGGGAACGGATGCCGTGGTGGTTGCCTATTTCGGCGACGGGGCGGCCAACCAGGGTGTGTTCCACGAATCACTGAACCTCGCGGCCGTCTGGCGGCTGCCGATGATCTTCATCTGTGAAAACAATCACTATGCCCTCAACACGGCATTTTCCGAGACGACATCGGTCGACCGGATCGCCAGGCGGGCATCGAGCTACGGGTTGTCGGGGACGACGATCGACGGAAACGATGCGGTCGCGGTGTACGAGGCCGTCGGCGAAGCGGTCGAGCTTGCGAGAAACGGTGGTGGTCCGAGCCTGATCGAGGCGATGACATGGCGGTGGGGGCCCCACAGCATGCGCGACAATCTGCGCGAACCGCGGAGCGTCGAGGCCAGGAAATCGTGGGAAGAGCGGGATCCCATCGTACTGATGGAACGCCGTCTGACCGCCGAAGGCGAAGTCTGGCGTGATCGCGCGCAGGAAATCCGCGCCGCCGTCGAGGCCGAGATAACGGCGGCCGTCGCATTCGGCATGGCAAGTCCGGAACCCGAACCGGACATCCTGGCCGCCGCCGTTTATGCGCCCCATCTCTCCCACGCGGAGCCGACCGGGCGGGGAACGCGGGAGCTTACCTACACGCAGGCGCTGAACGAGGCGCTGGCGCAGGAGATGGACCGTGATCCTTCGGTCTTCCTCATGGGCGAGGACATCGCGGAAACCGGGGGAATCTTCCAGGTCACGAAGGGGCTTGTCGAACGCTTCGGCCGCGATCGGGTGCGTGATACGCCGATATCGGAAGCCGGCTTCTGCGGTACCGGCGTCGGCGCGGCCATAGCCGGGATGCGGCCGGTCGTCGAGGTTCAGATTTTCGATTTCGTCACGCAGATGATGGACATGATCGTCAATCAGGCTGCCAAGTACCGTTTCATGAACGGCGGAGTGCCGCAGGTACCGCTTGTCGTTCGCGGTCCGCAAGGAGGGGGCATCAGGCTCGCCGCCCAGCACAGCCAATCCCTCGAAGCCTGGTTTGCCCACGTCCCAGGCCTGGTCGTGGTCGCCCCTTCGACCCCCTTCGACGCCAAGGGGCTGCTGATTTCAGCCATTCGGGACAACAATCCGGTCATCTTTCTCGAGCATAAAAGGCTGTATGTGGACGGGCAAACCGCGCCGGTGCCAAAGGAAGCCTATGCCATCCCCATCGGCAGAGGCGACATCAAGCGGCGAGGGTCCGACGTCACGATCCTGGCGACACAGATGATGGTCAGCCGCGCCTTGGCGGCTGCGGTGCAGCTGGAACGCGACGGCATCAGCGCCGAGATCATCGACCCGAGAACATTGAAGCCTCTCGACGAGGAGATGATTCTTTCGTCGGTGCGGAAAACCAATCACCTGGTGGTTGTCCACGAGGGATGCACGGGCTGGGGATTTGGGGCGGAGGTGGCCGCCCTGGTCATGGAGAAGGCATTCGATTGGCTGGATGCCCCGGTTGCCCGCGTCGGCGCCCCGGATGTTCCCATTCCATTCAACCACAAGCTTGAGGCCTCGGTAATTCCGTCGACCGACCGGATCGTTGAGGCTGCACGCGCAGTGTTGAGATAGTCTGATGCCGATCAACATCGCTATGCCGGCGGTTTCGCCTTCCATGGAGGAGGGAACGCTGGCCAAATGGCTGGTCAAGGAAGGTGACCGCGTCGCCTCCGGCGATGTGATCGCCGAGATCGAGACCGACAAGACCACGGTGGAGATCGAGGCGACCGAAGCGGGTACGCTTGCCAAAATCCTGATCGAGGCGGGCACCGGAGGCGTCAAGGTCGATACTCCGATCGCGATCCTCCACGGCGACCGCGAGGATATCGGGGCTGCCGCTCCGGCGAAGGCGGGTGACGGCCGGCTTGACAAGCCGCGTGACCTGCCGGCCCCGGCCGATGCCAAGCCTGAGCCGCGGCCGTCGGCGACGCCGCGATCGAATGGTCGGCGCGTGCGGACCTCGCCATTGGCGCGGCGGGTGGCGAAGGATGCGGGAGTCGACATTGCGACGATCGAGGGCTCTGGGCCCTATGGCCGCATACTCAGACGGGACGTCGACGCGGCATTGGCCGTCGGCGCGCTGAAAAGGGCCGATGAGGGGAGGGCGGAGCCTGCGGCCAAACCGGCTGCGATGCCGGTCCGAACGTCGGCGGTGCCGGAGGACCGGATCCTCGGCCTGTTCGAGGAAGGCAGCTATGAGCTCAAGCCGCATGACAACCTGCGCAAGACCATTGCCCGGCGGCTGGTGGCGGCGAAGTCCTCGATCCCACATGTCTATCTGACGGCCGATTGCGAGCTCGACGCGCTGCTGGCACTGCGCCGGCAGCTCAATGCGGCCTCCCCGATGCGCGGGAGCGCTGCCGGCGAGGTGCCGAGCTACAAGCTGTCGGTCAACGATATGGTCATCAAGGCGATGGGGCTGGCCCTGGTGGCGGTTCCCGGTGCCAACGTTTCCTGGACCGACGCCGATATGGTCATGCACAGGCATGCCGACGTGGCCGTCGCCGTCGCCATCGACGGCGGGCTGGTGACCCCGATCATCCGCAAAGTCGAGCAGAAATCGCTGTCGGCGATTTCCAACGAGATGAAGGACCTGGCCGCACGCGCCCGCGACCGAAAGCTGAAGCCCGAGGAGTATCAGGGCGGTACGACCGCCGTCTCCAATCTCGGCATGTTCGGTACCAGGAGTTTTTCCGCTGTCATCAACCCGCCGCACGCCACGATCCTGGCGGTCGGCGCCGGCGAACAGCGCCCGATCATGAAAGACGGAGCGGTCCAGGGTGCGACCGTCATGTCGGTGACTCTGTCGATCGACCATCGAGCAATCGACGGCGCTCTCGGCGCCAAGCTGCTTGCGGCTTTCAAAAGTTGCATCGAAAACCCTTTGAGCATGCTGGTATGAAGAACACGTTCAGGAGACCATTTGGAAGCGGGGTTTTCGCAGGCGCCCTTCCTCTTTCACCGTCATCCCCGGCTTGACCGAGGATCCAGGAAACCCAGTCAAATCGCTGTAAAGACTGAATTTCCGCATCTTACTGTTAATAAAAGACATTTTCATTTTATCAGAATTCGTGTTCTGGTGGCGAATATTACGAAATCTGCTCCAAAATAATCTCGTGCAGGGAGGCGATCCTCATGTCGATAAAACAGCGGATATTGGGTGGGTTCGCCTTGATGCTCGGGATTGCCTTGATGATGGCCGGCAACGGCTGGCGCGGCCTGCAGATCTTCGCGGGAAGCGTGGACATCGCGACATCCGCGCAGACGCTGTCCGATGAAATTCACGCCTTCTCCCTGGAGGTGTCCCAGGCGGTTTCATCCCGGGCCGAGGTCGACTTCACCAGTGCGCAAAAGCGGCTTGCGGAGATAAGGAACCTGCGTGATGCCCTGCATCGGCGGTTCGAGGCCGGATATCAGGACGACGACGATCTTGAGGCGCTCGCCGCCTTCGTGACCGATGTCGACGCCCGGATCATCGCCTATGTGGACCAGAACAGGCGCCGCGTAGCGCTGGTCGCCGAGCATCGGCGGATCGCCGAACGTTTCCAGGAAGTTTCGGGCGCGGTGGTGGCGGCGCAGGATACCCGCCTTGCCGCCGCGATCGCGCTTGCCACGTCCGCCCGTGCCAGCCAGAAGGAGAACGGCAAGGCCATGGACACGGCCACCACCCTGACCGAGCAGATTCTCCGCCTGCAGCGCATGCAGACCACGAACATCCCGCCGGCGATGTTGGCCCGCCAACTCGGCATCGTCAAGGTGACCATGAGCGATGTGGCCGAGGCGCTGCCGCCGGGCGAACGCCCTGAAGACGGCGGCCGGTCGCTGATCGATGCCTACGGCCGGGCGCTCGAGGCCACGGGCGGCGGCGCGGGGCCGGACCGGTTCGTCGGGCCGTCCGAGCGGTTGTTGGAGCGGTCCACCGCCATGCAGGCGGCTCTGCGCGACCGGCAGGTTTCCTTTGAAACGGAATTCACGAATGCGCAGGACACGTTGCAATGGGCCATCGATCTTCGCAAGACCGCGGCGGCGGTGCTTTCTCTGACCCATCAGGCTCGGGCAGCGCAGTTGATGCTGCTGAGCGATCCGTCGGACGCGACGCTTGCCGAGGCCGAACTGGTGGCCGGGAAGGTCCAAGCGGCGGCCCGGGAGCTGTCCTACGGCATCAATGAAGAAGAGACGCGCGCCACCGTCAAGGATCTCAGCGAACGCATGAAATCCTATCGCGGGGAGTTGCACGAGCTTGCCGGGACGCTCGACGAGGAGCGGGCGATGGCCCGTGCCTTGCTCGCCGAGGCGGCAGCCGCGGTGGAGACTGCTGCACGCATCGGGGATGGGCAACTCCGGCTGATGGCGACGGAGCGCGCCCGCGTGACCATGACCCTGGCCGTCGGGGCGATCGCGGCGCTCGTGCTCGGCTGCCTGCTTGCCCTGCTGATCGGGCGGGGGATCACGGTGCCCCTGGCGCGTATCGTCGCCGTGATGCAGCGCCTCGCCCAGGGCGACACCGGCATCGAGGTGCCGGGCCGCGACCGTCGCGACGAGTTGCGCGCCGTCGCCGAAACCGTGGCGGTGTTCCGTGACAATGCGATCGCGATGGGCCGTATGGCGGAGGAGCGCGAGGCGCTCAAGCGGCAATCCGAGGATGAGAAGCACCAGGCGGTGGCAGCACTGGCCCACCGCCTCGAAAACACGGTCGGCAACGTGGTGTTGTCGGTGAGCACCGCCGCCGGCGCCATGCGCGACGTTGCAACGGGACTGACCGCCACCGCTGAACACAACCGCCATGAAGCGCTGGAGGCGCGCGCTGGTGCCTCCGACGCGCTTACGAACGTCCAGGTGGTCGGTGCCGCGGCGCAGCAGCTGGCCTCCTCCGCGGCGGAAATCGGCCTCCAGGTCGAGCGCTTCGTCGAAACGGCCGCCCAGGCCAACCGGGAGGCGGAACGCGCCAACGACCGCTTTGCCAGTCTTTCACGCGCCGGCGAGCGGATTGCGGATATCATTCATCTCATCAGGAGCGTTGCCGCCCAGACCAACCTTCTGGCGCTCAACGCGACGATCGAAGCGGCGAGGGCGGGTGAGGCCGGACGCGGCTTCTCGGTCGTGGCGAGCGAAGTCAAGCAGCTTGCCAGCGAAACCGCTCACGCCACCGACGAGATCACTGCCCAGATCGCCGCGATCCAGGAGGTGACGCGAGAAGCGTCTCAAGCCATCGCCAGCGTCATCCGCGTGATCGAGCGCGTGAACGAGGGCACCGGCACCATCGCGACCGCGATCGAGGAGCAGGAGGTGGTGACCAGATCGATCGCCGACAGCCTTCGCACCGTCACCGTGCGGACGACGGACGTCTCCTCCAATGTGACGCGGGTGAGCGAGGGGGCGGAGAAGACGCAGGTGGCGGCAAACACCGTCCTGTCGGCGGCCACCGGATTGGCGCGGGACGCGGACACCCTGAAGCGGCAAGTCGACGATTTCCTCGGCCACCTGCGCGCCGGATGAACCGCCCCGGGATTCCCGGCAACTGTATTCAGGCTGCTT
>NZ_JABFFR010000028.1 GCF_013423485.1 Azospirillum oleiclasticum
TGTCGCTAGCATGTGAAGTGTCCGGGTTTTGTAGCAGGTGAACTGTCCGGTTTTAGAATGCGTCCAAAAGGGGGCGCTGATGGTCCGGACGGGGGTGCTGCAGGAGATCCGCATGCAGCGGTTCGAGGATGTGCATGAACGCTTCACGAAGGGTCGTCTGAGCGCGGCTGAGGCGGCGGAATGGCTTGGGGTTTCGGAGCGGACGTTTCGGCGCCAGCGGACCCGGTTCGAGGAGGAGGGGCTTTCGGGGCTGCTGGACCGCCGGCTTGGCAAGGCGAGCCCACACCGGGTTCCGGCGGACGAGACGGCGCGTGTGCTGGAGCTGTACCGGACGCGCTACACGGGGTGGACGGTGAAGCACTTCCACGAGCGGCTGGTGGAGCGTCACGGGCTGACGCGCAGCTACGGCTGGACCAAGAGCGTGCTGCACGCGGCTGGCCTGGTGCGCCCGGCGGTGAAGCGCTCGGCGCACCGCAAGAAGCGGCCGCGCCGCCCGGTGCCGGGGATGATGCTGCATCAGGACGGGTCGCAGCATCTGTGGCTGCCGGCGCTGGGGCGTGTGGTCGACCTGATCGTCACGCTGGACGATGCGACCTCGGAGATCTACTCGGCCTTCTTCGTCGAGGAGGAGGGCACCGCCAGCAGCTTCCAAGGCCTTCTGGAGGTGTTCCAGGCCAAGGGGCTGCCGTGCACGCTCTACACCGACCGGGGCAGCCACTACTTCCACACGCCGGCGGCCGGCGGCAAGGTGGACAAGGACACGCCCACCCAGGTCGGGCGGGCTCTGGACCAGCTCGGCGTGGAGCACATCCCGGCCTATTCGCCGGAGGCGCGCGGGCGCAGCGAACGGATGTTCGGCACGCTGCAAGGGCGGCTGGTGAACGAGCTGGCCGATGCGGGGATCACCACCCTGGAGGCGGCCAACCGCTTTCTGGCCGCGGACTACCTGCCCCGGCACAACGCTCGCTTCATGGTGGAGGCGGGCGAGCCGGGCAGCGCCTTCGTGCCGCTGCGCGGGGTCGATCTGGCCGAGATCCTGTGCCACCAGGAGGACCGCGTGGTCGCCCGCGACAACACGGTGCGCTTCGACGGCTTGGTGTTGCAGATCCCGCCCAGCCCGTGGCGGGCGCACTTCGTCAAATCCACCGTGCGCGTGCACCGCTATCCCGACGGACGGCTCGCCCTCTTCTACGGCCCACGCTGCATCGCCCGCTACGATGCCGCAGGCACCTTGCAGGAGGACGCCATTCCCCAGGCGGCGTGATCCCGCTCCACCCGCCCGCGTTTTGCCCCTGGGGGCATGCCCCCAGGGGCAAAACGCGAACAGAGCGGCCAACTCACATGTTACGAAAACCGGTCAACTTGACTTGTTACCGACATCATCTTTTCGTACAGGTGGACGTTTTTGGGCGTTTTGCGACGATTCGCGGCAATGGCGCGGGTCCGGCCCCCGCGGTGGCGGGGGCCGGGATCGGGTCAGTGGTCCGGGTAGAGTCGTTGGAACGCCTCGGTCACGCGGGCGACGACGGAGGGGTCGCGGTCGCGCCAGTAGCGCGGGTCGCGCATCAGGGCGTGCACGTCGCCGGCCGACGCGGCGGACGCGGCGGCGGCACCGCGCAGGGCCGACGGCTCGGCCCCGGTCATCATCCGGTGCAGCGCCATCACCCCCTCGTAGGTGGTCGACAACCCCTCCACCGCGGCCGGTGGCAGGTTGCGGCCGGCCCAGGCGAGCAGCTGGCGCGACACGTCGCGCCAGCGGTCCTCGCCGCCGAAATGCGACACCAGCCGCTCGACCTCGCGCTCCGCCTGCAGGTCGGCGGCCAGCTCGCGGATCATCGGGACCAGCCGTTCGGCGGCCAGATCATAGAGAAGCTGGGCCTGGTCGGGCGCGAATCCGGCGGCGTGCAGACGGCCGTTGATCTCCGGGTCGGGCTGGAACAGGCCGTGGTCGCAGGTGATGCTGTAGCCGTCGGGCGCCTCGGGCACGCCCAGCGCCCGGTGCAGCGTGGGGCGGTCGAGCGCGGCTGCCGGGTCGGTGGTCATCCGGGCGAGGCGGCTTTCCAGCTCGCGGTAGGCGGCGAGCAGCGCGTCGACGCGGATCGCCCCGGTGTCGGGATCAAGGAACGGCTCCGGCACCGGGGGCAAGGCGGGCGGCGGCGCGTTGGTCGCGGTGGGCAGCAGCGTGTTGGTCATGACGGGATCGGTCCTCCTTCGGTGAACGGGTCAGCGCTGGACGTCCCGGCCGCGCGCGGCCAGGGCGAGGATGGTGGCGACGAGCTGGCGCTGCCCCTCCAGATGGCGCAGCGCCGCGTCCGTCGCGTCGGGGCCGAGCGCACGCTCCAGCGTCATGGCGCGCAGCACGGCCAGCACCCGCGCCCCATCGGGGCCGGCGAAGCAGCGGGCGAAGGCGGGGGCGGGGTCGTCGGCGGCAACCGACGGCCGGCCGCCGCCGGGGCCGGCGAACCAGTCCCACCCGGCGGGCTCAGACATGCGCGGCCTCCATCGGGTCGGGGCGCAGGCCCGGTGCAGGGGCCGCAGCCGGGGCGATTGCCGGCGGCGTGGCGGAAAGGGCGGGGGCGGGCGGTGCCGGCGGCATCGGTGGCGGAGTGGCCGCACCCATCGCTGACGGCGGCATTGGTGACGGAGCCGCCGCGGGCGGCGGGGCGGCCCGGATCAGCTTGGCCGGAACCCCGAACGCCTCCCCCAGCCAGCGGGCGGCGGCCGGGGCGTCCACCGTGGCGAGCGCCTCGGGTCCCAGCGCCTGCGCCGTCTCCAGCCAGCGCAGGGTGGCGCGCACGTCGCGCTCCGCCTGCGCCTGGGCGAGCGGGGAGCGGTGCTGCAGCTCGACCAGCCGGCCGTCGATGGCGAAATCCGGGATCTCGCCGCGCCGACGCAGGATGGCGACGGCGCGCATCAGCAGCGGGGTCAGCAACTCCGCCTGGAGCCGGCCATAGGTGGCGCCGAGCAGCCGGGCCATCTCCGCCGTGCGCTCCATCACCTCGGTGGCGGTCATGCGGGCGTCGCCGACGGGGGCGAGGCGGTCGGCCAGCAGCGCGTGGCGGATGCGCGCGCGCAGGTCGTCGAGCACGAGCTGCGACACGTCGAACCGGCCGGGGTTGGCGAGCGGGGTCAGCCCGGCCGACCCCACCGCCTTGGGGATGATGGTGCCGGGCACCAGCCGGATGGTGGCCGGGTTCAGCACCCCGTCGTCGTCGGCCTGCCAGATGCCGGTGACGGCGACGCTGGCGTTCTTCAGCACCAGCTCCACCACCTTGTTGGCGGTCTTGATGTCGGGCAGCGCGGTCATGACGGGGGAGCGGCCATAGACCTCGCCCGGCGCCTTCAGCCAGCGGAAGCTGAGGAAGGGCGGCTGGGCGAAGCGCCCGTCGGCCAGCAGCGACGGGGCCGCCAGCCCGCTGTCCAGCACCACCGTCCAACGGTAGGCGACACCGTCCGGCAGCACCGTCTCCAGCACCGGGAAGCGGGTCTCCGGCTCCTCGCCGCCGCGGGCGGTGACCTCGTCCGGCAGGTCGGCGCCGGGGAAGCGGCTGGCGATCTGCGCCAGGGTCAGTTCGGCGCGGCGGAAGGTGCCGTCCAGGCGCCCCTCCGCCCCCTCCTCCAGCACCGCGTCGGCCAGCGGCACGGCGGTGAAGCGGAAGCCGGACGCGGCACCGGGGGCCGCCTCCTCCATCAGCAGACAGGCGGTGCCCACCGTGACCAAATCCAGGAAGGCCTGGTGCATCTCCACCGCGAAGTTGGAGCGGTCGATGTGGCCCTGCACGATGCCGGCGGCGCGGTCCAGCATGGGGGCGATGCGGTCGCGCTCGCCCCCGGCCAGTTCGGGTCCCGGCGAGAAGCCGAACCAGCGCGACCAGGGCGGGGTGAGCTGGGCCAGCAGGCTGGAGGCGAGCTGCTCCACCGCGTCCGGCGCGGTGCCGTCGAACAGCCGGTCGACCCGCCGCTCGCCGGGCGTGCCGGGGGTGAGGAAGGAGCGCCCGTTGGGCAGGGCGTAATCGTAGCAGTCCTGCCAGTGCGCCTCCCACGGGCCGCGGCGGCCCTTGGCGGTGCGGTAGCGTTCGAGCAGGGCGGCTGGTTCGGCCGGGTCGGGCTTTCGGGTCTTGGATGCGCGCGCGGTCATGGGGTGGCTCCCGGTGCGGGAAGGGCGTGGCGGTGGCGGGTCAGATGCCGATGGAGCTGCCAGGGGGTGAGCACGAAGGGGGCGTGCAGGCCGAGCACCCGCTTCACCGCCTCCACGCAGGTGAAGGGCGCCCAGGCCGCCGGGCGGGTGGCGTCGCGGTCCACCGCGGCCGGCACCACCGTCAGCCCCAGCCCGCGGAAGCGGTCGGGCAGGTCGGGCGTCTCGGCGCGCTCCAGCACGGCCACGTCGGTGCGCGGCGCCATTGGGTCGATCACCACCCAGTGGCGGCCGTCGTCCAGCGCCACCAGGCAATGGCGGAAGCCGGGGCGCAGCGGGCGTAGCCACCACAGCGCCGCCGCGCCGCTGAACACCACCCAGGCGCGGGGGGCCGGGGAGCCGGGGCGGGCGGCCTTCACTGGACGATGCCCTTGTCGCGCAGCACCGGGCCGATGCGATCGAACGCCTCGCACCAGAGCTGGCGGGCCCGGAACTCGCGCTCGCGCTGCGGGTCGGGGGCCAGCAGCCGGCGGCCGTAATGGACCAGCACATGCAGGTGGTCGCGCATGAGCTGGCGCTGGCGGTAGAGGCGGTCCACCGTGCGCATCACGTCGTCCGGCTCGCAGGGGCGGCGGATCAGCCCGCGCCCGGCCACCACGCGGGCGCCGGCCAGCTTCGCCTCCTGCGCCTGGACCGACCAGAACCACGCCTCCTCCGGGCTGGCGAAGGGCTCCCCTCCGGTGTCGTCGAGCAGGCGGGGGGCGGAATGGGCGCGTGCCATGGGGTGGATCTCCCTTCGTGTCCCGGGCGGCGGCGCGGTCGGGGGGTGCCGGTCGGTGTGCCGCACAGGGGTGGTTGCATTTATGTTCCCGTTATGTTCCATTTCGATCGAAGGATCAAGAAAAATATGAAAATGTTCCTAGGGACGGCATGAGGGGAATGTGAGACTATCGTCCCATGCTCAAACATGCGGACATCTGGCGGGCCATCGACCGCTTGGCGGCCCAACACGGGTTTTCGGCCTCGGGGCTCGCGCGGCGGGCCGGGCTGGATCCGACCACCTTCAACAAGAGCAAGCGGACCACCGGCGACGGGAAACTGCGCTGGCCATCGACGGAAAGCATCTCCAAGGTGCTGGACGCCACCGGCGCCTCCTTCGCGGAGTTCGTCGGCCTGGTGGGCGAGGCGCCGGCACAGGGTGCCATGCAGCGGGTGCCGGTGATCGGCTACGCGCAGGCGGGCAACGCCGGCTATTTCGACGATGCCGGCTACCCCGCGGGCAGCGGCTGGGACGAGCTTCTGTTCCCCAGCCTGGGTGACCCGCACGCCTACGCGCTGGAGGTCTCGGGCGACAGCATGGTGCCGGTCTACCGGGACGGCGACACCATCATCGTGTCCCCGGCGGCGCAGATCCGTCGTGGCGACCGGGTGGTGGTGCGCACGAAGGAGGGCGAGGTGATGGCCAAGCAGCTCATGCGCGAATCGGCGACGCGGGTGGAGCTGATGTCCATCAACCGCGACCACCCCGACCGGGTGATCCCGCGCACCGACATCGCCTGGATCGCGCGCATCATCTGGGCGAGCCAATAGGCCGCGTGCCGTCCTAGGACTGATTGCCGCTGATCCGGTGCGGAACCGTCATCGCCGGGACTGTGGGTTTGGGTGCGGGGGACCGATGCTGCTGCGCTGGTTCGGGCGGCTGATCGCCGAAAGCTACGACGACCTCGCCCGCGCGCTGGGCGTGCTTCCCCCGGAATCGCTGGACCTGATGGTGGACGCCGCGGCCCTCGTCGCCGCGTCCGACGGGCGCGAGGAAAGCCGCCGCGTCGCCCGTTCGGAGGCTACGGAGGCTCTGGCCCTGGCGCGCCAGCTTGGCAACCTCGACCGGCTGGGCATGGAAGCCTCGCGCCGTCGCTTCGAGCGCACCGTCGCCGAGCTGCACGACGGCGGGGAGGAGGCGCGGCGCCGGGTGATCGAACGGCTGCGCCCCCTGGCCGGCAATCCCGAACTGGCGCGGCTGGCGCTGCACACCGCCGGCACGGTGGCCGCGGTGGACGGCCAAGTGTCGGACGCCGAGCAGCGCATCATCGACCGCATCGCCGCCGAACTGGGCCTGCCGCCAGACGCCTGATCCCTCTGGCGCCTGATGCGTCATGGCCGACCGGCTCAGGTCCGCCGGTGCGCGAAGTCCCAATAGAGGCCGCGCGCCCGCTGGGCGACGGGGCCGGGCTGGAGATCGCGGTCCTCGACCCGCGTCACCGGCACCACCTTGGACCAGTTGCCGGTGGAGAAGACCTCGTCCGCCGCCATCACCTCGGCCCAGGTCAGCGTGCGCTCGCGCACATCCACCCCGTCGGCGCGCAGCAGCCCGATCACCCGCTGTCGGGTGATGCCGTTCAGGAAGGTGCCGTTCGGCACCGGGGTGGACACCACCCCGTCCTTGGCGATGAACAGGTTGGCGGTGGCGAACTCCGCCACGTTGCCGATGGGGTCCAGCAGGATCGCGTTGTCGAAGCCGCGCCCGCGCGCCTCCTTCAGCGCCAGCCCGGCGTTGGGGTAGAGGCAGGCGGCCTTGGCGTCGGTGGGGGCGGTGGCGGGGGCCGGGCGGCGGCGGCTCGACAGGCAGGCGGTGAAGCCGGCCGCGGTCGGCATCGGCGCCTCGTAGACCGACAGCACGAACTGCGTGCTGTCCGGATCGGCCATCACGAAGCCGGCGTCGGCGTAGAACATCGGCCGGATGTAGAGGGCCGCGTCGGCGGGGAAGCGGCGGATGCCCTCCCAGCACAGCTCCTCGATCTCGCCGGCGGTCAGCATGGGGGCCAGCCCCATGGCGTCGGCCGAGCGGATCACGCGGGCGCAGTGCAGGTCCAGGTCGGGGGCCACCCCCTCGAAGGCGCGGGCGCCGTCGAACACGCAGGAGGCGAGCCACAGGGCGTGCGTCATCGGCCCGACGATGGCCGGGTTCCCCTCGACCCATTCGCCCTTCACATGGTTCCACGCCTGGCCGGCGGTGCTGCCCATGACCCAGTCCTCCCTCATCTCGGCGGAATGTCCCTGTGCGAGCATAACCCCCGGTGGCACCCGGTCAATGCTTTAGGGCCGGCCCGCTTCACCGGAACGCATCGGCCGGGCGGCCGTTGTCGGGCTATGACCCGAATGCCCAAGGAGCCAGCATGCCGATCCCGACCGGACCCCGCCCGCTGCGGCCCGATCCCCTGCCCAATGACGACCTGCCGACGCGCGGTCCCGTGACCGACAACCCCGACCTGCCGACCCCGGCCCCGCCCGACCGCACGCCGGATCCGGTGCCCGGTCCCGACCTGCCGCCGGCGGTGCCGGCCTGATCCGGTGGACGTGACGGTCAGCGGTCGTACTTCTTCACGTTCTCGACCATCATCGTGTACATCTGCGAGATGAGGTCGGCCGGGCGCAGGCGGCCGAAGGGAATGTTCTCCTTCGCCCATTCGACCAGCCCGTCCGGCGGCCGCACCGGCACCACCTCGTAACGGGCCTTGCGCAGGGCCGCGACCACCGATTTCGCTTGCTTGCCGTAATCCTCGTTGAAGATGGACTTGTCGGCATCCTTGATCGCCTTGGCGATGATGTCTTCGAGCGGGCTCGGCATGGTCTTTCTTGACATCGGGGAGCGGGACGGCCAAGTCACGGTGCCATGCGGCGGGCGCGGTTGCAATTCCGTTGGATTCGGACCAGGCAGCCCCCCTCCATCCCGGCATCGGATGCCGTTACCAAGAGAAGGACTTCCGCCATGGGCTACAGGATCGCCGTGGTCGGCGCCACCGGCAACGTCGGACGGGAGATACTGACCACCCTGGCCGAACGCAACTTCCCGGCCGACGAGGTGATCGCGCTGGCCTCGGAGCGCTCGATCGGCACCGAGGTGTCCTTCGGCGAGGACGACGTCCTCAAGGTCCTTGATCTCGCCAGTTTCGATTTCCGCGGCATCGACATCGTGCTGTCCTCGCCGGGTGCCAAGGTGTCGGCCCAGTATTCGCCGAAGGCCGCCGCCGCCGGGGCGGTGGTCATCGACAACACCTCGCACTGGCGCATGGACCCCGACGTGCCGCTGGTGGTGCCGGAGGTGAACCCGCAAGCCGTCGCCGGCTTCCGCAAGAAGGGCATCATCGCCAACCCCAACTGCTCCACCATCCAGATGGTGGTGGCGCTGAAGCCGCTGCACGACCTCGCCACCATCCGCCGGGTGGTGGTCGCCACCTACCAGTCGGTGTCGGGTGCCGGCAAGGAGGGTATGGACGAGCTGTTCGAGCAGACCCGCGCCATCTACGTCAACGACCCCATCGAGAAGTCCAAGTTCACCAAGCAGATCGCCTTCAACGTCATCCCCCACATCGACGCGTTCATGGATGACGGCTACACGAAGGAAGAGTGGAAGATGAACGTCGAGACGAGGAAGATTCTCGATCCGCGCATCAAGGTCACGGCGACCTGCGTGCGCGTGCCGGTGTTCATCGGCCATTCCGAGGCGGTCAACGTGGAATTCGAGAAGCCGATCACGGTGGAGGAGGCGCACGCCGCCTGGCGCAAGGCCCCCGGCGTCACCCTGATCGACCACCGCGCCAACGAGGGCTACGTCACCCCGGTGGAATGCGCCGGCGACGACCCGGTCTTCATCAGCCGCGTGCGCGAGGACTTCACGGTGGAGAACGGCCTGTCCTTCTGGTGCGTGTCCGACAACCTGCGCAAGGGGGCCGCGCTCAACGCCGTGCAGATCGCCGAGGCGCTGATCGGCGGCGGGCATCTGGGCAAGTAAGCGCCCGGTTCCGGATCGGCGGTCGCCCGCGAAAGTCCCGCGGCGATCGCCGCTCACCGGATTGACTCGGGCATTCACTGCCTCTATACATCGCGGCTCGTTTTTCAAAACCGTGTTCGATCCGTCCGAAGAGGTACAGTGTCGTGAAACGCACCTTCCAGCCGAGCAAAATCGTGCGCAAGCGCCGGCATGGCTTCCGCGCCCGCATGGCCACCGTGGGTGGGCGCAAGGTGATCGCCCGTCGCCGGGCGCAGGGCCGCAAGGTTCTGAGCGCCTGAGCGCTGCGATGACGGCGCCGGGCCGTGGGGTCGGGCGCCTGAAGAAGCGGCCGGAATTTCTGGCCGTGGCCGGGACCAGACGCAAGCACGTCACCCCCGGCCTGATTTTGCAGGTGCGCCGACATGACGATCGACAGCGGCCCGCCCCCGGCGAGCCGCCGATTCGTGTTGGGCTGACGGCGAGCCGCAAGGTGGGCAACGCCGTGGTCCGCAACCGCGCCCGCCGCCGCCTGCGCGAGGCGGCGCGCCAGATCCTCTCCGTGCACGCCGCACCGGGGCACGACCTCGTGCTGATCGCGCGCGGCGGCACGGCGGAGCGGCCCTGGCCGGATCTTATCGGCGATCTGACCGCGGCGCTGAAGCGGCTGGGCCTGTGGCGCGAGGCGGAGGCACGGACGTGAGCCCGCTGGCGCTCCTGCTCACCGGCCTTGTCCATCTCTACCGCTGGACCTTGTCTCCGTTCGTCGGCATGCATTGCCGCTTCGATCCGACCT
The DNA here is from genome assembly GCF_013423485.1 of Azospirillum oleiclasticum. Classification (GTDB taxonomy): domain Bacteria; phylum Pseudomonadota; class Alphaproteobacteria; order Azospirillales; family Azospirillaceae; genus Azospirillum; species Azospirillum oleiclasticum. The sequence goes on from NZ_JABFFR010000028.1 coordinate 9,697, forward strand.
GTTCCAACTACGCCCTCGAGGCGCTATCTAAGCACGGGGCGATCCGGGGCGGCTGGTTGACGGTCCGGAGGCTTCTGCGTTGCCATCCCTGGGGCGGATGGGGCTACGACCCCGTTCCCGATCCGGGCGACCGGCGCCGCCACGGCACGGGACCGTCCGCGTCCCTGCCGTGCGACCACACCCATTGAGCCGGCCGGCGAGACGCCGTCCATAGGATCGAAAGGCCCGAGACGGAACCCCCGGGGAGCCATGACCGACCAACGCAACCTCATTCTCGCGATCGCCCTGTCGATCGCCATCCTCCTGGGCTTCCAGTATTTCTTCGAACACCCGAAGCAGCAGCAGCGACAGGCCGAGCAGGCCCGGCAACAGGCGCTCCAGACCGAGCAGACGCTGCCGGCACCCGGCACCGCCCCCACGGCACCCGGCACCGGCGCCGCGCCGACGGCTCCCGGCGGCCAGCCCGACGCCGTGCGCGACCGCGGCCAGCTTGTCGCCGAGCAGTTCCAGCAGGGGCAGCGCATCCGCGTGAACACCCCGGCCCTGCACGGCTCGATCAACCTGGTGGGCGGGCGGATCGACGACCTGACGCTGGCCGACTACCACGTCACCCCCGATCCGAAGAGCCCGGAGATCGTGCTGCTGGCTCCGGCGGCGGCGTCCGACGCCTACTACGCCGAGTTCGGCTGGGTGCCGGAGACTCCGGGCGTGCCGACGCCGAACGCCACCACCCGCTGGACGGTCCAGGGCACCCCGACGCTGACCCCCGACCAGCCGGTGACCATGAGCTGGGACAACGGCCAGGGCCTCGTCTTCGAGCGCACCGTCGCGGTCGACAAGAACTACATGTTCACGGTCACCCAGCGCGTGCGCAACACCGGGGCCGAGCCGGTGCGGCTGATGCCCTACAGCCTTGCCGCCCGCCACGGCACGCCGCAGACCGCCGGCTTCTACATCCTGCACGAGGGCCCGATCGGCGTGTTCGACGGCACGCTGCTGGAGGAGAAGTACGCCGACCTGAAGTCGGCCGGCACCGTGACGCGCCAGACCACCGGCGGCTGGATCGGCTTCACCGACAAGTACTGGCTGGTGTCGATCGTTCCCGACCAGCAGGAGGCGACCACCGCGCGCTTCCTCTACACCCAGCGCGGCGTCCAGGACCGCTACCAGATCGACACGCTGGGCAAGGTGCGGGAGGTGGCGCCGGGCGCCACCGTGGAGGACACCAGCCGCCTGTTCGCCGGTGCCAAGCAGGTGCGCCTGCTCGACGCCTACGAGAAGCAGTACGGCATCACCCGCTTCGACCGCGCCATCGACTTCGGCTGGTTCTATTTCCTGACCAAGCCGTTCTTCTACGCGCTGGATTTCCTGGCCGGCATGATCGGCAACTTCGGCGTGGCCATCCTGGTCTTCACCGTCTTCGTCAAGGCGCTCTTCTTCCCACTCGCCAACAAGTCCTACAAGGCGATGAGCAAGATGAAGAAGCTGCAGCCGGAGATGATGAAGCTGCGCGAGCGCTTCGGCGACGACAAGATGCGCATGAACCAGGAGATGATGGCGCTCTACAAGCGCGAGAAGGTCAACCCGGTCAGCGGCTGCCTGCCGATCCTGGTGCAGATCCCGGTGTTCTTCGCGCTGTACAAGGTGCTGTTCGTCACCATCGAGATGCGGCACGCGCCGTTCTTCGGCTGGATCAAGGACCTGTCGTCCCCCGATCCGACCACCATCTTCAACCTGTTCGGCCTGATCCCCTGGGATCCGCCCACCTTCCTGATGATCGGCATCTGGCCGCTGATCATGGGCGTGACCATGTGGCTGCAGCAGAAGATGAACCCGGCCCCGCCGGACCCGGTGCAGCAGAAGGTGTTCGCCATCCTGCCCTTCATGTTCACCTTCATGCTGGCCGGCTTCCCGGCGGGTCTGGTGATCTACTGGGCCTGGAACAACACCCTGTCGATCGCCCAGCAGTGGGTGATCATGCGCAAGGAAGGCGTGTCGATCACCTGATCGCACCGCCCGCCGCTATGGACACCCTCTCCCCCGTGGGGAGAGGGTGTTTCTGTTTGGACCACGAGGGGCCGCCCGCCATGACCACCCCCAGCCTGACCCGCAACCTCAGCGACGAGCAGATCGAAGCCGGGCGCCTGCTGTTCGCGCGCCCTTGCGACTTCGTGTGGGGGGCGGCCACCGCCGGCGACCTGCCCGAGGCGACGCTGCCGGAGGTCGCCTTCGCCGGCCGGTCCAACGTGGGCAAGTCCAGCCTCGTCAACGCGCTGACCGGCCGCAAGACGCTGGCCCGCACCTCCAACACGCCGGGCCGCACCCAGCAGCTCAATTTCTTCGAGCTGGGCGGGCGGCTGCGGTTGGTGGACATGCCCGGCTACGGCTACGCCCAGGAATCCAAGGAGAAGGTGGAGGCCTGGACCGACATGGTCCGCCGTTTCCTGCGCGGCCGGGTGACGCTGCGCCGCGCCCTGGTGCTGGTCGATTCGCGCCACGGGCTGAAACCCAATGATCTCGAGATCATGACCATGCTCGACCAGTCGGCCGTGCCCTACCTGATCGTGCTGACCAAGGCCGACAAGGTGAAGCCGCCGGCCCTGGCCGAGACCGAGCGCAAGACCGCCGCCGCGCTGAAGAAGCATCCCGCGGCCTTCCCCGAGGTGCACACCACCAGCTCCGAGACCGGATCGGGCATCCCGGAGCTTCGCGCCAGCCTCGCCGCGCTGGCCGAGGGCTGACGCTCACTCCGGCGTGGGCGGCGCCGGCCGGCCGCGCCGGCCGCGTCCTGCCTGCTTTCCCGCCACCTCGACCAGCCGCCGGAAGGTCGGGCATTCCAGGTGGGAGGGGGCGGGGCAGTCCGCCACATGGCGCAGCGTGTCCCGCAGCGCGGTCAGGCTGCGGATCTGCCGATCGATGGCGTCGGCCTTCTCGTGCAGCGCTGCGCGCGGCACCTCCGGCCGGCCGTCCTTGCCGAACATCCCCGCGATCTGATCCAGCGAGAAGCCCGCCAGCTTCGCCATCGCGATCAGCTTGAGCTGCAGCAGCACCTCCGGCGCGAACTGGCGGCGCAGGCCGTGCCGCGTCACCGACGCGATCAACCCGATCTCTTCGTAGTAGCGCAGAGCCGACGGCTTGACGCCGCTTTGGGCGGAGACGGTGCCGATGTCCAGGAATTTCACGCTTGACCTCAAGTCAGCTTGAATTCGTAGCCTGCTCCCGGACGATGATTCACGCAAGAGGGCAGACGGATGGAACGGGTGGAATTGGCCGGAACGGACCGGAGGGCATGGGGCATCATGGTGGCGCTGGCATCCGCGATGCTGCTGGCGTCGCTCGGCACCAGCATCGCCAACATCGCGTTGCCGACGCTGGCCGAAGCGTTTTCGGCACCCTTCGGCCAGGTCCAGGGAGTGGTCGTCGCCTATCTCGCCACCCTGACGGTTTCGGTCGTCATCGTCGGCCGGCTCGGCGACGTCCATGGTCTGACGCGCATGCTCCTGGTGGGGCTTGGCGTGTTCGCCGCCGCCTCTCTGCTGTGCGGCGTCGCGCCGACCCTGTGGGTGCTGATCGCGGCCAGGGCGCTCCAGGGGATCGGGGCCGCCTTCCTGATGACGCTGTCCATGGCGCTGATGCGCGAAACGGCGGGCGAGGCGCGCGTGGGGCGGGCCATGGGCCTGCTCGGCACCGTGTCGGCTCTCGGAACGGCGCTCGGCCCGGTGCTGGGTGGCGTGCTGATCCCGCTGGCCGGCTGGCGCGCGGTCTTTCTGGTGCAGGTTCCCCTGGCGGTGGCGGCCCTGGTCCTGACCGTCGCGTTGCTGCCGCGTGGCGCGGGCAAGGGCGAACCGGCTCGGCTGCGGCTGCGGGAGGTGATGGACCGGCGGGTCGCGCCGAATCTCCTCACCAATGTCCTGGTGGCCGCGGTGATGATGACGACGCTGGTGGTCGGCCCCTTCTATCTCGGCATCGGTCTTGGCCTGACGGAGGCCGTGGTGGGGCTCGTCATGGCCGTCGGTCCCGTGATCTCGATCGTCAGCGGGGTCCCCTCCGGCCGGCTGGTCGATGGCTGGGGCAGCCGGCGGGTGATGGCGGCCGGCCTTGTCCTGCTGGCCGCCGGGGCGTTCCTGATCGCGATCCTGCCCGGTCTGATCGGGGTTGCCGGCTATGTCCTCGCCATCGCGGTGCTGACGCCGGGTTACCAGCTCTTCCAGGCCGCCAACAACACGGCGGCACTCGCCGATGTCCCCAAGGACCGGCGCGGCACGGTGTCCGGCCTTCTCGGCCTGTCGCGGAACATCGGGCTGATCGTGGGCGCGTCGGTCATGGGGGCCGTCTTCGCGCTGGGTGCGGGCACGGCGAACGTCACCCTTGCCGACCCGGCGGCGATCGGTGCGGGGATGCGACTCGCCTTCCTGACCGCCGGGGGCCTGATGATCGCCGCGTTCCTGGTCGCGTCCGGAACGCTGTTCGGACGGGTGGCCCGCGCCTAGAACCGGAACGACACCCGCAGCGACCCGTACTTGGCGAAGCCCTGCTGTTCGGTGAACTCCGGCGTCGTCACGTTGTAGGCGGCGGTCAGGCTCAGCCAGTCGTACTTGACCGTCAGACCCGCCTGCACCGTCGCCACGCCGGGAATTTTGTCGACGCTCCGGCTGTCGCGGAACGTGTTGCCGTCCAGGAAGATGTTGCGGGCGATCAGCCGCGCTTCCGCGCTGGCGTAGAGGTACCAGGTGAATCCCTGGCCCACCGAATCCTGATAGGGGATGGGGGTGATGGGACGGTCCACCAGCGGGCCGATCAGCGGCTCCATGCCCTGGCCGAAGCGGATGGTGGCGCCGCCGCCGGCGAAGGTGACGATGTTGCCGACGCTGGCCAGCGCGTGCGGCGTCACGTCCATCTGGAACGGTCCCACCCGCTGCGGCTCCGCCGTGCGCCACGCCCGCTGGTAGGTCAGGACGATGCCCGGCTCGTTCTCCAGCTGGTGGCTCCAGCCTCGCGGGTATGTGGATCCGGACACGGCACGGTGCACGAACTTCTGCGTGTCCTCCGCCAGCGACAGCGGGCCGACCACGCCCAGGTCCAACTCGAAGGTGTCGGCCTGCGTCGCCTCCTCCGTAACCACGGACAGGCGGCCGTAGAGCCAGCCGGCGTAGGGCTGGTCCTTGGGGTCGGGGTTGACGCGCGACAGGTCGCGGGGGGTGAACATCTTCTGGCCCAGCGCGAAGCCGTAGCGCCGTCTGGTCGGCATGGCCGCACCTGGAACCTGGTCGGACAGCCAGTCGACGCCGCCGATCAGCCGCTCCGGGGTGATGTAATAGAGCTGGATGCCGTTGGTGTAATACTGGTCGTTGCCCGCGATGATGTCGTTGTCGAACCACACGCCAAAGGTCTGCGCCGCCGCCGGCGCCGCCCACATCATCCCCAGCGCCGTCACCGCCGCCGCACACCGGACCCGCATCCACCCGCTCCCGAAATCAGCACCATCGTCGCAGTGCGAGATAGGGCGCCGGAGGACAGCAGGGGCGAACTCTTTCGGGTTACCGCCGGCCGCCGCCTACTGGAAGGCCGCCTCGGCGAAGCTGCGCAGCTTGCGGGAATGCAGGGTTTCCATGCCCTGTTCGCGCAGCAGCTCCATCGCCAGCAGGCCGATCTTCAGATGCTGGTCCACCCGCTCGCGGTAGAAGCGGTCGGCCATGCCCGGCAGCTTGAGCTGCCCGTGCATCGGCTTGTCCGACACGCAGAGCAGGGTCCCGTAGGGCACCCGGAAGCGGAAGCCGTTGGCGGCGATGGTGGCGCTTTCCATGTCGAGCGCGATGGCCCGGCTCTGGCTGAAGCGTTCCAAAGGCTCGCGGTGGTCGCGCAGCTCCCAGTTGCGGTTGTCGATGGTCGCCACCGTGCCGGTGCGCATCACGCTCTTGCGGGCGTAGCCGGTCAGGCCGGTGACCCGCCCCACCGCCGTCTCCAGCGCCTGCTGCACCTCGGCCAGCGCCGGCACCGGGACCCAGGTGGGCAGGTCGGCGTCCAGCACATGGTCGTCGCGCACATAGCCGTGCGCCAGCACATAGTCGCCCAGCCGCTGGGTGGAGCGCAGGCCGGCGCAGTGGCCCAGCATGATCCAGGCGTGCGGACGCAGCACCGCGATGTGGTCGGTGATCGTCTTGGCGTTGGACGGGCCGACGCCGATGTTGACCAACGAGATCCCGTTCCCGTCCGGCCGGGTCAGGTGGTAGGCCGGCATCTGCGGCAGGCGGAGGCGGCGGGTCAGCGTCGCGTCGGCCGGGTCCGGCGCGCCGGGCAGGTTGCGGTTGTGGGTGACGATGTCCCACGGCTCGACGAAGCGGTCGTATTGCCGGCGGTAGTCCGCAAGCTCCGCGTCGTCCGTCGGCTCCATGATGTCGTGCGCCAGCCGGATGAACTCGTCCACATAGAACTGGTAGTTGGTGAACAGGACGAAGTTCTGGAAATCGTCCGGGTCGGTCGCCGTGTAGTGGCGCAGCCGGTGCAGCGAGAAATCCACCCGCGGGGCGGTGAACAGGGCCAGCGGCTTGGGCACGCCGTCCGCCGCCTCGAAGGTGCCATTGACGATGGTGTCGTCCATGCGGGCGAGGTCGGGCAGGTCGAACAGGTCCGGCAGCCGCGCCAGCCGCTCCGGCGTCAGGTCGCCTTCCACATGCATGCCGCGGGGAAAGGCGAAGTGGATGGGGATGGTCTCGGCGCTCACCCCCACCTCCAGCGGTATGCCGTGGTTGCGGATGAGCAAGCTGAGCTGCTCCCGGTAATAGCGGTCGAACAGGTCGGGCCGGGTCAGCGAGGTGGCGTAGCGTCCCGGCCCTTCGACGAAGCCGTAGGCGAGCCGCGAATCGACCGCCGCCCCGCTTTCCGTGGTCAACGACACATAGGGGTAATGCGCGCCGCTCCGCGCGTCCGCCTCCTCGCCGCGGGCGTAGGCCTGGAAACGGCCGCGCAGGAAGGCGGTGTTGTGGTCATGGATCCGGCGCACCGCCTCCAGCGCGTCGTCCGCGCTGTCGAAGCTGCCGACGGGGCCGGGGGGAAGCGGGGCGGTGGGGTTGGGACGCATGAATGCTCCGGCACCACGGGAAGGACGCGGCCCGTCACCGGCGGGCTTGGTCACAGTGTGTACCAACAGTGATCGGTCCGACAAGCGCGGGGGCCGCGCACCGCGAGAGGCGCCGGCCGTGCCGCGATACAACCGTTCGCCCACGCGTCCTTTGCCCCAATGCTCGCGGGTGATAGGATCGCCCGGACAGGCATATGGAAGTGCAACAGGAGCCGCCCGTGCCCTCCGAGCGCGCAACGGAAACCTTACACGCAGGCCGGTCGCTGACCCTGGCCTATGCCGCCCTTCAAGGTCTGCTCGCGATCCTCGCCAGTCTGGCGGCGTCGGGAATCCTGTTCGTATTCGTGATAGTCGGGATGGTTGGATTCATCTCCGACTTGAACGGCGTCTATACCCTGCCTCCGGCCGAGCAGATGGAGGTGTTCCGTACGGCGATCCGGGATACGGGCGAGCTCTGGAAGCTGTACGGCCTGACCGCCGGGACGATCGCAGTCATCGCCGGCGTGCTGCTGCTTGTCGGCATCCTGCGGCATCATCTGCGCCGCCGAGCCAAACGGGCGAAACGGCTCGACCATCCTGCGGTGACCGACCCGCTTCCGGAACCGCTGCGTGGTCGCGAGGTCTGGTCGACGCCCGGCGAGAACACGGCGGTCGAGCGATCGGCGATCGTTCTCAGTCCGCAGGCGGTGAAGCGGGCGCTGGCGGGGCGCGGTTACCGGTTCATCCTGTGGCACGAGTGGTTCCACGCGGCCACCGGCGACAACAGCTGGCGGGTGGCCGGCACTCTGTTCGGGCGCCTGGCGGCCCTGGTCGGTGCGGCGATCGCCACGGCCGTCGCGATCCTGCTGACCCCCATCTTCTGGGCTCCGGAGTGGCTGCGCCCCCTGCTCGTGCTGGGGATCGGGGTGGTGGTGTTCCAGGCGATGTACCGTTGGAACGGCGCCGCCGCCGCGGCCTTCGGGCAGATCAAGGAGTTCTCGGCGGACACCTTCGCCCATGACGGCAGTGGCGAGACCGCGGATCTCTGCTACGCGGGGGAAAAGCCGGCACCGCCGACCGGCTACCTGGTCCGCGCCAGCGATCCGAATCCGCAGGAGCGGTTGTCCTTCATCGAACGCCGGGCGACCGACCGCATCTTCGTGCTGGTGTCGTCGCTGCTGTTCAACTGGATCGTCCTTCGCCTCGTCTGCTGGGTGAGCGTCGGCCCGCTCGGCCTCATGGGCATGTCCATGGTGCTGGCGGTCGATGCGCTGATGGTGGCGGCCTTCGTCCTTCCTCTGCGCTGGGCCGCGGCATCCGGCGCACGCCCGCGCACCCTCCTCGGCTGGGCGCTGGTCGGCATGCCCGCTCTGCTGGCCTTCGGCGGGGTGGCGCCGCTGATCGCCTATTGGGTGATGGAGGTCGGCCCCTGGCTCGGCAGCGATCCGGCCTACAATGGGTGGATCGTCGGCCTCGCCTATCCCTGGATGCCGGCCGCGCTGATCCTGGTTACCGGCTGGATCCTGGCACGCCGCTGGACCGTCGAGGGCGCCCGGTCGATGACCGGTGGGGACGCCGAACCCGCGGCCCGTTCCGCTGCGGGGCGCGTGGCGCTTACAGAAGGAATGATCCGTGGCATCCATGCGGTCGGACGCATGCAGTCCTGGGTGGTCCTGCTGGTCGCCGGCTTGATCGGCAGCTACGCGATCCTCGTCACCTTCGTGTTCGGCCATGGCGGCAGTGCGTTCGACGTCGCCACCATCGTCACGCTCGCGATCGCCGCCTTCGCCGCCACCAACAACCTGGCCCAGATGCGCCGGCCCATCGAGAAGCGCCGCGCCTGGCCGCTGCTGCTGGAAGGTGGGTCGCTGTTCCTGGGCATCCTCTTCGGCATGTATCTGCTCTGGTACATCATCCCGCTGGTGTCGGAGGAGTTCCGCGGCCGGCTGGACACCGAGGCGCTCCAGCTCCGGCTGAACGACTGGCTGACCTCCTTGGATCTTTCACCGATGGTGGCCGATCCCGAACCGGTGCTTGTCGCCCTGCTGATCGGTCTGGCACCCTACCCGTTCCGCCTATGGTCGCTTCGCTGGAAAGCAAGGTCGGACCCTTGAAACGGATGGTCACACGGCGTCCTCCACAACAAGGCCCGCTACGATGACGACGAACAGCAACACCCTGGCACTGGCGCTGATCCGCGACGTTCTGGCCGAGGTCGCACCGGACGAGCTGGAGACCTTCGACCTGATCGGCGAGGGCATCCTGGAGACCGCCGAAACCGGCGGCGGCACCGTCGAGGAACCGAAGTTCGGCGAGATGTCGGACCTGATCCTGCAGATCCTCATCTTCCTCATTGCCGAACCCGTGCGCACCAAGGCCTACGAAATATTGGCAAGCCGTCAGGCGGACTGGGCGGCCAAGCTCCTGGACCACCTCAGGACGCATCAGGACCGTTGGTCGGGCGTCGAAGACAGCCGGAAGCGGCGCGCGTTCGAGGCACTGCTCCGTCGGCTCGAAGCATGGAGCAAGGGCAAGGACTCCGCGCCTTGAACGCGCCGTCGTCCCACGGCCCCCCCTTGACCCACGGCCCCCGTGACCTGGGGGAATCAACCGCCGCTCGACATTTCCGGCGCGACGCGCCAGTTTGCGGCGACCGTTCGGGCGGCGCGCGCCGTGCTGCCACAGCCGGACCGCACCGGCCTTCTGAGCCTGATGGCGGCCAGGGCCGGAGCCGAACGGGTGACCGGGTGCGGGATGAATCCGGCCGTCGCCGCCCTTGCCGGTGAGTTCACGCGACCTGCGGATCGGCGAGCACCTGGAACGGCCGGCCGACGTGATCGTGTCCGAGATCGTGGACCACGGGCTGCTGGCGGAAGGCGTCCCGCCGACCCGCCGGGACGCGGTGGCCCGCCTGCTGCGCCCCGGCGGCACGGTGATCCCGGCGGCGGGCTCCGTCATGGTCGCCCTGGGATTCGACCATTCGCTGGACAGGCGCCGCATGGCGACCCACGGCGGCTTCGACCTGTCGCGCTTCGACGCGCTGGCGGCGCCGTCCTACAGCGTGGAGGTCGGCCGGGAGGACCTGCATCTGGTGTCGGATGGGGCCGCGCTGTTCCGCTTCGCGTTCAGCCAGCCGGACCAATGGCCGCAGCCGGACGCCCGGTCCTGCTGGGGCTAGCTGCTCCGGCCGCTTCCGGGCCCCGTCACGCTCGCGGATGGCGAACCGGTGCGGATCGCCGGGCAGCACACGATCACCGCTGCCATCATCTGGATGGACCGCTGACGCGGACGCTTCCGCGACGGCGGCCTCTCTCAGCTCTCCAGCCCCATCAGCGACCGCGCGAAGGTCTTCGCCTCGAAGGGGCGGAGGTCGTGAACGCCCTCGCCCACGCCGATGGCGTGGACCGGCAGCTTGAACTTCTCGGCCAGCGCCACCAGCACGCCGCCGCGGGCGGAGCCGTCGAGCTTGGTGAGGATCAGGCCGCCGACACTGACCATGTCGCGGAACACCTCGACCTGGCTGTGGGCGTTCTGGCCGGTGGTGGCGTCCAGCGTCAGCAGAGTGGTGTGCGGGGCGGTCGGGTCGACCTTCTTGATGACGCGGACGATCTTGCGCAACTCGTCCATCAGCCCGGCCTTGTTCTGGAGCCGGCCGGCGGTGTCGATGAGCAGCACATCCACCCCCTCGGCCCGCGCCCGCTCCACCGCCTCGTAGGCGAGGCCGGCGGCGTCGGCCCCGGTGTCCTTCGCCACCACCGGGCAGCCGGTGCGCTCGCCCCAGATCTTGAGCTGGCTGACGGCGGCGGCGCGGAAGGTGTCGCCCGCCGCCAGCATGACCGTGCGCCCCTCCTCCCGGAACTGGCGGGCCAGCTTGCCGATGGTGGTGGTCTTGCCGGTGCCGTTGACGCCGACGACCAGGATCACGTGCGGTTTGAGGCTCGGATCGATGACCAGGGGCTTCGCCACCGGCTCGACGATCTTCGCCACTTCAGCGGCCAGGATGGTCTTCACCTCCTCCGGCCCGATCTCCTTGCCGAAGCGGGTGCGGGCCAGCTCCGCCGTGATCTTCGCGGCGGTCGTGGGGCCGAGGTCTGCGGTGATCAGCAGCTCCTCCAGCTCCTCCAGCGCCGCGTCGTCCAGCTTGCGCTTGGTGAAGATGCCGGTGATGCCCTCGGTCAGCCGGGAGGAGGATTTGGACAGCCCCTTTTTCAGTCGCGACAGCCAGCCCTTCTTCTTCGGCTCCGGCTCCTCGGGGGCGAGGGCGGCGGCCTGGGCCGGTGCGTGCTCGGGCTCGTCCTCGCGCTCCTCCGGCTTGTCGGGCGGGGCGATCGGGGGCGGGGCGGGTGTCTCGACCGCGGGCGGGGGCGGGGCCTCGCCGGGGACCTCCGGCTCCACGACCGGTTCCGGAACTGTCTGGTCGACGGCCTTCTCTGGCGCCTCGTCCTCGGGCTTCTTGCGGCCGAACCAGCGGAGGATCATGCGACGTTCCTTTCGACTGCGCTCTCGTCCCGCAACGGGCGACCGCGCAGTTCGTTGCCTTCGAGCCCGGTCACCAGCGCCTCGACCAGCGAACCCGCGGGGAGCACGGCGCCGAGGCGGATGGGGGCGAAATGTTCGGTGCGGCCGAGATCGTCCTTCTCGACCAGCACGGTCGCGCGGCGGCCGACCAGACCGGCCAGCGTGCGCGCGGCGGCCCGCTCCCCCGCCTCGCGCAGGCGGGCGGCGCGCTCGCGCCGGACGGAGCCGTGCACCTGCGGCATGCGGGCGGCGGGCGTTCCGGGCCGCGGGCTGTAGGGGAAGACGTGCAGCCAGGTCAGCCCGCACTCGTCCACCGCCGCCAGCGTGTTCTCGAACATCGCGTCGGTCTCGGTTGGGAAGCCGGCGATCAGGTCGGCCCCGAACACCATGTCGGGCCGCAGGCTCCGCGCCCGCTCACAAAAAGCTATCGCGTCGGCGCGCAGATGGCGGCGCTTCATGCGCTTCAGCACCATGTCGTCGCCGGCCTGAAGGCTGAGATGCAGGTGCGGCATCAGCCGCGGCTCCTCGGCGATCAGGCGCCACAAATCGTCGTCGATTTCCACCGGGTCGAGGGAGGACAGGCGCAGCCGCGGCAGCTCCGGCACCAGCGCCAGCAGCCGCCGCACCATCTGCCCCAAGGTCGGGGCGCCCGGCAGGTCGGGGCCGTAGCTGGTGATGTCCACGCCGGACAGCACCACCTCGTTGTAGCCGGCGGCGACCAGGGCGCGCACCTGCTCCACCACCCGGCCGATGGGGACGGAGCGCGACGGCCCGCGGCCGAAGGGGATGATGCAGAAGGTGCAGCGGTGGTCGCAGCCCTGCTGCACCTGGATGAAGGCGCGGGCGCGGTCCTCGAAGCCGGCGATCAGATGGGCGGCCGTCTCGCGCACCGCCATGATGTCGTTGACCGCCACCCGCTCGGCCGGGGCGAGACCCCAACTTTCGGGCTGCAGCTTCTCCTGGTTGCCGAGGACCTGATCCACCTCCGGCATGGCGGCGAAGCGGGCGGGGTCGATCTGGGCGGCGCAGCCGGTGACGACGATGCGGGCGTCCGGGTTTTCCCGCCGCAGCTTGCGGATCGTCTGGCGCGCCTGCCGCTCGGCCTCCGACGTGACGGCGCAGGTGTTGACGATCACCACACGGTCGAGCCCGGCGGCGCGCACATGCCCGCGCATCACCTCCGACTCGTAGGCGTTGAGCCGGCAGCCGAAGGTGACGATCTCGGGGTCGCGGGGGGTGGTGCCGTCGCTCATGTCCCGCCCAGACCGGCCGACAGCCGGCCGGTGAAGCTGTGGGCGACCGGGCCGGTCATCAGGACGTGGCCGTTCTCCAGCCACTCGATGGTGAGCGTGCCGCCGTCGAGCACCACGTCGGCCTTGCGGGCGGTCAGGCCGCGACGGATGGCGGCGACCGCCGTCGCGCAGGCGCCGCTGCCGCAGGCCTGGGTGATGCCGGCGCCGCGCTCCCACACCCGCATGCGGATGCGGGTGGGCGACAGCACCGTCGCGAACTCCACATTCGTGCGCTCGGGGAAGGCGGCGTGATGTTCGAGCGCCGGGCCGACCTCGGCCAGCGGCACCGCCTCGGCATCGTCGACGAAGAAAACGGCGTGCGGGTTGCCCATGCTCACCGCCACCGGGCCGGCGAAGCCGCCATGCTCCACGTCGAGCCGCAGCGTGTCGGCAGGGCCGGCCAGCGGAATCTCGTTCCAGGCGAGGCGCGCCGGCCCCATGTCCACCGTCACCGTCCCGGCGGGGCCGCGGGTGGCCTCCAGCACACCGGCGTTGGTTTCGAAGCGGGCACGGTCGGCTCCCGCCTCCTCCATCAGCAGCCAGCCGACGCAGCGGGACGCGTTGCCGCACGCCGACACCTCGCTGCCGTCGGCGTTGTGGATGCGCATGAAGCCGGAGACGCCGGGGGTGACGGCGGGATTCAGCACGATGAACTGGTCGCAGCCCACGCCGGTCCGGCGGTCGGCAATGGCGCGCACCTCGGCCTCGCTGGGGGCGTAGGGTTCACGGCGGGCGTCGATCACGACGAAGTCGTTGCCGAGCCCATGCATTTTCAGGAATTCCCGCATCATGACGCCGTTATATGGCGACCCTGGCCCGCGAGTCCATGCCCGGCGGGGCTTGCGGCGGGTCGCCCGGCCCACTATTGACGGAGGTCATGAGCCGTGACCGCCTCCGCACCCTGGAAAGCCCGCAGAACCCGCAGTTCAAGCTGTGGGAGGCGGTGCTGGACGGGCGCGGCATCAGGAAGCACGGGCATTTCCTGCTGTCCGGCCGCAAGACGGTGCCGGAGGCGCTGGCCGCGCACCCCGGCCGCTTCGTCGCCGCGCTGTCGGTTGGCGCGGACGCGCTCGCCGCCTTGACGCTGCCGCCCGGCGTCGCCCCTTATCTGTTGGCGAAGCCGCTGTTCGAGCGGCTGGACGTGGCCGGGACCGGCTTCCCCCTCCTGGTCGGCACGGTGCCGGAGATGCCGGCACTCGACCCGTCGCAGCCGCCACAGGGGCTGGAGCTGGTCTGCGCATTGGGCGACCCCAACAATCTGGGAGCCGCGCTGCGCAGCGCGGCGGCCTTCGGCGCGCGCCGGGTGGTGCTGATGGCGGAAGCGGCACACCCCTTCCACCCCCGCTGCCTGCGCGCCGCCGCCAACGCCCCCTTCGCGCTGACGCTGCTGCGCGGCCCGTCCTGGGCGGAGCTTGGCGGCATCGCCGGGCCGGTGCTGGCGCTGGATGGCGGTGGCGAGGATCTGACGCGATTCGACTGGCCGCGCGACCTGCGGCTGGTGCTGGGGGAGGAGGGGCAGGGGCTGCCCGACGGGCTGCCCCTGCGCCGCCTCGCCGTGCCCACCACCGGGGCGGTGGAGTCGCTGAACGCCACCGTGGCGGCCAGCTTGGCGCTGTTCGCCCATTTCACGCGGTGGCGGCCCTATTGACGGCGAAACGGCTGGCAGGGCCTCAAGGCCCGGCCAGCACGCTGTTCATCGCCTCGTCTTCCACGGGGTCGATCGGATCCTCCGGCGCGTGGCGGTCCCCAACCGCCGGACGCGCCGGAATGGTGCCGGTCGTCTCCCAAACATCCATCGCCCAGTCGGCGCCGCCATAGGCGGCGGATTCCAACGAGCGCACGGTGGACGGCATTCCAGCCGTCGACGTGGCCGTCGAGTTGGCCGACGCGACCGTCAGACCGCCCAGCGCGACGACGACCGCCATCACGCCCGCGGCCCACGCCGCGATCACATCCTTCATGGTCATCGGGGTACCCTGCCTGTCGTAACGTCATTCGGGACGGCGGCCCCCGCTCACGCCGTCACTCTCCTTGAGGTGGCAAGGTCCTGTCGCGGGACAAGGTGCTGCGGTGCGGAAAAGAGGTGCATGTCCGCAAGCACAGCCATGCATGCGCCGGATGGCGGGCGGTCATGCGCCTCGGAACACCAGCGTGCGCGACGCCGTGAAATTGAAGCCCAGCCCGGCGAGCGACCCCACGGCCACCGCCGCTTCCGGCACCGCCGCGAAGAAGCCGACACCGCTCACCAGCGCCGCGTAGACGCCATAGTTCACGGCGCCGCCGACGGCGTTGGCGGCCAGGAACTTCGCCCACTGCCGGTGTGCCGCCTCCGGCCGGGCGCCGCGGAAGGTGAAGGCGCGGTTCAGCACCCAGGTCGTCGTCGCGGCAACCAGGAACGACACGGCACGCGCCGCATAGGGATTGAGCCCGGCCCCGCGCAGGCACAGCCACACCACCGCCATGTCCACCAACAGCCCGATCACCCCGACCCCCCCGAAGGCGCCGAGCTGGCGGACGAGATGGCCGAAACGGCCGGGCAACAGGCTGGCAAGGTCGGTCATCATCGCTCGTTCATGCTCGCTTCATGTGCCACGGGATAGCCCGCCGACGGCGTGGCCGCAACCGCCGGATGGACGCAGCCTGACCGGCCCCGTCGGCATGCACCACCATGGGAAGAATCTTTCCTTCCGATGCGTCGCGCCATGTGCTTTCGCACCCGACGGGCCGGAAATGTGGCAAGCTTCCTTTTGCATTGGCGCAGCCGGAATGCTATTCACCGTCTCCCCGGTGCGGGGCACCCCGTGCCGCTTCCTTGCTCGACAGGTTACCGGCCCATGGAACCCTTCTCCGTTCTTACCGGCGTTGCCGCCCCGCTGCCGATGATCAACGTCGATACCGACATGATCATTCCCAAGCAGTTCCTGAAGACCATCAAGCGCACCGGGCTCGGCAAGCACCTGTTCGAGGAGATGCGCTACACCGCCGACGGGCAGGAGATCTACGGCTTCGTCCTGAACAAGCCGGCCTACCGCAAGGCCTCGATCCTGGTTTCCGGCGAGAATTTCGGCTGCGGCTCCTCGCGCGAGCACGCGCCGTGGGCCCTGCTCGATTTCGGCATCCGCTGCGTCATCGCGCCGAGCTTCGCCGACATCTTCTACAACAACTGCTTCAAGAACGGCATCCTGCCGATCAAGCTGCCGAAGGAGCAGGTGGACCTGCTGCTGGACGACGCCTCGCGCGGCGCCAACGCGGTGGTCACCATCGACCTGGAGAAGCAGGAGATCACGGGGCCGGACGGCGGCCGCATCCCCTTCGAGGTGGACCCGTTCCGCAAGCACTGCCTGCTCAATGGCCTGGACGACATCGGGCTGACCATGCAGCAGGCCGCGACCATCGACGCCTACGAGGGCGCGCAGCGCGGCAGCCAGCCCTGGATGTGGGGCTGACCTCTTACGGACATACGCCATCGTTTCGTTGAGCGGGCGTTGCCACCGTCATCACCTGAGCCATCGACACCGAGTATTGAACGCGGAGACCGCAACATGCCCGCCAACAAGAAGATCCTGTTCCTCCCCGGTGACGGCATCGGTCCGGAGGTGATGCGTCAGGTCCGCCGGGTCATCGACTGGATGGACCGCAAGCGCGGCCTCACCTTCGACGTCAGCGAAGGCCTGGTTGGCGGTGCCGCCATCGACGCGCACGGTGTTCCCCTGGCGGACGAGACGCTGGCCGAGGCGAAGGCGGCCGATTGCGTGCTGCTCGGCGCCGTCGGCGGCCCGAAATGGGACAACATCGGTTTCGACAAGCGGCCGGAGGCGGGCCTGCTGGCGCTGCGCAAGGAGCTGGGGCTGTTCGCCAACCTGCGCCCGGCCATCGTCTTCGACGCGCTGGTGGATGCCTCCACCCTGAAGGCCGACGTGGTCCGCGGCCTGAACATCATGATTGTCCGCGAGCTGACCGGCGGCGTCTATTTCGGTGAGCCGCGCGGCATCACCGATCTGGGCAACGGCGAGCGCCGCGGCCTGAACACCCAGTCCTACACGACCAGCGAGATCCGCCGCGTCGCCACCGTCGCCTTCGAGCTGGCGCGCCAGCGCGGCCGGAAGCTGCACTCGGTGGAAAAGGCGAACGTCATGGAATCCGGCCTGCTGTGGCGGGAGGAGGTGACGAAGCTGCACAAGGAGTCCTTCACGGACGTCGAGCTGCAGCACATGTACGCCGACAACTGCGCCATGCAGCTGCTGAAGAACCCCAAGCAGTTCGACGTGATCGTCACCGACAATCTGTTCGGGGACATCCTGTCGGACGAGGCGGCGATGCTCACCGGCTCGCTGGGCATGCTGCCGTCGGCCTCGCTGGGTGCGGCGGACGCGGCGGGCAACCGCAAGGCGCTGTACGAGCCGGTGCACGGCTCGGCCCCGGACATCGCCGGCAAGGACATCGCCAACCCGATCGCCACGATGCTGTCCTTCGCGATGGCGCTGCGCTACTCCTTCGACCGCGGCCAGGACGCCGACATGATCGAGAAGGCGGTGCAGAACGTGCTCGGCGGCGGCATGCGCACGGCCGACATCATGGCCCCGGGCATGGCGCGCTGTTCCACCACGGTGATGGGCGACTCGATCCTGCGCGAGCTGGATAAGGTGTCGTCGTAAGGAGACGGACGTTGGGTCGACGGCTTCGCCCCGACCCAACGTCCTCCCCGTTCAAACCTCAGTCGGCGTCCGGGAGCTCCGTGCTCCGTCCACCGTGACTCGCCTGCCCGCCCTTGCGCCCCGCTTCCGCGGCGAGCGAGGGATCGCGCGAGAAGCTGCGCGACGATGCGGGCACGCTGCGGCCGCCCTTGCGGCCGGCCTCCGCGGCGAGTTCCGGATTCTTGGAGAAACTTCTCTTCGACGCCGGCACGCTCTCGCCGCCCTTGCTGGCGATCTGTCTCTGACGCTCACGGTCCATCGACGCGAACCCGCGGTTGGACGTGCGCCCACCTTCCTTTGCGGACATCGGCCATCTCCACCTCAGCCACTGGGCAGGAAACCGTGGTGATGATGGAATGGTTCCAAAGTCGAAGCGTCCGTTCCCCCAACGGGTAGGGAGCGCTAGCAATCCGATGGGCGTCTCCCGCGCCGAAGGGCGGAGTCCTACGGCTTACCCCATCGCGGCGACGGCGTCGGCCAGCGCCACGAGGCGTCGCGCGCTGTCCACGTGCAGGTTCTCGACCAGCCGGCCGTCCACCACGACCACGCCCTTGCCCTCGGCCAGCGCCGCGGCGTGGGCGTCGATGATGCGTCTGGACTGTGCGACCTCGTCGGCCGAGGGCGCGAAGGCGGCGTTGCAGGTGGCGATGGTCTTGGGGTGGATCAGGGTCTTGCCGTCGAAACCCAGCTCCCGCCCCTGGCGGCAGGCGTGGGCGAAGCCCTCCTCGTCGTCGAGGTGGAGGTGCACCCCGTCGAGGATCGCGAGGCCGTAGGCGCGCGCCGCCAGCAGGCAGAGGCCGAGGCTGGTGATCATCGGCAGCCGGTCGCGGGTGTGGGCGGCATGCAGGTCCTTGGCGAGGTCGGAGGTGCCCATGACCAGAGCGCCCAGCCGCGGGCTGGCCGCGGCGATCTCCGCCGCCCGCAGCATGCCGAGCGGAGTTTCCATCATGCACCAGATGGCCAGCCCGTCCGGCGCGCCGGCCGTGCGCAACACCGATTCGGCTTGGCGCACGGTGTCGGCGCTTTCCACCTTCGGCAGCAGCACGGCGTCCGCACCGCTGGTCGCGGCCATCACAAGGTCGTCATAGCCCCAGGGGGAGGCCAGCGCGTTGGTCCGCACGACCAGCTCCCGCCGGCCATAGCCGCCGGCGGCCAGCGCGTCGCGGATGGTGGTGCGCGCCGCCGCCTTGGCGTCCGGCGCCACCGCGTCTTCCAGGTCCAGGATCAGTCCGTCGGCGGCAAGCCCGCGCCCCTTCTCCAGGGCGCGCGGGTTGGAGCCGGGCATGTAGAGCACGCTGCGGCGGGGACGGACGGCGCTCGCCATGGCTGTCTTCCTTCCTGCGGGGATCGGTCGGCAGCCCGTTGATTAGCCGGGGAGTCCCCCCGTGTCCACCATCGCGCCCTGCGTCACGCCGCGCGGACGCCGCCCATGGAGCGGCCGGCGGCGAAAGCCGCCAGCTCGCGCCGGAGCTGGCCGCGGGTCACGTCGTCGACCGTGCCGGTCAGGGTGGCCGGCAGCTCCGGGCGGATGCGGACCGTCGCGGAGCCGGTCACGCCGCCGACCCGCCAGCCCTCGGCCTGGATGCAGGCGCAGCTGGGGGTGGCGCGGCCGACCAGCGGGCAGGTCGCGCAGCTCGGCGCGAAGGCGCGTTCGGCCCGCAGATCACGGGGTGGGGCCATCATGTCGGCACGGTCGAGCGCGTCGCGGATCAGTGCGCCCTGTTCGGCTGCCGCACCGCAGAATTCGACCTCGCCATTTCCATGCAACGCAACATAACCCGACACGCTGGTCATCCCGTGTCCGCGCCGGCGCAACGAAATTCCGGTCAGCTCCACTGACATGATCGACTCTCCCACGTTCTGCGGTGCGGGACGCACCTTATTTTGTTCGTGTTATACTCGTGTGTCGTAAAGATTTTCTTTCCGAAACATGTGTGATCCGTCTCGCATACCTGATCTGCGTTTGGCGGTGCAGCATGCGGCGCGCGCGGGGTGCCCTGCGCGCTTCCCGTTTGCGGGCTTGCGGGCCTTGGCCTAGAGTTCGCGGCCATGCAGACCGTCCTCTCCATCCAATCGCACGTCGCCTACGGCTATGTCGGGAACCGCGCCGCGGTGTTCCCGCTGCAACGTCTGGGCATCGACGTCATCGCCGTGAACACGGTGCAGTTCTCCAACCACACCGGCTACGGCTCCTGGACCGGGCAGGTCTTCAGCGCCGGGCACATCGCCGACGTGCTGGACGGTGTGGCCGCGCGCGGCGCGCTGGAGCGTTGCTCGGCGGTGCTGTCGGGCTACATGGGCGACGCCGCGCTGGGGCAGGCGATCGTCGGGGCGGCGGCGCGGGTCAAGGCCCTCAACCCGGATGCCATCTATTGCTGCGATCCGGTGATGGGGGACGTGGGGCGCGGCTTCTTCGTGCGGCCGGGCATTCCCGACTTCATGAAGGAGCATGCGGTTCCCGCGGCCGACATCGTGACACCCAACCAGTTCGAACTGGAGTTCCTGGCCGGCCACCCCATCCGCACTCTGGCCGACGCGCTGGCCGCCACCGCGGCGGTGCGGGCGACCGGGCCGCGGCTGGTGCTGGTGACCAGCCTGCTGCGCGAGGACGGGCCGGCCGACCGCATCGAGATGCTGGCCGACGGCGGCGAAGCCGGCGCTTGGATCGTCTCCACCCCGCGCCTGCCGCTGGACCCGGCGCCCAACGGTTCCGGCGACGCTGTGGCGGCTCTGTTCCTCGCGCACTACCTGCGCAGCCGCGACCCCGCCCGCGCCCTGGAAGGGGCGGCGGCGGCGATCTACGCCATCTTCGAGGCGACCCGCCGCGCCGGCACCCGCGAACTGCAGATCATCGCCGCCCAGGACGAGTTCGTCGCCCCGCCGCGGGTGTTCGTGGTCGAACAGGTGGGGTGACGCGGCGCGTTGTGCCCTGTCTGAGGTGAAGCACCCGCCGGCCCCGCCCGCCGCCGGGGGAGGGGCGGGGCGGGCGGGGCCGGCGGGTGGACGCGGCGCCCGTGGATCAGCCGAACTTGTAGCTGATGCCGTAGCCGCCGCGCGGGTAGTCCCAGGCGATGTTCTTGTTGTCCTGGCAGATGACGCGGCAGGTGCCGCATTCCAGGCAGCCGTCGGTGGCCAGCGTCACGCCGCCGTCCTCGCCCAGCGTGTAGCAGGCGGCCGGGCAGCAGACGGTGCAGGGCTTGGCGCTGCACGAGCCGCTGCACACGTCCGCGCTGCGGATGTGGATGTGCGGCCGGCTCTCATCGACGATGTAGCGGTTCTGGTAGAGCTTCTCTTCGATCTTGACCATGTGGCTCATCGCACGGACCTCACCAGCTTGATGGCGTCGCCGACCAGACCGAGGACGGAGCGGGTCTTCACGAAGGAGCCCATGATCTGTTTCTCCTTCGTCTTCTTGTCCACGCTGTCCACGGTGAACCAGTTGTGCGCCGCGGCGTTGATGACATCGGGGTATTCGCTGAAGAACTGTTTGTTCCCGTGCAGCACGGAGGGCAGGTTCCGGTACTTCTTCAGGTCCTTCATGATGAAGGACTGGTCCAGCTTCGCCTTGTAGGCGGCGAGGTTGGCGGCGGTGCAGGGCTGGCCCTTGGCCTTCAGCTCCAGCACCGTTTCCGCCGCCATGCGGCCGGACGCCATGGCGAGGTTGGAGCCCTCGCGGTGGGCGGCGTTGTTGAAGTGGGCGGCGTCGCCGGCCACCATCCAGCCGGGACCGTAGAGCTGCGGGATCGCCTTGTAGCCGCCCTCCGGGATCATGTGGGCGGCGTATTCCTTCATCTCCGCCCCGTCGATCAGCGGCTTGATCACCGGGTGCGCCTTCAGGTCCTCCAGCATCTTGTAGGGCGGGCACTGCCCGGCCTTGAAGTCGGAGATCAGGCAGCCGATGCCGATCGTCAGCGATTCCTTGTTGGTGTAGAGGAAGGCGGTGCCGGCCATCCCCTTGGTCACCTTGCCCATGATCTCGATGACGACGCCCTCCTCCTCCTTCACGCCGAAGCGCTGCTGGATCAGTTCGGGGTCGATGAACAGGATCTCCTTGACCGCCAGCGCCACGTTCTGTGGCTGGAGCTCCGGCTGGTAGCCGGCGCGCTTGGCGAGCAGCGCGTTCACGCCGTCGGCCATGATCACCACGTCGGCGTGGATCTCGCCGCCCTCGCGGTCGGTGCGCACGCCGATCACCTTGCCCGACCCGTCGCGGATCAGCTCGGTCACCGTGGTCTCGCAGATCTGCAGGCCGCCGGCCTCGCGGATCTTCTCCGAGAACCACTTGTCGATGTTGGCGCGGATGATGGTGTAGCGGTTGGGCCGGTCGGTGTTGAAGGCGTCCGACCGGTAGTTGGTGCCGATGTAGCTGTCGTCGCCCAGCAGCCAGACGCGCTGCTCGATGATGTGGCGCTCGGTCGGGCAGTCGTCGCGGAAGTCGGGGATGATCTTCTCAAGCTCGGCGGCGTACATGATGCCGCCCTGGACGTTTTTGGCGCCCGGATATTCGCCGCGTTCGAGCTGGAGGACGTTCAGCCCGCCCTTGGCCAGCGTGTAGGCCGCGGCGTTGCCGGAGGGGCCGGCGCCGACGACGATGGCATCGAATTTTTCGACCATGCCCTGGTCCTCTCCTCGTTCCGTTGGGGTGGGGGGCTGTTGCGGTGGCTCAGCTCGCCAGACGGTTGACCGACAGCCGCCGGGAGAAGGCGTCGGTGAGCGCCGGCAGGATCTTCAGCGCGTCGCCGACGATGCCCAGATGGGCGAAGTCGAAGATCGGCGCGTTCTTGTCGGTGTTGATGGCCAGGATCAGGTCGGACTTCTCCATGCCCACCCGGTGCTGGATGGCGCCGGAGATGCCGGCGGCGATGTAGAGCTTCGGCCGCACCGTCTTGCCGGTCTGCCCGACCTGCCGGTCGGCGGTGGCCCAGCCCGCCTGGATCAGCGGCCGGGTGACGCCGACCTCGCCGCCCAGCACCGCGGCCAGATCGAAGACCAGCTTCAGGTTCTCCGGCTTGCCCAGCCCCTTGCCGCCCGACACGATGATGTCGGCGAAGGCGAGCTGCGCCTCGTTGCGCTCGCGGTCGGCGATGAAGCTCAGCACCTTGGTGATCACGCTGTCCTCGGCCAGGGCCGGGAACACATCGACCACGCGCCCCGTCCGGCTGTCGTCGCGCTCCGGCATCGCCATCACGCGCGGCCGCACCGTCGCCATCTGCGGGCGGTAGGCCAGCGTCTGGATGGTGCAGAGCAGGGTGCCGCCGAAGGTCGGCCGGGTCGCCGCCAGCGAGCGGTTCTCCATGTAGATGTCGAGTTCGGTGCAGTCGGCGGTCAGCCCGGTCGCCAGCGTGGTGGCGATGGCGCCGGCGAGGTCGCGGCCCAGCGTGGTGGCGCCCAGCAGCACGATCTCCGGCTTGTAGGCGTTGACCACGTCGGTCATCACCCGGCAGTAGGGATCGGTGCGGTAATCCTTCAGCACGGGATCGGCGACCCGGTAGACCACGTCGGCGCCGTAGGCGAAGGCGTCGCCGCAGATGCGCTCCAGGTCCGGCCCGGCCTCGCCCAGCACCACGGCCCCCACCGCGACGCCCAGCTTGTCGGCCAGCTTGCGCGCCTCGCCCAGCAGCTCCAGGGAGACGGAATGGACCTGCCCGCGCTCCTGCTCCACGATCACCCAGACGTCCTTGTAGACCTTCAGGTGCTCGGGCAACTGGAATTTGCGGCCCTGCGGCTTGCTCGGTTCGCTCATCGGGGTGTGCTCCGGGGGAAGGGTGTGTCGGGGTGGCCGTGGGCAGCGGCCCTGGGCCGCGGGCGCGTCAGCCCTGGGCGGCGCGGGCCAGCAGGTCGGTCGACAGCTTGGGCTGGGCGGCGAAGATCGCCTCGACCGCGGCGGCGGCGAACGCGTCGGCCGTGCCGCCCTCGGCCTCGATGAATTTCGCCTTCTCCGCCTTGGGCTTCGGCACGAAGACCTTGGAGACGACGGTGGGCGAGCCCTTCAGCCCGACCTTGGTCTCGTCGGCGGCGGCGTCGTCCTTGCTCCACACCCTCAGGGGCGTGCGGGCGGCGCGGAACATGTCGTCCATGCTGCCGAAGCGGATGCTGTTGGTGCCCTCCAGCATGGTGATCATGCAGGGCAGCGCCGTCTTCAGCACCTGAACCCCGCCTTCGGAGCGGCGGTGCACGACGATCTCGCGCGCTTGGGTGTCGACCGAATCGATGCTGGAGATGTAGGTGAGCTGCTGGAGCCCCAGCCGGGTGGCGATGCCGGGGCCGACCTGGGCGGTGTCGCCGTCCACCGTCTGCTTGCCGCAGAACACGATGTCCACCGGCTCCTCCTCCGCCAGCTTGCGGATGGCCGAGGTCAGCGCGTAGGAGGTGGCGAGCGTGTCGGACCCGGCGAACTTGCGGTCGGTCAGCAGCACGGCGGCGTCGGCGCCGAAGGACAGCGCCTTGCGCAGGGAGTTCTCCGCCATCGGCGGTCCCATGGTCAGCACGGTGACCCGGGCGCCGGTGCGGTCCTTGATGCGCAGCGCCTCTTCCAGCGAGAACAGGTCGTACGGGTTGATGATCGCCGGCACGCCCTGGCGCATGATGGTGTTGGTCACCGGATGGATCCGGATCTGCGCGCTGTCGGGCACCTGCTTGATACAGACGACGATGTGCATCCCGCTCTCCTCTTCCATACGCCGGCCCGCGGGCGGCGCCGGTCATACCAGCAAGCGCCGTGCCAGCCGATGGAAGAGGGTCAACCTATTGGAAATAAATGAGAATCGGGAAGGGTGGTCGTGTCACAAAGACGACAACGTCCGTTTCATGTCGGATTCGGGACAGTGCGGCGCAGCATGACGGCGGTCGCCGGTATCAGTGGTAGCCACCGGTGACCTTGCCGCGGAACACCCAGTAGCTGTAGGCGGTGTAGGCCAGCACCGCCGGGATCAGGAAGGCCATGCCGACGAGCAGGAAGACCTGCGTCTCCGGCGGGGCGGCGGCCTGCCACACCGTGTGGCTGTAGGGAATCAGGTAGGGCCACAGGCTGACCACCAGCCCGCCGAAGGACATCAGGAACAGCCCCAAGGCCAGGAAGAAGGGTTGCCGCTCCCGCCAGCGGTCGAGCGAGCGCCACAGCCACAGCGCCAGCAGCGCGGTGACCACGGGAACCGGGGTCAGCCAGAACAGGTTGGGCGTGGAGAACCAGCGCTCGGCGATCCGCGGGTCGAGCAGCGGCGTCCACACGCTCACCACCAGGATGCCGGCGAGGACCGCCAGCAGCAGCCGGCGTGCCACACCGTAGCACCAGCCCTGCAACGGCCCGGTGGTGCGCCAGATCAGCCAGGTCGCCCCCAGCAGCCCATAGCCCGCCACCAGCGCCAGCCCGCAGAACAGGCTGAAGGGGGTCGCCCAGTCCCACATGCCGCCGGCGAAGTGCCGCCCCTCGATCGTGATGCCCTGGAGGTAGGCGCCGAGCACCACCCCCTGCGCCAGGGTGGCGACCAGCGAGCCGCCGAAGAAGGCGGTGTTCCACAAGCCGCGGCTGCGCCCCGCCTTGAAGCGGAACTCGAAGGCCACGCCGCGGAAGACCAGGGCGATCAGCATCGCCAGCAGCGGCAGATACATGGCCGGCAGCACGGTGGCGTAGGCGATGGGGAAGGCCGCGAACAGTCCGGCCCCGCCCAGCACCAGCCAGGTCTCGTTGAAGTCCCACACCGGGGCGACGGAGTTCATCATCACGTCGCGGTCGGCGTCGCCGGCGACGAAGGGGAACAGGATGCCGATGCCCAGGTCGAACCCGTCCATCAGCACATACATGACCACGGCCAGCCCGATGATGCCGACCCAGGCGAGGGTAAGGAGGCTCCAGTCTTCCATCGTCGTCACTCCGCCGGTTCGGCGCGTTCGTCGGTGACCGACAGCGGCCGTTTGGGCCGCGGCACATCGTTCTCCGCCGGCTGAGCCTGGTCGAAGGTCGGCGACTGCGGCCCCTTGCGCAGCAGGCGCACGAGGTAATAGGTCCCGAACAGGTAGATGAAGGCGTAGACGACGACGAAGGTGGTCAGCGAGGTCAGCGCCGCCCCGGTGGTGAGCGCGGGCGTCACGCTGTCGCCGGTGCGCAGCAGCCCGTAGACGGTCCAGGGCTGGCGCCCGACCTCCGTGGTGAACCAGCCGCAGAGGATGGCGACGAAACCCAGCGGCGTGCAGGCGACGACCACCCGCTGGAACCAGCGGGCGCTCTCCAGCCGGCCGGTCAGCCGCAGGACCACGTGCAGCACAGCCACCCCCAGCAGGACAAAGCCGATGCCGACCATGATGCGGAACGCGTAGAAGGGGATCAGCACCGGCGGCCGGTCCTCCGGCGCGAACTGCTTCAGGCCGGGCACCACCCCGTTCCAGTCGTGGGTCAGGATCAGGCTGGACAGGCCGGGGATCGCCAGCTCGTACCGGTTGGTCTCGGCGGCCTCGTCGGGGACGGCGAACAGGATCAGCGGCGCTCCGGACCCGCCCTCCCAATGGCCCTCCATGGCGGCGATCTTGGCCGGCTGGTGCTCCAGCGTGTTCAGCCCGTGCAGGTCGCCCAGGAATATCTGGAGCGGCGCCAGCACGGTCAGCATGGCGAGCGCCATGGAATAGCCGATCCAGCCCTCCCGCTCGTGCCGGCGGCGCAGCAGATACCAGGCGCTGAAGCCCGCCACCACCAGGCTGGTGGTCAGGAACATCGCCGTCAGCATGTGGGCGAGGCGGTAGGGGAAGGACGGGTTGAACACCACCTCCCACCAGTCCAGCACATAGAAGCGCCCATCCGCCCGCAGCTCCGCCCCGGCCGGTGTGTGCATCCAGCTGTTGGCCGACAGGATCCAGAAGCTGGAGATCAGCGTGCCGAGTGCTACGAGGCAGCAGGCCATGAAATGGATGCCCTTCGGCACCCGGCTGCGCCCGAACAGCATGATGCCGAGGAAGGCCGCCTCCAGGAAGAAGGCGGTCACCACCTCGTACTGGATCAGCGGCCCCAGCACATTGCCGACGATGTCCGACCAGCGGCTCCAGTTGGTGCCGAACTGGTAGGACATGACGATGCCCGACACCACGCCCATGCCGAAGGAGATGGCGAAGATCTTCGTCCAGAACTCCGACAGGCTGCGCAGCATCGCCCGGCCGGTCATCAGCCAGCGCGCCTCCAGCACCACGATCCAGCAGGCCAGCCCGACCGTGAAGGACGGAAACAGGATGTGGAACGAGATGGTGAAGGCGAACTGGATGCGGGAGAGGATCAGCGGATCGAGGTCCATGCGCGCATCCATCGGCGTCGGCCGCCGCCGATGGGCGGGGCCTGGGTGGGTGGTGGGGCGGGGCCGTCGCCCGCCCCACGCACAACACCGGTGGATGGCCGTGTGCTCCGAACCTGCGGCATTGCGCCGCGGTCACCGACCTTTCGCGGCGGCTGGCGCTGCCGGGATCAGAAGCGCGGCTTCCACACCGTCGGCAGCAGCTTCACCCAGACGACCTGGATCTGGTCCAGGAAAGCGCCCGACCGGCCGCGGAAGCCGAGCAGCACCTGTCCAGCCTCGGCCGTCCACCCAAACGGGCTGGCCCCGTGGGGGACCCCTCCGGCGGTGGAATGCTTCGCGGCCGTCCTGACGGTCATCTGGTCCACATAGACGCCCGCCTCGCCGGAGACCTCGACGATCCGGTCGCCGTTCTCCAGGAAGAGTTCGTACCCTGCCGTGTGGTCTTCCCCGCCATGGACCTTGCGCAGCCCGGTCGCCTCGTCCACGCCCTGGTAGGTGACGATCAGCGCCGTCACGAACTCGCCGGTGTGGAATTTGATGCTGGAGATGCGGGCGCATTTGCCGATGAAGTCGCCGACCTTACCCACGTCGTCGAAGGGGGCGACGTTGTTGCCGCCCCAGGCCTCGGACTGGCCGCTCTCGAAGCTCACACTGGGCAGGCCCTCGGCCAGCGAGGGCAGCGCCGGCTTGGTGAAGGAGGCCAAAGGGTCGTTCCCGAAACCGGTCATCTGCCCGTCCAGCGCCTTCAGGTCGGCGGTCGCCTTGTCCTTGACCTCCTCCATCCGGGGATCGGAGAAGCCATAGGTTTCGTGGATGGCGTTGATCGACTCGAGCTGGCTGATCAGGTCCTGCACCCGCGCACGGTCGCTGTAGATACCTTCCGAATATCCGGTTCCGACCAGATAGTTGCGGTTCGCCGCGATGGTCTCGAAAGAACGCCCCGGCAGCAGGTTCTCGTAGCCGGTCGTCGAAAAGCGGATGATCGACGGCTTATCGACCGTGATCGTCGGGAACTTCCGTGCGAACTCGATCATGGATTCGATGCCCGGCAATTCGATGCTGTCGACCCCGAAGGTCTTCTGCTTCAGGACGACGCGGGCTTTGATCTTCTGGAAGAAGCTGGTCAGGTTGGATTGGAGACCAGCGTCGAAACTGAAGGCGGACATCAGCCCGTGCGCCGATACCTCGGTCATCACCGACTGGTGTTCGGATTCGGAATTCAGGAATATCGTGAAAATTGCAATGTATTCGGCTCCGACTGTCAAGGAGGAAATGAAAGAATCTCCGTACTGTTTGAAGAAATCGACCCTCTCCTCATCGGTCTGCGGCACGGCGATCCCGTCGTTCAGCCGGTAATGCGTGGCCATGTGGGTGCCGCTGACCTTGGTGCTGCGAATCATCAGATTCAGCGACCACGTGGTCCGCTGGGTGTTCTTGACGAACCGGACCTTCTCGCTGACGCCGAAAAGCCCCACGCCGACACTGGCGGACTGGGTGATGTCGGTGCTGTCGCTCAAGGTTTCGAAGTCGGCGCACAGTTGCAGGAGCAACGAACTTTCCGACCCTACCGTTTGATAATCCCCGGTGACCGCGGTGTTGCGTGCCGTCCCCTGCACCGAATCGATGCCCAGGAACAGGATCGAGGTGTCGGCCGGAGGATCCACGGGCCCCTGGCTGGAAGCGTCGGTCGTCGCCATGGTGATCGTTCTCTCCGTTTGTTCGCGCTCATGGACGTCCTGGCGTCACGCATGCACGGAGAAAATTGTATTCAGGTCATTTGGGGAATCCAAACTGCATTTGTCGACAATCATAGGGAGCTGCCGAAACCGGATGATCCGGCATCGGCACCGCGCAGGGCCGCCGCCCGCGCCGGGAACAGGGCCTGTCTTCGAACGGTCGTCACCCGGAAAAGCTGGAGACCGGGGCCATCGTCATGACCGGCTCCCGCCGCGGCCCCCGCCGCCGGCCATCAGCGCCAGGATCCACAGCGGCGGGGCCATCAGGAAGGGGGAGGTGGCGACCAGCATGGACGCCGGCCAGACCTCCAGCGCCACGCGGTTCCACTCGGCCATCAGGCGGAGCGCCGCGGCCGGGCCGGTGAAGGGAGTGACGGGGGTGTTGGGAGTGGACATGGTGAGGTGGTCCTTATCCGGCGCGCGCGGTGATGGCATACTGCATAACCCGGAACGGGCATGGGCGTCGCCGCGCTTGACCGCGCGATCGATTTTTCCCAAATCCGGCAGGGCAATGGTCGTGTGGGGTCTTGGCTCATGGTCGGTAGGGTTCGGGCGGTGTTGGCCGCGGTCACGGTGGCGGTGACGATGGGGAGTGCCGCGCCGGCGCAGACGGCGCTGCCGCCGGCGGTGAACGGTGTCACCACCATCGCGCCCATGCTGGCGACGGTGACGCCGGCGGTGGTCAACATCGCGGTCACCCAGCGGGCACCCCAGGTGGACAACCCGCTGCTGCGCGACCCCTTCTTCCGCCGCTTCTTCAACATCCCCGACCAGCCGCAGGGCCGGCCGCGCAACAGCGCCGGCTCGGGTGTGATCGTCGATGCGGCGCGCGGCTACGTCATCACCAACCACCATGTGGTCGCCAACGGCCAGGACATCACGGTCACGCTGAAGGACCGCCGGCAGTTCAAGGCGCGGCTGGTGGGATCGGATTCCGCCACCGACATCGCCGTGCTGAAGATCGACGCGCGCAACCTGACGGCGCTGTCCTGGGGCGATTCCGACCGGTTGCAGGTCGGCGACTTCGTGGTCGCCATCGGCAATCCGTTCGGGCTGGGCCAGACGGTGACCTCGGGCATCGTCTCGGCACTCGGCCGCAGCGGGCTACGCGTGGAAGGCTACGAGGATTTCATCCAGACCGACGCCTCCATCAACCCCGGCAACTCCGGCGGCGCGCTGGTCAGCTTTGGCGGGGAGCTGGTGGGGATCAACACGGCGATCATCGGCCCGGCCGGCGGTTCGGTCGGCATCGGCTTCGCGGTGCCGGTCAGCATCGTGCGCGCGGTGATGGACCAGATCATCGAGTATGGCGAGGTGCGGCGCGGCCGGCTGGGCGTGGCGCTCCAGGACCTCACGCCCGACCTCGCCGAGAGCCTGAACATGACCGGCGATGAGGGTGCGCTGATCGCCGCGGTGGAGCAGGGCTCCCCCGCCGAGCGCGCCGGGGTGCGCAGCGGCGACGTGGTGGTGGCGGTGGACGGCCGCCCGATCCGCAGCGCCACCGACCTGCGCAACCGCGTCGGGCTGATCCGTGCCGGCTCGCCGGTCAATCTGGAGGTTCTGCGCGGCGGCGGGCGGCGCAGCCTGACCGTGCGCACCGCCCGCTGACCGCCGGATGCCGCCCTCTCCACCCATCCGGCCGCAGCCGCCCCGGCAGCCGCTGTCCCCCGCCCAGCGCCAGCGCGAGGTGGCGAAGCTGCTGCTGCGGCTGGACGAGATGGTCAAGCAGTCGTCCGACCTGTCGGTGCAGGCGCGCGAGCGGGTGTCCACCGGCGGGCTCGACCGCTACCGCCGATTCACCAAGAAGGTCCGCGATTTCTTCGCGCTCGCCTCGGTGACGGAGGAGAAGATCTACGCCTCGCCCGAGCTGGCGGAATCCTCCATGGCGACGGCGCTCGATCGCATGCACGCCCGCATGGTGGTGCAGTTCGTCGAGGGCAGTGCGGCCTTCTTCGACCTTTACAGCCGGGTCAAGCACCTGCCGCTCGGCACCTTCGAGATCTGCGGCGTGGAGCTGCGCGGCGTGCTGGAGATCCGCAAGTTCCTCGACGATTCCCGCTACGAGGGGGAGCGCGGTCGGGCGCTCCAGCTCCAGGCCGACCGCATCGTGCGTCTGGTGCAGGGGGTGATGGACCGCTCCATGCCCCTGCCCGATTTCGGCGACCAGCCCAGCATCGGCCCCAAGGGGCAGGCCAAGCGCCCGCTCAAGGCCCCGCCCCGTCCGGCCGCTCCGCCCCCACCGCCACCCCCACCCGAACCGGAGCCGGAGGAGGCGGAGGACGATCCGGAGGCGCATCCCCTGACCCTGATGTCGTGGGACGACGTGAAGGACGGGGAGGAGTAGTTTACGCCGCGCTCAATCGTGATGGCGGTGGCCGCGGCCGCGCCGGTTGTCGCCGTCGTCGGTCAGCGCCCCGATGGCGGCACCCGCGGCACCGCCCACCAGACCGCCGACCAGCGCGCTGCCGCCGGCCACGGCACCGACCACCGCGCCGCCGGCGGCCCCCACCGCACCACCCGTCAGCGCCCGGTTCTCACGCGACGTGAGCGAGCAGCCGGACAGGAGAAAGGCGCCGAGCACGACCGCGGAAAGCGTCCTGATCATCATCCACCCAGTGATTGTTGCGGCCCCGGCCATGCCGGTTCGCCGCTCATGCAGGGGAATGAACGTCGGTGTCGGGCGGATTGTTCCAAATTCGTCCGTCAGGAAGGGGTGTCCTCCCCCGTTCGGGGGAGGTTCATACCCGGATCAGCGCTTGTTCAGCAGCGGATCCTCGCCTTTGCTGTGGTTCTTGCCGGCCTCTTCGGCACGGCGCAGCTCGGCCCCTTCCGGTCCGTCCACGGCGTCCTTGGCACGCTGGGCGTCACCCTGGACGTCGTGGTTCTTCACATGGTCCTTGACGCCTTCGACATACTGGCGATCGGCGGTGCGGTTGCCTTCACCCTCGTTGCGCTGGGCCATCGCTTCCTCCTCGGTTGATGAACGAGGGGACAACCCGGCGGCGGGGTGAAGGTTTCCGCGCCTACCCCTCCATGCCCAGCGTCTTCAGCGTCTCCACCCGGATTTCCTCGGTCAGCCGTTCCTTGTAGGCGGCGAAGGCGGCGGTGGTCTTGATCCTGTAGGAACGCGGGTGCGGCAGGTCGATGGCGATGTCGCACTTGATGCGGCCGGGGCGGGCGGACATGACCACCACGCGGCTGGCCATGAAGATCGCCTCGTCGATGTCGTGGGTGACGAACAGCACGGTCTTGCGGTGCTGCTCCCACACCCCCAGCAGCAGCTCCTGCATCACCTCCCGCGTCTGGTGGTCGAGCGCGCCGAAGGGCTCGTCCAGAAGCAGGATCTTTGGATCGTTGGCGAGCGCCCGGGCCAGCGCGGTGCGCTGCTGCATGCCGCCCGAAAGCTGGCTCGGCATGTGGTTCTCGAAGCCCTTCAGCCCGACCTGGGCCAGGAAGCGGTCGGCCACCGCGAGCTGCTCGGCGCGCGGCACCCCGCGCTCGCGCAGGCCGAAGCACACGTTGTCGCGCACGTTCAGCCAGGGGAACAGGGTGTAGGACTGGAACACCATGCCGCGGTCGGGGCCGGGCCGGGTCACCGGCTGGCCGTCCAGCAGCACCGTGCCCTCGGTCGGCGTCTCCAGCCCCGCCACGATGCGCAGCATGGTGGATTTGCCGCAGCCCGACGGGCCCAGCACGGTGATGAAGTCGTTGTCCGCCACCTCCAGGCTGGTGGGCTCCAGCGCGCGGGTGGGGGCGGCCCCCCGGCGGGCGGGGAACTGCTTGGAAACGCCGCGGATCGACAGCTTGCTCATGGCCTCAGCGCCCCCGCGTCCAGGGGAACAGGCGGGCGTTGCCGGCCTGGAACAGGAAATCGGTGATCAGGCCGATCAGCCCGATGATGAAGATGCCGAAGATCATCTGGCCGGTGTCCAGGAAGCGTTGCGCCTCGATGATCATGTGGCCGATGCCGCGCGAGGCACCCACCAGCTCGGCCACGATGACGTAGGTCCAGGCCCAGCCGAGCACGAGGCGCAGCGCCTCGAAGATCTGCGGGGCCGCGGCCGGCAGCAGCACGCGCAGCACCACGCCGCGCCGGCTGGCGCCCAGCGTGTAGGCGGCCTCCAGCAGGTCCATGCGGACCGAGCCGACGATCACCCCCACCATGATGACGAGCTGGAAGACCGAGCCGATGAAGATCACCAGCACCTTCTGCAGCTCGCCCACCCCCGCCCACAGGATCAGGAGCGGGATGAAGGCCGAGGCCGGCAGGTAGCGGGCGAAGGACATGAAGCCCTGGAAGAAGGCGTCCACTGGCTTGAAGGCACCCATCAGGATGCCCAGCGGCACCGCCAGCACGGCGGCCAGCAGGAAACCGCCGACCACCCGCCCGACGGTGATCAGCACGTCGCGTGCGAAGCCGTATTCGACGAACAGCGCCCAGCCCGAGGCCAGCGTTTCGCCGGGCGAGGCCAGGAACAGCGGCCTTACGAAGCCGCCGTAGGTGGCGATCCCCCAGCCCAGGAAGAACAGGGCGAAGCAGGCGATGCCGAGGGCCAGCCGCAAACCGGGGCCGACCGGCTTCAGCGGCGCGAAGAAGCCGTCCATGGGGTCCGTTGCAGTGTGGTTCTCAAAAAGGGGACGCCCCCGTCGGTGGTGCGGCGGGGGCGGGCGGTCACTTCACGAAGGACGCGGTCGACATCGACGCCTGGTCGGGCGGCGCGCGGCGGATCAGCTTCGCCTCAAGCATCACTTCGGTCACCTCCTTCAGGAAGACCGGCATGGTGGTGCCCAGATACTCCGCGTTCATCGGCTTGTCGTACCACTTCACGAACTGCGCGGACTTGGCGAACTGCTCGGCCGACTGGTTGACGTCTTTGCCCATGATCTCGAACGACTTCTGCTGGTCGGCCTTGATCATGGCCAGCGCCTCGAACCAGCTATCGACGATGGCCTGCACCACCTTGGGGTTCTTGGCGATGTAGTCGGGCTGGAAGGCCAGCGTGTCGATGATCACGCCGGGCGTCTGGTCCGACGTGACCAGCGTCTTGCCCTGGGCGTTGCGCACGTTGGACAGGTACGGCTCGTAGGTG
This sequence comes from Azospirillum oleiclasticum, assembly GCF_013423485.1. Taxonomy (GTDB): domain Bacteria; phylum Pseudomonadota; class Alphaproteobacteria; order Azospirillales; family Azospirillaceae; genus Azospirillum; species Azospirillum oleiclasticum. Next base: position 43,359 of record NZ_JABFFR010000028.1, read on the forward strand.
ACGGCGACGTCGAACTGGCCGGCGACGAAGGCGGCGGCGGCATCCTTCGGCGACAGGTTGGTCTGCTGCACGTCGCCGATCGACATGCCGTTCTTCTTCAGCACATAGGCCAGCCAGAACTGCGGGACGCCGCCGGTCTCGACCGCGATGTTCTTGCCCTTCAGGTCGGCGACCTTCTCGATGTTGCCACGCACCGCGATGCCGTCGCCGCCGTGCGAGCTGTCGAGCACCAGCACCTGCTGCACCGGCACGCCGGAGGAGGCGTAGAGGGTGTGGGTGTCCACCGTGGTGGCGATGCCCTGCACCTCGCCCGCCGCCATCGCCTGGTGGCGGTTGGCGACCGGCATCTTCTTGATCTCGACCTCGACGCCGTTCTTCTTGAAGATGCCCGCGTCGCGCGCCAGCGTGATCGGCGCGAAGCCGGTCCAGCCGCTCATGGCGATGGTGACCTTGGGCATATCCTGCGCCGCCGCCCCAGCGGCCGACAGCCCAACCAGCGCCGCCACCAGCGCGCCCGACATCCAGCCTGTCGTCATCTCTGCCTGTTCCCCGTTCATCCTGGTCGTCCCGCGCGGCGCGCGGGTTTGCCGCATTCTGCACTGGAAAAGGGGGATTGTGAACGTGCTGCCTTGCCGAAGGGGGCGCGACGATGGTGTCGCGGTCCACCCGCTTGAGGGTATTGCGGGCGCGAGTCGCCGCACACTATATCTAGCGGATGTCGCAATGGCGTCGCGCCGGGCAACCATGCCCCCTTTGCGACCCGCCCCATGGGAGCCGGCATGGACGAGACCGATCGCGAGCGGACGCTCGCCTACTTCGAGCGGTTGGGCAAAGACCGGGTGCGCCTCTACACCGCCATCGATTGCGATCGCTGGCTCGGCGACTGGCAGGTGCGCGAACTGGCCGACGAGTGGCTGGAAGCCAAGCGTGCGGAAACGGCCGCGGGGTCCTTCTGGCGCCGCTTCATCGGCGCGCGGCGCTGAGAACTGCGGCGTTGAGAGCTGTGGCGCTGATGGCTGTCAGCTGGCGGGTTCCGGCTGAAGCTCCAAGGTGGCCTTGAAATCATGGGTGGCTCGCACGATGCGCCGCGCCAGCGCCCGCACCTCCACCGCCGCCTCCGGCCCGTCCTCGGACGCGCAGGCCCTGAGTGTGGCGTCGATCACCATCAGGCTGGTGCGGTTGCACATCCGACTGAGCCGTCCCGCGAGATCCTTGTCCTCGGAACCGCCCGCGTTGCTCGTCTCTGCCATGAGCGCCCTGTTCAGCTTCGTGTACGTACGTACTACCGACGCGCGAAAATAGCCGTTCGGGGGTTAAGGCCGGGTTAAGCGTGCCGACGCCCGATGTCCGCACGCGTCGGGCCAACCGGGGCGCGACATAGCGTCGCGGTTGCCGCCGCAACACGCTGGCCGGCGACTTCGGCACCGCAAAAAGCGATGGTTCCCAACGGCCGCATGCGCGCAAAAGCCACGGCCAGCCGCCTTGTTCGCGCCGCACCGAGTGTGGATAATGCGCGTCGACTCGGGCTGGCCCGGACGCCGTCTCGATCCTGCCCTATGGGCCCAACCAGAAGTATATGGGGGAATCGCGATCCAATGACCGACAACACGTTCTTTCCTGTGAAGCCGGAGATCGCCCAGGCTGCGCACGTGGACGAGGCCGCCTACGCCCGCATGTATGAGCAGTCCATCGCCGACCCGGAAGGCTTCTGGGCCGAGCACGGCAAGCGCATCGACTGGATCAAGCCCTACAGCAAGGTGAAGGACGTGTCCTTCGAGGGCGACGTCCACATCCGGTGGTTCTACGACGGCACGCTGAACGTCGCCGCCAACTGCGTCGACCGGCACCTCGCCACCCGCGGCGACCAGACCGCCATCCTGTTCGAAGGCGACGACCCCTCGGTCTCCAAGGCGATCACCTACAAGGAACTGCACGAGCAGGTCTGCCGCATGGCGAACGTGCTGAAGAAGCACGGCGTCAAGAAGGGTGACCGCGTCACCATCTACCTGCCGATGATCCCGGAGGCGGCCTACTCGATGCTGGCCTGCGCCCGCATCGGCGCTATCCATTCCGTGGTGTTCGGCGGCTTTTCGCCGGACAGCCTGAAGGACCGCATCGTCGACTGCGACAGCCACTTCGTCATCACCTCCGACGAGGGTCTGCGCGGCGGCAAGAAGGTGCCGCTGAAGGCGAACGCCGACAAGGCGGTGGCGGGTGCCGCCTGCGTCAAGCACATGCTGGTGGTCAAGCACACCGGCGGCACCGTCGCCTGGACCGAGGGCCGCGACCTGTGGTGGCACGAGGAGGCCGCCAGCGTGTCCGCCGACTGCCCGCCGGAGGAGATGAGCGCCGAGGATCCGCTGTTCATCCTCTACACCTCCGGCTCGACCGGCAAGCCGAAGGGTGTGCTGCACACCTCGGGCGGTTATCTGGTCTACGCCTCGATCACCCACCAGCTCGTCTTCGACTACAAGGACGGCGAGATCTACTGGTGCACGGCCGATGTGGGCTGGGTCACCGGGCACAGCTACATCCTCTACGGGCCGCTCGCCAACGGCGCCACCACCCTGATGTTCGAGGGCGTGCCGACCTACCCCAGCGTCTCGCGCTTCTGGGACGTGGTGGACAAGCACAAGGTCAACATCTTCTACACCGCCCCCACCGCCATCCGCTCGCTGATGCGCGAGGGCGAGGGTCCGGTGAAGAAGACCTCCCGCGCCAGCTTGCGCGTGCTGGGCTCGGTGGGCGAGCCGATCAACCCCGAGGCGTGGCTCTGGTACTACAACGTGGTGGGCGACGGCCGCTGCCCGATCGTCGACACCTGGTGGCAGACGGAGACCGGCGGCATCCTGATCACCCCGCTCGTCGGCGCCATCGGCCAGAAGCCGGGTTCGGCCACCAAGCCCTTCTTCGGCGTCAAGCCGGTCGTCGTGGACAACGATGGCAAGGAGCTGGAAGGCGAGACGGAGGGCAACCTCTGCATCGGCGACAGCTGGCCCGGCCAGATGCGCACGGTGTTCGGCGACCACGAGCGCTTCGTGCAGACCTACTTCTCCACCTTCGCCGGCAAGTACTTCACCGGTGACGGCTGCCGGCGCGACGCCGACGGCTATTACTGGATCACCGGCCGCGTGGACGACGTGATCAACGTGTCCGGCCACCGCATGGGCACGGCCGAGGTGGAGAGCGCGCTGGTGGCGCACCCGAAGGTGGCCGAGGCCGCCGTGGTGGGCTACCCGCACGACCTGAAGGGCCAGGGCATCTACGCCTACGTCACGCTCAACGCCGGCGAGACGCCGACGGAGGAGCTGCGCAAGGAGTTGGTGAACTGGGTCCGCAAGGAGATCGGCCCGATCGCCTCGCCCGACCTGATCCAGTGGGCGCCCGGCCTGCCCAAGACCCGTTCCGGCAAGATCATGCGCCGCATCCTGCGCAAGATCGCCGCCAACGAGCACGACGCGCTGGGCGACACCTCGACCCTGGCCGACCCCACCGTGGTCAGCGAGCTGGTCGACAACCGCATGAACCGGGCGTGAGTTCAAGAATGGTCCCCTCTCCCCATCAGGAAGAGGGGACCATTGTTTCGACTCACTCCGTAGACAGGAACGGCGGGCAGACCGGGAATGCGTCCGCGAAGCGTCTGCCATGGACAATGTGGCAGACGGTTCCGTCGCTGAGGCCGACTCGGATGGCGGCCTCTGTAAGGGTCGTACCCTCGATTTTTACCAGCCAAAGTACGTAGCAAGCTTTGATGAAGTTGGCTCTACGCGGACTGTGGAGTCCCATGATGGCTCTCCATACAGGAGCGACGCTCAAGGGCTTGATTAGGGCGCACAGATGCGTTAGCTTACTTTCGCTTTCCGTAAGCATCTGTGACGCCATAGCCCTGAGCTATGGATCGGTTTGATTTGGCGCTTCCTGGTTTTTGACGCGGCAACGTCGGGAGTCAGGAAGTGTCCAAACAACCGCTGAGCGAGTTGTTTGCGCCTTGGACGTGTCTTGCGTCTAGCTCATGGCATTTCTCCTTCTAGATCTAGCGCTCTTCCAGGCTTCCAACCCATTATCCATGGGGTGGGGTGAGTACAAATCGGGATCGTCCCCGATGGCCTAGGATCTCCCAGACCCGAGCCCCCTCGTCAAGAGGAAAAACGGCTTCTGTTCGTCAATGCGCGACGGGATGACAGTTGCGTATGCCAATCCGGCATGTTTCAGCAAGCATCGAGTGCCGAAAGACTAGGCTTTTCAAGCGATCCAGGGCAGTCCACCATTCTGGTGGACCGGATTGAAAGCCCTTCATCAAGTGACTGTTGAAAGCGGCATTTTGCGGAAAACAGGCATCCGAGTATCGTCGATTCACCAGGAGTCGTCATAGAATCGCTGAGCCGATTCGCGGCATCCATCGAAGCGGATCAACTCGTTCTCGGTCTTCCACCATAGACACTGACCCTGACTGATCGCTTGGCATATGGTGGTTCCGGTCAAGACCAGGAACGGAAGCAGGCATCCGTCGTTTTGAATTCCTCCACAACGACTACCCCGCCCCGTTCCCCGCCCGGATCACGCTGCGGATGGCGAAGCTGGAGTGGATGCGGGCGACACCCGGCAGCAGGGAGAGCTGGTCCTTGTGGATCCGCTCGTAATCGGCCGCACCGCGGGCCGCGACACGCAGCAGATAGTCGAAGCCGCCGGACATCAGGTAGCACTCCATCACGTCCGGGCATTTGCGCACCGCCGCCTCGAAGGCGCTGAGGAAGGCTTCGGTCTGCTTCTCCAGGGTGATCTGCACGATCACCACGGTCTGCGGCTCCTGCCCGGTCTCCTCCACCAGCGCGGTGTAGCCGCGGATGACGCCGTCATGCTCCAGGAGCTGGACGCGGCGCAGGCAGGCGGACGGCGACAGCCCGACCTCCTTCGCCAGCGTGGCGTTGCTGATGCGCCCGTCGAGCTGCAACAGCCGGACGATCCTGCGGTCGATGGCGTCGAGGGCTCTCATCGCAGATCGTTCGAAAGCGGCCGTGGATTCTTCATGGGGACCCCCGATTAACGCAGCCGTTGCGCCACTTCGCAAGCACCTTCGTTGGTGGTGCGAACTACCTTGATACCCAGCGGTCATCCCGCAGCGGGGTGACGCCGGGAAGGGAGCCGCCAGCATGAAAATCGGGGTGCCCAAGGAAATCAAGGATCACGAATACCGTGTCGGCCTGACGCCCGCCTCGGTGCGGGAATTGGCCAGCCACGGTCACGCCGTCGTCGTGCAGAGCGCTGCCGGCGCCGGGATCGGCTACAGCGACGCCGACTACGAACACGCCGGCGCCACCATCCTGCCCGACGCCGAGGCGGTGTTCGAGGCCGCGGAGATGATCGTCAAGGTGAAGGAGCCGCAGCCGGCCGAATGCCGCATGCTGCGGGAGGGGCAGGTGCTCTTCACCTACCTCCACCTCGCCCCCGATCCGGAGCAGGCGAAGCTGCTGATGGAGAGCGGCTGCACCGCCATCGCCTACGAGACCGTGACCGACCGCGCCGGCCGCCTGCCCCTGCTGGCGCCGATGAGCGAGATCGCCGGCCGCATGGCGATCCAGGTGGGCGCCGTGGCGCTTCAGAAGGCCGGTGGCGGTTCCGGCGTGCTGCTGGGCGGCGTGCCGGGGGTGCTGCCGGGCAAGGTGGTGGTGCTGGGCGGCGGCGTGGTCGGGGCCAACGCGGCCCGCATGGCGACGGGGCTGGGCGCCGACGTCACCATCGCCGACCGTTCCGTGCCGCGCCTGACCGAGCTCGATTCGCTCTATGGGCCGCGGCTGAAGACCGTCTACGCCACCGCCGAGGCGACCGACCATCTGGTGACCGACGCGGATCTGGTGATCGGCGCGGTGCTGGTGCCGGGGGCCGCGGCGCCGAAGCTGGTGCGGCGCGAGCAGTTGGCGCGCATGCGTCCCGGCTCGGTGCTGGTGGACGTCTCGATCGACCAGGGCGGCTGCTTCGAGACCAGCCACGCCACCACCCACAGCAACCCCACCTACATCGTCGACGGGGTTGTGCATTACTGCGTCGCCAACATGCCGGGCGGCGTGGCCCGAAGCTCCACCCACGCGCTGAACAACGCCACGCTGCCCTTCGCGGTGGCGCTGGCTGACAAGGGCTGGCGCAAGGCCCTGACCGACGATCCGCACCTGCGCGACGGGCTGAACGTCCACAAGGGCCTGATCACATACGCGGCGGTGGCCGAGGCGCTGGGCATCCCGTTCACCGCGGCGGATGAGGTGCTGAACGCGGCGTAACCCTGCCCCCCCTCCCGACCTCCCCACGCGGGTCGGGGGAGGGTGGGGCGTAAACGCCGCCTGACCGCCTGTGGCTACTGGAACGACACTTTGCCGGTCTCGCCGGGATGCGGCGGCTCGCCGGTGATCTTGGCCTTCACATAGCCATAGGCGTGGACCATGACGCTGGACGGCGCGTCCCAATAGGCGGCGCTGTCCACCGTCACCTTGATCAGCGCGATGTCGGGGTCGTCCACGCCCTTGGGGAACCAGGTCGCCATGATCTCGCGCCAGAGGTGCTTGATCTTGTCCTTGTCGCGGACGATCTGCCCGCGCCCGGACACCGACACGTAATCCTGCGTCTTCGGCTCGGCGTAGGCGAGGTTGACGTGAGTGTCGTTCTGAATCTCGTGCGCCTTGCCCGACGGCGCCCTGGTGAAGAACCACAGGGCGCCGTTCTCGAAGCCGGCGTGCTGCAGCGTCGCCATGGGGCGTGAATGCAGGTTCCCCTGCTCGTCCTGCGTCGTCATCATGGCGAACTGGACGTCCTTGATCATCGACCAGAGCTTATCGATCTCGTCCGGTCCGGCGGTGCGTGCCATGGCGTGTTCTCCTCGGTTGTCCGACGGAACGGACCAACCGGGAAGCGGGCGGAAGGTTCCGCTTCAGGTGGCAGGTGGCACCGCACCGGGCGGCAGGTTCACCCCGTCGATGCGCCAGACAGGCGGCGCCGCGGCTTCCGCGATGGCGTCGATGCGGGTCAGCGACAGCGTGTCGATGCGCAAGCGCAGGACGGCCTCCGCCTCCACCCCCAGCGCCAGCCGCAGCGCGGCGCGCACCGGGCCGCCGTGGGTCACGCACACCACGTCGCGCCCGGCGTGCTCGACCGACAGGCGCAGCAGCGCCGAACCCACCCGCGCCGCCATGTCGGCGAAGCTCTCCCCGCCCGGCGGCCGTTCGGTGGCCGGGGCGATCCAGAAGCGCTGGGCGGCGCGCGGCTGGCGGGCGTTCAGCTCGTCGTGGGTCAGGCCTTGCCACGCGCCGAAATGCTGTTCCACGAGGTCGAGCACCGGAACCGGCGGTTCCGGCGGCGTCTCGTCGGCGTGCCACGCGTCGCGGATGGCCTGCGCCGTCCGCCCGGTGCGCGCCAGCGGCGTGCACAGCCACACAGCCCCGCGCGGCAGCACGGTGGCCAGAGCCAGGAAGGCCGCCCGGTTGCCCAGATCGACCTCGACGTCGCCCTGTCCATAGATGCGCCCCTCCGGATTGATCACCGGGGCGTGGCGGAGCAACCACCAGCGGGTTGTCGCGAAGGTCATCGAAGGGCCACCAGCGAAAGCAGGATCAGTGTTTCGGACGTCTGCTGGACGGCGCCCAGCACATCGCCGGTGTAGCCCTCGATCTGCCGCACCGCAAGCCGCGTCACCGCCGCAGCCCCCAGCGCGGCAACCGGCAGCGCCACCGCCGCATCGGCACCGAGGGTGGCGATCGCGATGCCGATTCCCACCACCAGCGCCACCAGCGCCCGTCCGCGCGGCGGCAGACCATGCGACGCCGCCACCCCGTCCGGCCGGGCCGAGGGCACGGCGCGGACGATCACCGGCATGACGCCGCGCGACGCCGCCCCCGCCGTCACCAGCGCCGCGAGAATCGTATCAGGCTGGCCCAGTTCCGCCAGCGCCGCGGCGCGCAGCCCGACCGACAGCACGACGGCGAGCGCGCCGTAGGTGCCGACGCGGCTGTCCTTCATGATCTCCAGCTTGCGCTCGCGGTTCCAGCCGCCGCCGAAGCCGTCGGCCACATCCGCCAGCCCGTCCTCGTGCAGCGCCCCGGTCACCCAGGCGGTGGCGGCCACCGCCAGCAGGGCGGCGACCATGGGCGGCTGACCCAGCGCCTGGGCCAGCGCGAAGACGGCGCCGCCGGCCAGCCCGACCAGCGCCCCCACCACCGGGAACCACGCCATCGCCCGACCGTGCGCGTCCGGCGGCAGGGCAGGGGGCAGACGCAGCGGGATGCGCGTCAGGAACACCACGGCCAGCGTGGCGTCGTCGGTCCAGCGCCAGGGGCGGCGGGTGGTGGGGGCGTCGTCGGGCATGGTCCGCGTCAGTAAAGCGCCCCGCGGGCGCTGCCAAGCGGTTTGACGCGGGCGCCCAACGGTGCCAGTCTCCGCCCCGCTTTTCCGCCCCGGTCCACGACCGTTCCGCACGGGTTTTCCGCCATGAGCAACGCGCAGCCAGCCCTGACCTTCGAGGAGATGCGGGCGCTCGTCCGCAACCTGCCCGGCCCGGATCTCGATTCCGGCACGGCGGCCCTGCAGCGCCAGAGCCAGCTCACCAAGCCCCCCGGCTCGCTCGGCCGGCTGGAGGATCTCGCCCAGTGGCTCGCCACTTGGCAGGGCCGCCACCCGGCGGAGCTGCGCCGGCCGCGCGTCGCCGTCTTCGCCGCCAACCACGGCGTGGTGGCGCAGGGCGTATCCCCCTATCCGGCGGCGGTGACGGCGCAGATGGTCGCCAACTTCGCCCGCGGTGGTGCTGCGGTGAACCGGCTGTGCGAGGTGGCCGACGCCGAGCTGCGCGTTTATGAGCTCGACCTCGACAACCCCACGCGGGACTTCACCGAAAGCCCCGCGATGGACGAGGAGGAATGCTGCCGCGCCATGGCCTACGGCATGATGGCGGCGGAGATGGGCGTCCAGCTTCTCGGTCTGGGGGAGATGGGCATCGGCAACACCACGGCGGCGGCGGCACTCTGCTGCGCGCTGTTCGGCGGCGACGCCCGCGGCTGGGTCGGCCGCGGCACCGGGGTGGACGACGCCGGCTTCGAGCGCAAGGTGGCGGCGGTGGAGGCCGGTCTGGCCGCCAACCCGCAGGCCAGGGACGACCCGTTCGAGGCGCTGCGCCGCCTCGGTGGTTTCGAGTTCGCGGCGATCGCCGGGGCAGTGCTGGCCGCCCGCATGGCGCGCATGCCGGTGGTGCTGGACGGCTACGCCTGCACCGCGGCGGCGGCCGTGCTGTTCAAGGCCGACCGTCGGGCGCTCGACCATTGCGTGGTCGCCCACCGCTCGGTCGAGCCGGGCCACAGCCGCCTGCTGGAGGCCATCGGCAAGGACCCGATCCTCGATCTCGGCATGCGGCTGGGCGAGGGGTCGGGGGCCGCACTCGCCATCCCCATCCTGAAGGCCGCCGCGGAATGCCACGCCGGCATGGCGACCTTCGCCGAGGCGGGGGTGAGCGACCGCGCCTGAGCGGCGCGTCCTCCCCCTGTTGCCGATCCATCCCGCCGCCCCCGGAAAGGGGCGGGGTGGTGACGGGCGTCTTGCGCCGCGGGGGAAAGGGCGTCATCAATCGAAAGCCGTAGTCCCCCGCAAGCCCGGTCCGGTCCGCCGTTCGATGTCGCACGCCTTCGCCAAAGACAGCCGCGCCTGCGCCGCCTGCACGAGCTGGGGCGGGGAGCGGTCGATGGCGCCCGACAACACGTTGGTGCATGTCGCCCGCTACAGCGTGGAGGGGGATTGCCGGACGGCGAGCAGCCAGGACTACCGCAAGGTCACCAAGGCCTATCACACCTGCGCCGCCTGGGCGCCGCTGCCGATGCTGAAGTCGCACGGCGCGCGGCCGACCCGCACCCCCGGCCATTCCGCGGCCATGACAGGCCTGCTGGCCGGCGCCCCCGCCGGCCGCCTCGCCGAGCCGCCGGCTCCGGCGTCCGTTGTCGTCACGGCGGCGCCGGTGGTCGTGGTCGAACCGCCGGACACCGGTTGCCGCTCCACACCGCTGGAGTTCGACAAGGCTCCGCCGCAGGCGCGCGTGCTCTATGCCCACTGGCACCGGGTGAAGCAGCAGCGCGGCATGCCGATGGCGCGGGAAATGGACACCGCCCGGTTCCGTGATTGCGTCGGCCGGATCTGCCTGTTGGAGCGCGCGGGCGACGGGGGCGATTTCGTCTACCGCGCCTGCGGCCGGACCATCCAGCGCCGGCTCGACCAGCGGGCGGTGACGCGGACCCTGGCCGCCTGCCATCCCTCCGAGGCGGCGGGACGGCTGCGCGCCGATCTCGACGCCTGCCTCGCGCAGGGGCGGGCGCTCTGCCACGTCGTCCACAACGACCCGTTGGTGCCCGGCGCCCGCTTCATCGAGCTGCTGTTGCCGCTGGCGGACGAGGCCGGGCGCCCGGCCGCCGTGTTGGCCTACCGCCACGTGCCCGGCGGCTGACCGTTACCAACCCGTCATGCCAGGCACGCGGGCGCCGCCGGTGGTGTAGACCTGCCGTGCCTTGCAGTCGTCCGTCATCGGGATGATCACGGATCCCGGCTGCCCGTTCAGCCCGACATGGGCCTCCGGCCCGCCGAGCGATTCGCCGGAATAGCGGGGCACCGTGTAGACCCACAGCGACCGGACGTCGCCCGCGGCCATCCCGACCGCGGTCAGAACCGAAGCGGCCTCGCGGTTGCAGCGGTGCTTTGCCAGACGGTCGAGCGCCGAGACCAGGTCCGGGTCCGGCTTCCGGTGGGGCGGCGGGGACAGGCCGGCGCAACCGGCGGTCAGCAGCAGCGCTGACAACGCGGCCGCGCGCAGGGGAAAGGATGGCATGGACACGCTCCGCGTTGCGGCGCCCCAAGGCACCTGACGCGCTTCAGATTGGGTGTTGCGGTCCGCCTGCCGATGCCACGGATGGATAGGGGGTTTCTCATGCGGTGAGCACTGCGGCATTGCCGCAGGATTTATTGACAATGCTGCGGCAATGCCGCAGAATGTATGGAGTTCGGAGGTGGACGGATGGAGATTGTCAGGACAAAGCGGTATTTGGCATCGGTGACGGAACTGATGTCTGACGAGGTGCGCGAGGCAATGGAACGCGCTATCGTCGAGGATCCAAAGGCGGGAGACGTCATTCCCGGATTAGCCGGTATTCGAAAGCTTCGATGGGCCTTGCCGGGACGTGGCAAGCGGGGCGGGGTCCGAACGACCTACTTCCATCATGATTCTGCCGGAACCATCTATTTCCTGTATGTCTACGCGAAGAACCAGCAGGCCGATTTGACCCCCGGCGACAAAAAAGTGCTGCGCGACTTTGTGAAAATGATCAAGGAGGAATACAAGAAGAGGGCTTGATTTTCGGCAGAACAGGCACGGCTTCGGATATTTTGTTTGTACGATATGTTACGTTTGTATTCAACTTTTTGGTGCCGTCATGCCCCGTAAACCATCGAAACGCTCCGCCCTCGGGTTGGAACTTGAAGCCGCCATGAGGGAGGTCCTGGACCATGTGACCGGCGAGAGCCCGTTGCCGGTCCAGGTCGTCCCGACCCCGGATGTGGCAACGATCCGCAAGGAACTCGGACTCAGCCGGGACAAGTTCGCCGAGCGGTTCGATCTCGACGCCCGCGCGATCCAGGAGTGGGAGCAAGGGCGGCGCAAGCCGGACCGGGCGGCTCGCGCCTATCTCCGCGTTATCCAGCGCAACCCGCAGGCCGTCGAAGACGCGCTGCGGGCGGAGTAGGGCGCTCACGCCACCTCACGCAGATAGTAGAGCAGGTCCAGCGGCGGCGGGTTGCGGCCGTGCAGGCTCAGCAGCGTGTGGGCCTGGCCGCGGTGGTGCGTCTGGTGGTTGAAAAGGTGGGCCAGCACCAGCGCCAGCGGCTGCTCGAACGGCTCGCCGGTGGTGGTGCGGTAGGCCAGGGTGCCGGCGATCCGCTCCTCGTCCATGGCGTCGATGGTTCGGACCAAGCGCTCGTCCTCCGTCTGCCGCGCGGCGCACAGGCCGGGGAGGTCCGGGTGCAGGATCTCGTTCAGCGCCTTGGGCTGCGGCCCCTCGCCGGTGATGCGGCGCAGCCAGATGCGATCGGCGACCAGGATGTGGTTCAGCGTGCCGCTCATCGACCCGAAGAAGGCGCCGCGGTCCTCGACGAACTCCGCCTCCGACAGCCCGGCCGCGGCGGCGTAGAGGCGGTCGTTGGCCCAGCGGTTGTAGGCGGCGAAGGTCTGGAAGTGGGCTTTCACGACGGCACCCCCGGCAGGTCACAGCACAGCAAGACGGTACCGTCGCGTCCGCCCGAAATCACGGCCGGCTTGCGGAGGGCCGCCATGCGGAGGACGCCGCTCGCCAGGACCATGGGGCGGCGACCGGCTCCCAAGGAACGGGAGCTTTTCCCCGTTGTGAGAATTCACCTTGATCGGCCATCGCCCACCCCCATTTACCATCCAACGGGATGGTGGAAGGATGGTGAAGGGATGGCTAGCAACGTTCAGGAGCTTCGCCCGAAGGGCAGCGACAGCGAGAAGATCACGATCAACCTCGGTTACGTCGATCTCGGCCACATCGATCTGCTCGTGCAGGAAGGCTTCTACGCCAACCGCACCGACTTCATCCGCACCGCCATCCGCAACCAGATCGACCGTCACGGCGACGCCGTCCGTCAGGCGGTGACGCGCAAAAGCGTGGATCTCGGCCTGCGCCACTACAGCCGCGAGGATCTCGAAGCGGCGCGGGACGCCGGACAGACGCTCCACATCCGCGTCCTCGGGCTTGCCAGCATCGCCCAGGATGTCACCCCCGAGCTTGCCCGCGACGCCATCGCCTCGGTGTCCGTGCTCGGGGCGTTGCACGCCAGCGCCGCCGTCAAGGCGGCCCTTGCGGACCGCATGCGGTGAAGCCGTGCGCCACCCGCCGCACCCTTGAAAAGTTTCCAGGCCCGGCCTTCCGCCGGTGCCGCGTCCGACATCGGAAAGCACCCACATGACCAACCGGATTCCCAGCGATATGGCAGAGGCGATGCGCCTCACCACCGCCGGCAAGCTCACCGAGGCGACCGCCCTCATCCAGCGCCTGCTGGGAGGTGGGGGGGCAGCCGCGGCCCCCGCACCCACAACGTCCCACCCCGGCGCGCCGACCATCATCGACGTGGAGCCGGTCACGGTGGAGGTGGCGGACGCGCCGCCGTCGCGCGATCCGCCCCAGCCGGCCGCCGCTCCCCACGCCGGCCGGTTCCATTCCGGCCCCAGGTCCGGGCTGGGCGAGACGCTGCGCGATCTCGCACGGCGCGTCCTGCCGGACGGCCTCGACCTTGGCATTGGCGGCGTGGCGCGGCCTGCGGCCGACCCGCTGCCGGACGGTGCCTCCTTCACGACGGCGTCCTACGGCAACGCGGCCGGCGCACGCTCCTACAAGCTGTATGTTCCCGCCAATCGGGGCGGCGGGGAGCCGCGCCCGCTGGTGGTCATGCTGCACGGCTGCACCCAGTCGCCGGATGATTTCGCGGCCGGGACGCGCATGAACGCGCTGGCGGAGGAGCTCGGCCTTCTCATCGCCTACCCTGAGCAGCCGTCCTCGGCGAACGCCAACCGGTGCTGGAACTGGTTCAACCCGGACGACCAGCGGCGCGACCATGGCGAGCCGTCGCTGATTGCGGGGATCACCCGGCAGATCATGCAGGAGCACGCCGTGGACCCCACCCGCGTCTACGTCGCGGGGCTTTCGGCCGGCGGGGCGGCGGCGGTCGTCATGGGTGGCACCTATCCGGACCTCTACGCCGGCGTCGGGGTGCATTCGGGTCTTCCCCATGGGGCCGCCCGCGATATCCCATCCGCCTTCGCCGCCATGCGCCAGGGCGGAGGCCGTGCCGGGCGGCCATCCGGCGAGCCGGTTCCGACGATCGTCTTCCATGGAGACCGGGACAGCACGGTCCACCCGGGCAACGGTGACGATGTCGTCGCCCAGACGACGGCGGGTGCGACGGGGCTGCGGACGACGGTGGAGCGGGGGGCGGTGTCCGGCGGGCATGGCTACAGCCGCACCCGGCATGCCGACGCCTCCGGCCATGCGATCTGCGAGCAGTGGACGATCCACGGGGCCGGCCACGCCTGGGCCGGTGGCAGCCCGGCCGGATCCTACACCGATCCACGCGGGCCGGACGCCTCGCGGGAGATGCTGCGCTTCTTCCTCGCAAACCCGCGGCGTCAGCACTCCAGGACGTAGGAACGGTCCCCGGATGCCCCGCTCACGTCCCGATGGGACGGCGGGGCACCCTCCGGTCACATGCCGGCGCGTTTGGCCGACAGGCCGGCCGGGGACAGCAGGACCTCGCGCTTGCCCTGGTGGTTGGCGGGGGAGACGATGCGCTCCTGCTCCATGCGCTCGACCAGCCGGGCGGCGCGGTTGTAGCCGATCTGGAGCTGGCGCTGGATGGAGCTGACCGACACCTTCTGCTCGCGCACCACGAAGCTGACCGCCTGCATGTAGAGGTCGTCGGCACCGCCGCCGCCACCGGAGCTGTCGTCGTCCTCGTCGGCGACCGCCTCCTCCTCCTCCTCGATGATGGCGGTGACGTAGTTGGGGGAGCCCTGCGCCTTCACGTGCTGGACGATCTCCTCCACCTCCGAATCCGACACGAAGGGGCCGTGCACGCGGGTGATGCGACCGCCGCCGGCCATGTGCAGCATGTCGCCCTGGCCGAGGAGCTGTTCGGCGCCCGCCTCGCCCAGGATGGTGCGGCTGTCGATCTTGCTGGTGACCTGGAAGCTGATGCGGGTCGGGAAGTTGGCCTTGATGGTGCCGGTGATCACGTCCACCGAGGGGCGCTGGGTTGCCATGATCAGGTGGATGCCGGCGGCGCGCGCCATCTGGGCGAGACGCTGGATGGCTGCCTCGATCTCCTTGCCGGCGACCAGCATCAGGTCGGCCATCTCGTCCACCACCACGACGATGTAGTGGAGCGGCACCGGCTCCTGCGGCGCCTCGAAGATCGCCTCCGCCTCGCCGGGCTGGGCACGGCGGGGCATCTTCTCGCCGCGCGCGATCATTTCGGAGATGCGGGCGTTGTACCCCTCGATGTTGCGCACGCCCAGCTTGGACATGGCCTCGTAGCGGCTCTCCATCTCGCGCACCGCCCAGCGCAGGGCGATCACCGCCTTCTTGGGGTCGGTGACGACGGGGGTCAGCAGGTGCGGGATGCCCTCGTAGACCGACAGCTCCAGCATCTTGGGGTCGATCATGATGAAGCGGCAGCGGTCGGGCGGCAGCCGGTACAGGAGCGACAGGATGAAGGTGTTGATCCCCACCGACTTGCCGGACCCGGTGGTGCCGGCGATCAGCAGGTGCGGCATGCGGGCGAGGTCGGCGATCACCGCCTCGCCGCCGATGTCCTTGCCCAGCACCAGCGCGAGCTGTCCCGGCGCGTTGCGGAAGGCGTCGGTCTCCAGCATCTCGCGCAGATAGACCATCTCCCGCACGGGGTTGGGCAGCTCCACCCCGATCACGCTGCGGCCCGGCACGATGGCGATGCGCGCCGTCACCACGCTCATGGAACGGGCGATGTCGTCGGTCAGGTTGATGACGGTGGAGGATTTGGTGCCCGGCGCCGGCTCGAACTCGTAGAGGGTGACGACCGGGCCCGGCCGCACCTCCATGATCTCGCCGCGCACGCGGAAGTTCTTCAGCACCGTCTCCAGCATGCGCGCGTTCTGCGCCAGCACCAGCTCGTCGTGCTGCTGCGGCGGGGAGGGCGGCGGCGACTGGAGCAGGGCGATGGGCGGAAGCTGGTAGCCGGCCCCGGCGGGCGGCGGCTCCAGAATGTCGACGTCCACCGGCTCCGACACGGCGGCGTTCGCCGCGGGCGCCTCGACCGGACCCGGCACCGCCGCCGTCGCGGCTTCGCCGGCCGGGGCCACCGCCTCCAGCGCCGGCTTGGCCGGCTCGACGCCGTGGCCGGGCATGGCGGCGGCTGGCTCCACCACCGGGCGCACGGCGTCGGCCCACTCCACCCCCGCCAGGAACGCGAAGCCCGCAACCACCGCCAGCGCCTCGTCACCCAGGCCGGTGGTGTAGACGGTGCCGGCACCGGGGGTGCCCGGCAGCACCTCCACATCCCACTGCAGGCGGCCGTCGCCGCGCGTGTTGGGGATGAGATTGAAGGGCTGGCCGTTCAGGGCGCACCACAGATTGAACTCGTCGGCGGTGACCACGCCGGTCTGCGTGACCGGGGCCTTCAGGTGGGGGGTGCGCGGCTTCATGCCGGGGCCTTCGTGTGCTCGTCGGTGGTGGTCTGGTCGAAGCCTGCGGACTCCGGCATGCGCGGCACCGCCGGTTCCGACTCGGGCTGCGGCGTGGACAGCTCGTAGGCGGCCACCAGCAGCTTGTCCACCGACGCGCCGTCGCTGGACAGCGGCAGCACCAGCCGTTCCCAGCTGCCCAGCCCTCGGCCGAAATCGGCCATGTGGACGCGCGACACCGGCAGCCGCTCGCGCCGTACGGCGGCGTATTCGGCGGCCAGGATGGCCCGCTGGTCGGCCGGCAGCGCGTCCAGCGTGGCGCCCAGCCGCGAATGCCCGAACGCCTCCGCCAGCTTGCGGCCGTAGTAGGAATAAACGAAATCCTCGTCGTTGATCACTTCGAAGATGACAATATTATCCTTCCACGGCCGCAGTTCCTGCGGCGCGATGGTGCTGGAAACCGGTGGATTTCCGTTCGTGCATTTGCCGAGCCAGAAATCAAGCAAGCCGCTGAGGGCGGGCGTGACCAGCTCGGTTCTTTCCTTGATCATGGGTACACGCGGTTCGGCAGCGGGGCCATTGTCGGGCGTTCGGGGCTGCCGGAACCATACCCGCAAGGCGAGGGCCGGCGCAACCGGCACCGGTCCCCCTCCCTGCCGCATCGCGCTCCAGCGTCAGAGGGCGCAGCTCACGCCCGTGCCGCCGAGCCCGCAGTAACCGTTGGGATTTTTGCTGAGATACTGCTGGTGGTAGCCTTCCGCGAAGTAGAAGGGCGGGGCCTCGCGGATCTCCGTGGTCACCGGGCCATAGCCGGCCCGCCCCAGCGCCGCCTGATAGGCGTCGCGGCTGCGCTCCGCCGCCTGCAACTGCTCCGCGGAATGGGTGTAGATGGCCGACCGGTACTGGGTGCCGACGTCGTTGCCCTGGCGCATGCCCTGGGTGGGGTCGTGCGCCTCCCAGAAGACGGCCAGAAGCTGCTCGAAGGTGACTCGGGACGGGTCGAACACCACCCGCACCACCTCCGTGTGGCCGGTCATGCCGGAACAGACCTCCTCGTAGGTCGGGTTGGGGGTGTGGCCACCCTGATAGCCGACGGCCGTCGTCCACACGCCCGGCGTCTTCCAGAACTTGCGCTCCGCCCCCCAGAAGCAGCCGAGGGCGACATCGACGACCTGGAGATGCTCGGGATAGGGCGGGGTCAGCGGGTTGCCGTTGACGTGGTGGCGCGCCGGCACCGGCATCGGGTCCTGGCGGCCGGGCAGGGCGTCGCCCGGCCCCGGAATGGAGAGCGGCTTGCGCGAGAACAGGCCCATGGGTCCACCTTTCGGGTGTTGCTGCGGATCGCATCCGTCGGGATTGCCTCAGATGTCGGAAGCAGCACCGCCCGGTGCAACTCACTCCCGCGTGAACTTGCCGCAAGTCCTGGCGTTCTCTTTCCCGGAAGCATCCTTCATAGGAGAACCACCATGGCAAGCCACGACGCCGCGGTTCAGCGGCTGATCGAACAGGGGCGACGCACCGGGCGCCTGACCACCGACGACCTGTCCCGCGCGCTGCCGATCCAATCCATGGACCCGGCGGAGATCGCCGCCGTCGTGGACCGGTTGGACGCCGCCGGCATCGATGTGGATGTCGACGAGCGCCTGACCGGCGGGCGTCCGCGCCCGCAGCGCGGAGCCGCCGGCTCGCCGGCGCCGACGCTGCCGCCGACCATCCCGCCGGTGGCCGCCCCGGCCGTCTCCGAACCCGGCGTCCGTCCGTCGCGCGAGGGTTGGGTCGGCACCCACGGCGACGCCCCCGCCCACGGCAGCCGCCGCGCACCGAGCTGGGAGGCCGACGGGGTCAACATCATGCCGGTGGTCGCCTTCGGCATCTCGGCGCTGGTGCTGATGATCGCGCTGGGCTGAGCGCCTTCATCGCCCCACCAGCCCGTGCTTGCGCAGCAGGCCGCGGAGCTGGTGGTAGCCGAGCCCCAGCGACTCGGCGGTCCGGCGCTGGTTGTGGCGGTTGCGCGCCAGCGCCGCGCGCAGCAGCTCGGCCTCGAAGGCCCGGACCCGTTCGGTCAGCGGGCCGCCGGCCCGCGGTTCCGCATCTTCGACCGGTGGGGCCGGTGGCACGGATGGCGGGGTGAGGGCGGCGCTGCGGCTGAACGGGTCGAGGATCACCGTGTCCACGGGTGACTCGGCGTCGGCCGCGGCGACCGAGCGTTCGACCGCGTTGCGCAGCTCCCGCACGTTGCCGGGCCAGGGATGGGCGCGCAGCGCGGCCAGGGCCTCCTCCGTGAAGCCGGGGAAGTAGGGGCGCTCCAGCTCCCGCACCATGCCGCGCGCGAAATGCTCGGCCAGCGGTTCGATGTCCTCAGGCCGCTCGCGCAAGGGAGGCAGACGCACCACGTCGAAGGCCAGACGGTCCAGCAGGTCGGGACGGAATGTTCCGGCGGCGGCCATGGCCGGCAGGTCGGCGTTGGTGGCGCCGACCACCCGCACGTCCACCCGTTGCGTCCGTCCGCCGATCCGCTCGATCTCCCCATACTCCACCGCACGCAGCAGCTTTTCCTGCACGGCGGCGCTGGCGGTGGCGACCTCGTCCAGGAACAGGGTGCCGCCGTCCGCCTGTTCGAACCGGCCGGCGTGGCGGCGGCTGGCGCCGGTGAAGGCCCCGGCCTCGAAGCCGAACAGCTCGGAATCCAGCAGCGTCTCCGGCAGGGCGGCGCAGTTCACCTTGACAAAGGGGCGGTCCCAGCGCCGCGACAGGTAATGGATGCGCGCCGCCGCCAGCTCCTTGCCGGTGCCACGCTCGCCGATCACCAGCAGCGGCCGTTCGATCGGTGCCACGCGGGAGATGTGGGCGAGCGCCGCCAGGAAGGCGGGCGATTCCCCCAGCAGCGGCGGCAGTTCGGCGGGAACGACGGTCATGGTGAAATCCGCGATAGCATGTGGTGGAATCAACGAAGAAATGGTGAGAAACGCTATCTCCGTCGCGGAGGCTGGTCAAGCCGGGCGGGCCCAAACGCAGGCGGCGGGCCGGTTCCGGCGGATTGCCAGGCTCTGGCACGGCCGTTGCTTTTGTTCGGGCAAAGGAGACCGGACATGAGCGACGACACCTACACCCGCTACCGCCCCGACAACCGCGACACCGTGCAGCGTCTGCGCGCCTGGCTGATGAGCCGCCCGTCGGAAAGCTGGCTGTTCTTCTTCGCCGGCATCGTCGCCGGCGCGCTGCTCGGCTGACCCGCTTCTTCGCTGAGGACACGAGAGACATGAGCATCTTTTCGCGCCTGACCGACATCGTTCAGTCCAACCTCAACGCGATGCTCGACCGCGCCGAGGATCCGGAGAAGATGATCCGCCTGATCATCCAGGAGATGGAGGACACGCTGGTGGAGGTGCGCTCCTCCACCGTGAAGATCATCGCGGAGAAGAAGGAGATCGAGCGCCGCGTCGCCGATCTGCGCCGCGAGAGCGAGAACTGGGATCGCAAGGCGGAGATCGCGCTCACCTGCGATCGTGAGGATCTCGCCAAAGGCGCGCTGATCGAGCGGTCCAGGCTGGCCGACCAGGCCGACCAGCTGGAGGTCCAGCACAAGGCCGTCGAGGAGGCGCTGACCAAGGCCAACGACGACATCGGCCGGCTCCAGGCCAAGCTGACCGACGCCAAGAACCGCGAGAAGGCGCTGGTCGCCCGGCAGAAGTCCGCGGCCAACCGCGTCAAGGTCCGCAACACCCTGAACGACGAGCGGATCAACGAGGCCCTGTCGCGCTTCGAGCAGGTGGAAAAGAACCTGGACGAGCTGGAGGGCCGCGTGGAGTCCTACGACCTCGGCCGCAAGAAGTCGCTGTCGGAAGAGATTGCGGAACTTGAGGCGAACCACAAGGTGGAGGAGGATTTGGCGGCACTGCGCGCCCGCATCGCCGCGCGCAAGGCGGGCGGGTCCTGACACCTGGACACGCGGGGGCCGGCCGAAACCGGCCCCCGGCCGCGGATCGCCTGGAGAAGGGCTGACATCCTATGGATCATTTCGGTTTCGTACTGGGCATCCTCTTTCTGGTCGTGGTGGTGCCGATGTGGATCCGTCACCACTACCGCCACCGGACGGAGACCCGGCGCGCGCTCAACGCCGAGGACGAGCGGGCGCTGGACGATCTGCGCGCGCTGGCCGAGCGCATGGAAAACCGCGTCCAGACCCTGGAGCGCATCCTCGACGCCGAGTCTCCGGGCTGGCGCAACAAGCTGTCATAGGGGTGGACGTCGATGCATGAGCGAACCTCGCCTTTCGGCGGTTTCCGTCCGCGCGGCCTGTTCCGCAACCCCGAGCGCGGCCGGATCGCCGGCGTGTGCGCCGGTGTGGCCGACTATCTCGGGGTCGATCGGTTCGTCATCAGGCTGGGCTTCGTCGCGGCCGTGATCTTCCTGACGCCCTTCGCCATCGCCGGCTACATCCTGGCCGCGCTGATGCTGCCGGTGCAGCCGCCAGCCGGCAGCTTCACCGCCGCGGACGTGCCGGAGGAGACCGCAAGCACGCGCCTGCACGGCCTGCGCGACCGCTTCCGCTCCTGCGAAAAGCGGATCGAGAACCTGGAGGCCCATGTGGCCTCCCGCGAGTATGAACTGAGCCGCGCGATCCGGGACCTGGATCGGCGGTAGGCCGCCGCGGCAGCCCTGGCCGACCGTCGTCGCGGCAGCCGCACGGCGGTCGCGCCATGAGGACCGGGCGGGACCCGGTCCGAAATCCGTCAGCGCTGGCGGCGGTTGCCGCGCACGCGCACCGGCACGCGCTTGGGCTCCGGCCGCGTCGCCATCACACCCGCCAGCACCAGAGCCATCGCCGCACCGAGCAGAGCCAGTTCCATAGTCGCTCCTCCTGGTTTGCCTCCTATGGTGAGGCACCATGGGATGTACATGGTAGCAGAAAAATGACCGGCAACCATCCGGCACGCAAATTGTCGCAGGCCTGCAACGCCCGATCCGGCGCCCCGCCCCGGCCTAACCCTCGTAACGCTCGGTGGATTGCAGGGTGAAGCCCTTGTTCTCGGGGAAGCGGGCGTGGACCTTCTCGTGCGCCCTCTTCTCGTCGGCGGCCCAGACGAGGAAGCGGCGTCCGCGTCTCCAGCTTTCCAGCGCCGTGCGCTCGAGCTTGGCGTTGACTTTGTGCGCGTAGTCCGGATGGGCGATGCGGACGATCCAGCCCTGCTCGGCCTCCGACCGGCGGTCGTCGAGCACAAAGAGGCGCCGGTCCAGCGCCCGCGTGGCGTTCAGCCGCTCCTCGATCTCCTGGCAGGCGATCTCGATGGCGGTCTTGCGCCGGCGCATGGCCGCCAGCTCGCGCGCCTGTCCCAGCGTGCCGCGGGCGGCGCGCTTGATGCGCTCGACCTGGGCCTGCCGCCGCGACTCGATCTTGGTCATGGTCGCCTCGGTCTCCTTCAGCCGCTTGATGGCGTGCACCATGGAGACGACCAGAGCCACAAACCCGACCATGCCGGCGAACACATAGACCATGGCGGCTATCCCGCCTTCGCCGCCGGCCCGTCACCGCTGCCGTGCTCGTTGAGCCGCTGCACGTGGAAGCCGAAGGACGGCGGGTAACGCCGCTCGACTTCCGCCCGCGCGTCCTGCATCGAGCGGACCCACACCTCGATGATCTGCGGTTGGGACCAGCTCCGGTCGATCAGGATCGGGCTGCGCGGGACGTTGCCGGTGCCGACATAGCGATTGATGACGTGCGCCACCCAGCAAGGTGCGCCCTCCACCTCCTCGCCGATCTGGCGGATGAGCTGCTCGCCGGCGTTGGTGGCGTCGGTCCATTGCCGGTCCAGCCGCTGGCGGCGGCGCACCACCTCCCGCAACTCCGCATCGAACGCCTTGACCTCCTTGGCGCGCGCGGCGTGCCGCGCCTCGAAGGCCTGCTCCATGCGGGCGCGCCGCGTCATCATGCCGCGGATGCCGACGAGCCCGTGGCGCTGCTCGATGGAGCGCTCGCCGAAATGCACGACCGCCCGGGCGGCCCCGTAGGCCAGCCCGGAAAGAGCCAGCGCAGCAATCAGGGCCTGGACGTAGTCGTTCCACATGGCGTTGCATTGGGGGAGGGGATGCGCGTCACTTTGGTAGACGCTCCCGCAGACCGGATCAACCGGGATCGGATGGCGGGCTCCCGGCCAGGACCACCCGGTTGCGCCCGGCCAGCTTGGCGTCGTAGAGAGCCGCGTCGGCGCGCATCAGGGTGCGCTCGACCGTCGGCTCGCCCTCCTCGCGCTCGGCCACGCCGATGCTGGCGGTGATCGTCAGCGTGTGCGGCCCGAAGGTGAAGGTCTTGGCGGCGATGGCCAGCCTGACCCGCTCGGCCACGGCGGCGGCACCGGCGAGATCGGTTTCCGGCAGCAGCACCACGAACTCCTCCCCGCCGAACCGCGCGATCAGGTCGGAGTTGCGCAGCGCGTCCCGCGCGCAGGTCACCACGGTGCGCAGCGCCTCGTCCCCGGCAGCGTGGCCGTAGCTGTCGTTCACCGCCTTGAAATGGTCGAGGTCGATCAGGAACACGCTGAGCAGGCGCCCGTGGCGCCGGGCGCGCGCGAACTCTGCCGCGGCCAGCTCCATGAAATGGCGGCGGTTCCACACCTCGGTCAGCACGTCCAAGGTGGCGAGACGCTCCAGCTTGCCGTTGGCCTCCGCCAGCGCCCGCGTGCGCTCGGCCACGCGCGCCTCCAGCGTTTCGTTGGCCTCGCGCAGCCGCTCGTAAAGCGCCACGTTGGCGAAGCCCAGCCCGATCTTGGACGCGAACACCTCCACCAGCCCGTGATCGATCGGATCGAGCGGGCGGCGCGTGCGCATCCAAACCGCCATGCCCGAGCCGTCGGGCACGTCGATGTGCAGGGTCAGACAGTCGGGGCGGTAGACCGAGCGGCGTTCGTGGAAGCTGTGGATCAGGCACTCGCGGACGGGCGGTTCGATGGCGCGGTTGTCGTAGGGGCGCTCCACCAGCCCGGCGAAGCCGCCGGCACCGGCCAGCACGGCCAGCCGGTCGCCGCCGCGCAGCGAGCACAGCAGCCCGTCCGGCTCCATGCCCAGCACCGCCGCCACCTCCGTCAGGACGCCCGACGCGTAGGCTCGCAGCGTGCGCATGCCGAACAGCCGGTCGGTGGATTCCACGATCCGCTGCAGCCCCCGCCGGTTGGTCTCCAGCGCCGTGATGTCGGAATAGGCGCGGAGCGCCGCGATGACGGTGGTGAAGAGCTTCTGCGTGGTCAGCTCGGTCTTGGCCTTGTAATCGTTGATGTCGCACTCGACGATCACGTTCTCTTCCGGCGCCTGCCCCGGCTGGCCGGTGCGCAGGATGATGCGGATGGCGCGGTTGCCGATGTCCTCGCGGATGGTGCGCACCAGATGCAGGCCGGCGTCGTCGGTCTCCATCACCACGTCCAGCAGCACCATGGCGATGCCGGGATCGGCGCGCAGGATCGCCGCCGCCTCCGTGGCCGAGAAGGCGCTGAGCAGCGCCAGCCGGCGGTTCTTGAAGCGCACCTTGCCAAGCGCCAGACGGGTGACCGCATGCACCTCCGGGTCGTCATCGACGACCAGGATCTTCCAGGGCTCGCCCGCGTCGGCCGGCGGCCCGGCCGGGGTGGCGGCGCGTGGCACCAGAGGTTCGTCGGCGAACAGAAGGTCGTTTCCCATGGCTGCTCGGACGCCTCGCCGTCGATCAACCCGTGAAACGCGAACAGGCGATGCGGAAGATCGGTTTCAGGATGACCTCCCCAAGGTGATTTTCGTACGGGTGGAACGCGAACTCTACCGTAAAGACGTCGCCATGGCGCGTGCAAACGGAATCCGGAACGTCACATTCCGGCCCGCAGCGTCGCACCGGACCGCCGATGCCCGCCAGGACAGGGGGTTAGCCATAAACGATCCGTATGGCGGAACGCAACGCTTTCGCGAAATTCGTATCGAATCCGTTCGATTGCCGGCGGTTGGTTTCGACTCATTGCCGTTTCGTACTACAACCATTGTCCGGTTCGACTCCCGCGGCACGGCACAGTATCGGAAAGCCGAGCCCTCATGGCGACGGGCGGCGCGTTCGATGGATGCCTATGGCCGGGGGCGGTGGTGCCGCTCCGGGCTTTTGTGCTTCCCACAAGAAGGATATTGGGCCGGATGTCGAATTCTTGGGCGGGACTGCGACTGTTGGTGGTGGAAGACGAGTTCATCAACGCGATGTTCACGGTGGACACGCTGGAGGAACGCGGCTGCGTGATCGTCGGCCCGGCGGCGTCGCTCGACGAGGCGATGGATCTCGCCGAGCGCGAGACCGTGGACGGGGCGATCCTGGATGTGAACCTGGCCGGCCAGCCGGTGTTTCCCCTGACCGACCGGCTGGTCGCGCGCGGCGTGCCGGTGCTGCTGACCACCGGCTACGACAGCTCGACCCTGCCGGAGCGGATGCGCGGCCTCTGCCAGCTTCAGAAGCCCTTCAGCGACGAGCAGCTCTTCGCGGCACTCGGCCGGCTGTTCCCCAGCATGCCGGCGCGCCGGGCGACCGTGGGCGCCTGAGCGATGCGGCGCGCGGCGGCGGCTCCGGCCGGGCTCGAGGACCGGGTCTGCGTGGCCGAGCTGTCGGGGCAGCTCGTCGCGCTGCGCGCGGCGGCGGTGGCGGCGGCCTTGCCGATGGCCCGGCTCGCCCGCCCGCCCAACCGCCCGCCGATCCTGGAGGGGCTGCTGTCGCTTCCCGACGGCGCGCTGCCCGTGCTGCGGCTGTCCCATCTGTTGGGGCTTCCCGACCGGCCGCCCACCGCGGCCAGCGCCATCCTGCGGCTGCGCGGGGAACGTCCGCGCGGCCTGCTGGTGGACCGTGTCCGCGGGCTGCAGCGGGTGCGGGCGGATGACCTGCAACCGATCGAGCCCGGCAGCTCCTTCGCCGACGTCGCGATCGCCGGACTGGGCGTGGCCGGCGAGCCGTGCCTGCTGCTCGACCCCGCGCGCCTGCTGCTGCGGGAAGAGGAGGCGCGGCTGGACGCCTTCCGGGCGCTGGGCGATCGCCGGCTGGCGGACCTCGGCCCGGAAGGCCCGTAGGACGGCCCGGCCATGGACCCGCTGATCGCCGATCCCGCCTTCCCGACGCTCAAGGCACTCGCCATCGACCTCACCGGGATGGCCTATTACGCGGAAAAGGACGACGCGCTGGCCGCGGCGCTCGGCCGGCGCATGGCGGCGCGCGGGGTGGCGCGCGGCGACGTCTATGCGGCGATGCTCGAGGGGGGCGGCAGCGCCGAGGAGCGCGAGGCGCTGGTCGTCGAGCTGACCATCGGCGAGACCTACTTCTTCCGCTACCAGGCGCAGTGGTCGGCGCTGACCGAGCTGGTCCTGCCCGACCTGTTCGCCCGCAACCGGCCGCTGCGCCGTCTCAGCCTGTGGAGTGCGGGCTGCTCCATCGGGGCCGAACCCTACACCGCCGCCATCCTGCTGCGCGACCGCTTCGCGCGGGAGGCGGAGGGGTGGGACGTGCGCATCCTCGGCACCGACATCAACCGCACCTCCCTCGCGACGGCGCGGGCCGCCCGCTACACGCCCTGGGCCTTCCGGGCCACCCCCGACGCGGTGCGCGACCGCTGCTTCGCCGCGGACGGGCACCTCTGGGAGCTGCGGCCCGAATACCGGAAGGGGGTGGTGTTCGAGCCGCACAACCTGATCCGCGACCCGATCCCGCCCGACCGGGAGCGACAGCCCGACCTGATCCTCTGCCGCAACGTGTTCATCTATTTCGACGCGGCGACCAACCGACGGCTGGCCGAGGCCTTCCACGACGCCCTGCCCGAGGGGGGATGGCTGCTCGTCGGCCATGCGGAGGCGAACGCGGCGCTGTTCGAGCGCTTCCGTTCGGTGATGCTGCCGGACAGCACCATCTACCAGAAATCGTCGGATCCGGACGAGCGGCCCCGGCGCCGCACGACCGTCGCACCGGCGCCGCATCCGGTCCCGGCGCGTCCGGTCCCGGCGCGTCCGGCTCCGGCACACCCGACGTTTCCGCGGCGTCCGCTGCCGCACCCCGCACCGCCGGCGGCCATTCCGAAACCCGCGGCGGAGCCGGTGACCGCGGCACCGGATCCCGGCGCCGACATCCGCGCCATGATCGCGCACGAGGCGTGGCAAGCGGCGACGGCCGCCTGCCTGCGCTGGCTGGAGGCGGAGCCGCTCGATCCGCTGGCCTATCTGCATCTGGGCCTGCTGTTCGAGCAGCGCGGCAACCCCGCGCGCGCCGTCGGCGCCTACCGCCGGGCCCTCTATCTGGAGCGCGGGCTGCTGTTCGCCCACTACCAGCTCGGCTGCCTGCTCAGGCCGCGCGACCGCCGCGCCGCGCTCCGCCATTTCCACACCTTGCTGGGGCTGTCCGCCGTGCACGCACCCGACGGGACGGTGGCCGGCATCGGGGGCATGACGGTCGCCGACCTGCGCCAGGCCACCCGCACCCAGATCGCCGCCCTGGAGACCACGCCATGACCGCCGGACCCACCGCCATCGACTGGACCGCCGTATGGGCGCGGCTGTCCGCCGCGCGGTCGGCGACCCGTCGGATCGAGGAGGAACGGCTGGACGGGCTGTTCCGCCGCCGCGCCGATCACCTCGCCCGGCCGCCGGAGAGCGCGGAGCGTCCGGCCGGTGCCATCCGCGCGCTGACCGCCCGCATCGGGCGCGAGCGCTACGCCCTGCCGGTGACCCAGGCCGGGGAAGTGGCGCCGCTCGGCCGCTGGGTGCCGGTGCCGGGTTGGCCGCCGGCCCTGCTGGGGGTGGTCAACCGGCGCGGCGTGCCGTGCCCGGTCATCGACCTGCACCATCTGCTGAACGCCGGCGCGCCGTCGGGAACGGCGGCCTGCGCCGTCGCCCTGCGTCGGCCGGTGCAGGGATACGCCGTCCGCATCGACGAGGTGGGGGAAATCCTCGACCTCGACGCGACCGCCTTCACCATCCCCGGCGGCCGGGAGCCGGTCTCGCCGCTGGTCGCCGGTGTCGGGCCGGACGGGCTGATCCTGCTCGACCTCAATCGCCTCGACGCCATTCCCGCCTTCCCGATCCTCCGCGACGCCCCGACCCCGTCCTGAACGCACGAGACCGATACCCATGCATCCCCAAGCACGCACCATCGACGGACGACCGACGCGGATCGCCAACAAGCTCCTGCTGATCACGATCATCTTCGCGATCACCATCGCCGCGATCGGCATGATCACGGTGCAGACCCTGCGCGAGCAGGAGATGGCCGCCGCCCAGGCCGACGCCATGGGGCGCCAACGTTTCCTGGTCGTGCGCTACTATGTCGACGTGCTGCACACGTCGATGGGCGACCCGCGCGATCACGAAGCGGTCAAGCGGGTGTTCGACTCCAACCTGCGGTCGATGATCGAGGGCGGGCCGGTCCAGATCAACCTGTCCACCGAAGCCACCGTCATGATGCCGCCGGCCGTGACTCCGGGCATCGCCGCCAAGCTGCGGGAGCAGCGTGAGGCCGCCGACCGCTTCGAAGCCGCGGTCGACCGGTTCCTGGCCTTGCCGGCGGCGCAGCGGAGCGACCCGGCGCTGCTCGCCGACCTGGCCCGGCAACGCATCGCGGCGTCCACCCAGGCCGACGACGCGGCCCGCATGTACAGCGCCTACACCCAGTCGCGGGTGCAGACCTCGATCCTCATCCAGATCGCGCTGGGTCTGGCCGGGCTGCTGGCCGGTGGCATCGCCGCCTGGCTGATCAGCCGCAGCATCGTCGCCCCGCTCCAGCGCTGCGTCGCCATGGCCCAGGGCATCATCGCCGGCGACCTGCGCCAGCCGCCGCTCCCCATCCGCTCCAACGACGAGGTCGGGCTGCTGACCGCCACCTTCAACGAGATGCTGGAGGGTCTGCGCGGCATCACGTCGGAGACGCGCGACTATTCCGCCCGCCTCGCCACCGCGGTGGCGGAGATGTCCGCCTCGATCCAGGAGCAGGCGGTGGGTGCGCGCCAGCAGGCCGCGGCGGTGCAGGAGATCACCACAACGGTGGAGGAGATCGGCCAGTCCGCGCAGCAGGTCTCCGACATGGCGCGCGACGTGGGCAGCAGCGCCGACACCGTGGCCGGTGCGGGCGTCAACGGGCTCCAGACGGTCAAGGACGCGGCGTCGGCCATGGAGGCGATCCGCACCCAGACCGAAAGCGTGGCCGAGACCATCGTGGCGCTCAGCGAGCGCACCCAGGCCATCGGCGAGATCATCGCCACCGTCAACGAGATCGCCGAGCAGTCGAACCTGCTGGCGCTCAACGCCGCCATCGAGGCCGCCGACGCCGGCGACCAGGGCCGCCGCTTCTCGGTCGTCGCCAACGAGATCAAGTCGCTGGCCGACCAGGCGAAGGACGCCACCCGGCAGGTGCGCAGCATCCTGGAGCAGACCCAGAAGAACATCAGCACCTCGGTCATGCTGACGGAGGAGGCGCTGAAGCGCGCCACCGCCGGCCGCGAGAAGGCGCTGGCCGCCGAGGACGTGATCCGCCGCATGACCGAGAACCTGCAGGAGAACAGCGGCTCCTTCCAGCAGGTGGTCGGTGCCACCGGCCAGCAGCAGATCGGGCTGGAGCAGATCGCCCAGGGCATCCAGCAGATCCGGCAGGCCAGCATGCAGACCGCCGCCAGCACCGACGAGCTGGCCAAGGCCGCCACCAACCTCAACCAGCTCGGCGAGGCGCTGACCCGCCTGATGGAGAAGTACCGGCTGTGAACGACCTGCGGGAACGGCTGCTCCAGGCCTTCCGGATCGAGCACCGCGACTACATCGAGGGCATCGGCGCCTTCCTCGACGCCGCCGAGCGCGAGGGCACTGTGGCAGCGCGCGCGCTCGACGAGATGTTCCGGCAGGCGCACAGCCTGAAGGGTGCGGCGCGCGCGGTCGGGCTGCCCGCGGTGGAGACGGTCGCGCACCGGGTGGAGACGCTGTTCGACCGCATCCGCACGGTCGGCGGCGCGCTCGACGCCGCCGCGGTGGCGCTGGTGCGCCGAGCCCTCGACGCGGTGGAGGACGAGGTCGCCAGCCTCGACGGCAGCGCCCCGCCCCCCGACACCGCCCCGCTGCTGGCCGCCCTCGACGCCCATCTGGGCGAGGCGGCCCCAGTGCCGGCGAGGCCGGCGGAGGCGCCCGCCTCCAACGACGCCCCCGATATCGCCCCCGTCGCCCTTCCCGACACCGCCCCCGCCGGGCCGGCGGCTCCGGAGCCGGTGGCGCCGCCGCAGCCGCTTGCCGAGACCATGCGGGTGGAGGTGGCCCGCTTCGACCGCATCATGGAGACGGCGGGCGAGCTGGTCGCCGGACAGCACCAGCGCGACGAGGCCGTGCGGGCGCTGGCCGACCTCGGCCGCCAGATCGGCGAGCTCCGGGCCGGCTGGGGCAAGCTGCGGCGTGGCTTGCGCGCGCGGGACGGGGCCGGCGGCGAGCTGGACCCCCTGCTCGACCAGATCGAACAGCGGTTGCGTGGGGTGGCACGGCTGCAGCGTTCCGTCCACGGGCAGGAGCGGCGGGCCGCACGCACAGCCCGTCAGCTCGGCGAGGATTTGCAGCGCGAGCTGGGCGACGCCCGCATGGTGCCGGTGGAGGTGGCCTTCGGCACCGTGCGCCCGATGGTCCGCGCGCTCGCCGCCGATCTCGGCGTGCCGGTGGAGGTGCAGGCGACCGGGTTGGAGCTGCGCGCCGATCGTCTGGTGCTCCAGCGCCTCAAGGACCCCGTGCTGCACCTGCTGCGCAACGCCGTGGGCCACGGCATCGAACCGGCGGCGGAGCGCGCCGCCCGCGGCAAGCCGCCGGCCGGTGCCGTGTCGCTTGCCTTCGCCGTGGATCAGGGGCGGCTCACCGTGACGGTGACGGACGACGGGCGTGGCATCGACGCGGCACGCTTGCGGTCCGCCGCCCGCCGCCTGCGGCTGGCCGGCGACGAGGTGGAGGCGATGGGCGACACCGAGCTGCTGCAGCTCGTCTTCCGGCCGGGCTTCACCACGCGGGAGGAGGTCTCCGACCTCTCCGGCCGCGGCATGGGCCTGTCGGTGGTGTGGGAGGCGGCGACCCGGCTCGGCGGGGCGGTGTCGGTGCGCAGCCGCGCCGGGGCGGGGACCGAGTTCCGCCTGTCCGTCCCGGTCACCGCCATGGCCCAGGCGCTGCTTCTGGTGCGCGCGGGCGACCAGCTCTACGGCATACCGGCCGGCGGCATCGAGCGGCTGCACCGGGCCGGCCCCGCCGACATCGGGACGGTGGAGGGGCGGCTGGTGCTGCGGATCGGCGACCGTCCGGTGCCGCTCGCCAGCCTTGCCGGTGCGCTCGGCGCCGGGGACGGCGAGATTCAGATGGGGGGGCAGCGCAGCGTGCCCGTGGTGGTGGTCGGCGGGGAGGAGCGCCTTCTGGCGGTCGCCTGCGACGAGCTTCTGGGCCTGCGCCAGGGCCTCGTCCGCGATCTCGGCCACCCGCTTCCGCCCTCCGGCCTCGTCTCCGGCGGGGTGCTGCTTGAGGACGGGGCGATGGCGCTGGTCATCAATCCCTTCGTCCTGGCGGGCGGGGCGGGCGCCGGATCGGGGCTGGAGCTGGTGGAGCGGCGGCCGGAACCGACGACTCCTGCCATACTGGTGGTCGATGACAGTCTGACGACCCGGACGCTGGAGAAGAGCATACTGGAAGCGCACGGGTTCGAGGTCCATCTTGCCGTCAACGGCATGCAGGCGCTGCGGCACCTGCGGGCGGAGCGGATCGATCTGGTGATCGCCGACGTCCAGATGCCCGAGCTGGACGGCTTCGGCCTGCTCGCGTCCATGAAGGAGGATCCGGCTCTGGCGGACATTCCGGTTATTCTCGTCACCTCGCTGGAAAAGCGCGAGGACCGCGCGCGCGGGCTGGCGCTCGGTGCCGACGCCTACATCGTCAAGCGGAAGTTCGATCAGGCCGAACTCCTGTCCACCATCGGGCAGTTGCTATGAGGAAGGTGCGCGTCCTGATCGTGGAGGACAGCCCGACGCTGCGCCTCCTGCTGGAGACCATCGTCGAGGCCGACCCGCGGCTGGAGGTCGCCGGTTCCGTCGCCAGCGCCGAGGCGATGCTGGCGCGGCTGGAGGATCTCGCCCCCGACGTCATCTCGCTGGACATCCGGCTGCCCGGCATGAACGGGCTGGACGCCACCATCGAGGTGATGCGCCGCCGGCCCACCCCGATCGTGGTGGTGGCGGCGGATGTGAACGCGCGCGACGGCTTCATCGCCATGAACGCGCTGCGGGCCGGCGCACTCTCCGTGCTGGAAAAGCCCGACGGTGGCACGGCCGAGGCCTTCGCCGCCATGGCCAACCGCATCTGCACCCACTTCTACCGCATGAGCCAGGTGAAGGTCGTGCGGCAGACCTTCCGCCGCGGCCTCAGCTTCGGGCTGGACGGCGAGGCGGCGGTGGCGCCGGAGGCGGTCCCCGTGCCGGCCCCGGCCGGCGGCGGTCCGTACCGGATGCTGGCGGTGGTCAGCTCCACCGGCGGCCCGAGCGCGCTGGTGCAGCTGCTGGGCGGGCTGGGGGCGGATTTCCCGCTGCCGGTGCTGATGGTCCAGCACATCGGGCCGAAATTCGTGGCCGGTTTCGCCGACTGGCTGGACGCCATGACGCCTTTGACCGTGCGGGTGGCCGAGGACGGGGAGACGCCGCGTCCGGGCACCGCCTATCTGGCGCCCGCCGACCGCCACCTGCTGCTGGACGGCGACCGCCTGCGCCTGACCGAGGGGCCGATGGCGGAGGGGCACAAGCCGTCGGGCACCCTGCTGCTGCGGTCGGTCGCGGCGACGGCCGGCAAGGCCGGCATCGGCGTGATCCTCACCGGCATGGGGAGCGACGGGGCCGCCGGGCTTCTGGAGCTGCACCGGGCCGGTGGCCACACGGTGGCGGAGGACGAGACCACCGCGGTCGTCTACGGCATGCCGGCGGCGGCCGTGAAGCTGGGCGCGGTGCGCGCGCTGCTGCCGGTGCACGCCATCGGGCCGCATCTGCGCGCACGGACCGGACGCCCCGGCGAGGGAGGGAAGCCATGAACCGGCCGCGGGTCCTTCTGGTCGAGGATTCCCTGACCCAGGCCGTCGCCATGAGCGACATGCTGGAACGGGCGGGCTACGCGGTGCGCCACGTGCCGTCGGCGGAGCGGGCGCTGGTGGAGCTGAACGGCGAGCTGCCCGATCTGGTGCTGCTCGACTACCACCTGCCGGGCATGCAGGGGAACGAGCTGTGCCGCCTGATCCGACTGAACGCCGGGACCATCGGCATGCCGATCCTGGTGCTGACCAACGACGATTCCCCCGCCTGCCAGCGCGAGGGGCTGGAGAGCGGGGCCGACGACTTCCTGCCCAAGTCGCAGAGCGCCGAGCTGATCCTGATGCGGGCCGGCAACCTGCTGCGCCACGCCCGCGAGGCGTCGGAGGAGACGGGGCTGCCGCGGGCGGTGTTCCGGCAACCGCTGGTGCTGATCGTCGGCACGCCCGGCGGCGCCGACGAGGACCTGGAGCGCGCCCTGGTGCAGGAGGGCTGCCGGGTCGAGCGCGCCATCGACGGCGAGGCCGCGCGCGTCATGGTGGCGGCCCGTCCCTTCGATTGCGCCCTGGTGGCGGAGACGGTGGGCGGTGCGGCGGGCGACGCGCTGTGCGCGGCGCTGCGGAGGGTGGCGGTGGGCGATCCCACCCTGATCCTGATGCTCGACCGTGCCGACAGCGCCCGCAGCCGGCCGGGCCACGTCAGCGACGGGGTGGACGACCGCATCGAGCCGCAGCTCGACCTGTCCGTCCTGCGTGCCCGGCTGCGGGCGATGCTGCGCCGGCGCTTCCTGATGGAGCAGAACCGCCGCCTGCTCGACGACCACATCGCGCGTGAGACGGAGACCATCCGCCTGCGCGCCGAGCGCGAGGCGGCGGAGGCGCGGGCGGCGCTGGCCGACGAGCTGCGGCTCGCCAACGAACGGCTCCAGGCTGCCAACCGGCGGCTGTCCGAGCAGGCGTCGGTGACACGCACCATCACCCACAACGTCACCTCCGCCCTGTTCATGGTGGACGCCGGCGGGCGGCCGACCTTCATGAACCCCTCCGCCGAAACCCTGCTGGGCTGCGCGCTGGAGGAGCTGGGCGGCCGGCCGCTCGCCGAGCTGGTGACCATGGACGACGCGGCGGAGCGGGCGGCACTGGCCGCCCTGTCCCCGGTGCGCAACCGCCCGGCCGCGGTGCGCCACACCGATGGGCGCACGGTGCCGGTGACGGTCAGCCTGGCGCCGCTGTCGGGCGGCGACGGCGGCGCCGTGGTCGAGGTGGTGGACGTCACCGAACGCCGCAAGGCGGAGCGGCAGCAGGCGCTGCTGATGGCCGAGCTCAGCCACCGCGTGAAGAACACCATGGCGACGGTGCTGTCGATCGCCTCGCAGACCAAGCAGCGGCACGACACGCTGGAGAGCTTCTGGCCGGCCTTCGTCGGCCGGCTCCAGGCCCTGTCCTCCACCCACAACCTGCTGGCCCGCCACCTGTGGGGTTCGGTCCAGCTCGGCGACGTGCTGCGGCACGAGACCGCTCCCTACCGCGACGAGTCGCGCGGCAACCTCGCCCTGTCGGGGGAGCCGCTGCTGCTCACCTCGCGGGCGGCGCTGTCGCTCGGCATGGTGTTCCACGAGCTGGCGACCAACGCCGCCAAGTATGGCGCCTTCTCCACGCCGGACGGGGATGTGTCGGTGCGCTGGACGCGGTCGCCCGAGGGCGACGCCGTCACCATCGCGTGGGAGGAGAGCGGCGGCCCGCCGGTCCAGGCGCCGTCGCGGCGCGGCTTCGGCTCCCGCCTGATCGAGAAGGGGCTGGCCTACGAGCTGGGCG
Organism: Azospirillum oleiclasticum; assembly: GCF_013423485.1. GTDB lineage: Bacteria > Pseudomonadota > Alphaproteobacteria > Azospirillales > Azospirillaceae > Azospirillum > Azospirillum oleiclasticum. Next base: position 77,450 of record NZ_JABFFR010000028.1, read on the forward strand.
GGCGCGCTTCGCTGGAGTTCCGGCCGGGGGGCCTCGCCTGCACCATCGAGCTGCCGCTGTCCGATCACGTCCACGCCACCGGCGGCGACACCGCCCCGATGCCGATCCCGGCGGGGTGAGCTGTCTATCATTGATCGCGAGCGATCAATGGCCCTCAAACGGCGGGCGCGGCCATCCGGCCGCTTGCCTTCGCGGGCATGGGCCCGCGGGGCCTCAACGGCCCAACCAAGTTCCGATGAGAGAGAAACTCATCGGAACTTGGTATCAATCCCCGCGCGAGCGCGCCTGCCCCAGCAGGCCGTGCGGGCGGTAGATCAGGAACAGGGCGAGCAGGCCGAAGGCGACCACGTCCTTGTAGGCGATGGCGAAATAGCCGCTCCAGAAGGTCTCCACCAGCCCGAGCAGCAGGCCGCCCAGCATGGCGCCGGGCACCGAGCCGATGCCGCCGATGACCGCCGCGGTCAGCGCCTTGAAGCCCACCAGGAAGCCGGTGAAGAAGTTCACCCCGCCGTAATAGAGCGCAATCACTGTGCCCGCCGCCGCGGCGCAGGCGCCGCCGATGGCGAAGGTCAGGGCCACGGTGCGGTTGACGTCCAGCCCCATCAGCGCCGCCGCCCAGGCGTCGTCGGTGCAGGCGCGGTGGGCGCGGCCGAAGGCGGTGCGCCGCATCACCCACCACAGCAGGGCGTAGAGCCCCAGCGTCAGCGCCACCACGACCCCTTGCGCCGTCACCGCGGTGACGCGGAAACCCGGCACCGCCAGCAGCGTCCGCGTGGTGGCGTAGACGGGGGCCGGCCACCATTCGCGCGCCCCGTGCAGCAGCCGCACCCCCTCCTGCATGGCGATGGCGAGACCGATCGCCAGGATCAGCGGCGCGTGCGTGCCGACGCCGCGGACGTGGCGGAAGAGCAGCCGGTCCATGGCCCAGCCCTGCACCGCGGTGAAACCCATGGCGATGACCAGCACCACCAGCAGCGCCAGCGGCAGGGCGCCGGCCCCCGCCATGGCAAGGCCGGACGCCGCCATCGCCGCCATCATGGCGCCGGTCATGGTCAGCTCGCCCATGGCGAGATTGATGCGGCCGACGATGGCGTAGACCAGCGTGTAACCGATGGCGAGCAGCCCGTAGACGCAGGATACGGTGGCCGCGTTCACCACCTGCTGCATGAAATAGAGCGCGGGCACCCACGGCGACGGCCCGGACTGCACCGCCCGTCCCCCCGGCAGCGGCTCCCCGCGGGGCGGCGGGATGCGCGCCCACACGCGCAGCATCAGGAACTCCATCTCCGACAGCAGGCCGGTGCGGTCCGTCTCCACCCCCTCCAGCTCGTGACGGCCGCTGTCGAAGAAGCGGCCGCCGAACCGGCAGACGATGTAGTGACCGAAACCCTCCTCTTCGTAGCGGATGGTCAGGCTGCGCCCGTCGACGGTGTCGTGTTCGGCGGACAGGATGCGCAGGCTGGCGGGGTTGTCCTCGAAGGCGGGGATCAGGCGGCGGCAGAGCGCAAGCTGCTCGCCGTCCACCCCGCCGCAGCCGGCCAGAAGCAGCAGCGGCAGCAGCACCAGCGCGGCCAGCCGCTCAGTAACGCGCGTCCAGGAAATGCAACCCGTCGGGCGGGGCCGTGGGGCCGCCGCGGGCGCGGTTCCGCGCCTCCAGAGCGCGGCTGACGTCCGCGGCCGTCCATTTGCCTGCACCGACCAGCTCCAGCGTGCCCACCATGTTGCGAACCTGATGATGCAGGAAGGAGCGGGCGGCGGCAAACACCCGCAACTCCTCGCCGTGCCGGGTCACCTCCAGCCGGTCGAGCGTCCGGACGGGGGAGTTGGCCTGGCAGAGCGCCGCGCGGAAGGTCGTGAAGTCGTGCCGCCCCACAAGCACCTGCGCCGCCTCGTGCATGGCCGAGGCGTCGAGCGGCCGGCGCACGTGCCAGGCGCGGCCACCCTCCAGCGCCAGCGGCGCCCGGCGGTTGACGATGCGGTAGACATAGGAGCGCCCGGTGCAGGTGAAGCGGGCGTGGAACTCCTCCCCCACCGGCTCGGCCGCCAGCACCGCAACCGGCCAGGGGCGCAGGTGGAAGTTCAGCCCGTCGCGCACGCGGTCGGGGAGGAAGGGCTTCGCCAGATCGACATGGGCGACCTGACCCAGCGCGTGCACCCCGGCGTCGGTGCGGCCGGAGGCGTGCAGCCGCGCCTCCTCCCCCGACAGGCGCTGCACCGCCTCCTCCAGCGCCTGCTGGACGGACATGCCGTTGTCCTGGCGCTGCCAGCCGACGAAGGGCCGGCCGTCATACTCGATGGTCAGTTTCCAGCGCTGCACGATCCCGGTCCCAGCACCGTGCCGGTCGGTATGGCGAAGCCGCGCAGGAAGGCGGCCCCGTCCACCGGCGCCTTGCCCGGCCGCTGCACCCGCAGCAGACGCACGGCACCCGTCCCGCAGGCCACCGTCAGCCGGTCGTCGAGCAGGGTGCCGGGAGGCCCGTCCCCATCCGCCGGTGCCGCCTCCAGCACCTTGATGCGCTCGCCACCCAGCGCCGCCGGCAGGTCGAACCAGCAGCCGGGCCAGGGGGTGAGAGCGCGCACCTGCCGCTCCACGAAGGCGGCGTCGTTCGACCAGTCCAGCCGCCCGTCCTCGCGCGTCAGCTTGGCGGCGTAGGTCACGCCCTCCTCCGGCTGTGGCACCGGGGTCAGGCGGCCGTCGGCGACGCCGGCCACCGCCTCGACGATCAGCCGGGCGCCCATGGCGGCCAGCGCGTCGTGCAGGGTGCTGGCGGTGGTGTCCGCCGTGATCGCCACCCGGTCCTCCAGCAGCATGGCGCCGGTGTCGAGCCCGGCGTCCATCTGCATGATGGTGATGCCGGTCTCGGCATCACCGGCCAGGATGGCGCGCTGGATGGGGGCCGCCCCGCGCCAGCGCGGCAGCAGCGAGCCGTGCACGTTCAGACAGCCCAGCCGCGGCGCGTCCAGCACCGGCTGCGGCAGGATCAGGCCATAGGCCGCCACCACGCCGATGTCGGCGCCGAGATCCGCGAACTCCGCCTGCACCCCGGCGTTGCGCAGCGACTTCGGCGTGCGCACCGGGATCCCTCGCTCGGCGGCGAAGCGGTGGACGGGGGAGGTCTGCTCCTTCTGCCCGCGGCCGGCCGGGCGCGGCGGCTGCGTGTAGACGGCGACGATGGCGTGCCCGGCGTCCGCCAGGGCGCGCAGGCTCGGCACGGCGAAATCCGGCGTGCCCATGAAGACGATGCGCAAGGCGGTCATGCTCCCGTCCGGGACGTCCGGCCGGTCAGGCCGACGCCTTCTGCCTCTGCTGCTTCTGGAGCCTGCGCATGATCATGCCGCGCTTCAGCATTGACAGGTGATCGACGAACAGAACGCCGTTCAGATGGTCGATCTCGTGCTGGATGCAGGTCGCCAGCATGCCCGACGCCTCGATCTCCCGCTCCTGTCCGTCGCGGTCCAGATAGCGCACGCGCACCGCGCTGGGTCGTGTCACCTCCGCGTACTGCTCGGGGATGGACAGGCACCCCTCCTCGCAGACGGCCAGATCCGGCGACGACCAGACGACCTCCGGGTTGGCCATGCGGATGGGGTTCGGTGCCTCGTCCTTCTCGTGCACGTCGACGACGATGACGCGGTCGAGGATGCCCACCTGCGGCGCCGCGAGACCGATGCCGCTGGCCTCGTACATCGTCTCCACCATGTCGTCCATCAGCCGCGCGATTCGCTGATCGACGGCAGGGACCGGCTTCGCCACCTGCTTCAGGACGGGGTGCGGGGCAATGAGGATCGGCAGGACGGCCATGGTTCCTTGGCTGTGGTGTCGCGATGGTTGCAAACCCTGAACATATGCGGGGCATGCCACGCCGTCAAGGAAGGCGGGGTGCGGCTCGCAGGTCGGTTTGCGTGGGAGGCGATGCCGCTTGCCGCGCGTCGTCCGGTCTTCAGTGATCCCAATCCCGTTCCCGAAAGGCCTGCCGCTGCTCCTGCATGGTCGGTTCCATTCCGTACCGCCGAGGATTGCCGCACATCCAGCAACTGCATGATGCCAGATTGTCGGCGCACTTCTGCGGAAGGTCGGCCCAAGGGCGGACCCGGCGGGCTTTGGCAATCATGCGCAACCGTTCGTACCGGCGGCGCGCCCGCGCCATGTCTTTGGACATCTCGTCTCTCCAAACTCGACGCCCCGGTGCGTCCCGTCCAACCATGGACGGCGCTGCCGGGGCTATCGTGGCTTGGAAGAGGGGGCGGCTGGATTCGTCATGCCGGCAGTGTAGCCACGGGCCAATGTGGAGTCACCACCGCTCCCGACACCGGCCGGAAGGAGGAACCCCGCTCACCCGAAGATCCGCATCGTCCCCGGCACGTCCTCCGGCGGGAGGCCGGCGCGCAGGGCGAGCGCCACGCGGACGGCCCCGGTCAGGCTCGCTTCGGTGAAGGGCTTGGTCAGGCAGCCGATGCCGCCGTCGTGGTTGTCGCGCAGTTCATCGGCGTAGGAGGTCACGAACAGGCAGGTGATCCCCTCGCGCGCCAGGATCCGCGCGGCCTCGGTGCCCAGCGAGCCGCGCGACAGGTGCAGGTCGATCAGCGCGAGGTCGGGATGGACCAGCCGCGCCAGCTCGACCGCTTGCGCGGCCGTGCCGGTGGGTCCGAACACCTCGTGTCCGGCGGCTTCCAGGTAGCAGCGCTGCTCCATGGCGATCAGCACCTCGTCCTCGACCAGCAGAATCCTCATCCGGCCGTCTCCTGGGGGGCCGGCTGCTGCGGCAGCTCCTCATCCGGTGCCGGAAGCGGCAGGCTGATCCGGAAGGCCGCGCCCTCGGCCACCGGCAGGACGGTGACACTGGCGCCGATCTGGCTGGCGAGGCTGGTCACCAGCCGCATGCCCAGGCTGCGCGACCGCCCCATCTGGAAATCGGGCGGCAGTCCGGGGCCATGGTCGGCCACCGTGAGGACCAGGGCGCCGCCGTCGCGCACCAGATCGACCGACACCCGCGCGCTGGGGCCGTCGCGGTGCTTGATGGCGTTGGTGACCAGCTCGTTGGCGATCAGGCCCAGCGGGGCGGCCTGATCGATCGGCAGCTCGACCGGGTCTGCGTGCACGGAGACGGTGCAGGTGGAGCCGCCGCCGGACGCCCGCTCCAGATCGTCGCACAGCTCCGCCAGGTGGCTGCCGAACTCGATGCTCTGGAAATGCTCGGTCTGGTACAGGCGGTTGTGGACCAGCGCGATCGCCTCGATGCGGCTGCGCGCGTCGCGGAAATGGGCGCGCACGGTCTCGTCCGTCAGCGTCATGGTCTGCAAGGTCAGCAGGCTGGAGACCAGTTGCAGGCTGTTCTTGACGCGGTGGTTGACCTCGCGCAGCAGGGTCGATTTCTGGCCGACCACCTCGCGCAGGGCGGCCTCCATCTCCTTCATGTCGGTGTTGTCGATGTGCATGACCACGCCGCCGCCGTAGGGGCTGGCCTCCATCGGCGCCGCGAGGCAGCGGAACCAGCGCCGCCCGGTGCCTGAGGGGCCGTGATACTCCATCGACACCGCCGGCCCGCCCCGGTGCAGGATGCCGGTCAGGGCGGCCAGCACGGCCGGCGCCCCCTCCCGGTCCGGGGCCGCGGCGCAGCGTTCCAGGTAATCGTCGCCGAGCCGGCAGCGCGCGCCGAGGAACGGCGCGTCCACCGGCGCGTCGGCCCACGCCTTGTTGACCAGCACCACCCGGCCGCCCTGGTCGAGCACGGCGATGTAGGCGGGCAGGGCGTCCAGCGTGGCGCGGGTCTGCTCGGCCATCTGCTTCATCGCCAGCGCGTTCGCCTCCAGCGCCTCGCGGCTGCGTCGGCGCTCGGTGATGTCGCGCAGGATGACCGTGAAGAAGCTGCGGCCCTGCGATTCCCAGCGGCCGACCGACGGCTCCAGATCGACGCGCGTGCCGTCGCGCCGGCGGCCGACGATCTCCGTCCCGCCGGGCTCGGAGAAGCGGCCGGCGATCTCGTCCCACTGCGGCGAGAGGGGATCCAAAAGAACGCCGATGCCGCGGCCGATCAACGCGTCGGTGCGGTGTTGGAACTGCCGGGCGGCGGCGCCGTTCGCCCACTGGATGACGCCGCGGGTGTCCAGCGTGACGATGGCGTCGGGGGCGGCATCGACGATGGCACGGTAGCGGGCGTCGCGCTGCTCGCGCAGCACCCGCTCGCGGTGGACGGAGGCGGTCACGTCGGTGACCTGCAGGATGCAGCCCCGCCCGCCGCCGCAGGCCAGCGGCCGGATCACCACGTTGTGCACCATGCGCTGCCCGTCGGACAGGCGCAGCGGCAGCATCACCGGGTTGAGCGTGTGGGAGAGCACGCCGGGCGCCCCGGTCTCCAGCACGTCCTGGATCGCCGTCTTCAGCCGGGTGCCGTCCAGGACGGGAATCGCCTCGAACAGCACGCGCCCGAGCACCGCCGCCGAATCGACGCCGGACGCGGCCTCCAGCCAGCGGTTCCACAACCGCACACGCGCCACGCCGTCGAGCACCGCGATGCCGGCGTCGAGCACCTCGAGCGCGTCGGGAACGACCAGCTCCGGTGGCGGGCTATCCGGGCTGCGGTCCATGCGGTATTCCGGCGTCGATGCGTTCGATGAAGGCGCGGATCAGCAGCTTCAGGGCCTCCAGGGACGACAGTCCCATCAACAGGGCGATGTAGCCGCGGATGCTGTGGTCCTGCATCGCGAAGTCGATGTGAAGGAACAGCACCAGCTCGTCCTCGGTGCCCTGCACCTCCCGCAGGACCTCCATGCCGCCGCCGCGCCTCACGCTGGGAAGGGAGATGTCCAGCTCGTTCTTCAGGATGTTGGCGATGACGACGAGGCAGCCGTTGAGGATGATGTTGCCGATCTCCGCCAGCGCGTCCTGTTCCAGGTCGACGATCTCCTCCAGGGTGAGGTCGCCGCCCAGCACGATGCGCGCCAGTTCCAGGCTGTTGGTTTCCGGGAAGATCAGCAGGGCGCGGCCGTCGAAGGCGCCGCGGAAGGTCTGTTCCACCGCGACCAGGCCGTTGCGTTCGCGCTGTTCCAGGAAACGCGCGGCGTCGCCGTGACTGACGATCTCGATCGACGGGACCGACAGGAGCACCTGGTCGAACACCATGCGGCTGAGATGGGTCGCCGCCCGTCCCACCCCCATGTTGACGAGTTCCGTCAACGCGTCGCGCTCCAGCTCCGTCAGTTCCACCGTGTCGCCCTGCCTCGAAACCTGTCCCCCGTTTGTAACGCCGCAACCACCGGAAAGCGACAGTCCGTCCCGCCGGGAAAACGGCCGTATGCGCTTCCGCCGAAGGACGATACCTGCGGATGACCACGATCGCACACGGCAGCCCTGCGTGACGCTCACGGTCCCGCCGCTGTACAGGCGGACTTCGCATCCGCAACATACCATACGCATACGTTGTGCAGCGGGGGGAATGAGGGCATGACGGCCATCGCCGCGCACCGGTCCGGCGCCTGGTCGGCCAGCTTCTACGCCGGATTCACGATGCTGACGATCGCCGAGGCGTTCGGCGTCGGGCGGCTGTCCGTGCATGTCTCGGTCCTGCTGCTGGCCGCCTATCTGGCGGTGGAGGCGGCGCGGGTGCCGGCCATCCAGCGCGGCACCGGGCTGCTGCTCGGTGCCGCGGGGCTGGCGCTCGGCGCCTGGAGCGGCCGGCTGCCGGAGACCGCCATCGGCGGGGCGGAGCGGGCGTTGCAGTTCCTGGTGCTGTTCGCCGCCGTCGCCTGCCTGCGGCTGCCGGCGCTCGCCAGCCCGTCCATGCGCGCGGTGGGCGACCATGTGGTGTCCCAGCCGCCGGGGCGCCGCTTCCTGGCGGTGGAGCTGGGGTCGCACCTGTTCGGCGCGGTGCTGAACCTCGCCGGGCTGCAGTTCGTCGCCACGGTGATCGAGCGCAACCGCGACCCGGCGCTGCGCCGCCGCCTGGCGGCGGCGGTGCTGCGCGGCTACAGCGCCGCCTCCTGCTGGTCGCCGCTGTTCGTGTCGTTGGCGGTGGTGCTGACGGTGGTGCCGGGGCTGGGCTGGCTCGACGTCGCCCCGATGGGGCTGTGCGCCGCCGCGGTGCTGCTGGCGATCGGCTGGCTGTCCGACCGGCTGACGCGGGCGCAGCCGCTGCCCGCACCCCGTCTCAAGGCGGAAACCGAGTCGGCACCGGGCATCGGCGGGGCGTGGTTGCGGGTGTGCGGGCTGTTCCTCAGCCTGTTCGTGCCGACGCTCCTGCTGGTCGAGGCGGTGCCGCTGCCGATCCCCATCGCCATCGGCGTCATCGGCCCGTTGCACGCCATCCTCTGGCTGTCCGCCATCCGCCGGGGGAAGGTGCCGGGCGGCGGCGCGCTGCCGGCGGTCGGGCGCAGCCTGCTGGCGGAGGTGCGCGGCCATTTCCCGGCCCTGCGGGGCGAGGTGCTGCTGTTCACCGGGGCCAGCCTGTTCGGCAGCGGGCTGGCGGTGGTCATCGCCGGGTCGGGCGCCACCCTGCCATTGCCCACCGGCGACGCCGCCATCCCCGCCATCATCGTGATGGTGGTCGCCTGCGGTGCGCTGGGCCTGCACCCGGTGGTGCCGATGATCGTGATCGGCGAGGCCTTTCCGCCCGCCCGGCTGGGGCTGCCGGCGGACGTCATGGCGGTGTGCCTGCTGACGAGCTGGGGGCTGGCGACCCTGGCCTCACCCTTCTCGGCGCTGGCCCTCTACATCGGGCGCATGCTGGGCGTGTCGGTGTGGACCGTGGCGTGGCGCTGGAACGGCGCCTACGCGCTGGGCTCCGCCCTGGCGGTGTCGGCGACGCTGGTGCTGCTGCGCCGCCTGTTCGGAGCGTGAGCCGTCCTCACTCCGCCGGTACGTAGCGCACGCGCTGCACCTGCGCCGACACGGGGTGGCCGGGGTCGTGGAAGGGGGCGATCCAGGGCGCCTCGCCGGTCCAGACCTGGAGGTAGATCTTCCCCGGTGCCTGCGGCACCTCGTCCTTGCCGCCGCTGACGCGGTGCACCGGCTTGCCGTCCACAAGCCAGGTGATGCCTTCCGGCGTCCAGTCGAAGGCGTAGTCGTGGAATCCTTCCGCCGCGTCGAAGGGCAGCGGGACGGTGGCGGCGTTGTGAACGGCCCCGCGCACGAAATAGGTCAGCACCAGCGTGTGCGTGTCCTCCCCCTGCACCGCCATCTTGATCTCGTCCCACTGGTCGCCGAAGGGCTTGCCGGTGAAGCTGAGGAAGGAGGTGACGACGCCCGGCTCCCGCGCCGCGCGGATGCGCGCGCTGTAGCGGCCGAAGCCATAGTGCTTGCGCGTCTGGTACTCGGCGCAGGCGTAGCCGCCCTTGGCGGTCGGCCGCTCCGACAGGGTGAGGGTCAGGGTGCCGCGCTTCACCGCGGCGTTCGCGCCGGTCCACTCGCAGCGGAACGGATCGCCGTTGCTCCACCCGTGCGACCGCTCCCAGCGCAGGGGATCATGGCGGTCGAAGCTCTCGTCGAGGCCGCTGTCGTCCAGCCGGCCGAGGGTGGAGCGGGCATCGACGGTGGTGGGAAGCGTGAGGCCGAGGGAGGCGATCAGCGCGGCCAGGGCTGCGGTTCGCATGGCTGTCCTCCGTTCGATCGGGGAAAGGAACGGCCTGAAGGTAGAGAACACCCCCCTTATTCGCGCTGGTGCGGACGGGGTGGGGTGGCGGTCTTCCGGATTGTCCGTTCGGGGTGTCAGGCCGCCGGGCCGGGGTGCCGCTGCGGGGCGATCCACCAGGAGGCGGGAAGCCCGAACGTCGCGGTGAACCCGGCCTCGCCCGCGCGGGTGATGCGCAGGGCGCGGGTCTCCGGCTGCCGCGCGACCCAGCCGAGGTCGAGCACCCGGTCGAGCAGCGCCGTGCCCAGTCGCCCGGCCAGATGCGGGCGGCGCTCGCTCCAGTCCAGGCAGGTGCGGCACAGCGGCCGGCGGGTGCCGGCGTCCGGCTCCAAGGCGATCCCGAAGGACCGGAGGAAGCGCCATCCCTCCTCGGTGACGAGGCCGGCCCCGTCCGACAATGTGACATGGCCGCCGACGTGCAGCGAGTCGGCGACCGCGATGGCCAGCCGGCCGGCCATGTGGTCGTAGCAGGTCCGCGCCAGCCGGAGCGCCTCGTCGCGCGGGCCGACGGGGTGGTGGCGCTTCGGCCCCGCCGCGGCCACCGCCATCAGCGCGTGGATGGCGTGCGCGATCTCCGCCGTGGCGAGCCGGTAGTAGCGGTGCCGCCCCTGCTTCTCCACGGCGAGCAGCTCGGCGTCCGCCAGCTTGGCGAGATGGCCGCTGGCGGTGGCCGCCGTCACGCCGGCGTGACGGGCCAGTTCCCCGGCGGTCAGCGCCTGCCCGCCCATGAGGGCGGCCAGCATGTTGGCGCGCGCCGCGTCGCCGATCAGGCTCGCCACCTGCGCGATGGTGTTTCCGGAGGCCATGTTCGTCATGCCCCGCAGGTTATCACCCCGCCCGCAAGCCGTCAGTCGCCGACGCTTCGGCTCCGGCCGAAACAACCGGCCGCCGGGATCGGCTAGGAGAACCCGCACATGACCACGGGTGAGGGGGCCGCGACGATGACGCAACCGATGAACAGGGCCTGGGGGATTGGTGCCGAAACCGGCGCCGGACGCGGATGGCGGACGCTGCGGGCGATCCTGGTCCGCTGGCTGGAGCGGCGGCGTCAGCGCCTGGCGCTCCGCGATCTGGACCACCACCTGCTCCGCGACATCGGGATCAGCCGGAGCGACGCCCGGCGGGAGGGGCGCAAACCGTTCTGGCGCTGACTGGCATGTACAGGGGGCGAGGGGAGGCTGGACACCAGCCTCCCCGTTGCGGCTCAGGCCAGCTCGCGCACGTCGGTCAGCCGGCCGGTGACGGCCGCTGCCGCGGCCATGGCCGGGCTCACCAGATGGGTGCGGCCGCCGCGGCCCTGACGGCCTTCGAAGTTGCGGTTCGAGGTGGAGGCGCAGCGCTCGCCCGGCTGCAGACGGTCGGCGTTCATGGCGAGGCACATGGAACAGCCGGGCTCGCGCCACTCGAATCCCGCCTCGATGAAGATCCGGTCCAGACCTTCCTGCTCGGCGATCTCCTTGACCAGGCCCGAACCGGGGACGACCAGCGCCTGCACCCCGTCGGCCACCTTGCGACCCTTCGCCACCACCGCGGCGGCGCGCAGATCCTCGATGCGGCCGTTGGTGCAGGAGCCGATGAACACCTTGTCCACCGCCACGCTGGACAGCGGCTGCCCGGGCTCCAGCCCCATGTAGGCCAGCGACCGCTCGACCGCGGCGCGCTTGCCGGCGTCGGTCACGTCGGCCGGGTTCGGCACGGTCGCGGTGATCGGCAGCACGTCCTCCGGGCTGGTGCCCCAGGTGACCTGCGGGACGAGCTGGGTGGCGTCGATGACGATGGTGGTGTCGTAGACCGCACCCTCGTCCGACGGCAGCGTCTTCCAATACTGCACCGCCTGTTCCCAGGCGCCGGCCTTGGGCGCCATCGGACGGCCCTTGATGTACTCGAAGGTGGTCTCGTCCGGCGCGATCAGGCCGGCGCGGGCCCCCGCCTCGATCGTCATGTTGCAGACGGTCATGCGGCCTTCCATCGACAGCCCGCGGATCGCGTCGCCCGCGTACTCGATGACGTAGCCGGTGCCGCCGGCGGTGCCGATGCGGCCGATGATGGCGAGCACGATGTCCTTGGCGGTGACGCCCGCCGGCAGCGTGCCGTCCACCCGGATCAGCATGTTCTTGGCCGGCTTCTGGAGCAGCGTCTGGGTCGCCAGCACATGCTCGACTTCCGACGTGCCGATGCCGAAGGCCAGCGCGCCGAAGGCGCCGTGGGTGGAGGTGTGGCTGTCGCCGCACACGATGGTGCCGCCCGGCAGGGTGAAGCCCTGCTCCGGCCCGATCACGTGCACGATGCCCTGGCGGATGTCGTCCATCGGGAAGTAGCGGACGCCGAAGTCACGGGCGTTCCTGTCCAGCGTCTCGACCTGGATGCGGCTCTCCTCCTCGACGATGCCCTGGCTGCGGTCGGTGGTCGGCACGTTGTGGTCGGGAACCGCCAGCGTGGCCTCCGGCCGGCGCACCTTGCGGCCGGCGGTGCGCAGCCCTTCGAACGCCTGCGGGCTCGTCACCTCGTGCACCAGATGGCGGTCGATGTAGAGGATGCAGGTGCCGTCCTCCTGCCGGTGGACGACGTGGCTGTCCCAAATCTTGTCGAAGAGCGTGCGGGGCTTGGACATCGGCGTGGACTCTCTCTCGCGGACGACGGGCGCCGGCATGTCAGGGCCGGACGCACGGTGGCGGGACAATAGCGGTGCCGGCACGCCATCACAAGCGCGCAAGTCCCTTCCCGATCGCGCGGTCCCCGCGACAGAAACATACCGGAATCGCTTTGCCAGGCTGGATTATCGAATGTAACTTTAGCGTCAGAATCCACCCGGGAACCACCATTCCTGGATGGCTATTCCGCGCTGGTCGCAGTGTCTGGGCGCAGAAGTCGGCGGGGTTCGGTCGGTATCGGTCGCAAGTCGCAGCGGAGGGATGCCACATGTCGATCAAGTCCGTGTTGCGGGTGTTAATCGGTTGTGGGGCGCTCGCCGGCTGTGCCGGAACGCAGGGAGTGCCGCAGTTCCAGGCCTATTCCCGTGCCTTCGACGAGTTCCAGGCGGTCTCGAACGCCCTCTACGACCGCGCTGCCCATTACGAGCGCCGGAACAAGCTGATAGCGCTCTGTACCCAGGCCAGGAGCGAGTTCCCTCCCGCCGGTATCGAGATGCGGTACTGCCGTGACGGAACCTACACCTCGCGGAACTTCAACGCCGACGAGGCGGCGTATTTCGTTGCGGACGTCGATCCGCCCCACGTGGCAGCCCAGCGGCAACTGCTCAAGATCGTCGCCTCGTTCAACGCCGCGTTGCTCGCCTATGCGGAGGGCCGTGCCCTGGAGCCCATCCAGGCCGAGCTGAGGAAGACGGCGGGTGAGGTGGAACTTCTCGTATCGGCTGTCGGCGGCACCGCCGTTCCGGTCGGAGCGGCGCTGAAAGCGCTCGAAAGCGCGGTTGGCGCCCTTGTGTCCGCCAGTTCGCGCGAGGCCTTCCGGCAAATCCTCCTCGACCAATACGCCGTGGTCGACAAGGCGCTCGTTATGGTTCGCGACGGCGCCGGAGCCGACGGATCGGGCGGAGCCTCGCTGCTCTTCACGGTGATGACGGCCGATCTGACGCGCGCCATCGCGGGTGATCCGCTCAAGGGCGCTCCCGAGCGGGCGCTGCGCGAGCGCGAGGACACACGGCTTGTCCTGAGCCGGTGGGTGATTCTGCTCGACCGGGTCCGGCGCGCCTTGAGGGAATCCCGCGACGTCGTCGCTGCCGATGCGACCGCTCTGGACGCGGCCGGCGGACTGGCGGTCACGGCCGGCGAGATCCGGGCCTCGGCGGAAGCGACCCGGCGTGCGTTGGCGGGCCTCTAGGGCCGCCTCGGCAGACTGACTCAACATCGACAGGGAGACCATCATGGCGGTGCACCTTTTCGACGACGTGTTAATGCGCTCGATCAACGAACTGCAGGCGCAACGCAACAAGCTGACCGACCAGGACCAGAGGGACGCGCTGTCGGACCAGATCGATCGGCTGTTCGACGAACGGGCGGTGCTGATCCAGATTGCGCTGGACAGCGAAACGGAAGCCCTTGACGAACTGATCGGAACCTTGACAGACATTGTCAGGGACCTGGAGCGCAATGTCCCCTCGCACATCCTGGCCGGCCTGCGCGGGATGATCGGAGCGACCGGCCGGGGGCACGCGACGGCGCGTTTGCCGAGGACGGACGACGATCCCGACACCGATCCGACCGTCGCTCCCGCGCAGCGAATGCAAGCGCTTGCGGCGGTCATGCCGACAACGGTGCCGGCTGTCGGAGCGGCCCAGGACTGGGGAACGCCGGTCAAGGCCGGCCGCTCCCTCGATGTGCTTCGCGACGAGTACGACCAGCTTTTCGAAAGCTGTGTCATTGACGAAAACCGGATTCCGACGATCGAACGCTACTACATCAGGCCTTTGGTGGAGAACGAGGGGCGGTATCGTGCGGTGTCGGTCAAGACGGGTGTTCCCTGGTGGGTGGTCGGCATCATCCATGGGCTCGAGGCAGGCTTTTCGTTCAAGAGCCATCTCCACAACGGCGACCCGCTCGACCAGCGAACCGTGCAGGTGCCGGCCGGCCGGCCGAAAACCGGTCAACCGCCCTTCACATGGGAGGAGAGCGCGCAGGATGCCCTCACCGGGAAATTCGGCGTCGCCGTGGACTGGTCGCTTGCCGGAACGCTGTTCAATCTCGAACTGTACAATGGCCTGGGCTATCGCAATCGCGGCCGGGCTACGCCCTATCTGTGGGCATTCACCAATCACCACCGCAAGGGCAAATTCGTCAAGGACGGCGTCTTCGATCCGGAAGCCTTGACCCGCCAGGCCGGGGCGGCCGCGATCCTGAAGCGGGCGCTGGATCGCAAGCTGATCGACCTGCCGCAGGGCGGGGCGGCGGCGGCGGCTCCGGTGGCCGTCGATCCTCCGGCGACCGCTGCGGTGCGGCTCGCCGCGGCGCTGGCCCCACGTCAGCCCGGCTCCGACGACCCCACGGTCGTCAAGGAGCTGGCGTTTCCGGGGCTGGTGCGGCGCGGCGACAAGCTTGGCAGGACCGTGAACGCCGTGACCCGTGTCCAGGAATGGTGCGCTCTCCATGGCTTCGATGTGGCGATCGACGGGGATTTCGGGGACGGGACCGAGCGGGCGGTCCGGAAATTCCAGGAGACGGTGGCGATCACGCCGACCGGGATCGTCGATGCGGCCACCTGGGACGCGTTGACGCGGCCGATGCGCAGCGCCCTGGAGCCGGTTCCGCTTCCAGCGAATGCCGGCCTGGGCGCCGTGGTGGTGGCCGTTGCCGAACGGCATCTCGCGGCGAAGGCGAGAGAGGTCGGTGGCGACAACCGCGGCCCCTGGGTGCGCCTCTACATGCATGGCAACCAGGGGACGGAGTGGCGCTGGTGCGCCGGCTTCGTCTGCTTCGTCGTCGGTCAGGCCTGCGCGCTCCTCGGCATCGGCATGCCGTTCGACCCGACCTTTGCGGTGGACACGTTGCGAACCGACGCGGTGAGCTCCGGCCGTGTCGTCGCCCCGCAAAGCCTCGGCACACCCCGGGCACGGCCGGACCTGATCCTGCCCGGCATGATCTATCTCGAGAACGCGGCCACGGGTTCGGACTACAGCCACACGGGCATCGTGAAGCGGGCCGACTCCTCGATGTTCGTCACCCTGGAGGGAAACGCCACGAATAGCGGGAATGCCGGCCTGGTCACCAGCCGTGACCGCAACTACGACAACAAGGCCTTCCTGCGGCTCGTTTGACGGGATGGGCGGCGCCCATCCTACAGGCACTTCGGAAAGCGCAGCCGGAAGGTCGTGCCCCGTCCCGGCTCGCTCTCCGCCGTGATGGCGCCCTTCATGGTGCCGGTGACGATGTTGTAGACGATGTTCAGCCCCAGCCCGGTGCCGCCGCCGCCCCGGTTGGTCGTGAAGAAGGGGTCGAAGATGCGCGGCAGCACGTCGGCCGGGATGCCCTTGCCGTCGTCGGTGTAGGTCAACCCCACCTCGCCCCCCGGCAGCTCCTGCACCTCAATGCGGATGCGGCCGGGGGTGCCGGGTTCGAAGGCGTGGATCAGCGAGTTCATGACCAGATTGGTCAGCACCTGCGCCACCGGGCCAGGGTAGCCGTCCACCACCAGCCCCTCGGGGCCGTCCACCGACACCTCGATGCCCGTGCGCTTCAACCGCGGGCCGAAGCTCAGCAGCACCTCGTGGATGTACTGGCCGAGGTCGAAGGCGCGGCGGTCGTCGGTGGTCTGGTCGACCGCCACCTGCTTGAAGCTCTGGATCAGCTCGGCCGCGCGGTAGGTGTTGGCGAGGATGCGCTGCGAGGTCTCCCCCACCAGGGTGATGAAGCGCTGCAGCTCCGACTTGCGCAGCGTCGCCTCCTCGAATCGCCGGGCCAGCGCCCCGGTCTCGTCGGCCAGCAGCGAGGCGGTGGTCAGCGTCAGCCCGACCGGCGTGTTGATCTCGTGCGCCACCCCGGCGACCAGCGAGCCGAGTGCGGCCATCTTCTCCGACTGGATCAGGCTCTGCTGCGCGTTGCGCAGCTCGGCCAGCGCCTGCTCCGCCCGCTCCTTGGCGGCGCGCAGCTCCTGCTCGGCGCGGCGCCGGCCGGTGATGTCGGTGTAGGTGCGGACATGGCCGCCGTCCGGCGTGGGGGTCACCTGGATCTCCAGGCAGCGCCCGTCGGACATGGGTTGGAGATGGGTGGCCTCCGCCTTCTGCTGATGGAAGCGGTCGAGGAAGAAGCGCACGAGCTCCTCGCGCCGCTCCGGCCCCTCGAAGCCGGGCGGCGTCGCCGGGATGCCGTTCTCGACCTGGAAGCGCACCACATCCTCCAGGCCGGGGTTGGTGTCCGCGAACCACGCCGGGATGCGCATCATCTCGAGCAGGCGCCGGTTGTAGGCGATGATGCGCCCGTCCGCGTCGAACAGGCAGATGCCCTGCGCCACATTCTCCAGCGTCGCTTCCAGGATGGCGTTCTTGCGGGCCAGCTCGGCGCGCGAGCGGGCCGCGGCCTCGTCCTCGCGCCGTTTGGCCTCGGTGATCTCGGTCACCACCGCGACCACGCCGCCGCTCTCCGTCGCCCGGTCGGACAGGCGGATCCAGCGCCCGCCGGCGATCTCCAGCTCGACCGGCAGGCCGTGCGTGCGGTGGCGGCGGATCTGGGCGTCGATCCAGCCCTCGCGCTCCGCCTCGCCCATCGCCGCGGCGGCGGCGAAGTGGCCGGTCTGCACGCCGCTGCCCAGGATCTCGCGGATGGTCACCCCCTCCGCCCCGTCGGTCGCCATCAGCGCGCGGTAGCGCTCGTTGCAGCGCACCAGCGAGCCGCGGGCGTCGAACAGCGCGAAGCCCTCCGGCATGCTCTCCACGGCGTCGGCCAGCAGGTTGCGGGTGCGCTCCAGCTCCATCTCGGAGCGGACCTGCGCGGTCACGTCCACCCAACTGCTGACGAATCCGCCGTCGGCGGTCGGCCGCTCCTCCAGATGCAGCCAGCGGCCGTCGGCGCGCGGCAGCACCAGCGGGTGCAGCACCGGCTGGCGCACTGGGTCGTCGCGTTCGGCCAGCGGCAGCAGCAGCCGGCACCCCGCCTCGTCCAGCATGCTGACGGCCACCTTCTCCAGCAGGGCGCGGTAGGGCACGCCGGCGCGGAACAGGTCCACGCAGTCGGGCAGCAGAACCTCCAGCCCGCGGTTGGCGGTGATCAGCCGGGCGGCGGCGTCGAATCGGGCGAAGCCGACATCCACCGCGGTCGCCGCGTCCAGCGGGGCGGGCGCGTGGGTGGCCAGCGCGTGCTCGGCGGTGACGTCGGTCCACATCTTCAGCAGCCGCCCGTCGGGCAGCCGGTGCGCCTCCACCTTCAGCCAGCGCCCGTCGGCGGGCTGGAACACGAAGGGGCCGCCGTCGGCCAGGTCGCGATGCCGCTTCAGCCCGGCCGCCAGATGCCGCTCCAGCTCCGGCAGCTCGGAGCGCGGCAGGTTGGCCGCGAAGTAGATGCGCAGCGTGTCCACATAGGGCACGCCCGCCGCCACGATCCGCGCCTCCTCCGGGAAGAAGCGCAGATAGGCGTCGTTCCACAGCAGCAGCCGGTCCTCGGCATCGAACACCACCACGGCGTTGGGCAGCCGCTCCAGCAACGCGGCCAGCAGCGCATCGCCGTCGGCCGTCGCCGTGGTCGCGCTGTCGGTGGGTGGCGTGCTCGCCCGCAGGGTCATCGGCGCTGCCGTCGGTGGTCGATCGTCACTGACCCTAGCGCCATAACAGTGTTTAGGGGAGGGGGCCCGTGCCGGTCGCGGCGTTTCCGGGGGGGGTAGCCTGTGGTGGGGGGCGTTCCCGGCTCGGCCCTCTTGCTGTGCTGCCCGGCCAGCACGCCGGCAAGGGCGGGGAGGGTTTCGGGGTGGGGGCCGGGAAACCTGTGGCTGGAAACTAAAAAGCCCCGCGGAAGCGGGGCTTTCGATCGGTGACGGCGACGTTCAGCGTTGACCACATGCCTTGCGCGGTTCCGGCATCACCTCGTGGTCATACGCATGAAGCGCAGCCGCGAACTCAGGATTCGACAGCCAACGGCTCAGATGCTGCCGAGCCCGTTCCTCCGTCTCTTCCATCACGCGTATCTGCGTCTCGCGGTTCATCACAACCTCCATCAACAGCGCGATCCAAGCACGATTCGCCCCGTTGGTCAACGCCGGCAACCGTGTCGCGTTCCATCCACCACATGCGCTGGCCGTGGAACTCGTCGTATCGGAAAACCCGATATCCACAGCTATAAAACACGTCGCTGATCGCATGGTGCTTTTCAAGTGCCGAATCCGGAGGTGACGCGTCATACGTGACGCGATAGACGCGGTCCGGCTGCGCATGTTCGAGGAGAAGGCGGGTCGCCATCAATGCGGCCTTCAAAACCTCCGTCCGATCGTCGCCATGTATGGCGTGTGCGGTTTCTCGCCCGGAGTTGTAAGCGGTCTCACGGCCCGAAAACGCGTCCACGCGCCAGAGGCGGAAAAAATACTCGAGATCGCCGCCCGCCATGACGTCGAGCCCGACGTGAACGAACCAGTTCGCGCCTTCCTCATGATCGCAACCGACCCTCACGATCACGACCGCCGACGGACCATCCTGCATGAACTCGAAACGGGTGTTGCCGTCAAGTGTGCATACAAACGCCATGAGAGCCTCCTGCTCGAGGCGCAATTTCTCCGGGTGACGTCTCAAACGCAACGTCAATCGACGTGCATCGACCCGTTCGCCTCACGCGGCGGCTCTTTTCCCGTGCGTCATGGTAAGGAATGGCGACCGGACCTTCGTGCCGCCGCGGTGGATCGATGGAGGGGACGATCATATCGGTGTGAGCGGCTGCGGCAGGCCCCGCCGTTTCCCATGTTCCATTCCGCCGCCGTCCGCCCTATGTTCCGGGCGATCAAATGCGCCTGGATTCCCGATGACCGATCTGTCCCACATCCGCAACTTCTCCATCATCGCCCACATCGACCATGGCAAGTCGACGCTGGCCGACCGGTTGATCCAGCTCTGCGGCGGGTTGGACCTGAGGGAGATGCGCGAGCAGGTGCTCGACAGTATGGACATCGAGCGGGAGCGCGGCATCACCATCAAGGCGCAGACGGTCCGCCTGCTCTACACCGCCAGGGACGGGCGGCAGTACACGCTGAACCTGATGGACACGCCTGGCCATGTGGACTTCGCCTACGAGGTCTCGCGCAGCCTGGCGGCCTGCGAGGGCTCGATCCTGGTGGTGGACGCGAGCCAAGGGGTGGAGGCGCAGACGCTCGCCAACGTCTACCAGGCCATCGACGCCAACCACGAGATCGTGCCCGTCCTCAACAAGATCGACCTGCCGGCGGCGGAGCCCGACCGGGTGAAGCAGCAGATCGAGGATGTGATCGGGCTGGACGCGTCGGACGCCGTGGAGATCTCCGCCAAGACCGGCCTCAACATCGAGGCGGTGCTGGAGGCGATCGTCACCCGCCTGCCGCCGCCCAAGGGCAACGCCGACAGCGAGCTGAAGGCGCTGCTGGTCGATAGCTGGTACGACCCGTATCTCGGCGTCGTCATCCTGGTGCGTGTGGTGGACGGCACGCTGAAGGTCGGCCAGAAGGTGCGCTTCATGAGCACCGGCAGCGCCCACGACGTGGACCGCGTCGGCGTCTTCACGCCCAAGGCGCTGATGACCGGCTCCATCGGGCCGGGCGAGATGGGCTTCATCACCGCGGCCATCAAGGACATCACGCTGACCAAGGTCGGCGACACCATCACCGACGAGCGCAAGCCGGCGTCGGAGCCGCTGCCGGGCTTCAAGCCGTCGGTGCCGGTGGTGTGGTGCGGCCTGTTCCCGGTGGACGCCGCCGATTTCGAGCGGCTGCGCGACAGCCTGGGCAAGCTGAAGCTCAACGACGCCAGCTTCCATTACGAGGCGGAGACGTCGGCGGCGCTGGGATTCGGCTTCCGCTGCGGCTTCCTCGGCCTGCTGCATCTGGAGATCATCCAGGAGCGGCTGGAGCGCGAATTCAACCTGGACCTGATCACCACCGCGCCGTCGGTCGTCTACAAGCTGACGATGACCGACGGCAAGGTGATGGACCTGCACAACCCCGCCGACATGCCGGACGTGGTGCGGATCGAGCGCATCGACGAGCCCTGGATCAAGGCCACCATCATGCTGCCCGACGAGTATCTCGGCGGCATCCTGCAGCTCTGCACCGAGCGGCGCGGCCAGCAGATCGAGCTGACCTACGCCGGCAACCGCGCCATGCTCATCTACCGCCTGCCGCTGAACGAGGTGGTGTTCGACTTCTACGACCGGCTGAAGTCGATCAGCCGCGGCTACGCCAGCTTCGACTACCAGATGGACGCCTACGAGGAGGGCGACCTCGTCAAGCTGTCGATCATGGTCAACGCCGAGCCGGTGGACGCGCTGTCCATGATCGTCCACCGCTCCCAGGCGGAGCGGCGCGGGCGCCAGCTCTGCGAGCGGCTGAAGGAACTGATCCCGCGCCAGCTCTTCAAGATCGCGGTGCAGGCCGCCATCGGCGGCCGCGTCATCGCGCGGGAGACCATCAGCGCCATGCGCAAGGACGTGCTCGCCAAATGCTACGGCGGCGACATCAGCCGCAAGCGCAAGCTGCTCGACAAGCAGAAGGAAGGCAAGAAGCGCATGCGCCAGTTCGGCCAGGTGGAGATCCCGCAGAGCGCCTTCATCGCCGCGCTGAAGATGGGCGACGAGTAGGGGGCGGCCCGTCCCCGAAAGGTCGCTTGCATGCGGGTGCCGGCGACACCATCTATTATCGGGTGACGAGGGCGGCCCTACCGCCCTTCGACCCGCGTGTCCCGAGGGCGGCGCAGGCCGCCCTTCGTCGTTTCGGCGGCGCGCGGGACGGCGTACGAAACGACCGACGAGGGCACCATGGCATCCGAAAAGAGATCCGCCGACCGCAAGGATCTCGACACGATGACGCGCGACTTCCTCTCCAAAGGTGGCCAGATCGTCCGCTGCCCGCCAGGGCCATCGGAGAACGTCGTCACCAAGCACGGCTCCTTCCGCCGCCGCAACACCCAGAACCAGAATCAGAACCAGGCCAAGCCCGCCGAAACGGTTGCGGCGGCCCCGGTGGCCCCGGCCAAGCCCGACGGCGAGGCCGGCTGAGCCGACGCACCGCGGTGGACGCCGGACGGGACCGCGGGCAGAATGACGCCGCACCCCGTCCGGCGGAACCGATCCCATGGCGCCCGTCCTGCGCTCCCTTCTCCTGTTCCTTGTCGCCGTCCTGGCGCTGGCCGGCCCGCATCCGGCCCAGGCGCAGAGCCCCGTCGCCACCGGTGCGCCGCTGACCGGCGAGGTGGTGTTGAACCGCGATGTCGAGGTGCGTGTCGGTCCGTCGGAGGACGCGCGCATCGTCATGACTCTTTCCAAGGGCAAGCCGCTCAACGCGCTGGGCACCCCGCGCGGCACGAACTGGACCCAGGTCGCGATCGGCGGCCAGCCCATCGGCTATGTGCCGTGGACCGCGCTCGACCCCGTCTACATACCCCGCTTCCCCAATTACGGCGCCCCGTCCGCGGCGGGGCCGGCGCCCGGTGCCGCGGCGGCGGTCGCCGCCGTCGTGCCGCGCGCGGAGTGGGAAGCCGCCGCCGCCGGCGCCCCGCCGCAGAACGGCTACGTCGTCGCCACCCGCAACATCGGCGTCACGGAGTTCGTGGACGCCAAGAAGCGCCGCACCGTCACGTTGCGCCGCGGTCAGGTGATCAAGCTGGGTGAGGTGCAGAACGGCCGGGTCGACCTGCTGCTCCCCGGCCGGGAGCGGGTGGTCGCCGGCTTCGACGGGCTGCTCGGCGTGGCCGGCGCCTATCCGGTGCCGGGCCTGCCGCCGGTCGGCACCGCCCCGCTCTTCGCCGCCAAGCTCGGGGAGTTCGTCAGCTACGAGGAGGCGCTGCGGGCGTGGCAGGCCTTCGTCGCCGGCCCCGGCGCCCAGTGGCGCGACCGCCCGCCGGTGGTCTGGCCGGTCTTCCGCTCCGGCCACGCCTTCTTCCAGATGGGGGCCGGGCCCTTCCAGGGGGTGGAACTGGACCGCGTCTGCACCACGCTCGCCCAGCGCGGCCTCGACTGTACGCCGGTTGAATTGCAGACCTTCTGACCGCGGCGGGTGGGAATTCACGGCAGAAACTGTTATCGTCCTCCAGGTATTGGGCCAGCTCGGGCGACGCCATGAACCAATCGGACGACGATCTTGTCTTTCTCGACGACCGGGACGGGCAGAGCGAACGACCACAATCGCTCGTCAATCGCTGGAAGATGCTCATCGTCGATGACGAGCCGGAGGTGCACTCCATCACCAAGCTGGTCCTCGCCGATTTCCAGTACAAAGGCCGCCCGGCCCAGTTCATCTCCGCCTATTCGGCGGCGGAGGCGCGCGGCGTGCTGGCGCGCGAGGACGACATCGCCATCATCCTGCTGGACGTGGTGATGGAGACCGACGACGCTGGCCTGCAACTCGTCCACCACATCCGCGAGGATCTGAAGAACCGCCATGTGCGCATCATCCTGCGCACCGGCCAGCCGGGGCAGGCGCCGGAACGGGCGGTGATCCTCGACTACGACATCAACGACTACAAGGCCAAGACCCAGCTCACCGCCCAGCAGCTCTTCACCACCACGGTCGCCGCGTTGCGGTCCTACGAGGACATCATGGCGATCGAGACCAACCGGCGCGGGTTGGAGAAGATCATCGAGGCGTCCTCCTCGCTGTTCCAGGCGCGCTCGATGAAGCTGTTCGCGGCGGGCGTCCTGACGCAGCTTTCCGCACTGCTGGGCGTCGGCCCCGACGCCATCCTGTGCGTGCAGCGCGGGTCGGTGATGGGCCGCAACCACGACGGCATCTATGTGCTGGCGGGATCCGGCCGCTTCGAATCGCTGATCAACGAGCCGGCGGCCGAGCATGTGGACCAGGGCGTGCTCCAGGCGGTGCTGCAGTGCCTGGAACTGCGCCGGCACGTCTACGGCCCCGACCACTGCACCCTCTACATCCGCACGCCCAACCACCGCGAGAACGTCGTCTACCTGCGCTCCGACCGGCCGCTGTCGGACCTGGACCGCAGCCTGATCGAGCTGTTCTGCGGCAAGATCTCCGTCGGTTTCGACAACCTCTCCCGCTTCGAGCAGGCGCGTCGGGCGCAGGAGGCCACGCTGGTGCTGCTGAGCGGCATGGCCGAGCGTGACCGGGCGGCGGCAACCGCGGACAGCCTGCGCGTCGCCGCCGTGGCGGAGCGGATCGCCCGCGCGCTGCAGGCGGCGGGGAAGGTGCCGGATAGCGCGGACGAGCCGCTGGCCGAGACCATCGGCTTCGCCGCCGTGCTGCACGATGTCGGCAACACCACGCTCGACCCGGCGCTGCTGTCCAAGGCCATGGCCTTGGACCCCGGCGAGCGCGTGGCGATGCAGGCGCACACGCTGGCGGGGCAGACCCTGCTCGGCCGCGCCGCCGCCCTGGCCGACAACCGCGGCTTCCTGCATCTCGCGGCGGAGGTCGCGCGCTCCCATCACGAGCGCTGGGACGGCAGCGGCTATCCCGACGGGCTGGCGGGGGAGGCGATCCCGCTGGCCGCGCGCATCGTGGCGGTGGCCGACGTCTACGACGCCATGACCAGCCCCCGCCCCTGGCGCCCCGCCCACCCGACGGCCGACGCCGTGGCCGCCATCCGCGCCGGCGCCGGCACGCAGTTCGACCCTGAGGTGGTGGCGGCCTTCCTGAGCGTGGCGGACGAGTTGGAGACCGGGGCGCTCGACGGCCAGCCCTGACCGCCCCTTACCGCGGGTTGTCGTTCGACCAGTCGTATTCGACGCGCGGCGTCTTTCCGGTGATCTGCTCGATCAGCCCGCCGATGCCGCTGTCGGTGCGGCGGGGTGCCGGCCGTGCCGCGGCGGCGACCGGCGGCAGGAGCCCGACGCCGTCCAGACCCGGCAGCGGGCGGACCGGTCGGCCGGCGTGCGCGTCGCTCATGAAGGCGTGCCAGAGCTTGGCCGGCAGGCTGCCGCCGGTGATCTTCTTCATCTCGGCGTTGTTGTCGTTGCCCAGCCAGACGCCGGCCACGAGGTCGGCGGTGAAGCCGACGAACCATGCGTCGTGATAATCCTGCGTCGTCCCGGTCTTGCCGGCCGCCGGGCGGTCGAGCTTCGCCGACTTGCCGGTGCCGTAGTCCAGCACCCCCGTCATCATGCGGGTGAGCTGGGCGACGTTGGCGGGGTTGGCGACCGGACCGCCGCCGCTGGGGCGCCGGCTGTAGAGCACGGCGCCGCTGCGGTCGCGGATCTCCAGGATCGCGTAGGGCCAGTTGGGCACGCCGCGGTTGGCGATGCCGGCATAGGCGCGGGTCAGCTCCAGCAGCGTCACCTCGCTGGTGCCGAGCGCCAGCGACAGGTCCTTGGTGAGGGGCGAGCCGATGCCGAGGCCGCCGGCGGTGCGGCGCACCCGCTCCGTGCCGATGCGGTCGATGATGCGGACGGTGGCGGTGTTGGAGGAGTGGGCGAGCGCCTGCGCCATGGTGATGGAGCCACGGTACTTGCCGTCGTAGTTGCCGGGGCTCCAGTCGGCGATGCGGACGGGGGAGTCCTCGACCATCTGGTCCATGGTCCAGCCGGCTTCCAGCGCCGCCAGATAGACGAAGGGCTTGAAGGCCGATCCCGGCTGGCGCATCGCCTGGGTGGCGCGGTTGTACTCGCTGGCGTCGTAGTCGCGACCGCCGACCAGCGCGCGCACCGCACCGTCCGCCGTCATCGCCACCAGCGCCGCCTGCCCCACATTGGCCTGGGCGCCGGGGCCGCTCAGCATCTCCCGCACCCGCTCCTCCGCCGCGTGCTGGAGCGACAGGTCGAGTGTGGTCCGGACGACGACGTCGCCATGGTCGCGGCCGATGAAGCCGGCCACCAGCTCGGTCACCCAGTCGGCGAAGTAGCGGCCATCGCCGCCCGGCGCGCGGCGAGGGGAGGGCGGGGCGTTCAGCGCGGCCTGCCTCTGCTCGGGGTAGATGAAGCCGGCATCCTCCATCGCCGCCAGCACCACCTTGCCGCGCTCCAGCGCCTCGTCGGGGTTGGAGCTGGGGGAGTAGCGCGACGGGGCCTTGAGCAGCCCGGCGAGGATGGCCGCCTCGCGCAGGGTCACCTCGGTGGCGGGCTTGCCGAAATAGGTGCGGGCGGCGGCGTCCATGCCGTAGGTGCCGGCGCCGAGATAGACGCGGTTCAGATAGGCGGTGAGGATCTCGTCCTTGGTGAAGCGGTGCTCCAGCCACAGCGCCAGCATCGCCTCCTGGATCTTGCGCTTCAGCGAGCGTTCCGGCGTCAGGAACAGGTTCTTGGCGAGCTGCTGGGTGATGGTGGAGCCGCCCTGCACCGTGCGGCCCGACCGCCAGTTGGTGTAGAAGGCGCGCGCCAGTCCGATCGGGTCGATGCCGAAATGGTAGCGGAAGCGCCGGTCCTCGATGGCGAGCACCGCGTTGACCAGATGCTCCGGCATCTCCGCGGTGCGGACCACGGTACCGTGCAGGTCGCCGAAGCGCGCGAATTCCGACCCGTCGGCGGCCTGCACCACGATGGACGCGCGCCGCTCCGCCTGCGCCACCTTGGACACGTCGGGCAGGTCGTAAGCGAACCAGGCCAGCGCCGCGGCCACGACCATGCCGCCCCAGATGCCGGCGACCAGCAACCAGGACAGCGCGGTTCGCAGGAAGGGCCGCCCGCCGCCGGAGGGACGGTGCCGGCGTTCGGGCCGGCGTGGCGGCGGCTTCCTCGGCCCGTTGGGGCGCGGGCTGCGGCCGCGCCGGGGGGGTGCGTCGTCCTCCCGCTCGGTCCCGACGGGGCGGGGGCCCGGGAACAACTCGGACGTCACGGGTGAGCACCGCCTTCTGGTTCGCCGGCCGGGCGCATTCCCGGCTTACGCTTTCGATATAAGGCAGGCCCGCGGGGCGCGGAAGGCCGGCCTCAGGCGGTCCCCGATTTGTTCCGCGGGCGTTGCGGATGGGCGACTCCACCCGCGCATCCATCGTGGGCCCGGGTGATCGCGTTGATCAGGATCGCCGCGGTGGCCGCCACATTCAGCGACTGGATGCGCCCGGAACCGGGAATGGTCAGCAACTCCGCGCAGGCGGCGGCGGTGGCGGCGGGGACCCCCTCCTCCTCGTTGCCGAGCACCAGGGCGACCGGCTTGCCGCCGCCGGTCAGCCGGCCGGGATCGATGGTCGGTCGGCCGGGCTCCAGCGTGGTCGCGACCGTGCGGAAGCCGGCGGGGGCGAGGCCGCGCAGCGCCGCCGGCAGGTCGGGGGCGACCGCGATGTCCAGCCATTCGAACCCGCCCTCCGCCACGCGGTAGGCGGCCTCCGACGGCAGCGCCTGACCG
This sequence comes from Azospirillum oleiclasticum, assembly GCF_013423485.1. Taxonomy (GTDB): domain Bacteria; phylum Pseudomonadota; class Alphaproteobacteria; order Azospirillales; family Azospirillaceae; genus Azospirillum; species Azospirillum oleiclasticum. Next base: position 103,981 of record NZ_JABFFR010000028.1, read on the forward strand.
GGATGGCCGGACAGCAGCAGACGCGGCAATCCGAAGAAGGCGGCGGTGCGGGCGATGGCGCCGAGATTGTGGGGGTTGCCGACACCGTCCAGCACCAGCAGCGGCCGTCCTTCCCGAGCCCAGCCGGCGGCGAGCACCGGGTCGAAGCGCGGCAGGGGCCGCGGCGGCATCAGCGCCACCACGCCGCCATGCAGCACGGTGCCGGCGACGCGGGCCAGTTCGTCGGCGTCCACCATGCGGAACGGGCGGCGTGCGGCGGCCAGCCGCTCGGTGAAGGGGGCGACCGCCGCTTTCAGCCCCGGCTCGTAGAACAGCCGCTCGACCCGGCCCGGTTCGTGCTCGAACAGGGCCGACACCGCGGCCAGCCCGGCCACGCGGAACAGGCGCTCGCGCGCCGGGCGGGCCGGCGGCGGGGCGGCGGGGCGGCCGCGCGGCGCATCGGCCGGGCGCCGCGGGCGGAGGAAGCGGGCCGGCGGTGCCATGGCGTGCCTTCGGGTTCCGGGACGGGGCGTGCATCATGGCGCAAGCCCCGCCCGCCCTCAAGGCGGGCCCTCGGTGCGAAGCCTCACCGCCGCGGGCCGCCCCGCGCCATGCCGGTCCAGGCCGCGGCGGCGGCGACCGTCAGGCCGGCGACCATGGCCGGCGCGATCCAGCCGGGCAGCGGCGTCTTGAAGCCGCCATGCACCCCTTGCCCCGCCTCGACCGGCCGGAACAGGTTGCCGTCGGTGGTGGAACCCGGCGGTGCGTTGCGGAAATGGCGGTGGAAGCTGCGACCGGCGATGCTCTCCATCAGGCCGGGGGCGATGGCGTGGCCAAGCCGGGCCAGACGCGTCTCCACCCCGACGATGGCGCGCGGGCGCGGGTTGATGGCGACGTCCACCATGACAGCCGCCACCTCCTCCGGGTCGTGCATGAAGGGGCTGCCGGCGTCCAGTTCGCGGCCGGTGTGGTTGGCCCCGTGGCTGAGGCCGGGGCTGTCCACGAAGGACGGGTAGACACCGGACACGGCGATCCCCGGCTCCTCCACCAGCTCCGCCCGCAGGCTCTCCAGCAGCCCGTTCAGCCCGGCCTTGGCGGCGGCGTAGGAGGCGGCGAAGGGCGTCGGCGTCCAGGCGCCGATGGAGACGTTGGCGATGAACACCCCGCGCCCGTTCCGGCGGAACACCGACAGCGCGGCGTGGGCACCGTAGACATGGCCCAGCAGGTCGATCTCGATGGTGCGGCGGTGGGCCTCCACCGGCGTCTCGTCGAAGCGCCCGACGGCGCCGGTGCCGGCGTTGGCGATCCACACGTCGATGGTGCCGAAGCTCGCCACCGCCCGGTCGGCGAGCGCCTTGACGGCGGCGGGATCCGTGACATCGGTGGGCACGACGATGGCGTCCGCACCCGCGGCCCGGCATTCCTCCGCCACCTCCTCCAAGGCACCTTCGCGCCGCGCCGCCAGCACGAGCCGGGCGCCCTCCCGCGCGAAAGCGAGCGCCGCCGCGCGCCCGATGCCGCTCGACGCCCCGGCGATCACCACCACGGCCTGCTGAAGCCTGTCCATTCCCGTCTCCGTCCTGGTTCTCCGTCGGGAACAGGTGCCGGGCCTTTCCATTCCCGGCGGCGGTTGACCGCAAGCCTGGGCTGTGCGTTCATCGCTCGGCCTACGCACAAAGAGGTAAGCCCGATGTTCCGGAGATCATTGTTGTTCGCGCTGGCTCTGCTGTGCGCCGCTGTGCCCGCCCTGCCGTCCGACGCGGCGCAGCCGGAGCCCCGGCGTCCGCGAATCGGGCTTGTCCTCAGCGGTGGCGGCGCGCTCGGCGCCACCCACATCGGCGTGCTGAAGGTGCTGGAGGAGATGCGGGTTCCGGTGGACATCATCACCGGCACCAGCATGGGCTCCATCGTCGGCGGTCTCTACGCGCTGGGCCTGAACGCGCAGGAGCTGCACTCCCTGGTCGGCAGCATCGACTGGGCGGGTGCCTTCAACGACCGTCCGCCGCGCAGCGACCGCAGCTTCCGCAGCAAGCAGGAGGATTACGGCTTCCTGCTCGACCTCAAGGTCGGCATCAAGGACGGCAGCCTCCAACTCCCGCCCGGCCTGATCCAGGGGCAGAAGCTGACCTTGATGCTGCGCGCGCTGACGCTGCGCGCCCGCGACATCACCAATTTCGACGATCTGCCCATCCGCTACCGCGCCGTCGCCGCCGATCTGGAGACGGGGCGTGCGGTGGTGATCGACCGCGGCAACCTCGCCACCGCCATGCGCGCCAGCATGTCGGTGCCCGGCGTCTTCCCGCCGGTGGAGGTGAACGGGCGCATGCTGGTGGATGGCGGCGTCGCCAACAACCTGCCGGTGGACGTGGCCCGCGCGCTGGGGGCCGAGGTGCTGATCGTGGTGGACATCCCCACCATCTTGAAGAAGCGCGAGGAGCTGACCTCCACCGTCGGGGTGGTCGGCCAGATGCTCAGCGTGCTGATCCAGCAGAACTCCCTGCCGCAGCTTGCCAGCCTGGGGCCGAGGGACATCCTGATCCAGCCGGATCTGGGCCGCATGTCGTCGGGCGATTTCGGCCGCATCATGGAAACGGTGGCGCCGGGTGAGGCGGCGGCCCGCAAGGTCACCGACAAGCTGCGGGCGCTGGCGCTCGACCCCGCCGCCTATGTGGCGGTCAGGGACGCCAAGGGGCGCGAGACGGTGGAAAGCCCGGTCATCGACTTCATCGAGATCGACAACCGCACCAAGCTGGCCGACGGCCGCATCCGCAACATGATCCGCCAGAAGGTGGGCGAGCCGCTGGACGTGGAGCAGGTGGAGAAGGACTTCACCCGCCTCTACGGCCTCGGCGACTTCGAACAGGTCGACTACGCGCTGGTCAAGCGCGGCGACAAGACCGGCATGAAGGTGACGGCGACGGAGAAGGCCTGGGCCAAGGATTACCTGCGCGCCGGTCTGGCGCTGGAGCATGACCTGTCCGGCGATGGCCAGTACTCCATCGGCGCGGGCTTCACCCTGACCGCCCTCAACAGCCTCGGGGCGGAGTGGCGCAACGAACTGGCCTTCGGGTCGCAGCAGCGGTTGTTCAGCGAGTTCTACCAGCCCCTGCAGCCGGAGCCGGGCTTCTTCTTCGCCCCGCAGGTGGAATACGGCCGCAACACCATAACGTCGCAAACCGGGCCCAGCACCGACACCGAATATCAGGTGACCATCTACGACGCCAAATTCTTCGTCGGACGCGAACTCGGCAGCTACGGCGAGGTGCGGCTGGGCTACCGGATCGGTTACGGCGACCTCGACCGCAAGACGGCCGGCGGCCCGAACGGCTTCGATTTCGGCATCGGACAGGCGATCGGCAGCCTCACCATCGACACGCTGGACGATGTGGGCTTCCCCACCGAAGGCTTCATGGGGAACATCACCGTCGCCATGTCCGACGAGGCCATCGGCGCCGACGACAACTACACCCGCTTTTCGGCCAGCATCAACCAGGCCGTCAGCTTCGGCCAGAACACCTTCATCGCCGGCGTCCAGGGCGGCACCGCGCTCAGCGGCGATCTGCCGCTCTACGACACATTGACCGCGGGCGGGCCGTTCCGGCTGTCCGGCTACCCGCGCGGCAGCCTGGCCTCCCAGAACCAGATCATGGGCCGGCTGATCTACATGCGGGCGCTGAGCGAGCGGTCGCCGCTGGCCTTCGACCTGCCGCTCTATCTCGGCGCGTCCTTCGAGGCGGCGGCGGTGGACGATCCGTCCGACGGCACGCTGGGGCGCATGGCCTATGGCGGCAGCCTGTTCGGCGGTGCAGACACGCCGCTGGGGCCGCTCTACGTCGGCTATGGCCGCAGCGACGGCGGTCGGCAGGCGGCCTACATCCTGTTCGGTAAACTTTTTTGAGCGTGCCGCGTTTTTCCCCTTGCCAAGGTGGCCGGGGGAGGGATACAAGCGCGTCTCTTCGTTGCGGGTGTAGCTCAGTTGGTTAGAGCGCCGGCCTGTCACGCCGGAGGCCGCGGGTTCAAGTCCCGTCACTCGCGCCACGAAGCGGGCGTAGCTCAGGGGTAGAGCACAACCTTGCCAAGGTTGGGGTCGAGGGTTCGAATCCCTTCGCCCGCTCCATCTTCCCAAGGGAGGATGGAGCGCCCTCCCGGCCGGGAATGGCCGATACGATCCATCAGAGATGATAGTGTTTGGACGGAGCGCCTTTCGCGCTCTGTTTAGCCGTGTCCGGGTTTGGACTTGCGGGTAATTCCGCGCAACGCTGTGCGATCAACACGAACGCGAAAACGCGCCACCGCTGTCGGGAGCGGAGCGCAACGGCGTCGGACTGATTTTGGTAAGGAATGGTGCCGGTGGAGGGATTTGAACCCCCGGCCTTCGCTTTACGAAAGCGCTGCTCTACCACTGAGCTACACCGGCCCCCTTGCGGAGTGGTGGGCATGTACCACGGTCGTTGCGGGCGGCGCAACCCCTTCCGACCACGCCACCCAAAAAAGCCTCCGCCTCAGGGGCGGGGCTGCTGCTCGCGCGCCTTCAGGAGCTGTCCGCGCTCGGTGACCAACACCGACAGCAGGGTGGCGATGCCGAAGCAGGAGAAGCCGATGGTGATCGGCCGCACCGTGCCGTCGAAGGACTGCCCGATGATCCAGCCCAGCACAGCACCCGTCGCCGTGGTGTAGAAGCCGATGAAGGAGGAGCCGACGCCGGCGATGTGGCCCAGCGGCTCCATCGCCATCGCGTTGAAGTTCGGCACCATCAGCCCGAAGGCGAAGAAGGTGGCCGCCAGGAAGGCGCAGAAATAGGGCAGGGGCAGGTGCGGCGGGAAGCCGGCCACCGCCAGCGCCACGCAGGCCGCCACATAGCCCAGCATGGCCGTGTGCGACACCCGCCGCATGCCCAGCCGCCCGACCAGCCGGGCGTTGGTGATGGAGGCCACCGCCATGGCGGCGGCGATGGCGCCGAACACGATGGGGAACATGTCCCCCAGCCCGTAGACATCGACGAAGATCTGCTGGGCGCTGGTGACGTAGCTCATCAGCGCGCCGAACATGAAGCCCGAGGCCACGGTGTAGCCGAACGACCGCCGGCTGGTGAGGATGGTGGCGTAGGCGCCGCCCAGCGCCGCCGCCGACAGCGGCAGCCGGTCCCCGGCGGGCCGCGTCTCCTTCAGGCGCAGCGACGACCACACCAGCGCCACCGCGGCGGCCAGCAGCAGGAAGCCGAAGATCCAGGACCAGTGGCCGGTCCACAAAACGACCTCGCCGATGGACGGGGCCAGCACCGGCACGATGATGAAGATGGTCATCACGAAGGACATCACGCGGGCCATGTCGCGCCCGGCGAAGCGGTCGCGCACCACCGCCACCGCCACGATGCGCGGTGCCGCCGCACCGATCCCCTGCAGCGCGCGCCCGGCCAGGTGCAGCTCGAAGCTCGGCGCCAGCATGGCCGCGACGGTGCCGATGGCGAACACCACCAACCCCGCCGTCAGCACCGGCTTGCGCCCGAAACGGTCGGACAGCGGCCCGTGGAAGGGCTGGCTGGCGGCGAAGCCCAGCATGTAGCAGGTGACGACGAGCTGCCGGTGGTTCGGGTTGTCGACCGCGTAATCCGCGGCGATCTGCGGCAGGGCCACCAGCATGATGTCGATGGACAGCGCCGTCAGTGCCATCAGGAGCGCCATCAGCGCGACGAACTCGCCGAACCGGATGTCGGCTGGCGGGTGTCGGTCTTGCGGAGAGTAGGGCATGGCGGCCACTTTGGCAGTGGTGCCGGGACCCGGCAACCCGCATGGGCCGGGGTTGCGGGCATTGCTGCCCTGCGGCACGGTTGGGGGCGCACGCCGTCCGTTACCCACGCACTGCCCGTCACCCGCGCACTCGGGCGCCGTCAAGCGGCCGTTGGGGCTGCCCTTCACCGAACGGCGTGATCCCGATGCGCGCAGCGGCCGTTCCGGTTGCGTCTGCATAATGCGCCACGCCGTCAGCGGCCCCGTTCTGACAAGCCAGTCCCAACAAGCCGGCGATCGACGATGAGCGAAAGAACGCCGCGGGTCAGTCTCGGATTGCCCGTGTACAACGGCGAGCGGTTTCTCGCCGCCTGCATCGAGTCCCTGCTGTCGCAGAGCTTCGGCGATTTCGAACTGATCGTCTCGGACAATGCCTCGCAGGACGGCACGCCCGACATCGCGGCCTCCTACGCCGCGCGTGACGGCCGGGTCCGCCTTGTCCGGCAGGAGGTGAACCGGGGGGCGGCCTGGAACTTCAACAACGCCTGCCGTCTCGCCACCGGCGATCACTTCAAATGGGTGGCGCACGACGACCTGTGCGCCCCGGCCTTCCTGGAACGCGCGGTCGCGGTGCTCGACCGCGACCCGTCGGTGGTGCTCTGCCACGCGGCCTGGGCGCGCATCGACGAGGCGGGCGCGATCCAGGAGTTCGAGGAGCCCGGTGCCGACTACGACCCGCCGGCCGCGCCCGACCGCTTCCGCAACCTCATCCGTATGGACCAGCGCCGCCACACCGGGGTGGAGATCTTCGGGCTGATGCGGCGCGACGCGCTGCGGCGCGTCAACCAGCCGCCGCTCGGCCCCTTCGCCCATGGCGACCGGCTGACGCTGGCCGCGCTGACCCTGTTCGGCCGCTTCCACAAGGTGCCGGAGGTGCTCCTGCTGAACCGCAGCCACAAGGGCCGCTCCATGCTGTTCGACCCGCGGCGCACCTGGCGGGGGCGCACCCGCATGGGCCGCCTGCTCGGCATCGGGCCGATCCCGCCCGACGAATGGTTCGACCCGGTGTGGAAGGACCGCATCGCCTTTCCGGAATGGCGGCTGCTGCGCGAGTACTGGCGGGCCATCGACCCGGCGCCGTTGACCGCGGCGGAACGGCTGCAGTGCCGCCTGCATGTCGGGGCCTGGGCCATGGGCCGCGCGCCGAAGCTGGGCCGCGACCTGCTGATCGCCGGGGAGCAGGCGCTGGCCCGTGTGCGCGGCACCGCCGGCGCCCCCTGCCCGGCGCCGCTGCCGCCGGCGGGGCCGCCCATGGGGCCGTCGTGACCGGCGCCTCGTCCGGCACGCCGCCCGGCGTCGCCGCTGTGCGCGTGGCGCTCGCCTCGCCGCGGCTGGGGCGGTTGCTGCGGCTGGCGCGCGTCGGGGTGACGGCGATCGCCGACCAGGGGATCGCCGCGGTCTCCAGTCTGGTCATCGGCGTGCTGCTCGCCCGCTGGCTGGGCGCGGAGGATTACGGCGCCTACATGGTCGCCTTTTCCTGCTTCCTGCTGGCGCAGAACCTCTACGACGCGGCGATGGTCGAGCCGATGACGGTGTATGGGGCCGGTCGCCACGGCGGCCAGCTCCGCCGCTACATGCGCATCGCCGGCGGGCTGCACCTGTGGCTGGCGCTGGCGCTGGGGCTGCTGCTGGCGGGGGGTGGGGCGGTGATGCTGCACCGCGGCTCCGCCGGGGTGGGCTGGGCGCTGGTGGCGGCCGGGGCGGGGATGCCGCTGCTGCTGACGCGCTGGCTGCTGCGCCCCCCCTTCTACATCCTGCGCCAGCACCACCGCTGCGTGATGGCGGCGGCGCTGCAGACGGCGGTGACCGTGCTGGGGCTTGGCGTGCTGGCGTGGAGCGGCTGGCTGTCGCCGGCGGCGGCCTTCGCCGCCCAGGCGGTGGCGACGGCCGCCGCGGCGCTGTTCCTGATCCTGCACCTGCGCCGCATGCTGCCCGCCGACGAAGGCCCGCCGATGCGGCTGCGCGGCGTCGCCGCCGACCACTGGCGGTACGGGCGCTGGTCGATCCCCGGCCGGCTGTTCGAATGGGCGGGCACCAATGCCCTCTACCTCGCGGTGCCGGCGCTGGCGACCCTGTCCTCGGGCGGCACCTTCCGCGCCGTGGCGCTGGTGATCATGCCGGCGCTGCTGGTGCTGGGCTCCATGGGGCCGCTGGTGCTGCCGGCCTTCGCGCGGGTGTTCGAGGCGGGCGGGCAGCAGGCGCTCGACCGCATGGTGGTGCGGATGGTGGCGCTGGTGGCCGGGGCCACCCTCCTGTTCGGCGTTTTCGTGGTGGCGTTCGGGGAGCGGGTGGTCAGCCTGCTCTACGGCGGCCGGTTCGACGGCATGGTGGACACCGCCATCCTCACCGCCGCCGCGGCGCAGGTGCCCTTCACGGCGGTGTCCTTCGTGCTGGGATCGGCGCTGCGGGCGGGCGGGCGCGTGCGCTCCACCTTCTTCGCCCAGCTCCCGCCGACCCTGTCGACGCTGACGGTCGGGCTGTTCCTGGTGGACCACCACGGGGTGCTGGGGGCGTTCCTGGCGAACGACCTCGCGGGGGTCATCACCATGGCGGTGCTGGCGTGGTTCTACCGGCGCGGCGCGCGGTAGGGCAGGGGGCGGGATGGCCGGGCGGACGCGCGGCTACATCGGAGCCGCCACCCGCGGGCGCTCCTCCCGCGTCACGGTTTCCCCGCTCTGCCGGAACACCGTCTCCACCGCCTCCGCCACCGCGTCGGGATCGGCGTGGTGGAGCATGTGGCCGACGCCGGGGATCAGGCGCAGCGTGGCGTGGGGAATGTCCCGGTGCAGGCGCTCCGACTGGCCCGCGGGGAAGACCACCACGTCCTCCGTCCCCGCCAGGATGGCGACGGCCATGTGGAGTTCCCCGTAGTGGTTCCGCATCGCCGCGGCGGCCGGCACCATCATGGTGCCGTCCTCGGCCATCGCGCGGATCTGGCCGGGGCGCAGGGCCAGATCGGTGTCGTGGCCGTCGCGGTAGGCCCGCGGCACCGGGCATGGGTTGAACATGCCCTTCAGCAGCGCCGGCATCGACACGGCCCCGAACAACGGCGAGACGGTGTAGCGCAGCAGGTCGCCGACGACCGGCACCGCCGGCGGCAGGGTCAGCGCCACGTCCGGCCTTGCGGTCGGGTAGAAGTAGCCGCCGGCCAGCACCAGCCCGCGCACCGCGTCGGGATGGCGCAACGCCAGCGCCGTCGCCACCATGGCGCCCAGCGAGTGGCCGACGATCACGGGCCGCACCACGCCCAGCCGCTCCATGGCGTGGAGCAGCAGGTCGGCCTGGGCGTCGGGGGTCCACAGCCGGTCGCGGGGTCGGTCGCTGTACCCCATCCCCGGGCGGTCGATGGCGATCACACGGTGGGTGCGCGCCAGCCGGTCCATGACGCCGCTGACGGCGAAATCCTCCGCCGTCACCACGTTGCCGTGGATCAGCAGCACCGGCGGACCGGCGCCCCGCTCCAGAACGTGCAGACGCACCCCGTCGACCTCGACGAAGCGTCCGCGCGACGGGTTGTCCCGCTCGGCGCGGCGCGCGCGGCGGACGTTGTGGACTGCGGCGGCGGCGGCGAGTGCCACGGCAGCGGCGCCGAGGATGACCCCGGCGCGGTGCTGACGGATGTCGATCACGGTGGTCTCCGGCTGTCGATTGTGCAATGCACAAGGGTCCAGCCATGACAACCGTAACGACCGGCGAACAGTTCCGTACCCGCCGAAGCTCAGCGCGGCGCCAGCACCATCACCATCATGCGTCCCTCGACGCGCGGCATCTGCTCGACCTTGGCGACGCTGTCGAGCTCGTCGCGTGCCTTCACCAGCACCCGCATGCCGATGTCCTGGTGCGCCATCTCACGTCCGCGGAAGCGCATGGTCAGCTTGACCTTGTCGCCCTCCTCCAGGAAACGCTGGGCGGCGCGCATCTTGATGGCGTAGTCGTTGTCGTCGATGTTGGGGCGGAGCTTCAGCTCCTTCAACTCGACGACCTTCTGGTTCTTGCGGGCCTGGTTCGCCTTCTTCTGCTCCTCGAAGCGGTGCTTGCCGTAATCGAGGATCTTGCAGACGGGCGGCTCGGCGTTGGGCACGATCTCGACAAGATCGAGGTCAGCGTCCGCCGCGGCGTCGAACGCCTCGCGCAGGGAGACGACGCCCACCATGGCTCCGGTGGCGTCGATCAGGCGCACGTTGCGCGCCGTGATCTCCCGGTTAAGCCGCGGGCCGTCGCGGGTCGGGAGGGACTGGTCGATGATCCTGGCTATGGGACGCTCCTGTGGTTGTTGGTTCGCCGGGCCTATTGGCCGGGCGAGCGGGTGATGGTCTTGATGGGACCGCGCGGGTTGCCGGACATCTCGGCGATCTTGCGGTCCTGTCCCTCGATGAAGGCGCGGGCCGGATCGTCGCCGTCCAGCCCGCCGAGATCGGCGCTCGGCACCTTGCGGTTGGAGGTCCGGGCGCCGTCCTGGTAGACGACGTCGAACATCACGAAGCCCTTGTCAACAGCCGGTTTCTTGCGTGCCATGGGTGAGCTGGCTCCCGGTGGATCAAATGGTCTCGGTTTCGGTCGGGGCGGAATCGCCCTCGCCCTCGGAGTCCGGCTCCTTAGCGTTGCTCTCGCGACGCTGCTTCTTCTCCAGCTTCTTCTGCTCCTTGGCGCGGTTGCGCTCGGCGCGTTGCTGGTTGTAATTGGGCTTGAACGGCAACGGCTCCTCCCATCGGCCCGGTCATGACGCAAAACGGCACGGCCACCGGCAATCCGGTGGCCGTGCCACGAACCCGATATGGCCCGGTCAGACCGCCTTCAGGTTCTCCGCCGAGGTCTTGCCGCGCTTCGGGTCGCGCTGTTCCTCGAAAGAGACCTTCTGGCCTTCGACGAGGCCGCGCAGCCCGGCCCGCTCGACCGCGGTGATGTGGACGAACACGTCCGCCCCGCCGTTCTCCGGCTGGATGAAGCCGTAACCCTTCGTGCTGTTGAACCACTTCACGGTGCCGACGGGCATCGCATTCCTCCGTAACGCATGGAGTGGCGCCACACCACCGGCGCAGCGCATCAGACTGTGTCCAGGAAAGCCGAGGTCAGGACACCCGAGGGCGCAGCAAGCCGACAGACCGAATCAGAATGACACCGGAGTACATGGTAAGTGGACGCCCCGGTGCAACCATTAAATCCGGGACGCCCACGATTCAGGCGTTCCTACAGCGGCACGCCACGGATCATCCGCGGCAGGTCGCCGACCACCCCCATGGCGTGGCGCATGAAGAACCGCTTCAGCGGCGGCAGCCGGTTGACGACCGCCATGCCGACATCGCGGGCCAGCCGCACCGGCGGGATGTTGTTGGAGAACAGATGCACCAGCCCGTCGCAGACGGCCGCCAGCAGCACCGTGTCGAAGCGCCGCCAGCGCTGGTAGCGGGCCAGCACCTGCGGCGCGCCGACGTCGAGGCCCAGGCGGTGGGCGTCCACGATCACCTCGGCCAGCGCCGCCACGTCGCGCAGGCCGAGGTTGAGACCCTGCCCGGCGATGGGATGGATGGCGTGCGCCGCCTCCCCCACCAGGGCGAGACGCTCGGCGATGAAGCTCTCCGCCAGCAGCACCGACAGCGGCCAGCCCTCCCGCCGGGTCAGCAGCCCGATGTCACCCAGATAGCCGCCGGAACGGCGCTGCAGCTCGTCGATGAACTGGTCGTCGGGCAGCTTCAGGAACATCGGCGCCAGCGACGAGCGCTCACTCCACACGATGGAGGAGCGGTTCTCCGTCATCGGCAGCACGGCGAAGGGGCCGTTGGGCAGGAAATGCTCGACCGCCACGCCGTTGTGCGGCTTCTCGTGCCGGATGGTGCAGATGATGGCGGTCTGGTTGTAGGCCCAGCGCCGGGTGCGGATGCCCGCCTGCTCGCGGGCCAGCGACCCGCGCCCGTCCGCGCCGATCAGCAGCCGGCCCCGCACCGTGCGCCCATCGGCCAGCGACACCCGCACGCCCTTGCGGGTGCGCTCCACCGACACCGCCTGGGCCGGGGCAAGATGCCGCAGGCCCGGCAGCTCCGCCGCGCGGGCGAACAGCGCCCGGCGCATGTCCTTGTTGTCGATGATCCAGCCGAAGGGGCGGTTGCCGCCCTCGTACTCCAGCTCCCGGTGGTCGTAATGGAGGAACAGCGGGGAGAACTGGTCGGCCACCCGGATGTCGAGGATCGGGCCGGCGTCCGGCTCCAGGAAGGCCCACACCCCCGCCCCCTCCAGCACCTTCATGGAGCCGTAGGCGATGGCCGTCGTGCGGATGTCGAAATCATCGCGGCGGTGCGTGTCGGGGCTGTCGCGGTCGATGCACACGACCGGCACGCCGGCCGTGGCCAGCGCCGCCGCCATCGTCAGCCCGGCCAGCCCGCCGCCGAGGACGACGACCTCGGTGACGATGTCATCCAGAGATGCGGTGCCGGATTCGATGCCCGATTCGACCATGGTGCCCAGACCTCGTGTTCCACGTGAAACCGGTGGGAGAATTGGCCGCCACATGCGGCTTGTCCAGGGGGATGCGGTGCTTCGACACGCCCGTGCCCATTTTTTGGGCGCGGTCTGCACAAGCCGCGGCCTTTCCCGAACCGACATCCGCGTTGCGCCAAGGGGACGCGGCGGCATGATTCTTGAACCCATTGATTTTCGCGCACGGGGCGAACACTCTCGACACCACACCCCGCAGCGCGGGTCGCAATGGAACGTACAAGGGGAGCCACATGAAGCTCGTCATGGCCATCATCAAGCCCTTCAAGCTCGACGAGGTGCGCGAGTCGCTGACGTCGCTGGGCATCCAGGGCCTCACCGTCAGCGAGGTCAAGGGCTTCGGTCGCCAGAAGGGCCAGACCGAGATCTACCGGGGCGCCGAATACTCGGTGAGCTTCCTGCCCAAGGTGAAGGTGGAGGTCGCGGTCGCCGACGACCAGGCCGAGCAGGTGGTCGAAGCCATCCAGAAGGCCGCCAACACCGGCCGAATCGGTGACGGCAAGATCTTCGTCCTGGAAATCGCCCACGCCGTGCGCATCCGCACCGGCGAGACGAATTCCGAAGCGCTCTGATCGATCCGTTCCGCACGGCCCGCCGATACCCACCCGGTGCCAAGTCGCCGGGTGGGTCGCTTTGCCGGACCGTGTCTTGTGCCAGGGCAACCCGGACATCCCGTCCGGAGCGTGCCCGGCGCTGTTAACCAAGCGCCCTTGTGCCGGGAGTACCCGCCCGATAAAATCCGCGCCATCCGTGCGGCATCCCACGCGCGCGCGGTCCGGGAAACGCGTACGGAAGCGGGATCGAGCGTGACGGCTATTTTTGATGCAATCCTGCCGGCCTCGGTCAACGACCGGCTGGAGCGGCTGACCGATTATCCCTTCACCCGGCTGGCCCGGCTGCTGGCCGATGTGACGCCCAGCGCCAACGTGCAGCCGCGGGTGATGTCGGTGGGCGAGCCGCAGCACCCGCCCCCCGCGGTCATCGACGAGACCCTGCACGCCAACCGTCACCTGTGGGGCAAATACCCGCCGGTCAACGGAACGCCCGAGCTGCGCGCCGCGATCACCGGCTGGCTGGGGCGGCGCTACGGGCTTCCGGTCGGCCTGATCGACGCCGACCGCGACATTTTGCCCGCTACCGGCACGCGCGAGGCGCTGTTCCTGCTGGCGCTGGCCGTGGTGCCGCGGAGCAAGGCCGGACGGACACCGGCCGTGCTGATGCCGAACCCCTTCTACGCGGTGTACGAGGGCGCCGGGCTGCTCGCCGGGGCCGACCCGGTGTTCCTGCCGGCGACGCGGGAGACGGGGTTCCTGCCCGACCTCGACGCGCTCGGCCCGGAGCTGCTGGAGCGCACGGCGCTGGTCTACCTGTGCAGCCCCAGCAACCCGCAGGGGGCGGCGGCCGACCGGGCCTATCTGGCGCGCGCCATCGGGCTGGCCCGCCGCTACGGCTTCGTGCTGGCGGTGGACGAGTGTTACGCCGAGATCTGGCTGGACCGCCCGCCCGTGGGCGCGCTGGAGGTCGCGGCGGCGCTGCCCCACGACGGCCACCCGCTGGCCAACCTGCTGGTCTTCCACTCCCTGTCCAAGCGGTCGAGCGCCGCCGGCCTGCGTTCCGGCTTCGTGGCGGGCGACCCGGCGGTCATCGCCACCTTCTCGCGCGTGCGCAGCTATTCGCTGACCGGCATGCCGCTGCCGGTCTGCGCCGCCTCGGCCGCGCTGTGGAACGACGACGCGCATGTCGAGGAGAACCGGGCGCTCTACCGCGCCAAGTTCGAAGCGGCCGAGTCGGCGCTGCAGGGGCGGTTCGGCTACAGCCGTCCCGACGGCGGCTTCTTCCTGTGGCTGGATGTCGGCGACGGCGAGGCGGCGACGCGGAAGCTGTGGGCGGAGGGCGCCATCCGCGTGCTGCCCGGCGCCTATCTGTCCCGCCCGGTCCCCGGCGAGCCCGATCCGGGTGCCGCCTTCATCCGCGTCGCCCTGGTGCAGGACCCCGAAACGGTGGCGGACGCCTGCGCCGCCCTGGTGCGCATCCTTGATTGAACCACGCCCCCACGACCGATCCCGGCCACGGACGCGAAACGGCAAGGCCCGAGCGATGACCACCCGCAGTCCCGACGCGAACCCGTCCGTGGCGACCTCGCGCCGCGCGGCCCGTCGGTCCGAGCGCAAGCCCTTCTTCTCCCCCGCCATGCGCGCCTTCGTCGCGGCGCGCACCTACGAGATGGGCGGCTTCGCGCTCGGTCTGGCCGGGCTGCTGCTGGTGGCGGTGCAGGCCACCTACACGCGCGGCGATCCGTCCTGGAACAGCGTTCCGGCGGGGGATGTGGCGATCGGCAACCTGTTCGGCCGGCCGGGCGCGGTGCTGGCCGACGTGATGGTGCAGGGGCTGGGCTTCGGCGGCTACGTCCTGGCCTTCCTGCCGCTGGCCTGGGGCTGGCGGCTCAGCCTGCACAAGCCGGTGCGACACCCGCTGCTGCGGCTCCAGGCCGGAGTCGTCGGAATCGCGATGGCCGCGGTAGCCCTGGCCGGCATGACGACGGGGGAGGAGGATCCGCTGTCCCCCAACCCCGGCGGCAGCGTCGGGCGGCTGTTGCTGGAGGGGCTGAACGCCGGCCTGTTCGACGGCGGCGCCCGCTCGCTGGTCGCCACCGGCGCCACCGCGGCGGCCGGGCTGTTCCTGTTCCTCGCCATCGGCGTCTCGCCGCGGGACTGGGTGACCAGCCTGCGCGACACCGCCGCCGGGATCGGCAACGCCAGGCGCGGCATCCAGGACGGCATCGCCCGTCTGGCGGGGCTGGCGACCGGCGGTGTCGGGCGGCTGGCCGGTCTGGCCGGTGGTCTGATGCCGCAGCGTCGCGAAGCGCCGGAGACGGTGGCGGAACGGCGCGACCCGTCGCTTGACCGCGGCACCGACCCGGTCTTCGACTCGGGTCCCGTCTTCGACGACGAGCTTGCCCCGGTCACCCGCAAGGCGCCGCCGGCGCCCGCCGCCGCCGGCGACGGGCCGCGCCGCAGCGTGTCCGTGGTCGCCCCGCCACAGCCGGCCAAGCCGAAGGCGGAGCAGGGCCGGCCCAGTGCCCCACCCCTGATTCCCGACGGCGAGGGCATCGAGCTGCCGCCGGTTGACCTTCTCCAGGCGCCGTCCCCCACCGCCAGGGCCGAACGGCTGGACGAGGACTCTCTGCGCCGCAACGCCGAGGTGCTGGAGGGCGTGCTGTCCGACTTCGGCGTGCGCGGCGAGGTGCAGAAGGTCCACCCCGGCCCGGTCGTCACTCTGTACGAGCTGGAGCCGGCCCCCGGCACCAAATCGTCGCGCGTCATCGGGCTGGCCGACGACATCGCGCGGTCCATGAGTGCGGTGTCCGTGCGCGTGGCCGTGGTGCCCGGCCGCAACGTCATCGGCATCGAGCTGCCCAACGCCAAGCGGGAGACGGTGCTGCTGCGCGAGCTGCTGTCGTCGGACAGCTTCGGCAAGAGCCAGGGCAAGCTGGCGCTGGCGCTGGGCAAGGACATCGGCGGCCAGCCGGTGGTGGCCGACCTCGCCCGCTTCCCGCATCTGCTGGTGGCCGGCACCACCGGCTCGGGCAAGTCGGTGGCGGTCAACACGATGATCCTGTCGTTGCTCTACCGGCTGCCGCCCGACCGCTGCCGCTTCATCATGATCGACCCCAAGATGCTGGAGCTGTCGGTCTACGAAGGCATCCCCCATCTGCTCGCCCCCGTCGTCACCGACCCCAAGAAGGCGGTCGTGGCGCTGAAATGGACGGTGCGGGAGATGGAGGACCGCTACCGCAACATGTCCAAGCTGGGCGTGCGCAACATCGAGGGCTACAACGCCCGCCTGCGCGAGGCGCGGGAGGAGGGGGAGCTTCTCACCCGCAAGGTGCAGACCGGCTTCGACCCCGACACCGGCAAGCCGCTGTTCGAGGAGCAGCCGCTCGACCTGATCGAGCTGCCCTACATCGTGGTCATCGTGGACGAGATGGCCGACCTGATGCTGGTCGCCGGCAAGGACATCGAGGCGGCCATCCAGCGCCTTGCCCAGATGGCGCGCGCCGCCGGCATCCACCTGATCATGGCGACCCAGCGCCCCTCGGTGGACGTGATCACCGGCACCATCAAGGCCAACTTCCCGACCCGCATCAGCTTCCAGGTGACCAGCAAGATCGACAGCCGCACCATCCTGGGCGAACAGGGGGCCGAGCAGCTCCTCGGCCAGGGCGACATGCTCTACATGGCCGGCGGCGGCCGCATCACCCGCGTGCACGGCCCCTTCGTCTCCGACGGCGAGGTCGAGCAGGTCGTGAGGTTCCTGAAGGCGCAGGGCGAGCCCAGCTACGTCGACGCCATCACCGAGGAGGACGAGGACGCCGAGGGCGGTTCCTACGACGACGGCGGATCGGGCGGTGCGTCGGGCTCCGGCGACGAGCTGTACGACAAGGCGGTCGCGGTGGTGTGCCGGGAGCGCAAGGCCAGCACCAGCTTCATCCAGCGCCAGCTCCGCATCGGCTACAACTCCGCCGCCCGCCTGATCGAGCGCATGGAGCTGGAGGGCGTCGTCAGCAAGCCCAACCACTCCGGCAAGCGCGAGGTTCTCGCCCGCAACATCGAGGAGTGACAGGTCGGCGGGCCGGTGCCGGACCGGCTCGACATTGTGATTCATTCGATTGTGTTGCTATTGATCCCGGTCACGGACACAGCGCAGGACACCGGGATGAGCAGCGACGCGCCCGCCACGGACGGCACCTCCCTCACCACCGACACGGCGTCCCTTGTCCTGAGGACCGACCCGGCGCTGCTGCCGGTGCTGCACGGCTTCATCACCGGCATGGCCGCGGCGAGCGGTCTGCCGGAGCGCGCCGGCGCCATGCTGGCGCTCGCCACCGAGGAGGCCGCGGCGAACGTCATCGAGCACGCCTACGGCGGTGACCGGACGCGGGACTACACCGTCCTGTGGCGCACGGCGCCGGACGGGGTGGAGGTCGCGGTGCGCGACAAGGGCATCCCTTTCGACACCGAGCGGCTGCTGCCCTTCCAACTCGGCGGTTCGGCGGACGACACCAACGCCGCGGGGCTGGGGCTGCATCTCATGCGGTCGGCTGTGGATGGCGTGCGCATGCTCAACCTGGGGCGCAAGGGCAAGGAGCTGGTGCTGGTGAAGCGCCACGCGGTCGCACGCCCCCCGGCAACCCCACGGGCGGAGGAGCCGGCCGCGGTCGGGCCGGTGCCGGTCACCATACGCCCGATGCGGCCGGACGAGGCGGTGGAGGCGGCGCGCTGCATCTGGCGCTGCTTCGAGTACAGCTACCCGTACGAGGACATCTTCCACCCCGACCGCGTGCGCGCGATGATCGAGGCCGGCCATCTCGTCTCCGCCGTCGCCGAGGCGGAGGGGATCGGCATCGTCGGGCATGTCGGGCTGAAGCCCGTCGCCGGCATGCCGCGCCACAAGGAGGTCAGCATGCTCGCGGTGGAGCCCCGTTTCCGCCGCGACGGCATGGCGCAGCGGCTGACCCGCTTCATCGTCGACCACGCCGCGACGCTCGACCTTGACGGGCTGGTCGCGGAGGCCGTGACCACCCATCCCGGCAGCCAGGCGGTCGCCGCACAGGTCGGGTTGAAGGCCTGCGCCCTGCTGATCGGCGAGGTCCCGCCCCTGACCTTCACGGGGTTCGACGACGTGCGTCAGCGGGAGTCGCTGGTGCTGTGCCACCACCTCCTGCGCCAGCGCGATGCGGTGGCCGTGCATGTTCCGGCGCACCTGGAAGCGGTGACGGCGACGATCTACGCCGAGACCGGGCTCGCCGTGCGCGTGGTGGCGGGCGCAGCAACGCCGCCGGAGGCACCATCCGTCGTCGACATGGACTTCTCGCGCGTCGCGGCGCGGCTGCACCTGCTCGTGTTGTCGGTGGGCGGCGACATCGGTCAGCGTCTGAACATCGCCCAGCGGGAAGCCATCGCGCTGCGGGCGGACGTGTTCGATGTGCTGGTCCGGCTGGAGGACGAGGCCGCACCGGCGGCGATCGCGGCGGCCGAGGAGATGGGCGCCCGCTTCATCGGTCTGCGCCCGGCGACCGCCCACGGCGACCTTGCGCTGTTCCGGCTGTTCCTGGGGCGCGCGGTGGATCTGGCCGCGCTGAAGCTGTTCACCCGCACGGCACGGCGCCTGCGGGAGGGGATCGCCGGGGGCTGGAGGGCGTGATTCCGGTGAGCCGGGGCGGTGCCCCCCGGCTCCTCACAGCGTCACGATTTCCGGCCGGCAGCCCAGCGTCTCCAGGTCGCGGGCGACCTCGGCGCGGTAGAGGGGGTTCATCACCACCACCAGATCCGGGGCCAGGGCGGCGACCTCGGCCGGGGAGACGATGCGGTGGCCGGAGCCCGGCAGGAAGCAGCCGTGCCGGTGCGGGTTGATGTCGGCGACGCAGGCCACCTCGTCGCCGATGCCCACCGTGGTCACGAAGGACACCGCCTTGGAGCCGGAGCCCCAGAGTGCCACCCGCCGCCTCTGCCGCTGCGACGCCGCCAGCCGCTCCCGCCAGTCGCGGCGCAGGGCGTCCACCCCGCGGGAAAAGCTCAAGGCGCGGTGGCGCAGCGCGGCCACGCCGCCGGGCGCCATCGGCTCCGGTGCCGTGCGGCCAGGGCGGGCGGCGATCATCAGGTACTGGCCGCCATAGCCGGTCCACACATCCTCCACGGCGAAGCCCTCGCGCCGGAACAGCCCGGCGAGGCTGTCGGCCGTGAAGTAGGAGACATGCTCGTAATAGACGTCCCAGAAGGCGACGTCGTCGAGGATGCGCCCGGCGTCCGGCACCATGAAGAACACGCCCGTGTCGCGGTCGCCGATCAGCCGCCGCACCGCGCGCACGAAGCCGGCGACGTCGTACACATGCTCCAGCGTCATCTTGCAGCAGACGAGCGCGCCGGGGTCGGCCGGTGTGTTCTCGTCGAAATACTCCGGGATCACCCGCACGCGCCTTGCGGTGTCGGCGTCCAGCCGGCCGGGGACATAGCCGGGGTCGTAGCCCAGCCCCTCCGCCGCGCCGGCCCCGACGAGCAGGGCCAGGAACTCGCCCTTGCCGCAGCCGATCTCCAGCACCCGCGCGCCACGCAGCGCGAAGCGCTCCGTCAGCTCGGCGGCGAGAGCGCGGTGGAAGGCGGTGAAGGTCGGCGAATAGCCCTGCGTCTCCTCGTAGCCGGCGGCGTAGACGGTGCGGCCCGGCCGCCAGGCGGCGTTGAACAGGAAGCCGCAGGCGCCGCACAGGCACAGCTCCAGCGCCGCGGTGGGAAAGGCCAGTGCGGCATCGCGCGTGTCCACCAGCATGCAGCTGTTGGTCGGAATGCCGGACAGCCGGTAGACCGGCTCGGCACCCGGCGCACCACAGGCCGGGCAGTGCCGGCCACCCGCCGGGGCCGGTGCATCGGGGGAGTCGGCGGCGAGCGTCATGCGACGATCCTCACCTCCGGCACCGGCACGATGAAGCGTCCGCCAGCCTCGCGGTAGCCGCGTTGCTGCTCCAGGATCTCGTCGGCGAAGTTCCAGGTCAGCAGCAGCACATAGTCCGGCCGATCCTCCATCAGCGCATCGACGGGGCGGATGGGCAGGTGCTTGCCCGGCATGAAGCGGCCGTGCTTGTGGTGGTTGCGGTCCACCACATAGTCGATCAGCTCGGCCCCGATTCCGGCGACATTGATCAGCGTCGTGCCCTTGGCCGCGGCGCCGTAGGCGGCGATGCGGGCACCGCCGGCCCGGAGGGTGCGCAGACGTTCGGTCAGAGAGTCCCGCAGTGCCTCCACGCGCCGGGCGAAACCGGCGTAATAGCCGATGCGGTCCAGCCCCGCCGCCCGCTCCTCCGCCAGCAGGGCGGTGACCGCCTCGCTCGGAGCGCGGCGATGGCCGACATGGATCCGCAGCGAGCCGCCATGGATGGGCAGCCGCACCACGTCGTTCACCGACAGCCCGTGCCGCGCCATCAGCCCGACCAGCGCCGTCAGCGAGAAGTAGCAGAGGTGCTGGTGGTAGATCGTGTCGAACTCCACATGGTCGATCAGGTCGCGGACATAAGGCATCTCGATGGACGCCACCCCGTCCTCCGCCAGCAGGATGCCGACGCCAGCCACCACGTCGTTCAGCCCGGCGACGTGGGCCAGCACGTTGTTGGCGATGATGACGTCGGCCGGCCCGCGCTCCGCCACGATCGAGCGGGCGAGCGCGCTGTCGAAGAAGGCCTCCAGCGTCGGCACGCCGGCGGCGCTCGCGGCGGCGGCGGGGCCGGTGGCCGGGTCGACGCCCAGCACCGGGATCCCGGCCTCCACGAAATTGCGCAGCAGGTAGCCGTCGTTGCTGGCGATCTCCACCACCAGACGGCCGGGGCCGAGCTTGCGGCGCCGGATCAGGTCCAGCGCGTTGTCGCGGGAATGCGCGAGCAGCGCCGGCGAGAAGGAGGAGTAATAGGGATAGTCGCGGGTGAACAGCTCCTCCGGCGGTACGGTGTAGTCGATCTGCACCAGCGCGCAGGCCGGGCAGAAGACCACGGTGAGCGGGTAGGCCGGCTCCGGCCCGTCCAGCCCCGTGGGGGAGACCAGCCGATCCGCCACCGGCACGCGGCCGAGGTCGAGCACGGGCAGAAGCTCCGCCCCGCCGCAGGCGCGGCAGCGGTCGATGTGCATGGCAGGGTCTCCCGGGGATGGCGTCAGACGACGGCGATGCCGGGGAGCGTGGGCCGCTCCGGCCGCGGCAGGGTCACATGCGGAGCCCAGCGCAGGCGGTCGTCCACCAGCCCCTTGGCGATCAGGTGCTTCAGGTGGGCCAGCCGCTGGTACTTGGGTCCCTCGAAATCCTCCACCGTCAGGCCGACGTCGGTGAAGCGGCGGTACAGCTCCTCGATGCCGCGCGGCACCGTCCATTGCGGGCGGAAGCGCGGCAGTTTCGACGCGATCTTGGAGCAATCCACGCGGTAGCTGCGGCGGTCGGCGTCGGCCCCCCCGGCGTAGGCGATGCGGGCGCCGGGCACCGTCTCCTCGACCAGCTCGGCGATCTCGCGGACCAGATAGTTCTCGGTCGTGATGCCGACGTTGAACACCTCGCCATGCACGGTGTCGGCCGGCGCCTCGATGGCGGCGACGAAGGCGCGGCTGATGTCCTCGATGTGGACCAGCGGGCGCCACGCCATGCCGTTGCTCTTCATCAGCACCTCGCCCTTCGCCACCGCATAGGCGGTGAGGTTGTTGACCACGAGGTCGAAGCGGATTCGCGGCGACAGGCCGTAGGCGGTGGCCGAGCGCAGGAACACCGGCGAGAAGTCGTCGCCGGCCAGCGCCCGCAGATCCTCCTCCGCCCGCAGCTTGGAGACCGCGTAGGGGGTGACCGGGTTGGGCTCCGACCTCTCGTCCACCCAGTCGGCCCCGGCGGCGCCGTAGACGCTGCAGCTCGACGAGAAGGCGAAGCGCCTCACCCCGGCCGTCCGCGCCATGTCGGCGAGGCGGATGGTCGCCTCGTGGTTGATCTCCAGCGTCACCGCGGGCAGCAGGTCGCCGAGCGGGTCGTTGCACAAGCCGGCCAGATGGATCACCGCGTCGACGCCGTCCAGATCGGCCGGGGTCAACTCGCGGATGTCCTTGACCAGCGTGTTGCTGAGCTGGGCCGGGTCCGCCGTGCCGTAGGTGCAGTCGTCGTAAAGATACATGTCGGCGCCGACCACGCTGTGCCCCGCGCGGCGCAGCAGCCGGGTCAGCACCGTGCCGATGTAGCCGTGATGTCCCGAAACGAAGACGCGCATGATGTGTCCCCTGTTTGCCGCCCGTCAGGGTCGGAGGTTCCATGGGGCCTTGCCGGTGGCCCAGAGCTTTTCCAGAAGGTCGCGCTCCTTGGCGGTGTCCATGCACTGCCAGAAGCCGTCGTGGCGGTAGGCCATGAGCTGGCCGTCGGTGGCGAGGCGGCGCATCGGCTCCTCCTCCCACATCGTGGCGTCACCCTCGATGTAGTCGAACACGCCGGGTTCCAGCACGAAGAAGGCGCCGTTGATCCAGTGTCCGGACCGTTCGGGTTTCTCCTCGAAGCCGGTGACCGCATCGCCGTCCAGGGTCAGATGGCCGAAGCGCCCTGGCGGCTGGACCGCGGTGACGGTCGCCAGCCGCCCGTGCGACCGGTGGAAGGCGAGCAGCGCCGCGAGATCGACATCCGCCAGCCCGTCGCACCAGGTCAGCATGAAGGTCTCGTTGCCAAGGAACGGGGCGAGGCGCTTGACCCGACCGCCGGTCATGGTGTGCTCGCCGGTGTCGATGACGTGGACCAGCCAGTCCAGCGCCCCGTCGTCGTGCCGCACTGTGGTGCCGGTGCGCAGGTCGACGGCGATGCTGCCCTCCAGCCGGTGGTAATCGGTGAAGTAGCGGGCCAGATCGGCTTTCCGGTAGCCGCCTGCCAGCACGAATTCGGAAAAGCCGAAATGCGCGTAATGGCGCATGACATGCCAAATGATCGGCCGTCCACCGATCTCGACCAGCGCTTTCGGGCGTCCTTTGGTTTCTTCGGAAAAGCGCGTTCCCAGTCCGCCAGCAAGAATTGCCGCCTTCACGCACCGCCTCCATCATCACCGGCACAAACATTGGCCGGATCGAAATTTCCAGCGCCTTTGTTTTTGTTTTTCCGCTGTGACGATTGTTAGCCAAGCACGGATGCATTTTGGCCGGCTAAAAGGAGTGGTATTCAGAAGGCTTGGGAACAGGACCGACTCTCACCCATACGGGCGCCGCACCCACGCAAGATTGGGGGGAGTCGCTGGCGGTGTCTGGAACGGCGGTGTCAGGAACGCGAACGGGCTTCCAAGGGCACCGCCCTCGGCAAGCACCCCGGAAACCCGTTCACGAAAGCCGGTTCAGCGGCCGGGACGGCCGCGCGGCGGGAAGCGGCTGGAGGTGGCGCGCAGGCCGGCCTGCGCGCCGGTCTCGGTGTTGCCCACGCCATCCGGCTCGTCGTCACCCATCGGGGCGGGGCGGTCGCGCTTGCGTTCCGCCTCGGCCTCGGCGATCTCCAGGTCGATCGCCTTGATCCGCTCGCGAAGCGAGGCGATGACGGCCGCGGCGGGCTTGCGGGCGGTGAACTGCTCCAGATCCTGGCGAAGCCGCTCGCGCTGTCCCTTCATGTCGGCGATGCTGGGCCGCTTCTTGCCGACGCGGTAGGTGCGTTCCTCGTACTTGCTCACCTGCTTCCTCCTGCCCGGTTGGCGATCACTCGTGGATGGTGGTGCATGGATCCGGCTCGCCGACGGTGATGCCGGCAAAGGCGAGCTGCCGGCCGACCAGCATGCTCTGCCGTTCGTCGGGCTCGCGCTCGCTCAACAGGAACGGGCCGAAATCGGCGTTGTCGGTGCGCGCGATCAGCGCCACACCGGCCGGCACGACGACGACCTGCCACAGGGCCGATTCCGGTTCGGTGCTGGCGGTCACGGGGTCGATGCCGCTGGCGTTCAGCGCGGCCATTCGGGCGAAGGTCACCATCGCCGAGGCGTCGCGCATGGCGGGGCGGTAGGAGGGGTGCTCGTCGAGCGGCACCGGGCCCATCTCGGCCGACAGCGCCATGGTGGCGGCGATGCGCGGGCCGAAGGGTGTGGCGATCAACTGGCCTTCGAACAGCACGGCCGGAGCCCCCAGGTCGCGCATCAGCCTCAGGCAATGCGCGACCTGGCTCGGCCAGAGCGGCGGCGGGTTCGGCACCAGAACGGGCGTGGTCCGGATCATCGCCTAAACATGGCATGCCCGGACCCGTTCCGCCACGGGTGCGCGATTTTTCCGCTTACGGGTGACGACGGCTCATCGGCTTGAAGCCGCCATCACCGGCTTGGGCCGGGCGCGGCGCGCGGGGCGCCTCGCCGTTCCGGTGCGGGCGGCGGGCCGGCTGCTGCGCCCCGCGCGGGCCGCCGCCGAAACCGCCGCGACCGCGCGGACGGCCCTGGTGGGCACCGCGCGGCGGGTCGAAGGACATCGTCGGCTCCAGCCCCTCCACGGTGTGGACCGTGACGGAGTTGCCGATCAGCCGCTCGATGTTGCGCAGCGAGCCGCGGTCGTTGCGGGTGGCGAAGGAGATGGCGATGCCCTCCGCCCCCGCCCGGCCAGTGCGGCCGATCCGGTGGACATAGTCCTCCGGGTTGCGCGGCAGGTCGAAATTGATGACGTGGCTGATGTCGCGCACGTCGATGCCGCGCGCGGCGACATCGGTCGCCACCAGCAGCCGCACGCGGCCGTCGCGCAGGCGGTGCAGGGTGCGGGTGCGCGCCTCCTGGTGCATGTCGCCGTGCAGCGCCGCCGCCGCATGGCCTTCCTGCGCCAGTTCGGACGCCAGCTCGTCGGCGTCGCGCTTGGTGGCCGCGAAGATGATCGCCTTGTGGATCTCCGTCGAGGCCGCGAAGTGGCGCAGCAGCTTGCGCTTGTGGCCGAGGTCGTCGGCGTGCATCACGCGCTGCTCGATCTTCGGCGCGCTGGCCGGGGTGCTCTCCACCGCGACGCGGGCCGGATCGCGGACGAGGTTGCGGGCAACCCCTTCCATCCGCCGGTCGAGCGTGGCGGTGAACAGCAGCGTCTGGCGCTCCTTGGGGCAGGCGCCGCTGATGGCGGCGATGTCCTCCGCGAAGCCCATGTCGAGCATGCGGTCGGCCTCGTCCAGGATCAGCACCTCGACCTCGTCCAGACGGACGTTGCCGCGGCGGATGTGGTCCATCAGCCGGCCGGGAGTGGCGACCAGGACGTCGACCGTGCGCGACAGGTCGCGGATCTGCGGGCGGAACGGCTCACCGCCGACCACATCGACGATGAACAGCCGCAGGAACTTCACATAGGTGCGCGCGGCCATGGTGACCTGACGCGCGAGCTCGCGGGTCGGGGCCAGGACCAGGACGCGGGGGCCGAAGGGCCGCGCGGTCTTGCGCTCCTCGTCGGCGACGGCCAGACGATGCAGCGACGGCAGCAGGAAGGCGCCGGTCTTGCCGGTGCCGGTGTCGGCGGTCGCCAGAACGTCGCGGCCTTCGAGCGCCGCGGGGATGGCCGCCGCCTGGACGGGGGTGGGGGACGTGTGGCCGGCGGCCTCCAGAGCGCGCAGGAGACCGGTGTGCAGGTTCAGTTCGGAAAAGGTCAAGTCAGCTTCCCAAGCATGCAGGCGATGACGCCGCCGATCCGTCCGGATGGCGGGTGCATCGCGCGTGTGTCTTGCCGGAGGGAGAGGGAGGCGCTGAGGCGTCGAGAGCAGGACGGTCTTCGGTGACCGCCGGCCGAGCTGTAGAACCTCGCTCGGACGACGAAACGCCTCCGACGATGGAGCCCAACAGATACGCCCTCGGGGGCGGCTTTTCCACCCCTTTCACCGGGTGCGGTGCAAAAAAGAACGGGCGCACCCGCAGGCGCGCCCGTTCCCCCGTCGATGGTCCGTGGTGCGGATCAGTTGCTGCCCGGGCCCGTCTGGCCCTGGCACACCGCGGAAATGTCGCCCGGCTTGCAGCCTTCCGGGATCGCCCCGGAGGAGCCGACGCCGCCGCCCAGCGGGCCGGCGCCCGGCGTGTTGGATTGGCCCGGCATCACGCCGGTGCCCGAGCCCGTGCCGGAACCCATGCCCGACCCGGTGGTGCCCGTTGACCCGGACGAGCCCGAGGTGCCCGTCGAGCCGCTGGTGCCGGGGCTCATGGTCGAGGAGCCGGAGCTGCCGGTCCGGTCCTGCGTGGCGCCCGGGCTGGAGGAGGTGGTGCCGCTGGTGCCGGAGCTGCTCGTCCCGCTGTTGGCGAGGACCGGCGTCGAGAGAAGGGCGAGAGCGGCGGCACCCGCAACGATCAATTGGCGCATTGGTGGAATTCCTTTGTTGTCTCCGATCACGTTCAGAGCCAACAGGAGGACGGTCGGTCCGTTGCGCCCCCTCCGGTGCCCTACCGCGCCGGAGAGCCGGCACCACCTTCGCGCCGGCCGGATCAGCCGGCGGCCGCCAGCGCGTCGCCCTCGGCGTCCGGATCGGCCGCGTTGGGGTCGCCGGGGGCGGTCTCCCACCCCAGGCCGGGCAGGGTGACGATCCGCCGTCCGCCGCGGTCGCTGCGGGTGACCAGCACGTCGCGCTGCTCCAGATAGGACAGCAGCCGGCGCGCCCGCCCGGCGGAGCGGCTGCCGCAGGCCCGCGCGATGACATGGTCGGAGGGGCAGGGGGCGCCGTCCAGCGCCGCGCGCGCCAGCAGCAGGAAGACCCCCTGGATGTCGTCCGGCAAGCCCGACGCCGCGGCGGTCGCCCGCTCCCATTCCGGCGTGTCGTCCGCACCCGCCGCCACACCGGCACGGGCGGCGGCCAGCCGGCGGCGGAAGTCCGGCATGTCCGGCGGGCGCCCGCCGACGGCGTGGATGCGGCAGCGGACGAGGAAATCCTGGTAGAGCACGGCGACGGTACGGAAGGCGGCGTCGGGATCGGCCAGCACCTCGCGCAGGATGGCGTCCAGCCGTCGGTCCCGCTCCTCCGGGTCGCCCTCGGGTTCGGACTCCGCCGGGGCCGCGGCGGGGCGGGAGCGGGCGAGCTGCATCAGCACCTCGGTGGTGCTCATGGGCGGCGGGGCGGGCGGGCGGCGCGGGATGGCCGGCAGCGCGGACGGCTCCGGCTCGCCGGGCACCATGATCAGGGCGCGCGCGTCCTCCGGCGTGTCCGGCAGCGGCAGCAGCTTGGGGCTGCCGGCCCTGGGAGCGGTCTCGACATCGCCGATGCGCACCGGCAGCGGCCGGCGCGCCATCGCCGGCCCCAGCGCCACGAAATGCCCGCGCTCCAGATCGCGGAACATCTCCGCCTGCCGGCGCTCCATGCCCAGCAGGTCGGCGGCGCGCGCCATGTCGATGTCGAGGAAGGTGCGGCCCATCAGGAAGTTGGACGCTTCGGCGGCGACGTTCTTGGCGAGCTTGGCGAGGCGCTGGGTGGCGATCACCCCGGCCAGCCCGCGCTTGCGGCCCCGGCACATCAGGTTGGTCATGGCGCCCAGCGACACCTTGCGCGCCTCGTCCGACACCTCGCCGGCGGCGGCGGGGGCGAAGAGCTGCGCCTCGTCCACCACCACCAGCATCGGGTACCAGAGGTCGCGGTCGGCGTCGAACAGCCCACCCAGGAAGGAGGCGGCGGCGCGCATCTGCGCCTCGCTGTCCAGCCCCTCCAGGTTCAGCACCACGGACACGCGGTGCTCGCGCACGCGGGACGCGATGCGCTGGAGTGCCGCCTCGGTGTGGTCGGCGGCCTCCACCACCACATGGCCGAAGCGGTCGGCCAGCGTGACGAAATCACCCTCCGGATCGATCACCGCCTGCTGCACCCAGGGCGCGCTCTGCTCCAGCAGCCGGCGCAGCAGGTGCGACTTGCCGGACCCGGAATTGCCCTGGACCAGCAGGCGCGTCGCCAGCAGCTCCTCCAGGTCGAGCTCCGCCGGCTTGCCGCCCGGCCCGCTGCCCATGTCGATGCTGACCTTCATCACCCCTCCGCCCGCCAACCGGCCGCCGGTATAGCGCAGATCGGAGCGCAGGGGGGAGACGGCGGTTTGGCTGTTGCCAGATGGTGATGCTAGGGTGAGGCCCTCATGGTCCGCGACATCCTCGCCCCCGGTCTCGACATCCTGTTCGTGGGGTTCAACCCCGGCGTCCGGTCCGGGGCCACCGGGCACAACTACGCCGGCCCCGGCAACCAGTTCTGGCGCCTGCTCGCCGCCGCCGGGCTGACGCCGCGGCTGCTGACGCCGGAGGAGGACGGGCGGCTGCCGGAGTTCGGGCTCGGCTCCACCAACCTCGTGGCGCGGGTGACACCGGGCGCCGCCGACCTCAGCCGGGCGGAACTGCGCGCCGGCGTGCCGCGGCTGGCGGAACTGGTGCGGGCGTTCGGCCCGCGCGCCATCGCCTACACCGGCAAGGGCGTCTATCTGGCGGCGTCGGGGAAGGCGGAAGCGCCCTGGGGGCCGCAGCCGGACAGCCTGTTCGGCGGCCCCCTGGACGTGGTGCTGCCGTCACCCAGCGGCCTGGCGCGCCTGCCTTTCGAGGAGAAGCTGCGCTGGTACCGCACGCTGCGGGCGGTGGTTCCCGCCCGCAGCGTGCCGGATTAGGGATCAGCGACCGCCCTTCGGCTCCACATTCTCCGCCCCCTTGCGGGTGCCGCCGAACTTGTCGGCGCCCTTGGCGTCGGGGGTGTCCGGCTTCTTGTGGTTGCCGGTGTTCTGCTGATCGTCGGTGTGCTTGACGGTCTGTTCGGTGTGCGGCTGCTTCATCGGGGCTGTCTCCCTTTGGTGGACACAGACCGGAGAACAGCCGGCACCGCGGGCCGTCACGCCGTCATGAACGGCCGAGCCGCCGCTCCATCGCGTCCCAGAGCTGGGCTTCGAGCTGCACGCCGTTCAGCCGGTTGATCTCCTGGATGCCCGTGGGGGAGGTGACGTTGATCTCCGTCATGTAGTCGCCGATCACGTCGATGCCGACGAAGACCAGCCCGCGCTCGCGCAGGACGGGACCGATGGCGGCGCAGATCTCCCGCTCGCGGGCGGTCAGCTCGGTCTTGCGGGCGCTGCCGCCGGCGTGGAAGTTGGCACGCGCCTCTCCGTCCTGCGGCATGCGGCTGACGGCACCCGCCGGTTCGCCGTCGATCAGGATGATGCGCTTGTCGCCCTGGCGGATTTCCGGCAGGTACTTCTGCACGATCACCGGCTCGCGGTAGAGCTGGGTGAACATCTCCAGCAGCGAACCCAGGTTCTCGTCATCGGGCTTCAGGTGGAAGACGCCGGCCCCGCCGTTGCCGAACAGCGGCTTGACGATGATGTCCTTGTACTCGGTGCGGAAGTCCAGGATGGCCTGCTTGTCCGACGTGATCAGCGTCGGCGGCATCAGGTCGGGGAAATGGGTGACGAACAGCTTCTCCGGTGCGTTGCGGACATGCGCCGGATCGTTCAGCACCAGCACCTTGGGCTGGACATGCTCCAGCAGGTGGGTGGCGGTGATGTAGGCCATGTCGAAGGGCGGGTCCTGCCGCATCAGGATCAGGTCGAAGCCCGACAGGTCCACCACCTGCGGCTCGCCCAGCCGGTAATGGGCGCCGCGCTTGCGCTCCACCTCCAGCGTGCGCACCCGCGCCGTCAGGCGGTTGCCGGTCAGGCTGAGGTCGCGGGGGTGGTAGTGGTGCAGCGCGTGGCCGCGCCGCTGCCCCTCCAGCGCCATCATGAAGCTCGAGTCGGTGTCGATGTTGATCGACTCGATGGGGTCCATCTGGAAGGCGACCATGAGCGTCATCGCGCGTCTCTCCGGGGAACGGGGGTCAGTTCAGGCGGCCCTTGAGCTGCTGGATCAGCATGGCGGCCTGGTGCAGGTGGCGGTCGCTGTCGGACAGGCGCATGAAGGTCTCCAGCGCCTCGATGGCGTCGAGCAGATTGCCGCTGTGCGCCTCCAGCAGCCCGGTTTCCCGCCACAGGGCCGGCTCGTCGGGGGCGAAGACCCGCATGGTCTCCAGCACCTCCAGCGCGCGCGGCACGTCGTGGGCGGACAGGAAGCGGAGCTTCAGGTTGTTCTGCAGCCGCAGCAGGATGTCGCGGTTGCGCACGGGCTGGTAATGGCCGGGCTCCAGCTCGGCCGCGGCCCCGGCGGTGGCCTTCAGCAGGTCGCGCAGGTCCACGGCGGTGCGCACCTGCCCCTCGTTGAAGGGGTCGATGATGGCGCGCTCGCCGCCGCAATCCATACGCACCAGGAAATGGCCGGGGAAGTTCAGCCCGACCATCGCCCAGCCCATGGCGCGCGCCGCGTGCAGGTAGAGGATGCCCAGCGTCACCGGCAGCCCCTTGCGGCGGTCGATCACGCGCAGCAGGTTGGCGTTCTGGAGGTCGTCGTAGGTGTCGCTGTCGCCGCAATAGCCGTGCCGCTCGATGATGATGTCGTGCAGCAGGGTGATGCGGGCCGCCAGCCCGTCGCCGGCCGCGTCGAACCGGTCGTGCATGTCGCGGGCGATGGCGGCGAGGTGGCGGCGGTAGCGGTCGAGCGGCTGGCCCGGCCGGTCGAGCGAGCCCAGCGCCAGTGCCGCCTCGGCCAGATCGATCTCCTCGTCGCGCCGGGCGCCGACGTCGCGCAGGATCGCGAGGGCTTCTGTACGGCTGGACACGCGCGTTCCTTCCCCTGGCCCCAATCCCCTGGACCTTATCCCCTGGCCCGAAAGTCCCGCCGGCCGGTCACGCGCGCCAGGCGTCGCGCAGGTGCCGCGGCAATCTCCAAGGGGTAACCAGCATCACGTCGAATCGCAAGCTCAACCCCGCATACTGCGGATTGGCGGCAAGGTAAAGATGCGCGGCCCGCGCCAGCCGGCCGCGCTGGCGGGCGGACAGTGCCTCCGACGCCTGCGCCCAGTCCGCGCGTGCCTTCACCTCCACAACCGCGAGCGTGTCGCCGCGCCGGGCCACGATGTCGATCTCCCCCAGCGGCGTGCGCAGCCGCGTCGCCAGGATGCGGTAGCCCTTCAGCCGCAGCCACCAGCGGCAGAGGGCCTCCGCATACCGGCCGAAGCGATCGGTGCGCCGGCGGTGCTCGTCAATCATCCCGTCCATCGCCTCGTCCTTTCCTCCGGGCGCGACGATCCTGGGACAGCGGGGTTTCCGCCGGGTTACCGATTCGATCGGGACCCGGTGAGCGCGCCAGTTCCAGCGCACGGGCGTAGACGGCGCGGCGCGGCCGGCCGGTGCGGGCCGCCACGTCGGCCGCCGCGTCGCGCACCGACAGCCGCTCCAGCGCCTCCCTCAGCAGCCCGTCCACATCCTCGGCACTCGCCTCCCCCTCGTCCGCGGCCGGCGGGCCGATCACCAGCACCACCTCGCCGCGCGGCGGCCCCGCCCCGGCGTAATGCGCCGCCAGTTCCGGCAGGGGACCGCGCCGCACCTCCTCGTAGAGCTTGGTCAGCTCGCGCGCCACCGCCGCCTCCCGCCCGCCCAGCAGGAGGGCCAGATCGGCCAGCGTGTCGGGCAGGCGCTGGGCGGATTCGAAGAGGATGAGCGTGGCGCCCACACCCTTCAACTCGCCGATGGCGGTGCGCCGCGCCGCCCCCTTGGAGGGCAGGAAGCCCGCGAACAGGAAGCGGTCGGTCGGCAGGCCGGACAGCACCAGCGCGGTCAGCGGCGCCGACGGGCCGGGCAGGGCGTGCACCGGCAGCCCCGCCTCGTGCAGGTCGCGCACCAGCTTGTAGCCTGGATCTGAGACCAGCGGGGTGCCGGCGTCCGACACCAGCGCCACCGCCTCCCCCGCCTGGATGCGCCCGATCAGGACCGGGCGCATGCGCTGGGCGTTGTGCTCGTGGTAGGCAAGGAGCGGCCGGTCGATGCCGTGGATGGCCATCAGCTTGGCCGTCACCCGCGTGTCCTCGCAGGCGATGGCGTCGGCGCGGCGCAGCGTGTCGAGCGCGCGCAGCGTGATGTCGGCGGCGTTCCCGATCGGGGTCGCCACGATGTGCAGGCCGGCCGCGAGTTTACTTGAGGCCACGGTGCCGCTACCTTCACCGGCACCTGTTGACGCTTCAGCGGATGTGGAGACCTTCGGTGGCACGTTCTGCGACACTCGTTCCTCGCGCGCTGTCCGGGCTGGGGACGGTCCGTTCCCGTGCCGCGGTCCTGTGGACCCTGTGCGCGCTCCTCGTAGCGGGCTGCTCGACTGTAACGGGGGTTCGACCGACGG
This sequence comes from Azospirillum oleiclasticum, assembly GCF_013423485.1. Classification (GTDB taxonomy): domain Bacteria; phylum Pseudomonadota; class Alphaproteobacteria; order Azospirillales; family Azospirillaceae; genus Azospirillum; species Azospirillum oleiclasticum. The sequence continues at coordinate 135,911 of NZ_JABFFR010000028.1, forward strand.
CACAAGCGCCGCAGCCCACCCCCGCCGCCCCGCCGCCGGTGACGAAGGTGGCGCTGCTGCTGCCGCTGACCGGCCAGAGTGCCGCCATCGGCCAGCCGATGCTGGAATCGGCGCAGATGGCGTTGTTCGACGTGGCCGGCGACCGGTTCGAGCTGCTGCCGCGCGACACCAGGGGCACCCCGCAGGGGGCCGCCGACGCCGCCCGCGGGGCGCTGGCCGACGGCGCCCAGCTCGTGCTCGGGCCGCTCTTCGCCGCGGAGGTGGCGGCGGTGAAGCCGATCACCCAGGCGGCCGGCGTGTCGGTGCTGGCCTTCTCCACCGACTGGACGCTGGCCGGTGGCGGCACCCACATCCTTGGTTTCGTGCCGTCCGACCAGGTGAACCGCGTCGTCGGCTTCGCCCGCTCCCGCGGCGTCACCCGCTTCGCCACGCTGGCCCCGCGCTCCCCCTACGGCGACGCCGTGGTGAACGCGCTCCAGTCGGCCACCCAGCGCTTCGGCGGGCAGGTGACGCAGATCGAGCGCTACGAGCCCGGCAACCCCGACACCGCCCAGGTGGTGCGCCCGCTGACCGGCCTGCCCACCCCGCCGCAGGCGGTGATGCTGGCCGACGGCGTGGCGCGCACCCGCCAGCTCGGCGCGGCGCTGGCCGCCGGCGGAGTCGACACCGCGCAGGTCCGCCTGCTCGGCACCGGGCTGTGGGACGATCCGGGGCTGGGCCAGGAACCGGCCATGGTCGGTTCCTGGTTCGCCGCCCCCGCGCCGCGCGGGCGCGCGGATTTCGAGGCGCGCTTCGAGTCGATCTACGGCCGCAAGCCGCCGCGGCTGGCCACCCTGTCCTACGACGCCACGGCGATGGCCGCCGCGCTCACCAAGGCGCACGGCCCCAACGCCTTCACCCCCGCGAACCTGACCAGCCCCAGCGGCTTCGAAGGGGTGGACGGGCTGTTCCGCCTGCGCACCGGCGGTGTGGCCGAACGCGGGCTGGCCGTGCTGGAGGTCACCCCCGACGGCACCCGCGTCCTCGACCCCGCCCCGTCCAGCTTCGCCACGCTGGGTCAGTAGGGGAGGGTTGGGGTCACCGCACCGCCTTGAACCGCTCCGTGGCGTGCACCAGCGCGGAGCGGATGCCGGGTTCCATGGCGGAATGGCCGGCGTTTGGGACGACGACGTAGTCGGCCTCGGGCCAGGCGCGGCGCAGGGTGTCGGCGGTGGTGATGGGGCAGACGATGTCGTAGCGGCCCTGCACGATCACCGCCGGAATGTGGCGGATCAGGTGCACGTCGCGCAGCAGCCGGTCCTCCGGCGTGAAGGCGTTGTGGCGGAAGTAATGCGCCTCGATCCGCGACAGGCCCAGCGCATGGGCGTCCTCGCCGGACGCGGCGATCAGGTCGGGCGACGGCAGCAGCGAGGAGCAGGCCCCCTCGTACATGCTCCACGCCCGCGCCGCGGCCATGCGGATGCCGGGGTCGGGTGAATCGAGCCGGCGCCAGTAGGCCTCCAGCAGGTCGCCGCGCTCCTCCTCCGGGATGTGCCCGGTGAACTGGCTCCAGGCCTCCGGGAAGATGCGGCCCATGTCGTTGAGGAACCAGTCGATCTCCGACCGCCGCATGAGGAAGATGCCGCGCAGGATCAGGCCCAGGCAGCGGTCGGGGTGGGCCTGCGCGTAGGCGAGCGCCAGGGTGGACCCCCAGGAGCCGCCGAACAGGTGCCAGCGCTGGATGCCCAGCAGCTGCCGCAGCGCCTCAAGGTCGGCGACGAGGCGGTCGGTGTCGTTGTTGTGGGTTTCGCCCAGCGGGGTGGAGCGGCCGGCCCCGCGCTGGTCCATCACCACGATGCGGTAATGGCCGGGGTCGAAGAAGCGGCGGTGGGTGGGCGAGGCGCCGGCCCCCGGCCCGCCGTGCAGGAAGACCACCGGCACACCCTTGGGGTTGCCGCACTGCTCCCAATAGAGCGTGTGGATTTCGTCCACCGGCAGGCGGCCGGTCTCAAAGGGATCGATGGGCGGGAACAGTTCGCTGCGGGCCATGAACTCGTCCTGTCGTCGGGCGCGCAACAGTGTAGGGGCTTGCGCGGTCCTGCGCCATGCCGCAGCGGGGCGGTTCGGATCACTCGTCGTCCTTGCCGGCGCTTTCGCCGGCAGGGGCCGGCGGGCGCTGGCCCAGCCGCTCGATCTGCTCGGGGTGGGTGACCTCGATGGTGGGGCCGTAATGTTCGCCGATCCAGCCGCGCACGCGGATCGTCTCCGCCGGCAGCCCCAGCGGGTCGAGACCGGACTTGGCGAAGGCGCGCAGCGCGTCGCGGCCGATCCGCGCGGTCACGTCGCTGCGCCAGTCCTCGCCGAAATCCAGGTAGACGGTGCCGCCGCGCTTCTCCGCCCGCAGCACGCGGCCCTCCACGATCTGGAAGCTGTCGATGTCGCGGCGCAAGCGTTGCGGGTCGGCGGGGCGCACGGCATAGGCGCGGGTCCTCCACAGCCCCAGCCCGCGGTCGCGCGCGGCGGCCTCCAGCGCCAGCATCTCGGCGGCCAGCTCGCGGCCGTCGGGCAGGGTGCGCACGCGGGCGTGGCCGGCGGCCAGCAGCTCCCCCTGCCACCAGCGGCCGTCGGCGCCCACGGCCTGGGCCGGCAGCCGGCCGTACCGGTCGGGCAGGGTGCCGTCGGGGCCGTGCAGGCGCACCCCCCGCCCGGCGGCCAGCCCCTTCAGCGCCGCGGTCGCGGCCTCGGCCAGCGGCCAGCGCCGTTCGGTCTCGCGGCCGGGCGGTGGCTTGGCCGCCTCGATGCCGGCCAGCCGGACGAGGCGTCCGTCCTCCAGCTCCACCGTGTCGCCATCGATCACCGCCGCCACCCGCCCCTCGCCCAGCCGCGGCAGCCGCTCGGCCGGGGATGCGGCGGCGAGCAGCAGGGCCAGCAGCAGCAGGAGGGGACGGAGGCGCGTCACGGGCGAATGCGGCCCACCGCGGTGAAACCGCCGCCGGCGGGTGCCAGCACCACCATCTCCCCCTGCTGCGGGAAGACGCCGGTCAGCGCGGTGATGTTCACCTGATGGGTGACCATCAGCCGGTTGCCCGGCCCCCGCCAGGAGGCGACGAGGCGGCGGGCGGCGTCCGTCTGCGCCTCGCGGTCGCCCTGCCCGTCGAAGAAGGAGTTGACGGCGGGCTCCACCCGCACCGGGGCGACGGCCATCAGCTCGGCCGTCTCAAAGCTGCGGCACCAGACGCTGGTGAGCGCCTCGTCCACCCGCACCCCCTCCCGGCGCAGCCGTTCGCCGGCGGCGCGCGCGTCCGCCCGGCCGGCGTCGGACAGGTTGCGCTGGGTGGCGCAGTCGCCCAGCCGGAAACCCGGCGGGTCGCCGGTGCCGGGCACGGTGGCGGCGTGGCGCATCAGGATGACGTGCCCGCCCCGCGCCAGAGCGGCCCAGGCCGCCGCCTCGCTTCCGGTGGCGGCGGTGGCGACGGCGGGTGCCCCGGCGAGCAGGGCCAGCAGGGCGGACAGCAGGAAAAGGCGGCGGCGGGCGAACCTTGCGGGCATGGCGCCGTTGTCCTCATGAACCGTTGGTCTCGACCATAACAGTAATGCCGCAACGACGGGGGTCCATCGCACCATGCCGCCTTTGGGAACCATCGCCGCATCCTGGCGCCGCGGGGGCGCGCTCGCCGCCGCCGTCCTGCTCGCCGCCTGCGCGGTCAACCCGGCGACGGGGGAACGCCAGTTCACCGGGCTGCTGCCCTCCGGGCAGGAGGCCGAGCTCGGCGCGTCCGAGCATCCGAAGGTCGTCGCCCAGTTCGGCGGCGCGTACAAGGATCCGGGGCTGACGGCGCTGGTCGACCGGGTCGGCGCGCGGCTGGCCGCGGTGACCGAGCGGCCGCAGGGGCCCTGGACCTTCACCGTGCTGGACAGCGACGTGGTGAACGCCTTCGCGCTGCCGGGCGGCTATGTCTACCTGACGCGCGGCCTGCTCGCCCTGGCCGAGGACGAGGCCGAGGTGGCCGGGGTGATGGCGCACGAGATGGGCCACGTCACCGGCCGCCACACGGCGGAACGGATGAGCCAGTCCACGGTCGCCGGGGTGCTGACCGCGGGGCTCGGCGCCGTGCTCGGCAGTCCGATCCTGGCGCAGGCGCTCGGCCTCGGGTCGGAGGCGGTGCTGGCCGGCTATTCCCGCGGGCAGGAGCTGGAGGCGGACGGGTTGGGCGTTCGCTACCTCGCGGCGGCCGGCTACGACCCGATGGCGATGGCGAGTTTCCTGGAGACGATGCGCCGCTTCGACCAGTACCAGTCGCAGGTCGCCGGGCGGGAGGCGTCCGGCTTCGACTTCTTCGCCACCCACCCGCGCACCGAGGAGCGCGTGCAGCAGGCGGCCGACCTCGCCCGCAAACAGACGGCGGGTGCCGGCGAGCGGCCCGCGCAGCCCTACCTCGCCGCCATCGACGGGGTGGTGTGGGGCGACAGCCCGGAGCAGGGGCTGGTGCGCGGGCGGGAGTTCGTGCACCCCGTGCTGGGCTTCCGGTTCGAGGTGCCGGAGGGCTACACGCTGCTCAACGGCACGCAGCAGGTGATCGGGCGCGGCGAAGCGGGGACCGCGCTGATTTTCGACACGGCACCCGCCGGGGGAACCGCCGACCCGGCCGCGCACATCTCGGGCACCTGGGCGGCCGGGGCGCCGCTGGTCGGCCTGGAGCCGGTCACCATCAACGGCATGCCCGCCGCCACCGCGGTGACCAGCGGCCGGACCGACCAGGGGGCGGTCGATGTGCGGCTGGTCGCCATCCGCATGGCGCCCGACCGCTTCTACCGCTTCACCTTCGTGGCCCCGGAGGGCGGGCTGTCGCGTGTCGATGCGCAGTTCCGGCAGATCGCCTCCAGCTTCCGCCGGATCACCGCGCAGGAGGCGGCGGGTTTCCGGCCCCGCCGCGTGCAGGTGGTGACCGCCGGCCCCAACGACACCGCGGCGACGATGGCCGCCCGCATGGGGCAGGAGCCGCGCGCCGAGGATCTGTTCCGCATCATCAACGACCTGCCGCCGGGCACGCCGCTGCCGGCGGGCCGGCCGGTGAAGATCGTGGCGCCGGCGGGCTGAGGGCTCACCCCGTGCGCCGGAACAGCACGGTGAGGTTGTTGGCCGGCATCGCCACCACGTCGGCCAGCGCCAGCCCGTGGTCGCGCGCCGCCGCCTCCACCGCCTCCAGGTCGCGCACACCCCAGGACGGGTCGCGGGCCTTCAGGTCGGCGTCGAAGGCGGCGTTGGACGGGGCGGTGTGGGCGCCGCCGCGGCGGAACGGGCCGTAGAGCAGCAGCGGCCCGCCCGGTGGCAGCACGGCCCCAGCCCCGCGCAGCAGCCCCAGCCCGGCCGCCCAGGGGGCGATGTGGATCATGTTGATGCACACCACGGCGTCCGCGCTCTCCAGCGGCCACGGGTGGGTTGCGGCGTCGAGCGCCAGCGGGGCTGTCAGGTTCGGCAGGGCGGCCTCCGCCCGCCAGCCCTCGATGCTGGCGCGCAGGGCCGGGTCGGGGTCGCTCGGCTGCCAGGTCACCCCCGGCAGGGCGGCGGCGAAATGCACCGCGTGCTGGCCGGTGCCGCTGGCCACCTCCAGCACCAGCCCCGCCGCCGGCAGCGAGTCTCGCAGCACGGCCAGGATGGGATCGCGGTTGCGGTCGGTGGCCGGGGCGTGGCGGCGCGGGTCGGCGGGGACGAAGGGGTCGAACTGGCTCATCGGTTCTGGCTCATGGGGCGGGTCTCCCGGCCGGACGCGGGCGTCAGGCCTTCTTCACGAACTCCGACTTCAGGTTCATGGCGCCGATGCCGTCGATCTTGCAGGCGATGTCGTGCCCGTCGACGGCGTCCACCAGCCGGATGTTCTTCACCTTGGTGCCGCCCTTGACCACCAGCGACGACCCTTTGACCTTCAGGTCCTTGATCACGGTCACGCTGTCGCCGTCGCTGAGCGGGTTGCCGTTGGCGTCACGCACGCCCGGCCGGACCTCGTCGGCGGGTGCGGCGGCTGCGGCCTGGGGGTTCCATTCATGGGCGCACTCCGGGCAGATCCACAGGCTGCCATCCTCGTAGACATGCTCGGAGCCGCAGTTCGGGCACTTCAGGTCGTCGGTCATCGTTTTCCCCAAGTCAGGTGGGGGCACTCTAGTGCAGCGACGGTGCGAAAGGGAAACGCGCTAAGCGCAGGTTCAGCCATGGGCCGCCCGTGCGCGCAGGCCGCGGCCGGACAGCGCCGAGCCCAGCGCCAGCAGCAGGGTGCCCAGCATCACCGCGCCCGCGGCCCCGGCGAGCGCCACGCCGTAGCTGCCGGTCGCCTCCACCGCCAGCCCGGCCGGCAGCGGCCCCAGCACCTGCCCGACGCTGTAGGCGGTGGTCAGCGCCCCGATGATCCGCGCGGATGCCCCTCCGGAGAGCTGCCGGCCCAGCCCGAAGGCCAGCCCGACGATGCCCACGAAGGTCCCGCCATAAAGCGCCGCCGACAGCAGCCCGCCCGCCACCCCCAGCCCGGCGAGCGGCAGCAGGATGCCCACCGCCTGCACCGTGTGGGCCAGCATCAAGGCCCGCCACAGCCCGAGCCGCCGGCCGGTCCAGGCCCACAGGGCGGGGGAGACGGCGGCGGCCAGCCCGGTGACCATCCAGGCGATGCCACCCAGCGCGGCGGTGTCGGGCATGCCCTTGAGGATCGCCACCAGGAAGGTGCCGGTGACGATGTAACCGGCGCCCTCCAGGAAATAGGCGGCGGTGAGCAGCAGCAACGGCGCCGACAGCCAGCCGCCGCCCGCCGGCGTGTCGGCCGCCTTGGCCGCCGGGCGTGGCTGGTCGGTCATGGCACTCCAGGAGACCGGCGCCAGCACGGCGCAGATCAGGCCCAGCGCCAGCCACTTGCCGCTCCAATCCAGAACCCCGCCGCTGAGAGCCACAAACAGGCCGGATCCGGCGATTCCGATGCCGACGCCGGAATAGAGCCATCCCGCCCGGTTCTCGCGCCCGGCGCGGGCCAGCGCGTCCAGCGTCATGGCGATGCCCAGCACGAACATGCCGGCGCTGGCGACGCCGGAGACGAAGCGCAGCACCGACCACGCCACCAGGTCGGTGGTCAGCCCCATACCGGCCGTGCTCGACACGCTGGCGACCAGCGAGACGCGGAAGGCCCAGGTGCGCGGGGCACCCTGCGGCACCAACCCGGTGACCACGGCGCCCAGCAGGTAGCCCAGGAAGTTGATGGACGCGATCAGCCCCGCCTCCCCCACGCCCAGCCCGGCTTCGGCCTGCATATAGGGCAGGATGGGGGTGAAGGCGAAGCGCCCGATCCCCATGGCGATGGTCAGCGCCAGAAGCCCGCCCAGCAGCACCCGGATCATGAGCAGCCCTCCACGGAAACGGTCCAGGGAGCATGACCCGGCCGCACCCCTCATTTCCAATGAAACTTCCGCATGGTATCATTCACTTTCCGTGATGGCAGGAGGCGGGGATGGATCTTCCGGCGTTGCGCGTGGTCAAGGCGGTGGCGGACACCGGCAGCGTCAGCCGTGCGGCGGAAAGCCTGAACTGCGTCCAGTCCAACGTGACCGCGCGGCTGAAGCGGCTGGAGGAGGAGCTGGGCGTGCCGCTGTTCCTGCGATTGGCCCGCGGCATGGAGCCGACGCCGCCCGGACGGGTCCTGGCCGACTACGCCGACCGTGTGCTGCGGCTGGTGTCGCAGGCCCGCCTGGCGGTGGCGGACGCGGCCGGGTGCGGGGTTCAGCTCAGCATCGGCACCATGGAGACGACGGCCGCCGTGCGCCTGCCGCCGGTGCTGGCGCGCTTCCACGCAATCCGCCCGGACGTGGAGATGACCGTTCAGCCCGGCAACACACAGGACATGCTGGCCCAGGTGCTGGCCGGCCGCCTCGACGGCGCCTTCGTCTCCGGGCCGGTGGAGCATCCGGAGCTGCTGGCCGAGCCCGCCTTCGTGGAGGAGCTGGTGCTGGTGGAGGCCGCCGCCGCCCCGCCGGCGGGCGGCGGCGGCTGGACCCTTCTGGCCTTCCGGCCCGGCTGTGTCTACCGGGCGCGGGCCGAAGCCGCCCTGCGCGCGGCGGGGCGGGTGCCCTTCCGCGTCATGGAATTCGGGGCGCTCGACGCCATACTTGGATGCGTGGCCGCCGGGATGGGCATCACCGTGCTGCCGCGCGCGGTGGTGGAGCGCGACCCCTGGGCGTCCCTGGTCGCCGCGCGCGACCTGCCGGACGACCAGGCGCGCATCGCCACCCTGTTCGTGCGCCGTCGCGACGCCATGGAAACCGGCGCCATGCGAGCCTTTCGCAAGGTGGCGGGGATGGCGGGCGATGCCGGGGGCGCGACACCAGCGCCCACAGCGCGCGCGGGGTTGATGGTGCCGGATGCGGCGTGCTAGGCAGAACGCGGTGCTCTTTGGGTGAATGCTGGCCGATCCGCCGCGTCCGCATCGCGCGGGGCGGGGCGGCCGAGGGGAGAATGGAACATGCCGTATGTCGTTACGGATGACTGCATCCGCTGCAAGTACACGGATTGCGTGGAGGTGTGCCCGGTCGATTGCTTCTACGAGGGGGAGAACATGCTCGTCATCCACCCCGACGAATGCATCGACTGCGGCGTGTGCGAGCCGGAATGCCCGGCCGAGGCGATCGTGCCCGACACCGACGGCCGGGCCGAGGCGTGGATGCAGCTGAACCGCGAGTATTCGGCGCAGTGGCCGAACCTGACCCGCAAGAAGGATTCGCTGCCCGACGCCGACGAGTACAAGGGTGTCGGAGATAAGTACACGAAGTTCTTTTCGCCCAAGCCCGGCGGCTGACGCTGAAACCGCCCGCTTCGGCGGGCGGTTCATGTTGCCATGCAAAAATTACGGCACGGCCATCGCGCCGCAGCATCCGTTTGCAGCGGGCGCGGCGCGGACTCCCTTTGTAACTGCGTCGTAACATCGCTATAATGGTGGGAGGAGCCGGCCTCCGCGCCATTGCCGGTCTTCCCTTCGACCAAAGGCCCGTGACTTCCATCGGCGCTGCGGAACCCTCCTCCCCGCGGCGTGCTGGTCGATCCGGGGTCTTTTTCGTCCCGTTCCACCGGGGCGGCAAAATGGCGTGATCGCGAGCAGTGAGAGCGAACCCACATGTCGAACAAGCTTGAGTTCGAGGCCGGTGACTTCGTGGTCTATCCGGCTCATGGCGTCGGCCGCGTCGAAGGTATCGAGACCCACACCATCGCCGGTTTCGAGGTCCAGCTCTATGCGATCACCTTCGAGAAGGAACGCATGACGCTGAAGGTGCCGGTCACCAAGGCGCGGAACTCGGGCTTGCGCCGTCTCAGCTCCAAGGACCGGATCAAGACCGCGCTGGAGACTCTGCAGGGCCGCTCGCGCGTGCGCCGCACCATGTGGAGCCGCCGCGCCCAGGAGTACGAGGCCAAGATCAACTCGGGCGACCCGGTGTCCATCGCCGAGGTGGTGCGCGATCTCTACCGCGGCGCCGACCAGTCCGACCAGTCCTACAGCGAGCGCCAGATCTATCAGGCCGCGCTCGAGCGCCTTGCCCGTGAGCTGGCCGCCGTCGAGAAGATCGACGAGTTCAAGGCCACCGAGCGTCTGGAGCAGGTGCTGCAGAAGGCCGCCTGAGCGAAAAAGGGGTGCCGTGGCGCCCCCATCGCGATTGCGGTGATTTCGCCTTTCTTCGATCGGCACCGCCGCTTAGACTTCGGCCCCAGGGGTTCCTCCTGGGGCCGTTTTCATAGGCGCTGCGCAATGCCAGGAACCGACAAGTTCGCCGATCTCGGCCGGCCCCGCCGCATCTGGGCCGTGGGTGCGATCCATGCGCAGATCGATCGCCTCGGCGGCGTGCACGAGCTGATCGCCTCGCGCTTCCAGCCGGGCGACCGCATCGTCTATCTGGGCAACATGATCGGCTGGGGCACCGCCGTCATCGAGACCATCGACACGCTGCTCGCCTTCCGGCGCGCCGTCCTGGCGGCACAAGGTGCCATGGCCGGCGACGTCGTCTATCTGCGCGGCGGGCAGGAGGAGATGTGGCAGAAGCTGCTGCAGCTCCAGTTCGCCCCCAACCCCGGCGAGGTGTTCGACTGGATGCTGCGCCAGGGCGTCGCCCCGACGCTCGCCGCCTATGGCGGGCTGGCGGAGCTGGGCATGGCGTCGGCCCGTGGCGGGGCGATGGCGACCGGCCGCTGGACCCAGTCGATGCGCGCCGCCATGCAGGCCCATCCCGGTCACGAGAACCTGTTCAGCGCGCTCCGCCGCGCCGCCCACGCCGGCCCGACGGAGGCCGGCGGCGTGCTGCTGGTGAGCGCCGGCGTCGATCCGAGTCGACCCTTCGGCCACCAGGGGGACAGCTTCTGGTGGGGCGGTGCCGGCTTCGCCCGCATCGACGAGCCCTATGGCGGCTTCCGCCGCGTCGTGCGCGGCTTCGATCCGGCCCGACAGGGCCTGCGGGTGTCGGACTTCACCGCCACGCTGGACGGCGGCTGCGGCTTCGGCGGCCATCTTGTCTGCGGCTGCCTGTCCCCCACCGGGGAAATCCTGGACCTGTTCCAGGTCTGACAGCCGGAACGGTGATCGGCGCCGGGTCGCCGCGCCCATGACGTCGCGCACCATCGCCGTCGAGAAGGATATGGTCACAGTGGACATCCCGCGGATATTCACCATCACCGAAAGCGCCCACCGCATCCACAACCCGATCACGCCCGATAAGCTCGCCACGCTCGGTGCGGCGCTGCGTATGGAGGCGGGAACCCGGGTGCTCGACCTCGGCTGCGGCTCGGGGGAGATGCTGTGCACGTGGGCGCGCGATCACGGCATCACCGGCACCGGCATCGACATGTGCCGGTTGTTCACCGAACAGGCGAGACTCCGTGCCGTGGAACTCGGCGTCGCCGACCGGGTCGCGTTCATCCATGGCGACGCAGCCGGGTATGTCGCCGACGAGAAGGCCGATGTGGCGGCTTGTGTCGGCGCCACCTGGATCGGTGGCGGAGTCGCCGGCACCATCGGGCTTCTGGGACGGAGCCTGCGCCCGGGAGGGATCATCCTCGTCGGCGAGCCCTTTTGGCGGAAGTCACCGCCGACGGAGGATGTCGCCAGGGGGTGCCTTGCCAACTCGATCGCCGATTTCCTCCTGCTTCCGGACCTTCTCGCGTCGTTCGGGCGGCTCGGCTGCGACGTCGTCGAGATGGTCCTTGCCGATCAGGACGGCTGGGATCGGTACGAGGCGGCCAAATGGCTCACCATGCGGCGATGGCTGGACGCCAATCCCGACGATGAACTCGTGGGTGAGGTTCGAGACAGACTGACCGTGGAACCCGTGCGTTACGCCACCTGCACACGGGAATATCTGGGTTGGGGCGTGTTCGCTCTGATGATGCGGTGATTGTTCCGCGGAAAGCCGATGATCGATCAGCGCCTTGATTGCCGGCTCCATCGCACCCTCGTGCGGTGGACTGACCGCGTGAGGCGGTTTGCCGGACGTTCCGTGGCCTCTCCGACCCCCGATCCATGACCCGGTGAAGCGCCGCTCGCGCAGCTGTGATCGCGTGTGTCTTCTGTTTCGACTCGAAACCGATGTATAGTGCTTTGGTGGGGTGATCCGAACCACCGGTGTGCATCGTATGAACAGGCAACAAGCGCGGACGAAACGCTGTTGACCTCGAAAGAGACGCTGAACGGGCGCATGAAAGTGATGGAAAGCGACCGCCCAGACGGGAAGGGAAGGGACGGATGGCTTATATCGATGATCCAGAGACACAGAAGGCCAATCTGAGCTTCATCAAGGCCTCGATGCGCGAGCCTTTGCTGACTCGCGACCATGAATTCGAATTGGCCCGCAAATGGCGGGAGGGCGCGGACGAAAAGGCGCTGCACAGTCTGGTGCGCGCCTACACCCGGCTGGTCGTCGCGACCGCGTCACGCTTTCGCAACTATGGCCTGCCGATGGGCGACCTGGTGCAGGAGGGCAATGTCGGGCTGATGCAGGCCGCCAGCCGCTTCGAACCCGACCGCGAGGTGCGTTTCTCCACCTACGCCGCGTGGTGGATCCGCTCGGCCATGCAGGACTACATCCTGCGCAACTGGTCGATCGTCCGCACCGGCACCACCGCCGCGCAGAAATCGCTGTTCTTCAACCTGCGCCGCCTGCGCGCCCGGATCGAGAACGCGACCCAGGGCCAGGGACTGACGCGGGAAGGCCGCGCCTGGATCGCCGAGGAGCTCCAGGTCGACATCGCCGACGTGGAGGCGATGGAGATGCGGCTGGCCGCCAGCGACCAGTCGCTGAACTCCCCCGTCGCCGACGGGTCCGACGAGGACTGGCAGGACTTCCTGGCCGACCAACGCCCGTCGCCGGAGGATGTGGTCATCGGCATGCGCGACTCGACCACCCGGTCGCAGTGGCTGGCCGACGCGCTGGGCGAGTTGAGCCCGCGCGAACGCACCATCATCCAGGAACGCCGGCTGCGCGAGGAGGGGGCGACGCTGGAGGAGCTGGGCCGCGAACTGGGTGTCAGCAAGGAGCGGGTGCGCCAGCTGGAGCACCGTGCGCTGCTGAAGCTCCGCCAGTCCATGCTGAAACGGGTGTCGGCTTTCGACGAGCTTCTGGTCGACGCCTGACCGGGCATCCCGTCGCCCAGGTCCGCCTGGCGGGCGGAGCGGTCACGCCGCGGGGGCATCCGGCGGCGTGACCGCTTCGTCCGTGGCCACCCGCCAGATTTCGCACGTGCCATTGCGGCCGCGCAGCGCCCGGTGCCCGATGCAGGTCATCGGCACGGCGTCGCCGGCGCTGTGCGCGGTGGTGCCGCTCGCCAGCACGATCACCTCGTCGTCACCCTGGATGCGGGAGGCCAGTTCCTCGACCCGTGCGGCCACGTTCACGGTGTCGCCGACCATGGTGTAGTTGATGCGGCTGGCCGAGCCGATGTTGCCCACCACGGCCATGCCCGAATGCATGCCGATGCGCACGCGGATCGGCGGCAGACCGGCACCCGTGCGCCGCCGGTTGTCGGCGGCGATCGCCCGGGCGATCGCCCGGCCGGCGCGCAGAGCCCGCGCGGCATGGTCCGCCTGCTCGTCCGGCGCGCCCCAGAAGGCCATGATGGCGTCGCCGATGAACTTGTCCACCGTGCCGCCCTCCGCCTCGATGCAGTCGGCGAGCTGGGTGAAATGGGCGTTCAGCAGGGCCGCCGTCTCCGCCGCCCCCATATGCTCGGCCAGCGCCGAGAAGCCGCGGATGTCGGTGAACATCACGGTCACCGCCCGCTCCTCCGACAGCAGGGTCATGCTCTGGCCGCTGCGGTGCATCAGCCGCAGCACCAGCGCCTTCGGCACATAGGTCTCGAACCAGCGCAGCCCCGCCACCATGCTGTTGAAGGCGGTGGCGGCGCGCGCCAGCTCGCGCACGCGGCTGTCGGGAATGTCGGGGACGGCGCGGAACTCGAAGGCACGGATGCGGTCGGCGGCGTCCGACAGGCGGGCGATCTGCCGGCTGATGCGCCGGCCGACGAACAGTGCCGCCCCCACCGAGATCAGCAGGATGCCGATGCCGGTGGCGGCGGTGACGTCGAGCCGCTTCAGCTCCTGGTTCACCTCCGACTCGCGGAAGGTGACACCGACCAGCCAGTCCTGCTGGCCGTATCCGGACATGCGGCGCAGCAGCATCAGATGCTCCTCGCCGGCCACGGACACCACCCGCCCCTCGATGCGATGGGCCTCCACCTCGAAGGTCCTGCCCTTGGACCACAGGGCGGCCAGTGCGGGATCGTCCATCTGGTCGATGCGCGGCAGCGGCGGCCCGTTGGAGCGACCGGAAAAGTCGAATTTCCGCGCGCCCAGCGTGGAATGGGCCAACACATGCTCGTTGTCGTAGAGCACGAAGGCGTTGATGCCCTGCTCCACATAATAGGCGGACAGGAAACGGGACAGGTCGTGCAGCGACACCCCGATCGCCACCTGCCCGAGATAACGCCCGTCCCGCCGCACCGGCTGGAGCAGGATCAGCAGGCTGGTCCCGAACTCCTTCGACCAGATCGGATCGAGCCAGACCGGGGTGACGCGGTCGGGACCGTTGCGCCATTCCGGCTGCAGATCCTTGACCGTGCGGAGGTCGATCGATTCGGTGCGCAGGCTGCCGTCGACGCGGGTGGCACGGGTGCCGGTCAGGTCCGCCCGGACGAAGCCGACGCCGGTCACGTCCGGAATGCCGGCCAGCGTGCCCCGCACGGTGTCGAACAGGCGCTGGTGATCGGTGGGGTCCAGCTCGCCCCGCTCCACCAGCCCGGCCAGGAAGCGCGCGGCGTTGGCGGCCGGGTCGAGCTGGTGGCGGACCCGCACCTCGACGTTCGCCAGGATCAGCGACGCCTTGTCGCCCAGCAGCGTGTAGGTGTTCTGGGTGGCGCTGGTCAGGCCCAGCGCCAGCACGCTCGCCACCGCAAGCAGCATGAGCGTGCCGAAGCCGCCGACCAGGATCGCGGCGATGGGCAGGCGCACACGGCCCCGCCCGGGCAGCCGCAGCCTTATCCTCATCCCTGCGCCGCCTTCGCCCTCTTGCGCCGGCCGGCGGCGATCAGGTTGAGCGATTCGACCAGCGCCGAGAAGGCGATGGCGAAGTACAGGTAGCCCTTCGGGATGTGGAAGCCCATCCCGTCCGCCACCAGCGCCACGCCGACCAGCAGCAGGAAGGACAGCGCCAGCATCTTCACCGTCTGGTGCCGGTTCACGAAATCGCCCACCGGCCCGGCGGCGAACAGCATCACCGCCATGGCGATCACCACCGCGGTCACCATCACCTCGATGTGCTGCGCCATGCCGACCGCGGTGATCACGCTGTCCAGCGAGAAGACGACGTCGAGCAGCATGATCTGGAAGACCACCCCGCCGAAGGTCGCCACCGCCTTGGCAACGCCGGCCTCCTCCTGGCCCTCCACCGTGTGGTGGATCTCCATGGTGCCCTTGGCCAGCAGGAACAGCCCGCCGAGGATCAGGATCAGGTCGCGCCCCGACACCCCGTGCCCCAGGATCTCGAACAGCGGCCGGGTCAGCGTCGCCACCCAGGCGATGGAGGCCAGCAGCATCAGCCGCGTGATCAGCGCCAGCGCCAGCCCCACCTGACGCGCCCGGTGCTGCTGGTGCGCCGGCAGCTTCGACGCCATGATGCTGATGAAGATGATGTTGTCGATCCCGAGCACGATTTCGAGCGCGGTCAGGGTCAGCAGGCTGGCCCACGCCTGCGGGTCGGCGAGAAGGTCGAGCATGGCGGCGGTCGGAACTCCGGTGGTGCGTCGGCGACGCGTTCCGGATGAAACACCGGAACCGGCCCCTCCGGCGCGGGATTGCAGCGCAACATGAGCTTGACCGCGGGCAAGTTCAATGGTGGCGCGGGCCTGTGTGCGGCCCGGACGGGGCGCCTACTCCTCCCCCCGCAGCCGCTCCAGAGCGCGGCGGTCGCGCTTGGTGGGGCGTTCGCCGCCGCCGTGGGGCAGGGCGGTCTCCGGTGCCGGGGGGGACAGGTCCTCGTAGAGGGTCTGGGCCTCCGGAGCGGGGCCGCGGCGGAGGCCCAGCGCGCGGATGCGGATGACGCGGATGTGGCGGCCCTGCGGGAAGGTCAGGACGTCGCCGGGCTTCACCGCGTGGTGGGCCTTGGTCACGACGGTGCCGGAGCAGCGCAGCGCGCCGCTGGCGCACAGCTTCGCGGCGAGGCTGCGGGTCTTCAGGAAGCGCGCGTACCACAGCCACTTGTCGAGCCGCAGCCGGCCGGCGCCGGGGTCGGGGAGGCCGTCGTCGGGGGTGTCGTCGCGCTCGTCCTGGAATGCCATTCAGCCGGTTCCCTGGAGCTGCCGGAGTTTCGCGAAGGGGTGGTCGGGCGCGGCCGGCTTGTGGCGGCGGTCGCGGCGTGGGGCGGGACGGCGGCGGCTCCAGGTCACGGCCCCGTCCTCGGCGACGTGGCGGGTGTAGCCGATGGCGCCCAGCACCGCCTCCGCCTCCTCCTCGGCCACGCCCAGAAGGGGACCGAGCGGCGGCGGGGGCGGGGCGTCGGGGGCGGCAGGCTTGGCACGCTCCATCATCGTGTGCTCCAGCCGGTCCAGCATGTCGACGCGAACCGCCAGCGGCCCCGCGGCGGGATAACCGATGGCCTCCCAGAAGCCGGCCGGCACGGTGGGGTCGGCGGGAACCGAGACGCGGCCGGGGGCCGGCACCGGGGGCGGCAGCGCCATCCCGGCGTGCACCGCCCACAGCAGCCCGCGCAGCGCCACCGCCGCCGGCTTGGCCAGCGCCGGCAGATAGACATGACGGAAGCCCAGCCGGACCCCGTGCTTCCACAGCGCCTTGCGGTCCTCCTTCTCCAGCAGGTCCGCCAGCCCGCTCACCGGCGCCCGCGGCAGGGTGCCCAGCGCCTCGATGAGCTGGAAG
The DNA here is from genome assembly GCF_013423485.1 of Azospirillum oleiclasticum. Lineage (GTDB taxonomy): Bacteria > Pseudomonadota > Alphaproteobacteria > Azospirillales > Azospirillaceae > Azospirillum > Azospirillum oleiclasticum. The sequence continues at coordinate 152,320 of NZ_JABFFR010000028.1, forward strand.
GCGAGGCCGCGCGCCGGGCCACCGAGGTCCTTGGCCTCGGACAGCGCGAACAGCGGCCGCAGCCGGTGGGCGATGTGCGCCTTCACCCAGCGCTCCAGCCGCGCCCGCACCCGGTCGGACTGCGGCTGGTCGAGCAAGGCTTCCGGCAGCGGCGCCACCACCGGCGCCAGCACCGACGCCCCCGCCGCCAGCCGCGCCACCGGAACGCCGGTCCAGCTCAACGACCCGTCGGGGCCGAGGGCGAAGGCCTCGTCCGGATCGCCCTCCAGCGTGCGCAGGCGGTTGCCGATCTCGTCGCGCAACGCGCGGCGGGCGGCGGTCAGCAGGGCCTTGGCCTCGTCGGAGCGGTCGGGGGCGTCGGGAACGAAGCGGAAGCCTTCCAGCCGGCCGACCGTGTGCCCCTCCACCACCACCGCGCCGTCGGCCCGCACCCCGCCCAGCAGGTCCCGCCCCTCGGCAAGGGTGCGGGCGAGCACGGCGGAGCGGCGGTCGATGAAGCGCTGGGTCAGCCGCTCGTGCAGGGCATCGGACAGCTTGTCCTCGATGGCGCGGGTGCGCTCCTGCCAGTGCAGCGGGTCCTTCAGCCAGGACGGGCGGTGCGAGATGTAGGTCCAGGTGCGGATGTGGGCGATGCGCGCCACCAGCGCGTCGATGTCCCCCTCCGTCCGGTCGAGGTTGGCGATCTGCTTGGCGGTCCAGTCCTCGGCCAGCACGCGGGGGCCGGTCATCAGCGCGCGATAGATCTGGCCGAGCAGCCGGGTGTGGGCGTCCGACAGCACCTTGCGGAAGTCGGGGATCTGGCAGACCTCCCAGAGCTGCTGCACCGCCGCCCTGCCGCGGGCGAGATCCATCACCTCGTGGTCGCGCACCAGCGCCTGCAGCGCCAGATGGTCGTCGGCCTCGCGCGCGCGGATCAGCTCGGCGATGGGCGCGCGCTCCTCCAGCGACTTCAGCAGGAAGCCCGGCGTCTCGAAGCGCAGCGCGCTGTTGCGCCACATCAGCGCCTTCAGCGTCTCGAACTCGTGGTTCTCCACCCGCTGCACGAGGTCCGGCTCCAGCTCGCCGGTCTGGTCGGTGGTGCCGAAGGTGCCGTCGCGCATGTAGCGGCCGGCGCGGCCGGCGATCTGCGCCACCTCGGTCGGGCGCAGCCGGCGCGGCGCGATGCCGTCGAACTTCACCAGCCGGGCGAAGGCCACATGGTCCACATCCATGTTCAGGCCCATGCCGATGGCGTCGGTGGCGACGAGGTAGTCGACCTCCCCCGCCTGGTAGAGCCCGACCTGGGCGTTGCGGGTGCGTGGGCTGAGCGCCCCCAGCACCACGGCGGTGCCGCCGCGCTGGCGGCGGATCAGCTCCGCCATGGCGTAGACGTCGGTGGCGGAGAAGGCGACGACGCAGCTTCGCGGCGGCAGCCGGGTCAGCTTCTTGTGGCCGGCGTAGGTCAGCTTGGAGAAGCGCGGGCGGCTGATGAACTCGCAGCGCGGCACCAGCCGGCGGATCAGCGGCTGGATGATGTCGGAGCCCAGCACCATGGTCTCGACCAGGCCGCGGGCGTTGAGCAGCCGGTCGGTGAAGATGTGGCCGCGCTCGGGATCGGCGCAGAGCTGGATCTCGTCCACCGCCAGGAAATCCACCGGCCGGTCGAGCGGCATCGATTCGACGGTGCAGACCCAGTAGGACGGGTTGGGCGGCAGGATCTTCTCCTCCCCCGTCACCAGTGCCACGGCGTTGCGGCCCTTGATGGTGACGATGCGGTCGTAGTTCTCGCGCGCGAGAAGCCGCAGCGGAAACCCGATCATGCCCGTGCGGTGGCCGAGCATCCGCTCGATGGCCAGGTGGGTCTTGCCGGTGTTCGTCGGCCCGAGCACCGCGACCACGCGGCTCCCGGCGGCCCCCGCCCCGGACGGGGTGAACAGGGTTGTCATGGGCCTAAGCATTGGACCGACCGGGGTACAATGCAAGCGGGAGGGTGGCCGTGCGCCGCACCAGTGGACCCGGCCCGCGTATCGCGCTTTACTGCCGGTCGCCGGCCCGGTGCCGGCACCGACGCCCTTCCCCGAGAGGAACCGATGAACCGCCCGTCGCAGCACCCCGCCGCCGCCATCGCCCTTGCCGTGCTGCTGGCCTCGGCGTCGGTCCCCGCCCTGGCCCAGGGCCAGCCCGCCCCGCCGGTGACGCCCGAGGGCGCGCAGGAGGTGGCGAAGCTGCTCAAGGAGGGGCTGGTGCAGTGGCTGCAGTCGCCCGACGGCCCGGCGGTGGAGTTCCAGGGCGATCCCCTGGTGATGCCGAGCGGCGACCGCTACGCGGTGGCGCTGCCGGCCTTCGCGGTCAAGGACAAGGACGGCAGCCGGCTCGACGTCGGCGCCATCCGGGCCGAGGTGACGCCGCTGCCCGACCGCAGCTACGGCCTGACGGCGACGCTGCCCAGCACCTACACCTTGCGCAAGGGCAACGACGTGCAGGCGACCATCTCGCTCGGGCGCCAGCAGCTCAAGGGCGTGTGGTCGGCGGCTTTCCAGAACTTCCTGTCGGTGGACGCCGCCCTCGGCGACCTCAAGCTGACGGCGGCGGAAGAGGACGTCGAGATGACGCTGGGCTCCGTCTCCGTCACCCAGGATCTGCGCCCCGACGGCGGATCGGTGTTCAGCGGCCCGGCGGCCATCGCCGTCAGCAACCTGTCGGTGACCGATTCGGAAGGGGACGAGTACATGTCGCTCGGCGGGCTGACGATGGAGGGTGTCTACACCCGCCTGGACCTCGCCAAGGTCGCCCGCATCACCGAAATGGCGGAACAGGCGGCCAGGACCAAGCGGGATCCGTCGCCCGCCGCGGTGCTGGAGGCGATGCGGGGCATCCTCGGCGGCGCCACCATGCGGATGCGCGCGGTGGACGTCTCCGTCTACGACCCCGATTCCGACAGCACGGTGACCATCGGCCAGTTCTCCATGCGTGGCGGGGTCGAGGATCTCGACCGTGCCGTCGCCACCGTCACCCTCGGGCTGGACGGGCGCGGCCTTGGCATCGATCCGACGCCGGGTCCGGCGGAGCTGATGCCGGACAGCCTCGCCATCCAGATCTCGCTCAACCGCATCCCGGCCGAGGTGCTGATGGGCGTCGCCAACGACATGGTCGCCGCTCCCGGCGGCGCCGGTGATCCCACCGGCCCGGCCCTGGCCGCCCTGACCCAGGCGGGGACGGAGCTGCGCATCGACACGCTCGACCTGAACCTGCCGATCGCCGCCGCCAGCGTCACCGGTGCCGGCCAGTTCACCCAGGGTGCGGCGTTCGGCGCGACCGGGGGTGTGGTGGTGACCGTGCGCGGGCTGGACGCGGCGGTGAAGCAGCTCCAGCCCAAGCCGGGAAAGAAGCCCGACCCGTCGGTGCAGGAGACGCTGGGGGTGCTCACCATGCTCCAGGCGCTGGGCCAGCAGGGCCGCGACGCCCAGGGGCGCGAGCAGCGCACCTACAAGATCGACGTGACGCAGGAGGGCCAGTTCCTGCTGAACGGCGCCGACATGATGCCGCTGCTGGGCATGGGCTCCGGCCAGCCCCAACCCCAGCCCCAGCAGGGACCGCGGGGTGGCCTGAAGCCCTGACGGCGGGTCCGTGGCTGCGCCGCTCCGCCGCAGTGGGCGGAGCGGGCGATCCGGGGGGTTGCACAACGGCGCCTTTTGCACATATCTGCGCCGTTCGAACCCCCTGATGTTGCAACCACGGACAAGATGGTGAACCGATGACCGAGGAACGGCTCAGTTTTCAGGCCGAGGTCAGCCGCCTGCTCGACATCGTCGCGCACTCGCTCTACAGCGAGAAGGAGGTCTTCCTGCGGGAGCTGGTCTCCAACGCTTCCGACGCCTGCGACCGGCTCCGCTACGCCGCGCTTACCCAGCCCGAGCTGTCGGCTGACGACCCGGCGCTCAAGGTGCGGCTGATCGTTGACAAGGACGCGCGCACCCTCACGGTCGCCGACAACGGGATCGGCATGAACCGGGAGGATCTGGTCGAGAATCTCGGCACCATCGCGAGGTCCGGCACCGGCGCCTTCCTGCGCCAGCTCAGCGGCGACGCCAAGAAGGACGTCAGCCTGATCGGCCAGTTCGGCGTCGGCTTCTACTCCGCTTTCATGGTCGCCGACCGCGTCACCGTCACCACCCGCAAAGCCGGGGAAAGCCAAGGCTGGCGCTGGGAAAGCGACGGCAAGGGCGAGTTCACCGTGGGCGAGGCGGCGGACGCCGCCCGTGGCACCCGCGTGACCCTGCACCTGCGCGACGGCGACGACGAGTATCTGGAGGAGCACCGCCTCTCCGCCATCGTCCGCAAGTATTCCGACCACATCGCCCTTCCCATCCTGTTCGGCGAGGGTGACGAGGCCAAGACGCTGAACAGCGCGTCGGCCCTGTGGATGCGCTCGAAGAGCGAGGTCACGGCGGAGCAGTACAAGGAGTTCTATCACCACGTCGGCCACGCCTTCGACGACCCGTGGCTGACCCTGCACTGGCGGGCCGAGGGCGCCATCGAGTACACGAACCTGCTGTTCGTCCCGACCTCCAAGCCTTTCGACCTGTTCGACCCCAAGCGCGCGCACCGGGTGAAGCTCTACGTCCGCCGCGTCTTCATCACCGAGGGGGCGGAGGGGCTGCTGCCGCCTTACCTGCGCTTCCTGAAGGGGGTGGTGGACAGCGAGGATCTGCCGCTCAACATCAGCCGCGAGATGCTCCAGCACAACCCGATGCTGGCGAAGATCCGCTCCGGCATCGTGCGGCGCGTGCTGTCGGAGCTGAACCGCAAGGCGAACGACGCCGAATCCAAGGAGGCCTATGAGGGCTTCTGGGAGAATTTCGGCGCGGTGCTGAAGGAAGGCGTCTACGACGACTACGAGCACCGCGACGATCTGTTGAAGCTGATGCGCTTCCGCACCACCGCCGGCGACGGTCTGGTGTCTCTGGAGGAGTATGTCGGCCGCATGAAGGAGGGGCAGGAGGCGATCTTCACCATCTCCGGCGACGACATCGACAGCCTGCTGAAGAGCCCGCAGCTCGAGGGCTTCCGCGCCAAGGGCGTGGAGGTTCTGCTGCTGACCGACGCGGTGGACGAGTTCTGGGTGCCCGCCGTCGGTGCCTACAAGGAGAAGCCCTTCAAGTCCGTCACCCGCGGTGGGGCCGAGCTCGGCAAGATCAAGGCCGCCGACAAGCCCGAAGACAAGCCGGAGGAGACGCCGGCCGAGGGCGGGCTGACCGACCTGCTGGCGCTGCTGAAGCTGGCGCTGGGCGAGGAGGTGAAGGACGTCCGCAAGTCCGAACGCCTGACCGACAGCGCCGTCTGCCTCGTCGCCGACGACAACGACATGGACATGCATCTGGAGCGGCTGTTGAAGCAGCACAAGCAGCTCGGCATGGGCATGGGGCCGTCCAAGCGCATCCTGGAGGTCAACCCCGGCCACCCGCTGATCAAGCGGCTGGGCGAGCTGGCGACGCGGGAGGGGGCTGCGACCGGGCTGGACGACGCTGCGTGGCTGCTGCTCGACCAGGCCCGCATCGTCGAGGGCGAGCCCCTTCCCGACCCCGCCGCCTTCGCCCGCCGGCTGGCTTCGGTGATGGCGCGGGGGGTGTCGCTGTAAGACGGTTCCGTGACTCTCACCCCCTTGACAGTGTCCGCGAAGAGGAGCACGCTTCCATCCATAGAACGAACGGTCGAGGTGAACACGGCAAGACACATCCGAGAACTCTGGCACCGGCCGGAGGTTGATGAGAACCAGTCATTCCGTAGCTTGGAGGGTGATAACTGTCATGACTCCGCCTGCGCATGTTCGGTGACGGTAACGAAAGCCGTCAACACATCTTCGGATCAACTTGCCTGACCGACGTCAGGATCACGGAAGCCTAAGCGCAACCGCATGAAGCCCCCAGCGCATTGCGCCGGGGGCTTCGTTGCGTTGTGGAACAGGTTTTGACAGGCCAGGGCGCCGTGGCCCATTGTGGCGTGCGGAGGGATCGATGGTCATGGATCGCGCAACGGCGTGGCTGCGGCAGGCGACGAGCGATCTTGCCCAGGCGCAGGATTCGCATGCCGCCGGACGCTACGAATGGGCCTGTTACGCGGCTTCTCAAGCTGGTGAGAAGGCGCTCAAGGCCGGCCTCATCGCCTTGGGTGCGGAGGCGATCTGGGGTCACAATCTGGCGGCTCTCCTCGATCGCCTGAATCGCGAGGCGGGTCTAGCGAAAGACCCCGCGTTGTTGGACGACGCTCGCATACTGACCCAATTCAACACACTTGCGCGCTATCCGGTCGGCGACGAAGCCGTGGCGCCGACCGATTCGATGACCCGGTCGCAGGCAGAGGGCGCCATCGCCGCCGCTGAACGCATGTTGACGATGGTGACACGCGATGTCTGTTCCGCTCCTCCTCTCTGAACGCGCCATGGCGGTGCGCCGGAGACGGCGAGCCGAACTCATCGATGCGCTGCGTACGACCCTTGCCGCCGCCCCGCCCCACGGCGTCCGCGTCGTCCGCCTGTTCGGGTCCTGGGCGCGCGGCGACTTCGACGGCCGTTCCGACATCGACCTGCTGGTGACGACCGACGACGGAGTCGCCTTCGATGGCCGCGACCTTCCCCATGCCGAGCGGCTGGACGTGGTCACGGTTACGGCCGACCGCCTCGAACGCCTGCTGGCGTCAGGGCATTCCTTCTACGGGCCGGCGCTGAACGAGGCGGTGACCTTGTACGAGCGCGGGGACGGCATGCCCCGCTGAACCCTTGCCAAGCCCGCCCGCCATACGCACTTCTGGGCTGGGCGCGTGTGCGCTATAACGCGCCCGTCCCCGGTGACCGCCCGAAGGCCAAGCCCATGAGCAGTGTCCGCCCCTACCGTCAGATCCACCGCCGCAAGTCCCGCCAGATCCGCGTCGGCAACGTGCTGGTCGGCGGCGATGCACCGATCTCGGTGCAGACGATGACCAACACGCCGACCCCCGACGTGAAGGCGACGGTGGAGCAGATCCTGGCGGCCGAGCGGGTGGGGGCGGACATCGTGCGCGTCTCCTGCCCCGACGTGGAATCGACGCAGGCGCTGAAGGAGATCGTGCGGCAGGTCAACGTGCCGGTCGTCGCCGACATCCATTTCCACTACAAGCGCGCCATCGAGGCGGCGCAGGCTGGGGCGGCCTGCCTGCGCATCAACCCCGGCAACATCGGCTCCGCCGACCGCGTGCGCGAGGTGGTGAAGGCCGCCAAGGACCATGGCTGTTCCATGCGCATCGGCGTCAACGCCGGCTCGCTGGAGCAGGACCTGCTGGAGAAATACGGCGAGCCCTGCCCCGAGGCGATGGTGGAGAGCGCGCTTGACCACGCGAAGATCCTGGAGGACCACGACTTCCGGGAGTTCAAGATCTCGGTCAAGGCGTCCGACGTGTTCCTCGCCGTCGCCGCTTATCAGGGCTTGGCAGAGGCCTGCGACTACCCACTGCACATCGGCATCACCGAAGCGGGCGGCCTGCGCGCCGGCACCGTGAAGTCGTCCATCGGGCTCGGCATGCTGCTGTGGTCGGGCATCGGCGACACCATCCGCGTGTCGCTGTCGGCCGACCCGACGGAGGAGGTGCTGGTCGGCTACGACATGCTGAAGACGCTGGGGCTGCGGCGGCGCGGGGTGACGGTCATCTCCTGCCCGTCCTGCGCCCGCCAGCGCTTCGACGTCATCAGGACGGTGGAGGTGCTGGAGCAGCGCCTCGCCCACATCACCACGCCGATGACGGTGTCGGTGATCGGCTGCATCGTCAACGGCCCCGGCGAGGCGCGGGAGACCGACATCGGCTTCACCGGCGGCGGCAACGGCGTGCACCAGGTCTACATCGCCGGCCAGCCGCACCACCGCCTGCAGAACGAGGAGATCGTCGGCCACCTCGTCTCGCTGGTCGAGCGGAAGGCCGCCGAGCTGGAAGCCGCCAAGGCCGCCGCCGAGGCCGCGGAGACGGCGGGGGATACCGTGGTGGCCGCCGAGTGACGCGGCTTTGTGCTTGTTGACCCGCATCCATCTGTGGTCATGTGTGAACGGGGTTCCATCCCGCGGCGCCGGGGTTCGCACGGCTGACTGAGCCGCGGCAGCGGGTTGCGGCGTGATCACCAGCTATTTCGTCATCGGCGCCAATCACCGGACCAGTTCGGGCGCACTGCGCGACCGGCTCGCGACCGAGGAGGTCGAGACGCCGGAGCTGCTGGAGCGCCTGCGCGGTCTCGGCTTCGACCAGGCGCTGTGGCTCAGCACCTGCGACCGGGTCGAGCTGCACGCCGCCCACAGCCGCCCGCTGGAAGCGGCGCTGGCCGCCGCCGGATGCATGGCCGAGCGCGCCGGGCTGGAAGCGGCGGACTTGTCGGGCCAGCTTTTCACCCTGACGGGTGCCGCCGCGGTGCGCCATCTCTTCGCCGTCGCCTGCTCGCTGGACAGCCAGGTGGTGGGGGAGCCGCATGTGCTGGGGCAGGTCAAGGCCGCCCACCGCATGGCGTCCTCGGCCGGCCTGACCGGGCCGGAGCTGGAGGCCGAGCTGCAGGCCGCCTACGCCACCGCCAAGCGCGTGCGCAGCGAAACGCCGATCGCCGAGGGCGCTACCTCCATCGTCGCCGCGGCGGTCCAGGTCGCCCGCGACGTGCACGGCGATCTGAAGCGTGTCTCCGCCCTGGTGCTCGGCACCGGGGACATGGGGGCGATGGTGCTGGACGGTCTGCGCGAGGCCGGGCTGGAGCGGGTGACGGTCGCCGCCCCCGTGGACCGCCGGGCGGAGGCGGCGGCCCGCCGGACGGGCGGCCACTTCGTCCGCTGGGACGATCTGGAGCAGGCGCTGCCCACCGCCGACATCGTGGTGGCGGCGGTCGGGCTCGGCCGCTATGTGCTGACGGGCGCGATGATGGACGCGGCGATGAGACGCCGCCGGCGCCGCCCGGTCTTCGTGGTGGACACCGGCGTGCCGGCCGACGTGGAGCCGGGGGTGGCCGATCTGCGCGAGGCCTTCGTCTACGATCTTGCCGATCTGGAGCGTGTGGCGCTCGCCGGCCGGGTGGGGCGGGAGGCGGCGGCGCGCGCCGCCTGGGCCATCGTCGACGAGGCGGTGAACGCCTTCG
>NZ_JABFFR010000029.1 GCF_013423485.1 Azospirillum oleiclasticum
GCCGCCTGGGCCATCGTCGACGAGGCGGTGAACGCCTTCGCCCGCGAGCGCGCCGAGCGGGCGGCGGTGCCGGCGGTGGCGGCGCTGCGCGCCCATTTCGAGGCGGAGCGGCGGCGGCTCCTGGCGGAGAACGGCACGTTGGACGCCGGGGCCGCCACCCGGCTGTTGATCAACCGGCTGCTGCACGGCCCGTCGGAGGCGCTGCGCGGCATGGCGGCCGACGCGGACGGGGCCGGGCTGGCGGAGCGGGCGCAGGCGGAACGGCTGCTGGTGCGGCTTTTCCGGCTGGACGAGGATGTGCCGAAGGGCGAGGACGCGGGTGCCGCGGTGAACAGCAGGGAAAAGCGACTGTGACTCTCGACGAGAAGTTCGACCGGGTGATCGCCCGCCACGACGAGCTGCGCGATGCGCTGGCCGCCGGGGTGGCGGATTCCGGCGCGTTTGCCCGCCTGTCCAAGGAGTACGCAGACCTCACCCCGGTCGCCGAGGCCATCGCCGAATTGAAGAAGGCCAGGGCCGAGGCCGCCGACATCGCCGCGATGGTTGCCGATCCGGACTCCGACGCCGAGATGCGGGCGATGGCCGAGGAGGAGTTCGCCGATCTCACCCGCCGCATACCGGCGCTGGAACGTCGGGTCCAGCTCGCCCTGCTGCCCAAGGACGAGGCGGACGAGAAGAACGCCATCCTGGAGGTGCGCGCCGGCACCGGTGGCGACGAGGCCGCGCTGTTCGCCGCCGAGCTGTTCGACATGTACCGCCGCTACGCGGCCTTGCGCGGCTGGCGCTTCGAGACGATGGAGGTCAGCGACACCGGCCTTGGCGGCGTCAAGGAGGCCATCGCCAACATCACCGGCCGCAACGTCTTCGCGCGGCTGAAGTTCGAATCCGGCGTGCACCGCGTGCAGCGCGTGCCGGCGACCGAGGCGCAGGGCCGCATCCACACCTCGGCCGCCACCGTCGCCGTGCTGCCGGAGGCGGAGGAGGTGGACGTCCACATCGACGAGAAGGACCTGCGCATCGACGTCTTCCGCTCCTCCGGGCCGGGCGGCCAGTCGGTCAACACCACCGACAGCGCGGTGCGCATCACCCACCTGCCGACCGGCCTCGTGGTCAGCCAGCAGGACGAGAAGTCGCAGCACAAGAACAAGGCCAAGGCCATGAAGGTGCTGCGCGCCCGCCTCTACGAGCGCGAGCGGGCGGAGAAGGACGCGGTGCGCGCCGCCGACCGCAAGAGCCAGGTGGGCTCCGGCGACCGGTCCGAGCGCATCCGCACCTACAACTTCCCCCAGGGCCGCGTCACCGACCACCGCATCAACCTGACCCTCTACAAGATCGACAAGGTGATGGCCGGCGAAGCACTCGACGAGGTCATCGACGCCCTCATCGCCGAGGACGAGGCCGCCCGGCTGGCGGAGCTGCAATGATGGCGGGGTTCCCCGCCCAGCGGGGGAGGGTGGCCGCGCAGCGGCCGGGTGGGGGGCTGACGCCGTGCTGACGCTGCGTGCCTTGCGTCGTGCCGCCGAGGAGCGGCTGTCGGCGGCCGGTGTCGACTCGCCGGCGCTCGACGCGCGGCTGCTGATCGAACACGCGCTGGGGCTTTCGCGGGAGGATTGGCTGGTTCGCGGGGATGAGCCGGTGCCGCCGGACGCGGCGGCCCGGGTCGACGCGCTGCTTGAGCGCCGCGCGGCGCGGGAGCCGGTGGGGCGGATCGTCGGGGAGCGGGCCTTCTGGACGCTCGACCTGTCGCTCGCCCCGGCCACGCTGGAGCCGAGACCGGACACCGAGACGATCGTGGAGTGCGTGCTCGATGCGCTTCCGGATCGTTCCGCCCCCGTGAGAATCCTCGATCTTGGGACGGGCACCGGTTGCATCCTGCTGGCGTTGCTGGCGGAGCTTCCCAACGCCACTGGGCTCGGCATCGACATCAGCGCGGAGGCTGTGGCAACCGCGGCGGCGAACGCCGCGCGCAACGGGCTGGCCGGGCGCGCGGACTTCCGGACCGGCGTCTGGGGGGCGGGGATCGCGGAACGGTTCGACGCGGTGGTGTCGAACCCGCCCTACATCCCGTCGGCCGACATCGCAACGCTGGACCCGGAGGTGCGCGACCACGACCCGTTGCGGGCTTTGGACGGCGGGGCCGATGGACTGGACGCCTACCGCGCCATTGCCGCGGAACTGCCGGGACTTTTGAAAGACGGCGGTATCGCGGCGCTGGAGATCGGGCAGGGGCAGGCCGACGACATTCGCCGGCTGTTGGAAACCGCGGGGCTGCCTGTTGCGGAGATCCGCCCCGATCTGTCCGGTATCGAACGCTGCATCCGTGCCGCGAAACCTGTGTGAAGGCTGGGGAGACCCCAAAAAAAAGGTTGGATTGCACGCGGTTCCCTATTACGTTCAGATCGAAACGACCGATCGGGGTGGGGTCCGGCGCTGAGGATTCAGCCCGGTTTGGGACCCGAAGGTCGATTGATCCCCGAGATCGAGCCGCAGGCCATGGTCCGCGGCGGACCCGGAGGCGCAGAACGCAACCGGAGCGTTCGGGGGAATGCACACTCTCAAACTTGGGGCCAAAAAAGCCGAATGAGACAGGGACCGAACTCCAGGCGCTCGCGCGGCCGGGGCAATGGCCGGCGGCAGAATAATGTTCCTCTGCGGCATCAAACCTTCGACAGCAACGGCCCGGACGTGCGGATCCGTGGCAACGCGTGGCAGGTCCACGAGAAGTATCTGGCGCTGGCGCGCGATGCATCGTCTTCGGGCGACCGGGTGACCGCCGAAAGCTACCTTCAGCACGCCGAGCATTATTTCCGGATCATCTCGCAGATCCAGGAAGCGGAAAACCGGCAGCGCGGGCCGCAGCACAATGGCGGCAACGGCCAACCGTCGAACAGCCTGCACGGCGACGACGATGACAACGACGACGATGGTGACGAAGCCGACAGCAGCGAGGAACGGGCGGCGATGAACGCCTGACCGGCGCTGCTTTTTCCGGTCAGCCTTCGATGATGACCGGATCGCCCTGCGCGATCCGGCCGCCCTCGGTCACCCGCGCGTAGACTCCGCATTGGGTGTGGCCGTAGCCGCGCTTCAGGGTCTGCACGACGTTGATGTCGCGGGAACCCGTCGCCGGATCCACCTCGGTGGCCTTGCAGCGGCCGATGTGCTCCACGACCGCCAGCCGTGCACCGCCGACGCGCAAGGAGCGGCCGATCAGGTCGCGCTCGCTCCAGGCGGGAAGCCCGTCCAGCGACAGGTTCGCCCGGAATCGTCGCGGGTCGATGGCGCGCTTGGCAACCCGCTCCTCCAGGTCGCGCACGCTGGCGAGGTTGAGCAGCGACACATAGGCATGCCGGGTGTCGGTGAAGGCGACCCCCGCATCGGCCTCGGCGATCTTCGGCGCGCCGGGCACGGCATCCGCCAGGAAGGCGGCGAAGAACTGCTCCAGAAGCGTCCGCCCCATCGGCTGGTCAAGCCGTCCGCGGGACACCGGCCGGCCATTCCGGCGCACGATCAGGGTCTGGGTGTCGGCGTCGAACTCCGTCTCCAGGCACGCCAGCTTCTCATGGCGCAGCAGGGTCAGGAACTCGCTCTTCGGCCTCCAGGCGCCGGGCCCATCCTCGGAATGGACGGCATCGAGCGCCGCCGCACCGGACATCAGGGCGTAATGGCGATCGTAGGGCAGGGTGCTCCCCGCCGCGACCTCAACCGAGGGAAGCTCTTCGGCGCTCAGCCCTTTTACGGGGTAGCGGCGGATCGTGGCGATGGTCGTGTTCATTGCACTGCACAGTGATGCGGCGCGCCCGACACTGTCAACCGCGGCGTGGACGTTTTGTCACCAGCGTTCAGCCCGCGCCGTCCGTCCCGCGAACTCGTCGAGACGCCGCCGTGTGGCCGGAGACAGATCGTCGGGCAGGGCGTCGAGAGCCACGAAGCGGGCTTCCAGAATTTCCACCCCGTCCACGCGGGGCTGTCCGCTCCAACCGCGGGCGACGAAGACGCCGACATGGTCGCTGGCGCCATGGCGGAACCGCGCGTACAGCCCGAAAGGCTGCGGCTCGCAGTCGATCGCCAGCCCCACCTCCTCCCGCACCTCGCGGCGGGCGGCCTCCACCAGCGTTTCATTCCGGTCCACGCCGCCGCCCGGAAGATGCCAGCCGCCGATGTAGCTGTGGCGGATCAGCAGCACGCGGGCGGGTGTACTCTCCTCCAGCACGATGACGCGTACACCCATCGTGATGGGGCGTGTCAGCCGGTGCCACAGGTTGCGGGCGTGCCAGGCGATCCGCATCGCGCGGGGGGACAGGGGAATCACGGAAGGTAAGCCGTTTCGTAGGAGGAACGTTCGTTGCGGGGTTGCGCGCCGTGCAAAGACCCCCGCGGTGGCATGGTCTTGCAACGGGTTGCGGCGTTCCCACATCTGCCACGGTATCCTTTTGTGATCGCACTTGTCTCGTGGGTCTGGCGGATCGGGCTGCCTGGCGGACGATCGGCCTGGAAAGGGAGCGTGTTCATGGACTTCGAAAAATACACCGAGCGCAGCCGCGGCTTCGTCCAGTCGGCGCAGACGCTGGCGCTCCGGCGCGGCCACCAGAGGCTGACGCCCGAGCACATCCTGAAAATCCTGCTGGACGACAAGGAGGGGTTGGCCGCCAACCTCATCCGCGCGTCCGGCGGCGACCCGGCCGCGGCGCTGTCCGCGGTGGACGCGGAGCTGGACCGGCTGCCGCGGGTCGAGGGCTCCGGGGCCGGCCAGATCTATCTGGCGCCCGAACTCGCGCGCGTCTTCGAAAGCGCGGAGAAGGTGGCCGAGAAGGCCGGCGACCGCTTCGTCACCGCCGAGCGGCTGCTGCTGGCGCTCGCCATGACCGACGGCACCCCCGCCGCGAAGGCGCTCAAGTCCGCCGGCGTCACGCCCCAGGGCCTCAACACCGCCATCAACGACGTGCGCAAGGGCCGCACCGCCGACAGCGCGTCCGCCGAGCAGGGCTATGACGCCCTGAAGCGCTTCGCCCGCGACCTGACGGAGTCGGCGCGGGAGGGCAAGCTCGACCCCGTCATCGGTCGCGACGAGGAGATCCGCCGCACCATCCAGGTGCTGGCCCGCCGCACCAAGAACAACCCGGTGCTGATCGGCGAGCCCGGCGTCGGCAAGACCGCCATCGTCGAAGGCCTGGCCCAGCGCATCGTCAAGGGCGACGTGCCGGAGGGGCTGAAGGACAAGAAGCTGCTGGCGCTCGACCTCGGCGCGCTGGTGGCCGGTGCCAAGTACCGCGGCGAGTTCGAGGAGCGGCTGAAGGCCGTGCTTCAGGAAATCCAGGCGGCGGCCGGCGAGATCATCGTCTTCATCGACGAGATGCACACGCTGGTCGGCGCCGGCAAGGCCGACGGCGCCATGGACGCGTCCAACATGCTGAAGCCCGCGTTGGCCCGCGGCGAGCTTCATTGCGTGGGTGCAACGACGCTGGACGAATATCGCAAGCATGTGGAGAAGGACGCGGCGCTGGCCCGGCGCTTCCAGCCGGTCTTCGTGTCCGAGCCGACGGTGGAGGACACCATCTCCATCCTGCGTGGCCTGAAGGAACGCTACGAGGTCCATCACGGCGTGCGCATCACCGACGGCGCGATCGTTTCGGCGGCGACTCTGTCCAACCGTTACATCACCGACCGCTTCCTGCCGGACAAGGCCATCGATCTGGTCGATGAGGCGGCCTCGCGGCTGCGCATGGCGGTCGATTCGAAACCGGAAGAGATCGACGAGCTGGACCGCCGCATCATCCAGCTCAAGATCGAGCGGGAGGCGCTGAAGCGCGAATCCGATCCGGCTTCGAAAGAACGCCTCAACTCCCTGGAGTCCGAACTGGCCGATCTGGAACAGGAATCGGCCGAACTGACCGCCCGTTGGCACGCGGAGAAGGACAAGCTGCAGGGCGCCCAGAAGCTCAAGGAGCATCTCGACCACGCCCGGACGGAGCTTGAGCAGGCCCAGCGCGACGGCAACTGGAGCCGGGCGGGCGAGTTGACCTACGGCGTCATTCCGGAACTGGAACGGAAACTGGTGGAGGCCGAGGCGGCCAGCCAGAGCCGCATGCTGAACGAGGAGGTGCGCGACAGCGACATCGCCGCGGTGGTCAGCCGCTGGACCGGCATCCCGGTCGACAAGATGCTGGCCGGCGAGCGCGAGAAGCTGCTGGCGATGGAGGAGAAGCTGAGCACCCGCGTTGTCGGTCAGGAGGAGGCGATCGTCGCCGTCTCCAACGCCGTGCGGCGCGCGCGCGCGGGTTTGCAGGACCCGAACCGGCCGATCGGCTCCTTCCTGTTCCTCGGCCCGACCGGCGTCGGCAAGACCGAGCTGACCAAGGCGCTGGCGGAGTTCCTGTTCGACGACGAGACGGCGATGGTCCGGCTCGACATGTCCGAATACATGGAGAAGCACTCCGTCGCCCGCATGATCGGCGCCCCTCCGGGCTATGTCGGCTACGAGGAGGGCGGGGCGCTGACCGAGGCGGTGCGCCGGCGGCCCTATCAGGTCGTGCTGTTCGACGAGGTGGAGAAGGCCCACCCCGACGTCTTCAACGTCCTGCTCCAGGTGCTCGACGACGGGCGCCTGACCGACGGGCAGGGGCGGACGGTGGATTTCCGCAATGTGGTCATCATCATGACCTCGAATCTCGGCTCCGAGGTGCTGGCGAACCAGCCCGAGGGGCAGGACAGCGAGGCCGTGCGCGCCGAGGTGATGGAGGTGGTGCGGGCCGCCTTCCGGCCGGAGTTCCTGAACCGGCTGGACGAGATCCTGTTGTTCCACCGGCTGTCCCGCGGCCACATGGGCGGCATCGTCGCCATCCAGCTCCGCCGCCTCACCCGCATGCTGGCCGAGCGCGACATCACGCTGGAGGTGGACGAGGCGGCCACCCGCTGGCTCGCCGAGGCCGGATACGACCCCGTCTACGGCGCCCGGCCGCTCAAGCGGGTGATCCAGCGCGAGTTGCAGAACCCGCTGGCCACCCTGATGCTGGAGGGCAAGGTGGGCGACGGGCAGACCGTGCATGTCGGGGCGGAAGGCGGTGATCTGACCATCGACGGCACGCCGGTGCGCCGGCTGCTGCGCGGGGCGAAGGACGCCGTGACGTGATGCCGCCGGCCTGATGCCCGTTCGGCCGATCCGCCGCCTCCGTCCTTGCGCGGGGGCGGCGGGGTGGGGTATGGGTGCGCGACGCCGGCGCGGCGTTCCTCCCGTCGCCCGGCAGCGACCGAGGAAAGGCCACCACCATCATGACCCCGAACGAAATCGCCCGCGTCGAGGCCTATCTGCGCCAGACCTTCGGCAACAAGTCCATCACCATCGTGCCGCCGCCCAAGCGCGGCGCGCCGGTCGAGGTGAAGCTCGGCGACGAATTCATCGGCGTGCTCCACCGCGACGAGGAGGAGGGCGAGGTCTCCTACGCCTTCCACATGACCATCCTGGAAGAGGACTTGCCGCCCGCCGCCGCCAAGCGGTGAGCGGGCACCCATGCTGTTGGCGCTCCGGGATTGGGCGCGTCGTCTGAAACGCGAGGTCGTGGCGGTCCACCGGGCGGCGCGCGACCCGCGGACGCCCTGGATCGCCCGCATCGTCGCGCTCTGCGTCGTGGCCTATGCGCTGTCGCCGATCGACCTGATTCCCGATTTCGTTCCGGTGCTGGGATATCTCGACGACGTCGTGATCGTCCCGCTCGGCATCATGCTGGTCCTGAGGCTGATCCCGGCCGACGTCATGGCGGAGCACCGCGCCGCCGCGGGTGATGCACGGCTTCCGGCGAACCTAGCCGCTGCCGCCGTGATCGTCGCGCTATGGCTGACTGGGGCAGGCGCGGCCGCGTTGTGGTGGTTCGGGCCGGAGTGACCGGCCCTACCGGGGTCACACCCCTCCGTACACCCGCTCCAGCTCCGCGTCGTCGAAGCGATAGGCGGTGGAGCAGAACTGGCAGACCACCTCCACCACGCCATCGACCTTCAGGTCCTGGACCTCTTCGCGGGGCAGGCTGGCGAGCATTGTTTCCACCCGCTCGCGTGAGCAGCGGCAGCCGAAGCGCAGCGCCTGCGGCGGCCACACCCGCACGCCGTCCTCATGGAACAGGCGGTAGAGCAGCGTGCTGGCGCCCAGCTCGGGGTTCAGCAGCTCCTCGGTGGTGACGCTGGTCAGCATGACCATGGCGCGGCGCCAGTCGTCCTCGGTGTCGCTGGCGAGCACGGCGGCCGGCCCCTGGTCCGGCGGCAGCCGCTGCATCATGATGGCCCCGGCGCGCCAGCCGCCCGCCTCGTCGCGGCCGACGCCGACGGTGACGCCGGTGTCGATCTGCTCGGACTGGCGGAAATAATGCTGCACGCAGTCGGCCAACGTCTTACCGGACAGCTCGACGATGCCCTGGTAGCGGTCGGTGTCCGCACCCTGGTCGACGGTGAAGGCGATGTAGCCCTTGCCCAGCAGCGCCGGGGCGGGGGCGATGTCCACATCGTCGCCGGCCTTGCGCAGCGCCTCCTCGTCGAACTGGGCGTAGGCGCGCAGGTCACCCACCGAGGTGACATCGGCGACCATCAGGCTGATCGGGCCGTCACCCTTGGTCTGGAGCGTGAAGACGCCCTCGTACTTCAGCATGCTGGAGAGCAGCACGGCGAGCGCCAGAGTCTCCGCCAGGAAACGGGCGACTGGCTCGGGGTAGGCGTGGCGGTTCAGGATGTCATCCAGCTCCGGCCCCAGCCGGACCATGCGCCCGCGCAGGCGCGAGGCTTCGATCTGGAAGGGCTGGACGAGGTCGTCCATCGGCGTGCGGACGGTGGCTTGGTCGGTCATTCGCGATGATCCATGACGTCGCATGCCGCAAGGGGCGGCATGAATGCGGAAACGGCCCGGCCGCGCACCCCGTGGAGGCGGGTCGCGCGGCCGGGCCGTGCCAGGAACATATGGGAGTCAGACCCCCAGACACCAAGCCAGGATGGCTTTCTGGGCGTGCAGGCGGTTCTCCGCCTCGTCCCACACCACGGAGTTCGGCCCGTCGATGACGCCGTCCGTCACCTCCTCCCCGCGGTGGGCGGGCAGGCAGTGCATGAAGACGGCGCCGGGGTTGGCCTTCGCCATCAGCGCCTCGTTCACCTGATAGGGCGGCAGCACGGCGTGGCGGTGGTCGTCGTCGGTGTGGTTCATCGACACCCAGGCGTCGGTGACCACGCAGTCGGCCCCCGCCACCGCCTCGGCCGGGTCGCTGGTGACGACGAGGCGGCCGCCCTCGCGTTCCACCCACTCCACCAGAGCCGGCTCCGGACCCAGCGAATCCGGGCAGGCCATGCGCATCTCGAAGCCGAGCCGCACGGAGGCGTGCACCCAGCTCACGAAGACGTTGTTGGCGTCGCCGCTCCAGGCCACCACCTTGCCGGCGATGGGGCCGCGATGCTCCTCGAAGGTCATCACGTCCGCCATGATCTGGCAGGGGTGGGACTGGTCGGTCAGCCCGTTGATGATGGGGATGGAGGCGTGGGCCGCCAACTCCTGCACCCTCTCCTCGCCGGTGGTCCGGACCATCACCGCATCGACGTAGCGGCTGAGCACGCGCGCGGTGTCGCCGATGGTCTCGCCGCGGCCGAGCTGCATGTCGTCCGGCTTCAGCACCACCACATCACCGCCGAGCTGGCGCATGCCCACCTCGAAGGAGACGCGGGTGCGGGTCGACGGCTTCTCGAAGATCAGCGCCAGCGCGCGGCCCGCCAGCAGGCCACGGTGGCCGGCGATGTCCTTCTTGATCGACACGGCACGGTCGAGGATGCCGCGCAGCGTGGCGGTGTCCAGCCGGTCGATGTCGAGGAAGTGCCGGGGGCTCACGGCTTCACCTCCGCCGCGGTGCGGTCGAGGATGGCCACGGCCTCCGCCACCTCGGCCTCGCCGATGATGAGCGGCGGCAGCAGGCGCATCACGTTGTCGCCGGCCGGCACGCCCAGCAGGCCGTTGGCGCGCGCCTTGGCGATCACGTCGCCCACCGCCGGGCCGCATTTCAGGCCGAGCATCAGCCCCTGGCCGCGCAGCTCCGTGAACACCGTGGGGTGCTTCGCCAGCAGCCCTTCCAGGCGGCTGTGCAGCAGAGCCCCGGTGCGCTGGACCTTCTCCAGGAAGCCAGGTTCCAGGATCACGTCGAGCACGGCGTTGCCGACCGCGGTCGCCAGCGGGTTGCCGCCATAGGTGCTGCCATGGGTGCCCGCGGTCATGCCGGATGCCGCAGCCTCGGTGGCGAGACAGGCGCCGAGCGGGAAGCCGCCGCCGATGCCCTTGGCCACCGCCACCACGTCGGGTTTGATGCCGGCCCACTCATGCGCGAACAGCTTGCCGGTGCGGCCCATGCCCGACTGGATCTCGTCCAGGAACATCAGCAGCCCGAACTCGTCGCAGATCTCGCGGACGGCGCGCATGAACTCGATCGACGCTGGGCGGATGCCGCCTTCACCCTGGATCGGCTCCAGGCAGATGGCGGCGGTCTCGGGCGTGATGGCGGCGCGCAGTTCGTTCAGGTTGCCGAAGGCCACCTGGTCGAAGCCGTCGAGCAGCGGTGCGAAGCCCTTGATCAGCTTTTCCTGCTTGGCCGCCGAGATGGCGGCCAGCGTGCGGCCGTGGAAGGACTGCTCGAAGGTGATGACGCGGTTCCGCTCGGGCTGGCCGGCCTCGTAGAAATGCCGGCGCACCACCTTCAGCCCGCACTCCCACGCCTCGGTGCCGGAGTTGGTGAAGAAGACGGTGTCGGCGAAGCTGTTCTCGGTCAGCCGCTTGGCGAGCGACTCCTGCCCCGCCACCCGGAACAGGTTGGAGGTGTGCCAGACCTTGCCGGCCTGGGCCATCAGCGCCGCGTTCAGATGCGGGTGCGCGTGGCCCAGTGCGGTGACGGCGACGCCGGCCGCGAAATCCAGGTATCGTCGCCCGTCCGTATCGAACAGATACGGGCCATCGCCGCGCTCGAACACGATGTCGGCGCGGGCGTAGGTGGGCATGACGACGGGAATCACGGGACGGTCCCCCGAAATGGAAAAGCCCGGCGGACACCCTGTCCGCCGGGAAGCGGCAGATAATAAGAGATAAGCTTGCGCTGTCAACGGAAGGACGTTTGCCCCACGGGCAATTCAGGCCTTCAGTTTGTAACCCGTCTTCAGCATCCGGTACGCCACCCACCACAGGAACCCGTTGGTCCCCAGCATCACCAGGATGCCGAGGCCCAGTGTGCCGTCGGAATGGCCGGTGAAGCCGTAGCGCAGCCCGTCGATCATGTAGAAGAACGGGTCGAAATGCGCCACCCACCAGAACACCTCCGGCAGGTTCTGCACCGAATAGAAGGTTCCGGACAGGAAGGACAGCGGCGTGACCACGAAGTTGGTGACCGCCGCGATGTGG
The DNA here is from genome assembly GCF_013423485.1 of Azospirillum oleiclasticum. Classification (GTDB taxonomy): domain Bacteria; phylum Pseudomonadota; class Alphaproteobacteria; order Azospirillales; family Azospirillaceae; genus Azospirillum; species Azospirillum oleiclasticum. The sequence continues at coordinate 11,402 of NZ_JABFFR010000029.1, forward strand.
TCGAACTTCTCCGACCACACGCCGCCGATGAAGCCCAGCAGCGACAGCAGCATGGAGGCCATCACCGCGTGGAACACCACGAACTCCGGGTGCGGCATGCGGATGGGGACCACGGTCCAGATGGCGAGCGCCGTGACGATGCCCACCGCCAGCCCGCGCGTCACCCCACCCATGACGAAGGCGGTCGCCAGCTCCAGCGGCGACAGGGGCGGCATCAGGATGTCGACGATGTTGCCCTGCACCTTCGAGATCACCACCGAGGAGGAGGTGTTGGCGAAGGCGTTCTGCGCCATCGCCATCATGATCAGACCGGGAGCCAGGAACTGCATGTAGGGCACGCCGCCCACGACGCGCGATTCCGCCCCCAGCGCCAGGGCGAAGACGGCGTAGAACAGCAGCGTGGTGACCACCGGCGCCCATATGGTCTGCTGGTGCACCTTCACGAACCGCCACACCTCGCGCGCGTACAGGGTCCACAGACCGACCCAGTTGACGGCGCCGACGGTGCGCGGCATGGGAGGAAGAGGATGAGCCATGCGTACCTGAACCATCGTTGGACGGCGGACAATAGGACTGTCGCACCGTGCCCGGCAACCGCCGGCATGGGGCGGCTGCCATGACCGCCCCATCACCCGCCAACCGCCGGCCCCCGCGGCGCGTCACGCCCGACTATCTGGAGCGTGCCGCCCTGCATTATCTGGAGCGCTTCGCCAGTTCGTCGGAGAACCTGCGGCGCGTGCTGATGCGCAAGGTCGACCGCTCGGTCCAGGCGCACGGCACCGACCGCGAGCAGGCGGCCGGCTGGGTGGAGGCGCTGGTCGAGCGCTACCGCGGTGCTGGGCTGCTGAACGACGACAGCTACGCCCGCATGCGCGCCGAGTCGCTGCACCGGCGCGGCGCCTCCACCCGCGCCATCCGCGAAAAGCTTGCCGCCAAGGGCGTGGACCGCGACACCGCCGACGCGGCGCTGGGTGGCCTGCGGGAGGATGTGGAGGGCGACCTGGACCTCGCGGCCGCTATGGCGCTGGCGAAGCGCCGCCGACTCGGGTCCTTCCGGTCGGCGGAGACGCGGGCGGCGCATCGGGAGAAGGATTTGGCGGCGCTTGGGCGGGCGGGCTTCGCCTACGAGATCGCGCGGCGTGTGGTGGATGCGGAGGATATCAATCTTCTAGATCCTTAAGTCAATCCAGGCGATAATAAGGGAGTTTTTAGGACGCATATCAGATTTTCAACAATCTCTTTGTGCTCGCAATTGTGGTCGGGCGCTTCTGCGTTAGAGTCTGTCCGGAAAGTTCATACCGGCTTGCA